>NZ_LR134350.1:0-1200000 GCF_900637165.1 Actinomyces howellii | reverse complement strand
CGCCCGGACCCGCCAGGACCTGCCCGCCGTCGTCGGGCTCGCCGCCCAGGGTGTCATCAACTACCGCGACGTCGTCTCCAGGCGGCTGCCCCTTGCCGAGGCGGCGGCCGGCTACGAGGCCCTGCGCAACCGGGAGATCCAGGGGCGCGCCGTGGTCGACATGAGCCTGTGAGCCGCCGCCGGGCGCCGGGCCCGCCGCGTCCCGGCGCGCCGCGCGCGCTGTGAGGCGCCCGTCCCCACCGCCGTGGGGGCGGGCGCCTCACCGTCGAGGGGCGCCGTCGTGGCTGCGCGCCGGCTCGGTGGGCCTCAGAGCGTCAGGAGGGTGCTCTCGATGTAGGCCCGCGCCTTGAGGCCGTACGCGTGGGGATTGGCGATCGCCGGGTCCTGCTCCGCCTCGACAAGGATCCACTCGTTGTAGCCGTGGTCGACGAGGAACGTGTAGGGCTCGGTGAAGTCGATCATGCCGTCCCCCGGGACGGTGAACATGCCGTTGAGGAAGGAGTCGAGGAAGGAGCGCTCGAGCCTCTTGGACTCCTCCATCTTCTCGGGACGGACGTCCTTGAAGTGGACGTGCCTGACGCGATCGATCGTCGCCTCGAGCAGGCCCATGACGTCGCCGTCGCCCACGAAGGCGTGGCCGGTGTCGAACAGCAGCGAGACCTTGTCGGGGTCGGTCAGCTCCATGAGCCTGATCGTCTCGGCCTTGGTCTGGACCACCGTGCCCAGGTGGTGGTGGTAGACGAGCTGGAGACCGTGAGCCTGGGCGATCTCGCCCAGGCGGTTGAGGCCCTCGGCCAGGACGGGCCACTCCTCCTCGGTGAGCACGGGCTTGTTGGTGAAGATGCACACGTCGCGCTGGCCCTGGACCGAGCCCGTCTGCTCGGAGACGACGACGCGGGTGGCGCCCAGGTACTGGAGGTACTCGCAGGTCTCGGTGAACTCCGGGATAACGGCCTCGATGCCGTCGCGGACGATGAAGCTGGAGAACCACTGGGCGACGATCTGGATGCCGCGGGCCTCGGCGCGCTCCTTGGTCTCCTCCTTCGAGGGGTACCAGCCGGCGACCTCAGTGCCGGCGTAGCCGAGGTCGGCCAGGTCGAGCAGCTCGTCCTCCAGGGTGTTGAAGGCGCCGACCTCCTTGATGTCGTCGTTGCGCCAGGCGATGGGGTGCATGCCCCAGCTGATGCCGTGCGGGTCCTTGATGGCGGTGGCGGGGTCGAGGCGGAAGGCCATGACGATCTCCTTCGGTGCGGGCTGGAGGGTGTGCGGTGCCGGTCGGGCGCTCCCGCCACGGGGCATCGGTGCCGCCGCCGCGTGCGCTCGCGAGCTCTTTGTATGTGTCAGGACGAAGTCGGGACCAGTGTGGGGTGGGCGAGGGTCAGGAGTAGCGTGCCTCCATCTCCCGCTCGATCTCCTCGAGCGACCGGTCCGAGGTCTCGGGCATGATCTTGAACAGGATGACCGCGATGACGAGGTTGAGAACTCCGTAGATCGCGTAGGTCAGGCCGCCGCCGAGGCTCTCGATCATCGGGGGGAAGGTCCAGGTGATGATCGCGTTGGCGGTCCACATGCAGAAGATCGCCGCGCCGCTCATCACCCCCCGGACGTTGGAGGGGAAGATCTCGCCCATCATCGTCCACACGACAGTTCCGTTGGAGGACTGGACGATGAGCATGAACACGGCCATGAGACCGAGGATGAGGAAGGCGGCCCAGGCCGGTGGGGTCGTTCCGGTGCCCATGTGCGGGGCGATGGCCAGCTGGAAGGTCGCGGCGATGCCCAGCAGGCAGACGCCCACGCCGGTGACGTCGGCGATGAGGATCTGGCGGCGGCGGAACCGCAGGATGAGCCAGATGCCGATGGCCGAGCCGATGACGCTCATGACGCCGTTGGCGACCTGGGCGGTGATCGAGGCGGAGGTGGACATGCCGGCGTACTCCAGGACCTTGGGGGCGTAGTACATGACCGTGTTGACGCCGGTGGTCTGGTTGACCACCGCGAGGAAGACGCCGACAAGGAGGAGCTTGCGCAGCCACGGGGTCGACCAGACGTAGCCCAGGCCCTTGGCCTGCTGCTGCTCGATGATCTCGTGCTGGCGCGCCTCGGCCATCTCCATGAGCTCGTCCTCCAGGGCTCCGTCGCGCTGCGGGTCGCGGACCCGCTTGAGCGCGCCGATGGCGTCGTAGAGGCGCTCCTTGGCGATGTACCAGCGGGAGGACTCGGGCATGAGCCGGATGCCGATCCACAGGGCGACGGCGGGGATCGAGCACAGGACGAGCATGTAGCGCCACGCCTCGCCGTTGCCCGCCGAGATGCTCAGCTGGTTGAGGAACTCATGGAACTGGGCGGAGTCCATCGTGCCGCCCTTGGAGGCCTGGAGCGCCGTGATGGTGTCGTAGGAGTAGGAGCCCGGCTCGAAGTGGCCGCTCGGGTCATGGGTGATCGTCAGCCGGGGGCCGCCCTTGGCGTGGTTGATGATTGCGTTCATCGTGAAGGCGAGGAGCTGGCCGGTGACGATCATGAGCTGGTCGATGGCGACGATCGACCCGCGGATCCGCTTGGGCGCGGTCTCGGCGAGGTAGACGGGCACCGTCGCCGAGGCGCCGCCGACGGCGAAGCCGAGCACGAGGCGGAACGGGTACATGACCCACACGTTGGGGGCGAAGGTGGTGCCCAGGGCGCCGAGGAGGAAGACGATGGCCAGCAGCGTGATGTTGTGGCGACGTCCGTACCGGTCAGACAGCCGCCCGCCGATGAGGGCGCCCAGTGCCGCCCCGATCAGCAGGGTGCCGCCGATCGCGCCCTCCTCGAGGCTCGTCAGCTGCAGGCCCCGTGCGGCGTAGGGCATGTACATGTAGGGCAGGGCGCCCGAGATGACGCCGGTGTCGTAGCCGAACAGGAGGGAGCCGAGCGTGGCCACGCCGGCGACCGCGAGGATTCCACGGTGCTTGCCCGAGGGGGGCGTGTGCTCGACGGCCTGGGCCATCTCGGCACGGGTGATGCCCTTGAGGGCGATCCGCGGGGCAACGGTGCTCATGCGTTGTCCTTTCTGAGTGTCACGTCGGCACGGCTGGTTGGCTGTGCGGTCAGGGTCGTTCATCGGGTGGAGGGCGTGTCGGATCAGTGCGGGTGCTGCGCCTCCGGGGCACCCGGCAGTGACGGGCGCCCCGGGACGCGGAGCTGTTCTCAGCGGTTGAACGTGGTGGGGAGCTCGATGTGGGGGACGTCGTGCCAGCGGCCGTCGGCGGCTGAGGCGACGACGGCCTCGTCGACCTCGGCGGCGCACCAGGCGTCAGCGGCCGAGGGGGCGAGCTGCTCGCCGGTGAGTACGGAGCGCAGGAACTGGGCGGCCTCGATGGACTTGAGGTCGTCAAAGCCCATCGAGGTGCCGATGGCGGGCTGGTACCGGCTCCACTCGCCCCAGGCGGGGTTGGCCATGGCGCGGGTGTAGCCGTGGGTGGGTCCGCCGTCGACCGTGGTGCACACCTCGAGCTCGTTGAGGCGCTCGAAGTTCCAGCGCGCCGAGCCGTTGGTGCCGTAGACCTCGACGACGTACTCGGCGCGCGGCCCCACGGAGACCCGGGAGGACTCCAGTGTCCCCAGGACCCCGTTGTCGAAGCGCACGAGCATGGCGACGTAGTCCTCGTTCTCCACGGGCCCCGTCTCCTCGCCGATCTCGAAGCCGGAGTGGCCGACACCCGTTGTGGTCGGCACCGGGCGCTCGGTGATGAAGGTGTCGGTCATGGCGGTGACCGAGGCGATGCGCCCGACGACGTACTGGGCCAGGTCGGCGCCGTGGCTCATGAGGTCGGGCACGACGCCGGCGCCGGCCCTGTCCCGGGAGGCCCGCCAGGTCAGGGGGCTCAAGGGGGAGGAGTTGTAGTCGGCGATGAGCCAGACACGGACGTTGGTCAGGCGCCCCAGGGCCCCGGTGCGGGCCAGCTCCCGCATGTACTCGATGGCGGGGGTGTGGCGGTAGTTGAAGCCGACGGCGGTGACGAGCCCGGCGGCCTGCGCTGCCCGGGCGACGCTGCGGGCCTGCTCGGCGCTGACGCCCATGGGCTTCTCGATCCAGAAGGGCTTGCCCGCCTCGACGGCGGCCAGGGCGATCTCGGCGTGGAGATAGTTGGGGGCGCAGATGGACACGACCTCGATGCTCGGGTCGGCGAGCAGCTCGCGGTAGCTGGCGTGTGCGCGCTCGAAGCCGAGGTCCTCGGTGGCGGCGCGCTGCGCCTCCTCAAGGGGGTCGGCGGCGGCGACGAGGCGTGGCTCGATGCCGAGCTCGGGGAAGCGCTCGCCGACCGAGCGGTAGGCGCGTGCGTGAAGGCGTCCCATCCATCCCAGGGAGATGACGCCGACGCCGATGGACTTCTTCGTGGTCATGGTGGCTCCTCACGGCCGACGCTGACCGTCGATCAACGCGTGCTCTCGCCAGTGATAACGCGCGTCATCAACTTTGTAAGGACAAAAATAGCAGCGGTGCTCAGGGCGCGCAAGGGGTGGTCCTGAGGGGCTTAGCGTGGGGTGCCGACGAGGCTGGAGGCGCGGACCTCGAGCCGGGCGGGGACGGTGATGTGGACGGCGGGAGCGTCCCGCGGGCGCAGGAGCGCCGCCACCGACTCGGCGGCCAGGCGGTCGGGGGACTGGTCGATGCTCGTCAGGGAGAACTCCTGGCGCCTGGCCAGGGGTGAGTTGTCGTACGAGGCGAGGGCGACGTCGTCCCCGGGGCGCAGGCCAGCGCTCAGCAGCGCCGTGTGGACGTCGAGGGCGAGGACGTCGTTGTAGGTGATGGCCGCGAAGCCCTCGCCTGCCCGGTCCCGGGCATGTCGCAGCGCCGGGCTCGCGCCGTCCTCGCAGACGACGCTGGTGAAACCCAGGCCAGCATGCTGGGCTGCCGCCCGGCACGCGCCGCGACGCTCGTCGACGAGCGTCTCGTGGAGGGCTGAGGCAGGGCCGAAGTAGATGAGGTGGCGCACGCCCTGTGCGCGCAGGTGGTCGACGATGAGGCCGGCGGCGTGGGTCTCGTTGAGGCGGACCACGCTGACGGTGTCGGACTCGAGGTCACGGTCCATGACCACCAGCGGCACGAGTGCCGCGAGCTCGTCTAGCCGCTCGGCCGACATCGAGGTGCCCGGGAGGATGAGCCCCTCGGGGCGCAGGGACAGGACGTCGTCGACGGTCGAGCTCTCGACCCGGTCGCTGAGATCGGAGACGAAGGCGGTCAGGATGTATCCGGCCTGCGCGGCGCTGCGCCGCAGCGCCCGGAGGACCAGGTCGAAGAACGGGTTGTCGAGGTAGGGCACGATGGCGGCCAGGCGCAGCGAGCGGCGGGAGGCCAGCTCGGCGGCGGCCGTGTTCGTCCGGTAGTGCAGACGCCTGGCGGTCTCGATGATCCGCCGGCGCGTCTCGGGCGACATCCGACCCTCGCCCTTGAGGGCCAGGGAGACGAGCCCGCGCGACACCCCGGCGGCCTCGGCGACGTCCTGCTGGGTGGCGTGCTCCGGTCGAGGGCCGGGTCTCGGAGCGTTCACGGTGGGCCTCCTGCGCGGTCGGTGGTGGTGAGGACATGAGGCGCTCGTGGCCGCCTCGTGGGGCGCGGCATGCCTCAGACAAGCAGGTACAGCGCCGAGATGATTGTCAGCGCGGTGACGATCGGATTGAAGACCTTCTCGTTCATCCGGGCCGCCAGCCACCGGCCGCCGAATGCTGCTGCGATGACGACCGGGGCCAGGACGAGGGCGACCCCGAGCGTCTGTGCGTGGATGATCCCCAGCCCGATCGAGAAGGGCAGCTTGAGGACGTTGACGAGGAAGAAGAACCAGGCGGTCGTACCCAGGAAGGTCGTCACGGAGAACCGGGAGGCCAGGAAGTACATCGTCGTCACTGGTCCCCCGGCATTGGCGGCCATGGTCGTCAGGCCCGCCAGGGTCCCGTAGACGGCCCGTCCGACGCGTCCCTGGATCCGCGGGGGCCGTGGCAGGCGCATGAGGAGGAGGGTCACGGCGATGAGGACGAGCAGAAGGAGACCGATGAAGGTCTTGGTCATCTGGTCCGAGGCCACATGGAGGAAGGCGGCGCCGAGCACGACCCCGATGAGAACCCCGGGCACGAGCCGGCGCAGCGTGTCCCAGTCCGCCGCACGGCGGTAGCTCCAGATCGCGAGCGCGTCACCGACGAGCAGGAGGGCGAGCATCGTCCCGGTCGAGGCCTTCGCGGGCAGGACGGCGGCGAAGAGGGCGACCGCCAAGGTCGTGGCGCCGGGCAGCGCGGTCTTCGACAGGCCGATCGCGGCAGCCGCGACAAGGAGGACGATCCACTCCGGGGTGGACAGGATTGTCAGCACAAAGCCACCCTAGGATCAACGCGGGCCCCGCACCACCCGTCCGTGGTGGAACCAGGGGCGTCGCGTGTGCCAAAGGATGAGCGGAGCGGGTTGATGAGCATGGAGAGAACCCCGGCGCAGCGCCGGCTGCGGCTGCTGCTGGGAGGTGTCGGCGGCGCGGCCGGAGGGGTCTGGGGCGCCGTCTCCCTCGTGCTGGTCCAGGACGGGTCGGCCGCTGCCGTCCTGGCGGGGCGGGCCGAGCCTGAGGCCCTCGCCCTCGTCGTCGCCCTCCTGGCGGCCGTGCCGGTGGGCTCGCTCCTGGGCGCCGTGCCCCTCGACCTGCTGTCCCACGCTGTCGGACGACGCCCGGCCGTTCTCGTCAGCGCCGTCCTGGTCATCCTCGGCTCGCTCCTTGGCGGCGTGACCCACTCGTGGGGCCGGCCCGTCGGCGCGCTGATAGCGGGGCTCGGGCTCGGCGGCTACGCCGTCGTCGCCCCGAAGCTGGCCCACGAGCTCGCCGCGCGCGGGCACCGCCGCCTCGTGCCGCGTCTGTCGGGCCTCCTGCCTGCCGGTGCCGGCACAGCCCTCGTCCTGGGCGAGCTGACGCGGCGGTGGAAGCCGGAGGAGGGGCCTGTCGGGGCCTGGATCGTCCCGCTCATCCTCGCCGTCGCCGTGCTCCTGCTGGCCATCGGGCTGCCCGAGACCCCCCACTGGTACGCTGCCCACGGCAGGGTTGAGGCGGCGCTCGCCTCCCTGCGGCGCATGAGCGGTGCGCTTGAGGCCGCGGTCGGCATCGACTGGGTGCTCATGGACGCTGGGACGCTCGGCGAGCAGCACCCCCTGACGGCCGCGGACCTGCGGATCGACCGTGTGCGCCGGACCGTCCTCGTCGGGCTCGTCCTTGAGCTCGCCCAGGCCCTGCCGATGGGCCTCGCCGCCATCTGCCTGGCCCCGGCGCTGCTCGCCCAGGGGGCGACGGAGCCCCCGTTGGCGGCGGTGGTTGTGCTCGCGGCGGCCTGGGGGGTGCTGGGCGTCTTGTCACTGCGCCGTCAACCGGGGCGGATGCTGCTGGCGTGGGTGGTGGCCGGCACCGGGGTCGCCGCCTGCGGCGTCGTCCTGCTCTTTGTGCTCGACGGGCTGGACGGGCCAGGCGCTCGGCTGCTCGTCCTCGTCGTCACAACGATGCTCGTGGCGGCCCAGTACGTCGGGATCGCCCCGGCGTGCACCGGTGGCACCGATCCGCTCGTGCCGCCCTGGCTTCTGCGCTCCCAGCGTCGGGCCGAGGCGGTTCTGCGGCCCCTCGTGCAGCTCGTCACGGTGCTCCTGCCCACTGTCCTGCTCGGCTCGGGGGTGTCCGTGAAGGCGACCCTCGGCGCGGTCCTCGCGCTGCAGGTCGTGGGCCTGCTCGGCCTCCTGGGGGCGCTGGGCAGGATCAACGCCGCACTGCGCTAGCCGGGGCTGGGTGCGGGGGCTGGCCGCCCGGGAGCGCTCAGGCGGCCAGGAGGTTGACTCCGGTGTAGACGCCGGTCAGGGAGGCGGCCGTGCCGGTCAGGCCCGCGGCGATGAGGAGGGCGGCGGAGCCGGTGATCGCACCGACGGCGGCCATGGTGATGACGACGGCAGCCACGGCCGCCATGCCGATGGTGAAGGTGAGCAGGTCGGCGGCCTTGGCCTCGGCCTGGGAGGAGGTGGTGGAGGCGGAGCTGGAGACGACGACGTCGTCAACGACGGGAGCGGTCATGGGTGGTGTCCTCTCGGTTCTCGAGCGGAGCCGCCGTGCGGCCCCGCACGGCTGTGTGCCCGGCCCGTCGGACCGGTCCCGGCCTTGTGGGCCAGCGCTGCAAGCCTATGCAAGGTTCTTGCACTATGTCCAGACAAAGACCTGATAGCCGTGTCACGTCGGCCCCCGGGGCCTCAGGGCGCCGGCGCCCGCGGCGCGCCGGGCGCGGCTATCCTGAGCCGGTGACGACCACCAGCACCGCCCCGTCGGCGCAGGAGGGGCCGGTCGGCCCCGTCCTCGTCGTCGACTTCGGCGCCCAGTACGCCCAGCTCATCGCCCGCCGCGTGCGTGAGGCCTCCGTCTACTCCGAGATCGTCCCTCACACGATGAGCGTGGCGGAGATGCTCGCCAAGGACCCCGCGGCGATCATCCTGTCCGGAGGTCCCTCGTCGGTCTACGCCGAGGGGGCTCCGGGCATCGACGCCGCCGTGTTCGAGGCCGGCGTGCCGGTCCTGGGCATCTGCTACGGGTTCCAGGTCATGGCCCAGGCGCTGGGCGGGTCCGTGGGACGCACCGGGACCCGCGAGTACGGCTCCACCCCCGCCTCGGTGGACCCGGGCTCCTGCCTGTTCGCGGGGGCGCCCGTCGAGCAGACGGTGTGGATGAGCCACGGCGACGCGGTCGAGGCGGCTCCGGCCGGCTTCACGGTGACGGCCTTCACCGCCCAGACCCCCGTGGCGGCCTTCGAGGCCCCGCAGCGGCGCCTCTTCGGCCTGCAGTGGCATCCCGAGGTGCTGCACACCGCGCACGGCCAGCGTGCCCTCGAGACCTTCCTGCGGGTGGGCGCGGGCATCCCGGCCACCTGGACCCCGGGCAGCATCATCGACGAGCAGGTCGAGCGCATTCGTGCCCAGGTCGGCGACGCCCACGTCATCTGCGGCCTGAGCGGCGGGGTGGACTCCTCGGTCGCGGCGGCCCTGGTCCACCGGGCGGTGGGCGACCAGCTGACGTGCATCTTCGTCGACCACGGGCTCCTGCGCGCCGGTGAGCGCGAGCAGGTCGAGCACGACTACGCCGAGGGGATGGGGATCAGGGTCATCACCGTCGACGAGTCCGAGCGGTTCCTCGCCGCGCTGGCGGGTGTCACCGAGCCCGAGACCAAGCGCAAGATCATCGGGCGGGAGTTCATCCGCTCCTTCGAGGCCGCCCAGAGGCGCGTGGTCGAGGAGGTCGGTGCCGCGGGCGGGCAGATCAGGTTCCTCGTCCAGGGGACGCTCTACCCCGACGTCGTGGAGTCCGGTGGCGGCGAGGGTGCCGCCAACATCAAGAGCCACCACAACGTCGGAGGGCTGCCCGAGGACCTCGACTTCGCCCTCGTCGAGCCCCTGCGCGCGCTGTTCAAGGACGAGGTGCGCGCCATCGGGCGTGAGCTGGGTGTGCCTGACAAGATCGTGGCGCGTCAGCCCTTCCCCGGGCCCGGACTGGGCATCCGCGTCATCGGCGAGGTGACGGCGGAGAACCTGCGCGTCCTGCGGGCCGCTGACGCCGTCGTCCGCGAGGAGCTGACCGCGGCGGGGCTCGACGACCAGATCTGGCAGTGCCCGGTCGTGCTCCTGGCCGACGTGCGCTCCGTGGGGGTCCAGGGCGACGGGCGCACCTACGGCCACCCGGTCGTCCTGCGCCCGGTGTCGAGCGAGGACGCCATGACCGCGGACTGGACGCGCCTGCCCTACGAGGTGCTGGCACGCATCTCCACTCGCATCACGAACACCGTGCCCGAGGTCAACCGCGTCGTCCTGGACTGCACCTCCAAGCCCCCGGGCACGATCGAGTGGGAGTGAACGGGCCTGGGAACGCGCCGGGAGGTGCGGGGGCGTGTCGTTGAGGCGGTGACCCCAGCGGGCTCCTGGCCGCGAGGGCCCGGCCGCCGTCGTCCTGCCAGGGCGTCTTCGCCCACGGGGTCACGACAGTAGAGTGAACAGTAGAGTCAGCACAGTCAGGCGTGGATCGCGCATTCGACGATGAACGGAGAGCCCCGTGGACCTCACCTCCAACCAGCGCCCCGCCGACATGGAGCGCGTGACCAACCCCGAGCTGGCGGACGCCTTCATCGCCGATGCCGTCGAGGCGGTGCGCGCGCAGGTCGGCGGCGGCAAGGTCCTGCTCGCCCTGTCCGGCGGCGTCGACTCCTCCGTCGTCGCCGCGCTGCTCGTCAAGGCGATCGGCAAGCAGCTGATCAGCGTCCACGTCAACCACGGCCTCATGCGTAAGGGCGAGTCCGAGGAGGTGATCGAGGTCTTCCGGGACGGGATGGGAGCCAACCTCATCTACGTCGACGCCTCGGACCGGTTCCTGGGCCTGCTGGAGGGCGTGGCCGATCCCGAGACCAAGCGCAAACTCATCGGAGGGGAGTTCGTCAACGTCTTCGCCGAGGAGGCCGCCAGGCTCGAGGGCGTCGGCTTCCTGGGGCAGGGCACCATCTACCCCGACATCCTCGAGTCCGAGGAGGGCGTCAAGGCCCACCACAACGTCGGCGGCCTGCCTCAGGACATGGACTTCGAGCTGGTCGAGCCGGTCAAGCTGCTCTACAAGGACGAGGTGCGTGTGGTTGGCAGGCAGCTCGGCCTGCCGGAGTCCATGGTGGAGCGCCAGCCCTTCCCGGGGCCGGGACTCGGGGTGCGCTGCCTGGGTGCGATCACTCGCGACCGGCTGGAGGCGCTGCGTGAGGCCGACGCCGTCGTCCGTGAGGAGATCGAGGCCGCCGGGGAGGACATCTGGCAGTACTTCTGCGTCGTGCCGGACATGCGCGCCACCGGTGTGCGCGACGGTCGGCGCGCTTTCGACTGGACCGTCATCATCCGCTGCGTCAACACGGTCGACGCCATGACCGCCGAGGTGCCCGAGCTCGACTGGCCGCTGCTGCGGCGGATCACCGCCCGCGTCCTGGCGGAGGTTCCCGGCGTGTGCCGGGTGGCCTACGACCTGACTCCCAAGCCCGTGGGCACCATCGAGTGGGAGTGAGGCGCTCAGGCCCTCACGGACGGTGCCGACAGCCGGGTCTCTCCCTGCGTCCCGCCGTCGAACACGTCACCTTGGTCCCGAACACGTCGCTTTGACCAGGGTAGTCGGGCTCACAGTGACGTGTTCGGCATCGTGGACAAGGGGGTGCGTCCCCGGGGGCCCAGCCCCAGCAGGCCCCGGTAGAGGTCCTCGTCGCGGTCGGAGAAGACCGTGAAGACGACCTCGATGCTCCGGCCGTGCTCGGCGAGCCAGTCTCTCACCGTGCTCACGGCGATCCCGGCCGCCTCCTCCTGGGGGAAGCCGAAGACCCCGGTGCTCACGCAGCACGGCGCCACCGAGCCCAGGTGGTGGGCCTCAGCCAGGTCCAGGCAACTGCGGTAGCACGAGGCGAGCTGCTCGCGGTGCTCGGCGGTGGGCCGTCCTGCGGCAATGGGTCCCACCGTGTGGATGACGTGGCGTGAGGGCAGGTTGTACGCCCCGGTGAGCACGGCTCGCCCGGTGGGCTCCTCGTGCCCCTGGGCCTCCATGATCCGGGCGCACTCGGCGCGCAGCTGGAGGCCGGCGAAGGTGTGGATGGCGTTGTCGATGCAGTGGTGGCCGGGAGACCAGCAGCCGAGCATCTGGGAGTTGGCGGCGTTGACGATCGCGTCGACCGCGAGGGTGGTCACGTCCCCGCGCCACAGGTGGAGGCCGGGATGGGACGGGGAGGGCTCTGCGTCCCCGATGCTGCTCACGCCCCGGTCGGCGATGAGGCCCTGGAGGAGCTCGTCCTGGGCCTGGAGGACCTGGCCGGCACAGGGCTGGGGCGGACGGGTGTTGAGCAGGGCCCGCACGAGCGCCCACAGCTGCTCGGGGGCGGCGTCGACCGGGACCTGTGCCGGTCGGCCGCGCTCGGCGGACAGCTGCGTGACGAGGAAGGTGAGAAGCTCGTGTCGCCGCTGTGGCGTCATGGGCGTCTTAGGCGTCATGGCCGTCCTGCCGTGGCGAGCATCGGCTCCAGGGCGCTCAGGGCGGCGTCGATGTCGGCGTCGATGAGGACGGACCGGTCGGCGATGGCCGACGGCGCCCCTACCTGGCCGAGGTTGAGGCAGGCGTAGGTGGCGTGCGGGTTGTCCGCCGTCATCGCCCAGAACGGGTACTTGATGATCGCGGGCGTGTTGGCGCCCACGCCGAGCTCGAGGAGGAGGACGCGCTCGCCCTGGTGGGCAGTGAGGAAGGCCCGGTGGCGCTCGGCGGCCTCGTGCCAGCCCTCGTCCTGGACGAAGCTGGCGTCGACCCGCAGGTTCATCGCCAGCGGCTCACCGCAGACCGGGCAGTGCGGGACGAGCTCGCCGGGCACCTGCAGGTCGCGCTGGCGCAGGACCATCTCGCGCACGGTCTCCTCGTTGTCGTAGGTCGCCACGTGACAGGGCACCGAGCACTGCCACAGGCCGTAGTCGCCCTGCGTGTAGAACAGCCGTGTCCTGTCAGCTCCCGCCAGCTGGAACTGGTGGTCGACGTTGGTGGTGATGACGGTGTGCTCCCTGCCGGCCAGCAGCCGCACGAGCCTGGCGTAGGTCGGCAGCGGACCCGGCTCGTAGCGGTTGTGCCAGATGTGGCGGCTCCAGTACGCCCAGCGCACCTCCGGGCTGGGGAAGGGGTGGAAGCCGGCGGAGTACATGTCGGTCAGCCCGTAACGGGCGATGAAGTCGGGGAAGAGCCGCGTGAAGCGCTCACCGGAGTAGGTCAGGCCCGCCGCGGCCGACAACCCGGCCCCGGCACCGACGATGACGGCCTCGGCCTGCTCCAGTGCCTGGGCCAGCTCGTCCAGGTGCGCCGGCGCGGTCCGCCCGGTGGGGACCGGACCGTCGACTGTGCGCTCCTGTTGGCTCACGGCACTCCTCTTCCTCCAGGCGCCGCTGGTGCTCGCCGGGATGCTACCGGATCGGCCGGCTCGGGCCCCGCGTCCGCACTCGCCCCACCGCTCCCGGAGACCGGCGGGTTCACACGACCTGCACCCTGGATGGTCAAGAGCCTTCAGAAACCAGTCGTGCGCGTGACGGAGATGGTAGTCTCGCGGCTGTCGGGGATCATCCCTGCCCCACAGGACGGAGACGTCATGACTGGTCTCATCGTGTGCCTCATCGTAGTAGTCCCTCTTCTTGTGTGGACGATGATCGATCCACGTTCCCAGTGGGAAGTGACCACGGCATGGCAGTACCGCGATCCCAAGGCGAACGAGCCCTCCGACTTGGTGTTCATGATCGAGCGCCTGGCTGCAGGTGCCCTCCTCATCACGATCGCGGTGCTAGCGGCGGCTGCCTTCAGGGCGAACTCGGATTCGACAGCCGAGGCGAGGCCCTCGATGCCCGACTTGGTGCCTGTGTACCAGGGACCTGAGCATGACGGTTACGCTGAGGCCGCGACTCCGGGGGTCTCCGTCGACCCGTTCCCGTCGGCTGTCGGCAGTGTCGTTGGTTCCGGTGCGCCGGTGGTGATCTTCAGCCCGGTCCTTGCCGACACCACGGGCAGTCAGGACTCGGAGTCCTCCCAGCGTCTGGGGGTTGAGGCGCTCTACTACCCGTGGATGCCTGGAGATCATCCTCCAGCGTTCGCCGCTGCCGACGTCATCGACTCCAGGACCGCTCTGGCAACGCTGGACCTGGCGCAGGCGACGACGGTGGGTGGTGGTGAGGCGACTCTTGGCGATGGCCAGGCGATCCTGGTTCGCCTGACGACGGCGGCGTGCGCGGTGACGGCGGTCACGGTGACCGGGGGTGACGAGAGCATCGAGGTGGAGGTCAGCGGGATCACGGATCCGGCTCGCTGCGGGCCGACGACCGAGGGCGCGTACGTCGCGATCCCGTTGACAGACGAGATCGTGGCCAAGGCCCGCGGCTACCAGTCGCCCGACTACACGCCGATCGACCCCTCCGAGGCGCCCTACGGCCGGCATGTAGGCGGAAGGTGGCAGCCGACCATCTTCACTTCTGGTGTCCGGGCCCAGCCGAGTGAGGTGTGGATGTCGGTGGAGATGGACAGGGAGATCTCCCCCCGAGCGCTCCTTCCCTGGACCGCGGGCCAGTAGGACGACGAGGCGCCTCCTCAGGGGAGCGCAGCAGCCCTGGCACGCGCCATCGTCCCCCTGAGGCAGTGGTCACGAGGATGTCGGTCAGGTGCCAGGGACGGTTGGCGGCGTTGAGGACCGGTGCCGAGGCCGATGGGGATGTGTCAGCCCAGCGGCCCGGAGGTGCCTGCGGAGCGACCTGCGCCCACGTACTCCGAGGCCAGCAGCGCGTAGATGAGGGTGTCGGTCCACTCGCCCTTGCTGAACCAGTCCTGGACGTGGTGCGCCTCGAGCCGGAAGCCGACGCGGCGTGCGAGTGCTGCGGAGGCGCTGTTGCGGGCGTCCATCTGCGCTGTGACGCGGTGAAGCGTGTAGTGCTCGAACCCCAGGGTGAGGACTGCCCGGACGGCTTCAGTGGCAAGCCCGCGCCCACCGTGTGCCGGGTCGAGGACCCACCCGATCTCGCCCTGGCGGTGCTCGTGATCGGTGAGCCACAGAGCGACGTCCCCGATCGCGACCCCCTCGTGCTCGATGACCAGCGCGAGCGCGCCCCTGTCCTCATCGAGCCCGGTCCTGGCAAGGCGTTCGGCGAGCTTGTCGCGGGTGACGTCCTCGGTCCACGGCTCGTCGAGCAGGTAGCGGGCGACGTCAGGTCGTGAGTACAGCTCGTGAAGCCATCCGGCGTCGTCTGCGTCATGCAGGCGGAGCCGGAGCCGCTTGGTCTCCAACGGCAGCTCAGCGGCAGGAGCGAGGCTGCGCCGATCGTGCATCATCTCCCCCTCACGCCCTGCGGCGACATCATCGCGGATCATCCGCCGGACAGACTCGGGAGCATCAACCAGCCCCGGGAGCCGGACGCAAGAGCGGAGACCTCCAGCATACTCGAGCCTCACAGAGGGTGGAACGAGGGCCGCCCGTGCTTCGGCGTCCGAGCCCTGCGCCAGGGCCGATCTCGAGGTGCTCGCCGGACCAGCGCCGGCGCAGCCAGCGGTCGTGGGAGGCCACGACGACGGCACCCGGGTAGGTCAGGAGCGCCTCCTCCAGGGCTGTCACGAGATCGAGGGCCAGGTGGTTGGTCGGCTCGTCGAGCAGGAGGATCCCGGGAGGGTCTGCCAGGAGCGCGGCCAGGGCGAGGCGTCGGATCTGGCCGAGGCTGAGCGCCTCCACCGGATGGTCGAGATCCCGCGGAGAGATCAGACCGAAGGTCGTCAGGGGGACCTCCTGGGCGCGTGCCGCTCCGACGAGGTCGGTGTAGGCCTGCGCCGCGGTGCGTCCGGGTCCGCGTCCGACGGGGTCGGCCAGACCGCCGTCCTGGGCCAGGAGCCCCACCCGGTCACCGTGCGGTCGGTTCACCCGGCCGCAGGTGGGGACGAGTGCTCCGGCCAGGACCGCGAGCAGGGTCGACTTGCCCGAGCCGTTGGGCCCGGTGACGAGCCACCTCTGCCCAGGACGGGCGGTCAGCGAGGTCGGTGCGAGCCGGCCGGTCACGCCCACCCCTGTCGCGACGAGGACGGGGTCGTCGGGCCCGTCGTCGCAGGCAGCGGCAGGGCAGCCGGTCTCAGGGGTGGCTGGCAGGCGGAACTCGAGAGGGGACGGGGGCCTGCGGATCTGCTCGGCCTGCGCGGCCTCCAGACGGGCGCGTGCTTCCGTGACGCGACGAGACACGACGCGGGCGTTGCGGTCCGCGTAGTACTTCTGGGCAGCGCGGACCTCGGTGCGCGCCGCCCACTCCTCGTGGCCGACGGTGTGCTCGTCGCGGACGGCCGCCCGCAGGCGGGCGATCTCGGCCTGCTCCCGGTCGTAGCGCCGCTGCCAGCGCAGCGCGGCCTCGGCTCGGGCGACCACGTAGCGGCTGTAGGAGCCGGTGTGGCGCAGGACGCCGATGCCGGAGCCGGGCCCCTCCTCGAGCAGGGGGCCAGCGACCGCCTGGGGGACGGGGGAGGGATCGAGGTCGATGAGGTGGGTCGCGGCCTCGTCGAGGAAGGCTCGGTCGTGGCTCGCCATGAGGACCGGCCCCCGCCACGCGGTGAGGACCTCGACGAGGAAACCGACGGCGTCGTCGTCGAGATGGTTCGTCGGCTCGTCGAGCAGGAGGACCTCCGGGGCGGACAGCAGGAGACAGGCCAGGGCGAGCCGGGCCCGCTGCCCGCCCGACAGGCACCCCACCTGCCTGCCTCGGTCGAGGCAGGCCAGGCCCAGGCCGGACACGGTCGCCGCGATCCGGGCGTCGGTCCGCCAGGCCCCGAGCTCCTCGGCGGTCTCGAGCGCCCGGGAGTAGGCCGCGGCGGCCTCGATGCCCTCCGGCTCGCGCGCCAGCGCGGACGCCGCCTCCTCAAGCCTGACGGCAGCGCGTCGGGCCGGCTCCACCGCACGCTCCAGAGCCTGCGTGACTGACGAGTCCGGTGAGAAGGGAGCCTCCTGACGCAGCAGCCCGATCCTGACCTCCTCGGAGCCACTGACGGCGAGGGTCCCGGCCGTCGGTGCGAGGAGGCCGGCTACGAGGTGCAGCAGGGTGGTCTTGCCCGAACCGTTGCTCCCGATGATGCCGACGCGCTGCCCGGCGGAGACGGTGAAGGACACGTCGGTGAGGACCCGACGGCCAGGGTAGGAGTAGGAGACTCCGTCCAGGCGCAGGTGGGCGCCGGGGACCACGGAGGAGGAGGCGTGCGGGAGGCGTGACATGGGTGTCCCTTGGTGCGCAGGAGGACCCTGCCGGGCGGTGCGCCGCGGACGCAGGGATGTCAGCACTCAGTTCCACACGCATGTGAGGATAACGAGCCGTCCCCGGGAGGGGAAGGGCCCACCGGTGCCCGCCGCCCCGGCCCGTCCGTGGTCAGTCGGTGGTCAGTCGGTGGTCAGTCGGTGGTGAGCGCCTCGTAGCGGGACAGGTCGGGCTTGGTCATCGTCGTCATGAGCTCGAAGGCGCCGGGGCGGGTCATGAGCTCGGTGACGCCCGCGGGGCACACCTGCCAGGACACGCCGAAGCGGTCCCGCAGCCAGCCGCAGATCTCGGCCTCCGGGACCGCCGAGAGCCCGTCCCAGACCGTGTCGACCTGCTCCTGGGTGTCGCACATGACCTGGAGGGACAGGGCGCAGGAGAACCCGAAGTCCTGCTCGCCGCCGTTGTCCATGGCGCTGACCGGCACCCCCGCCAGGACGGCGGTGCCGTGCAGCAGCGAGTCCGCCTGCTGGCGGTCCTGGCGCTGGTAGAAGCTCATCTGCCCGAGGCGGGAGGAGCCGAAGGCGCGGTCCATGACCTCCACCCAGGTCCGCAGCGCCTCCGCGGCGAGGGAGTCCCGGCCGTCGAAGAGCAGCGACGGCACGATGCTCACCGCGGCCCTGTCGGAAGTGTCCTCCCCGGGCTCGTCAGAGCCGACGGCGAGCTGCCACGTCATGCCGTAGCGGTCCTGCACCCAGGCGTACAGAGGGGCGAAGTCGTAGGCCTTGAGCGCCATGAGCTCACGCCCGCCGTCGGCCAGGAGCGCGGCGTGCAGCGCGCGCAGGCGGGCCGGGGCGTCCTGGAGGGCCAGGGGGTTGAGCGTGACGGACAGGGACACGGAGGGGTCCATGGTGAACTCGTCCCCGGCGTTGATGGCCGAGAGCTCGAAGCCTGCGAGCCGGTAGCGGACCTCGAGGACGTCTCCGGCGAACTCCTTCTGGAAGTCGGCCAGGCCCTTAAGGGGGTAGCGGGAGACATGAGCCACCCCGGTGCTCGGCTCCTCGCCGGCGAGCCCGCCCAGGGCGGAGCGGAAGGCCTCGACGTGGAAGCGGGCGCCCTCCAAGGCGGTGTGGTCGAACCAGAGGGAGGGGACGATGCGCTGCGTCATGCCGGGACGCTAGCAGACCCGCACACCGTCCCTGGTTCGCCGGCCAGCGCGCCCGGGAGGCTCATGAGCCGAAGCGGGCGAGGTCGGCGCGCAGGTCCTGCCCCGCTCCCGGTTCCTCGTGCAGGGCTCGGCGCCGGTGCCTCGCAGGGTCTGCGGCCCGGTTCGAGCCTCGTTCGAGCCTCGTCACCGAGTTGCAACCTCCCGGCAGCTCCTCAGCCCCGGAGACGGCTCTCGTGGACCCCCGGACGACCGTAGAGTTCCCACCGTTGGCATCCTGTCGAGTGGAAGGACGTGGTGTTCAGTGTCTGGTCGGGTAGGGCGTGCCGCTGGGCGCGTGGGGTGGGGTCTTCTCGCCGTGCTGCTCGTGGGCGGAGGGTTCAGTGCGGGTGTCATGTACGCCGACTGGGGCGATCCTGAGGTGACCGCGCAGGGCATCGAGCAGCAGATCTCGACCTGCTCCGAGCTGACCACGGTCAAGCTCACCGAGACCGGGATCGTCCACTACGAGGACGGCATGATCCCCTTGATCGACAAGACGACCTTCAACATGGTGTACAAGGCAGACGTCCGGGTCGGGGTCGACCTCTCAGAAGTTGACGTGAGTGTCGACGGCAAGGTCATCACGGTGGCACTGCCCAGAGCCTCGGTGCAGGAGGTCGGGATCGACCCGGCCAGCATCTCGCTGTACGACAAGAGCTTCACCCTCGTCGACGGCGCGAGCGAGGAGGACCTTGCGACCGCGATCGCCGACGCTGAGGCCGACGTCGCCAAGAACCTCGACGACGACACGCTCATCGAGACCGCCGACCAGCAGGCTCAGGACGTCATCACGGGCCTCCTGTCCCCGCTGACCGATGCCGCGCAGGGGTACACCATCGAGTTCGTTGTCGAGGACTCGGCTCCGGGCCAGTGAGCTGCGCGGTGCCTGGCGGCGCAGGAGGCGACCGGCCTGCCGCCCGTGTCAGGACGTGCAGGCTGTGCAGGACGTGCAGGCGCGACACCTCGTCCTGTCCAGGGCCAGCCAGGGTCGGCCAGGCCCTGGTTGACCCTGCCAGGACCTGTCAGGGCCTTGCGCTCCCGCGGCGGGAGGGGGAGCGTTGGGCCCGAGTCGAGCCCGCTGCCGACTGCTCCGCGCATGCGGCGAGGCGGGCGTCACGAAGGAGGGCGCGATGGAGTACACGACACTGGGCGGCACTGGCATCCGGATCCCACGACTGTGCATCGGAGGGATGAGCTTCGGCCGGGTCTTCCCCGACTTTCACCAGTGGGTCATCGACCAGCCGGGCACCGAGGCCGTCATCGCCCGTGCCCTCGAGCTCGGCGTCAACTTCATCGACACCGCCAACGTCTACGCCCACGGGACGAGCGAGGAGTACATCGGCACCTCGCTGAGGAACCTGGGGGTCAAGCGCGAGGAGGTCGTGCTTGCCTCCAAGGTCTTCTTCAACGACGGGGCGCTCTCGCGAGCGGCCATCGAGCGGGAGATCGCCGGCACGCTCGAGCGCCTGGGCACCGACTACCTCGACCTCTACATCATCCACCGCTTCGACTACGGCACGCCGATCGAGGAGACGATGGAGGCCCTCGACCGCCTTGTGCGCGACGGCCGGGTGCGGGCCCTGGGCGCCTCGGCGATGTACGGCTACCAGCTGCACTCCATGCAGGTGGTCGCGGACGAGCACGGCTGGACCCGATTTGCCTCGATGCAGAACCACTACAACCTGCTCTACCGGGAGGACGAGCGCGAGCTCATCCCCGTGTGCGAGCAGTACGGCATGTCGCTGACCCCCTACAGCCCGCTCGCCTCGGGGCACCTCACGCGCGCCACCTGGGACTCCGAGTCCGTGCGCTCGACGACCGACTCCACGATGCGGGCCAAGTACGACCGGGCGCGCGAGCTCGACATGCCTGTCATCTCCCGGGTCGCCGAGCTCGCCGAGCGTCACGGGGTGCCCATGGCCGACGTGGCCCTGGCCTGGCACTGGGCCAAGGGCGTGGCCGCGCCGATCGTCGGCTGCTCGCGGCCCAGCCGCGTCGACGACGCCGTGCGCGCCCTCGACCTCGTGCTCTCCCCGGAGGAGGTCGCCTACCTCGAGGAGCCCTACCTGCCCCACGAGGTCGTCGGCCCGCTGGCCCGGCCGGGGGACAAGGAGCTGGCTGGATCGACCACGGCCAGGCGCTGAGGTCGTGGCGCGCGGACCCTACAGCGACAAGGGCAGGAGAGCGGCGGCCGGGGCGATGGCGATGGCCGGCAGGAGGTTGGCGACCTTGATCCTCCCGGGCCACAGCAGGTTGAGGCCCACGCAGAAGATGAGGACCGAGCCGACCGTCGAGAGGTTGGCGAGCGCCTCGGGGGTCATGACCGGCTTGATGAGCACCGCCGTGGCCGTGAAGAATCCCTGGAACAGGGCCACCGGGATCGCGGAGAAGACGCAGCCGCGGCCCATCGAGGCGGCCATGGCCAGGACGATGACGAGGTCGAGGACCGCCTTGACGGTCAGGACGGAGTAGTCCCCGCTCAGTCCGTCCTCGATGGCTCCGACGACGGCCATCGCCCCGACGCACACGGTCACCGAGGCGGTGACGAAGGCGTCGGTGAAACGCGAGTCCGAGACGCTCCCCGTGCGCCGCCGGAGCCACTCCCCGACGGTCATGATCCCGGTGTGCAGGTCGAGGGCCTCGCCCATGAGCGCGCCCAGGACGAGACTGAGGACGACGAGCAGGGTGCGGCCGGCCTCGAGGGTGGGCCCAGCCGGCTCGCCGCCGACGACGGCGAGCATGCCCTGCATGGCGCCGGCGATGCCGACGAACATGACGGCGACGGCGCAGGCGGCGTGCAGGGTCTCCTGGAAGCGTCGCGAGATCCGTGAGCCCACGAGTGCGCCGGCCGTGCCCCCCACGACGATCGCCGCGACGTTGATGACCGTGCCCAGCCCGACCACGCCTGCCCTCCTGCCCTGTGCCCGTGTCCCTTGTCGGGACGCTCGGATCCTAGATGATCGGTGCTGCTCGGACCCGCCCTGCTTTCAGCGCCTGCTCCTCCTGCCCTGACGGCCCTCGACCAGGAGCGACCACAGCCGCGCCCGCAGGGCCCGGCGCCCCGGCCGACTCACCGTTCCGGTCGCCTCCCTCTCCGCGTTGTCCAGAAGGTCCTCCACGACGGCGTCGTGCAGCGGCTCGACGAGTATCCCGAACAGCAGGCGCATGCTCCCCGTGGCCCGCCCGCGCAGCACGTGCCGCAGACGGCAGCGCCGGGGGTCCAGGCTCGTGATGCTCAGCTCGTGGAAACCCTCGATGCCCGTCTCCTTGTGGAAGGAGAAGCGCACTCGGCGACCGGGCTCGTACTCGGTGACGACGTAGCGGATCGGTCCGTGCCCGCCGTCGGCCCCGACCGCCACGGGACGGTCGAGCACCATCGGGTCCCACCGGTCCGAGGGCCACAGCCGGTCATCCTGCCTGCCCAGGCCGTCTAAGAGCGGGCCGAGAGCCTGTGCGGGTGCGGCGATGACGCGCTCGTGGACGTTGTCGATCATCCGAGCCTCCTGCGCGCTGGGCGGCGTACGCCACCGAGTGTGGCACACCTGCGCAGGCTCCTCCGCGGAGGCCCTCGTCGTACCGCGCCCGGCGGGCTGAGCCGCGACGGCCTGCGAGTCCACCCTCTTCCCTACCTACTAACTAGAAGGTAGTCTGGGTGGGTGGCACCCGAGGACGGGTGCCACCCACCCAGACTGACTGAAGGGACTCACCGTGGAGTCACGCCCAGACCTCGCCCCTCATGAGGCCGCCCACCTCGCCGTCGTCCGCCAGCTCGCTCCCCAGTGCATGGTCCTTCTGCGCTCGGACGGGACCTTCCCCCTGTCGGCTCCCGGGACGGTGGCCCTGTACGGGTCGGGAGCACGACGCACCCTCAAGGGCGGTACCGGCAGCGGCGACGTCAATTCCCGCCACGTGTCGACCATCGAGGAGGCCATGACGGCGGCCGGCTTCACGATCACGACCACCGAGTGGCTCGACGCCTACGACGCCCTGCACGCCCGCGCGCGCGAGGAGTTCCTCGACCGCCTGCGCACCGAGGCCGCGCAGGAGGGGGTGCCCGCGGTCATCCACGGCATGGGCGCCGTCATGCCCGAGCCCGAGCACGACATGCCCCTGAGCGGCGAGGGCGAGGCGGCGGTCTACGTCCTGTCGCGCGTGTCGGGGGAGGGCAATGACCGCCGCGCCCAGCCCGGTGACGTCCTGCTCACCGACGCCGAGGTCCGCGACATCCTCGAGCTCGACGCCCGCTTCGAGCGCTTCCTGCTCGTGCTCAACGTCGGCGGCGTGGTCGACCTGGGTCCTGTGGCGCACGTGCGCAACATCCTCCTGCTCTCCCAGCTCGGCGCACCGGTGGGCGAGGCCTTCACCGACGTGCTGCTCGGGCGGGCCTACCCCTCGGGCAGGCTGTCGACGACCTGGGCCCCCTGGGACTCCTACGGCGGCGTCGGCGAGTTCGGCCACCCCGATGACACCCGGTACACCGAGGGTGTCTACGTCGGCTACCGCTACTTCGACTCGGTGGGGGCCCAGCCCCTGTTCCCCTTCGGCCACGGCCTGGGGTACACCACCTTCGCCCTGGGGGCGGCCGAGGTCGCGCTCGACGGCTCCGCACTGACCGTCCGTACCGAGGTGACGAACACCGGGGCGCGTCCCGGGCGCGAGGTCGTCCAGGTCTACGTGAGCGTCCCGGCCGGCAGGCTCGACCAGCCCTTCCAGGTCCTGGCGGGATTCGCCAAGACCGACGAGCTCGCCCCGGGGGCGAGCCAGGAGCTCGCCGTGGCCGTCGACCTGGCCGACCTCGCCTCCTTCGACGCCGCCTCCGGCCAGACCGTGCTCGAGGCCGGCGACTACCTCGTGCGCCTGGGCACCTCAAGCCGGGACACCGACCCGGTGGCGGTGCTCGAGCTCGACGAGCGCGCCGTCGTGCGCGTCGTGCACGACGCCCTGGGCGACCCCGGTTTCACCGACTGGATGCCGACGAGCCCCGTCGCGGTCGAGGTCCCCGACGACCTGCCGCGCCTGCGCCTCGACCCCGGGTGCCTGCGCCGCCGGGACGACGGCGAGGCGGTCGAGCTGTCCGAGGAGCTGTCCTTCGTCGCCGAGCTGTCCGACGAGGAGCTGTCCTACCTCGTCCTGGGGGACTACCGCACCGGTGGGGAGTCCCAGTCGATCGTCGGTGCCGCGTCCCAGACGGTGGTCGGCGCCGCCGGGCAGACGACGACCCGCGTGCCGGGCCTGGCCAGCCTCATCATGGCCGACGGGCCCGCCGGCCTGCGCCTGGCCGCCGAGTACGGGGTGGACGACGACGGCGCCTTCCCGCTGGGCCCGTCCGTCCCGGCCGACTTCCTCGAGCTGTGGGACGAGGAGGCCTCCGAGGTCCTCGGAGACATCATCGGGGCCGACTCCCAGGACCGCGCCCCCACCTCGATCCACCACCAGTGGGCCACCGCCATCCCCATCGGGACCGCGATCGCCCAGTCCTGGAACCCCGACCTGGCCGAGCGCCTCGGCGAGCTCGTCGGCGCCGAGATGGAGCACTTCGGCGTCCACCTGTGGCTCGCACCGGCCTTCAACCTCCACCGCTCGATCCTGTGCGGACGCAACTTCGAGTACCTCTCGGAGGACCCCCTCCTGGCCGGCCGCCTCGCCGCCGCCATCACCCGCGGCGTCCAGTCCCGTCCCGGTCGCGGCGTGACGATCAAGCACGTCGCCGCCAACAACCAGGAGACCAACCGGCTCAACTCCAACAGCCTCGTCAGCCGCAGGGCCCTGCGGGACCTCTACCTGCGCGGCTTCGAGATCGTCGTGCGCGAGGCCGGCCCCCACGCCCTCATGACCTCCTACAACCTCATCAACGGCGTCCACGCCTCCGAGAGCCACGACCTCAACGAGGTCGTCCTGCGCCAGGAGTGGGGGTACCAGGGGCTCATCATGACCGACTGGGTCGTCCACGGGATGGCTCGCCACGACCTGACCCACCCGCCTGCCACGGCGGCCCCCACCGTCAAGGCGGGCAACGAACTGTTCATGCCCGGCTCAGAGGCCGACCGACAGGGGGTCCTCGCGGCGCTGGACGGGCAGGGCGAGACCGTCCTGACCCGCGCCGAGCTCGAGCTGCAGGCCGCCCGGGTCGTGCGGGCCGTGTGGAGGCTCGCCGGACGCTGACGGCAGGGGGCCCGGTGAGAGCCCTTGGAGCGGGCGACGCAGAACCTGTCAGCAGCGGTGCCTGAGCGGGTCGGTCACCGCCAGGCACCGTGCGGCGACGGTGCCCGCGGGGGTGCGGAAGCCCTCATCGGACCACCACAGGATCGCCTCGACCACGGTCCCGGCCAGGTGGTGGCGGAGGAAGGAGTCCTCCCCGGCCGGCAGGGACCCGGCTGAGCGGAGCACCTCGGGGAAGATCGTGTCGACGCGCTCGGTGAGCGCCTCGCGCAGGCGGTGCACGAGGGGCGCGCCGGTCCCACCGGTCAGGAGCGCGCGCACGGCCGAGCCCTCGTCGGCGACGTGGGTGAGGATGTGCTCGACGATGTCGACCGGCTCCCGTCGGGTGGTGAAGTCATGTGTGCCCTCGGGCGCGCTCGGGGCCAGGACGTGGTCGCAGATGGACACGACGACGAGGCCGAGGAGGTCCTCCTTGGAGTGGAAGTGCGTGTAGAAGGTCGACCGACCCACATCCGCCCGGTCGAGGATCTCCTGGACGGTCAGCCCCGTGTACCCCTTCTCGCCGACGAGCTCGATGAAGGCGTGCTCGACCGCACGGCGTGTGCGGGCTCTGCGGCGGTCCGGGCGACCGTCCCTGCCCGCGGGTGTCATGCCTGATCCCCCCGGCCGTACGGGCGCCGCGGTGGGGCCTTCCGGACAGATCGGCGATCGTGTCCGGTGACGGACGGAGACCGCAGTCTGTCCGTGGAGACCGGGGCCGCCGCGCGGTACACCATGGCCATGGAGTGGCAGACGGTCGGACCGGAGAGCGCCCGCCGGCTGCCCCGAGAAGCCTGCGTCGCTCCGTCGTGTGGGCGCTGCTTGCCGCCGCCCTCTACGCGCTGAGCACCCCGGTGGCCAAGATCCTCCTCGACGACGCCGATCCGGGTGTGCTCGCCGCACTGCTCTACCTCGGTGCCGGCGGAGGCATGGCGGCGATCGCGCTCCTGCGCCGTCTGGCGGTACGCGGCCCGCGGCGGGGCCCTGGGCTCCCGGGGCTGTCGAGGGCGGACCTGCCCTACGTCGTCGTCATGGTCGGGCTCGACGTCCTCGCCCCGATCCTGCTCCTGCTCGGCCTGGACCGTGCCGAGGCGGCCAACGTCGCGCTGCTCAACAACTTCGAGATCGTCGCGACCACCGTGATCGCCTCGCTGGTCTTCGGCGAGCGTCACGGCCTGCGGCTGTAGGCCGGCATCTGCACGACCACCGCCGCCTGCGCCCTGCTGTCCCTCGAGGACGGAGAGGCCCTGCGCTTCTCGACCGGATCGGTACCCGTCCTGGCGGCTGCCACCTGCTGGGGTCTGGAGAACAACTGCACGCACCGAATCTCGGACAAGGACCCGGTCCAGATCGTCATCGTCAAGGGCCTGGGGTCCGGGACCGGTGCGCTGGTCGTGGCCGGCCTGGCCGGTGAGCGGATGCCGGGTCCGGGGACGATCGGGATGAGCCTGCTGCTCGGCTTTCTCGCCTACGGACTGTCCATCACCCTGTACGTCGCTGCCCAGCGCGGACTGGGTGCTGCCCGCACCGCGGCCTTCTACGCGGTCGCCCCGTTCATCGGCGCCGGACTGTCCTGGGCACTGTTCCGCACCGCCCCCGGGGCGGCCTTCCTCCTCGCGGTGGTCCTCATGGCGGCAGGCAGCGTGCTTGTCATGCCCCCAGGGGGCGCGGTCGCTGAGGACGACGGCGCCTCGCTCCACGAGCACCCGGGGGGACAGCGGGGCACAATGCCGGAGTGAATGACTACCTCGCCCGTGAGATGAGTGCCCCGGTGGCCGGAGCCCCCGACCCGGCGGGACTGGGGCCCGCGGTCCAGGCCCTTGTCTACGTCCCCCGAGAGGCCGCCGCTGGGAGAGTGCGCGCGCCGCTGGTCGTGTGCTGCCACGGGCTCGGGGAGTCCGGCCTGCGCGTGGCCCCCGTCGCGCAGAGGCTCGCAGCAGCCGGCGCCGTGGCGGTGTGCCCCACCTTCCGTGGCGGCGGCGCGCCGACGGCGGGCGAGACGACGGGGATGTCGGTGCTCACCGAGCTGGCCGACCTCGAGGCGGTCCTGGCCGCCGCCTGGTCGTGGCCCTTTGTCGACACCGGCCGCACCGCCCTGTTCGGCAGGTCCCTGGGCGGTCTCGTCGCCGTGCTCGCAGCGGCGCGTCGCCCCGCTCAGGTGGCTGCACTGGTCCTGTGGTACCCGGCGCTGCGCGCCCCCGCGGGCCTGAGGGCCCGTTTCTCCACCCCGGCCGCGGTCCCCGACCGCTTCAGCCACGGCGTCGACGACGGGCAGATGGTTCTGGGCCGCCGGTACGCCCAGGACATGTGGGGCCTGGACGTCGAGGCCCAGCTGGCGGCCCTGCGCCGTCCGGTCCTGCTCGTCCACGGCGACCGGGACCGCGCCGTGCCCATCGAGGTCTCCGAGGCGGCCCTGCGGACCCTGACCGATGCCCGGCTCATCCGGGTGGCCGGAGCCGGGCACGGTTTTGGCGACGAGCGCTTCGAGCTCGCGGTCACGGCCTCGACCGACTTCCTGTCGTGGGCGGGAGTGCTCGAGGACTGAGCGGGAACCGAGCGGAGGGCTCCTCGCGGCGCCACTGTGCCAGATGCGGCGATCTCGAGGTGTCACAAGTCCCGATCTCGGGGTGTCATATGTCCCGATCTCGAGGTGTCATATGTCCCGATCTCGGGGGAGGGGGCGTGGGAGGATCGGATCCTGTGAACGACCGCCCCGCCGTGCCCGCTGTGCCCGCCGTGCCCGCTGTGCCCGCCGTGCCCGCTGAGCCCGCAGCGCCCGCTGAGCCCGCAGCGCCCGCTGGACCGCTCCAGCCGCCGTCAGCGGCCGACAACCCCATCCTCCTCCAGGGCTTCGCCTGGGACCTGGCAGCCGACTCCTCCCACTGGAGGCTCCTGGCGGACAACGCCGACCTGCTCGCCAGCGCCGGGGTGAGCGCGATCTGGCTGCCTCCGGCGTACAAGGGCCAGGCGGGGGCCCGGGACGTCGGCTACGGGGTCTACGACCTCTACGACCTGGGGGAGTTCGACCAGAAGGGCACCGTCGCGACAAAGTACGGGACGAGGGACGAGTACCTGGCCGCCGTCTCGGCTCTGCACGAGGCCGGCATGACGGTGCTGGCCGACGTCGTCCTCAACCACCGCATGGGCGCCGACGAGCTCGAGGAGGTGACCGCGGTCGAGGTCGACCCGGCCGACCGCACCCGCCACCTGTCGGGCCCCACCCCCGTAAGGGCCTGGACCCGGTTCACCTTCCCGGGCCGCGCCGGCGCCCACTCCGACTTCACGTGGGACTGGCACTGCTTCACAGGAGCCGACTGGGACGAGAGCGAGGGGCGCGCGGGGGTGTGGCTCTTCGAGGGCAAGGAGTGGGACGAGCAGGTCACCGCCGAGCACGGCAACTTCGACTACCTCATGGGTGCCGACGTCGACCTCGACGAGCCCAGGGTCGTGGCCGAGCTGACCCGGTGGGGCAGGTGGTTCCTGACGACCACCGGGGTCGACGGCGTGCGCCTGGACGCCCTCAAGCACATGTCCCGGGACTTCTACCGGGACTGGCTGCCCCAGATGCGCCGCGCCACCGGGGCGGCGGTGCCCGCGGTCGGGGAGTACTGGTCGGGTGACGTCGCCGAGCTGCGCGCCTACCTCGGCCCGGACCCGGTCATGAGCCTGTTCGACACCCCGCTGCACTTCCAGCTCCACCGGGCCTCGTGCTCCGGGGGCGAGGTCGACCTGTCCCGCCTCTTCGAGGGCACGCTCGTCGAGCAGGACCCCGCCCACGCCGTCACCTTCGTGGACAACCACGACACCCAGCCGGGCCAGTCCCTCCAGTCCGCGGTCGCGCCCTGGTTCAAGCCGGCCGCCTACGCCCTCATCCTCCTGCGCGCCCAGGGGACCCCCTGCGTCTTCTGGGGAGACCTGTTCGGAACCCCTGAGACCGGCGACATCCCCGCCGTCACGGACCTGCCGGTGCTCATGCAGGCCCGGCGGCGCCTGGCCCACGGCCCCCAGCACGAGGCCGTCGGGGGCCCCGACCTCATCGCCTTCGCCCGTGAGGGCGACGAGGCGCACCCCGCCTCAGGCGTGGCCGTCGTCATCTCCGACCGCCGGGCCGCCACGTGCCGCGTCGAGGTCGGCGCCAGGCACGCCGGGGGGACCTGGGTGTGCGTCATCGGCGGGCACCCCGACGCGCTCGTCGACGACGAGGGGGGCCTCGAGCTGCCCGTGTCCGACGGCGGCTTGTCCGTCTACGTCCCCCAGGCCGCCGCCCCGGTGCTCGCCCAGGACCTCCACCTGCTCACCACCGTCCGCTGACGGCGGCGCCGTCGTCGCGAGCACCGGCGCCACCGGGCCGGTCCTACCCCGCGGTCGCGGGCGCGAGTAGGGTCGAGCCCAGGGCGCCCGCCCGGGCCGCCCCAGCCAGCTCGCAGGAGGAACCGTGCCCACCCCCGACCAGCTCTCGACCGACGCCACCGTCGCCGTCCTCATCGCCCCGGGACTGGAGGAGGTCGAGGCCCTGGCCGTCATCGACATCCTGTACCGGGCGGGCATCGCCGTCGACATGCTCGCTGTGGGTGAGGACCTCGAGGTCACCTCCTCCCACCGGGTCACGGTGCGCTGCGACGCCCTGCTGTCGGAGGCCGACCTGGCCTCCTACACGATGCTCGTCCTGCCCGGCGGCCTGCCGGGCACGCCGAACCTGCGCTCCGACCCCACCGTCGTGGCCGAGGTGGCCCGTCGGATGGGAGCCGACCTCCCCCTGGCCGCCATCTGCGCCGCCCCCTCGATCCTGGCCGAGCTCGGGCTGCTGGCCGACCGCCGCGCCACCGCGAACCCCGGCTTCCTGCACGTCCTGGACGCTCACGGTGCCGTGACGAGCCAGGAGCCCGTCGTCGTGGACGCCAACCTCGTGACGAGCCGCGGCATGGCCACCGCCGTCGACTTCGGCCTGGAGATCGTCCGGATGCTGCTCGACGACGAGGCGGTCGACCGGCTCAAGACCGCGATCGTCCACCAGGGCTGAGACCGGAGCGCACAGATGCGCGGCCCGGGGCTTGTCGCCCCGGGCCGCGCACCTGTGGTCGGCTCAGCCCTGCGTCCGCTTGGAGGGAACCAGCGCCATGGCGAGCAGCGCGATCCCGGCGCCGGCCAGGACGATGATGCCCAGGGCCACGATGTCGACGTGCAGGCCCAGACCAACCGCCGCGAGCAGCCCGGCGATGAGGCACAGCACGACCCCCCAGGTCACGGTCCCACGGCGGGGCCCGCGCCGCGGGTCGTCGGTCGGCTCGTTCTCGAGGCTCGAGGCGCTCCACACCCGGTCGGCCGAGGCGACCGGCCTGTCCCGGTGGATCTCGTCGGCGAGGCCCGCCTCGGGGTCGGTCCCCTCGGCGCGGGGCCCGATCTCGGTGGTGTCGGTGTCGTGAGTCGGTGTCATGGTGGGGTCCTCCTGGGGTCTCAGCTGGTCGCGGCGGGTGAGGGCGTCTGGGCGGTCTCGCTCGGGGCGGGCGCCTGGGGGGTCGGGGAGGCCGGGGACGGCGTCGGGGTCTCGGTGGCCCCGGGTGTCGCCGAGGCGCCCCGGTCCGACACGCCCCGCCCGTCGGCCAGGACCTCCTCGAGGCACGCGTCGTAGCTCGTGCGCTGCCCGGAGGTCAGGGACAGCTCCCGGTCCTCCTCAGGGTCGACGTCATCGACGACCCCCGCGCGCTCGAGGCACTGCTCAGCGGCGCCGCTGCTGACAGCACGGTGGGTCAGCCCCGGGACGGCCATGCCGTCCGCGGCCTCGGTCCACCGCCCGGTCGTGTCGGTCCATCCCTCGACGACCCAGACGTCCTCGGTGGCGTTGCCCTCCCACACGACGGCGTCCTGCCGGGCCTCGACCTCCACCTCACCGGCACCGAGCTCGGCGCTGACGGTCAGCCCTGCCGCGGCGTCCTGGGCCGCCGGGGTCGACAGACGCGCCGTCGTGTTCGTGCCCTGGATCGCGGTGTCGTACCAGGTCACCCTCTCGCCGTCCACGGTCCACCCCTGGGTCCACGGGACGGTTGTGCGCGCGGTCTCCACGGGCACCCCGTTGAGGGACCACCCCTGTCCCACCGCGCTGGTGACCTCTCCTGCGTTGACTGAGGCCTCGACGGTGACCGGCCGGCTCGGGGCGGTGACGACCCTGACAGTCCCCGCCCCCACCCGCAGGCGCACCGTCCTGTCGGTGCTCAGGGCCTGGTCCGGCATGTCGGTGAGGTCGATGGTGATGTCGCCCGCCGCGTAGTCCTCGAGCTCGACGACCGCCTGTCCGGACGGGGAGCTCGTCAGCTCGGCGGAGATGTCCTGCCAGGTCAGCGTCGTCGACCCCGCGCGCACGGTGGAGGGCAGCGTGCTGGGGGGGAAGAGCGTCCCGACGAGGATCATCGGCAGGCACAGGGCCGCGGCAGCCCATCCCCAGCCGGTCATCCACCCGCCTCGACGGCCGCGCAGCCCCGAGACGAGCACGCCCAGGCCGAGCAGCGCGGTGACGCCAGCCACGCACAGGAAGACGGCGACGGCGGGGTGCACGAGGTCGCGCGCGTCAGCCAGCCACAGGGCCGCGACACCGAGCAGGATGAGCCCGCACACGACGAGGCTGACGGTCCGCCCCGGCCCCGGGACCCGGGGCTGCGGCGGGATCGGGCCGGGGTACTGCGGACCGACGACGGGCACCGGCCGGGTCGACACGTAGGGCGAGGAGGGCCCGGCAGGGTACGGACCGGGCTGGGCCGGTGCCCACGACGGACCCGCGGCGCGCGCCGCCGCGGCGCCCTCCGCCCAGGCGGCCTGCTGCCAACCCGGTGCAGGTCGCGCTGACGGAGCCTGGGGCTGGACGCCCGGGACGCCAGGGGAGGGGGGACCTGCCGGCGTGGGCCCGCCGGGGGGTGTCCTGCGGGAGCGCCGGCCCGCGATGAGCCAGAGCACGAGACCGATGAGCGCGCCGGTCCACGCCACCGCCCAGAACGCGTCGGCGAGGCCGTCGCCGTCCCACACGACGAAGGGCAGGCCCGGCAGGATGATCCCGTCCAGCAGGGCGACCCCGGCGACGACCGAGGCGATCGCCCCCGCCAGGCCGGCGTCGACGTCCCCGACGAGGGCCTGCTCGAGGTGGATGCGCCCGTCCCTCTCATCGGGGAGAAGAGCCCAGCCGATGCCGTAGAGCACGAGGCCCAGGCCCGTCAGGAGCGTGAGGACGACCCACACGCAGCGCACGAGCACCGGGTCGACCCCGAGCCGGCGAGCCGTGCCGCCCGCCACGCCCCCGGCCCAGCGCTGGTCGGTGCGCACCATGCCCGTGCGGCGCACGGAGGCGAAGAACCCCTCCATGGGGCCTGGGCGGGGGGATCCCTGCCAGCCGGGGGGCGGAGTACCCGGAGGTGGACCCGCGGTGCCCTGCCAGCGCGGGGCCTGGCCGGCGGCCTCTGGCGGAGGCTGGTGCGAACGTGCCTGCTCACCCTCGTTGGGCCGCTGCGGGGCGGTCCCGTTGGGGGAGGAGTCGGATGGGGGGCCGGATGAGTCGTTCGTCGAGTCGTGCATGGCACTATCGTCCTCTCCTGGTGCCCCTCCCAGGATCGGGGAATGCCCTGAACGGTCCCCCACATCGGCCTCGACCGACCCTGGTTGCGGCCCTGAGGACCGCGCGGCAGGCCCGCTGCGTGCCACGATTGCCTCATGACCCCCGTGACGCCCGTGCCAGCCGCCGGACCCACTGGTCACTCCGGCGGGCCACGGCTGCCGCTGCGCCGCCCCCCGCGCACGCGCCCCGACGGGACCGCGCTCCCGTCAGGCAGGGTCCTGGCCGGAGTGAGCGCGGGCCTGGCCGCCCACCTGGGGGTCCCGGTCACCACCGTGCGCATCGTCCTGGTGCTGACCAGTGCCCTGGGCGGCTGCGGGGCCCTGCTCTACCTCCTGCTGTGGCTGCTCGTCCCCGTCGGTGACCCGTGGGCCGAGGGCGCCGGAGACCTCCCTGCGGCGCGCGCCCGGCTGGCGGGGCGTCTGGGCGTCCAGGACGCCGGCGCTCGGGAGGGCTCCGCCTCCCCCCGGCGCCAGCTCGTCGTCCTCGGGGTCTGCCTCCTCCTGGCAGCCGGTGCGGTCGTCCTGTGGCGCCACGGGCTGCTGGGGGGATCGGGGTGGTTCCTGCCCGCCATGGTGGTCGTGGCCGGGGCCGCCCTGGCCTGGTCCCAGGTCGAGGCCGTCACCGGCCCGAGCCGCGACCGCGCGGCGATGGTCCGACTCGCGGTGGGCGTCTTCCTGTCCGCCCTGGGGATCCTCGCGTGGATCGGCACCGACACCTCCCTGAGGAACCTCGTCGCCGGAGCGCTGGTCGGCGGCGCCCTCGTGGCCGGGATCGGGCTGGTCCTGGCGCCCCTGTGGCTGCGCACCAACCAGGCCCTTGCCGCGACGCGGGCGGCCGAGGCGCGCGAGGCCGAGCGCGCCGACATCGCCGCCCACCTCCACGACTCGGTCCTCCAGACCCTCACCCTCATCCGCAGGAGGGCCAACGAGCCCGAGACCGTCGCCCGTCTGGCTCGCTCCCAGGAGCGTGAGCTGCGCGCCTGGCTCTACACCGACCGCCCCGCCGCGGGGACCTCGGTCGGGGACGCCATGCGCGACCTCGTCGGTGAGATCGAGGACCTCCACGGGGTGCCCATCGACCTCGTCGTCGTGGGCGACCGTGCCCCGGACCGCGCCACCGAGGTCATCGTCGCGGCCGCCCGCGAGGCCCTGTCCAACGCGGTGCGGCACGGCGCCGCCCCCGTGTCGGTCTACGCCGAGATCACCCCCGAGCGCCTTGAGGTCTTCGTGCGTGACCGCGGTCCGGGCTTCGTCCTCGACGAGGTCGCCCCCGACCGGCACGGGGTGCGTGAGTCGATCGTCGGGCGCATGGAGCGTCACGGCGGGGCCGCCCGCCTCCGGCGCCTCGAGCGGGGCACGGAGGTCCACCTGGCCCTGCCCGCCCCCACGGGCCCGCAACCGGCGGGCCCCTGAGGGGGCGCAGGACGAGAGCACCCGAGGACCATGGGCACACGCAGGACACGAGAGATGAACGAGATGACAGAACGATGAGCGAGCCGCTCAACCTCATCGTGGTCGACGACCACGCCCTCGTACGCGCCGGGGTGCGCGCCGAGCTGACCGCTCACGCCCCGGACCTGCGCGTCGTGGCCGAGGCCGACGACGTCGAGGGCGCCGTGGCGGCGGTCCACGCCCTGACCCCCGACGTCGTCCTGCTCGACGTCCGCCTCCCCGGCGGCGACGGCGGGGGAGGGGCCGAGGTCGTCCGCGCCTGCCGCGACGTCCCGGGGACCCGGTTCCTGGCGCTGTCGGTCTCCGACGCCTCCGAGGACGTCGTGGGGGTCATCCGGGCCGGCGCTCGCGGCTACGTGACCAAGGCGATCTCCACCGAGGACCTCGCTCAGGCCGTGCGGCGGGTGGCCGCGGGGGACGCGGCCTTCTCCCCGCGCCTGGCCGGCTTCGTCCTCGACGCCTTCGGTGCCGGTGCGGGGGAGGTCGCCGTGGCCGACTCCGAGCTCGACCGCCTGTCCTCCCGGGAGCGTGAGGTCATGCGGCTCATCGCCCGCGGTTACACGTACAAGGAGTGCGCCTCCGAGCTGTTCATCTCGGTCAAGACCGTCGAGACCCACGTCTCGGCCGTCCTGCGCAAGCTCCAGCTGTCCAACCGCAACGAGCTGACCCGGTGGGCGGCGGCGCGGCGCATCGTGTAAGGACTCCCGACTCCCGGTCCCGACCGTCCGGGCGCATGACGAGAGGCCGGTGTGGGAGCCTTGGACCGTGGAGATCGCGCTCAACGTCGTCGTCGCACTGGTCATCCTCATCGGGCTGGGCGGCGCCCTCACCCAGGTCTACCCCGGACCCCTGCTCGTCCTGGCCGCGGTCGCGGCCTGGGCGGTCCTGACCGGGGGCACCGCCGCCTGGGTGGCCCTCGCGGTCGCAGCGGTCGCGATCGTCGTGACGGGGTTCGGCAAGTACGTCCTCGTGGGGCGCCGGCTCACCCGTGCCGGGGTGCCGGGCAGGTCCCTGCTCGTGGGCGGGGTGGTCGGCGTCCTCGGCTTCTTCGCCGTCCCGGTCATCGGCCTGCCCCTGGGCTTCACCCTCGGGGTCTACCTGTGGGAGCTCCAGCGCCTGGGGCAGGAGCCTGCCGCCCGGGCCGCCGCCTGGGAGGCGGTCAAGGCCCAGGGGCTGGCCATCGTCCTCGAGCTCGGCGGCTGCCTCGTGGCGGCCACCGCCTGGGTGGTCGCCCTCGCCGTCGGCTAATCGGGGCCGGCGTGCTGGGGCCACTCCGTCGCTGTTCCGCGGCTGTCCCGACGCGCTCCCGGTTCCTCAGCGTCGGGTCCGGGGGGCGCGGCGGCGCAGCGCCGCCAGGACGAGGGAGAGGAAGACCAGGCCCGTCCCCACGACGGTGAGGGTGTCCGCCGCGGTCCCCCCGGTCAGGGGCAGGGGCGGGACGACGGGGAAGCCCGCCGGCTGGTCGGTGAGCACCCAGGTGTAGCTCCGCTCCACCGGGCCGCTCACCCCCCCCCGGTGTCCTCGGTCAGGATCGCCGGGGTACCCGATACCCAGGACAGGCCCGCCGGCGCCTCGGGGTGCTCGACGCTGATCGAGCAGCTGTCCTTGAGCCACACGGTGGCGGGCACGGTCGTGCGGGCCTCGGTCGAGCCGACGGGGATGGTGACCGACACCGAGTGGGTGCCCGAGGCCTGGCAGGTGAGGGTCCCGGTGAAGGTCATCTCCTCGGGCGCCCCGGTGGCGGGAAGGCCCTCGACCCGGTGGATCACCGTGACGTCGGTGCGGGTGTTGCGATAGGCGTAGGTCGTCGAGGACGTGTTCGTCGAGGGCGTGAGGTCCCAGGGGTCCGGGGCGCTCGTCGTCACGAGCTGCGAGGAGCCGAAGGACTGGATGACCCCCGCCCGGCCCGTCAGGGAGATGACGACCGAGCCGCCGGAGGGCACGGAGGTCACCGTCCCGGTCACCGTGTGGCTCGTGGGGTCGTAGACGAGGTCCGTCGGGCAGGTCGCGCCCCCGGAGGCCGTGCACACCGGGGTGGCCCCGTCGGGGACGGTGAAGCCGGCCTTGGGAAGGGTGATCGTGACCGGGACGTTGGTCGTCGCACCACATCCGTTGGAGATCTCCGAGGACACGGTCAGCTCCTCGCCCGGCTCAGGCGAGCTCGTTGACACCCGAGTCACGGTCGTGATGTCCGTCGTGCGCAGGGTGCCGGTGACTCGGGCTGAGGGGTTGGCGGGGTTGAGCTGGATTCCGGTGGGTGGAAACGCGTAGGCGGTGTTGTTGCTGGAGGTGGAGCCGGTGGGCAGGCAGCCGAGGGTGGCGGTGACGGGGACGGTGAGCACGAGGCTGGTGCCCGCGGGCAGGTTGACGGGGTTGTTGAACGGGTAGATGAATGTGGTGTTGGTGTTTGACTGGGTGGTGCCGTTGGCCCAGGTGGGGCAGGGGGCGGTGGAGGAGGGGGCGCAGGACACCGAGGACTCGATCCGGGTCGCGTTGGTCCCAAGGTTGTATTGATCGCGGACCGTCAGCCCGGTGATGTCGGTGGTTCCGGTGTTGGTGTAGGTGACGGTGTAGGTGCGGGTCTGCCCGGAGGCGACGGTGCTCAGGTCCTGGGTCTTGGACACCGACACCGAGGCGGTGGGGCAGACGGTTGTGGTCAGGGTGCCGGTGACTCGGGCTGAGGGGTTGGCGGGGTTGAGCTGGATTCCGGTGGGTGGAAACGCGTAGGCGGTGTTGTTGCTGGAGGTGGAGCCGGTGGGCAGGCAGCCGAGGGTGGCGGTGACGGGGACGGTGAGCACGAGGCTGGTGCCCGCGGGCAGGTTGACGGGGTTGTTGAACGGGTAGATGAATGTGGTGTTGGTGTTTGACTGGGTGGTGCCGTTGGCCCAGGTGGGGCAGGGGGCGGTGGAGGAGGGGGCGCAGGACACCGAGGACTCGATCCGGGTCGCGTTGGTCCCAAGGTTGTATTGATCGCGGACCGTCAGCCCGGTGATGTCGGTGGTTCCGGTGTTGGTGTAGGTGACGGTGTAGGTGCGGGTCTGCCCGGAGGCGACGGTGCTCAGGTCCTGGGTCTTGGACACCGACACCGAGGCGGTGGGGCAGACGGTTGTGGTCAGGGTGCCGGTGACTCGGGCTGAGGGGTTGGCGGGGTTGAGCTGGATTCCGGTGGGTGGAAACGCGTAGGCGGTGTTGTTGCTGGAGGTGGAGCCGGTGGGCAGGCAGCCGAGGGTGGCGGTGACGGGGACGGTGAGCACGAGGCTGGTGCCCGCGGGCAGGTTGACGGGGTTGTTGAACGGGTAGATGAATGTGGTGTTGGTGTTTGACTGGGTGGTGCCGTTGGCCCAGGTGGGGCAGGGGGCGGTGGAGGAGGGGGCGCAGGACACCGAGGACTCGATCCGGGTCGCGTTGGTCCCAAGGTTGTATTGATCGCGGACCGTCAGCCCGGTGATGTCGGTGGTTCCGGTGTTGGTGTAGGTGACGGTGTAGGTGCGGGTCTGCCCGGAGGCGACGGTGCTCAGGTCCTGGGTCTTGGACACCGACACCGAGGCGGTGGGGCAGACGGTTGTGGTCAGGGTGCCGGTGACTCGGGCTGAGGGGTTGGCGGGGTTGAGCTGGATTCCGGTGGGTGGAAACGCGTAGGCGGTGTTGTTGCTGGAGGTGGAGCCGGTGGGCAGGCAGCCGAGGGTGGCGGTGACGGGGACGGTGAGCACGAGGCTGGTGCCCGCGGGCAGGTTGACGGGGTTGTTGAACGGGTAGATGAATGTGGTGTTGGTGTTTGACTGGGTGGTGCCGTTGGCCCAGGTGGGGCAGGGGGCGGTGGAGGAGGGGGCGCAGGACACCGAGGACTCGATCCGGGTCGCGTTGGTCCCAAGGTTGTATTGATCGCGGACCGTCAGCCCGGTGATGTCGGTGGTTCCGGTGTTGGTGTAGGTGACGGTGTAGGTGCGGGTCTGCCCGGAGGCGACGGTGCTCAGGTCCTGGGTCTTGGACACCGACACCGAGGCGGTGGGGCAGACGGTTGTGGTCAGGGTGCCGGTGACTCGGGCTGAGGGGTTGGCGGGGTTGAGCTGGATTCCGGTGGGTGGAAACGCGTAGGCGGTGTTGTTGCTGGAGGTGGAGCCGGTGGGCAGGCAGCCGAGGGTGGCGGTGACGGGGATGGGGTGGGTGGCGTTTCTCGGACAGGGGAGATTTTCGTCTCTCTTCTGATTCGATAGGATGGAGCCATGTCAAGGGTGAAGTACTCGGACGAGTTCAAGGCGCAGGTTGTGCGTGAGGTCGCCTGTGAAGGACCGGACGATCGCGTCGGTCGCGGCCTCCTACGACCTGGTGCCCCAGACGGTGGGGAACTGGGTCGCGAGGTACAGGAAGGAGCACTCCAGCCAGGAGGAAAGTGAAGCGGTCGCAGAGTCCGCGCAGATAGCCAGGCTCAGGGCGGAGAACTGCGAGCTGCGCCAGGAGAACGAGTTCCTGAAAAAAGCGGCGGCCTTCTTCGCGCAGGAACAGCGGTGAGCGACAAGTACAGGCTCTGGGCCGCGAGGAAGGCAGGTATCCTGTTGTCTCCATGTGCCGCTGGGCCGGGGTGTCCAGGTCCGGGTACTACTCCTGGCGCGAGCGGGCTGAGTCGAGTCGTGTCAGGAGACGGGAGGAGCTGGCGGTTCTTGTGCGGGCCGAGTTCGAGGCCTCCCACGGCGCCTACGGGTACCGGCGCATCGCGGCAGCCCTGCGACGTCAAGGCGTGTCAACCTGCCAGGACACTGTGCGTGCGGTCATGCGCGCCCAGGGCCTGAGAGCCGCGCAACCGCGCCGGAAGGTCCGTACCACCGTCCCGGCCCGTGACCTGGGCGAGCGTCCCGACCTCGTGCGCCGTGACTTCACGGCCGAGAAACCCGGAATCAAATGGGTAGGTGACATCACCTGTATCCGCACGTGGGCTGGGTTCGTGTATCTCGCAACGGTGCTGGACTGCTGCACGAGGAAGATAGTCGGTTACGCGATGGCCGACCACATGCGCACCGACCTGGTCTGTGACGCTATCGACATGGCGGTACGCAGGTGCCCCCACAAGAGAGGGGTAACCATATTCCACTCCGACAGAGGCAGCCAGTACACCTCTCAGCAGTTCTCCGACCACCTGAGGAAGTATGGCATACGGCTGTCCGTCGGGCGCACCGGGGTGTGCTGGGACAATGCCTGGGCGGAGTCATTCAACGCGACTCTTAAGAACGAGAGGGTCCACCGCATGGTGTACCCTACACGTAGGAACGCAGTGAACGACATTGCCTCATGGATTGAGCTGACATACAATCAGACACGTCTCCACTCGACCCTCGGCTACCGCACCCCCAACGAGGTCGAAGGCGAGCACCTAGGCCGCAGACAAGCGGCCTGACACACCGAAACACACAGTCCGAAAAACACCCAGCACTCCAGGCATACGGCTGTCCGTCGGGCGCACCGGGGTGTGCTGGGACAATGCTTGGGCGGAGTCATTCAACGCGACTCTTAAGAACGAGAGGGTCCACCGCATGGTGTACCCTACACGTAGGAACGCAGTGAACGACATTGCCTCATGGATTGAGCTGACATACAATCAGACACGTCTCCACTCGACCCTCGGCTACCGCACCCCCAACGAGGTCGAAGGCGAGCACCTAGGCCGCAGACAAGCGGCCTGACACACCGAAACACACAGTCCGAAAAACACCCAGCACTCCAGGGACGGTGAGCACGAGGCTGGTGCCCGCGGGCAGGTTGACGGGGTTGTTGAACGGGTAGATGAATGTGGTGTTGGTGTTTGACTGGGTGGTGCCGTTGGCCCAGGTGGGGCAGGGGGCGGTGGAGGAGGGGGCGCAGGACACCGAGGACTCGATCCGGGTCGCGTTGGTCCCAAGGTTGTATTGATCGCGGACCGTCAGCCCGGTGATGTCGGTGGTTCCGGTGTTGGTGTAGGTGACGGTGTAGGTGCGGGTCTGCCCGGAGGCGACGGTGCTCAGGTCCTGGGTCTTGGACACCGACACCGAGGCGGACCGATCGAGAGCGGTGTTCTGGGTGACCGTGTTCGTCGAGGGGTCGATCTCCGTGTCCGCAGGCCCCACCGTCGCGGCGGCCTCGAAGGCCGCCGAGGAGGTCACCGGGTAGCGGCCGGTCACGACGACCGTGACCGTGCCCAGAGGAGGCAGGCTGGGGATAGTGCCGGTCACACTCGTCCCCGAGACGGTCAGCTGCTCAGCCGGGCTCGCCCCTCCCGTCGCCGTGCCGGCGGTGGCCGCGATCGAGGCCGTCCCGGCGTCCATGACAAGGGACAGGCCGACGTCGGTGGCGGTCTCGGCGCCCCGGTTCGTGATCGTGATCGTCGCCTCGAAGGCCGACCCCGCCCCGGCGGTGGCGGGTACGTTGAGCTGGACGATGAGGTCGACCGAGCTGGCCGCCACCGCCCGCACCGGCACGAGAACGGTGCTCAGGCAGGCCAGGGCGGCCAGGAGCAGGAGGGTCGTCCGTGCTGGTCCCCGCCGCCGACGACGGCGGTCGGGGCGGCGGGGACCAACGGAAAGGGAAAGGGAACCTGGGCGAGGACGGGGATCCATCACCACGGCAGGCTAACGACGGCTGGGACACCCTGGGACACTGTCGAGTCGCGATTCGGTGTCGAAGTAGTTACGTCACGCTCCGCACCGGGGCAGGGAGGATCCGTGCGAGGATGGGGGTCGTGACCGACCAGCCCCATCGGCTCTCCCCAGCCCCCCTGCCCGGCGCCGCCCGCGGTGACGAGCCGGACCGCGCCGTCGCCCACGTCCGCGACGGCGGTCTCCTCCTGCTCCCCACCGACACCGTCTACGGCATCGGCACGACCGCCGCAGACGGCGCGGCCATCGCCCGGCTGCTGGCCGCCAAGGGGCGCGGCAGGCAGATGCCCCCGCCGGTGCTCATCGCCTCGATGGAGGACCTCACCGGGCTCGTCGCGCAGGTCCCCGCGGCAGCGCGCGACCTGGCCGACGCCTTCTGGCCCGGCGGCCTCACCCTCGTCCTGCCCCTGGCCGAGGGCGTGGACTGGGACCTGGGAGACACAGGTGGGACGGTGGCCGTGCGCGTGCCCGACCACCCCCTGGCTCGGGACCTGCTGAGCCGGACCGGGCCCATGGCCGTCACGAGCGCCAACCGCACCGGCATGCCTCCGGCCACCGACGCCCACCAGGCCGCCGCGGCCTTCGGGCGCCGCGCCGAGCCGGGGGGCGACATCCTCGTCCTCGACGGCGGGCCGACCCCCGGCCCGGTCCCCTCGACCATCGTGTCGCTGGCAGGCGAGCGCGACGACGCCCCCCGCCTCCTGCGCGAGGGGGTCGTGGCGGCCGGTGCGCTCGAGAGGGTCCTCGGCGCCCCCCTGCCCGGGGCGGGCCCGGCCGGTGCGCGCCCGGCGGAGGCGGCCCGGTGAAGGTCTATCTCATGGTCCTGCTCGTCGCAGCCGCCGTCACCTACGTCTCGGTGCCGATCGTGCGCCACGTCGCGCTCGTGTCCAACGCCCTGACCCCCGTCCGGTCCCGGGACGTCCACACCACCCCCATCCCCCGGCTGGGAGGGGTGGCCATGTTCCTGGGCCTGGCCACGGCGATCTGCGTCGCCTCCCGCGTGCCGTACCTGTCCGACGTCATCGACTCCTCCGCCTGGGCGGTCGTGCTGGGGGCCGGGCTCGTCTGCGTGCTCGGCGTCGTCGACGACCTGTGGGAGCTGGACTGGATGACCAAGCTCGCCGGTCAGGCCCTGGCCGCCGTCGTCATGGCCTGGCAGGGCGTCCAGCTCATCACCTTCCCGGTCGGAGGGGTCACGATCGGCTCGTCACGGCTGTCGCTGGTGACCACCGTCGTCGTCGTCCTGGCCGCCATCAACGCCGTCAACTGGATCGACGGGCTCGACGGCCTGGCCGCCGGCGTCATCGGCATCGGCGCCACCGCCTTCTTCCTCTACGTCTACGTCCTGACCCGCACCACCTCCCCGCAGTCCTACACCTCGCTGGCCGCCACGGTCATGGCCGCCCTCATCGGGATATGCCTGGGGTTCCTGCCCCACAACTTCCACCCGGCGACGATCTTCATGGGTGACTCGGGCTCGATGCAGCTGGGCCTGGTCTCGGCGGCGGGCACCATCATCGTCACCGGGCAGATCGACCCCGGGAGCATCGGCGGCTCCCGGGCGATCCCGGTCTTCCTGCCCGTGCTCATCCCCCTGGCCGTCCTCCTCCTGCCGCTGGCCGACATGATCCAGGTCATCGTGCGCCGGGTCAGGGCCGGGCACAGCCCCTTCCACGCTGACCGCATGCACATGCACCACCGGCTCCTCGACGCAGGCAACTCCCACCGTCGCGCCGTGCTCGTCATGTACCTGTGGGCCGCCGTCGCAGCCTTCTCGATGGCCGCGATGGCCTTCTTCCCCCTGCACTACGTCCTCGTGGGGGCGACGACGGCCGTCGTGGCGGCGGTCGCCGCCACGGTCGACCTCATGCCCGGGCTGCGGGGCTGGGTGACCCGCTCGGGCGCCCGACACGCCAAGGGAGCCCGTCGATGACCTACGAGACCCACACAGCCGTCTTCAGGCGCGCCGCAGCCCGCGTCGCGGTCGTCGGTGCCGTGACCGTCCTGGCCGGTCTGGCCGCAGGGGTCCTCGCCGGGGGCTCGGCCCTGAGCGGTGCCCGGTGGGGGACCGGCGCCGGCACCCTCATGACCGCCATCACCGTGGCGGCCCTGGCCTACCCCTGGGACCGTCACCCGCTCCTGGCCACCGGCGGGGTCATGCTCTCCTTCCTCGGCAAGATCATCACGATGGTCGGTGTCGTCGTCCTGGCCGGTCCCCGCAAGGACAGCCTCAGCCCGGGCTGGTTCCTCGCCACCCTCGCCCTCGTCCTCCTGCCCGTGACCGTCACCGAGATCCTCGTCCTGGCCCGCGGTCGGGCCCTGACCGTCGAGCCCCCGGGCGGCTCCGAGGAGTCCTGAGGCGCCGCGGCGACACATCCTGTGCGCTACGCTGTCCACCTGCACCGGTGTGCTGCGGACGCAGCGCGCCGAAGCTCGACACGGGGCTCGGTGTCGTCACGCGCCACCGGCTCCCCCGTCGTATGGTGTCCCGAGCCCACGGAGGTCCGGGCCGCCCTGCGGTCTCCAGGAGCGTCCTGTCCCGTCCTGCCCGTGTCCCACGTCGTCCTACGTCATCTCAAGGAGGTCCGGTGATCGCGAGCGCGTCCCTGACGGCACGCCTGTCGTCCCTCGTCCCGGCGTCGTCGGCGTCCTCCGAGGGCGGGTTCCACCCACCCTCCATCGACGACTTCTTCCCGCCGGCCTTCGCCCTCCTGGGCAGCCCCTTCGAGGTCAACCGCGTCATGATGGTCCGCATCATCATGACCGTGGTCCTCGTCCTCGTCTTCGGCATCGGAGCCGCCCGGGCCCGGATCGTCCCCGGCCGGTTCCAGAACGCCCTGGAGATGATCCTCGACTTCGTGCGTACCAACATCGCCGAGGAGATCCTGGGCCCTGTCCACGGCCGCCGCTTCGCACCGATCCTCACGACGATCTTCCTCGGGGTCTTCTTCCTCAACATCTCCGGGATCATCCCGGGTCTCCAGATCGCCTCGACCGGGGTGGTGGGCATGCCGCTGGTCTTCGCCGTCGTGGCCTACGCGGCCTTCGTCTACGCCGGCGTGCGGGCGCACGGCCCCCTGCGATTCGTCCAGGGCAGCCTCATCCCCACGGGGGTGCCGGTCTTCCTCTACCCGCTCATCATCCCCATCGAGCTGCTGTCGACCTTCGTCCTGCGCCCCCTGACCCTGACCATCCGACTCATGGCCAACATGATCTCCGGCCACCTCCTGCTCGTGCTGTGCTTCGTGGCCACCAACGCGCTGTTCTTCTACGCCTCCGCCGAGTTCAAGGCCATCGGCGTCGTCACGCTCGCTGCCGGACTGGCCTTCGTCCTGTTCGAGGCCTTCGTCGCCGCGCTCCAGGCCTATATCTTCGCCCTGCTCACCGCCGTCTACATCGACTCCTCGGTGCACATGCACTGAGCCCGCCAGGGAGCCCGGTACCTGCCGGCTCCCGTGACCGTCCCCACCGACCCGGCCCCGTGCACGCGGCGCCGCCGACCCCCACAAGGAGAACCTCATGACCGGCAACATCGCCACGATCGGATACGGCCTGGCCACCCTCGGTCCTGCGATCGGCATCGGCCTTCTCGTCGCCAAGACCCAGGAGGGAACCGCGCGCCAGCCCGAGGTCGCCGGCGCCCTGCGCACGAACATGTTCATCGGCGCCGCCCTCATCGAGGCCCTGGGCCTGCTCGGCTTCGCCGCCGGCTTCGCCTTCTGAGGACGGGTCCCATGTCCGTGGGCGCCGCGGTGATGCCCGCCGCCTCGACACCGGAGGGCATCTTCCTGTTCATCCCGCAGCTGGCCGACCTCGTGTGGGGGACGGTCTGCTTCGTCATCATCGCCGTCGTCCTCATCAAGTACGCCCTGCCGCGCTTCAACGCCGTGCTCGACGAGCGCACCCGGCGGATCGAGGAGGGCCTGGCCCTGGCCGACAAGGCCAAGGGCGACCAGAAGGACGCCGAGCTCAAGGCTGCCCGGCTCGTCGAGGACGCCCGTCTCGAGGCGGCCAGGATCCGCGAGAACGCGCAGGTCGAGGCCAAGGCGATCATCGCCGAGGCGCGCCAGGCCGCCTCGGGCGAGGCCTCCCGCGCCATGGAGGCCGCTGAGCGCCAGATCCGCGCCGACAAGCAGGCCGCGCAGATCTCCCTGCGCAGCGACGTCGGCCTCCTGGCCAGCGAGCTCGCCGAGCGGATCATCGGGGCCCAGCTCGCCGACACCGAGCTGTCGGCCCGGGTCATCGACCGCTTCCTCGACGAGCTCGAGCAGGCTCCTGCCGAGGCGGTCACGGTGAGGTCCGCCCGGGGGCGAGGGTGAACACGGGATCCGCCGCCAGCCGGGCGGCAGCCGCGCGGGCCTGGGAGCCCGTCCTCGACCTCGCGGGCCCCGAGGGACTCGATCTCGGTGAGCAGATCCTCGCCGTGGCCCACCAGGTCGCGGTCGGCTCGCTCAGCGCCCCGCTGACCGACCCCGGTCGTCCGGGCCAGGACAAGGCCGATCTCGCGCACCGCCTCTTCCACGGACGCGTCGACGACCGGGTCGTCGAGCTGCTCCAGGCGCTGGTCCGGGGGCGGTGGTCCGCCCCGGTCGACCTCATCTCGGCCCTTCACGACCTGGGCATCGAGGCCATCCTCACCGGTGCCCGCTCGGCGGGCACCCTCGAGCAGGTCGAGCAGGAGATCTTCGGGGTGAGCGCCGCGCTCGAGCACGACCGTGAGCTGCGCAGGGCGCTCGAGCCCTCGCGGCGCTCCCGCGGCCGGGACCGCGTGCGCCTCGCGCAGCAGGTCTTCGGCGCGCACCTGACCTCCTCGACGATGAGCCTGGTCGTGTGGTGCGTGAGGCACCGCGCTGAGGGCGGCGTCCCGCGCAACCTGCGTCGGGTCGCCGAGCTCGCCGCACGGCTCCAGGACCGTGTCGTGGCCGACGTCGTGTCGGCTGTCCCGCTGTCCGACGTCCAGCTCGGCCGGCTGCGCGCCCTGCTCGTGGCCCGTCTGGGCACGGACGTCGAGATCAACGCCACGCTCGACCCCCAGGTCATCGGCGGCCTCAAGGTCGTCGTCCAGGACCAGGTCATCGACTCCACGGTGCGCCACCGCCTCGAGGCGGTGCGCAGCGCCCTGGCGGGCTAGACCCGCCCCACGACCCACCACACCGCGGCGGGAGCCCCAGGCTGGGACCGCCACAACGAAGCGAAGGAGACGACAGATGGCTGAGCTGACCATCAGGCCGGAGGACATCCGCTCCGCCCTGGACGAGTTCGTCGCGTCCTACAAGCCCGCACAGGTGGCCGCCGAGGAGGTCGGGCACGTCGTCTTCGCCGCTGACGGCATCGCCCACGTCGAGGGCCTGCCCGGTGTCATGGCCAACGAGCTGCTCACCTTCGAGGACGGCACCTCGGGCCTGGCGATGAACCTCGACGAGCGCCAGATCGGCGTCGTCGTCCTGGGCGACTTCGCGGGGATCGACGAGGGCCAGACGGTGCGCCGCACCGGGGAGGTCCTGTCGGTGCCCGTCGGCGACGGCTACCTCGGCAGGGTCGTCGACCCCCTGGGTCGTCCGATCGACGGCCTGGGCGAGATCCCCGCCGAGGGGCGTCGGGCCCTTGAGCTCCAGGCCCCCGGCGTCATGGCCCGCAAGTCCGTCCACGAGCCCCTCCAGACCGGGCTCAAGGCCATCGACTCGATGATCCCGATCGGGCGCGGCCAGCGCCAGCTCATCATCGGTGACCGCAAGACCGGCAAGACGGCCATCGCCCTCGACACGATCCTCAACCAGAAGGCGGCCTGGGAGACCGGCGACCCCGACAAGCAGGTCCGCTGCATCTACGTGGCCACCGGGCAGAAGGGCTCGACCATCGCCGCCGTGCGGGCGGTGCTCGAGGAGCGCGGCGCCCTGGAATACACGACGATCGTCGCCTCCCCGGCCTCCGACCCCGCGGGCTTCAAGTACCTGTCGCCCTACACCGGCTCGGCCATCGGACAGCACTGGATGTACGCGGGCAAGCACGTGCTCGTCGTCTTCGACGACCTGTCTAAGCAGGCCGAGGCCTACCGTGCCGTCTCCCTCCTCCTGCGCCGGCCCCCGGGGCGTGAGGCCTACCCCGGCGACGTCTTCTACCTCCACTCGCGCCTGCTCGAGCGCTGCGCCAAGCTCTCCGACGAGCTCGGTGCAGGATCGATGACCGGCCTGCCGATCATCGAGACGAAGGCCAACGACGTGTCGGCCTACATCCCCACCAACGTCATCTCGATCACCGACGGCCAGATCTTCCTCCAGTCGGACCTGTTCAACGCCGACCAGCGGCCCGCCGTCGACGTGGGCATCTCGGTGTCCCGTGTCGGTGGGGCCGCGCAGATCAAGGCGATGAAGCAGGTGGCGGGAACCCTCAAGATCACCCTCGCCCAGTACCGCTCGATGCAGGCCTTCGCGATGTTCGCCTCCGACCTGGACGCCACGACCCGCGCCCAGCTGACCCGAGGCGAGAGGCTCATGGAGCTGCTCAAGCAGCCCCAGTTCACGCCCTACCCCGTCCAGGAGCAGGTGGCCGCCGTGTGGACGGGCACGCAGGGCTACCTCGACGACCTCGAGGTCTCCGAGGTCCTGCCCTTCGAGGCCGCTCTCCTCGACCACCTGCGCCGCAACACCGAGGTCCTCACCGCCATCGCCTCGACCGGCACCCTGACCGAGGACACCGAGGCCGCCCTGCGCTCGGCGGTGGAGGCCTTCCGCACGACCTACCTGGCCGGCGGCAGGATGCTCTCGGGCGAGGTCGAGCTGGCCGAGGAGGAGACCACCGCCGAGCGCACCCACGAGCAGATCGTCGTCACGAGGGGCTGACGTGGCAGGCAACCAGCGCGTCTACAAGCAGCGCATCCGATCCACCCAGACCCTCCAGAAGGTCTTCAAGGCGATGGAGCTCATCGCCTCCTCCCGGATCGGTGCGGCGCGCCGCCACGCCCAGGGGGCGGGACCCTACGACCACGCCCTGAGCCAGGCGGTGGCCGCGGTGGGCACCTACGGCCACCTCGACCACCCGGTCACCCGCGAGCGCACCGACACCTCCCGCGTCGCGGTGCTCATCGTCACCTCGGACCGCGGCATGGCGGGTGCCTACTCGGCCACGATCCTGCGCGAGTCCGAGAAGCTCCTGGCCCAGCTCGTCGAGGAGGGCAAGGAGCCGGTCATCTTCACCTTCGGGCGCCGCGCGGCCGCGTACTTCGCCTTCCGGGGCCGGCGCGTGGAGTACTCCTGGACCGGGGAGTCCGACCGCCCCACCGACGCCTCCATCGAGGCCGTGGCGGCCACCCTCCTCGAGTACTTCCTCTCCCCGGTCTCCGCCGGCGGGGTGGCCGAGGTGCACGTCGTGTTCACCCGGTACGTCTCCATGGTCTCCCAGGTGCCCGAGGTCCGCAGGATGCTGCCGCTGACGGTCGTCGACGTCGAGGGACCCGGGGAGCTGGTCCGCGACGACATCGCGGCCGACCAGCTGCGTGCGGGCCTCGACACGACGGCCGTCCAGCCGGTCTACGAGTTCGAGCCCGACGCCGACGCGGTCCTCGACGCGCTGCTCATCCGCTACGTCCGCTCCAGGATCCGCAACGCCCTGCTCCAGGCCGCCGCCTCCGAGCTGGCCAGCCGGCAGCAGGCGATGCACACCGCCACCGACAACGCCGAGGACCTCATCACGACCTACACCCGCCTGGCCAACGCCGCGCGGCAGAGCGACATCACCCAGGAGATCACCGAGATCGTCTCGGGGGCCGACGCGCTGGGCTCGCAGTAGGCCCGCCGCAACCGACCACGCACACACCCCGGGGCCCACCGGCACCGGCCCACACGGACACGGAAGAACGCATCATGGCTGACACCACCACCCAGGGAACGGGGCGCATCACCCGGATCATCGGCGCCGTCGTCGACGTCGAGTTCCCGCCGGACGCGATCCCCGCGATGTACAACGCCCTCAAGGTGACCATCGAGGGAACCGGCGGGCGGGAGGACTCCCACGAGATCACCCTCGAGGTGGCCCAGCACCTCGGCGACAACATCGTGCGCACGATCTCGCTCAAGCCCACCGACGGCCTCGTGCGCGGCTCCCGGGTGCGCGACACCGGCAGCCCCATCACGGTCCCGGTGGGGGACGTGACCAAGGGGCACGTCTTCAACGTCACCGGGGAGGTGCTCAACCTCAAGGAGGGCGAGGCCCTCGAGGTCTCCGAGCGCTGGCCCATCCACCGCCAGCCGCCGGCCTTCGACCAGCTCGAGTCCAAGGAGCAGATGTTCGAGACCGGCATCAAGGTCATCGACCTGCTCACTCCCTACGTCCAGGGAGGCAAGATCGGCCTGTTCGGCGGCGCCGGCGTCGGCAAGACGGTCCTCATCCAGGAGATGATCCAGCGGGTGGCCCAGAACCACGGCGGCGTGTCGGTGTTCGCCGGTGTGGGTGAGCGCACCCGTGAGGGCAACGACCTCATCGTCGAGATGGAGGAGGCGGGCGTGTTCGACAAGACCGCCCTCGTCTTCGGCCAGATGGACGAGCCTCCGGGCACGCGGCTGCGGGTGGCCCTGAGCGCCCTGACGATGGCCGAGTACTTCCGCGACGTCCAGCACCAGGACGTGCTGCTGTTCATCGACAACATCTTCCGTTTCACCCAGGCCGGCTCCGAGGTCTCCACCCTCCTGGGACGCATGCCCTCGGCGGTGGGATACCAGCCCAACCTCGCCGACGAGATGGGCCAGCTCCAGGAGCGCATCACCTCGGCCGGCGGCCACTCGATCACCTCCCTCCAGGCGATCTACGTGCCCGCCGACGACTACACCGACCCGGCGCCCGCGACGACCTTCGCCCACCTCGACGCGACCACCGAGCTGTCCCGCGAGATCGCCTCGCGCGGCATCTACCCGGCGGTGGACCCGCTGGCCTCGACCTCGCGCCTGCTCGCCCCCCAGTACGTCGGCCAGGAGCACTACGACGTCGCCACCCGCGTGAAGTCCATCCTCCAGAAGAACAAGGAGCTCCAGGACATCATCGCGATCCTGGGCGTCGACGAGCTGAGCGAGGAGGACAAGGTCACGGTCAACCGGGCCCGGCGGATCGAGCAGTTCCTGAGCCAGAACACCTACATGGCCGAGAAGTTCACGGGCGTGCCCGGCTCCACGGTGCCGTTGAGCGAGACGGTCGAGGCCTTCCGGCGGATCGCCGACGGCGACTACGACCACCTGCCCGAGCAGGCCTTCTTCAACATCGGTGGCATCGAGGACCTCGAGCGCCGCGCCGCCGAGATCGCGGCGTCCTGACATGGCCGGCGAGCTCACGGTCGAGGTCGTCTCCCGCTTCGGCGGGGAGGCGTGGTCCGGCCGCGCCCTGCGGGTCTCGGTGCCACTGGTCGACGGCGAGCTCGGCGTCCTGCCCGGACGCCAGCCGATCCTGGCGATCCTGGGCAGGGGACAGGTGCGGATCGTCCCCGCCGAGGGCCAGGAGGTGAGTGTCGCGGTGGCCGGAGGGTTCTTCTCGGTGGACCATGACGTGGTCACCGTGGCCGCCGACGTCGCCGGGGACGAGGCGGCGAACGGCTCTGGCGAGGTGAGCGACGTCCTGGCCGAGGCCGTCGAGCTGCCCGGGATGACGGCACGGCGCTGATCATGGGGGTCGTGGGGGACGCAGGGGTGACCGTGTGGGTGGTCGTCGTCCCGGTGGCCCTCGTCATCACCCTTGCTGTGGCCTTCCTCATGAGGGTGCGCTACCTGGCGGGCAGGGTGGGCTCCTTCGAGTGCGCCCTGCGCCTGCCCGGCAGGCGGCGCTGGACCAGCGGCATCGCGACCTTCGGCAACGACTCCCTCGAGTGGGTGCGGCTGGTCTCCTTCGGCCTGCGTCCGCGCTACCGGATCCCGCGCGCCGAGATCGAGCTCGGGCGCGTGCGGCGCCGGGGGCGGGACGGGGCGGTGGTCGACGTCGAGTGCCGCTACGACGACGGCGTCGTGTGGCTGGCGATGCACGAGGACTCCCACTCCGCACTCGTCGCCTGGCTCGAGTCGGCCGCCCCCTCCCAACCGACCCTCTTCTGAGCTCCCTGACCGTCCTGACCGCCCGTCCTGACCGCCCCGCCCGCCCGCCCCACCGAGATCGGGACATATGACACCTCGAGATCGGGACAAGTGACACCGTGAGATCGGGACATATGACACCTCGAGATCGCCGCATCTGGCACACTGCGCCCCATGTCGGCGCGGTGCCGTCCAGTCTGCGTGATCAGGAGCCGGCTTCCCCGAGCGGCTCGCGCCCACGTGTGCTCTTCGCTCCTGAGACATTCAACGCCGGAGAGGTGACTCGCGGCGTCGAGGTGGCCAAGCGTCTGGCGGACCGGGTGGAGTGTGTCTTCGCGGGCTTCAGCGAGCGCAACCGTGAGCTCATCGAGGGCGCGGGCTTCGAGCTCAGGCTGTTGAGTCCCCGGCTGGATGACGAGGACGCCCGCGCTCTTCTGGCCCTCGACCAGGGGCGCGGCCTGCGCAACCCGTTCACCGACGAGATGCTCTCGGCACGGGTGGCCGCCGAGCGTGCGCTCATCGCCGAGCTCGGAGTCTCGGCAGTGGTCATCGGCGCCACGCTCAGCCAGCTCATCTCAGCGCGGGCCGAAGGGGTTCCCCTTGTCTTCATCCGCCCTTTCGCCTACTCCTTGGCCCACGTGGAGGCCATGCGCCGCAGCGGCGCGACAGGCGTCCTGGGACGGCGGGGCGTGGGGCGGGCCGCAGTCGACGACCTCGTCGCCCGGCTCGCACCGTTCCTGGCTGGCGCGATCGGCCTGCCGCCGGTCTTCAGACGGGTGGCCAGCGCTCACGGCGTCGCCCTGCCCCGTGGGATCGCCGAGGCGATGACCGCTGACCTCAACCTCATCACGACGCCCGAGGCGATGCTGCCCGGCTGGGTGTCGATGCCGGCGGGGCACAGCGTGGTTGGCCCGGTCTACGCCAGCCTCCCAGGCGAGCTGCCCGACGTCGTCACCGAGCTGGCGTCCCGGGACGGGCCGGTCATCTACGTCGCCATGGGCTCCTCGGGCGATCGCGAGCTCGTCCTGGCGATCCTCCACGGTCTGGGTCGTGCCGGGTACGAGGTCCTCGCCCCCGTGCGCGAGCACCTTGAGCCGGCGGATTGTGACGGGCTCGCCCCGACTGTCCACGTCACGGGCCGTCTGCCGGCCGACCGGCTCGGTGACGTCGTCGACCTGGCGATCACGCACGGCGGGGAGGGGACGGTCCAGACCTCCTGCGTCCAGGGGTGGCCCTTCATCGGCGTGCCGCTCCAGGCCGAGCAGCGCTTCAACGTCCAGCGCTGCGTCGACCTCGGCTCCGCCCGAATGGTCCGACGGCGTCAGGTCACCGCCGTCGACTGGCCGCGGCTCGTGGCATCCGCGCTGGCTGACCGGCGGATGCGTGAGCGTGCGGGGCGACTGGCTGAGCGCCTTGAGGCTCTCGACGGACCCGGCGCGGCGGCGTCGGCGATCCTCGGGCTCGTGTGAGGCGGGTGCTCGCAAGCCTCGGATCGGGCGGCGGACCCCGGTGGTGCAGGCAGAGCCGTGCCAGATGCGGCGATCTCGAGGTGTCATTTGTCCCGATCTCGAGGTGTCATATGTCCCGATCTCGAGGTGTCATATGTCCCGATCTCGGGGTGTCATGTGTCCCGATCTCGCGGGGGAGGGGAGCGGGTCAGCTCGAGGCGCGGGTCGTGCGCACCGACACGACGTGGACGAGGTGCTCGAGCGGTCCGCGGGCGAAGACGATGAGCCAGAGCATCGCGAAAGCCGTCAGTCCGGCGGTCACCGACAGGAAGAAGGCCGGGGAGGCCAGGTAGTCGACGTCCCGCGCCACCCAGATGGCCACGAGGTGGCCGCAGTACACCGTCAGCGACATCGATCCCAGTGCTGCGAGCGGGGCCAGCGCGTAGCGCAGCCGGCGCGAGACGAGCTGGAACAGCCCGATGACCGCCATCGCCACGCCGGCCGAGCCCAGGGCCTCGAAGGGCGTGCCCGAGTGCGGCGCCGCCGTGGCCAGCGCGGCCGGGATCGAGGAGAGCGTGTCGAGGACCCCGGGCTCCTGCACGGGCTGGTCCGAGCCTGGCCATGCTCCCGAGACCCCCGACCCCCCGGCGGGCTCTGAGGCCCCCGCGGGCTCTGAGGCCCCCGCGGGTTCCGATGCCCTGGCGGCTCCGGATGATCCGGCCGACCCGTCTGACCCGACAGCATCTGACCACTGCGAGCTGGAGAGGACGGCCGAGGACGACGCCTGCGTCGTGCACGCCACAGGGTCGGCGGGCGATACGATGTGGAAGGAGTTGGGCAGGGCTCCGGGGACGGTCTCGCTCGCCGCCCAGCCCCCGGCGTAACCGGCCACGGCACAGGCGGCTCCGACCGCCACGAGCCGCCACAGGTTGCGCGACCGGCTCCAGTCGAGGCGGGACAGGCCCAGGCCCAGGAAGATGAAGGACATCCACACCATGCCCGGGTAGGTGCCGATGACGAAGAAGTCGACCAGGGCGGCGTTCCCGTCGACCATGACCGGGTAGGGGCTCATGCCCAGCGCCGTGAGCAGCGCCGGCAGGGCGATGACGACCGCCTTACCCACCAGCGCGGTGACGGCGGCGAGGACGAGCAGACGGCGCGGCCGCCACCTGAGGAAGGGCAGCGCCAGCGCGAGCCAGGCGGCGTAGAAGCCGAGAATGATCGACACGGAGGTCCCCAGGAGGGCCGTGAGCCCCGCGATGACGAGGAGCATCGCCGACCGAGCGAGCACGCGCAGGCGGGTGCGCACGAGCCTGTCCCCGCGGTGGGGCTCGCGCCCCCCGGAGATGATTCCCAGGGAGAAGCCCGCGATGACGGCGAACAGGATGGAGGAACGCCCGTGCGCCTGGTGGAGGACGCCTGGCAGCGTGGTCAGACCGCAGGTCGACGAGGTCATGTGCACGGCCATCATGCCGACGAGGGCCAGCCCTCGGGCGGCGTCGAGACCGCCCAGGCGGCGGCGCCCGGCCGTGCCCGTCAGGTAGGGGCCCGTGCGCATCGGCAGGCGCCCGGAGTACATGAGGCGTTCGCGGGTCTCGGCGCGGGCCTCGGCGCGCGCCCGGGCCGCCTCGGCCTCCTCCACGGCCAGGCGTGCCGCGGTGCCGCCGTCCGGCGTCGTCCACGGCGTCCCCGGCGTCGTCCCGGTCGCGGGGGTCCGCGCCGTCGAAGCCGGACCCGCGTCAATGAGCCCGGTGGTGGTCCCGGGGTCGGGATCGCGGGGCATCGGGGCAGGAAGGTCCATGGAGTCATCGTGACTCATCGACGGCGGGGGCTGCATGGGCCGCACGGAGGGTTGAAGCCGACTGGTGTCCTCCCTGCGGAGGACACCCGCGTCATCGGGGGTGAGGACCCGGCGGCCGGTGCACCGCGACCGGGGAGACCACGGCCGGTAGGCTGCGGGGGTGCGTGTTGTCATCGCCTCCTGCTCGGTGGACTACTCAGGCCGCCTCGACGCCCACCTGTCCCGGGCGACCCGCCTCATCATGGTCAAGGCCGACGGCTCGGTGCTCGTCCACTCCGACGGCGGCTCCTACAAGCCCCTCAACTGGATGAGCCCACCGGCGCGCCTGGCCGAGCTCGAGCCCGACGACGACGACCGTGAGGCAGGCGTCGTGGCCCGGTGGGAGGTCCGTGCGGCCAAGACCGAGGACCGGCTGGTCATCAGGATCTTCGACGTCGTCTCGGACTCCTCCGTCGAGCTGGGCGTCGACCCCGGGCTGACCAAGGACGGCGTCGAGGCCCACCTCCAGGAGCTGCTCGCCGAGCAGATCGAGGTCCTGGGCTCTGGCTACCGCCTGGTCAGGCGCGAGCACCCCACCCCGATCGGCCCGGTCGACATCCTGGCCAGGGACGCCGAGGGCGCCGCCGTCGCCGTCGAGGTCAAGCGGGTGGGCGGCATCGACGGCGTCGAGCAGCTGACGCGCTACCTCGACATGCTCGACCGAGACCCGCTGCTCAGCCCGGTGCAGGGCGTCTTCGCAGCCCAGCAGATCAAGCCCCAGGCACGCGTCCTGGCCCAGGACCGGGGAATCCGCTGCGTCGTGCTCGACTACGACGCCCTGCGCGGGATGGACGACCCGAGCTCCCGCCTGTTCTGAGGACGACCGATGCCAGTGACCGCCCGCCCCACCCGCTCCGCCCAGGGACCCGCCCACGCACCTCGGGAGATGTCCTTGCTCAGGATCGTCGCCCAGGGGCTCGTGTCGGCCACGACCGCCCCCGACCCGGCCGAGGCCGTGCGCCGTCACCTGGCCATCCAGGGCCAGCAGCCCTCCGCGGTCCCCCACGCCATCGTCTCCCGGGTCGCCTCGGCCTCGGGGGCCGACGTCGAGGAGGCCTTCGCCTCGGGGCGCCTCGTGCGCTCCTGGCCGATGCGCGGAACCGTTCACATCACGACGGCGCAGGACCACCATTGGCTGCGGGTGGCGCTCCAGCACAGGATGGGCGCCTGGATGCGCGCCTCCGAGGACATATACGGCGTGGACGACCGGGTGGTGGCCACCGCCGCCGAGGTCGCGCTGGCCCTCCTGGCGGGCGGCGCCGTGCCCAGGGCGGACCTGCTGGGGGCGTGGGAGGAGGCGGGCCTCATGGAGCCGTTCAAGGGCGAGGACGTCTCGGCCTACCGGCGCCGCCACCTCCTCCTGCGCCTTCAGCTCGAGGGGATTCTCGTCCAGGGGCCCAAGCGAAGCAACGAGCACCTCGTCGTCGACGCCCGTGGCCTGCCGGAGGCCGCGACCGGCCCCGGGGGAGCCGGTGGGGGCGCGCACGGCACGGACTCCCACCGGGCGGCCCTGGCCGAGATCGCCCGACGCTACGCCACGAGCCACGGGCCCGTCTCGGCGGCCGACCTCGCCCGCTGGACCACCTTGCCGGTGCGCGAGGCGGCCCGGGCCCTGGAGGACGCCGTCGAGACGACCAACGCGGCGGGCTACGCCGTCGACCCCTCGACGGGGCACGCGCCCCTGACGCGGGCCGCGGCCGAGGGCGGGCTGCGCGGGACGGTGGTGGTCCTGGGCCCCGGTGAGTCGGCAGCCGCCACCCGGGGAGACCGGGTGGGCGGCCGGGACGGAGGCTCGACAGGAGTGCTGTACATGCGCGCCGACCTGCCCGACCTCCTCGCGGCCGACAGGCGGGCCGCCGCGGCCACGCACTTCCTTGCCTCCTTCGACGAGCTCCACGTGGGCTACAAGGACCGGCTCTGCCTGACCGACGCCGCCGGAGAGCGGCTCATCTGCCCCTCGATGAACGGGATGTTCCGTCCGCTGCTCGTCGACCGGGGGAGGGTCGTGGCCGTGCGGCCCGTCGGGCACGGACTCCTCTGGGCCGATGACGCCCGCCGCTCGGCGCCCCTCGAGGGTGAGGTCGAGCGGGCGGTGCGGGCGGTCGAGCGGCGCCTGGCCGGCTAGTCGCCAGTAGGCTGGGGCAATGAGCAGCACAGCTGTCCGCGGACGAGTCGTCACCCCTCAGGAGATCATCGACGACGGTGTCGTCCTCCTGTCCGAGGGGCGCATCGCCTGGGTGGGGCCGGCCGACCACGCCGTCGCCGCCGGACTTGGCGAGGCGCTGTCCTGCGCTCGGTCCGCCCCCGAGGGGGGCTTCATCCTCCCGGGGCTCGTCGACGTCCACTGCCACGGCGGAGGCGGCGAGTCCTTCCCCAACGCCCAGACCCCGGAGCAGGCGATGACCTGCGTCATGGAGCACCGTCGTCACGGCACGACGAGCCTCGTGGCCTCGTGCGTGACCGCCGACGCCTCCACCCTCATCGAGCGCGTCGGCCTCCTGGCGGGACTGTGCGAGGACGGTGAGCTCGCCGGGATCCATCTCGAGGGGCCCTTCGTCTCGGTCGAGCGCTGCGGCGCCCAGGACCCCGCCCACATCATCGATCCGGACACCGGGCTGACCCGCAGGCTCATCGAGACCGGAGGCGGACACGTCGTCACGATGACCATCGCCCCGGAGAAGCCGGGCCTGACCGGGGACGACGGGGTCATCGCAGCCCTCGTCGACGGCGGTGCGCTGCCGTCCTTCGGACACACCGACGCCGAGGCCGCCCCCGTGCGCGAGTGCCTGGCCGAGGCCGCCTCCCGCCTGGCGGCGCGCGCCGCAGCAGGTCTGCCCGTGCGCTCGCCCCGCTCAACGGCCACCCACCTGTTCAACGGCATGCGCCCCATGCACCACCGCAAGCCGGGACCGGTCCCGGAGTTCCTGGCGGCCGCTCGTCGGGGGGAGTGCGTCGTCGAGATGATCGGTGACGGCGTCCACCTCCATCCCGCGATCGTGCGGGACATGTTCGAGACCCTGGGCAGGGACAACGTCGTGCTCATCACCGACGCCATGGCTGCTGCGGGCATGTCCGACGGCGACTACGTGCTGGGGCCCGTCGCGGTCACCGTCGCCGACGGGGTCGCCCGGCTGGCCGACGGCGGCTCGATCGCGGGCGGAACCGGCCACCTCATCGACGTCGTGCGCACGACCGTCGAGGGCGGGGTGCCCCTGGTCGACGCCGTCTACGCCGCGAGCCTCCAGGGCGCCCGGATCATTGGTGCCCCCGACCTGGGCGCGCTGGCGGCGGGGATGCGCGCCGACCTCGTCGTCACCGACGCCGAGCTCACTCCCGTGCTCGTCCTGCGCCGCGGCGAGGCGGTCCCCGAGGTCTGAGCCGGACCGTCCGGGTAAGCCGGAGAGCGGCAGAGCCGGGCCCGTGCGCGCGCCGGCCCTCGTCGCCGTGCCCCCTCAGCCCTCGAGGCCCAGGAGACGGCGTGCCCACACCGCCTGGCCCGAGTGCTGGGCGGCGTCGTCGATGATCGAGGCGAGCCGCACGCCACGGGTGACCGGCGGGTCCCAGGAGCGGTCGACGACGTCGTCGAGGGACTCGGGGTCGAGCGCGGTCAGGTAGTCGCGCAGCAGGGCGTAGGCGGCGTCGAGGTACTCGGTGAGCAGCCCCGTGTCCTCGACGCGTACCTGTGCCGACTCCGCGGGGCTGTGACGCCAGTCCTCGGTGGTGTCGGGCAGAGGCAGGGCGAAGCGCCGTGCGAAGCCGGCTGAGGTCCACAAGGGCTCCGTCCCGGCCAGGGCGGAGACCTGGAGGTCGATCGCTCGCGCGCTGTGCCACACGAGCCAGGCCAGGGAGTCCACGCGCGGTGCGAGGGCGTCGACGGGACGGGAGCTCGCCTGCTCGGCTCCCACGCCCTCAAGGGCGCGGTCGAAGCGCTCCCGCGAGCGGTCCAGGCCGGAGCTGAGGACGGAGAGGAAGGACAGGGTGCTCGGTGGTGCGTCGTCACGGGTCATGGTCCCAGCCTAGGTGTGCTGTGGCGATGCTCGTTCCTGCCCCACTCGCCAGTCGCGAGGGACCTGGCGGCGCCAAGGCCCAGGCCGGCGCGCTACGACGAGGATGCCCCGGGCAACCTGGTACGCATCGAGACCAAGGAAACCCGGCTGTATCCCACCTGAGGCCGGAATGCATCTGCATGGCCGAGAGCAAGAGGGCCTACAGCCGATGGCCCCACCACCACAACGACCGCCATCCCGCACCGCCCTCAACGTGCCGCCCCCGTCGACTTCATTCACAAGCCCACAGGGAAGCACGCCGAGCGACATGACACGGCCCTCGGGACCATGCCCGCGAGGGGCAGGTAATCCTCAATGATCAGGATCAAGATCGAGAGGAACCTCGGTAGTCGTGCAGGTACCCGTGAAAGAATGCCGTCGTTATTCGGGGAGAAACCGCGGCGCCTTGCTATAATGGTTCAGGCGAGAAGGCTCTACTTCGTCGCACGCTCGTCCAAGGTCTGGCCGATATCTGGAACGGGGCAGGCGTGCGGTCGGTGCCTCGCTGGCGCAGCGAAGGTGGTTCGACGCGATGTCTCTGTGTGTAGGTTGCTCGGAATGGCGAGGCGAGCCGAAGTGTATGGGGGTGTAGAAGAATGAATGATCCAGTTCATGCAGAAGTTGTGGCAATCGTTCGTCAGGCCGTAAAAGAAATCGAATTCTCCGCGCAAGAGACCTTCTCCTCTCCTTTTGTGAACGTCTCGGTGCACGTGCGCCCTGCGCTTGTTCCCCTTCTGCGGTCCTATCTCTACTATCGTGATTCGCCCTCGGCGGCGGGCCGCTGGTCGGTGAGCGCCGTCGAGAGCGACGACTGCTGGGACTCTGCCGTAAGCCGGCTGAAACCCGTATGGGAGCCTGTTTTGGGATGCGATGCAGACGGTTATGTCGTGGATGTGGACGAACGCACTAGGCTCATCATGGTCCTAGGCACGAAAACCGTGATCGTGCGAGATCGCACGGAGAAGAGGGTCTGCATTGTGAGCCAGGGCGCTCCGGGTGTGTTTGTCGAGTTATGTCGGGTCATTCGGGAGATTCACGCAGCCGCGGCCATTGAGAGCGTTTCCTTACCGTTTTGCTCGTCGGCGGTGATTCGGGAGGGGCGTGCGATCTGCTTTGTGGGCGGGGATGGGCCAGGGAAGGCGGCCGCGCTGCTCGCCGCCGCCACCGGTCATTTCGACGACCTGAGCATTATCGTGGGCAACGGGGCGATTCTCTATTCAGGTGAGGAGCTGTCGGTGCTGGCACGGTCGAGCATCGTGAGTGCCGGAACTGATACTCCTTTAACTAGTGACGCTGAACGCGTTACGAGTCCCGACCTTCAGCATCGGCACTGTGGGGTGGCGTACCTATTGCTCGATCTTCCGCTCATCAAGACGTTGTCGCCGGCTCGAGGTGCGTCAGTCCCTTCGCAAATAAAACTTCTTCCGGAGGGGATGTGCCGAGCGCTGGGCATATCGCTCGCCTCCGAGGGGCGCGTCGTCGCACTCATCGAGAGCGAGCTTGCGCCCGATGAGCCGCACAGTCGCCTCGAGCTCATCATGGATGACGAGGAGCGGAAGCGCCTCGTGCGCCGGAGCACCCTGACTGACTGGGTTGATGATCCTGATTGGCTTGGTCTTCTCGTCCCTCGGGGCGGCGTGTTGGAGGACATGAGTAGTTGCGTTCCTCATGTGCCGGACGACGTTGTCGTAGCAAAATTTCGAGTTGGTTCAGACGGAGAAGATGTGATGAGAGGGCTCGTTGCTGTTCTCACGTCGGTCAAGAATCCTGATGAGGTGGGCGTCCTGATCGCTGATGATCCGCTTCCCACATACCACTTCGGTGTCTATGCGCGCATCGTGCGGGACGGCGCTCTGCTGTGTGTGAAGAAGACGCGCGGACCTTATTCCGGTCAGCTGGACCTTCCTGGCGGACGCCCTGAGCTCGCTGAGAGCTGGGACAGTGCTCTGAGGCGCGAGCTGGCGGAGGAGGTGGCTGCCGACTCTGTTGCCATCGGCGACTTTTCTCGGTTCACGCTGCACGTTGAATCCAGCGCGGCCGGCGAAACTATCAACTTCCATCACCATGGAGCCGTCGCCGAAGTACGTCTTCGAGGTGCGCTGCCCGACGCAGCGAGGTCGTCGGCGGACACGAATGGATGGGAATGGTTTGACCTCCGATACGGTGACCGATCACGTCTCAGCCCCCTTGCGCGATCGGTGCTTGACAAGTGAGGAGAGGTAGTCCTCCGCTCCACGTTCCTGCGGCTCGGAGGCGGATCCGGCTGCAAGATGTCCGTTCCTCATGTTCATGTGTAATAGTGGTGTGCTCGTCGTCTGCCGATCGGAACTATGCGGCCTGGGAAATTGGGGAGTGCGCGGCGTCTCCGTTGAGGAAATTACGTGGGACGCTACGTAGTCCCCGAAACAGGAGGGACGTGACGGCTCACGTTCAGGACATCGCCACTTCTGAGAGGAACCGCAGGTCGGGTCAATTTCTTCTGCTGGCCGGGTCGATTTCTGTGGGCTGGGGCGTGCGCTGACCACGTGTCGTGACGACACCGTCGTGTTTCTCCATTCGACTGCTTCGAGTAATGGGCGAATGCGGGAGATCAATGCTCGGCTCGAGCGTCGATGAAGCGCTGCGTTGAACATCTGGAACCTGACCCACTGCGCTGCCCGAACACTTCTCGAGACCAGCGGGTCCAGGCTCCGACAACGTTCTCGATCGCGAAGGACTCGAGGAGAGGCTGCCGTCTGAACAATCACCGGCGTTCCAGGCAGCGCGTCTCGCGTTGGTTGTCCGGGACTTGTTGTCGCTGGCCTCGCGGACGGTTCCTGAGTCCGGCTCGGCCCCTCGACTGCCGCCCCCAGCGCGTCATGGCCGGTCGCGTGGTTGGCGGTCGCCCTGGGGCTGGTCTGCTGAGGTGCTGTCTCGCCCCGATCTGTGTCGCGGCGAGAAGGCGGGCTAGGTGAGGTGTCCCTGCCTCGCGGCGCGTCGTGGCCCGGCCGAGATCGCGGAGGTGGAATCGGATGAGGGGTGGTTGATGACAGTGGCGAGGGGTAGAATGTACATATGTTCGAAAGGTGTGGCGGTGCCCTCCCCGCACCGGCCTCCGAGGCCGGTGCGTCGGGTGTGCCTGCCACCTCTGGGTCGGCTGCCTCTGGATCTGGTCGGTCCGCCGGTTCCGCTTTGGCTGCCGGATCCGGTGCCCCCGCTTTTGCTGCGCTTCTGGGCGGGGAGGAGTCTCTGGACTCCTTGGCGGCCATGGTTCCCGGAGCCTCCCTGGCATGCGTCCTGGAGGAGCTGGTGGCCTCCCTGCTTCCTGGCTCCGGTGCCGTCGACGCTGGCGAGGTCGACGCCGGGAAGCGGCTCGCGGCAGGGGCCGTCGCCGCCACGCCGGGAGACGTCCTGCTTGATGACCTCGCCCCGGGGGAGCAGGCGCTGCTCGACGCAGCGGCCCTCGCGACGACCAGCGCCGACGCCGGCACTGAGGCCGGCGCTCAGGCCGGGTCGATCGGGGAGGTGGTCGACGCGCTCGCGAGGCTGGGCGCGCCGGCGCTCAGCGAGCTGATCGCCGCATGTGGACGCCTGGCGTCATGGGCGGCCTGGTTGCAGGCCCTCATGGCTGCCGGGCTGGCACGCGCTCCCGAGCTGTGCGTCGGGTCCACCCCCTGGGAGCCCGGGGGGCCGGTGGTACGCGACGCGACCGCGGGGGAGAGGCTCTTCAACGCCTCCTGCGAGATCGCGTGCCGCCTGGGAGTCTCGCGGACCAGGGCCAAGGGACTGCTCGAGCGGGGGCAGGCCCTGGCGGATCCCGCCTTGGCGCCGGTTCAGGCGATGCATCGGGTGGGGCTCGTCGACGACGCCAAGACGACGCTCATCGCACGCCGGCTCACCGGCACCGAGCCCGACGTCGCTCGTGCGGTCCAGGAGGAGGTGCTGCCACGCTCGCCCCACCGGACCCACGCTCAGCTCGCTCGGGACCTTGACCGCGCACTGGCCGCCCTGGACCCCGACGGCGCCCAGGAGCGTCGTCGGCGCAACATCGCCGGACGCCACGTGAGCCGGCCGCGACCGGCAGGCCAGGGAGTCTCCGAGATGAGGCTTCTCCTGCCCACGCCCGACTCCTTCCTCCTCGACGCCACCCTCGACGCGGTGGGTGCCTCCGCCCGTGCCGCGGGGGATGAGCGCAGCCTCGCCCAGCTGCGTGCCGACGCGCTGGTCGCCATGAGCCTGGGAACGCTGCGGGGCGCGCAGCACGCCGCCTGCCGATCGCCGGGGTCCACGTCCTCCTGCTGCGCCTGCGGTGGGGGTGCGGGCCTGACGTCCTCCTGCGGCGCCTGTGGTGGGGGTGCGGGCCCGGTCGCCTCCCGTGCCACCGGCTCGGGGTCGCCCCCGGACGGTCTGACTACCGCAGCCGTGCCGACCGGAGTCGGCCGGTCGGGGACCCCGTCGACCGCTGGGGCCGGCACCGGTGCGTGCGGCGCGGAGGCAGGCGGCCGCGACGTCGCGGGGGACCGCGCTGGTCCCGTCGAACGGGGCGGGCCCCTCCTTCCCGACGGCGTCCCCCTCGACAGGCTGCTCGTCGCGCTGAGCGACCTGCTGGACTCGACCAGCCCGTGGTGGATGCCCTCGGGCTGTCCCCCGGTGGCGCTCCCACCCGGGCTCAAGGTGGCTGTCGACGTCACCGTCCCGCTGGACTGTCTCGTCGAGGTCATCGAGGACGACAGGTCCCCGGATCGTCCCCCGGATCAGCTCCCCGACCGCCCTCCTGCGCGGTCCCCAGACCAGTGTCGGGCGGAGCCCTCGGTTGGGCCCGTGGACCGACCTGTGTCCGACCGGCCCCGGAGCCAGGACAGTCCGAGCCCGTCTCCTCCCCAGGGGGATCGTCGTCCTCGGGGCGCCGCTTCGCCTCGCTGGGAGGCGAGCATCGCCGTCGGTGGGCGCAGCGCCCCCGTGCCCGCCGTCGTGGCCCGGGCGCTGGCCGCAGGCGGGACGTGGCGGCGCGTGGTGACCGACCCCCTGTCCGGTGCCGTCGTCGACGTGGGGCGGACCCGCTACCGGCCTCCGGCTGCGCTCGCGGACGCCGTCCGTGCCCGGGACGCGTCCTGCACCCATCCGGGGTGCGAGACCCCCGCGCGACGCTGCGACCTCGATCATGTCGTCCCCTGGGCCCAAGGAGGCCCGACCTCTGTCGACAACCTCGTCTGCCTGTGCCAGGCGCACCACCGCCTCAAGCACACCCCTGGTTGGTCCCTGGCCCGTACCGGCGACGGCGGCCTGCGGTGGCGCACACCGTCAGGCGCGCGCTACGAGCGACTGGCTGACGGCACCGTCGTCATGCTCCCCCGGCGAGTGGGGCCCCGCTCGGTGCCGCGCCCCACCGAGGTCCTTCCCGCAACGGTGTCCTGCGCCATCGACGACGCGGTGATCGAACGGCTGGAGCGTGGCCTGGCACAAGCGGACGCAACCACCGGGGCGGGTGGCGATCGCCACGGCTTCCTCGAGAACGGAGCACCGGTCCTGGGCAAGGGCGCCGGCGGTGTGAGGCATGGCCGATCGGTAGTTGGCGGGGCGTCGCCCGGTGACGTGCCCCCGCTCGACGCAGGTCGTCCACGCCTGGAGGACCTGGATCCGGCTGGTGCGGGTTCTGGGGGTCCGGTTCCGGTCGGTGCGGGTTCCGGGGGCCCGGGTCGGGACGGCAGGCGCCAGGGGAGCGGTCCGTGTCTGGAGACCCGAGGGCCGCGGCCCGGCGAGCCGGTCGGGGCCTTCGAGCCAGAGCCCTATCCCGTCGCCCTCCACCAGCTCGGCCTGGCCGAGCTCCTCGATGCCGTCGCCCCGTTCTGAGCGGGTACGCCTCACACGGTGCACCCGCGCCGGCTCACGGTGCGGTGTCGGCGGTCACCTCGGTCAACGTGCCGTCGCCGACGTCGTAGACGAAGCCCCGGGCTGCAGCGCCCCCGGGAACGTGCGGGTCGGCGGCCAGCTCGCGCAGGGCCGCGCGCACGTCGTCAGCCACGTTCCTGAATCCTCCCGGCTCCCACGTCGGGCGGACCCCCGTCCTGCGGGCCAGTCGCGCGACGAAGTCCTCGTCGTCCAGACGGGACATGCCGCAGTCGGTGTGGTGAACGAGCACCACCTGCTCGACACCCAGCGCGTGCTGGGCGATGGCGAGGGACCGGCGCACGTCGTCGGTCAGGATCCCGCCGGCGTTGCGGATGACGTAGGCGTCACCGGGCTGGAGATCGAACAGGGTCATGACATCCAGGCGCCTGTCCATGCACGTGACCACCGCGAGTCGCGCGCGCTCCCCGCGGGCAGGTGTGAAGGCGTCGGCATGACGCTGTGCCCGGGCCAGCGCGTCCTCGAGTGAGGGCCCGCGACCCGCCCAGTGGGTTGAGGAGCCGCTGGCTGACAGGGACGTGGAGGCCGGGGTCGTCGTGCCAGCTGCCTCGGCCGGGCTGGCAGGGTTGGCCGGGCTAGTTGGGTCGACCGGGCTGGCTGGGCTGGCCGGGCTAGTGGGGCTCGCCGGGCTAGGAGGGCCGGCCGGGCTCGTGCCACCGGACCCTCCGGTCCTACCGGCCATGCCGGCCTCGGCGGTCCGACCGTCCGGATCGTGCGCCGAGGTCGGGTCCGGCTCACCTGCGGCGCGGCTCATGAGAAGACGACGGTGCGCTGCCCGTTGAGCAGCACCCTGTGCTCGGCGTGCCAGGTGACCGCCTGCGCGAGGACCCGCCGCTCGACGTCCTGGCCCTTGCGCTGGAGCGCGGGGGCGGAGTCTGCGTGGGAGGCGCGGGTGACGTCCTGCTCGATGATCGGACCCTCGTCGAGGTCCGGCGTGACGTAGTGGGCGGTGGCGCCGATGAGCTTGACGCCGCGCTCGTGGGCCTGGTGGTAGGGCTTGGCCCCCTTGAAGCTGGGCAGGAACGAGTGGTGGATGTTGATGACCCCGCCGTGGAGGCGCTCGCACAGGGCCGGCGAGAGGATCTGCATGTAGCGGGCCAGGACCACCAGCTCGATGCCGAGGCGGTCGACCAGCTCCAGGAGCGCAGCCTCGGACTCCGCCTTCGTCTCCGCGGTCACCGGGATGTGGTGGAAGGGGACCCCGTAGAACTCCGCGACCGGGCGCAGGGTCTCGTGATTGCCCACAACCGCGAGGGCCTCGATGGGCAGGCCCTGGGAGGTGGCGCGGAACAGCAGGTCCGACAAGCAGTGGCCCTCCTTGGAGACCATGATGAGCGTGCGCATGGGACGGTCGACCTCATCAAGGGACCACCGCATCCCGTAGGTCTCGGCAAGCTCGGCCAGGTCGGCCTCGAGCTCGGTGCGCGGCACCCGGGTCATGACGGTGACACGCATGAAGAACAGGCCTGTCTCCGCGTCGCCGAACTGGCTGGACTCGGTGATGTTCCCGCCCCGACGCGCCAGGGCGCCCGAGACGGCGTGGACGATGCCGGGCCGGTCTGGGCACGAGAGCGTCAGGACAAGGTGCTGCGCGTCAGAACTCATGGCCCTAGGCTATCGAGTCCCGTTTATCGAGACGCCACAGGGTCAAGGAGCGGACGACGGGGCTGGAGGCGGGGACCGTCGCGTGCAGGGACGAGGCCGTATGACAGCGCCGCCCCGTGACCGAGCACGCGGCTGTCAGGTCCCGTCGATCTACCGCGCACTCAGTGGGGTCGGGTGCCGGACGCCCGCTGAGGCCTGCGCACGATGACCGTGACTCGCGCCTTTTGAGGTGTGTCGGACCGGAGTCCGTCGACGATCCGCGCCATGACGCGGATTCTGGAACAGCATCCACCGTCGGCGATGCAAAAGACGCGAGCCACGGTCATTCTCCCAGCCGCGGTCGGCGGGGCCGTCGAGGTGGCGCGTGAGGAGGGCTGAACGTGGAAGTGCCGACAGCCGGCCGGTCCAGCGGTGCAGGGCCTTCAGCCCTGGCGGGCCTTGAGGCGGGGGTTCTGCTTGTTGATGACGTAGACGCGGCCGCGGCGGCGCACGACCTTGCTGCCGGGCTGCCGGGCCAGGGAGCGGATGGATGAACGGACTTTCACGACGTCCCTCCTCATGTGGTCAGGTAGTGGTCAGGTAGTGGTCAGGTGGTGGTCAGGTGGTGGTCAGGTGGTGGTCAGGGGCGGTCAGGGGTGGTCGGGGCGTGGGCCTCGGGCGGTCCCCGGCGCCCACGCCCCCGGTGGCGGCTGAGGTCGGAACCGAGCGACGAAGGAAGACGGTCGGCTCAGCGGGACCGCCTGCCGTAGCGGCGCTCGAACTTCTCGACCCGCCCGGCGGTGTCGAGGATCCGGCCCTGACCGGTCCAGAACGGGTGGGAGGCGCTGGAGACCTCGACGTCGATGACCGGATAGGTCTGGCCGTCCTCCCACTCCACGGTGCGGGTCGAGGTCGCGGTCGAGCGGGTGAGAAAGGCGAAGCCGGCGTTCTTGTCGCGAAAGACGACCGGGTGGTAGTCGGGGTGGATCCCGGGCTTCATGTCGTGTCCCTCCTGCTCACCACGATGACTTCGAGATCCCGGGCAGCTCACCGCGCAGCGCCATCTCGCGGAAGCGCACGCGCGAGAGCCCCACCGCGCCGATGTAGCCGCGGGGGCGCCCGTCCACCGCGTCGCGGTTGCGCAAGCGAGTGGGGGAGGCGTCCCTGGGCAGGCGGTGGAGCGCGGCCATGGCGGCCTCCCGGTCCTCCTGGCTCACAGCGGGATCAGTGCTGACACGCTTGAGCTCGGCCCGCCGCTGGGCGTAGCGGGCGACGACCTCGCGTCGGCGGGCCTGAGCCGCGATCTTCGACTTCTTGGCCATCAGCGGGTCTCCTTGAACTCGACGTGCCGACGCACGACCGGGTCGAACTTGCGCAGGACCAGACGGTCCGGCGTGTTGCGCCGGTTCTTGCGGGTGACGTAGGTGTAGCCGGTCCCGGCCGTGGAGACGAGCCTGATGACCGGGCGCAGGTCCTTGGTCTTGGTCGCAGCCATCACACCCGCTCCCCTCGCCGGCGCATGTCGGCGACGACCGCCTCAATGCCCTTGGCGTCGATGATCCGGATCCCCCGGGCGCTCACGGTCAGGGTGACCGTGCGTCGCAGCGAGGGCACCCAGTAGCGCTTCGTCTGGAGGTTGGGCAGCCACCGGCGCCTCGAGCGGCGGTGGGAGTGGGAGACGCGGTTGCCCGTAACCGGCCGGGCGCCCGTGACTTGGCAGTAACGACTCATGGCGGCATGATATGCAAACGATTCTCATTACCGTCAACTGGGAGGTGCTGTGCACTGCCTCGCACTGGTCGGCGCCGTCGACCCCGCCCTGCTCGAGCTGACCGCCTTGTCGTTCCACGGCGAGGGGGTCCTGGTCCTGTCCGCCTCGCTGCGTCCGGAGGAGGGCCTTCACGGCACCATCCGCCTGAGCGCGGCCCAGGACGTGGGCGAGCCCGCCGAGGCCGTCGACGTCGAGCGCACGACCAGCTGCTGGACCTGCTCCCTGCGGGAGGTGCTCGTCGCCGTCGCCGAGGACCGGGCGGAGGCAGAGCCCGACGGCGCCACCGTGGTCCTCCTTCCGCCGGGGATCGAGCTCGTCCACCTCGTCCCAGGGCTGGCGCGCGACCTGGAGGAGGTCAGTGGTGCCGCCCTGGCCGGGGTCGCCCACGTCATCGACGTCGACGCCGCCGCGGCCGACCTGCTCGACCACCGCCTCCTGGCCGAGGTCCACGGCTCGCTGGCCGATGACGGACGCTGCACCGGCGAGGTGCACGCCGTCGCCCTGGGGTACGCCGACCTCGTCGTCGCCCTGGGCAACGACCCCGTCGGGCGCGACCTCATCGAGCACCTGCGCCCCCACGACACCCTCCTCCTGCCCGGCCTCGAGACGCCGGTGCTCCACGAGCTGCTCGCGGTCGTCCACGACCCCGTGCTCGCCCTGTCCCGGGTCCACCCGGCCACGACCCAGGCGTGGGGCGGTCCCCACGACAGCGGGGTGCGCACCCTGGACCTGTTCTCCCAGATGCCCTTCCACCCCGCGCGCCTGCGCGAGCTCGTCGCGGACCTCGCCGGCAGGGGCCTGCTCGCCCGCGGCTGCTTCTGGCTGCCCAGCCGCCCGGGCAGGGTGTGCGCCTGGGAGGTAGCGGGCGGGGTGGTGAGCGTCGGTGACGCCGGCCCCTGGAGCGAGGTCCCACGACCTGGACGCCACCGCCTGCCCCCCGAGGAGGCGGGGGAGAGGGCCCTGGTTGCGCATGACGGCACCAGTGGCGCCGGTGGCGAGAGCGTCGACTGGTGCCAGCCGCACTGCCACCTCGTCGTGACCGGCATCGCGGACGAGGAGACCTGCGCCCGCGTGCGCGAGGCCTTCGGGGAGATCCTCCTGCGTCCCGAGGAGATGGTCGAGGCTCTCGCCTGGGCCGGTGCCCCCGACGGCCTCGAGGACTGGTTCGGCCAGGACTGACCCCACGGTCCCGGGCCGCTGCGAGGACGACCCGCGGCCCCGCCTCGCCGTGCTCCTGAGCGTGCCGGTCGCCGCAGCGGTACGATGTGGCCGCCGCGCGACTGGCGATGAGGTGGACACCACCGGGGAGCGCAGGCACGTCCAGCGCCTCGGCGGATGGACGCAGGGAGGACCTGGTCGCCCGCCTGGGCCGAGGTCGACGCCAATGCGCGGCTCGCCGCGCGGACACCGAGGAGAAGCATGACTGAACGCGCCGACACCACCCTCAACGACCTTCCGCTGGCCGAGCTCGACCCGGAGATCGCCGCAGTCCTGGACGACGAGCTCGCCCGCCAGCGCGGGACCCTCGAGATGATCGCCTCGGAGAACTTCGTGCCGCGCGCCGTGCTCCAGGCGCAGGGCTCGGTCCTCACCAACAAGTACGCCGAGGGCTACCCCGGCCGGCGCTACTACGGCGGATGCGAGGTCGTCGACGTCGCCGAGTCCCTGGCCATCGAGCGCGCCCTGGCGGTCTTCGGCGGGGACTACGCCAACGTCCAGCCCCACTCGGGGGCGCAGGCCAACGCCGCGGTGCTCGGCGCCCTGGCGGAGCCGGGAGACACGATCCTGGGCCTGTCCCTGGCCCACGGCGGCCACCTCACCCACGGGATGCGCATCAACTTCTCGGGCCGCCTGTACCGGGCCACCGCCTACGGCGTCGACGAGTCCTCGCACCGCGTCGAGATGGACCAGGTGCGTGAGGCGGCGCTGCGCGAGCGCCCACGGGTCATCATCGCCGGGTGGTCGGCCTACCCCCGCCACCTCGACTTCGAGGCCTTCCGCTCCATCGCCGACGAGGTCGGCGCCGCCCTGTGGACCGACATGGCGCACTTCGCCGGGCTCGTGGCCGCCGGCCTGCACCCCAGCCCCGTGCCGGCCTCGGACATCGTGTCGACGACCGTCCACAAGACCCTCGGGGGGCCGCGCTCGGGCATGATCCTGTCCAGCCGCGGTGAGCAGTGGGGCAAGAAGATCAACTCCAACGTCTTCCCCGGTCAGCAGGGCGGGCCCCTCATGCACGTCATCGCGGCCAAGGCGACCGCCATGAGGATCGCGGGCACCGAGGAGTTCAAGGACCGCCAGGCCCGCACCGTCGAGGGCGCCGCCATCCTCGCCCAGCGGCTCCTGGCCGACGACGTCAGGGCCGCGGGAGTCCAGCTCGTCACCGGCGGCACCGACGTCCACCTCGTGCTCGTCGACCTGCGCGACTCCTCCCTCGACGGCCAGCAGGCCGAGGACCTCCTCCACGCCGCGGGCATCACGGTCAACCGCAACGCCGTCCCCTTCGACCCCCGCCCCCCGAGGGTCACCTCGGGGCTGCGCATCGGTACCCCGGCCCTGGCCACCCGCGGCTTCGGGGCCGAGGAGTTCACCGAGGTCGCCGACATCATCGCCGCGGCCCTCGTGGCGGGGGCCGCCGGGACGGCCGACGACGAGCTCCTCGCGGGCCTGAGGGACCGCGTGAGGGTGCTCACCGACGCCTTCCCGCTCTACCCGGGTCTGTCCCAGTGAGGGCGCCCTGGGCCGGCCCGGCCCGCGTCCTGGACGGCACAGCCACGGCGGCGGCCATCAAGGCCGAGCTCGCGACACGGGTGGCCGCGCTGGGTCAGCTCGGGGTCGTTCCCGGCCTGGGCACGGTGCTGGTCGGCGAGGACCCCGGCTCGGTGCGCTACGTCGCGGGCAAGCACGCCGACTGCGCCGAGGTGGGCATCGCCTCGATCCGGGTCGACCTGCCGGCCACGGCCACCCAGGCCGAGGTCGTCGAGGCGGTCGACGCCCTCAACGCCGACCCCTCGTGCACCGGCTACATCGTCCAGCTCCCGCTGCCGGCCGGCATCGACACGAACGCGGTCCTCGAGCGCGTCGACCCGGCCAAGGACGCTGACGGGCTCCACCCCACCAACCTCGGGCGGCTCGTCCTGCGCACGAGCGGCCCGATCACCTCGCCCCTGCCCTGCACGCCACGTGCCTGCATCGAGCTCATGACCCGCCACGGCATCGAGCTTGAGGGCGCCACCGTGTGCGTCGTGGGGCGCGGCGTGACCGTGGGGCGCAGCATCGGCCTGCTCCTGGGCCGCAAGGACGTCAACGCCACCGTCGAGGTCTGCCACACCGGCACCCGGGACCTCGATGAGCACCTGCGCCGCGCCGACGTCGTCATCGCCGCGGCAGGGGTGGCCGGGATCGTGACCGCTGAGGCGGTCAGGCCCGGCGCGGTCGTCCTCGACGTGGGCGTGTCCCGGGTGGTCGACCCGGCCACCGGACGGGGCAGGATCATGGGGGACGTCGCCGACGGAGTCGACGAGGTCGCCTCCTGGCTCTCACCCAACCCGGGCGGGGTCGGGCCGATGACCCGCGCTCTCCTGCTGGCCAACGTCGTCGAGGCCGCCGAGCGAGGCTCGCGCGACGCCGGGGCCGCCTGACGGCCCCGCGCGACCGATGAGGTGGTCGGCATGACGTCCTCGCCCGCGCCCACCCGGGGCGCGGGCGAGGGGCGGGCCCCGGGTGGCTCGGGGCCCCGCCCCCGCCGCAGGATCGTCCTGGCCGCGGCAGGGGCCGGTGCCGCCGTCCTGGCCGGTGGGATCCTCGTGGGCCGGAGCCGGTCGGGGTCGAGCCGGCCGGACCCGACGCCGTCGGCCTCGGGCGGCGCCGTCGACGAGTCCGAGCGGTTCCGCCCCGCCTACCACTACAGCCCTCCGCAGGGTCACCTCGCCGACCCCAACGGGCTGGTCCACTACGAGGGCGAGTACCACCTCTTCCACCAGCAGGACGGCACGTGGGCGCACGCCGTCAGCCCCGACATGGTGCGCTGGACGACACTGGGAACCGCCCTGGCGCACGACGCGCTGGGCCTGGCGATGTCGGGCAGCTGCGTCGTTGACGGGGCCAACACCTCGGGCCTGGTCCCCGGTGGCGGGCTGGTCGCCGTCTACACCTCGACCGAGGGCGGCGAGGCGCAGTCCCTCGCCTCCAGCGGGGACAGGGGGCGCACCTGGGAGCGGTACGCGGGCAATCCCGTCATCCCCAACGACGGCGCCACGGACTTCCGCGACCCCAAGGTCTTCTGGCACGAGCCCTCCGGTGCCTGGGTCATGGTCGTCTCGGCGGGGGACCACCTGCGCATCTACCGGTCGACCGACCTCATCGCCTGGCAGCACGCCTCCGACTTCGGGCAGGGAGCCGGGTCGCACGCCGCGGTGTGGGAGTGCCCGGACCTGTTCCCCCTGACCGACGTCTCCACGGGGCAGACCCGGTGGGTGATGACCCTGTCCGTGGGAGCCAACGAGGAGACCGGCGGGTCGACCGCCCAGTACTTCATCGGCGACTTCGACGGCACCACCTACGTCCCCGAGGACGAGCTGGTCCGCTTCACCGACGCGGGTCAGGACTTCTACGCCGCCCAGAGCTTCGAGCACGTCGAGGGCAGGCGGGTCTGGCTGGCCTGGATGGGCAACTGGGACTACCCCTACTCGCTGCCCACCGGGGACTGGCGCGGCGAGATGAGCATCCCCCGCGAGTTGTCCCTGGGCACCCTCGACGGACGACGGGTCCTCCTCCAGTCCCCCGTGCCCGAGCTCAACACCCTGCGGGGCGAGGCCCTCGACGTCTCAGGGGTGAGCACCACTGACGGTCCCGCACCGCTCGGGACGGGCCGTGTCCTCGAGATCGACCTCGTCATCGACGTCTCCCAGGCCGAGCAGGCCTGGCTGAGCCTGGCCCGCGGGCAGGTCGATGGTCGTCTCCAGGAGGTGCGTGTCGGTGTCGACCTCGGGGCGGGCGTCTTCTTCCTCGACCGCACCGACGGGGGCCTGGAGAGCGTCGAGGGCAGGGACAGCGGGCAGACGGTCGACTTCGCCCTGCGCAGGCAGGTCGACTACCGGCCCGTGGACGGCCGCGTGCGACTGCACGTCTACCTCGACCGCTCGAGTCTCGAGGTCTTCGTCGACGACGGGGCACCGGTGGGCAGCTTCCTCGTCCTGACCGACCCCGACGCCCAGGACGTGGCCCTGGGCGCCGTCGGCACAGCCCGTGTCGTCTCCGGGGCGCTGACCCCCCTGTCCGAGGCGCGCTGAGGCTGATCGGGCTGATCAGGCTGATCGGGCTGATCGGGCTGATCAGGCTGATCAGGCGGGGCAGGGCCGCCTGCGCCCCACCCGGTGCTCAGCCGGCCGGGCCGGCCCGACGAGGCGGGTCGGCCCGGCCGGCTACCGGGAGCTGCTGCTACCGCAGCCGGGCGGGGCGCACGTCCCCGCCGTTGGAGCGGGACAGGTTGGCCGGTATGTGTCCGAATCCGCCCAGCCCGCCGTCGCCGTAGGTGCGGTCGACCGAGGAGGTGCTGCCCGAGATGAGGATCCTCACCGTGGGCGCCAGGGAGCCTCCGCGCACCGGGGTCGCGTCATGGTTGCCGCCGATGGAGTCGATGAAGGACTCCACGAGGCCGCCGGGCATGACGTAGTGCGAGTAGGACTGGTAGGTGTACGGACTCTGGTTCCAGTCCGGTGCGTAGGGCTTGCCCGGGTTGAAGTTGAGGTTGATCGGGTTGCCCAGGGCGATGCCGGTGGAGTCGTTGAGCGGCTCGTAGTCGGAGCGCAGCCCGTTGCCGACGAAGCCGTAGACCCCCTCGGGTCCCATCATCCCCGAGGCGTAGGTCTCCCGGTGGGAGATCGTGAACAGGTAGTACTTCCCGTCCTGGAAGTAGATCTGAGGACGTTCGGTCTGGTCGTTGACGCAGTTGCCGCTGAGCAGGGGCGGGAGGTACTCCCACTGGGTCATCGCCTTGTTGGTCGCGCGGGCCAGGCCGACGTTGGCCAGCTGATATCGCCCGCCGAGGGCGTTGACCTCGTCGACCGTCTCGGCCTGAGGATCACCCTCGTCGTACCCGAGGTCCTCGGCCGTGCAGGTGGCCAGCTCGGTGTTCTGGCCCGCGGCGGCCGCCGCCTCGACGTACTCGGGCTCGCGCACGTAGGCGGTGTTGCCCTCGAAGACCATGTAGTCGGTGGTGTCGGCCGGGTTGTTCTGGTCGCGGAAGGTAAAGGGGTCGCGGAAGTTGACGTTGGGGTTCTGGATCCGCGACTGGTAGTAGTGGCCGTCGGGGACGAGCAGCTCGTGCTGGTCGCGGAAGCCGGTGAACCACACGCCCTGGTCGTCGGCGTAGATCCGGCCCTCGGACTGCACGATCCTGGGGTCGTAGGGCTTGCCCGTGCCCCCGTCGTCACCACCGCCGTAGTCACTGTCCGAGCCCTCGTAGAAGGCCACGGAGGTGTAGAACAAGCGGATCTTGTTGTCGTCCATGAGCCGGGCCGAGCCTGACCACTCGGTCTGGGCGGTGAAGGCCTGGTCCTCGAAGATCGCCCCGGTGGCGCCGTCGGGGAAGACGTGTCCGCCGTAGATCCACTCGCCGTTGGACGCCGCGGAGCCTGCGGACGAGGAGGTCTCCGTGCCCGCCTTGCGGTAGAAGTACCCGAGGCGCGCGTGGGTGTGGCGGTCGTCGAAGGTGTAGCCGGCGTGGCGGTCGGCCACGAGGGCGAAGATGACCTCCCAGCCGTTGTAGGACAGCTGGTTCGCGGCGTCGTCGGTCAGCGTCCAGGTGTCCCAGACCCACACGTCCTCGCTCGTGGTCGGGAACCCGTTGTCGATCTCGGGCATCGTGTACTGCTCGGGCAGGGAGGACTCGCCGGAGGCGGCGTCGGGGTCGGAGATCCGTTGGATCTGCATGGCGTCGGCCCGGGTCCACCGCGCGGTGAACTCCGCGTCGACCGGGTAGGCCTCCTGGGTGTGGTCGGTGGCGTTGGGCCAGCCGGGGTTGTCGGCCTGGAAGCCGGCGTCGGCGGCCTCGGCGGCGACGGCGTTCTCAGGGGTCGGGGCGGGCGTCTCGTCGGCCACCGCCGTTCCTGCTCCTGACAGGAGGAGCACGAGGGTCATCGCCGCAGCCAGTCGTCTGCGACGCGCTCGGCGCGGTACGTGTGTCACGGTCGTCGTCACTTTCTTGCTGGAGGGACAGGGTGCAACGCCGCGAGCCGGTACTGAGGTGATCTCCCGTCCTCCACGGTAAAGAGTTAACGGCGTCAACGGGAGGGCGCCGGTGCGCTGGCGGCCGGGATCCGACCGACGCGCACCCGGTGTGATGGCGGTCATGTCGCGGATATCCAGATGACAGGTCGTCGCTACGTGAGATTCGCCACATGGCGCCACGGGCGTCACGTGACTAGGATCACGTGGTATCTCCGCGAGCTGGCGGTCTCCCGTCCCTGTCGGTTCGGCGGCCGGCCCCGTGCCGGCCCTGTCCTATCGGAGATCCTGTGACTACCACCCTGCCCCTCACCAGACGACCAGAACGACGCGCGCGGCGGACCCGGCCCGCCGCGCTCCTGGCTGCCGCCCTGTGCCTGGGGGTCGCGGCGGCGCCCGCCTCCGCCTCCACCCAGGCCACGGAGTCCCTGCGCTCCTCGGCGCTGAGCGCGCAGTCCCTCGCCGAGTCCGTCGCCGGACCCGGTGTGACCGTGGCCAACGCGACCTTCTCGGGAGACCCCGTCCAGGCCGGGACCTTCTCCGGGCTCCCCGGCGACGGCAACGCCGTCACCCAGGGCGTCGCGCTGACCACCGGCTCCCTCATCGACGCCGACCCCCAGGCCGACTCCGACGTCGACTTCTCCATCTCCTCGGTCCTGGGACCCAATGACAAGCTGACCACCACCGGTGACCTGGGCGGCGCGGGCGACGAGGCCCTGACCGCCCTGTCCGGGGACGACACCTACGACGCCGCGGTGCTCGAGTTCGACGTGACCGCCACCGACTCCACCTTCGTCCTGTTCTACGGCTTCGGCTCCGAGGAGTACGCGGGCGGCAGCTCGGTCAACCCCGACGCCTGGCAGTCGCGCGGGTACAAGGACGTCCTGAGCATCGAGGTCAACGGCACCGAGTGCGCCCACGTGCCGGGCACCGACACCGCGGTCAACGCCGCCACCGTCAACGACACGACCAACACCGGGTACTACACCTCGAACGTCTCGGGCCACTCCCCGGGGAGCATCGACGTGGAGTTCAACGGCTTCACCTCCGCGATGGCCTGCCAGGCTGCGGTGACCGCCGGGCAGACGGTGCACGTGCGCGTGGCCATCGCCGACACCCTCGACGGCCAGCTCGACTCGACGGTGCTCCTGAGCACTCAGGGGCTGGGCTTCCTCAGCGCGCCGATCACCGACCCGTGCACGACGACCGGCGGGACCTGCAGCCTTCCGGGCGGCAGCACCGACCCGAGCACCGACCCGAGCGCCGACCCGAGCGCGTCGGCGGGTGCGGGCGGCGCCTCTGATCCGGCCACGGGGCCTGCCACCGGGGCGGCCAGCGGCACGGCCGGCGTGCGCGACGCGAGGGCGACCGCGAGCCTCAAGGCGACCCAGGTGTCCGCCTCCGGCCGTGACGGAGGCCTGGCGCGGACCGGTGCCCAGACCCTGGCCTGGGGCCTGGGGGCGCTCGGTCTGCTGGGCGCCGGAGGGGTCCTGCTCCTCGCGCGCCGACGCAGGGGCTGATCGCCTCAGGACGCTCCGTGCGAGCCCGGGGGCCGGTCAGGGCGGGTTGCCCGGACCGGCCCCCGGCGTCAGCCTGTGATCTCGAAGCCGGTGGCCTCCAGGGCTCCGGGGCGCAGGTCGGTGACGGTCACCCGGCTCACCGAGGCCCAGCGAGGGCCGTGGTGGAGCCAGGTGAGGAGCCGGGCGACGTCGGGCGCCGCCCCCTGGGCCATGACCTCGACGTCACCGTCGGGAAGGTTGCGGACCTGGCCGACCAGCCCGAGGTCCTGGGCGGTGTAGGCGCAGTGGTAGCGGAAGCCGACGCCCTGGACCGTGCCCGAGACGAGGGCGTGGACGGTTCGGGTCGGCGCGGGGGGCTGAGTGCCCGTCGGTGTGCTCATGGACACATCGTCTCAGCCGTGCCGCGTTGACGGGAGGTGGGGCCGCCCCGGGACGGGCACCCCGTACCCTGTGGGCATGCGCATCGCCACCGTCAACGTCAACGGCATCCGCGCCGCCGCCCGCAAGGGAATGGGGAAGTGGATCGCCCAGGCCGAGCCCGACGTCCTGCTCCTCCAGGAGGTTCGCGCCGAGGAGTCCATCGCCGCCGACCTCCTGCCCGGCTACAGCACCGTCGTGTGGCCCTGCCGCATCAAGGGGCGTGCCGGGGTCGCCGTGGCCGTCCCCGAGGGCGGGGCGGTGTCGATCACCGCGGTGCGGCACGGCGTGGCCGCACCCGGGCAGCCCGAGCCCGACGTCGACTCCGGGCGCTGGCTCGAGGCCGACCTGAGCGTCCAGGGCGCCGACGGCTCTGTCGAGGAGCTGACCGTGGTCTCCGCCTACCTCCACTCCGGCCAGCTCGGGACCGAGAAGATGGACCAGAAGTACGCCCACCTCGATCTCGTCGGCGCCCGTCTCGCCCAGCTGCTCGAGGCCGCCGGCTCAGCAGGCCGCCAGGCGCTCATGGCAGGTGACCTCAACGTCGTGCGCTCCGAGCGCGATATCAAGAACTGGCGGCCCAACCACAACAAGATCGCCGGTGTCATGGACGAGGAGATCGCCCACCTCGAGACGTGGTTCGACTCGGGCTGGGTCGACGTCTCGCGTCATCTCGTCGGTCCCGAGGCGCAGGGGCCGTACACGTGGTGGTCCCAGCGGGGCAAGGCCTTCGACAACGACGCCGGATGGCGCATCGACTACCAGGTCGCCACCCCGGGGCTGGCGGCGCGGGCCGAGGAGGTGTCGGTGGCCAGGGCCGCCGACTACGCCTCGCGCTGGTCCGACCACGCCCCGCTCGTCGTCGACTACCGCATGGGCTGATCGCCCCGGGCCGGCCTCAGTAGCGGATGGCGTCGATGGGCCTGATCCGCACCGCCACGACGGCAGGGACAATGCCGGCCAGGGCCCCCACCCCGGTGGCGGCCAGGAGCCCGATGAGGGCGGCCGACATCGGGAAGGGCGGGACCGTGCGCACCGGGACGGCGAGCAGGGGCTCGAGGGGGACTACTCGCATGGCGACGATCGCGATCCCGATGCCGACGAGGCCGGCCACGACGGTGGCCACGACCGACTCGAGCATGATCGAGAAGAAGATCCGCCTGCTCGTGGCCCCGAAGGAGCGTCGCACGCCGATCTCGTGGATGCGTTGGCGCACGGTGACCATCGAGATGTTGACCAGCCCGAGCGCCCCGAGCACCATGATGAACAGGCCGGCCCCGGTCACCACCTTCGTGAAGGTCCCTGCGGTCATTCCTCCGTCGCTGGCCTTGTTGTCGGAGACCTGGGCCGATCCCTGCCCGAACTCGGCGTTGAGGTCCTGTTTGAGCAGCGCGGTCATCTCGGTCACGCCCTGCCGGCCAGCCCAGATCTCCAGGGTGGGTGCCGGTTGCGAGGTCCCGGCGGGCCACCACCGCTCGACGGGCTTGTTGAGCGCGATGGCCGTGATCGGCTGCTTGCAGTCGACCGCCTCCCCGTCGGCGCCCTGGGCCGAGCAGTGGCTCAGGTCCTCGGGCTCGAGAACCCCGACGATCGTGTAGCTCACCGTGGTGGGGGTGTAGGAGGTGACCCTGACCGGCCCGGTCAGGGTGCTCAGGCCCAGCGCCTCGAGGAACCCGTGGGACACGACGAGGGACGGGGACAGGTCGTCCTCGTCCTGCCCGGAGAACCAGCGGCCCTGGGCCACGGGCGTGCGGTGGAGCAGGCCGTAGCCCAGGGAGACGACGTTGGTCTGGACCGTGTGGGGCCCGTCGGGGAAGGCGAAGCGCATCTGGGTCTCGTAGCTCGTCGCCCAGGAGCGGACCCCGTAGCGCTCGACGAATGCAGTCATCGCCCCCGAGATCCTCGCTGAGGTCTGGGACGGAGTCGCCTGTGTGGCGGAATCGCCCTGGGCGGCAGCGGCGTCGGCGGCGGCGTTGGCGGAGGCGTTGGCAGAGGCGTTGGCGGAGGCGTTGGCGGAGGCGTCGGTCGACGTCGCGCCGGCGCCCTTGACCGCGTCGGCGGCAGCCTGGCTCAGACCGCGACCGGTGGGTGTCACCGAGACCTTGACCGTCCCGGGGCGGCCGGAGTACATCTCCATCTCCGCGTTGATGGCCGACACCGAGACCTGCCCGAGGGCGATCGTGAAGGTCATGGCGGCGACGGCCACGGCGACGCCGATGAGGGACAGCAGGACCCGCATGCGTCCGATGCGCAGCTGGGCCCAGGCCTCGACGAGGGCCCCGACGAATCCGGTCAGGGGCCCAGTGCCCCGAGCCAGGACGCTCATGACCGCCCTCCCTCGTTCCGGCCGGCAGGAGCGCCGTGCGCGGCCAGGGCCCGGGGCCCGGCCGGCTGCTCGGGCTCGAGCCGGGCCAGCCTGCCGTGGTCGAGCCGGTAGCACGTGCCCGCCCGCGCGGCCACGGCAAGGTCGTGGGTGATGATGACCAGTGCTGCTCCGGTGCGCCGGCACTGCTCCTCGAGCAGGGTCATGACCGTGACCCCGGTGTCGACGTCGAGGGCGCCGGTGGGCTCGTCGGCCAGGATGACCCGCGGGTGGCGGGCGATCGCCCGGGCGATCGCTACCCGCTGCTGCTCACCTCCGGAGAGCCTGCCGATGGGCATCCCGATCTTGTCGGCAAGGCCCACCGCCTCGAGCAGCTCCTCGGCCCGGGAGGCGCGCCGCCAGAATGCCGCACCGGTGTCGTAGAGCAGCGGGGCGGCGACGTTCTCCGTCGTCGACAGGCCGGTGATGAGGTTGAAGGACTGGAAGACGAAGCTGAAGGACCGCCCGCGCAGGCGAGCACGGCGCCCTTCGCCCAGCCCCACCGTGTCGGTGCCCTCGAGGTGGTAGCTTCCGGAGGTCGGCAGGTCGATGAGGCCCAGGATGTTGAGCAGCGTCGACTTGCCCGTGCCGGATCGGCCCACGATGGCCACGTGCTCCCCGGGCTCGACGGTGAGGTCGACCCCGGTGAGGATCTCCAGCGGAGCGGCGTCGGGGACGAGGAAGGTTCTCGTGACGCCCCGCAGCTCGAGCAGCGGCGCGGCGGGGCTCACAGGATCTCCTTGCCGTTCTCGTCGTAGCACACCGACCCGTCGGGGTCGCAGGTGTTGGGCTTGCCGGTGCGCAGGACGTCCTTGTTCGGGACGAACAGGAGGACCTTCTCGCCCTCGGCCAGGCCCTCGGTGACCTGAACGACCTTTCCGTCGGTGATCCCGAGGGTCACCTGCCGCTTCTCGGCCTCGTCGGGCTTGTCCGGGTCGGTCACCACCCAGACGTTGCCGGTGGTCGTCGATCCCTCGACGGCGGAGACCGGGACGACGAGCGCTCCGGGCGCCGACCCGGCGTCGATGCCGATCGTGGCCTTGAGCCCGGGGAAGACCTGCTGCTCCGGGGGCACCGCGCAGCGCACCTCGACGCTTGTGCCGTCGCCGGTGGTCGTCGTCGTGGCACCTGTGGCCGAGGTCGTCGTCGAGGTCGTCTCCTTCGTGCCGATCTGGAGGCCGGAGCACTCGAAGGGGGCGGGTCCGCCCTCCAGGGTGATCGTGGCCGTGGCGGGGGCGTTGGTCAGCCGGTACTGGAGGGACGGGGAGATGGTCCCCACCGCCGAGTAGGTGCCGGGGGAGACCGTGGCCACGACCATGCCGACACTCGTCTCCTGGTCCTTGATGACGTTGAAGGACACGACGCCGGTGGCGGGTGCGTAGACCGTCGACCACGTGACGACGTCGGGGACCGCGGTCGTCACCGGGTTGCCCTCTTCGTCGGTGGTTGTGGTCGGGGCCTGGGGTACGGTGCGCTTGATGTGGAGCAGGGGCTCGCCCTGGTTGACCGTGACGCCCTTGTCCACCGCGAGGGAGTCGACGACCCCCGACAGCGTCGCCTGCGCCTCGACCGCCTTGTCCTGGACGACCTGGCCGGTCACGTCGACCGTGTTCGTCACGTCCATGACCTGGGCGGTCGTCGTCTGGGCGACGACCTCGTAACCGGGGGAGATGCTCGCGGTCGTGCCTTCTGTATCTGGGAAGAAGGCGATCTTGGTCAGGGCGACCGCGATGACCGCCGCGAGCATGATCCGGATCGACGGAAGGATGTAGCGCTTCATGGCCTGCCTTCACGGGACGTGGACTAGGAGGGTGAGGACGTGGGGCACGGCTCCTGCCGGGCCTCCACGACAGATTCTAAGTTCGGCCTCACGTGGCCGGATCCTCCGGGAGGAGGAGATCCGTGGGCGGTGGGGCCTGGCGGCGGGCAGCGGCCGTCGTGCTCACCGGCCTGAGGCCGCTGTGCCCGGGCAGGATCAGGCCGGCTCATGCCGGCTCATGCCGGCTCATCCCAGGCGTCCGGCGGGGGCGGAGGGCGTCGCGTCGAGGAAGGCGGGTGCCCGCAGGCCCGTGCGGTCGTAGGCCGCGACGACCGCCTCGGCCACGGCCTCGACGTCCTGGGAGTCGACCAGGGCGATGGCCGATCCGCCGAACCCGCCGCCCGTCATCCGCGCGCCGTGCGCACCGGCGGCGCGTGCCGCCTCGACCGCGGTGTCCAGCTCGACTCCGGTGCACTCGTAGTCGACCCGCAGCGACTCGTGCGAGGCGTCCAGCAGCCCTCCGACCCGCTCGAGGACCTCCCCGGTCAGCGGCTGCCCGGAGGTCAGGATCCGGGTCAGGGCGCGTGTGCGCTCGATCTCGGTGACGACGTGCCGAGTCCGCTTGACGAGCTCGACGGCGTCGGGCTCGGCGCTGTCGGCGAGCCGGGCCAGGGCGGTCGCCAGGTCGGAGGGGTCGAGGTCGGCCAGGAGGTCGACGCCCAGGATCCGTGCGGCCTTCTCGCAGGAGGCGCGGCGCGCCCCGTACTGGCCGTCGGTCAGGGAGTGCTCGGCCCTCGTGTCGATGACGAGCAGGGACAGGCCCTGGGAGGCCAGGTCGAAGGGGACGTGGCGCACCGACCCGTCGCGGCAGTCCAGCTCGAGGGCGTGGCCCGCTCGGCAGCGCAGCGAGGCCGACTGGTCCATCCCGCCGGTGGGTGCGCCGGCCACCTCGTTCTCGGCGCGCACGCAGGAGGTGACCAGTCGTGCGCGTCCGGCGTCGTCGGGCTCCTCGACGGTGCCCGCCAGGCCCAGGGCGCCGACCTCGTCGAGGGCCACGGCGGTCGAGGCCTCGAGCGCCGCGGAGGACGACAGCCCGCCTCCCAGGGGCACGCAGGACACGAGGGCCGCGTCGAAGCCGGGCACCGTGCCGGCGCCGTCGTGCTCGAGGGCCCAGGCGACCCCGACGACGTAGGCCGCCCAGCCGCTGACCTCTCCGGGCGTGCCCACCGGGCCGACGGCGTCGAGGTCGAGGACCTCCACCGCGCCCGGGTCCCGGCTGGACACGAGGCGAACCGTGCGGTCCTCGCGGCGCCGCAGCGCGAGGTGGGCGCGGTGGGGCAGGGCGATCGGCAGCGCGAGCCCACCGTTGTAGTCGGTGTGCTCGCCGATGATGTTGACCCTGCCCGGGGCGTACCACACCCCGTCGGGCTCAGCGGCGAAGACCTCACGGAACAGGGTGGCTGCGGCCCGGGAGCCCTCGGCGGGGCTGAGGGCCGGGGTGAAGACGGGTGCGACGGGCTGCTTCGCGAACTGGCTGGACTGGCTGGACTGGCTGGCGGACACTGTTGCTCTCCTGTGCGCTGGTCGGGGTTGGCCCGGGCCGGGGCGCCCGGGCGGGTGGCTACTGGGCCACGATGACGGAGGCTCCCGCGGCCTCGAGGTGGTTGCGGGCATCCTCCTGGGGCGGGGAGTCGGTGACGAGGACCCCGATCCCCGAGGTGGCGCAGAAGGTGCGCAGGCCCAGCACGCCCCACTTCGAGGAGTCCACGACCGCCACGGTCGTGCGCGCGGCGGCGATGAGCGCCTCGTTGGTCGTGGCCTCCGTGAGGTTGGGGGTCATGAGGCCGGCCTCGAGGGTCAGTCCGTGGGCGCCGATGAAGGTCCACTCCACCTGCATGCCTGCCAGGGCGTCGACGGCCACGGGCCCGACGAGGGCGTTGGAGGGGGTGAGCTCGCCACCGGTGAGCAGCACCGCCGGTGCGCTCAGTCCCTCGGCACGGGCTGCGTCGGCGGCGTCGAAGAGGAGCTGGGCGGCCGGCAGGGAGTTGGTGATGATCGTCAGGGTGCCCAGGTGCGGGAGCTGGGCCAGGGCGCGGGCCACGGCCAGTGTCGTCGTCCCTCCGGACAGGGCCACCGCGTCCCCCGGGCGGACGAGGGCGGCCGCCGCGGCGCCGATGCGCTGCTTGGCCTCGGTGCGAAGCCCCGACTTCGTCGTGAACCGCGGCTCGTGTCCCGTGGGGCCGGGTGCGACCGCCCCTCCGTGGACGCGTTCGACCAGACCCTGGTTGACCAGCTCGGTGATGTCGCGGCGCACGGTCATCTCCGAGACCTCGAGGGCCTCGACGACGTCGGTGACCCGCACCCCGCCGGAGGTGGCCACACGCTCGAGGATGAACTCCTGGCGCTGTCGCGCCAGCAGGGGGGTCGGCGCCTCCCCTCCGGCGGGAGGCGCCGGGGAAGAGGGGCGGGAGGGACGTGAGGCCATGCGCGTATTGTGCCAGACCGACACGAGAAGCACACAAGCTCGCACATGGTCGCTCATGTTCGAACATCGGCGGTATCTGGTCCCTCGAGCACGGTGCCCGGCATCTGCGATAGTGTCGCGCTGGTGCCACGGCGCCGAGCCGTGGTGCGCCCCCGTCGATGTCGGCGGTGCGCGCCGGCCCTCGGGCGCCGGGCGCACCCCGTCGACCCGCCCCAACCTGGCCGGTGTCCCCGCGGCGCCGTGCACGAGACCCCGAAGGACCTCATGGACCTTCCCACGACCTCCGACTCCGAGCGCGTCCTCGGGCTCACCATCGCCGTGCCCGAGCCGTGGGCCGAGCAGGTGCGCCGTGTGCGCCTCGAGGCCGGCGACCCCCTGGCCGGGACGGTGCCCCCGCACATCACCCTCCTGCCGCCCACAGCGGTGCCGCGCGCGAGGATCGAGGAGGTCATCGAGCACGTGGGCCGCGTGGCCCGCGGGACCAGCCCCTTCGAGGTCAGGGCCACCGGCTCACGCACCTTCCGACCCGTCAGCCCCGTGGCCTACCTCGCCCTGGCGACCGGTGCGGCGCAGGTCGACGCGCTCCAGCGTGAGCTGCGCCGCGCCGAGGGGCCCCTGGCCGGCCCGCTGCGCTTCCCCTTCCACGCCCACGTCACCCTCGCCCACCTCGACGACGACAAGGCGCTCGACGCCGCCCAGGCGGCGGGGCGGGCCATCGACGCCGTGTTCACCGTCGAGCGGATCCACCTCCACCTCCTGGAGGGCGAGGTCTGGCAGCCCCTGGCCGCACCGAGCCTGGGGGCCCTGGAGGGGGCGTCCCTGTGCTGAGGAGGCTGGTCGACCGGCTCCGTGCGCTGAGCGCGCAGGGGCGTGCCTCCCGCGTCGGCCGCGCGCTGAGCCGCTACTCCACGGCCAACGGTGCCCTGCTCGCTGGGGGAATCGCCTACACCGCCCTGTTCTCGGCCTTCGCCGCGCTGGCGGTGGCGATCTCGAGCCTCATGGCCCTGCTGCCCAGCCACGACGGCCTGCGCAGCGCCGTCCTGGAGACCCTCGACTCGATGCTGCCCGGCGTCGTCGACGACGGCTCGGGCACGGGCCTGCTCACCCTCGACGAGCTGACGGTGTCCTCGGCGCTCAACCTCGGCAGCGTCGTGGGCGGACTCGTGCTGCTCTACACCGCCACGGGGTTCATGGGCGCGCTGACCCGGGCGCTGCGCTCGATGTTCGGGATGCTCGTGCCCGCGCGCAAGCCGGTGGCCGCCCAGCTGTGGAACGCCCTGGGCCTGGTCATCGTCGTCCTCGGGGTCCTGCTCACGGCGCTGGCCTCCCTCGTCACGGCCGCCGCCTCCGCGCTGGCCGGCGAGCTGACCTGGGTGCCCGGCTGGCTGGCCGGAGGGGGCGCGCGCGTCCTGGCGGTCGGTGCCTCGGCGGTCATTGACGGCGCTGTGCTCGCACTGCTCATCTCGGTCAGCGGCGTGCGGCCGCCGTGGCGGGACCTCGGGCTCGGCTGCCTCCTGGCGGCCACCGCCTTCGGCGTCATGAGGCAGCTCGGCACCGGGGTTGTGGCCTCGACGGCTGACAACCCGCTCCTGGCCTCGGCCACGACCGTGGCCGTGCTCATCGTCTGGCTCCACCTGGCCAGCCGGATCGTCCTGCTCGTGGCGGCGTGGATCGCCAACCCGCCAGCCCCTGAGGAGGCTCACGGCCCTGAGGAGTCCCACGACCGGGAACGCCCCAACTACGTGACCGTCTCGGTGCCCGAGACCCTGACCTGGTCGGTGGTGGCCGACGGGCCCTCGCGCTCGATCATCTAGCCTGGGGCCGTGAGCGAGACCCCCGAGGCCCAGAGCCCTGACCGCCCCGTCCACGCCATCATCCCCGCCGGAGGTGCGGGCACGAGGCTGTGGCCCCTGAGCCGACGCCGCCGCCCCAAGTTCCTCCTCGACCTCACCGGTGCGGGCCGCACCCTGATCCAGGGCACCGTCGAGCGCCTCGCCCCCGTGGCGGCCTCGACGACCGTGGTCACCGGCGTCGCGCACGTCGACGCCGTGCGCGCCCAGCTGCCCGGGCTGCCCGCCGACCACGTCGTGGCCGAGCCCTCACCGCGGGACTCCATGGCCGCCATCGGCCTGGCCGCCGCCCTCATCGCGGTCAGGCACGGCCGTGACGCCGTGGTCGGCTCCTTCGCGGCCGACCAGACGATCGCCGACGAGGGAGCCTTCGTCCAGGCCGTCCGCCAGGCCGCCGCCCTGGCCGAGGCCGGATGGCTCGTGACCATCGGGATCGAGGCCACCGGCCCGTCGACGGCCTTCGGCTACATCCACGCCGGTCCGCCCACGCAGGTGCCCGGGGCCCCGGACGGACGCACCGTGCTCGGCTTCACCGAGAAGCCCGACGCCGCCACGGCCGCCCGCTACCTGGCCACCGGCGACTACCGCTGGAACGCGGGGATGTTCGTCGCGCGCGCGGGCGTGCTCCTCGACCACCTCGCCCGCCAGCGCCCGGCGCTCGCCGAGGGGGTCGAGCAGATCGCCCGGGCCTGGGACACCGCGGAGCGTCAGGCCGTGCTCGACGCCGTGTGGCCCGGGCTGGAGCGGATCTCCATCGACCACGCCGTCGCCGAGCCGGTGGCCGCCGCCGGGGGAGTGGCCACCGTCCCGGCCTCGATGGGCTGGGACGACGTCGGCGGCTTCGACGCCCTGACCGCCCTGGTCGCCCCGAGCGCCCAGGGGCCCGCCGAGGGCACGGCGGTGCTCGACGACCCGGCGGGGCGCGGGCAGAAGGCCCTCGTCGCCGCCCTCGACTCCCAGGGGGCGCTCGTCGCCACGAGCGGTGGCCGTGCGGTCGTGCTCCTGGGGGTGCCGGGACTCGTCGTCGTCGACACCCCCGACGCCCTGCTCGTCACGACACCGGAGCGCGCCCAGGGCGTCAAGGAGGTCGTCGACTCGATGAGCGGGCTCGGGCGGGAGGACCTGCTCTAGGGCCTGTGGGGCGTACAGGGCCGCGGAGAGTCTATCCTGGTCCAGTACGTCGGCGCACCGTCGCGCCGAGCGACCCAACCCGTACGCATCCCATATGGAGAACCCGCTGTGAAGAAGACATACTCCGCCCTGGCGCTCGGCACGGCCGCCGCCCTGTCCCTGGCAGCCTGCGGCGCGGCACCGAGCGACTCCGCGTCGGACTCCGGCGCCTCCTCGGACTACATCGCCTGCATGGTCTCTGACGAGGGCGGTTTCAAGGACCAGTCCTTCAACCAGTCGGGCAAGGAGGGCCTGGACCGCGCCGAGTCCGAGCTGGGCATCAAGACCATCACGGTGGAGTCGAAGGTCAACGCCGACTACACGACCAACATCGACTCCCTGCTCGACCAGAACTGCAACATGATCATCGGCGTGGGCTTCAAGCTCGCCGACCCGCTCACTGCCGCCGCCGAGGCCAACCCGGACGTCGACTTCGCCCTCATCGACTCGACCTTCGGCTCGGAGATGGACAACGCCAAGCCCCTCATCTTCAACACCGCCGAGGCCGCCTTCCTTGCTGGCTACGCGGCGGCCGGCACGACCGAGTCCGGCTCCGTGGCTACCTACGGGGGAGTGCCCATCCCCACCGTCCAGATCTTCATGGAGGGCTTCCACCAGGGCGTGACCCGGTACAACGAGGACAACGGCACCTCGGTCACGGTCCAGGGATGGGACCCGAACCACCCGGATTCCGGCACCTTCGTCGGCGACTTCACCAACACCGCCAAGGCCCAGCAGCTGACCGAGAGCTTCCTGTCCCAGGGCGCCGACATCATCCTGCCGGTGGCCGGCAACGCCGGTGCCGGGACGATCTCGGCGGTCCAGGCCGCCGGCGGTAACCTGGGCATCATCTGGGTGGACGCCGACGGCTACCTGTCGACCGAGGGCGGCTCCTACATCATGACCTCCGTGGTCAAGGAGATCGGCGCCGCCGTCTACGACACGATCGAGGAGGCCGTCTCCGGCGACGGCTTCTCCTCCGAGCCCTACATCGGCACCGTGGCGAACAAGGGCGTGTCCATCGCCCCCTACCACGACTGGGAGTCCAAGGTCCCCGCAGAGGTCCAGACCAAGGTCAAGGAGCTCGAGCAGCAGATCATCGACGGCTCGCTCACGATCACCACGCCCTACGACCCGTCCTGATCCCGGGACCAGGCCGCCCGCGCCCGCGCCGTCGTTGCCCACCCCGGTGGCGGCGCGGGCGCGGCGGGCCCGGTCCTGCGCACACCACCGTCCACCCCAGGAAGCGAGCCGCCCGTGTTGCTTGAGCTCCGTGGGATCACGAAGACCTTCGGGCCTCTCGTGGCCAACGACCGCATCGACATCACCGTCGAGCCCGGCCAGATCCACGCCCTGCTGGGCGAGAACGGCGCGGGCAAGTCGACCCTCATGAACGTCCTGTACGGACTGTACGACCCCGACGAGGGTGAGATCCTCATCGACGGTACCCCCGTCACCTTCCGTGGTCCGGGCGACGCCGTGGCCGCGGGCATCGGGATGGTCCACCAGCACTTCATGCTCATCCCGGTGTTCACCGTCGCCGAGTCGGTGGCCCTGGGGTACGAGCCGGTCGGCCCGGCAGGGGTCATCGACGCCAGGGCGGCGGCGGCCAAGGTCAAGGAGATCTCCGACCGCTTCGGCTTCGACCTCGACCCGCGGGCCTACATCAGGGACCTGCCCGTGGGGGCCCAGCAGCGCGTCGAGATCATCAAGGCCCTGTCGCGCGAGGCCAAGGTCCTCATCCTCGACGAGCCCACCGCGGTGCTGACCCCTCAGGAGACCGACGAGCTCATGGCCATCATGCGCGATCTCAAGGCCGCGGGCACCTCGATCGTCTTCATCACCCACAAGCTGCGCGAGATCCGGGAGGTCGCCGACACGATCACCGTCATCCGCCGCGGCAGGGTCGTGGGCACGGCCGAGCCGACCGCCTCGGCCTCCGAGCTGGCCGGGCTCATGGTGGGCCACGAGGTCTCCCTACGGGTGGACAAGGAGGAGGCCAGTCCCGGACCGGTCGGTCTGGCCCTGCGCGGGGTGAGCGTCATCGACGACGGCGTGCCCCTCCTGGACGACGTCACCCTCGAGGTCCGCGTCGGCGAGATCCTGGGCGTCGCGGGGGTCCAGGGCAACGGTCAGACCGAGCTCGGCGAGGTCGTCCTGGGCCTGACGGCGCCGCTGACCGGCACCGTCAGCCTCGGTGAGACCGACATCACGCGCATGAGCGTCCACGAGCGCCTCGGCGCGGGCCTGGGCTTCGTGCCGGAGGACCGCTCGACCGATGGTCTCGTGGCAGGCCTGTCCATCGCGGAGAACATGATCCTCGACCGCTACGACGACCCGGTCTTCGGCCGGGGGCCCGCGCTCAGCCCGGCGAGGGTGCGGGCCAACGCCGAGCGGCTGCGCGAGGAGTTCGACGTGCGCGTCACCGACGTGTCCGACCCGATCTCGACCCTGTCGGGCGGCAACCAGCAGAAGGCGATCCTGGCCCGGGAGCTGTCCCGGCCCCTCAAGGCCCTCGTCGCCTCCCAGCCCACGCGCGGCCTGGACGTCGGCTCCATCGAGTTCGTCCACAAGCGCCTCGTCCAGGAGCGGGACGCCGGCGCCGCCGTGCTCATCATCTCCTCCGAGCTCGATGAGGTCTACTCCCTGGCCGACCGCATCGCGGTCATGTACCGCGGGCGGGTCGTCGGAGTCGTCGACCCCGCCACCCCGCGCGACGTCCTGGGGCTCATGATGGCCGGCGCGACCCTCGACGAGGCGCTGGCGCGCACCGACCACGACGCACCGGCGCAGGCCGGGGCGAGCACCCCCGAGGAGGACCGATGAGCGAGCCGACCAGCCCTGCGGGACAGGCGAGGAGCACCCAGGACGAGGCGAGGAGTCCCTCGTCCTCCAGCGCCGAGGCCGCGGGCCCCTCGGTCCTGCGTCAGATCGCGGAGTCCTCGGTGCTCATGGGCGTCCTGGCGGTCGTCACCGCACTCGTCCTGGGCTCGGTGCTCGTGCTCGTCGCCGACGACGACGTGCGCACGACCGCCGGCTACTTCCTGGCCCGTCCCTCGGACTTCCTGTCCGCCGTCGCCACCTCCCTGACGGAGGCGTACTCGGCGCTGCTGCGAGGCTCGCTGTTCAACTGGGAGGCCGCCACGCCGACCCGCATGGTGCGCCCCATCACCGAGACCCTCACCGTCGCGACCCCGCTCATCCTCGCCGGGCTGGGGATGGCGCTGGCCTTCCGCGCCGGCCTGTTCAACATCGGCGGCCAGGGCCAGATCATCGTGGGCGCCATGGCGGGGACCTACGTCGCCTTCGCCTGGCAGCTGCCCGCGGGCCTCCACCTTCTCGTCGCGATCCTCGCCTCGATCCTCGGTGGGGCCGCCTGGGCCGCGATCGTCGGTGTCCTGCGTTCCACGACAGGGGCCAGCGAGGTCATCACGACGATCATGCTCAACTCGGTGGCCGGCTACCTTCTCGCGCACGCGCTGACCACCGAGACCTTCATCGGCGCGGGCAACGCCAACCCCCAGTCGCTGCCCGCGGCCGAGACCGCCCGCTACCCCCTCCTGCTCGGATCGGGCTTCCGCCTCCACCTGGGCTTCATCCTCGCCCTGGCCGCGGGGGTGCTCGTGTGGTGGATCCTTGAGCGCAGCCAGTTCGGCTTCCAGTTCCGGGCCGCCGGCCTCAACCCCGACGCCGCCCGGACCGCCGGGATCAACGTGCCGCGCGTGACCGCCCTCGTCATGGTCCTGTCCGGCGCCCTGTGCGGCATGGCGGCCACCGCCCCGGCCCTGGGCACCGAGCACATGCTCACCGGATCGGTGGCCGGTGCCATCGGCTTCGACGCGCTTACGGTGGCGCTCCTGGGGCGCTCGACGCCCCTGGGAACCGTCATGGCAGGCCTCCTCTTCGGCGCCCTGAGCGCGGGGGGCAAGACGATGCAGGCGGCCACGGGCACACCCATCGACATCGTCCTCGTCCTCCAGTCGACCATCGTGCTGTTCATCGCGGCCCCGCCGCTGGTCCGGGCCATCTACCGCCTGCCCGCTCCCGGCTCGTGGAGGCCCGGCCGCTCGACCTCGACCACCGTCGCACAGGAGGCCTGAGACATGACCGCAGCCACGCAGCCCCTCAGCCCCGCCCCCTCCGTCGAGGCCGCCCTCCGGCGCGAGCCGATGAGGCTCAAGGTCCCGGTGGCGAGCCTTCTGGCCACGCTCCTCACCCTCGTCATGGCGGCCACCGCTCACGGCGAGACGATCTTCAGGATCTCAACCTCCGCCGACGTCCTCCAGGTCACCAACCCCGTCCTTCCTGCCCGCCCGACCCTGCTCGTCCTGGGCCTCGCGGCAGTGGGGCTCACGGTCGTGGCCTTCAGCCGCGCCCGTGCGCGCCGGCCGGTCCCCACCTGGGTGGGGCCCGCCGTCGGCGCGGTCTTCGTCCTGGCCTTCCTCACGTGGGCCGGTGCCGGCCGCACCTCGGTCATGCCGCTGGTCACCATCCTCAGCTCGACCCTGGCCCTGTCCGTCCCGCTCGTCTTCGGCGGGCTGGCAGGGGTCGTCGGTGAGCGCAGCGGCACGATCAACATCGCCATCGAGGGACAGCTCCTCGCGGGAGCCTTCCTGGGCGCCGTCGTCGGCTCGGTGACGACCCACCCGTGGCTCGGCATGGTCGCCGCGCCCCTGGCCGGCGTCATGGTCGCCCTCCTCCTGGGCCTGTTCGGCCTGAGGTACCGGGTCAACCAGATCGTCGTCGGCGTCGTGCTCAACGTGCTCGTCCTGGGGGTGACGAGCTTCCTGTTCTCCACGGTCCTGTCCGACGACTCCGACCGCCTCAACTCCGCCACGCGCCTGCCCGTCCTCGCGGTCCCCCTGCTGTCGGAGATCCCCCTCATCGGCCCGGTCCTCTTCCGCCAGACGATCCTCATCTACCTCATGTACCTGGCGGTGGCGGTCCTGTCCTTCATGCTCTTCCGCTCCCGCTGGGGGCTGAGGATGCGAGCCTGCGGCGAGCACCCCAAGGCCGCTGACACCGTGGGCATCAACGTCATGCGCACCCGCCTCAACAACCTCGTGCTCGGCGGCGCGCTGGCCGGCCTGGGCGGCGCGTTCTTCACCGTGGGCTCCGGCCTGGCCTTCACCAAGGACATGTCAGCGGGCAACGGGTACATCGCCCTGGCCGCCATGATCCTGGGCGCCTGGAGGCCCCTGGGGACCCCGTACGCGGCGCTGCTCTTCGGCTTCGCGACCTCGATCGGGCAGACGCTGGCGGTGATCGGATCGCCGATCCCGGCCAACCTCATCCTCATGATCCCCTACCTCGTCACGGTCCTGGCCGTGGCAGGCTTCGTCGGCAGGGTCCAGGCCCCGGCCGCAGAGGGCGTGCCCTACCCGTGAGCACGCCGACGACACCGGGGCCGCGCCCCCCGCGGATCGACGAGTCCGTGTGGCATCGCCTCCGCGAGCTGGCCGTGGAGGCGATGGGCCGGGCCTACGTGCCCTACTCCCACTTCCCCGTCGGGGCCGCCGCCCTCGTCGAGGACGGGCGCCTCGTGTCGGGGTGCAACGTCGAGAACGCGGGGTACGGGGTGACCCTGTGTGCCGAGTGCGGGCTCGTCTCCGAGCTCGTGCGCACCGGAGGAGGGCGCCTCGTGGCCTTCGTGTGCGTCGACGCACGGGGGGCGGCCTGCGCACCCTGCGGGCGCTGCCGCCAGCTGCTGAGCGAGCACGCCCACCCCGCCATGGTGCTGGCCATGCCCAGCGGCCGGGCGAGCATCGACCAGGTGCTGCCCGACCGGTTCACCGAGGCCGACCTCGACGCCGTCCTGGGCGACCCGGCGGCCCGACCAGTCCCAGGACCGACAGGACCGACATCCCCAGGAGCCGACGCATCATGACACCGAGCAGTCCCGTCGAGCCCTTCGACGCCGTCGAGGTCATCGCCGCCAAGCGCGACAGGCTCCGGCTGTCCGAGGAGCAGATCGACTGGGTCGTGGACGCCTACACCCGCGGCGTCGTCGCCGAGGAGCAGATGAGCGCCCTGGCCATGGCCATCTACCTCAACGGCATGGATCGGGCCGAGACGGCCCGCTGGACCGACGCGATGATCCGCTCGGGGGAGAGGATGGACTTCTCGGCACTGGGACGCCCCACGGCCGACAAGCACTCGACCGGCGGGGTCGGGGACAAGATCACCCTGCCGCTGGCGCCTCTCGTCGCCTCCTTCGGGGTGGCCGTCCCCCAGCTGTCCGGGCGGGGACTGGGGCACACCGGAGGCACCCTCGACAAGCTCGAGTCCGTGCCCGGGTGGCGGGCGCAGATGAGCTCCGAGGAGCTCATGGCCGCACTGGGCCCCCAGGGGCCGGGCGCCGTCATCTGCGCCGCGGGGGCGGGCCTGGCCCCGGCGGACAAGAAGCTCTACGCGCTGCGCGACACGACCGCCACCGTCTCGTGCGTGCCGCTGATCGCCTCGTCGATCATGAGCAAGAAGATCGCAGAGGGCACCGGGGCGCTCGTCCTCGACGTCAAGGTGGGCTCGGGGGCCTTCATGACCGACCTCGACCAGGCCCGCACCCTGGCCCGCACGATGGTGGACCTGGGCACCGACGCCGGGGTGAGGACCCGGGCGCTGCTCACCGACATGTCCACGCCGCTGGGCCGCACGGCGGGAAACGCCCTCGAGGTGCGCGAGAGCCTCGAGGTGCTCTCGGGGGCCGGGCCCCGCGACGTCGTCGAGCTGACCGTCGCCCTGGCCGCGGAGATGCTCGACGCCGCCGGACGGCCGGTCGACGCCCCTGAGCTGCAGGCCGCCCTGGCGGACGGCCGCGCCATGGACGTGTGGCGGGCCATGCTGCGCGCCCAGGGAGGCGACCCGGACGCCCCCCTGCCGGTGGCGCCCGAGACCGAGACCCTCACCGCCGTCGGCGACGGCGTCCTGACCACCCTCGACGCCCGGGCCGTCGGGGTCGCCGCCTGGCGCCTCGGGGCCGGTCGGGCCCGCAAGGAGGACGAGGTCCAGGCCGTGGCCGGGGTGGAGATGCACGCCAAGCCCGGCGACACCGTGCGTGCGGGGCAGCCGCTCCTCACCTTGCACACGGCCACCCCCGAGCGCTTCGAGCGCGCCCGCCAGGCCCTCGAGGGGGCGATCACCGTGAGCGACCCCGGCTCGCCGCAGGCCCGTGCGGCCGTGACCCGCCGGGAGGCCGGCGTCGTCCTCGACCGGCTCGTCTGAGCCCGGGCGCCCAGGAGCGTGCTCATCTAGGCTGGGAGGGTGAGCCACACGGAGGGACCCGGTCCTGGGCCGGTGCGTGCCACGGTCCACGGCTCCCGCCTGCGGGTGGGGTCGGCGAGCGGGGCCACGCTCACCCTCACCCAGTGCGACGCCACGACCTGTGGGGCCGCATCCGTGCTGGCTGCACGCCTCCTGCGCGGGCTGGGCCCCGTCCTTCCGACCCCGAGCCCCGGTCCAGGGGCGCTGCCGGCACGGGACCTGGCCGCTGGGCTCGCCCGCCTCCAGCGGGCCCTCAAGACCCGGATGAACCGCGACGGCCTGGGAGCGCTGCCCTGGCCGGGACGACTGGGCTCGGCGCCGTGGTCGGTGGCGGCGGCCATGACACGGGCCTGGCAGCAGGCGGGGACCGTCTACGAGCTGCGCCCGGTGCGCGACGAGGGCCAGCGGTGGCAGCGTGCTGTCGAGCGGGTGCGCGCCCACCTGAGCCAGGGGCTGCCCGTCATCCTGCTCACCGGCGGCCCCCTCCTGCCTCGGGGAGGGGACCGGGCGGGCTCAGCGGCGCGCCGCGCCCTGGCCCTCGCCCCGGCGGTCCCGCGCCACTACGTGCTGGCCGTGCCCTGGACGCTGATCGGCTCACGGGACCCGGGCGCGGGCCGGGCGCACGTCTACGAGCCCGGATCCGGGACGGTCCGCGTCCTGGACCTGCTGGCCCTGCGGGACCGGCGGGGAACAGGGCCCCGGGAGCTGGGGTCCTGGCCCCGGGTGCTCGCCCTCATCGCGCCGTGCCCGGTCGACGACGCGTAACCTGGGCCGGTGCCCGCCTCCGGCGCCCAGCGCCGGGTCCAGCCCCACGAGAGGACGCCCGATGACCACCCGCGCCGAGATCGCCGCGATCATCGACCACACGCTGCTCAAGCCCGAGGCGACCTCCCACCAGGTCGCGCAGCTCGTGGCCCAGGGCGCCGAGCTCGGTGTGTTCTCCGTGTGCGTGTCCCCGTCCATGCTGCCCTGCGCCGTTCCCGGCGGGCTGGCCGTGGCCACCGTGTGCGGCTTCCCCTCCGGAGCCCACAGCGCCGCCGTCAAGGCCGCCGAGGCGGCCGGCGCCGTGGCCGCAGGGGCTGACGAGGTCGACATGGTCGTCAACCTCGGGCTGGTCAAGGACGGGCGCCTCGAGGCCGTCGAGGCTGAGATCCGCGCGGTCGCCCAGGCCTGCGGGCCCGCCCTGCTCAAGGTCATCATCGAGTCGGCCGCCCTGAGCGACGAGGAGATCGTCGCCTGCTGCCACGCCGCCGAGGCCGCCGGCGCCGGATACGTCAAGACCTCGACGGGATTCCACCCTGCGGGAGGAGCCTCGGTCCACGCCGTCAGCCTCATGCGCGCCACCGTCGGCGACCGGCTCGGGGTCAAGGCCTCCGGGGGGATCCGCAGCGCCTCCGACGCCCTGGCGATGGTCGACGCAGGAGCCAGCCGCCTCGGGGTCTCGGCGACCGTCGCGATCCTCGAGGGCCTTGAGGACTGAGACGGTCCCAGAGCAGCCCGGCGGGCCGGTGCCCGGCGGCTTGGCGGGCCGGAGCCCGGCGGGGCTCAGATGCCCAGGAGCCTGCGCAGGTCGGCGTGAATGGCCTCGAGGCGCCGCGAGGCCGTCCGGCGGGCCACGTCGACCGGCTCGTCGACCGCCACCGGCACGACGACCTCGCAGTAGCACTTGAGCTTCGGCTCGGTGCCGGAGGGGCGGATGACGACCCGGTCATTGGCCTCGGTGGTGAAGATGAGGCCGTCGGTGGCGGGCAGGCGGCCGCCGTTGCCGTCGGGTGCGCCGTCGAGCATGTCGACGACCTTGGCCACCGGTGAGCCGCCCAGGCTCCGGGGCGCCCCCTGAGGCGTGCGCAGGAGGCTCATGGCGCTGGAGATGAAGGACAGGTCCTCGACCCGCACGCTCAGAGGGCTCGTCGCGTACAGGCCGTGCTCGCGGGCGAGCCGGTCGAGCAGGTCGGTGACGCTGCGGCCCTGCTGGCGCAGCACCGAGGCGAGCACCGCCAGGCGCACGGAGGCGGAGATACCGTCCTTGTCCCGCACCGCCGCCGGGTCGACGCAGTAGCCCAGGGCCTCCTCGTAGCCGTAGACGAGGTCGGGGACCCGGCTGATCCACTTGAACCCGGTCAGGGTGGTGCGGTGCCCGAGCCCGTAGGCCTGGGCGATGCGGCGCAGCAGCCGGGAGGAGACCACCGAGTTGGCCAGCACCCCGGTGCCGGCGAAGGCGGCCAGCTCGGCGGCCTGCTGGCCCAGGAGGGCCCCGACCTCGTCCCCGGTCAGCTGGCGCCAGCCCCCTGCCGCGCGCTCGTCGGGGACGGCCACCGAGCAGCGGTCGGCGTCCGGGTCGTTGGCGATGACGAGATCGGCCTCAGCCTCCCGGGCCAGGGCCAGGGCGAGCGCGAGGGCGCCGGGCTCCTCCGGGTTGGGGAAGGCGACCGTGGGGAAGTCGGGGTCCGGCTCGAACTGCTCGGGCACGACGACGACGTCCTCGAAGCCAGCCCGGGCCAGGGCCTCGCGGCACACGCGGCCTCCGACCCCGTGCATCGCGGTCAGGACGATCCGCAGCGGGGCCGGTCCGCGCAGGCCGGTGGCGTGGGAGGCCCGGTCGATGTAGTCCTCGATGAGCTCCTCGCCCAGGGACCGCCACCCCGAGCCGGGCATCGGGACCGAGTCGATCGGCCCGACCTGGGCGATCCGCCCGGCGATCGCGACGTCGTGCGGAGGGACGATCTGGGCGCCCTGGCCGTCGTCGGTGACGGCGCGTCCACCGAGGTAGACCTTGTAGCCGTTGTCCTGAGGCGGGTTGTGCGAGGCGGTCACCATGACGGCGGCGTCGGCGCGCAGGTGGCGCAGGGCGAAGGCGACGACCGGGGTGGGGGTGGCCCGGTCGAGCAGGAGGGCGGTCCCGCCGGCGCCGGTGACGACGCTGGCGGTGTCACGGGCGAAGGTCTGTGAGCCGTGGCGGGCGTCGTAGCCGATGACGACGGTGAAGCCCTCGCCGAGGAGGTCACGCAGGTAGGCGGACAGGCCCGCTGCCGCCCGGATGACGACGACCCGGTTCATGCGGTTGGGGCCGCCGCCCAGCCGGCCCCGCAGCCCCGCGGTGCCGAACTGCAACGAGCCGGTGAAGGCGTCGCTCAGGGCGGTCGTCGCCTCCGGGTCGCCCTGGCCGTGCCGGGTCAGGAGGTCGGACAGCTCGGCGCGGGTCACGGGATCGGGATCCTCAGCGATCCAGGCCGCCACCGCAGCGCCAAGGCCGGTGTCGACTGCATAGACGAGGGACTGGGTCATGGACGTGACGCTACCGTGTCCCTGAGCCGAGGTGCGCACAGCGTGATCGCAGTCATGGGTGGTGGCGACCACAGGGGCTGCGCAGGCTCCTCGGCGCAGCCCCTGCCTCGTGGAGGGGGCTCACGCCTGCGTGGCGGGGCCGGTGGAAGCGTGGTGCCCCGGTGGCGGGCCGCGGGTCTCCGCGGGCGGCAGGAGCGTGTGCCAGGAGGGCTCGAGAAGGAAGCCGAGCCCCCGGTTGACCGCGAGGGAGCCGGCGTTGGCCATGGCGCCACCGGTGCCCCAGCGTCGTGCGCCCTCGGCGTAGGTCGTCAGGATCGAGGCGGACTTGACGGCGGAGGCCAGCCCGCGGCGTCGGTGGGAGGCCTCGACCGCCGTGCGGTCGACCTCCCAGCGGCCCTCGAAGCGGTAGAGGATCGTGAAGGCCACGATCCGCCCCTGCCACCAGGCTCCGAAGGCCCGCCACTGGCCCCGGGCGATGCGCCCGGCCAGGTTGAGGGGCAGGGGCTCGTGGTGGGAGGCGGGGGTGTCGGGGAAGTCGGGGGCGACGAGCGCGTCGAGGTCGACCAGCGCCGAGGTCTCCCGCGCCCTGACCTCGCGGACCTCGTAGCCGGCCCGGCGGGCGGCGCTCACGGCCCGGTCGTAGACGGACAGGTCGGAGCCGGCGGTCAGGTCGAGCCTGGCGCCCCAGGACGTGGCTGCCACGGTCCACCCCTGCGCGAGGAGCTCGGCGTGCTCCGGGTCGTCCTGGCGCAGGATCCGCGCGGATGAGGGATTGCTCACGTCGTCCAGGGTAACCGGCGCCGGAGCCGTCGAGTCCCCGGGGAGGCGGGCGCTACCGGTCATCGTGGCTGCCACCGCCCTCGACCGTCACGTGCGCGGTGACAACCTCGCATCCCGGGGCGCGCAGCCGGCGCACCGCCTCGTGGCGACCGACGACCACCGTCTGGCCGGCGCCAAGCGCCGTGACCGTCCCGTGGCCCGCGAGGGTCATGCGGTCGGTGGTGTCGCGGTAGGCCTCGGTCTGCTCGAGCACGCTCACCGGGGCGTGCTCGACGAGGAGCCGCCCGCTCAGGACGTGGACGACCTCGAGGTAGCGGTGGTGGGCCGTCAGACCGGGCTCGTCGTGCTCCGGTCCGGCCTCGCGCCAGAAGGTCACCGAGTCGCCCACCGAGCCCGCCACGTCCCGGGGCAGGCGGGGGGCGCGCTCGATCGCCTCGAGGCACCGCCGCCACTTGAGGGCGCCGCCGTCGAGGGAGCCGAGCTCCTCACGGGTGGTCACCAGTCGCATGAGCCGTCTCCTGCCTGTCGTCCTGCGGTCCCCGGGGCCCGGTCGGCGCCACGGGCGGGGGCGTGAGAATCGTGCGCACCGGCGGGCACCGGAGCGTCACGGAGCCACCGCGCGGTCGGGTCCTGCCTCTCGTCGAGGGGCACGAGGAGGAAGGCGAAGGAGAAGGACTCCCAGCGGGTCCGGTGGCTCTCGAGGACCTCCGAGCCCCAGGACCTCGATCCCAGGCCGAGCACCTTGTGGTTGAGGTGCACGGTCGTCGTGCTCCCGGTGCGCCTCAGCTCGTGCAGGTGCTCGGCGGCCTCGAGCTCGGCGGTCGTGAAGGGCCAGGCCGCGACGCTCAGGGGGTCCTCGCCGATGACCATGAGCCCTGCCCCTCCCCGGCGTCGCAGGACCAGCCACCGCACGTCCTCCCGGTTGCCGTAGTCCTGGGGGCGCACGTAGGGCACGTACATGTCCTCGACCGTCGTGCTCCACCGTCCGATGAGCGAGGCGGCGCACGAGTCCGGGTAGTTCTCGCCCGGTCCCCGCCCGTAGTACTCGACCTCGCTCAGCCCCGGGTCCAGGCCCATCTCGACGCCGACGCGGGGGACGAGCCCCCGGTAGCCGCCCTCGGGCAGGCCCTCGACCCGCACGCTCAGGGCGCCGTCGGGGCGGTAGACGAGCCGCCACCGCAGCCGCATCCCGATGTCGAGCGCCGGGGGAGCCAGGCGCTGGTCGACGGTGACCTCGACGCAGGGCCCGTCCCGGCGCGCGCGCACCGAGCGCGTCGAGGTGCGCAGGTCGTCGAGGAAGCGGGGCCGCCACAGCGTCTGGGCCTCGGTGCGGTGGTTGTCGATGACCGGCTTCCACAGGCTCACGGCGGGGGGCACGGTGATGAGCTCGCGCCCGGAGGCACGCCAGGAGGTCAGGCGCCCCTCGAGGACGTCGATCCTCAGCTCGTCGTCACCGGCGCCCAGGACGAGGCTGGGACCCTGGCGGGTCCAGCGCACCGGCTCGGCCCGACCCTCCTGGGCCCGGCCGGCGCCGTGACGGGCCGGCTCGACACGGGCCGGGGCCTGGCGGGGGAGGGGGAACTGGTAGACGGCGACCCGGGCGCCCGCAGGCGCCCAGGCGGTGGCGGCGTCACGCAGCACGCTCACCTCGAGGAAGCACTCCCCGCGGGCCTGCGGGTGGTCGATGCTCAGGGGCGCGGTCTGGCCGGGTCCGACCACCGGGCAGGGCTGGGCCCGGCTCCAGACCACCTCGCCGTTGACCCGCAGAGCGGCCACGAGGCTGAAGCCGGAGGTGTCGGTGAAGTAGAGGCGGGTGCGTACCCGCAGCCCCCTGCCGTCCTGCCCGTCGGGCTCGATGACCACCGGGGCGATGACCTGGGCGTACTCGATCAGCCCGGGGCTCGGCTCCTGCCACGGCAGCACGAGGCCGTCGACGCAGAAGCTGCCGTTGTTCGGGTAGTCGCCGAAGTCCCCGCCGTAGAGCCAGGTCGTCGTGCCGTCGGGCAGCACCGTGCGGATGGCCTGGTCGCTCCACTCCCACACGAAGTGCCCCTGGATGCAGGGGTGACGGTCGATGACCTCCTGGTACTGGCTCAGGCCCCCGGGCCCGTTGCCCATCGCGTGGGCGTACTCGCACAGGATGCGCGGCTTGGGGTGGGGGTGCTCCCCGAAGTCGTTCATCTGGGACACCCGGCTGTACATCGTCGAGACGACGTCGACGACCTCGGCGTCGCGGTCCTCCTCGTAGTGGACCGGCCGGGTCGGGTCGAGCTCCTTGGCACGCTCGTAGGCGGCGACGAAGTTGTCCCCGAAGCCGGACTCGTTGCCCAGGGACCACATGACGACACTGGGGTGGTTGCGCTGGGCCCGCACGTGGCGCTCGATGCGGTCGACGTAGGCCTGGCGCCACTGCGGTGCCGAGGACAGCCGGTTGATGTCCCCGACCAGCTCGAAGCCGTGGGTCTCCAGGTCGGTCTCGGCCAGGACGAACAGGCCCAGCTCGTCGCACATCTCGTAGAAGCGCGGGTCGTTGGGGTAGTGGGCGGTGCGCACCGCGTTGACGTTGTGCTCCTTCATGAGGAGCAGGTCGCGGCGCACCCGATCGATCCCGACGGCCCGGCCTCGACGGTCGTCGTGGTCGTGGCGGTTGACGCCGTGCATGGTGAAGGGGCGCCCGTCCAGGCGCAGCAGGCCGTCCTCGATGGTGATGTCGCGAAAGCCCACCCGGTGGGGCACGTGCTCGACGACGCTGCCGGCGCCGTCCCGGACGGTGAGCAGCAGCAGGCACAGCTCGGGGGTCTCCGGCGTCCACACCGGAGCCCCCAGGACCACCTCGCTGATCCGCAGGCGGGATGTGGCGCTCGAGGCGGACCCGCCGGCCAGCGGCCGGCCGTCGTGGCTGAGCGCCCAGTCCACCTTCCAGCCTGATCCCTCCCCGGCCCCCTGCGACGGGAGGCGGTCGGCCGCGAGGAGGTCCACCTCGAGGACGTGCTCGCCGTCGACCAGCGGGGTCGTGATCACCATGTCGGCCAGTCCGCCCACGGGCCGGTGGACGAGGTAGACCTCGCGGAAGATGCCCGAGGCCCACCACATGTCCTGGTCCTCGAGGTACGTGCCGTCGCAGAACTGCAGGACCGTGAGCGACAGGAGGTTGTCCCCGGGGACGACAGCCTCCGTGAGGTCGAACTCCGCGGCCAGCCTCGAGCCCTTGGACCATCCGACGCGCCTGCCGTTGACGTGGACGACGACGAGGCTCTCGACGCCGTCGAGGCGCAGGATCGTGCGCATGCCCTCGACCGGGCTGAGGGTGACCACCTTCTGGTAGACGGCGGTCGGGGTGTCGGAGGGCACCCGAGGAGGGTCGACGGGGAAGGGGTAGCCCTCGTCGGTGTAGGCGGGGGAGCCGTAGCCGTCGAGCTGCCACAGGTGGGGGACCTCGACCTGGTCCCAGCCCGGGTGGGGGGAGGCGTGCGTGGACGGGTCGACGTGGAGGGGGCCGGTGAAGAGCCGGAAGGACCACGACCCGCACAGGTCGGTGTGCCCCAGGCAACGACGTCGGTCCATCGACGCCGCGCTGGCGGCGTCGGGGTAGCCGAAGAAGTAGGCGCGCGCGGGCAGGCGCCCCTGGCCGCTGCGGGAGGGGTCCTCCCAGAACCTGTCCTCGTCCTGTCCGGTGAGCGGGCAGGACCGGGTCGAGCGTGGTGCGGGGGTCGGTGTGGTCATCTCAGAACGGTGGTCAAGGTGGTCAAGGTGGTCAAGGTGGTCACGGTGGGCAAGCGGTCGTCATGTCGTCAGGCAGGCAGGGCCGGGCAGGGCCGGGTAGAACCGACTGGGCCCGACCCGGGCCGGGACCAGCCGGGTGGAGCGGCTGCCGGCCGCGGCGCCGGGTCCTCCCCACAGGCCGATGGTACCGGTTTCATCCTTGTTGTCCCAGCGCTGTCGCATACCATCACGTCATGCGGTCACAGCGGTCAGGCGCACAGGAGGCGGAGCCCGGGGACAGGGGGCGGGCGACGATCGCGGACGTGGCGCGCCTCGCGGGGGTGTCCAAGGCGACGGTCTCCCGCGTCCTCAACGGCTCGTCGAGGGTCGCCCCCGGGACCCGCCGAGCCGTGGAGGAGGCGATCTCCGCCGCCGGGTACGTCGAGTCCTGGCAGGCCAAGTCCCTGGCCACCGGGCGCGCCGGGGCGGTCGGGGTCATCATCACCGAGCCCTTCGACGAGGTCTACACCGACCCCACCTTCGCGGCCGTCCTGCGCGGTGTCCACGACCGCCTCGTCCCGACGCCTCTCGTTCCCGTGCTGCTTCAGGCCACCTCCGAGGCCGAGCGCGCCAAGGCCGTGCGCTTCCTCGAGCGCAGGGGCGCCGACGCCGTCATCCACCTCACCCCCTACGTCGACGACGGCCTGCTGCCCCAGCTCGAGGCGCAGGGGCTCCCGACGGTCCTGACGGGCCGCGTCGAGGACGCCGTACGGCGCGGGATGTCGAGCGTCTACTCCGACGACGTCCTGGGAGCGGCGATGGCTGCCCGGCGGGCGGCCGAGCAGGGGCGCCGCCGCCCCCTCGTCGTCGTCGGGCCCCCCGACAACCCCGCCTCCCGCGAGCGGGTCGAGGGCTACCTCAGCGTGCTGGGCGCCGGGTCGACCGGTGGGGACAGCACGCCGGTGGTGACCTTCGGGGGCTGGGACGAGACCTCCGGAGAGCGCGCGGTGCGTGGCGCCCTGTCCCAGGGCGCTCGCTTCGACGTCGTCCTGGCCGGCTCCGACAGGATCGCCCGGGGGGCCCTGACGGCCCTGGGGGACCACCACCTGTCAGTGCCCCGGGACGTGGCCGTCATCGGCTTCGACAACCACCCGGTCTCGGCGCAGACCACCCCCGCCCTGACCACCGTCGAGCAGCCCCTGCGCCAGGAGGGCCGGACCGCCGTCGAGCTCGCCCTCGACCTGCTCGAGGGAGGCGCACCGCGTCTCGAGGTCCTGCCCATGCGGCTGGTCGTGCGCGACTCCGGGTGACCGCGGCGCGCCGGTGGCCTCCTGGCGGGCCGTGACCGCCATGTCGATGAACAGCGCCGCGGACCACCCGAAGCAGGTGCTCGCCGCCGGGGGACGCCGGCGGGAGACCGGGTCGACGTACTCCACCGGTCCGCCTGCCTCGGTGACGATCCGCAGCGTGGCCTCCTCGACCTCGCGGGCGCGCTCGAGGAGCCCCTGTGCGCGCAGCCCGCGGGCGACGAGCCAGCTCGTGTTGACCCACACCGGGCCCCTCCACATGCGCTGCGGGTCGAAGGCGGGGTCGCCGGAGGCCACAGTCGGCACGGTGCCCGCGCCGTGGCCGCCGAAGGCCTCCGGGTCCTCCAGCAGGCGCAGGAGCCGGGCGCGGGCCGCGTCGTCGAGCTCGGGCACGAGCAGGGGCATGAGGCTGACGACCGTGAGGCTGGGGGAGGGGCCCTGGGGGCCATGGGCGGGGACGAAGGCCCGGTCCTCGAGGGCGTCGAGGAGCCGGCTCCTGAGCCGCGCGGCACGCTCGAGGTGGCACGAGGCGGCCCCCGCCTCGCCCGCCTGCCGGGCCCAACGCGCCAGGATCGTGTCCTGGAGGCACAGGTAGGCGGTCAGGTCGGGCGACTCCAGCGGCGTGCCCGCCTCGAAGACCGGGGAGTCGTCCAGGCCCGAGGAGTACGGGTGCAGGTAGGTCGGAACGCCCGTGCCCCGCGGGTCGCTGTGGGTGAACCACCATTCCTGGGAGCGCCGCACGGCCTCGCGCATCTGGGTGACGAGGTCCTCGGGGTGGCAGGCGTCGACGAGCTCGACGGCCAGTGCCGTCAGAGGCGGCTTGGTCAGCGGCACGACCTCGTCCTGGGCTCCAGGACTCCCCAGCGCGCGCAAGGAGACCAGGTCGGCCGGAGGGAGGTCCCGGCTGGAGGCAAGGACGCCCGTCTCGTGGACGACGTCGGGCAGCTGGCCGTCGTCCTGCTGGCACGACACGGCGATGCGCAGCTGCTCGGCGGCCAGCTCGGGGTCGCCGTGGCGCAGTCCGATGGCGATGAAGTAGGCGTCCCACTGCCACAGTCCGACGTAGCCGAGCTTGGAGGGCACGACCGCGCGTCCGGTGACCGCCCCTCCCAGGCGCAGCACGTTGACCCCCAGCACCCACCAGCACAGCCGTGCCATCGAGCGGTGCTCGGCCAGGACCTCGGGGCACCGGAGCATCCAGGAGTCGACGGCCTCGAGGTTGCGGCGCACCTGGAGCCTGACAGCCGGCTCCGCCGCCGCCTGCGGGGCGGTCCGAGGCGCAGGAGCCCGACCGGGCAGGGGCCTGGGGGTGATGACGAGTCCGGCGCCGGGGCGCGTGGCGCGCACGACGAGCCCGCCGTGCGGGGTGCTCAGTGGCTCGCCGTCGAGGACGACCACCTCGGCTCCGTCCTCGACCGCCTCGAGGCTCACCGACCAGCCCTGGGGGATGAGTCCCATGACGGCACGGCCCTCGGTGTCCAGGGTGAGCCACGGCCCGTCCTCCCCCCAGCTCACGTGCCCGGGGTCGGGGACCTCCTGGACGCGGACGCGGTCGGCGGCGTCTCGCACGACCAGGCCCGTCACGACGCGGCTGTCCTCGAGAGGAACCTCGTAGCGGGCCTCGTGGACGTGCAGGCGGTGCCCGTCGGCCAGGACGAGCAGGCGGCTGAGGGCGATCGTGAAGGGCACCTCGACGAGGTCGATGCGGCGGGCGAGGTCCTCGCGCGCCTCCTCCAGGCTGCTCATCGGCCACCGAGCCCCGAGGTGGCCAGGCTGTTGATGATCTGGCGCTGTGCGACGACGAAGACCGCGAGCATGGGCAGGGTCGAGATCGTCGTGGCGGCCATGATGAGCCCCTGGTTGAGGCCACCGTACTGTCCCTGGAACTGGGTGAGCAGGAGGGGGACGGTGAACAGCTCGGTGGAGTTGAGCAGGACCAGGGGGAGCAGGAAGTTGTTCCACGCGTCCAGGGCCGCGATGATCGCCAGGGCGCCCAGGCCGGGACGGATGTTGGGCATGATGACGGACACGAGGATCCGCCAGCGCCCGCACCCGTCGATGAGGGCCGCGTCCTCGAGCTCGCGGGGCACGGCGCGGATGAACTGGCGCATGAGGAAGACCCCGAAGGGGTTGACCATCATGGCGGGCACGATGATCGCCAGGTGGGAGTCGACCCACCCGATCCTGCTCATGAGGAGGTAGAAGGGGACGAGCGTGACCTGGATCGGGACCATCTGCACGAGCAGGAAGAGGCCGAACAGGGCCTTGGCCCCTCTGAACTCGATCCGGGCGAAGGCGTAGCCGGCCATCGCCGAGGTCACCAGCGTCCCGGCCACGGCGAGCACGACGATGTAGGCGCTGTTGAGGTAGGCGCGGGAGAAGGGCAGGGAGCCCCAGGCCTGGGCGAGGTTGCCGGGCACCCAGGGGTCGGGCACGAGGCTCGCGGGGTCGGTCAGGGTCTGCGCGGTGCCCTTGAAGCCGGACAGGACCATCCAGATGAACGGTCCGACCATGCAGACCGAGACGGCCAGCAGCACGGCGTGGCGCGCGATGAGCGTCAGGGGCAGGGCGGGTCCTCGTCGCTGCGTGCGCGAGGCGGGGGCGCTGCGGGGGGTGGGTGTCATGGTTCAGTCCTCGTAGTGGACGAAGCGCTTCTGTCCCGCGAACTGGATGAGCGTGAGGGCCGCCGTGAGCACGAGGAGGATGACGGAGGCGGCACTGGCCAGCCCGAAGGACGAGGAGCGGAAGCCGAGGTCGTAGATGTGGTAGACGATCGTGCGGGTGGCGTGGTCAGGGCCTGCGTGGGACACGAGGATGAACACGAGGTCGAAGGTCTTGAGCGAGCTGATGACGGCGATGACCGACTGGAAGAAGATCGTCGGGCTGAGCAGCGGCAGGACGATGCTGAAGAAGCGGCGCACCGGGCCCGCGCCGTCGATCGTGGCGGCCTCGAGGACCGAGGGCGGGATGGACTGCAGGCCGGCCTGGAAGATGACGACGTTGAGCCCCAGGGAGGACCAGATGGTCACGAGGCACACGGCGAGGAGGGCCAGCCTGGGGTTGCCCAGCCAGTCGGGAGGGGTGAGCGGCAGGACCGCCGCGATCGAGCGGCTCAGGGCGCCCTCGCGGTGCAGGAGCTGCTGCCAGATGAGCGCCGTCGCCACCGAGCTCGTCACCACGGGGGTGAAGATCATGACCATGTAGAGGGACTTGAGGCGAACGCCCTCGAGCAGCACCGCCACGACGATGGCCAGCCCCAGGCCCACCGGCACGGTGACGGCCGCGATGCCCAGGGTGTTGAGCACCGAGCGCCGCAGGAGCGGGTCGGCCAGCTGGTCGGCGAAGTTCTGCCATCCGACGAAGGACGGGGTCCCGAACCCGTTCCACTCGGTGAAGGCGAGCATGAGCGCGGCCAGGAAGGGCAGGAGGGTGAACAGGAGCAGGCCGATGGTCTGGGGGGCGGCGAAGGCGTAGCCCTGGCGCCGGTCCGCGACGCGCCAGCTGCGGCGCGCGCGGGCCGGGCTGCCCCCGTGGTCTGGGAGGCTCATGAGGACCGGGTCTCCTCAGCGCTCGCCCCGGAGCTCGGTGAGGCGCCGGCCGGGGCACCCTCCGTGGCCACGAGGGCCGCGATCGCGTCAAGGGTCTCCTGGGCCTGGGCCTTGCCCTCGTACAGGGGCAGCATGTGCTCGGTGGCGATCGTCGAGGACAGGCCGGGGACGGCCGCCTCGGTCCGGTTGTTGGTGTAGCCGATGTCCCGCATGTCCAGCATGGTCTGGGCGTGCTCGGGGAAGTCGTCGGAGGTCACGAGGTCGTCGGCGCCGGTGACCGAGGGCACGGCGGTGCCCGAGGCCAGGCGGATGCGCTGGCCCTCGACGCTCAGGAAGCTGGAGAAGAAGGTGTAGGCGGCCTGCGGGTCGGCCGCCTTGGCATTGATCGCCAGGAAGGACGCGGCCAGGCCGGTCGGGGCCGGGCTGCCGTCGGGGGTCGGCCAGGGGGCGATGTCGTAGGCGCTCAGGTCCGCTCCGGCGCTGCGCAGGGTGTTGGCGGTGTAGCGACCCTGGGCGAAGAAGGCGAGCTTGTCGGTGAGGAACATCGTGTCGGCCCCGCCTCCCTCGGGCAGGGTGTCCGCCACGAGGAACTCCCCGCTGCGGCACCGCGCCGCCAGCTCCTCGACGGCGGCCACGGAGACCGTGTCGGTGTGGGCGACGTAGGCGCCCGACTCGTCGTAGACCTGGCCGCCCTGGCTCGTCATCCACGAGGCGTGGGTGGCCCAGTAGTTCCAGAAGGCCAGCGTCGTCAGGCCCGCGGCCTTGATCCGCTCGCTCATGGACAGGAAGGTGGAGGTGGTCCAGGCCCCCTGGGCCGCCAGCTCGGCGGGGTCCTCGGTGATCCCTGCCGCCTTGAGGACGTTCTTGTTGTACCACCACGCGTCGGGGTTGACGTCGTTGGGCAGGGCGTACAGGGCGCCGTCGAGCTCGGCGATGCCGTAGACCTCGGCGTTGAAGTCCTCCGCGGAGATCGGGGACCCCGCCGAGCTCAGCAGCTCGTCAAGAGGCGCGAGGACCTTGTTGGGCAGCACCGAGGCCACCCGGTCGTCGCCGATGTAGAACACGTCCGGGGCGGTGCCGGAGGTCAGCTGGGTGAGCAGCTTGGTGTGGTACTCGTCGTAGGAGGCCACCGGCTGGAAGACGACCGTGATCTCGGGGTGGTCCTTCATGAACTGGGTGTTGAACTCCTCCAGAAGCGTCAGCTCCTCGGGGGTTCCCCAGGTCGACCAGGTCACGGTGCCCTTCGAGCCGGAGGACCCCGAGGACCCTGAGCAGCCTGAGACCGCCAGGGCGCCCACGGCGAGCGCTGCCGAGGTGCTCAGGAGACCGCGGCGGGACATCGGGTGTGACAACGGGAATGACATGTTCATGGTGGGACCTCTCATCGTCGTTGACTCGAGCTGGTCAGATGCCGTCTGACCGGGGCGGCCGCCCGTGCGTGCGCCGGGCGGTGGAACTGGGGGAGCCCGCGGTGGTCCCGTCGGTGACGGGACCGGGGTGGTTCGGTGCGGCTAGGCGTCTCCGGGGGCGGGACCGGGAGGGGGGTGGGGAGCGTCGTGCTCGGGGGGGCCGGCCGGACAGCTCGCTGAGGAGCATCGCCGAGACGATAAGCGCTCCGCCCACGGCCAGACGTCCGGTGAGCTGCTCGTCGCCCAGGGCGATGGCGAACAGGGCGGCGAAGACCGGCTCGCAGGTCATGACGACGGCGGCACGGGTGGGGCTCATGCGGGCCTGAGCCCATGTCTGCAGGAACATGGTGGCGATGCCCGTGGCCAGAGCCATGTAGAGCACGGGCCCCCACACCGCGGCCGTCCTGGGCACCTCGACGCCCCCGGGCAGGCCGGCGGCGGCGCAGACCAGGGCGATCCCCACCATCTGCGTGGCGGTCAGGGTCATCGTGTCCTGGCCCTCGGCCAGGCGGCCCAGCGCGACGATGTGCAGGGCGTAGACGACCGAGCCGGCAAAGGTGATCATCGCGCCGGTGCTCAGTGAGGTCCCGGTCAGGCTGAGGACGGCCAGCCCCGACAGAGCCATGACCGAGGACAGGAGCACCCGGCCTGCCGGGGCGGTGCGCGTGAGCAGGACGAGGACGGCCGGTGTGAGCACGACGTACATGCCGGTGATGAACCCGGAGACCGAGGCGTCGGTCGTGCGCAGGCCGACGGTCTGCAGGATCTGGGCGACCCCGTAGAGCGCTCCCAGGCCCAGTCCCTGCGCCCACCGGATGCGGTCGAGGTCGAGCAGCCGGCGACCGGCCAGGGTCACCATGACGGCTGCTGCGATCGCGAAGCGCACCGTGAGGAAGTCGGCGGGGGAGATGTGGTCGAGGGCGTCCTTGAGGATGATGAAGGTCGAGCCCCACAGGGCGGTGACGAGGAGCAGCGCGGCCACCGGAAGCGTCGAGCGCGCGGCCCGGGCCATCCGGGCCGCCCGGGCCGCGGACGGCCCGGGGGTCTCGGTGGTGGCACGCGGCATCCTGGGCTCCCGGTTCGTCTCTCCGGCTCCCGTCGACCGCAGGATGACGTGACAACGGTCGTGGTACCGGTTTCATAGGTTGTGCAGACGCGATTATGCAGCGCATGTCACGAGTCGCGCAAGCCGTGAGCCCGCGGTCGTCGCGAGGTGGTCGAGAGGTGGTCGCGAGGTGGTCGAGAGGTGGTCGCGAGGTGGTCGCGAGGTGGTCGCGAGTCGGCCCGGGCGAGCGGGCGGCGCCGTGATGGCCGGTGGGGTCGGGCGTTGGCCGGTGGGGTCGGGCGTTGGCCGGTGGGGTCGGGCGTTGGCCGGTGGGGTCGGGCGTTGGCCGGTGGGGTCGGGCGTTGGCTGGTGGGGTCGGGCGTTGGCTGGTGGGGTCGGGCGTTGGCTGGTGGGGTCGGGCGTTGGCTGGTGGGGTCGGGCGTTGGCTGGTGGGGTCGGGCGTTGGCTGGTGGGGTCGCACGTCCGGCGTGCGACCCCATGGGTGGAGGCGCGACCTCATGGCGCGGCCTGCGACTGGGGTGAGTGGCGTTTCTCGGACAGGGGAGATTTTCGTCTCTCTTCTGATTCGATAGGATGGAGCCATGTCAAGGGCGAAGTACTCGGACGAGTTCAAGGCGCAGGTTGTGCGTGAGGTCGTCGAGAAGGACCGGACGATCGCGTCGGTCGCGGCCTCCTACGACCTGGTTCCCCAGACGGTGGGGAACTGGGTCGCGAGGTACAGGAAGGAGCACTCCAGCCAGGAGGAAAGTGAAGCAGTCGCAGAGTCCGCGCAGATAGCCAGGCTCAGGGCGGAGAACCGCGAGCTGCGCCAGGAGAACGAGTTCCTGAAAAAAGCGGCGGCCTTCTTCGCGCAGGAACAGCGGTGAGCGACAAGTACAAGCTCATCAACCGCGAGGAAGGCAGATACCCTGTTGCCTCCATGTGCCGCTGGGCCGGGGTGTCCAGGTCCGGGTACTACTCCTGGCGCGAGCGGGCTGAGTCGAGTCGTATCAGGAGACGGGAGGAGCTGGCGGTTCTTGTGCGGGCCGAGTTCGAGGCCTCCCACGGCGCCTACGGGTACCGGCGCATCGCGGCAGCCCTGCGACGTCAAGGCGTGTCAACCTGCCAGGACACTGTGCGTGCGGTCATGCGCGCCCAGGGCCTGAGAGCCGCGCAACCGCGCCGGAAGGTCCGTACCACCGTCCCGGCCCGTGACCTGGGCGAGCGTCCCGACCTCGTGCGCCGTGACTTCACGGCCGAGAAACCCGGAATCAAATGGGTAGGTGACATCACCTGTATCCGCACGTGGGCTGGGTTCGTGTATCTCGCAACGGTGCTGGACTGCTGCACGAGGAAGGTAGTCGGTTACGCGATGGCCGACCACATGCGCACCGACCTGGTCTGTGACGCTATCGACATGGCGGTACGCAGGTGCCCCCACAAGAGAGGGGTAACCATATTCCACTCCGACAGAGGCAGCCAGTACACCTCTCAGCAGTTCTCCGACCACCTGAGGAAGTATGGCATACGGCTGTCCGTCGGGCGCACCGGGGTGTGCTGGGACAATGCCTGGGCGGAGTCATTCAACGCGACTCTTAAGAACGAGAGGGTCCACCGCATGGTGTACCCTACACGTAGGAAGGCAGTGAGCGACATTGCCTCATGGATTGAGCTGACATACAATCAGACACGTCTCCACTCGACCCTCGGCTACCGCACCCCCAACGAGGTCGAAGGCGAGCACCTAGGCCGCAGACAAGCGGCCTGACACACCGAAACACACAGTCCGAAAAACACCCAGCACTCCAGACCCGACGGCCCGAGAGGCCGTGCCTCGGGTGGTCGACCTCATCCGGCCGAGGGTTGCGCTCCTCGTCCGGCCGAGGCCTGCGCTTAGTCGTCGCGAGGAACGTGACCTCCGGTGGCCGGGGCGGGGCTGGCTGCCTGGCCGACCGGAAGGCCGGGGAGGGTCGCCCTGCGCCGGAGGGTGACGGTGAGCAGGGCGGCCACGTGGAGGCAGGCGCCGCTCAGCGCCAACCACGCCCCCGGTCCCGGAGCCGAGGTCACGTAGCCGCCGATCCACCGCCCGGTCTCAGGGTCGATGCCGTCCCAGGTGGAGGAGCTCGTGTCGAATCCCAGGAGGGCGACAGCCACGGCGAGGACGACGCTCACGAGCGTGACCACCCTCCACGGCCACGAGGGCCTGCCCCGCCACGTCCACACCGTGCACACGATGAGCAGGCAGGCAGGTGTCAGGAGGACGGGGGCGTCTCCCAGGCGCAGGGGGTCATGGTCGGCGGATCCGTACCCGTGCCACACCTGGATCGGCGCCACGAGGGTCGTGAGGAACAGGAGCGTTCCCAGGCAGGACAGGATCCGGGCCCGCGTCGGGAAGGCCGTCCGTGGCGAGGGGTCGGTGCGCATGCCTCCACGGTAGGCGGCACAGCGACTCCGGGCGATGGGTCCCGCTGCCGGTGCCCGCCCTGGCCCCGGGGCCGCCTAACCTGGTGCCATGAGGACGACCACGACACCGCCGCAACCGGGACGCGCCGCGACCTCGGTGGTCCTGCCCGACCTCCTGGGCGACCTCGGCGCCCTGACCCTGGCCCTTGTCGACACGCCCTCGGTCTCTGGTTCCGAGGCGCCCCTGGCCGACGCCGTCGAGGCGGCCCTCGCGGGCTGCTCCCACCTCGAGGTCGCTCGCCACGGCAACACGGTCGTGGCCCGTACCCACCTGGGGCGGGCCGAGCGCGTCCTCGTGGCCGGGCACCTCGACACCGTCCCGGTCTCGGAGCGGACGACCAACGTCCCTGGGCGCATGGAGGAGCGTGACGGCCGTCAGGTCGTGTGGGGCCGGGGCAGCGTCGACATGAAGGGGGGTGTCGCGGTCGGCCTGCACCTGGCCGCGGCGCTTACGGCGCCGAGCCGGGACGTCACCTGGGTCTTCTACGACAACGAGGAGGTCAACGGGGACCTCAACGGCCTGGGCCTGGCTCTTGACGCCCACCCGGAGTGGTTCGCCGCCGACCTCGCCGTCCTGTGCGAGCCCACCGGTGCGGCGATCGAGGGCGGCTGCAACGGCACGCTGCGCCTCGTCCTCGAGGTGCCCGGCACGGCCGCCCACTCCGCCCGCTCGTGGCGGGGCGCCAACGCGGTCCACGCCGCGGGCGAGCTCATCGCCCGGGCGGCCGCCGCCCCGGTGCGCACCGTCGAGGTCGACGGGCTGGCCTACCGGGAGTCCTTCAACGTCGTGCTCATTGAGGGCGGCGTCGCCATGAACACGATCCCCGACTCCTGCCGCCTTCACGTCAACTACCGCTACGCCCCGGACCTGGGCCCCCGCGAGGCGCTGTCCCGCGCCCTGCGGATCATGGCCGGGATCGACCCGCGGGACGAGGAGGAGGACCCCGCCGTCGAGGTGAGCACCGGGACGGTTGCCGTGCGTGTCGACGACCTGTGCGACGCGGCTAGGCCGGGCCTGGACTCGCCTCTGGCGGCCGGGCTCGTCGCGGTCGTCCGAGCGCGTGGGGGCGGCGTCGGCCCCAAGCTCGGGTGGACCGACGTCGCCCGCTTCTCCGCCGCGGGGGTCCCGGCCATCAACCTCGGGCCGGGGGACCCGATGCTGTGCCACACCGACGACGAGCACTGCCCGGTGTCCCAGATCGAGGAGGTTGCCTCGATCCTCAGGGAGTGGCTCAGCTGAGGCCCGGTCCGGTGCGCACCGTGACACGGGGCGAGGGTTGAGGAATCATGCCGCTATGACCCGAGAGACCTACCGCAAGGGACCGGTGCTGCTGCGCGGCACCCAGATCCCCGAGCAGACCACCGACGCCCGCCTCCTGGACCGGCGGGGCGACACCGACTGGCTGCACTCGGACCCCTGGCGGGTCCTACGCATCCAGTCCGAGTTCGTCGAGGGCTTCGGCGCCCTGGCCGAGCTCGGTCCGGCCATCAGCGTCTTCGGCTCGGCGCGCACCCCGGCCAGCGACCCCGCCTACGCCCTGGCCGAGCAGGTCGGGGCCGGTCTGGCCCGCTCGGGCTACGCGGTCATGACCGGCGGCGGGCCCGGCATGATGGAGGCGGCCAACAAGGGGGCCCACGAGGCGGGTGGTGTCTCGGTCGGCCTGGGCATCGAGCTCCCCCACGAGCAGGGGATGAACGAGTACGTGGACCTGGGGGTCAACTTCCGCTACTTCTTCGCCCGCAAGACCATGTTCCTCAAGTACTCCGACGGATTCGTCGTCATGCCCGGGGGCTTGGGCACCCTCGACGAGCTCTTCGAGGCCCTCACCCTCGTCCAGACCCAGAAGGTCTCCTCGTTCCCGATCGTCCTGGTCGGGACGCGGTTCTGGGAGGGGCTGGTCAGCTGGATCCGCTCGACCCTCGTGGACTCAGGCGTCATCTCCAACGGTGACCCCGGCCTGGTCCACCTCGTCGACACCGCCGAGGAGGCCGTCAGCTACGTCGTCGGAGCCGCCCAGCGGATGCGGGCCGACGAGGCGCGGGCCGCCGGCCGCATCTGAGGCGGGGGCGCAGGTCGCCTCCGCGTCGGGGACGCCGGCGGAGCGTGTCGGTGGCCCTGGCCACACTCGTGCCAGGACGTTGCAGGTTGACTGTCAATCGTGGGTTGGGCCACGTTTTGTCAAGAGCAAGGGACAAGATGTCGTAGAATGGTACGGGCGGCGCGGTGATGAATCCGCGCCGAGTCATTGAAAGGGGACTACATGGCTGCCATGAAGCCCAGGACCGGTGACGGGCCGCTCGAGGTCGTCAAGGAGGGTCGGTCCATCATCATGAGGGTGCCGCTGGAGGGCGGGGGCCGTCTGGTCGTCGAGATCACGCCCGACGAGATCAAGGAGCTCCAGGAGGCGCTTGCCTCCGTCAAGGTCTGAGTCCCGCGACGTCCCGCGACGCGCGGCGGCTCCATCGTGGCGCCCTGAGACGCACAGGCAAGGACCGGGCCCCGCAGGGGCCCGGTCCTCAACGTCCCTCAACCCGGCCCGGCGACCTCGGCTCAGGCCTGCCGGATCGACACGAGAAGGCCGTCCTCAACGGGGAGGAGCGAGGTGAGCAGGTCCTCCCGGTCCCGCAGGGACTTGCCCAGCTCTCGGGCCGCGACCGTGAGCGCGTCCCGCCGGGCCGGGTCGGCCACGTGGTCCTTCCACAGGGCGTGGGTGACCGCGAGCACGCCCCCGACACGCAGCATCCTGACGGCCGGGTCCGCCAGGGCGGCCGCCTCGTCGGGCTCGACGTCGAGGACCACCATGTCGTAGGAGCGCTCAGCCATCCGCGGCATGACGTCGGAGGCCCGCCCCCGGATGACCCGGGTACGTGAGCCGGGGTGACCGGCGGCGTCAAAGGCGCGACGGGCCTCACGCTGGAGCTCGGCCTCGACGTCGATGGTCGTGAGCATGCCGTCAGCACCCATGCCGTCCAGGAGCCACAGGCCCGAGACACCGGTGCCCGTGCCGATCTCGGCGATCGACTTGGCGGCGACCGAGGCCGCCAGCATCCGCAGCGCGGCCCCGGTGGCGGGGGAGACAGGGGAGATCCCGAGCTCGATGCCGCGCAGCCTCGCCTGCGCGGCCTGCTCGCCCTCGCGGGGGAACTCCTCCGTGTAGGACCAGCTCAGGGTCTTGTCTGCGCTCACCGTGAGTCCCTTTCATGGAGTCGTCGGCCGGGGTGTGGGGCACCGCCGAGCACCTGAGGCAGGGCGCTGCTCTGGCGCCCATTGTTCCAGGTCCGGGCCGCCGGGGCGTGTATCGCCGGTGGCGATGCGTTCCCGGACCGGGCGGGACGGCGTGCCGCAGGGTGTCGGGGCCTCCCTATACTGACCGCGTGTTTGGCATCTCCGGAGCGGAGTTCTTCGTCATCGTGCTCGTGGCCGTCCTCGTGGTCGGCCCGCAGCGCCTGCCCGAGTACACCCGCAAGCTCACCCAGGCGGTCCGTCGGCTGCGTGTCTTCCTTGACGACGCCAAGGTCCAGATCGCTGAGGAGGTCGGTCCGGAGCTCGGCGACCTCGACCTGTCCGACCTCGACCCGCGCAACTACGACCCCCGCAAGATCGTGCGTGACGCCCTCGGGGAGGACCTCGACGCCATCCGCAGGGACCTGGCCAACCCCTTCCAGTCGGTGGCCAAGACCGTCAAGGAGACCAGCGACGACGCGGTCGCTGCCGCGGCAGGCGCCAGGGGGTCGAAGTCCCTGTCGACGATGATCAACGACAAGGCCGAGGAGACCCGCCGCGCCAACGCCTCCCGGCAGGCAGCGGCCGCGGCCCGCCAGGACGAGACTCCCGAGTCCTCCGAGCCCTCCGAGACGACCGAGGCTCCCGGGACCTCCGAGGAGCCCGGCACGGATCCCGTCGAGGGCACAACCGGTACCGAGGCCGCTGAGGCCGCTGAGGCCACGGAGGCCGCTGACGCCACGGAGGCCGCTGAGGCCGCTGAGGCCACGACCGACCCGGGCTCCACGAGCGGGCCCGACCTCGTCCGGGCCGAGGCCGAGGCGCAGGCGGTCACCGCCGAGATCCCCGAGGTCGAGCAGGCCGGGACCGTCGAGGTCAGTGACAACGCTGGGCCTGAGGAGCCGGAGGCCTCCGATGGCCCAGCCGACCCGGCCGCGGTGCCCTCCAGCCTGTCCGAGGACGACGCGCGTGCCCCCGAGCCGGTGCGGCCGATCTCACCGCGCGACATCGTCCGGGCCGCTCGGGCCGCCGCCCGCACCCGCGCGGAGGCGGCCGAGGCCGTCGTCGAGGTCTGAGCGTCGCCGGGGAGCGGGCCTGCTCCCCGGCCCGGGTGCCAGCAGGGCGGAGGGCCGGGCCAGCCAGGCCGGCCGGGCAACCTGGCCAGCCAGGCCGGCCGGGTCAGCCGACGGGGCTGACCCCCAGGTTGCGGCCTGCCAGGCCACGAGCCCGGTGACCCAGCCTCCTGGCCACCGCCACGAGCTCGGCCGCGGCCGGGGCGTCGTCACGGGGCTGACCGTCCTGGGCGATGACCGCGGGGACGCCGCTGTCAGAGCCCTCTCGCAGCGCGACGTCCAGCGGGAGCTGCGCGAGCAGGGGAACCTCGTAGCCCAGGGCCTGCGACAAGGACTCTGAGACGGCCTGTCCGCCGCCGGAGCCGAAGACCTCGATCCGGCTGCCGTCGGGCTGGGACAGCCACGACATGTTCTCGATGACCCCCACGACGCGCTGGTGCGTCTGGGTGGCGATGAGCCCGGTGCGCTCGGCGACCTCGGCCGCGGCGGTCTGCGGCGTCGTGACGACGAGGACCTCGGCGGAGGGCAGCAGCTGGGCCACCGAGATCGTCACGTCGCCCGTGCCTGGGGGCAGGTCGAGCAGCAGGACGTCCAGGTCGCCCCAGAAGACGTCGGTGAGGAACTGCTGGACCGCCCGGTGCAGCATCGGCCCGCGCCACACGACCGGCTGGCGCTCCTCGACGAACATGCCGATGGAGATCACCTTGACGCCGTGCGCCACCGGCGGCACGAGCATGCCGTCGAGCTGGGTGGGGACCTGGTTGACCCCGAGCATCCGCGGGATGGAGAAGCCGTAGATGTCGGCGTCGACCACCCCGACGCTCAGGCCCTGGGCGGCCATCGCCGCGGCCAGGCTCGCGGTCACCGAGGACTTCCCGACCCCGCCCTTGCCGGAGGTGACGGCGTACACGCGGGTGAGGTTGCCGGGCTGGGTGAAGGGGATGACCGGCTCGGCGGAGCCCCCGCGCAGGCGGGTGCGCAGCTCGGCGCGCTGCTCGTCGGTCATGACACCCAGGTGCACCTCGACGCCGGTGACTCCCTCGACGTCGCCCACCGCTGCACGCGTGTCGGCGGTGATCGTGTCCTTGAGCGGACACCCGGCCACAGTGAGCAGGACGCCCACGGTCACGGTGCCGTCCTGGGCGACCTCGACCGAGTCGACCATGCCGAGCTCGGTGATCGGGCGGCGGAGCTCGGGGTCGATGACCTTCCCGAGCGCCTCGTACACTGCATCGGTCGATGGAGTCGGCATAGGCGCCATCCTAGATGACTGGCGCCGAGACGATCGTGACAGGGGCCACCGGGCCGGGGTCGTGCCCCGGGGGACCGCAGGTGCGCGCCTCAGTCCTGGGACCCTGACGAGCCGCCCGCGGGCGGCTCCGCGCCGGGGGCGCGGGCCTCGGACCTCCGCCCGTCCCGACGCTCCTCGCCCCGCTCGTCATGGATCTGCTCGCGGGTGCGACGCTCCTCGGCAAGGATCTCCTCGAGCATCCCCCGCAGCTCGCTGCGCACGAAGTCGCGGGTGGCGACGTCGTTCATCGCGTAGCGCAACGAGGCGATCTCCCGGGTGAGGAACTCGGTGTCCTCGAGGTTGCGCTCGGCGCGCTGGCGGTCCTGCTCGGCGGTCACCCGGTCGCGGTCGTCCTGCCGGTTCTGGGCGAGCAGGATGAGCGGGGCGGAGTAGGAGGCCTGGAGGGAGAGCATGAGGGTCAGGGCCGTGAAGCCCAGCTCGGCCTTGTCGAAGCGCAGGGGCCCGGGACCCCAGGAGTTCCAGGCCATCCACAGGGCGACGAAGACAGTCAGCCAGATGAGGAAGGTGGGGGTTCCCGAGAAGCGGGCGATCGCCTCGGCGACCCTCCCGGAGGTGTCGGATCGGGTGGTACGCCGCGGCCGGGCCCATCGCAGCCTGCGCGAACGTCCCTCCGACAGGGGCTGGTCGAGCTGCTCAGCCATTGGCGCTCCTCTCGATCATCTCGTCGGTGACCGCCTCGTCGGCCTCACGCCAGTCATCGGGCATGAGGTGGTCCAGGACGTCGTCGACCGACACGGCGCCCAGGAGGCGGTCGGCGTCGTCGACCACCGGCAGGGCGGTGAGGTTGTAGGTGGCCAGCAGGCGGGTGACGGTGCCGATGGAGTCCTCGGCGTGCACGCCGTCAAGGGCCTTGTCGAGCAGGGAGCCCACCATCTTCTGGGGCCGCTCGCGCAGGGCGCGCTGGAAGTGGACCATCCCGAGGTACCGGCCGGTGGGGGTCTCCAGGGGCGGACGGCACACGAAGGCCACCGCCGCCAGGGCCGGGGTCATCTCGGCCTTGCGGGCCTGGGCCAGGAAGCCGGCCACCGTCGCCTCGGGGGGCAGGATGATCGGCTCGGTCGTCATGAGACCGCCGGCGGTGTACTCGTCGTAGGTGAGCAGGCGACGCACGTCCTCGGCCTCCTCGGGCTGCATGAGGCCCAGGAGCTCGGTGGCCTTGATCTGGGGGAGCTCGGCGACGAGGTCGGCGGCGTCGTCGGGCTGCATGGCGTCCAGGACGTCGGCGGCGCGGGAGGCGTCCAGGCCCGACAGGAGGGCGACCGCGTCGTCGTCGGACAGCTCCTCGACGGCGTCGGCCAGGCGCTCGTCGGACAGCTCGGCGGCCACCTCGAGCTGGCGGGCCAGCGGAAGGTCGGACAGGACGTCGGCCAGGTCGGCGGCCTTGAGGTCCTCCAGGGTGGCCAGCAGGGCGGTCGCGCTCTGCTGGTCGGCCGAGCCAGCCAGCCCCGAGACCTCCTCGGGACGCACCATGAAGGTCTCCCCGCGGCGCAGCCCCAGGGGGCCGGAGGCGGCGCGCTGGACGAACAGGCGCGTCACCTTCCAGTCCATGCCCCGGTCCCGCTCGATCGCCACGTCGCGGATGGTCACCTGGCCGGTGCCGTCGCGCATCGTGACGACGCGGTCGAAGAGCTCACCGAAGACGAGGGTCTCGACATGGCGCTGCTCGAAGCGCCTGATGTTGACCAGGCCCGTCGTGATGACCGCCCCCGGCTCGATGGCCGTGACCCGCGACAGGGGCAGGAACACCCGCCGGCGCCCGGCGACCTCGATGACGAGGCCGACCGCACGAGGCTCCCCCCGCAGCGCGATGAGTGCGACGACGTCGTGGACCTTGCCGACCGCGTCCCCCAGGGGGTCGAAGACGGTGGTGCCCACGAGACGGGCGATGAAGACCCGTGAGGTGCTGCGCGTCCTGGTGTTCTCCACGAGCACAGCCTATGCGCCCTGGGCGTGAGCGAGCGCGCACAGCGCCCGGAGCCGTGCGCGGGCGTGCGACGATGGGGCACATGAGCAGCTTCTCCTCGCCGACCGCGCCGATGTCCGTTGGTGGAGGCGTCATGCCCCGGGGCACCGAGGTCGCCTCCTTCGCCACCTACCCCGAGGCCCAGGCTGCGGTGGACGCGTTGAGCGACGACGGGTTCCCGGTCCAGCACCTGGCGATCATCGGCACCGACCTGCGCCAGGTCGAGCACATCACGGGGCGGCGCAGCTGGGGCAGGGCCATCGCCTCGGGGGCGGGCTCGGGCCTGTGGATCGGGATCTTCTTCGCCGCGATGATGATGTTCCTGCGGCCCTCGAACAGCACCGGCGTGACCGCCGGCGCCGCGGTGTTCATGGGCGTGGTGTGGGGCATCTTCTTCCAGGTGGTCTCCTACGGGCTGACCCGGGGCAAGCGCGACTTCACCTCCTTCAGCCAGGTCGTGGCCTCGCGGTACTCGATCCTGGCCTCGGCCCACGCCCAGGAGGCCGCCCAGGCGCTCGTCGACGTGCCCGGCAACCTCACCCGGGGCGGGGAGGTGGCGCGCCGCGCCCAGGAGCGACGGGCCGCGCGTGCCGAGGCGCGCGGCGACGGACCGACCGCCTTCGGCTCCAGGCCCGACGAGAAGCCCCGCTTCGGCGTGCGGCTGGCGCAGGGGGAGGACCCCTCGCGGTACACCGCCGACGGCCCGGACGCCCCGGGCGCCGACGAGGCCGGCGCCCAGGACCCGGGACGGGAGGAGGCCGAGGACAAGGCCGCGGGGACTCCGGGCGCGACAGGCGGCTCCCAGGGCCCCTCGACCGCCGCGGGCGAGTGAGGCCACGATGACGGTACCTGTGGGGCTGTCGACCTCCTCGGTCTACCCGGGCGGGGCGGAAGCCACCTTCGCGCTCGCGGCCGAGCTGGGATACGACGGGGTCGAGGTCATGGTCTGGAGCGAGAAGGCGACCCAGGACGCCCGCGTCCTGGAGGGCCTGGCCCGGCGTTACGACCAGCCCGTGCTCGCGATCCACGCACCGACGCTGCTCCTGACCCGCTCGGTGTTCGGGGTCGACCCCTGGGACAAGGTCGACCGCTCCATCGAGCTCGCCCGGGCCCTGGGCGCCCCCAACGTCGTCCTCCACCCGCCGTTCTTCTGGCAGACGCGCTACGCGCGCGGCTTCGTGCGCGGGGTCGAGCGGCGTGAGGCGATCACGGGCATGCACCTGTGCGTCGAGAACATGTTCACGTGGAGGCCCCGCAACGCCCACTCCACGCGGGACTTCCAGGCCTACTCCCCGACCTGGGACCCGGTGGGCCAGGGCTACCGCTCGGTGACCCTCGACATCTCCCACGCGGCGACCTCCGGATCGGACGCGCTGGCGATGACCCGGTCCCTGGGCCCGACCCTGCGCCACCTGCACCTGACCGACGGCGTGCCGGGCTTCCTCGACGACCACCTCCTGCCCGGTCAGGGCACCCAGGACTGCGCCGGCGTCCTCACCTACCTCGCGGCCACCGGCTTCGAGGAGCGCGGCGGCCAGGTGGTCGTCGAGGTCAACACCCGGACGATGAGCCCCGCCCAGCGCCGCGAGGGCCTGGCCAGCGCCCTCGCCTTCGCCCGCGAGCACCTCGAGGGCCAGGGACGCACCCAGGACGTGCACGTCCCCGCTCCCACGCGCAGGCGGTACAACCGCGCTTGAGTCGCCAGACCCCTGGGGGGGGGCGGTCGGGTCCCGGGCGTGTGCGGGGTTCCTCCGGCCGCGGGTCGGCGGCGCCTGCGGCGTGGGCCAGGACTCGCGTCGCCACGAGGACTGCGCTGAGTTCCTCGCCGAGCGCATGAGTTCCGGCGGTTTGTGTGTGCCCAGCACCCACCAACCGCCGGAACTCATGCGTGTGACAGGGGCTCATGCGTGTGGCCTCGACTGAGGGCGGTGCCTCCGACTGGAAGTCATGCGTGTGACAGGGGCTCATGCGTGTGGCGGGACGAGGTTCTCCACAGGTGAGCTTGGTGCACCCCACCTCCACAGAGCTCGCCCACCGTTGTGGCGCCATATGGGCGGGGCTTCGAGGATCGTCCTATGGACGCCTACCCGACTCCGCCCTCGATCCCGACGGTCACTCTGTCGGCGGCGAGCAGCCTTCGGCACCTGCCGAGCCGTCCCGAGCTCCTTCACCTCATGCGCGGCGTGTACTACCGGCCCACCGAAAGCGCCGAGGTGTGGCGGCAGAAGCACGAGATCAGTCTCGCGCGTTGCCGGGGAGCCTGGGAGACGCGTCGCAGCGCCGTCGCGTTGAGCCACGAGTCCGCCGCCCTTGTCCATGGTCTGTGGGTCCGTGACGCCGAGCCCGACGTCTGGACCGCGATGCCGCGGCGCTCCTCTCCGGCTGTCATCGCCCTTCCGCCACTGGACTTCCGACGAGGGCGGACTCCCCGCCCGGCGCAGGCAGGAGGGGGCTCTCGCGTCGTCAGCATGCGGCGGCGTCGACTGGTCATCCCCGAGGAGAGCCTCGTCGTGGTTCAGGGCATCGTCGTCACCGACATCCTGCGAACCGCGGTCGACTGCGCCTTCGACCTGCCGGCGTGCCGATCCGTCACCATCATCGACTCCGCGATGCGCGCTCTGGTCCGCCCCGACCGCCGTGACCCCGTTGGAGCGGGGCGGCGATGGGCGCAGACTCGGGCGCGGTTCCTGGACGCCGTCGAGGCGGAGGGGCCCCGGAGAGGTGCCGTTCGGGCGGGGGCGGTGGCACGGATAGCGAGCCCCTTCTCGGAGTCCCCGGGCGAGAGTGTCGTGCGCTGGCAGGTCGACGCGCTTGGCCTGCCCTCCGCCGTCCTCCAGCAGCGCGTCGACCTCCCCGAGCATCGGCGCAGCTTCTTCCTCGACCTCGCCTGGCCGGATCTGCGGGTCGCCGCCGAGTACGACGGTCGGGACAAGTACGCGGCGACGGGCACGGTCTGGGAGGAGAAGGTTCGTCAGGACCTGATCCAGGGGGCCTCCGACTGGTCCTTCTCACGATTCACTGCCGAGCACCTGCGTGACGCGAGCCGGCTCCGGGAGGACGTCCTGGCCATGTTCCCGGCAGCCGTCGTCGCACAGGCGCGACGGCGCAGGGGACTATGGGACTGAGATCGCGTCATACGCATGAGCTCCGGCGGTCTGCGCGTGCCTGGCACCCGCGAACCGCCGGAACTCATGCGTGTGACAGGGACTCATGCCTCCGGCCGGAACTCATGCGTATGATGGTCCGCCGCCTCAGGCGATGAGGCCGCTCACCCAGGCCTCGACCTCCTCGACGGTGCGCGGGATGGCAGCGGTCAGGTACTCCACCGAGCCGTCGGCGCGCACGACGACGTCGTCCTCGACGCGTACGCCGATGCCGCGCAGCTCGGCGGGGGCGAGCAGGTCGTCGGCGCGGAAGTACAGGCCCGGCTCGATGGTGAAGACCATCCCCGGCCGCAGCGGGGCGTCCATGCTCATCTCCCGGCGGGCCTGGGCGCAGTCGTGCACGTCGAGCCCCAGGTGGTGGCTTGTCCCGTGGACCATCCAGCGACGGTGGTACTGGCCGTCGGGGCCCAGGGAGTCGGCGGCGCTCACGCCCTGGGGCAGCAGCCCCCAGGCCTCGAGGCGCGCGGCGATGACCTCCATGGCGGCGGCGTGGACATCGCGGAAGAGGCAACCCGGCTCGTTGGCCCGGGCGAAGGCGGCGTCGGCGGCGTCGAGGACCGCCTGGTAGACGCGGCGCTGGGGCTCGGTGAAGCGCCCGTCGACCGGGATCGTGCGCGTGACGTCGGCGGTGTAGAGGGAGTCCACCTCGACGCCCGCGTCGACCAGGACGAGCTGACCGGGGCGCACCGGGCCGTCGTTGGAGATCCAGTGCAGGGTGTTGGCATGGTCGCCGGCCGCTGCGATCGTGTCGTAGCCCAGCCCGTTGCCCTCCTCGCGGGCGCGCGCCCCGAAGGCGCCCTCGAGGACCCGCTCCCCGCGCCAGTGGCCGGTAGCGCGGGGGATGGAGCGGATGAGCTCCTCGAAGCCCGCGGCGGTGGCGTCGACGGCGCGCTGGAGCTGGTCGACCTCCCAGGCGTCCTTGACCAGCCGCAGCTCGCTCGTGGCCTCGGCCAGGGCGTCGTCGGCCTGCCGGGCCTCCTGGCCGTGGGCCAGCCCGGCGCCCTGGCGCACCTGGTCGACCAGGGCGGTTACGGCGGCGTCGGCCTGGGCGACCACGCGCAGCCCGACCGCCCCGGGCCCGGCGTCCTTGGCCAGGCGGTCGGACAGGGTGTCGATGTGGGCGCAGCGGATGCCGGTGAGCGCCTCGACCTCCTCGATGGAGGGGCGCACCCCGACCCACAGCTCACCGTAACGGGCGTCGGCGTAGAACTCCTCGCTCGAGCGCGAGGCGCGCGGCCGGAAGTAGAGCACCGCCTCGTGGGTCGGCTCGCCCGCGGCGGTCTCCTGGCCCGGGACGGTCAGGGGGTCGAGGACGAGAACCGCGTCGGGCTCGAAGTCGGTGCCCGTGCCGGTCAGGTGGGCGAAGGCCGAGTGCGGGCGGAAGCGGTAGTCGCAGTCGTTGTTGCGGGTCACGAGGGGGCCGGCCGGGATGACGAGCCGCTCGGTGGGGAACAGGGCCCCCAGGGCGTCGCGGCGGGCGGCCGCCCACGGGGCGGACTCGCTGAGCTCGGGCAGCCGGTCGGGGCGCGGGCCCCAGCCGGAGGCGATGAAGTCGCGGAAGGCCTCGTTGCTGGGCCGGTGGGAGCGGTTCGAGCCGCGCTCGGACACCGGCTGCGCCTCGTCCTCGACGGTGAGGGAGGCGTTGTCGTGGGATTCGGTCATGCGCCCATCTTGGCACCGGGGTCACCGGGCAGACGAATCCCTGTGAGGCGTCGGGCCTCGGCCAGGACCCTCACGCAGGCGGCGGAGGCCGAGGGCGGGTGCAGCGGGGAGTGCCGCGCGCCGGTCGACACGAGGCGGCACACCTCGGCCAGCTCGCGGGCCAGGACCGGGCCGGTGCTCGTCACCGACAGGTCCTCCTGCCCCTCGGGCGATCGCAGGGTGATGCGACGCGGCCACTGGCAGTCGTCGAAGCCCAGGGACATCGTGTCCGAGGCGATGGCCGAGCCGGTCGAGGCCCTCGAGGTCTTGGAGTGCAGGCAGACCACCTCCAGGTCGGTCGAGGACCCGTCAGGCAGGACGTCGTAGTCGAGGATGATCGCGCCGTGGGAGTCGACGCCGGAGCTGAGCAGCCGGGCGGTGGCGTGGACGCGGGCGGGCGGGCCGAACAGGTGGATGGCCAGGGACACCGGGTAGACCCCCAGGTCCATGACCGAGCCCCCCGCGCGGGCCGGGTCAAGGACGGCGGGGAGCTCGCCCGCACGGTAGGCGGGCATGCGCGAGGAGAGCTGCTCCTTGACGAGCACCGCCCGGTGGGGGCCCGGCCCGTCAGCCGCCAGGCGCTGCAGGGCCTCGCGCAGCACCCGGGTCCCGGGCTCGAAGGCGGTCAGCCACGCCTCCATGAGGACGCGGTCGTGGCGCTGCGCCGCCTCGACCATCGCGTCGGCCTGCTCGGGGGTGACGGCGAAGGGCTTCTCGACGAGCACGTGGAAACCTGCCTCCAGGGCGGCCAGGGACTGCTCGGCGTGCAGGACGTTGGTCGAGGCGACGTAGACGACGTCGGCGGGGGAGGACCCCTCGGGGCCGCACTGGCGCAGCAGCACCTCGAGGCTCGGCCACGCGGCGCCGATCCCGTGCTCGGCGGCGAAGGCGGCTGCCCGCTCGGGGCGCCCGGAGGTCACCGCGACGACCTCGGCCTGCGGCACGGCGGCGACCGCCTCCATGAACCATCCCGCGATGAAGCCGGTGCCGACCACCGCGAAGCGCACGGGTCCGTCGGTGCCCGAGGAGACGGTGCCGGTTGAGTCGCTCATGGGACGATCCTGCCACCGCGGGCCCCGGGGCGTCGGCCTGAGCCGAGGCTCCCTACACTGGACGGCGTGCGCATCGACCCCCACACCCACTCCTCCTGCTCCGACGGGACCGACAGCCCCGCCGCCCTCATGGCGCGCGCCGCCGAGGCGGGGCTCGACGTCGTGGGCCTGACCGACCACGACACGACCGCGGGGTGGGCCGAGGCCGCCGGGGCGGTGGGCTCGACCGGCGTGGCGCTCCTGCGCGGCACGGAGGTCTCCTGCGCCGTCGACGGGGTGACCCTCCACCTCCTGGCCTACCTCTTCGACGTCGAGGCCCCCGGCCTGACCGAGGCCTTCGAGCACGCGCGCACCTCGCGCTCGACCCGCGCCCGCCAGATGGTCGAGCTCCTGGCCGCCGACTACCCGATCACGTGGGAGGACGTCGAGGCCCAGGCCGCCGGCGCGGTGACGATCGGCCGCCCGCATATCGCCGACGCGCTCGTCGCCGCAGGATCCTTCGACAGCCGCGGGGTGGCCTTCGCCGGGCCCCTGGCCACCGCGAGCCCCTACTACGTGCGTCACTGGGCGCTCGACCCCGTGCGTGCCTGCGAGCTCGTGCGAGCCGCGGGCGGGGTGCCGGTGGCCGCGCACCCCCGTGCCGCCTCCCGCCAGCGCCGGCTCGTGCCCGACGCCGTCTTCGCGGACATGACCGACGCCGGGCTGGCGGCCCTCGAGGTCGACCACCGCGACCACGGGCCCGCCGAGCGCGAGCAGGCCCGGGAGCTGGCCCGGTACCTGGGCATCGGGACCTCCGGCTCCTCGGACTACCATGGCGCGGGCAAGCCCAACCGACTCGGCGAGAACCTCATGCCCCCTGCCCTGCTCGAGCAGATCGTCGGCGAGGGCAGCATCCCGCTCGTGACCGCCTGAGCGGCGCCGGCGACGTCGCCTGCCACGCTCCCTTCCAGATCCGACACCCCGACACCTTCATGCTTGACTCCGTCCTCGACCTCACCCTCCTGGCCACCTCCTTCACGACGATCCTCGTCATCCAGGACCCCCTCGGCGCGATCCCCATCTTCCTGTCCCTGACGAGCAGGCAGACCGACGCCGAGCGCAGGCGCTCGGCGTGGCACGCCACGCTCGTGTCCTTCGCCGTCATCCTCCTGTTCGCGATCTTCGGGCGCTACATCCTCATGTTCCTGGGCATCACGGTGCCCGCCCTCCAGATCTCCGGCGGCCTGCTCCTGCTGCTCGTCGCCCTCGAGCTGCTGACCGGAAAGATCGAGGAGACACCCGACTCCGAGGGGGCCAACACGAACGCGGCCCTCGTGCCGCTGGGCACCCCGCTGCTGGCGGGTCCCGGGGCGATCGTCGCCGCCATGGTCGCGGTGGAGTCGGCCCGGACACCGGTCATCGGCTGGATGTCGATCACCGCGGCGATCATCGTCACCCACGTCGTCATCTGGCTCACCCTGCGCTTCTCCGTCGGCCTGCACCGGCTCCTGGGCGACTCGGCGATCCGCGTGCTCACGCGCATCTTCGGTCTGCTCCTCGCGGCGATCGCCGTGCAGATGATGGCCGACGGCGTCTTCGCCTACATCGGCACCGAGCTCTGACCCGAGGGCGGGACAGGGAACCGGCAGGACCGCGCCGGTGCGCCAGGGAGCTGAGGGCAGGCATACCTGAGCCTTTCAATCCACAGTTCATCCATAGGTTGCTCAGTGGGTTCTGTGAGGGTGCCTCGGTTGAGTGGGCCTATGACCTCCTCCGCAGCGGGCCTGTCGGCCGCATCGGCCGTCCCGACCGCCTCCGCGACTGCCGCGGTCCGGGCGCGTCGCCCTCCGGCGCGGGTTCGCGAGGACCGTGCCACGGCGCTTGTCGCCTCCCTTGCCGGGCTGGGGCTCGGCGTCGTCCTCGGGGCCGCGCTGCTCACCCTCGGGCCGCTCGAGGCGAGCTGGACGTGGGCGACCACGGCTGTCGGCCGGGTCAGCGCCGTCGTCGGCACCTACGGGATGCTGTGGATGATCGTGCTCGTCGCGCGCGTGCCCCCCGTCGAGCGGGCCCTGGGCCACGACCGGCTCGTCGCGGTCCACAAGCGGGTGGCGCCGTGGACCATCTGGCTCATCCTCGTGCACATCGTCTTCTCGGTCCTGGCGTGGTCGGGCCAGGAGGGCGTCTCGTGGCCCGTCGAGCTGTGGCGCATGACCCTCACCGAGCCGTGGATCCTGGCCGCCGACGTCGCCGTCATCCTGCTCGTCGCCGCCGGGGTGACGAGCTACCGACGCGCCAGGCGACGGCTGCGGCGCGAGGTGTGGTGGACCGTCCACCTCTACACCTACCTCGCCGTGGCCCTGGCCTTCGCCCACCAGATCACCGTCGACGGGCCGTTCCTGTCCGGATGGGCCCGCTGGGTGTGGATCGGGCTGTACCTCGTCGTGGCGGAGCTCGTGGTCGTCCACCGCGTGGCTCTCCCACTCATCCGCTCCCTGCGCCACGACCTGCGCGTCGAGCGGGTCGTGCCCGAGGCCGAGGGCGTCGTGTCGGTGTGGATGCGGGGCAGGGACCTCAACGCCCTGGGGGTGCGCCCCGGACAGTTCGCCAACTGGCGCTTCATGGCGCCGCGCCTGGCCTACGAGGCCCACCCCTACTCCTTCTCCGCGCCCGTGTACGAGGACCTCATGCGCATCACGGTCAAGAACCTCGGCGACGCCTCCGCACTGACCGCCCGCCTGGTCCCCGGGACCCGCGTGCTCATGGAGGGCCCCTACGGCACGATGACCGCCGCGAACCTCGGGTCGGCGGGCCACACCGTGCTCGTGGCAGCAGGCGTCGGGCTCGCCCCGGCGCGGGCCCTGGCCGAGGACCTGAGCGACGCCGGGGTACGTGTCGACCTCGTCGTGCGGGTCCCCTCGCCCTCCGCCCTGCCCCTGGACCCCGAGCTCCGGGTGCTCGAGCGCCGGCCCGGGGTGAGGGTCCACCGCCTCGTCGGGCACCGGGACGCCCACCCCATGGACGCCGCCCAGCTCCTGTCCCTCGTGCCCGACCTGCGCGAGGCCGACCTCTACGTCTGCGGCCCGGAGGCCTTCAACCACCTCGTCCTGGACTCTGCCCGCGCAGCCGGGCTGAGCCGGGACAGGCTCCACCACGAGGAGCTCGCGATGTGAGACCGCAGGCCCGGGCGCCCCGCAGGCCCGGGCGCCCGGACGGGGCACCCGCAGCGGGCGCCCGCGACACCCGACCAGACCCGAGACGACTGCAAGGAGCATCCTCATGCGACCCACGACCACCGGAGCCATCACCGCCGGAGCGACGATCCTGGGAGTCGCCGCTGTCATCGCCTGCAGCCCGACCCCCCAGGGGACCTCCGTGGCCACCACCGCCGGCTCGGGCTCGGTGGGCTCGGAGACGACCGCCGCCGACCAGGCGCAGTCGGGCTCGGAGCAGGCCACCACCGAGGCCTCAGGGTCCGCGCAGACCTCAGCACAGGCCACGACGGACTCAGCCACCGGGACCTCGTCCGGGGCCTCCGGGACGTTCCAGGGCGAGACCTACGAGAGCCCCTACGGCCCGATGCAGGTCGAGATCACCGTCGCCGACGGGACGATCACCGAAATCACCTGGATCCAGCTGCCCAGCGACGGGCACTCCGAGCGGATCAACGAGTCGGCCGCCCCGACCCTCGTCGAGGAGGGCCTGGCCGCCCAGAGCGCCGACGTCGCCTCCGTCAGCGGTGCCACCTACACCTCCGAGGCCTTCACCACCTCCCTCCAGTCCGCGATGACCCAGGCGGGCCTGTGACCCCGTCGCATGCCCCCACCGTCCTCGGTCCGGCCGGTGGCCCGGCCCTCCTCGACGAGGCGGGTGTCAGGCTCACCGGCCGGGGCACCCTCGTGCGCGTCGTCGAGGCCTGGGGCACGGTCATCACCCTGGAGGCCGCCCTGCGCCCGGGCACGCCGGTCGACGCCGAGCTGGCCGCCCGTGCCGGGAAGGCCTTCGACGCCTGCCAGGCCGAGATGGCGCGGATCGACCGCCTCTTGTCGACCTACCGCAGCGACTCGCTCATCACCGCCCTGCGCACCGGTGGCTGCCGGGAGGAGGACCTGGCCCTCGAGGGCGACGAGCTCGCCGTGCGCTCGGTCCTCGAGGAGTGCCGCCGACTGCGGGCGCTCACCGGAGGATCCTTCGACCCCTGGTCGGTGCCCGGGGGAGTCGACCCGTCGGCCTACGTCAAGGGCTGGGGGGCCGGGGGCTTCGCGCTCATCCTCACCCAGGCCCTCGGAGGGGACCCCGCCTGGTCGGGCCCCGTGACAGGGGTGTGCGTCAACGCGGGCGGAGACGTCTCGGTGCGCGGGACCCGCGCCGACGGCTCCCCGTGGACCGTGGGGGTGCGGGACCCGGGGGACCCCTCCCGGATCCTGCGCGTCATCGAGGCCACCGAGGGGCACGTCGCCACCTCCGGCCTCTACGAGCGCGGGGAGCACATCGTGGTCGCCCCGCTCCGCCAGGGCCGGGCCGAGTCGGGGCGGGTGCCGCGCTCGGCCACCGTGTGGGGTCCCGACGACGGCATGGCCGACGCGCTGGCGACGGCGCTGTTCGTCGACGGACGCGCCGGCGCCGACTGGCTGAGGCGGGTCATGGACTCCGACCTGGGGGTCGGACGGCGCAGGTCGCGCTGGGGGGCCTGGGTCGTCGAGGAGTGCGGGGCCTGGCGCCTGGGGGAGACGGACTCCCTGGTCCAGGCCGCCGGCCCGAGGCCGCACGGGGCCTGAGAGCGCCCGAGGGGGCCTTGAGGGGCAGGGGCCCGGAGGGGCTCAGTCCCCGGCGCTGTCTGGGTTCCTCGTCGCGATGGGGCGCCCGCCCCGGGTGCGCTGGCGCGTGCGGCGCGGTCGGCCGGCCTGCTCCTGGGTGCCGGCGTCCTCGGGCGAGCCTGAGCGGCCCCGGCCCGAGCGGGAGGTGGAGCCCCGCCCCTCGTCCTGCCCGCGCCCGGAACGACCGCCCCTGCCGGAGCGTGCGCCCCTGCCGGTGCGCCCCCCGCCCCGGCCTGCTCGAGCGTCGCGAGGACGTCGCCCGGTCTCGCCGAGGTCCTCGATCTCCTCGGCGTCGAGGCCCTCGAGGGTGCGCTGGTCGCGCGGGAGCTGGCCGGTGACGCCCTCGGGGATCGACAGGTCGGAGTAGAGGTGCTCGGAGGTGTGGTAGGTCTCGACCGGCTCGGTCACGGGCAGGCCCAGCGCCTTGGCGATGATCCGCCAGCGGGGGATGTCGTCCCAGTCCACGAAGGTGACCGCGGTGCCGGAGTTGCCGGCGCGGCCGGTGCGCCCGATGCGGTGAACGTAGATCTTCTCGTCCTCGGGGCACTGGTAGTTGATGACGTGGGTGACGTCGTCGACGTCGATGCCGCGGGCGGCCACGTCAGTGGCCACGAGGACGTCGACCTTGCCCTTGCGGAAGGCGCGCAGGGCCTGCTCGCGAGCGCCCTGGCCCAGGTCGCCGTGGAGTGCGGCGGTGGCGAAGCCGCGGGAGGCGAGGTCCTCGGCGACGCGGGCGGCGGTGCGCTTGGTGCGGGCGAAGATGATCGTGCGTTCACGACCGGAGGCCTGGAGGATGCGCGAGACGACCTCGACCTTGTTGAGGGCGTGGGTGCGGTAGACGACCTGCTGGACGGTCTTGACGGTCATCCCCTCGTCGCCGGGGTCCTGGGCTCGGATGTGCGTGGGCTTGGTCATGTAGCGCCGCGCCAGGGCGACGACGGCGCCGGGCATGGTGGCGGAGAAGAGCATCGTCTGGCGGTCGGTGCGGGTGCGCGCCAGGATCTTCTCGACGTCGGGCAGGAAGCCCAGGTCGAGCATCTCGTCGGCCTCGTCCAGGACGACGGTGGTCACGTGGGTGAGGTCGAGCAGGCCGCGGTCCATGAGGTCGATGAGCCGGCCGGGGGTGCCCACGACGATCTCGGCCCCCTGGGCCAGGGCCTCGATCTGCGGCTCGTAGGCCCGCCCGCCGTAGACCTGGGTGATGCGCACCGTGCGCTTGGCCGCGGCCATCGTCAGCTCCTCGGCGACCTGCTTGGCCAGCTCACGGGTGGGCAGGACGACGAGGGCCTGCGGGGAGCCGGCGGCGGGGTCCTCGTCCCAGCCCTCCTCCCCGGGGCCCAGGGTGTCCATGAGCAGGGGCAGGCCGAAGCCGAGGGTCTTGCCCGTCCCGGTCTTGGCCTGACCGATGATGTCCTGGCCGTCGAGGGCGACCGGGAGGGTGAGGGCCTGGATGGGGAAGGGGTGGGTGATCCCCTTGGCCGCGAGGGCCTCGCAGATCTCGGGCTCGACGCCGAAGTCGGCGAAGGTGCGGCGCGTCAGGTCGGCCTGGGCGCCCTCGTCGGTGATGTCGGGGGTGGCCTCGTCCAGGACGGGGGCGTGGGCACCGGCGGTCTCGATGATGCCCGAGGCCGTCTGGCTGGGCTCGGGGTCGGTCGTCTCGGTCTGGTTGTCGTCGCTCACGAGCTTCCTCATGTCTGGTATCTGGCCGCGGGCGCTCGCGTTCCGCTCCGTGCCGGGCGCCGAAGGGCTCGCAGGAACGGGCGCGAGCCGGCGCTCCCGGGAGCGTGCGTCGCGGCCGTGGGTGGCAGCCGATCGCGAATCGTGTCCCGCTGCGGGCCGGGGCCGCCGGGACCTGGCTGCTGGACGACCGGGCAACCGTGGACTCGCTCAGGGTAGCGGCAGGCGCGGCCGCGCGCCCGTCCGCTCGGCTGGAATGCGCTCCTGGCGTGGGCGAACTCACGCCGGGATGGTCGGGGCGGTCGGGGTCGTGACCGGTTTGTCCTCGGTCCTCGGCTGTCAGGTACTGGTTGGTGGCCCCTGTCTGAGGACTGACTCATCTCACTCATCTAGGCTGGAGGCCATGACAGAGCCGTCCCTCCCCGCTCAGCAGTCCCCCTCCCGGTACCTCGAGGCCGTCATCGGCGTGGCCTGCCTGTCCTGCACGATCGCGAGCACCCGTTACGCCAAGGACGCCGACAAGGCTCCCGCCATGGAGCAGAGGGTCGAGCTGCTGCGCATGAGCGCCGAGAGGGTCGAGGCCTTCGAGGTGCTGGCCGCCGTCGGCGGCGAGGCCGGGGTCGAGGTCTACGCGGCCGCCCAGGGCTTCGTGGGCATGCTTGACGACGTCGACTCCAGGCTCCGCCCGCTGGACTGGCAGGAGCGGCTGGTCAAGACCTACCTGACCTTCGGGATGCTCGTCGACTTCTCGATGGCGCTGGCTGACGGCCTGCCCCAGCCCGTGCGCACCCGGGTGCTCGACGCCCTGAGCGTCGACCGCTTCGGTGGCTTCGCCGCCCGCGAGCTCGAGGAGGGGATCGCGGCCGACCCCCAGCTCGCCGCCCGCCTGGGCCTGTGGGGCCGCAGGGTCGTGGGTGAGGAGATCGGCACCCTCCAACGGGTCATCGCCCGTGAGCCCGACCTCGTCGCCGGGGGAGCGGACGCGGCGAGCCTGCGCACGGTGCTGTCCCAGGGGGCGACCTCCCGCATGCGCGGGCTGGGCCTGAGGATGTGACCTCCTGCCGCGGGCCGGCCCGCGGTCTCAGATCCTCAGCAGGTCACTCGCAGGCGATGCCGTCGTCGTCGCGGTCGAGCTCGGCACGGTACCCGGGCTCGCCCACGTAGAGAGGATACACCCCGGCTGCACGGGCTTCGCTGCAGTTGGCGTAGTAGGTGTCCTGCTGCGCGGCGGGTGCCTGGGCGGCCTGTTCCTCGGCCTGGCGCTGTGCCTCGGCGGCGGCCTGTTCCTCGGCCTGGCGCTGTGCCTCGGCGGCGGTCTGTTCCTCGGCCTGGCGCTGTGCCTCGGCGGCGGCCTGCTCCTCGGCGGCCAATCGGGAGGCCTCGGCCGAGGCGGACGCTGCAGCCTCGGCGGCGAGCCGGGAGGCTTCAGCTGAGGCCGAGGCCTCTGCGGCCGAGGGCCCCGTCGGGCTCGGTGACGAGGAGGCGGTTGTCGCGGTATCTGCGAAGGCGACAGGCGCCACGGTGCCGGTCTCGACGACGGTCACGGGCGTGGGCGCGCTGCACGCACCGAGCGCGGCCATGACACCGACCACACCGACGACTGCGAGCCGCCCGGCGGCTCGGCGGACGCGACGTCCCCCTGCGTGCGAGGGGAGTCGGGTGGCGGTGGCGGGAGGAAGGGATGGGGAGCTCATGGCCTCATCGTGCGACGAGCGCACCGTGAGTTCTATCTCACTTATGTAGCAAATCGGTGGCAATTATATTTCGGTGGGGGCGGCCGGGACGAGGGGTCCCAGCAGGCCGGGTCGGTCGACGGCGCCCGCGGTCCCGCGCTTCCTGGCACACTTGGGGGACCACGTCACCGACGACATGAGGACCCGAACATGTTCGTACGCCGAGAGGCCATCGCTGTCCGCTGCGACCACGAGGGCTGCGACCGCATGGTCGCCCACCGGGTGGTCGACACCGTCCACGATCCTGACGGAACGGCGATCGAGCGGGTCCTCGCCCTGAGCTACACCGAGAGGGACGCCCTGCGCGCGGCCGAGCGCGACGGATTCAAGATCATCGCCAGCCACGTGTTCTGCGAGAAGCACGACCGCGTCTGAGACCGACGGGCTCCTCACCTCCCGGTCGCCGCGGCCCTCGGGCGCCGTCGTCCCGGGTGGCGGGCCGGCCTGCGCCCGAGCGCGCCGGCTCGCCGCCGCCCGTTTGCGCGCGCCCCGACGTCGCGCTACGCTCCGGGCTTGCTATCACCGGGTGCCCTCATCACACACCCGGCCCGGTCGCAGGCGTTGACGCGTCGTGCCCGGGTCGCAGGGGCCCCGACCGGGTCCTGCGGCACGCGCCGCAGGACCTTTTCCGTATGACGAAAGGGGGTGCGCGCATGCGTACGCTGTTCATCCTTCGCGGAGCCCCGGGCTCCGGCAAGTCGACCCTCATCAGGCACCACCGCTTGAGTGAGCTGGCCCTGGGGCTCGATGACTTCCGTCGCCTGTACTCGACCCCCTTCACCGACCTCGACGGGCAACCGACCCTGTCGATGGCCTACGGGGCCGAGCGCAAGGTCGTGGCGGCCTACAAGGACGCCGTCGAGACCCGCCTGCAGATGGGCGCCACGCTCCTGCTGGACGCCACGAACCCCAACCGTCGCTCCTGGGGGGCCTACGCCGAGTTCGCCGAGCGCTGCGGGTACACGGTCCACGTCATCAACGTCCAGGGGGACCTCGACGACGACGAGCTCCTGGCCCGCAACGCCACGAGGCGCGGGACGATCGACTACGTCACCCCGCAGGCGGTCACGTCGATCGCCGCCAAGGTCCGTGGCGCGGGCGCCCTCCGTGAGCCGGTCGTCGGCTTTGAGGACGTGCGCCGCCTCAACACCCTCGTCGAGCGCGACCTCACCGGGGTCTACGACAGGCTCGTGCTCATCGGAGACGTCCAGAGCTGCGCGGGAGCGCTGGACAAGGTCCGCCGTCACTACGGCGGCTGGGCCTCCGACACCCTGTTCGTCCTGACCGGGGACCTGTTCGACCGGGGCCCGGACGCCGCAGGCGTCCTCGACGTGCTCGGCGAGCCGGTCCCGGACAACGTCGTGCTCGTCGAGGGCAACCACGACGAGCACCTGCGCCACGTCGTCGGCGGGCTGCCGGGGGCGAGGTGGAGCCACACCCGCACGAGCCTCGAGCAGATCCTGGCCTCAGGACGCACCAAGCGCGACGTGACCGACCTGCTGGGACGGATGCGTCCGGCCCTGGCCCTGCGCTTCGCGGGCCGCAGCTGGCTGGTCACCCACGCGGGCCTCGACGCCGTCACCCTCGAACGGGTCATGAGCGTGGACGAGGCCACGGGGCTTCGGTCCTACGACCTGACCACGGTGCCGATGCGTCAGCTGCTGCTGGGGTCCTCCAGCCGCGAGCAGACCTACCTCGGTCGCTCCGACTACGACCGGGACGTCGAGGCCCTCCTGTCCCACGCCGAGGTCGTGCAGGTCCACGGACACCGCAACGGCACCCGCGACCAGGGGCCGGGGCCGGAGCGGGCCGCGCCCAACGTGGTCACCCTCGAGCACGGGGTGGAGAACGGCGGCCACCTCTCGGTCCTGGAGGTGCGCGCCGACGGCGTCGAGACCATCCTGACCTTCACCGACGAGCCCCTGGCCGGGGGTGAGCGGGCGCAGGGAGGCTGGTGCACGGAGCCGGGCTCGCTCATGGCGCGCATGGTGGCCCACCCTGAGGTGCGGATCCGCGATGTCGAGGGCCTGCCCGGCGTCGTGGCCTGCAACTTCACCCGACGGGCCTTCGTCAAGGGCGTGTGGGACGAGACGAGCTGCAAGGCCCGGGGCCTGTTCCTCCAGGCGCGCAGCTCGCGGGTGGTGGCCCGGGGCTACGACAAGTTCTTCAACCTCGGCCAGGCCCCGGGCCCGGCGGACCTGGGCGCGGTCGTGCGCGCGGGGGAGGGCATGCCCTTGACCGTGCGGCGCAAGTGGAACGGCTTCCTGGCCATCGTCGCCGTGGTCGACGGGAGCCTGCGGGTGCTGTCCAAGGCCGGTGTCACGCCCTACGCGCAGCTGGCCCACGAGATGCTCCTGGCCCACCTCGGGCCGGGGGAGGAGGAGCTGGCCGGTCTGCTTGAGGAGGCGGGGGCCTCGCTGACCTTCGAGGTCATCAGCCGCCGCGACCCTCATATCGTCGACGAGGGCGAGGACAAGGTCGTGCTGCTCGACGCCGTGCGCAACCAGGAGCAGATGGAGCTCATCGAGCCGCTGCGCCTGGAGGTCGCGGAGCGCTTCGGCTTCATCTCCCCACAGGTCGAGGTCATCTCGCAGGCCGCGGGGCGGGAGGACGTCGAGGCGCTCGCGGCACGGGCGCGCGCGAGCGAGGAGGCGCGTGACGAGGGCTTCGTCATCTCCTACGGCCAGGGCCTGATGACGAAGTACAAGTCGCGCTACTACTCGGAGGTCAAGGCCTTCAGGGCGCTGCTCGAGCGCTCCCTGGCCGGGCGCGAGGTGCGTCCCGGGTCGCGGGGATGGAGCCTGTACGAGCGCTACCTCGACCACGGGGAGACCTCGGAGTTCCTCGTGCCCGACCCCATGCGCCCGGGCGCGGTGGACATCCCCGCACTCGTGCGCAGCCTGTAGGAGGGGTTGCCGAGGGGGACCGGCCGGGCCGGGCCTGAGGCCGGGGCTGGGCCCGGCTACCTGCCGGGGCCGGCTACCTGCCGGGGCCGGCGGTCCCCCTCGGGGCTGGCCTGCCTCGGCCCGGCGGGGCCCCTCGGGGCTGGCCTGCCTCATCCCGGCGGGGCCCTGGCCCCGGCCCTGCGACGCACGCGCCGCACGTACTCCTCGCGGTCGATGGCGCTGTGGGGCGGGGGTGCCGACCCGGAGGTGATCGCGCGTGAGCGAGTCCCAATCGTTAACCGCGGACGCCGGATTCGTGTCAGACCCTCGCGATACGTTGGGTTCGTCACTTCGCAGTGGCGTTCCTCGCAGGACGCCGCTCGTCAGTACTCGACTCTGGGAGGAGTCTTCCGTGCCAGCTCTCACCTTCCAACAGCTTCTCGCAGCCTGCCGCGCAGGCGGGCCCAGCGTGCTCACCTCAGTCACCCGCCTTGAGCCGGCAGCAGGACCCCATGCCTCGGTCGCCCCGGCGAAGTTCGTTGAACGGGACAAGTCTGTGTTCGCCTATGAGCGACGCTTCTGGGAGGGGCGAGCGGTCGAGGCGGTGCTCATCGACTCCAAGCAGTCCCAGAACAACCGTCTCGAGGCGGCCATCGCAACGGCCATCGCCGACGGCGATCCGGTGCTGTCCACCATGCCCCGCATCGAGCTGCGCTTCGACAACGGCCTGTCGCTGACCGACGTGCAGCTGCCGCACCGTGCCTTCGACGGTCAGCTGAGAGCGGGCACGATCAACGGCTCCCCGACGACGTCGGTTCCGGAGTACAGGGAGCTGCGTGACGCGACCGCCTCCCACGCCCGGCCCCTGCTGGAGCGCAGCCCCATGACCCTCCTCCTGGGAGGCTGGGACGCGAGCAGGAAGAGTCACCAGGGCAGGTACCGCAGCATCCTGGTCGGCGAGATCATCGGGATCCTGGCCGACCAGGAGGAGGGCCCTTCGCGACACTCGATGCGAGGAGGAGCCCGGATCGACCCCGTTGGCATGCGGATCGATCTGTCTGAGGAACAGCGTAAGAAGATCGCGCAGGCGCAGAAGGACGAGCTGTCCGCAAGCACCTATAAGAATGCTGGGAAGAAGAAGGCCTCCGTGCTTGGACTCGGTGGCATCCCCCCGGCGCTGGACCAGCTCGGGGGCGTGGCGTGCCAGGCGATCATCCGCTCGCACGTCCTCAGCTTCTCGGCCTTGCGGGGACTGCGGTTCGACTCCGAGTCTCCTGAGGGTGACGCCGCCTGCCGCGCCGTGCTTGCCGCCCTGGCCATCAACGGCCTGGCGCGCTCCGACGCCGAGCTCCTCCTGCGCGCCAACTGCGACCTCGTCGAGGCGGAGCCGGCGGTCGTGACCCTCGACAAGCGCTACGGAGACAAGGAGCGTGTCGACGCCTTGAGCGTCGACGAGGCCAGCAGCCTCCTGGCCGAGGCCATCGACTACGCTCGTGAGCACGGAGGGCTGGTCTGGGACGGATCGGCCCTGGTGGTCGAGGGCAACCCGGACGTCCTGCGCGCCGCAGGCGACGAGCAGCAGGATGAGTGAGAGATGAGCCCGGTAGGAATCACCGCTCGTTTCATCCTGGGTGTGTATCACGGGCACGCAGCCGACGGCAGCCCGGAGACACTGCCCTCACCCTCCCGGCTCTTCTCGGCCCTGGTCAGTGCGGCGCTGACCGGAAGCCGGGCCACGGAGAACGGAGGACCGGATCCAGCTCATCTGCACGCGCTGCGCTGGTTGGAGGCCAACCCGCCGACCGGGATGCGCCTGCCCGAGGCGCTGCCCGTGAGCAGCTCCCAAGGGGATCGCGTCGCTTACCGCGAGACCGGGACGATCGCGAACAACACCAAGGCGCCTAAGAAGCAGGCGACGACTGTGTCGGATGGTGCTGCGGTGGGCTCGGCGATCACGTGGACCTGGGACCTCATGCCCGGGGAGGTCCGTCACGGTCTGGAGACCTTGTGCGAGGACGTCCCCTGCCTTGGGGAGAACGACAGTCCTGTCGTCATGGAGATCTGCGAGGTGGAACCAACCTGGCGTCTGGACACGGGTGCGACCGCATTCACCCCGGGAGGGCTCCGTGTGCACGTTGCCGCCCCTGGACGGATCGACGCACTCCAGCGCGCCCATGACCTGGCCAGGCCACCCAAGCCGCCCACTGCGCCGCAGGACCGGTTCAGGCCCTCAGCCGACGAGGTCCGCGTCTTCCCCGTGACCACAGAATGCCTCCGCACCCTGCGGTACGAGCCGATCTCCTGCGACCCGGGAGGCTCACCATGGGGCGAGGTCCTTCTTGTCTCCATCGAGGAGGACACCGATGAGGCCGATATCGCCCCTCACCGGCGCCTTGGCTGGTGCGTAGCGTTTCACCGTGCCCTGGTCAAGCGGATCGGAGACGGCGCCCCCGCGGTCGTGACGGGACGCTACCCCGCGGACGCGCGTATACCCTCCAACAGGCTCGCCATCCAGTACCTGTCCCCAAGCAGCCTTGTCCTGTCCCGTCACCGCGGGCTGGTCGGCGACCGGGGGGCCTTCGCTGTCATGCTGCCCCGGGATATCTCCGACGATGACGCCGAGGTCGTGCGCAGGGCTCTGGCGGGCATGTCCTTCCTGCGCTCGCGGTGGGGCGGTGCTGTGGTCCGACCAGTCGACGCAGTCGTCGAGGCCGGGAGCTTCTGGACGCCCTCGCCCCCGGGAACCGTTCGCCTCTGGTCACCGACCCCGGCGGCGGTCCCCGAGGTGACCAAGCAGCGGGGCGACTGGACCTTCGAGGATGCCATCCTGCTCTCACTGGGCTTCGTGTACCGAGACGACCTGGGCGTGGCCGAGCGCGGAGGCAGGGCCTACCGCGAGCTGGTGTCCCGTGTCCGGGACCACGGTGCCTCGGTCATGTGGTACAAGCGCTTGACCGCCCGGCCCGCTGACTACGCCCATCGCATGCCCGAAGGGATGGTCGCCCAGCCCTACTCGGCGTTGTTGAGTGCCGGTGACCTCATCGCCCCCACCGCCCTGGTGGTCATGGGGCAGAGCCGGCACCTGGGCGGCGGTCTGCTCATTCCAGTGGATCTTCCTGAGGAGCTGGCCGCCGTGGCGCAGGGGAGGCGGCCGTGATCGCCGTCGAGGAGTTCGCAGACTTCTTCGAGGCCGTCCACGGGCCTGGGATCCGACCGTTTTCCTGGCAGACGGCCTTGCTCGAGGCACTGGTGACCGAGGGCGCCTGGCCGGAGCAGATCGCGGCGCCCACGGGCGCCGGGAAGTCGAGTGTGGTGGAGATCCACGTCTTCGCCACCGCGATGGCCGCGCTGGGGCTGGCGCCGCGGCTGCCCCGCCGCCTGGCGGTCGTGGTCAACCGTCGGGCGATCACCGACGCCCATGCGCAGCGGGCCCACGATCTGCTCAGCCTGCTGGAGCAGACCCCCGACGGTGAAACGAGCGTGGTGGGGCGGGTCCGGGACGCGCTCGTCGGCCTCAGGCCGCCTGAGGCACAGGATCGTCGCCCACTGGTCGTCACGACGATGCGGGGCGCCTTGGTCAGTGACAGCCAGTGGCTCAACGCTCCGGAGGCATGCGCGATCCTGTGCATGACCCCGGCGATGTGGGTGTCGAGCCTGCTGTTCCGTTCCTATGGCGCGTCACGGTTCGCCAGGCCTCGGTTGGCCGGGCTCCTGTCGACGGACGCGGTCGTAGTTCTTGATGAGGCCCATCTCAACCGGCAGGTGCTCGTGACGGCGCGCCGTGTGGCAGCGCTCGCGGCGAACGGGGCTGAGGCTCTTGGCGTCCCGGGCCTGGCCGTCGTCGAGATGACGGCGACGCCGTCGAGCCGGGCGGCGAGCACCGCAGGTGTGACTCGTGCATCCATCGAGGACGATGAGCGTCTCGCACGGCGTATGCGATGCCGCAAGGAGATCACTTACCTCCCCTACGGGGAAGAAGCCTGGCCGCCGGGTCGTGGGAGGCAGGAATGTGCCTTCTATGACAGGGTGGTTGAGCAGGTGAGCGCTGAGGTCGAGCGGGTGCGGGCGCAGGCGGACCCGGCGCCGCGGACCGTCGGATGTGTCGTCAACCGGGTGTCGACCGCGGTGGAGGTCGCGAAGACGCTGAGGTCGCAGGGCCTTCGCTGCACGGTCTGGGTGGGACGGATGCGTCCCTGGGACCTCGAGCGGCTCCGTCGTGAGGTGCCGGGTCTGTTCACCACCGCCGGCGCGGAAGGTGTCGATGTCCTCGTCGCCACCCAGACGGTGGAGGTCGGGGTGGACATCGACCTGGCGGGGATGGTGACCGAGCTCGCCTCAGGCAGTGCCATCGCCCAACGACTCGGTCGCGTCAATCGCCTCGGTCTGCGTGAGAGGTCCCGGGTTGTCGTCATCGGGCCGTCTGAGGACATGAAACTGACGAAGGATGCTCTTCCTTACCGGGCGACGGATCTGGACAAGGGGCGTCGGTGGGTGCTGGCGCGCCAGGTTGCCGGATCGGCCTCGCCCCTTGACATCGCGGAGAACCCGCCCGACCCTGAGGCTCCCACAAGGGTGCTGTGGCAGCGCCCGGAGCCGTGGGACGTCGACCTGTGGTCGAAGACCTCCATGGACCTGGTCGCCGAGCCCGAGCTCGACCTGTGGATCCGCGACGATCTGGAGCGGGAGGTGGAGAACGTCGGCGTCGTTGTGCGCGACCTCTTGGCCCTGGTTGACGGCAGCAGTGTGCTGGAGCTCGTGAAGAAGGTGCCTCCCGAGGACTGCGAGGCGTTTCCGATACCGATCGGTGAGGCCCGGAGCCTTGTCAAGAGGATTCTCGATGATCCGGACCTCGCGCGGACTGCCTCGGTCCTGTGGCGCGGGGGTGAGCCTGTCGCGCAGTGGGAGCTCGCAGTGGCCTCACACATGATGGCCCATGAGACGTCGCAGGAGGCGGAGCGCCTCCTGCGTCCCGGTGACACGCTCATCGTGGACGCGACGATCCCGTTCCTCACCGAGGGGGTGGCTCGAGCCGACGGCCGGGACTGCGCAGAACCCGTGCCCGCTAGCGTGCTTGCCGGTGTTGTCGATGTCGTCACCGACCCGGAGCGGCTCGGACAGCTCGCCCAGCTGTCCGAGGAGGAGCGTGAGGAGCACTTCCCCGACTGCCTGTGGGAATGGGCGACGCCCTCGGACGGCTCCGATGAGCCGCAGTGGCTGGTTGTTCGTCGTGGCCTGGTCGTGGACGACGACTCCGACGAACGGTCGACCTGTTCACCGGTCGCTGGAGTGCTGCTTGCTGATCACAACCGGGACGTGGCTGACCGGGCGCACCGCCTGGCTCAGCTGATCGGGACGGGCGCAGACGTGCGCGAGATCCTCAAGGAAGCGGGTGGGTGGCATGACATCGGCAAGAGGGACGATCGGTTCCAACGACTCCTCGAGGCTGACGGGGAGGCCCGTGCGAAGAGCCGTCTGCGCCCCGGACGCCCTGTACGACGCGCGTGGGTCGAGGCTGGCCTGCCAGCCGGATGGCGCCATGAAGTGGCGTCTGCCGCCGCCTACTGGGAGGCGACAGTGCCTGGGACGGGGGTGCCGAGAGACACGCGGGACCTCGTCGCGCGTCTGATCGGCACCAGCCACGGTCGTGGTCGACCCCTGTTTGACCACGACCCGACCACTGCGGGGCCGCATCACGAGACCGCTCTGGGGGAGCTCCTTGGCGAAGGTGAGTGGGAGGCACTGATCGCGCGCACCGATCGGGTGTGGGGGCACTGGGGGTGCGCCTATATGGAGGCCCTCCTGCGTGCGGTCGACTGTTCGATCTCCGCTGAGGGGAAGTGAGCGACCATGTATATTGCAGGTAGTATCAACAGTGCACTGACGACCTTCGCTGGACTCGGGCTGGCGCACATCCTCGAGCATAGCGGTGTGGAAGGCGTGCGGCTCGGATGGACCGATGCCGAGGAACCGCGGCTGGCGATCGAGGCGGAGCATCTCACTACTTTGGATATCTGCGAGCATGTCCGTCGACACGCCGTGGAATGCATGAATCCGGAGAGCTGGGTGCAGCAAGATCTAGATGCTGCACCATGGAAGGGCAAGGCCGCGGTTCTCAGTCCTCGCATCAAGCAGCCGGGTCGAGACAGTGAGTGGCTCTCTCTTCAGGATGAGCGCAATGAGGTGATCGACGCGACCATTGAATCCGCTGGGTGTGCGGGTGCGCTCGATCTTATTGGTGCGTTGGGTGAACCATCCTACTGGTCTCACAGAAACGGAGTACAATGTCCTGACTATGGGGCGAGCCGATGGGAGATGAAAACGAGGAACAGGGGAGAGGACTTTGTAAGAAATAGAATGCGTTCCCTGGTCTCGATCGTCTCGCAGCGCGATACCGAGGCAGTCTGTGACGGCCTGACGGGAAAAGTAGTGCGCGATGAGGCCTATCGGGAAAAACGCTCATCGGACTCTCGGACGGCAACGGGACTCACCAGGCCTCAGTTCACTGACAGCGCCCTGGCGTGGTGTGGCCTGTGGGGGCTGGCATCGTTTCCGACTGTTCCGCGGCTCGAGCACTGCGCTGTCACTGCCGGAGCGATTCCTGTGGGAGAGTACCGAGTGAAAAGCATCGTGCTTCCCCTGATGGTTGGCGGGTACAGCCTGGCCAGGTGGCGAGCGGTCCTGGCATCGGGTCAGCTGGTGAACGCGGTAGCGAACGAGGGCCGATCGGCCAGGGCGTGGCTCGTACGCCACGGTGCTCGGGCGTTGGCGCTCCATCGCGTTCACTATATTGGCAGCTCGAATGCGCCCGAACGGTACCTCGGTGTGGGGGATGTCCTGGTCATCGCGGGATAAGGGTCGTCGCCCTGGGGTCAGAATGTGTCCCTCCGGGGCGGGTAGTGCACGGTGGTGAGTGACGATTCGGTATCGATGCGTGTTGGTGGGCTTGCTCGATCACCTCACGGTGTTCACTGAGTACTGATCTGTTGAGGATGCTGTCAAGGGGGACCTGTCATGGAGGCGCGGCTGTCTGTCGATCCGATCCCGATCAGTCTTGTCATCCACTCCGTCTATTGTCCGCGGCGTGCCTGGCTCGAGTCCGTCGGTGAGAACACCGACACGATGCAGATGCAAGCCGGGCGCGATGCGCACCGCCGCGCTGATCGACGGGAGGACAGCCGACCATCGGAGCACCGTGCTGTCGACGTCCGCTCTGAAGAGCTGGGCCTCTCTGGGCGATGCGACGTCGTTGAAGGAGTGACGGGCGGTCCCGTCACCGTGGTGGAGTACAAGGCGACCCCTGTTCGTCGTCGACCAGAGGTCACGCGAGCCAATCGCCTTCAACTCGCGCTTCAGGTGCTGTGCCTGAAGGAGATGGGATTCGAGATCGATGGAACTGAAGTCTACTTCACGGGGCATCGGCGTCGCGTTGAGGTGGCGCTCACCGACGCTGACTACCTCGAGGCAAGAAACGCCGTGGAGCACACTCGCCACATCGTCGCCCAGAATCGAGCACCTGCGCCTCTCGAGAACTCACGGCAGTGTGAGTGGTGCTCACATGCGTCGGTATGCCTTCCGGACGAGCGCCGCTATGAGGCGGTCAGGCGTCGAGTTGTTGTGCAGGATCCTGACTCGCAGATCGTGCATGCGGCGACGGCTGGATCGCGCGCCTCGCTTCGGGCCGGGCGTCTTGAGGTCACGAAGTCGGGAGAGGAGTTGTTGAGCGTTCCGATCGAGCGGGTGCTAGGGCTTGTCGTGCATGGCAATGTCGACGTCTCCTCTGCGCTTATTCGTGAGTTGTGCTGGAGGAACAGGACCCTGGTGTGGTGTTCCTGGTCTGGGCGAGTGGTGGGGTGGGCGAACGGGGCTGATTCTCCAAACGGACTGCAACGGGTGCAGCAGCACGTGGCGAGCGCGGAAGGGCGGCTGGATATTGCCCAGCAGTTCGTGTCGGCGAAGATCGCCAACCAGGCGACGTTGCTGCGTCGCAACGGCGACGCCCTCGAGGCGGTCGAGCGGATGCGAGAACTTCAACGGAAAGTGCTACGATCCGGGTCCCTTGTTGAGGTGATGGGTGCTGAGGGCGAGGCTGCGGGGCTCTACTTCGGCGCGTTCGGCACCATGCTGTCCGGAAACACTGCGTCTTTTGCCGCCGCGCGATGGTCCGGAAGGCATCGACGGCCGGCACCCGATCCAGTCAACGCAGCTCTCGACTACACGTACGCACTGCTTCTCGGGGACTGTGTGCGTGCCTGCGTCTCCTGTGGACTTGATCCTCATGCCGGCTTCCTTCATTCCAGTTCTCGGAACAAGCCGGCGCTCGCACTGGATCTCATGGAGGAATTCAGGGCGCCGGTGGCTGATTCCGTAGTCGTGCGTTCGCTGCGCAACGGCGAGCTCGGCGAAGACGATTTCGTAGACATGATGGGGGCGTGCAGGCTGAGCGACCGCGGACGCAAGCAGTTGATCGCCGGGTTCGAGAGGCGAGTCGAGACCTCCTTCCGGCATCCTGTGTTTGGTTATCACGTCACCTGGCGTCGGGCGATCGAAGTGCAGGCCAGGCTCGTCCTGGGGTGCATTGACGGAAGTCAGCCCTCGTATCGGGGAGTCACGGTGCGCTGATGCGTGACGATGTGAGACGTGTTCTGGTGGCATATGACGTACCGTCTGATCGACGTCGAGCCAGAGTCGCGAAGTGCTTGTTGAAGTACGGGGATCGAATCCAGTACTCAGTCTTCGTCGTCGATGCCTCACCTGCTAAGCTTCTCCGCTTGCGAGGTGAGCTCGATGGTCTTGTCGACCCCGAGGAAGACTCCATCCTGCTGTGTGACGTGGGTCTGCTCTCATCGGTCGACGCGGCGCGGTTCTCCTACGTGGGACTGACCCGGACGATCACGCCGGACGGTCCCCTCATCGCCTGACGCGAGCGCTCGAGTGCTACGCGGATCCCCGGGGAGCGCTCGCCGCCAGGAGATCGTTGCAACGGCGCTGTTGTCGGGTTGAGATGCGCACGGCGGACCGGCGCCGTCACCCGCCGAGGACCGAGCGCTCGCGTGGCCCCTCGACATCCGCGCGATGCGGCGGGGTATGATGTGGTCGGTTGCAGCCCCTTCGGGGGTTGCGCTTCATTGAGGCCCTTGAGACGGCTTGTTCTGGTACTTCTCGATCTGGTTGCAGCCCCTTCGGGGGTTGCGCTTCATTGAGGCACCAAGTCCTCTAAGTGCTCCGCGATCGCCGCCGGGGTTGCAGCCCCTTCGGGGGTTGCGCTTCATTGAGGCTTCGCGGGCGAACCAGAACACGGAGTCACCCTTGGGTTGCAGCCCCTTCGGGGGTTGCGCTTCATTGAGGCCCGCTCCCGCTGACGTACGCCCCCGCGTCATCTGTTGCAGCCCCTTCGGGGGTTGCGCTTCATTGAGGCACGGACCGGTCTGTATGGGGCGCACCTACGATGGTGTTGCAGCCCCTTCGGGGGTTGCGCTTCATTGAGGCGGCCGCGGGGCAGGCAGGTACCTCCCGCCCGAGCAGTTGCAGCCCCTTCGGGGGTTGCGCTTCATTGAGGCAGGTCCACGGTCAAGCCGGCGTTCATGCGATCTGGTTGCAGCCCCTTCGGGGGTTGCGCTTCATTGAGGCGAGCTCTATGTCCGCGAGGCCTTCAGTGTCTCGCTGTTGCAGCCCCTTCGGGGGTTGCGCTTCATTGAGGCACAGCCTGCTGACTGTTGAATGGCCTGAGCCACGGCGACTGCCAGCGCGCCGATGTTGCGCTTCATTGAGGCACAGCCTGCTGACTGTTGAGGAAGTCGAGATCCACGTTGCAGCCCCTTCGGGGGTTGCGCTTCATTGAGGCCGGCCCACCTCTCACGGCCCCTCGTGGGCCGTACAGGTTGCAGCCCCTTCGGGGGTTGCGCTTCATTGAGGCAAGCCGCACGCCGGGACTAGGCGAGCGTCGCCCAGTTGCAGCCCCTTCGGGGGTTGCGCTTCATTGAGGCCTGTTCCTCGAGCTGCCCGAGGTGTCGGAGGCCCAGTTGCAGCCCCTTCGGGGGTTGCGCTTCATTGAGGCGAAGCCATGATCTGCTCCTCGTAGGCTCTCAGGCGTTGCAGCCCCTTCGGGGGTTGCGCTTCATTGAGGCTCCGCGCACGACGCGTCCGGGACGTGGGACCGCCGCGTTGCAGCCCCTTCGGGGGTTGCGCTTCATTGAGGCATCGGCCAGTCCACGTTCTCGGTCAAGCCGTCGTCGTTGCAGCCCCTTCGGGGGTTGCGCTTCATTGAGGCGGAGTCACGGTCAAGCCGGCGTTCATGCGATCCGCGGCGTTGCAGCCCCTTCGGGGGTTGCGCTTCATTGAGGCGCGACCGCTAACGCCACGTACGCCACCATCGCCAACCTGTTGCAGCCCCTTCGGGGGTTGCGCTTCATTGAGGCGACCATCGTGTCGGCAGCGTCCTGAGCGGCCACCACAGTTGCAGCCCCTTCGGGGGTTGCGCTTCATTGAGGCTACACGGTGTACGCCTATGTGGTGGACGTCCTCGCGGTTGCAGCCCCTTCGGGGGTTGCGCTTCATTGAGGCAGCGCCTCACTGTCGCACAGGGCGCACAGGTCCGCCGGTTGCAGCCCCTTCGGGGGTTGCGCTTCATTGAGGCGCTGCCTGCACCAGGCCAGAGCAGTCCCACGCATGTTGCAGCCCCTTCGGGGGTTGCGCTTCATTGAGGCGACTACACGCCCCGGATCTGCGTCGCGTGGCTCGGTTGCAGCCCCTTCGGGGGTTGCGCTTCATTGAGGCACCTCGCACTCCGCATAAAGGGCGCCGTCACCCGTTGCAGCCCCTTCGGGGGTTGCGCTTCATTGAGGCTCAACGACACCCTGATGGGACTGTCCGTCCGCTCCCCAGGTTGCAGCTCCTTCGGGGGTTGCGCTTCATTGAGGCGACGCCGCCCGCATCGTGTCGCCGTCTGCGCCGGGTTGCAGCCCCTTCGGGGGTTGCGCTTCATTGAGGCATGGCTCCTCCCTCGGCAACCGGAGTGATGTGGTCGGGTTGCAGCCCCTTCGGGGGTTGCACTTCATTGAGCTTTTCTCACCGGGGTTGTTTGTTGAGGCTGATGATGACGAGGGCTGTGGCGGTGATGTGGGTGATGGTGTGCGGGTCGAGGGTGACGTGTTGGAGGGCCTTGAAGTGCTTGAGCATGGCATTGGCCCTCTCGGCAGGCGAGCGCAGACTGGCGTGCAGATGGTTGTAGGTGGCGTCGTCGGGGCAGGGTCTGGCGCCCTTGACGGGTGTGAGCACGCCGATGCCGGCGCCGATGTAGCCCTTGTCGGCCAGGGTGGGCATGCCCTGGGAGGCGGCCTTGTACAGGGCGGGCAGCGCGTGGGCGCGCGCAGCGGTCAGGTCGTGGGTCGAGCCCGGCTCGACCGGCGAGACCCACACCGGGAATCCGGTGTGGTCGGTGATGACCTGGACGTTGCCCCCGAAGGCCTTGTGCTTGCCCGAGTACCACGAGTGGTTGCCCCGTTCGGTGCGGGCTGCGACCCTGTCGGTGCGGATCAGGGTGCCATCCAGGCACACGAAAGGCTCACCCTTGTGGCGCAGCTGGGTGATGACCTCGATCAGGTCAGGGGCCTGGGAGGAGATGACCTGGAGGGCCTCATGCAGGTACCTGTAGGCGGTGGCGATCGAGATGCCGGCGTCTCGGGCCAGGGTGCGCATGCTGGTGGCCTCGTTGAGCCAGCGCAGCACCATCACAGCCTGCACCCAGGGCGTCGCCGCCCTCTGATGAGGCCGAATGTCGTGCCAGCGGCGGTGAGCCGCCAGCCAGGCTGACACGGTTCGGGCGGTAGCGGATGGCACGTCAAGGGTGGCACGATAGGACAGCATGCGGGGACCTCGCATTCAGGGGTGCTTCTTTGGTCAGAACCCATCCTGGATGCGCTCCCCGCGTGCACCCCCACACGACACGCACCCTCCCCCAGCATCCCAACGATCAGGCCGGGTGCACGCCCCACCCCGGTGAGAAAACCTCATTGAGGCACCGGCAACTTCCGCGAGGCCCTCGAAAAGGGGGAGTTGCAGCCCCTTCGGGGGTTGCGCTTCATTGAGGCACGCCGTCAGACTGGAGCTTGTCGATCTCCGCCGTTGCAGCCCCTTCGGGGGTTGCGCTTCATTGAGGCCGTCCGATGAGCCACATCGCTGCGGTCAGGACGACGGTTGCAGCCCCTTCGGGGGTTGCGCTTCATTGAGGCCGGGAGGGTTACCTGGAGGCGACGACGAAGGACGTGTTGCAGCCCCTTCGGGGGTTGCGCTTCATTGAGGCAGCCGCACGCTGTGCCGCGGCGCCCGGGTGGACGAGTTGCAGCCCCTTCGGGGGTTGCACTTCATTGAGGCGACGGCGAGGAGCAGGCACGCAACATCCAGATTGCGAGTTGCAGCCCCTTCGGGGGTTGCACTTCATTGAGGCGCTCACCACTCATCTTGGTCGGGTCGAATGAGATGTTGCAGCCCCTTCGGGGGTTGCACTTCATTGAGGCATCATGAACCGGCGGCCCAGGTCGCCGCCGCGGAGGGTTGCAGCCCCTTCGGGGGTTGCACTTCATTGAGGCTCATAGGCCGCCTCGACAACGACCTCCTCCTGGCCGCAGTTGCAGCCCCTTCGGGGGTTGCGCTTCATTGAGGTAGGTTGCGCTGCGCGTAGTCCTTGTGTTGGTTGAACAGTTCCAGCCCCTCGTCATGCTGGCGCTTTCATGGGGCTGGGTGGGTGTGAAGGCACCATGGTGCCTTCACACCCACCCCCGATTCCGTGCCTCGGTGGGAGAAGCGCGGGTGAGCAACTGGGGATGGCGTCATACCACTGTGTGGCATGCACCAGACCAGCGCGACCGTGCGCCCAGGGGAGGGGGGCGACCTGGCCTCAGATGCCGAACCGACGCTCGGCCTCACCGATCTCCACCTAGGTCAACGAGCCGCTCAGGGATGAAAACCGTCGTGCCCTTGTCGTCGGTGAGGGTGACGTCCTGGGGCGACGCGTCCGTCGAGATCCTCCGGCGGTGTGATCAGCGCCGGCCGGATGAGCCGAGTGCGGGTACCACGGGCACGTGCCTCTGGTGATCATCCGACCCGTGGCCGGGTCGCACCCAGATCGCGGCGATCTTCATCGGGTGCACACTCAAAAATCTGTCACCCCGTGTTGTCAGCGCGCCGGTCCGTGCCGGCCGGCGGGTCGCGCCCGGCGAGCGCCATCGACCAGGGCCCGCGCGCGGTCGCGCTGGCCAGCCAGCACCTCGTCCTTGGTCCGCCTGGGACGGGATGTGCTCCGCTCGGGAGCCGGCGCGTCCACACGGCGTCGAACCACCCTCCCATCTGAGGTGCGTGTGCCGGTCTCGACGAGTACCGGAGGCCTGGCGAGCACCCGCGCCTCGTAGCGGCGGTACTCGCTCACCTTCGAGGGACGGCAGGCCACGAGCGACTCGATAGCCTCGCGCGGTCTCGAGGAGCCGTCAGGATTGAAGACGGACTCGACCACCTCAGTGGGCACGCGCCGTGCCGACCCGTCCTGTGCGGCAGCGGCGACGTAGCGACCAAAGGTTGACTCGAGCGAGAACTCCCGCGTCGCGTGGATCTCGACCACGCGCACCGAGTAGCCGGCGGCGTCGAGCTGTGAGACAACATCGGCTGTCTTCGTGGGAGACGAGCAGACCTGGTCGAGCAGGATGTTCTTGCGCTGAGCGATCGCGTCCGAGCGTGCCAGCCTGGCGATCATCGATGACTCCTCGTGCACGAGCGAGGACAGGTCCAAGTCGTGGAAGTGCTCGCCGTGCGCCTCAAGAGCGCGTACCGCCGCGGGCTTGATCTCGGCCTCGAGAGAGCCGTCAGCACGGGCGACATCGATCAGCCTGCCCTTGATCGAGTCGGCGTCGATGACTGTGAACTCGCTACGGGTCAAGCCGCCGGTGATCGCCCTGTCCCCACGGGAGAAGACGTCGTCGATGCTGGTCGACTTACCCGATCCGGGGGGACCCGCGAGAAGGATCGCCACAGGTCTGGCACCCGGTGGCGCCGGCTGGCCGGCAGACGTGATCTCAGCGGCGAGCCTCTGGTGCAGCCGGCTACGTGCATGGCGAGGGACCAGCATCCCGTTCGCGTGGGAGAACCAGCGAGGGTTGTTGATCGTGGCTGTCGGTGCGTCGGCCCGGAGCGGGTCGCCGCCTGCCCGGTCGCGCAGTGCTTGGAGCACGGCGTAGTGTCGTGCCGCAGCATCCTGTGCGCTGCCCGCGGGGTCAGTTCCTGGCGCCATGCCCCGATCGTATCGGGCGCGACGCCGTGTTCCACGGAGTGCCGGGTCAGCCGTCGCTCTTCATGGACGACAGCAGCTCATCATAGAGCTCGCCGTCGATGAGATCGTGGCTGCCCGCCATATAGACGTCCCAGCCGCACGAGCCCTCAGCGGGCGCGGGCTCGGGGTCCTCGCCTACAGGGGTGGGTGCGACGGTCAGCCCGTCGTAATGAGCGGCGAGAACCACGAGCTCGTCGCGGCTGAGATTGCCGGCCCGGTACTCGTCGATCATGCGTTTGACCGTCAGAAGCCGTTCGACACCGAGGCGTTCGAGAGCGCGGGGGGCGTAGGTGCTGATCATCTGCTCGATTGCTTGTTCGTCGAGCTGGTCCCGCCATGGTCGGGTGCAGTCGTAGTCGCGGGGCATCGCATCGCCTTTCCTGTTCGCCAACCTGCCTCACCTGGCGCAGCCCCATCATACCGGGACCCCAACCGATGCGCTTTTGCGTAGATATGCATGTGTGCAGACGCGTGGGTCCGGGATGGTGCGGAGCCGTGCCCCCCCCCCCCCCCCCGGGCTCTGAGAACAGGATCGCGATCAGGTCCGCAGCACACGACCAGGTGGCCGTGTGCTGCGACCTTCGGCCGCTATTCCTGCCAGTGCGCCTCTCGAGATTGACTGGCACGTCAGCTTGTACGCCCTCCCGCGACCGAGACGTCGGCAGCCATCGCAGGCCGGTGCACGTACAACCGTCGAGGAGGGCGGACCTGCCCTCAGATCCCGAAGCCGACGCGGCGGGGGGTCGCCTCGCCGATCTCGACGTAGGCCAGCGAGCCGGCGGGGATGAAGACCTTCGAGCCCTTGTCGTCGGTGAGGGTGACGTCCTGGGCCGACGCGCCCGCCAGTGCTGCCAGCACCTCGGCCTGAGAGGCCGAGGTCTCCACGGTGAGCTCGCGGGGAGAGTGCTTGATGCCGATGGTGACCTGCATGGGTGCTCCTCATAATCGGGGCGCTCCACCACGGGCGGGCCGCGTCGAGGGCCCGGTGGACGCCGGATGAACGCCGTGCGGGCGCCGCCCAGCGCCCTGTGACTGACTCGCATCCTAGGACCCGGCGCAGGCACGGGCGCCCCGACCGGCCCCGTGCGCCAGGCGGTTTCGCGCCGCGCGGACGCGCCGCCTCGCCCCCGAGCGGCCCAGACCCGGGGCCCAGGCTCGAAGGCGGGTCTGCCCAGGCTCGTGTGCCTCTGAGCTGTTGACGGACGGAGCGACTGGTCGGTGTCCGCGCCAGGGACCGGCCGCCTCGATGACTGATGCGAAGGGGGTCGGAGAGTGCGGGGCGGCGGCGTTGAGAGGGACGGCGAGATGGTGGTGGGCGGGCGTGTCGCGCGGGACCTCGTGCGTCCTTGCCCGTGTCTGCCGAACCACCCCTTGGAATCGATCATCGAGATGAGGAACTCTCACCCCGTGTGAGGCGCGTCGCAGTCAGCTCCCGGACGGAGTGCTCCGGCCACCAACGGCGCAATCCGGCCGATCTCCCGAGCAGTCGTCATCGCCGGATGGTCTCGGTCCTGCTCGGCTGCGGGTCATGAGTGGTGGTGCCGCGCGAAAGTGTCACTGAGGACCACTTTTTCCCTGACCTGCCGCCATGTTGGCCGATGCGAACGGTGGAATCACGCCGATCCTCCGGTCTGCGACAAGGTCGTCAGAGCCCGATTGTGTTCCACAGTGACACCTGGGTGCCCTGGCGCTCGGTCCTGGCGTACTCAGATCGTGTGGTGGCCCAGGCTCCGCGGCAGTCAGCACACGCGGACGGCACGGGGCGTGTGCGAGACGCACCGCCCCGCCCGTCACGTTCCCCGTCCTCACTGACGTCTCACCCCCGTGGTGAGATGTCCCCATGGACAACGACAGCGCCCCGCTCGCCCCCCGGCTCCTGCCGGCGCTGCCCCACTCCCCGCTCCCCGAGCCCGACGCCGCCGCCCGCGCGGTCCTTAAGCGCTCCGCCCAGGGCGGCAACCTCGTCGTCCTGGGCGCCCCGGGCACCGGCAAGACCAGCCTCGCCCTGCGCCTCCTCGTCCAGGCCGTGACGGCCGGCCGCGAGGCCCTGCTGCTGGCCCCCACCCGTGCCCGCGCCGACGCCGCCCGTCAGCGCTCGGCCCACCTCCTGCGCGAGGCCGGGGCCGGTGGGGGAGCGCCGAGGGTGCGCACCCCCGCCGGCTTCGCCTTCACCGTCCTGACCACATCACTGACCCGGCGCCCCGACCCCCTGCCTGCTCCCGTCCTGCTCGCCGGCGCCGAGGAGGACGCCGCACTGGCCGCGCTCATCCGCCCCGAGCAGTGGCCCGACCTCCCCCCTGAGGCAGTGGCCTCCCGCGCCTTCCGCTCCGAGCTGCGCAACCTCCTGGCCCGCGCCGGCGAGCTCGACGTCGACGCCCAGACCCTGGCCGAGCTCGGCCGCAGCCTCGACGTGCCCGTCTGGGGCCCCGCCGCAGCGCTCCTCCACCTGTGGGACGCCCAGGGCCGCCCCACCGCCGGCACCCGCTCCCTGACCCGCCGCCTCGACACCGCCCGCATCCAGGACCGGGCCGTCGAGGCCCTGGCCACCTGGGACGCCGACGCCGTGGCCGAGCCGCGCCCGGTCCCCGACCTCGTCGTGGTCGACGACTACCAGGACTGCACCGCCGCCACCGCCAGGCTCCTGGCCGCCCTGGCCACCCCCGACGCCGCAGGCCACCGGGCCCAGGTCGTCGTCCTGGGCGACCCCGACGTCGCAGTCGAGACCTTCCGCGGCGGCGCCCCCAGCCTCCTGGTCGAGGCCGAGGACCGTTCCGGCCTGGCCGCCCAGCGCCTGACCCTGACCACCAGCCACCGAGGCAACCCGGCCCTCGCCGCGGTCTGGGCCGACCAGGCACAGCGCCTGCCCGTCACCGGAACCGCGAGCCACCGCCTGCCCGAGCCCCCGTCCGCCCCCGCCTCACCGGCCCCCAGCGGGGTCCTGCCCGTCATCGCCTCCACCCCCGCCCAGGAGGCGGCCCACGTCGCCCGCGCCCTGCGCGCCGAGCACATCCACCACGACACCCCCTGGGAGCAGATGGCCGTCATCGTGCGCTCCGCCGGTCACCTCCAGCGGGTCTCACGCGAGCTGCGCCGCCGCGGGGTGCCCCTGGGCACCTCCACCCCGGCCGTTCTCCTGCGTGCCGAGCCCGCCGCCGCGGCCCTCCTCGAGGTCGCCCGGGCCGCCCTCCAGGGACGCCTCGGCCAGGTCGGCCGTCCCCCCGAGCGCCCCGCCGCCCTGAACCTGCTCACCAGCCCACTCATCGGGCTGACCGCCCTGGACCTGAGACGCCTGCGCAGGCGCCTGCGCGGCGACGACCCCACCGCCCCGAGCGCCGACCACCAGCTCCTCGAGGCCCTGGCCTCCCCGAGCGCCGCCCAGGGCCTCGCCGACCGACTGACCGGCCAGCCCCTGGCCGAACAGGCCGCCGCCCTCCTACGCGCCGCCACCGTCATCGACGCCCTGCGAACCGCACTGGGCACCCCGCCCGGGGCCCAGGACGGAACCGCACCCGGGCAGGAGCCGGCGCCCGGGCAGGAACCCGTGCCCGAGGATCCGGAGGTCCCCAGCCCCGAGACCGACCACACGGAGGACCAGGCGGACGACCACACGGAGGACCAGGCGACCGACATCGAGACCCTCCTGTGGGCCGCCTGGGAGGCCTCCGGCTGCGCTACCCGGTGGCGAGCCCTGGCCCTGGGCGGAGGCGGGACCGGCGAGCACACCGACCCCGTCCTGGCCGAGGCCGCCGAACGGGACCTCGACGTCGTGACCGCCCTGTTCAAGCGCGCCGAGGTGTGGTCCGAGCGCAACCCCGGCTCCCCGGCCGGCGCCTTCCTCACCGAGCTCGCCGAGGAGGTCCTGCCCTCGGACTCCGTGGCGCCCCAGGGCCAGCGGCCACCCGGCGTCGCCGTGCTCACCCCCGCGGCAGCCGCCGGCTGCCAGTGGGAGGTCGTGGCCGTCATGGGTCTCAACCGCGACGCCTGGCCCGACCTGCGCCTGCGGGACTCCATCACCCGCTCCGGCCTGCTCGTTGAGGCCGTCATGGACCGCCTGCCCACCGACGACGCCGGGCTGCGCACCGCACTCAAGGACTCCGCCGCCGCCCGCGCCCAGGTGCGCGCCGACGAACGGCGCATGCTCCTGGCCGCCCTGTCCCGGGCCTCCCGCCGCCTCATCGTCACCGCCGCCTCGGACGAGGACACCGCCCCCTCCACTTTCCACGCCGAGATCGCCCAGGCCGCCGGCCTGCCCGTCACCGACGCCGACGGATCCCCCCTCACCTCACCCGACGTCGGTGACCTCACCCTGCGCGGGCTGGTCGGCGAGCTGCGCCACGCCGCCGTGACCGGGCACCTGCCCGGCGCCACCGACCCCGAGCGCCGCCGGGCCGAGCATGCCGCCGGGCTCCTGGCCCGCCTGGCCCAGGAAGGCGTGCCCGGGGCGCACCCCAGCGACTGGCAGGGCCTGGAGGGCCCCACCTCCTGCGCGCCCCTGGTCGGCCCGACCGCGCCCGTGCGAGTCAGCCCCTCCGACGTCGAGGCCCTGACGACCTGCCCCCTGCAGTGGTTCCTGCGCAGGCAGGGCGCGGACTCCGGCCCCAGCCCCGCCCAGGGACTCGGGGTCCTCATCCACGCCCTGGCCGAGGAGGCCCAGCGAGAGGGCCTGCGCGGACAGGCCCTTATGGACCGCCTCGAGCAGCGCCTGCCCGAGCTCGCCTACCCCGACACCTGGCTCGGGCGCCAGGCAACCGAACGGGCCCGCGAGATGGTCCGGCGCCTGGACGCCTACCTCGCCTCCGTGCCCGGCGACGTCGAGGTCGAGCAGCCCGTCGACGTCCTGCTCGACCTGCCCCGCCCGGCCCAGGGAGACGCCGCCCCCCGCGACCCCGCTGGCGACGACACCGGTGACCCCGCTGGACACGACCCCCAGGACGGCACCGGTACCCGCCTCCAGGTCCGGGTCCACGGGCGCGTCGACCGTATCGAGCACCTCGACGCCCCCGCAGACGGACCCCAGCGCGTGCGCGTCATCGACCTCAAGACCGGCGCCAGGAAGCCCACCGACCCCGCCCACCATCCCCAGCTCGCCACCTACCGGCTGGCCCTGGAGGCCCAGGGACGCCAGGTCGCCGGGGCCGGACTCGTCCTCCTGGGCAAGAACCCCACCCGCACCGACCCCGGCGCCAGCCTCGAGCCCTCCGGTGCCGCCCTCGCCCCCAGCCCCGACCCGGACACCGGCCAGGACTGGGCCGCCGAGCTCCTCGCCGCGGCCGCGGTCAGCGCCTGCGGCCCCCTCCTGGAGGCACGCACCGGCCCGCACTGCACGCACTGCGAGGTCAAGGACTCCTGCCCGGCGGTCCCCGAAGGACGGAGCGCACACCGATGAGCACCGCACCCACACCCCAGGAGCTCGCCTCCGCCCTCGGCCTGCACGCCCCCACCGACGAGCAGGCCCGGGTCATCGCCCACCGGCTCAGCCCGCTGCTCGTCGTGGCCGGTGCAGGCAGCGGCAAGACCGCCACGATGAGCCAACGGGTCGTCCACCTCGTCGCCCGCGGAGCCGTGCGGCCCGACCAGGTCCTGGGCCTGACCTTCACCCGCAAGGCCACCGCCGAGCTCGCCCAACGGGTCAGTGCCCGCCTCGAGGCCCTCGGCTCAACTGGCGTGCTCGAGGCCGACCCGGACGCCCCCGAGCCGACCATCGCCACCTACAACTCCTTCGCCGCCTCCCTCGTGCGCGACCACGGCCTGCGGATCGGCATCGACCCCGAGGCCACCCTCATCACCGAGGCCCGGGCCTGGCAGATCGCCTCCGAGATCGTTCAGGCCCGCACCGACCCCCTTCCCGTCCAGACCCTGAGCAGCGCCGTGGCAGCCGTCCTGCGCCTCGACGCCGCCCTGTCCGAGAACCTCCTGACCATCGAGCAGGCCGCCCGCGACCTGGAGGACCTCACCGCCCTGTTCGAGGGCCTGGCCGCCGTGCGGGGCCTGAAGACCGCACTCGGACAGGCACCCGCCCGGACCGCCGAGCGCCTGGGCATGCTCGAGGCGGTCGCCGCCTTCCAGGAGCGCAAGCGCTCCCACGCGCTCATCACCTTCGGGGACCAGATCGCCCTGGCCTGCCGCATCGCCGAGAACGTCCCCGAGGCCGCCGCCCAGGTCCGCGCCCAGTACCCCGCGGTCCTCCTCGACGAGTTCCAGGACACCTCCGTGGCCCAGGTCCGCCTCCTGTCGGCCCTCTTCGCCGGCTCCGGGGTCACCGCGGTCGGCGACCCCAACCAGGCGATCTACGGGTGGCGCGGCGCCTCTGCCGGAGCGCTCGACTCCTTCCACACCCACTTCAACCCCGCCGGGACCGCCGCCCTCGACGCCGGCGCCGACCCCCGCCAGGCCACCCCCGTCCTGCCCCTGTCCACCGCCTGGCGCAACGACCTGGCCGTCCTCGAGGCCGCCAACGTCGTCTCCGCACCCCTGCGCCACCACGTCCCCGCCCCCGGGGACGCCCAGGTCACCCACATCCCCGTCGAGCCCCTGCGCCCCCGCCCCGCCGAGGCGGGCGTGGCCCGCGGCCAGGTCCACGCCGCCTTCACCTCCGACCCGCTCGCCGAGGCCGAGGTCGTCGCCGACTTCATGGCCGAGCGCTGGCGGCCCGACGCCGAGCTCGCCGTCCTGGCACGCGTGCGCTCCGCCTTCCCCGTCCTCGCCCAGGCCCTCGAGGCCCGAGGCATCCCCTACGAGATCGTCGGACTGGGCGGCATGCTCACCGTCCCCGAGGTCGCCGACGTCCGTGCCCTGGTCACCGTCGCCGCCGACCCCGAGCGCGGAGACCGACTCATGCGCCTGCTCACCGGGGCGGGCCTGGGGGCCACCGACCTGCGCGCACTGAGCGCCCACGCCCGCACCCTGGCCCGCGGCGGCGCGCGCACCCCCGCCCGTGCGCAGGAGCCCGAGGCCGGACCCGCAGAAGCTGCCGGACATGCCGGACCCACCGGACCCGCAGAAGCTGCCGGTCCGGCTGGACCCGCCGGAGCCCGGACCGCGTCCGACCGGTCCGGGGAGCCCGGAGCCGGAGCCCGTGAGGACACCCCCCTGCTGGCCGAGGCCGTCGACGCCGTCGCCCGCCATGCCGACGCCGCCCGGGACGCCGCAGGCACCACGGGACCAGCACAGCGCCCCAGGGGCGGCCAGCCCAGGGCCGTCGAGGGGCTCTCTCCTGCGGGCGCCCGGGCCGTCGACCGGATCGCCCGGGCCGTCCGGCGCGTCCGAGGGGCCCTCACCCTGGCCCTGCCCGACGTCCTCGTCCTGGCCGAGCAGGCCCTCGGGCTCGACGTCGAGGTTGCCGCACGGGTCGGCAACCCGATGGGACGGCGCGCTCTGGACGCCCTGCGCACCATCGCCGAGCAGTACGCCGCCGACGTCCCCGACGCCACCGTCGTCGGCTTCCTCACCTGGCTCGACGTCGCAGCCGACCAGGAGAACGGGCTTGACGCCCCCGTCGTCGAGCCCGAGCCGGGAGCCGTCCAGCTCCTGACCGTCCACGCCGCCAAGGGACTCGAGTGGGACGCCGTGGCCGTCGTGGGACTGAGCGAGAAGAGCTTCCCGAGCTACAGCACCGAACCCAGGTCCGACCTCAGCGTCTCGGACTCCTCGTGGATGACGAGGCTCGACGAGTTCCCCCACCCGATGCGCTCGGATGCCGCCACCCTGCCGCCCTTCGAGATCGGCGCCCTCGAGCCGCCGAACGTGGACAAGGAGGAGGTCAAGGTCGCCCTGGCCGACTACCGGCTCGCCCTGGGCCGCCACGGCCTGGCCGAGGAGCGGCGCCTGGCCTACGTCGCCATCACCCGCGCCCGCCACGAGGTCCTTCTGACCGGCAGCCACCTGACCGGCACCGCGACCAAGCCTCGGCCCATGTCCAGGTTCCTGGCCGAGCTGTGGCGCCGCGACCTGCTCAGCCCCCTCGGTCCCGGTCTGACCGACCTCGACCCCGAGGCCGCCAACCCCCTGGCCGGGCACAGCCTGACCGCCACCTGGCCCCCGCCCGACCCGCAGGACGACATGACCAGGGCACGGCGGGCCGCCGCCAGGGCCGTGAGCCAGGCCAGCGCGCACCTGCCGGGGCAGGCTCACCGGCCGCCCACCGGGACGGCCGCGCCCCGGGACGCGACCGGTCCCGACGACACCGACGCGACCGGTCCCGACGACACTCAGGTGTCGGACGGTCCGGGCCAGGTGGGCGGTCCCCGCCCCCAGGCCGGCGAGGGCGCCCCACCTCCCGGCCCGACCGACCCCCTCGTGGCTCGCTGGCGCGAGGAGACCGAGCTCCTCCTGGCCGAGCGTGCCCGCCGACGCGCCGAGCGACCCACGGTCGTCCTGCCCGACCACCTCGCCGCGACCAAGGTCGACGACCTGCGCGCCGACCCCGACCGCTTCGCCCTCGACCTGCGCCGACCGCTGCCGCCCCAGCCCCGCGCCGCCGGACGCCTGGGCACCGTCTTCCACGAGGCCCTCGCCACGCGCCTGGCCGAGCAGGGCGAGCTCATCAGCCTCACCGAGGCGGGCGTGCCCGACTCCCTGTCACGACGCGACCGCGACCGCGTCGAGCGGTGGCTGACCACTGCCGAGGAGCTGCCCCTCCTGGCCGGGCACGTCCTGACCGACACCGAGACCGAGCTCGAGCTGACCCTGGCCGGCACGACCCTGCGCTGCCGCCTCGACGCCGTCTTCTGGAACCCGGCGACCTCCACCTGGCTCATCGTCGACTGGAAGACCGGCCGCCGCCGCGTCCCCGTCGACCAGCTGAGCGTCTACGTCCACGCCTGGGCGGCCGCCCACGGGGTGGGCACCCAGGCCGTGCGCGCCGCCTACGTCTACGTCGACCCCCCGGGCGGGCAGGTCGACGAGCTGAGGGCCGAGGCCCTGCTCAGCCTCGACCAGATCGAGGCCCTGCTCCGCCTCGAGAACGGATGACGGACCCCGACCACCGCGTGCGACCCCGCGCGGTCCCCGCCCCAGCGGGCAGCAGGACGCTCAGGCGCCCTGCGTGGGGAAGCCGATGACCCCACCGCCCTCAGGGCCGCGCTCACCGTCCGTCCGGCGCGCCTCGCCGGCCTCCTGGCCACCGGCGGCGTCAGCCGAGCCGGCAGCATCCGCCGAACCGCCCGAGCCAGCCGACCCGGCCGACCTGCCCGAGGTTGCCGACCCGGCCGACCTGCCCGAGCTTGGTGACCTGCCCGAGCCGGCAGCATCGACCGGGCCTGCCGGGCGGCCCGAGCCACCCGGGTCCTCGGCGTCGTCCTCGTCGCGTACGACAACCATCTTGACCTCGCTCGTCGCAGCCGAGGGGCTCGCGGCCACCCGCTCCCCGGGCACCGGCGCCAGCCGGGGCTCACGACGCTCGACCAGCGGCTCGTCACCCACCTGGTCGGCCAGGTCACGGAGCATCGCCACCGCGTCCTCGACGACCTCCTCCTGCTCCGAGCGCACCCCGTGCAGCAGCCAGCGCGCCAGGCTCAGCTCGCTGACCAGCTCGGCACGGTCGCGCAGGTGCTTGTCGACACCCTCGGCCCGAGCCATGTCGTAGGCGCCCTCGATGGAGTCCAGGCTGTCGACCGGCACCGAGGAGTACACCCAGGCCATGTCCTCGGCCGGGTCGCCCACATGGGCCTGGCTCAGACCGAGCATCCCCACGACCGCGCCACCTGCGGTCAGGATGTTCTCCGCGTCGAGGTCACCGTGGACGACCACCGGACGGAAGCGCCACAGGCTCGTGTCCTCCAGGGCCGCCTCCCACCTGGCCAGCAGAGCCGGAGGGACCCTGCCGGTGGCGGCGGCGTCGTCGAGCAGGCCGAGCCACCTGCCGCGCACGTCCTGGGCGTCATAGACCGGCAGGCCCGCCTCCGAGACCACCGAGACGGGCAGCTCGTGCAGCTCGCCGAGGGCCTTGCCCACCCCCGCCGACAGCCCCGGCCCGGGGCGCAGGGCGTCAACGTCCACCGGCCTTCCCGCCAGGTGGGAGCGCACCTGGACGTGGCGGCCCTCCGAGCGCAGCGTGCCCGCGGGGCGCGGCACGTCGAAGGACAGCCTTCCGTCGTCGACCACCCTGCCGATGCGCCTGAGCACCTCGGCCTCGGCGTCGAGATCCGCCCCCGTCGCGTCGTCGCGGGCCTCGAGGACCTCCCAGTGACGCCCCTGGGTGTCGACGACCCCGACGACCCTGAGCGTCGGGGACTCGGTCTGGGGCAGGGCGAGGCGTGCGGGATCCAGCCCCGGCACCGCCACGGCGGCCATCGCGGCCAGCGCCAGCGGCGAGCGCGCGGGCACCCGCGCCGCCGGCTCCTGAGCCGCCTCAGGGGAGGACGCCTCCTGCGGCGAGGTGTCGGTCGGTCCGGTCGGTGGCTGCGACATGGCTCAACCGTAGGCGAGCCCGGGGCCCGGGTCACACTCCCGCGCCCCAGGACCCGCCGTCAGGACAGGCCCAGGTCCAGGTCCTCCAGCGCCACGAGGTGGCGCTGGGAGATCTGCTCGACCTTGGCCACCCGCGCGCGGTACTTGGGCTCGTCGAGGAACTCCGTGGTCATCCACACCCGCACGACCTCCAGGGCGATGGCCGAGCCGATGATCTTGCCGCCCAGGCACAGGACGTTGGAGTCGGTGTGCTCCCGGGCCAGGCGGCCACAGAACGGGTCCTGGCAGACCACGGCCGTCACGCCGCGGATCCGGTTGGCGATGAGGGCGGACCCGTAGCCCACGCCGTCGACGAACACCCCCCGGTCCGCGCGGCCCGTGGCCACCGCCAGGGCGGCCGGGTAGACGTGGTCGGACAGGTCGGCCGGATCGGTCCCGGGGGCGCCGAAGTCCTCGGTGCTGTGCCCCTGGGACTCCAGCCAGCCGGCGATCTCCCGCTTGAGCGCGAATCCTGCGTGGTCACTGGCGAGCGCGATTCTCATGACCAGAGTGTAATGAGAATCACAGCACTGTGGTGCTGGATTGCCTCCCCGGAGACCGGGGCACACGGGCGGCCGGGGCCGGGTGACGCTCGAGGCTGCGCCGCCCGGCCCCGTGGTGGAGGCCGGGCGGCGTCATGAGGGTCCCCTGCGGGGTGGGAGTGCGCCGGTGTGCCAGATGTCCCGATCTCGAGGTGTCATTAGTCCCGATCTCGGTGTGTCAGATGTCCCGATCTCGGTGTGCCATTAGTCCCGATCTCGGGGTCAGTCGCCGTCGAGGGTCGACAGGTCGCCCTCGTCCTGACCCAGCGCCCGGGCGCGCAGCACCCGGCGCAGGATCTTGCCCGAACGTGTCTTGGGCAGGGACTCGGGGAAGTCGAAGGACTCGGGCTTGGCGATCGGCGACAGGGTCGCGGCCACGTGCTGACGCAGCTCGGCCTCGAGCTGGCGCGAGGGCTCGACACCCGTGGCCAGGATGACCGCCACGTGGACCGCGTGGCCCTTGACCTCGTGGGGCAGGCCGATCGCGGCGGCCTCGGCCACCGCCGGGTGGGACACGAGAGCCGACTCGATCTCCGCGGTGCCCAGGCGGTGCCCGGAGACCTTGATGACGTCGTCGGTCCGCCCGATGATCCAGAACCAGCCGTCGGCGTCGCGCTTGGCCGAGTCCCCGGTCAGGTACATCCCCGGGTAGCGGCTCCAGTAGGTGTCGACGTAGCGCTGCGGGTCGCGGTAGAGCGTGCGCATCATCGCCGGCCACGGCCGCTTGAGCACGAGGTGGCCCTCGACGCCGTCGGGCACCTCCCGCCCCTCCTCGTCGACGACGGCGGCCTCCTGCCCGAAGACGGGGCGCCCGGCGGCCCCCGGCTTCTGCGGCATCGAGGGCACGGTCGTGATCTGGAACATGCCGGTCTCGGTCTGCCACCACGTGTCGATGATCGGGCAGCGGTCGGCGCCCACGACGTGGTGGAACCAGCGCCAGGCCTCCGGGTTGAGGGGCTCGCCGACGCTGCCCAGCAGCCGCAGGCTCGACAGGTCGTGGCGCCGGACCCACGCCTCGCCGAAGCGCATGAGGGTGCGGATCGCGGTGGGGGCCGTGTAGAAGGAGGTGATCCCGTAGCGCTCGATGAGGTTCCACCAGCGGTCGGGGTAGGGGAAGGTCGGGTTGCCCTCGTACATGAACACGGTCGCGCCGTTGAGCAGGGGACCGTAGACGAGGTAGCTGTGCCCGGTGATCCAGCCCGGGTCCGAGGTGCACCACCACCGGTCCTCGTCGTGGATGTCGAAGCAGTCGTGGAGGGTGACGTAGGTGCCCACCATGTAGCCGCCGTGGGAATGGAGGATCGCCTTGGGGCGGCCGGTCGAGCCCGAGGTGTAGAGGATGAACAGGGGGTCCTCGGCGTCGACCTGGACGGTCTCGCAGCGGCCCTTGGCGATGGGCAGCTTGCACAGCTCGTGGTACCAGTGGTCGCGGATCGGGTCCATGACGACCTCGCTGCCGGTGTTGCGCACGACGATGACGTTCTGGACGGTAGGGGAGAAGCGCACCGCCTCGTCGACGATCCGCTTGAGGGGGAAGACCTTGCCGTTGACCCACGAGCCGTCGGCGGTGATGACCACCTTGGACTCCGAGTCGTCGATACGCGCCCCCAGGGCCTCGGAGGAGTAGCCGGCGAAGACCACCGAGTGCACCGCGCCGAGCTTGGCGCAGGCGAGCATGGCGAAGAAGACCTCGGGGATGCGCGGCAGGTAGATCGTGACGACGTCCCCCTTGCCCACGCCCATCGCCTTGAGCACGTTGGCCATCCGCTCGACCTCGATGCCCAGGTCGAAGTAGGAGAAGGTGCGGACCTGCTCGACGTCCTCACCCACCCAGATGAGGGCCAGCTTGTTGCGGTGGGCGTTGGTCAGGTGGCGGTCGACCGCGTTGGTGACGATGTTGGTCCGTCCTCCCACGAACCAGCGGTAGAAGGGCGCCTCGGAGTCCTCCAGCACGGCGGTCCAGGGCTCGGACCACTCCAGCTCTGCGGCACGCCGGGCCCAGTAGCCCTCGAGGTCGGCCCCGGCCCGCTCCTCCTGCTCCTTCCAGTCCGCCACCCACGCCTTGTCGAGGACCTGGGGTCCCGGGTGGATCATCTCAGTGCCCTCCGGGGCCTGTGGGGCCTGCGGGGCCTGTGGGGCCTGTGGGGCCTGCGCCGTGCGCCTCGCCTCCTCGGGCGCCGTGGGGTGCTGGGGGGTCGTCGCGGTCATGCGTCCTCCTTGACGTGTGTCGGGTCCTGGCCTTGACGTGTGTCGGGTCCTGGCCTTGACGTGTGTCGGGTCCTGGCCGTGGTCGCGCCCGGCCGGTGCGCCGCACCGGGGATCCGTCCTGACGGCCCCCGGGAAGGGCTCGCGGCTCCTGTGTCGCGAGCCACCATGATGAGGCCCGACGGTCCTCATGGGAAGGGCCTGGGTGCGCTCTGTCCGCCTGGGCCCGTGGCAGTGCGGCGCCGGACAGCGCGGGGGCGGGCGGGCATGGGACGGCCCGGCGGGTAATGAGACACGTTTTCCACAGGTCTCGTGCGTGAGTTGGCACCGCGACCGCATCGTGATCTAGTCTTTCCCACGTGGCGCCGGTCACGTCCTGGTGGGCGCCATCCCGTGCCCGGGCCCGCCCGCGGTCGCGGGACAGTCCGATCCCTGAGCCCGACGAGGTCCGACATGGACGCACCCACCCTCCTGCGCGACGAGGTCCGCGAGCTCGTGCGACGTCGCGGCGTCGACCCCCTCCACGACACCGCCGCCCTCGAGGCGCTCGTGGCCGAGGCGTCCGGGGACTATCTGCGCCGGGCCGACGCCGGGCTCGTCCCGCCCCTGGTCGACCCCGACGCCGTGGGCGCCGAGGTCGTCGACTCCCTGGCCGGCCTGGGCCCCCTCCAGCCCTACCTCGACGACGACTCCATCGAGGAGGTCTGGTGCAACGCCCCCGGGCGGGTCTTCGTGGCACGCTCCGGCCGCCCCGAGCTGACCACGACGATCCTGGAGGACGAGGACCTGCGGGTGCTGGTCGAGCGGATGCTGCGGGCCTCGGGCCGGCGCCTGGACCTGTCGAGCCCCTTCGTCGACGCACAGCTGCCCGGAGGTGAGCGGCTCCACGTCGTCATCCCGCCGATCACCTCGCGCCACTGGGCGGTCAACATCCGCAAGCACACCGCCCGGGCCCAGCGCACCGCCGACCTCGTGCGCATGGGCTCCCTGACCGAGCGCGCCGGGGCCTTCCTCGACGCCTCGGTCCAGGCCGGGCTCAACATCCTCGTCTCCGGCGCCACGCAGGCGGGCAAGACGACGATGGTGCGGGCGCTGGCAGGAGCCGTCCCCGCGGGCCAGCGGGTCATCACCTGCGAGGAGGTCTTCGAGCTGAGCCTGCGCAACCGGGACTGCGTGGCCATGCAGACCCGTCCCGCCAACCTCGAGGGCGTGGGCGAGATCAACCTGCGTCGCCTGGTCAAGGAGGCCATGCGCATGCGTCCGGACCGCCTCCTCATCGGGGAGGTCAGGGAGGCCGAGGCGCTCGACCTGCTCATCGCCATGAACTCCGGCCTGCCCTCGATGTCCACCCTCCACGCCAACTCCGCCCGGGAGGCGGTCGTCAAGATCTGCACCCTGCCGCTGCTGGCCGGTGAGAACGTCTCAGCGGCCTTCGTCGTGCCCACCGTCGCCGCCGCCGTCGACCTCGTCGTCCACCTCGACCTCGACTCCACGGGGCGGCGCCGGGTCCGTGAGATCGCCGCCCTGTCCGGCAGGGTCGAGAACGGGGTGATCGAGCTGTCCGACGTCTTCCACCGCGACGGCGCCGACCGGCTCGTGCGCGGCCCGGGCATGCCGCCAGACCCTGCGCGCTTCGCCCGTGCCGGGCACGACCTCGCCGCCCTGCTCGCCGACAGGCGCGCCCCCGCCCTGCGGGCCCGCACGGGGGAGGGCTCCTGATGGGCGCCGTCGCAGGGCTGTTCGCCGGCACCGGTCTCGTGCTCCTGTGGCTGGCCGCCACGACCGACCCGCCCGCCTGGCGCTCGGAGCGCCAGCGCCGCCTGTCCGACCTGCTCGTCCAGGCCGGTGTCGGGCGCACGAGCCCCGCCGTGTTCGTCGCCGGCAGCCTCGTGCTCGGTCTCGTCGTCGCCCTGGGCTTCCTCGGCGCCTCCGGGGCGTGGTCCATCGCCATCGCCTTCGGCACCATCGCGGCAGGCGCCCCCTTCGCGGCCGTGTCCTCTCGGGCCAGGGCCCGGCGGACCAGCCTGCGCGAGGTCTGGCCCGAGGCCATCGACACCCTAGTGTCAGGGGTGCGCGCCGGAATGAGCCTGCCCGAGGCGCTGGCCAACCTCGCCGAGCGCGGCCCCGAGGCGGTGCGCGAGGAGCTGCGGGCCTTCGCCGTGGACTACGCGACCACCGCCCGCTTCGACCTGGCCCTTGACCGGCTCAAGGCGCGATTCGCCGACCCCGTGGCCGACCGGATCGTCGAGGCCCTGCGCCTGGCCCACGAGGTCGGCGGATCCGACCTGGGCGCCCTCCTGCGCAGCCTGTCGCGCATGCTGCGCGAGGACCTGCGCACCCGCGGTGAGCTCGAGGCGCGCCAGTCCTGGACGGTCAACGGCGCCCGGGTCGCGGTGGCCGCCCCCTGGCTGGTCCTCGCGCTGCTGTCCACCCGCCCCCAGGCCGCGGCGGCCTACGCCACGACCGCCGGGGCGCTCGTCCTGCTCGTCGGGGCGGTCACGAGCGTCGTCGCCTACCGCCTCATGCTCCGCCTGGGCAGGCTGCCCGAGGAGGACAGGGTGCTGCGATGAGCCCGATGATCAGCCCCACGCTCCTGGGAGCCGGCGCCGGCCTGCTGGCCGCCTGCGGCCTGCTCGTGCTCGCCGCCGCCTTCCGTGGCCGCCGCCCCACCCTCATGGCCCGGGTCGAGCCCTACGTCCACCAGCGCCCCCGGACCTCAGGGCTCCTGGGCGCCACCGACCCGGGCGCCCAGGGGCGCACCGTCTCGGCCGTCCTGCTCGGGACGGTCACCCACCTGGCCTCCGTCCTGGAGTCCCTGGGCTCGTCCTCGGACTCGGTGCGCCGTCGGCTCGCCCGGTCCGGGTCCCGGCTCACCTACGAGGAGCTGCGCGTCGAGCAGCTCCTGTGGGCGGTGGCCGGACTCGGGCTGGCGGTCGGCGGTGGCCTGCTCGCCTCCCTGGCCCGGCCGGTGTCCGTCCCCCTCCTGGCGCTCGCGGCCCTCACGGCCGCGGTGGTCGGAGCCGCCGCCCGGGACTGGTGGCTCAGCCGCGCCGTCGAGCGCCACCGTGAGCGCGTCGAGGCCCAGCTTCCCGACGTCGTCGAGCTGCTCGCCCTCGTCGTCGGGGCGGGGCAGGGGCCCGTGGCCGCCATCGAGCGGGTCGTCGCGCTGGGACGGGGCGAGCTCGTCGACGAGCTCGCCCACACCCTGTCCGACGTGCGCAGCGGCACCGTGCTCACCACCGCCCTCCTCCACCTCGAGGAACGAGCCGGATCCCTCCAGGTCACCCGCCTGTGCGAGGCCATCGCCGTCGCCCTCGAACGGGGCACCCCGCTGGCCGAGGTGCTGCGCTCCCAGGCCGCCGACGCCCGGGAGGCCTCCCGGCGCGCGCTCATGGAGGAGGGCGGGCGCCGGGAGATCGCCCAGATGGTCCCGGTCGTCTTCCTCGTCCTGCCCGTCACCGTCGTCTTCGCCCTCTTCCCGGGCCTGTTCGTCCTGCGGCTGGGGCTATGACGCCCCGCCCCGTCCTGTCCAGCAGTCCTCGTCCGCACCCACCGAAGGAGCCCACGATGATCCCGACGATCCCGACGCCCTCCTACCGGTCCCGACTCGGGCGCCGCGTCCAGCGCGTGCTCGGGTCGACCCGCCTGCGTGATGAGCGCGGTGACGTCCCGGGCTGGGTCCTGGTCACCCTCATGACCGCGGGCCTCGTCGTGGGGCTGTGGGCGGTGGCCGGCCCGACCCTCACCCAGGTCTTCACCGACGCGATCGCCAAGGTCACAGGTGCGATCTGAGCGCCGCGCCTGCGGCGAGCGGGGGTCGGCGGCCGTCGACTTCGTGCTCGTCGGGGTGCTCGTCGTGGCCGTCAGCCTCGCGTTGCTCCAGCTCACCTTGTCGATGCACGTGCGCAACGTCCTGACCGACGCGGCCGGGGAGGGGGCTCGGCGCGCGGCCCTCGTGGGCGGCACCGAGGCGGAGGCCGAGGAGCGCGTGCGCGCCCTGGTCGACGCCGCCCTGAGCGACGGATACGTCGACACCGTGCGGGTGACCGACCGCAGGGTCGAGGGCCTGGCGGTCGTGTCCGTCGAGGTGACCGCGCCCCTGCCGGTCCTCGGCCTCCTCGGTCCCGGGGGAGTCCTGCGGGTCACGGGGCACGCCGTCGACGAGACCGAGCTCGTCGGTGCCCAGGAGGTCGACCCGTGAGCCGGCCCCCGTGGCGACCCGGGGCCGAGGAGGGCAACGCCCCGGTGGAGTTCATCGGCTGGACCCTCGTCCTGGTCGTCCCGGTGCTCTACCTCATCGTCACCCTCGCACAGGTCCAGGCCGCCTCCTTCGCGGTGGCCTCGGCGGCCGACGCCGCCAGCCGGGTCCTCGAGGTCGAGAGAGGCGAGGAGGCCCTCACCCACGCCCGGACCGCCGTGGGGCTCGCCCTGTCCGACCAGAGGGTCGAGGCCGACCCCGACGAGGCGCTGAGCGTGACCTGCTCGGACGGGGCGTGCACGACCGCGCTCCTGCGCGTCGAGGTGGCCCTCGACCTGCCGGTGCTGTCCTCGGTCGGTGTGGGGCGGGACGTCGTCGTCCTGGACGCCGAGCGCTCCGTCACGCTTGCAGGGCAGGAGCAGTGAGGGCGGTGGGGAGGCTGTGGGATCGGGTACGGCAGGTGCGCCCCCGGGTGCGTCGGTGCGCCGCCGCCGAGGACGGGCAGACTCTCATCCTCGGGCTCGGCCTGGTCACCCTCGTGCTCGCCCTCCTGCTCACCATCGCCTCAGCCACCGCCGTCTACCTCGACCTCAAGAACCTCACGTCCCTGGCGGACTCGGCAGCAGCGGCGGCGGCGGACGCGGCCGACGGCCCGGGCTACTTCGACGGGCAGGCCGGCAGCGGTGGCCCCGGGACCCTCACTGACCCCGGGGTCCTCGAGACGGCCGGACGGGACCTGAGCGCCCAGCCCAGTGACCTGTCCGGGGTGAGGATCGTGTCAGCCACCGCGGTTGACGGCCGCACCGCCGTCGTCACCCTGAGCGCCCGGTCCCGGCCTCCGTTCCTGCCCTGGGGGATCCTCCCCTCCGAGGGCTTCACGATCACCGCCACCGGCTCGGCCCGCGTCGCAACCACCCAGTAGGGCGGCCCAGCAGGGCGGCGCCCGGCCCGGCTCCGCCCACGACCTCCGCCCACGGCCGGCGCGCCGGGGGCGCGTCTACGCCGCGAGCTCGCGATCGCCCCTGAGGCGGGCGGCGGCCGAGAACCGACGTCGGCGGGCGAGCTGGGTGATGTAGGCACGCTTGACCGTGAGCAGGATGACGATCCCGACCAGGACGTAGAAGCTGTTGGCGATCGCGCTCGGCCAGGCGCCGGTGTAGGCGCAGTTGACCAGGAGCAGCACGGAGGCCGAGATGTTGAGGGCCTGGTACCGCAACGAGTCGCCGGCCAGCCTGCCCTTGGACACGAGGATGTAGGCGGCGAGGAGCTCGGCGGCGCCGATCCACCCGCCGGCCGAGATGAGGGTACCGAGGACGTTGTTCACGATCCCGATCTTGGACCCTCACACTGGTGAAGATCAATCGCAGACATCTGTAGTGGCCATGTAGGATTTCTGTATGGAGATCTCGGCGCACCGTATCGGGGTGCTACTCGCCGTCCACCGCGCCGGGGGCGTGGTCGCCGCCTCGGACCTGCTGCGGCTGACTCCCTCGGCCATCAGCCAGCAGATCAAGCTCCTGGAGCGGGAGACCGGTGTGCGGGTCCTGGACCGGACGCCCACCGGGGCGGTGCTCACCGAGGCCGGGCGGGTCCTGGCCGAGGCCGCCGAGCGGATCGAGGCCGAGCTGACCGCGGCGAGGCGCTCCCTGGCGAGCATCGACTCCTCGGCCCCGAGCGGAACGGTCCTCGTTGGCAGCTTCGCCACGGCGCTGCGCGCCCTCCTCCTGCCGCTCGTGGTCAGCCTCGAGGTCGACCACCCGGGGCTCGAGCTGGTCGTCGAGGAGGTCGTCGACGAGCGCTCCGGCCTGGCCCGCCTGCGCCGCGGCGAGCTCGACCTGCTCCTGCTCGAGCGCGACTCCCACGACCCCCCTGCCTCGCCGCAGGCCATGAACGACGTCCCGCTGCTCGATGAGTCGTGGCTCGTCGTCGTCCCGCCCGAGCACCCCTCGCCCTCGACCCTGGCCGACCTCGTGCGCGCCACCTGGATCGACCTCGAGGCGAGCACGGCCGGCTCCACGGCCCTGACCCGCCTCTCGCGCCAGCTCGGCACCCCGCTGTCGACCCGGCACGTGGCCTACGACTACGACGTCGTCCTGGCGATGGTCAGCCACGGGATGGGCTACGCGCTCATGCCCGAGCTGGCGGTGCGCTCGGGATTCGTGCCCGACGGGGTCGACGTCGTGCGCCTGCCCGGGCTGGGCACGCGCCAGCTCGTCGTGCGTCACCGCGCCACGCGCAGCGAGCCGAGCCACGCCGCGCGTGCGGTGCTCGGAGCGCTCGTCGACCACGCCGGTGCCCTCGAGCTCGGGTGAGGCCTCACCGCCTGAGGGCCGGGCACGGTCCGGCACCGGCGCGGGTGCGGCGCGGCGCCGTGCGCCCGATCATCTAGACTCGGCCCGTGGCCACAGACTTTCCCGCAGAGATCGAGCGACTCCGACACACCTACGCCTCCATCGCGGCGGTGACCGACCCCGAGGCGCTGCGCGAGCGGATCGCCGAGCTCTCCGACCAGGCGGCCGCCCCCGACCTGTGGGACGACCCCGAGGCCGCGCAGGTGGTCACCTCGGCCCTGTCCCACGCCCAGGCCGATCTCAAGCGCGTCGAGGAGCTGGGGCGGCGCATCGAGGACCTCGAGACGATGGTCGAGATGGCCGGGGAGGAGTCGGGCGAGGACGCCGCCGAGCTGGTCGCTGAGGCCGAGGCCGACCTCGCGGGGATCTCCAAGGACCTGTCGGACCTCGAGATCCGCACGCTCCTGTCGGGGGAGTACGACCAGCGTGACGCGGTGGTCACGATCCGCTCGGGCGCCGGGGGCGTCGACGCCGCCGACTTCGCCGAGATGCTCCTGCGCATGTACACCCGCTGGGCCGAGCGCCACTCCTACCCGGTCAAGGTCCTCAACACCTCCTACGCCGAGGAGGCAGGGCTGAAGTCGGTGACCTTCGAGGTCCACGCCCCCTACGCCTACGGCACGCTGAGCGTCGAGGGCGGCACCCACCGCCTCGTGCGCATCAGCCCCTTCGACAACCAGGGTCGGCGCCAGACCTCCTTCGCCGCCGTCGAGGTCATCCCGCTCATCGAGTCCACCGACCACATCGAGGTGCCCGAGACCGACATCCGCGTCGACGTCTTCCGCTCCTCGGGCCCCGGCGGGCAGAGCGTCAACACGACCGACTCGGCGGTGCGCATCACCCACCTGCCCACGGGCCTCGTGGTCTCGATGCAGGACGAGAAGTCCCAGATCCAGAACCGTGCCGCCGCGATGCGCGTGCTCCAGTCACGCCTCCTGCTGCTCAAGCAGCAGGAGGAGGACGCCAAGAAGAAGGAGCTTGCCGGCGACGTCAAGGCCTCCTGGGGCGACCAGATGCGCTCCTACGTCCTCAACCCCTACCAGATGGTCAAGGACCTGCGCACCGGCTACGAGGTCGGCAACCCCGAGGCGGTCTTCGACGGCGACATCGACGGCCTGGTTGACGCCGGTATCCGCTGGCGCAGGCGGCAGGACGCGTCCAAGGACTGAGCTCACTCAGCGGAGCGAACGGACTGAGCCGAGCGAGCACGGCCGGTGGCGTGCACCGTGTCACCCCGCGCTCCGTCGCCAAGCCGGCGGTGCTCGCCTAGGCTGGGGCGCGGTGCGCGCGGCCGTCCCAGGACCTGGGACCGCAAGGCCTGCGCGCAGGACCTCGCTCCCACGTGATGAAAGGCGCAGCGAAGCAGTGGCTGAGTACATCTACCAGATGATCAAGGCGCGCAAGGCGCACGGTGACAAGGTCATCCTCGACGACGTGACCATGGCGTTCTACCCGGGCGCGAAGATCGGCATGGTCGGTCCCAACGGCGCCGGCAAGTCCTCGATCCTCAAGATCATGGCGGGCCTGGACCAGCCCTCCAACGGTGAGGCCCGCCTGACCCCCGGCTACACGGTCGGCATCCTCATGCAGGAGCCGCCGCTCAACGAGGACAAGACCGTGCTCGGCAACGTCGAGGAGGGCGTGGCCGAGATCAAGGCCAAGCTCGACCGCTTCAACGAGATCTCCGCCGCGATGGCTGACCCGGACGCGGACTTCGACGCCCTCATGGAGGAGATGGGTGCGCTCCAGACCGAGATCGACGCCGCGAACGCGTGGGACCTCGACTCCCAGCTGGAGCAGGCGATGGACGCGCTGCGCTGCCCGCCGCCGGACGCCCAGGTGCGTCACCTCTCCGGTGGTGAGCGCCGTCGGGTCGCCCTGTGCAAGCTGCTCCTGGAGGCCCCTGACCTGCTCCTGCTCGACGAGCCCACCAACCACCTCGACGCCGAGTCGGTCCTGTGGCTCGAGCAGCACCTGAAGAACTACGCCGGCGCCGTCATCGCCGTCACCCACGACCGCTACTTCCTCGATCACGTGGCCCAGTGGATCGCCGAGGTCGACCGCGGGCACCTCTACCCCTACGAGGGCAACTACTCGACCTACCTGGAGACCAAGGAGAAGCGCCTGGCCGTCCAGGGCAAGAAGGACGCCAAGCTCGCCAAGCGCCTCAAGGAGGAGCTGGAGTGGGTGCGCTCCTCGGCCAAGGGCCGTCAGGCCAAGTCCAAGGCGCGTCTGGCCCGATACGAGGAGATGGCGGCCGAGGCCGAGCGCACCCGCAAGCTCGACTTCGAGGAGATCCAGATCCCGCCGGGCCCGCGTCTGGGCGGCATCGTCCTGGAGGCCACCGACCTGTCCAAGGGCTTCGACGGGCGCACCCTCATCGACGGGCTGTCCTTCTCGCTGCCGCGCAACGGCATCGTGGGCATCGTCGGCCCCAACGGCGTGGGCAAGACGACGCTGTTCAAGACGATTGTCGGGCTTGAGGAGCTCGACGGCGGAGAGCTCAAGGTCGGCCAGACCGTCAAGCTGTCCTACGTCGACCAGGACCGCGCCGGCATCGACCCGAAGAAGACCCTGTGGGAGGTCGTCTCCGACGGACTGGACTACATCACGGTCGGCAACGTCGAGATGCCCTCGCGCGCCTACGTCGCCGCCTTCGGCTTCAAGGGCGCCGACCAGCAGAAGCCCGCGGGCGTCCTGTCCGGCGGCGAGCGCAACCGGCTCAATCTGGCCCTGACCCTCAAGCAGGGCGGCAACCTCATCCTGCTCGACGAGCCCACCAACGACCTGGACACCGAGACCCTGGGCAGCCTCGAGAAGGCCCTGCTCGAGTTCCCCGGCTGCGCCGTCGTCATCACCCACGACCGCTGGTTCCTCGACCGGGTCGCCACCCACATCCTGGCCTGGGAGGGCACCGAGGACAACCCCGCGAACTGGTACTGGTTCGAGGGCAACTTCGCCTCCTACGAGGAGAACAAGGTCAAGCGCCTGGGCGCCGAGGCCGCCCGCCCCCACCGCGTCACCTACCGCAAGCTCACACGCGACTGAGCCGAGCGGGACCGGGCTTGCCCGGGTTCCCGAGGCGATGGAGCGTGTTGGAGCGGAGCGGATCACGCGCGACTGAGCCGAGCGGGACCGGGCTTGCCCGGGTTCCCGAGGCGATGGAGCGTGTTGGAGCGGAGCGGATCACGCGCGACTGAGCCGAGCGGGACCGGGCTTGCCCGGGTTCCCGAGGCGATGGAGCGTGTTGGAGCGGAGCGGATCACGGGCGACTGAGCCGAGCGGGACCGGGTGTGCCATATCCCGCGATCTCGGTGTGTCACTTGTCCCGATCTCGGTGTGCCATTAGTCCCGATCTCGGGGAGGGGTGGTGGGCCCTCAGGCGGGGTCGTCGCCGGGGCGCACGGCCCACCGGCCCGTGCCGGAGGCCGTGGCTGTCGGCATGCGGATCATGCCCTCCTGGGCGATCGTGGACACGAGGGTGCCCGAGGAGCTGAACACCTCGGTGCGCGCCAGCGACCGCCCTCCCTGGGAGGAGGGAGAGTCCTGGACGAAGAGCAGCCAGTCTCCGGCGTCGACGTCGCGGTGGAACCACTGGGCGTGGTCGAGCGTGGCCAGGCTCATTCCCTTGCTCCGCCACGACAGGCCCTGGCTGCGCAGGGCGGGCTCGAGCATGACCTGGTCGCACACGTAGGTGAGCAGGGCGCGGTGCACGGTCTGGGAGGCGCTGGCCGGCACCTTCCCACGCGACCTCACCCACAGGTGCTGTCTGCCGGAGACCTCGGCGCCCGGGCGCAGGAAGATGTTGCCCTCGACGTGGCGCAGGTCGAAGGCGGCGGTGCGCCCCAGGAAGCGGGCCACCGGGTGGTCGATCGTGCGGAAGATCTCCAGGGCGCTCACGAGCTCGTCGGGACCGGGCACGTCCGGGGCCTCGGCCTGGACGTCGGCCCCCTCCTGGGTGACCTGGAAGGACGAGACCATCGTGAGGATCGGCGCGCCGTCCTGCGAGGCGGTCGTGCGCCGCTGGGAGAAGGACCGCCCGTCATGCATCCGGTCGACCTCGAAACCCACCGGTGAGTCCGGCAGGCCGCCGCGCATGAAGTAGGCGTGCACGGAGTGCGGCAGGCGCACCGGGGCCCCGGGGTCCGCGGCCTCGGGCAGGGTCGCGGCGGCGGCGAGCAGTCCCTGGGCCACGACCTGGCCTCCGTAGATGCGCCCGGCCAGCTGGGGCAGCGAGGTGCCGGTGAACGCGTCCTCCCCGTCCCCCTCGGCCAGGGCCAGCACCCGTGTGACGGAGCCCAGGGGCTCGGTCGTGGCCAGGGGGACGGGGTAGGGGGTCGTCACAGACCGAGCTCCTCGAGGATCGGCAGCTCGGCGCGCACGGCAGTGCGTGCGTCGTCGGCCGTCGCCGAGCCGACGGCGATCTCCGCCAGGCGCTGGCAGTCGGCGAAGTCGACCGACTTGAGGACGGCGTCGACGTCGGGCAGGGCACGCGAAGTCATCGAGAGGCTGGCCACGCCCAGCCCGACCAGGACGCAGGCCAGGGCCGGGTCCGCAGCCGCCTCACCGCACACACCCACCGGGCGCCCGTGCGGGGCGGCCCCCTGGCAGGCCTGCTGGATGAGCCGCAGGACGGCGGGCTGCCAGGCCGTCGACAGGTCGGCCAGGGAGGACAGGAGCCGGTCGGCGGCCATGACGTACTGCGTGAGGTCGTTGGTGCCGATCGAGGCGAAGTCGGCGTGCTCGAACATCTTGTCGGCCATCAGCGCCGCAGAGGGGACCTCGATCATCATCCCCGCGGTCTGGAGGCCGTAGGTGCGGGCCTTGTCGGTGAAGGCCTTGGCCTCCTCGGCGGTGGAGATCATCGGCGCCATGACCCACACCTTGGCCTCGGTCTGGGCCTCGGCCTGGGCCAGCGCCTCGAGCTGGTGGTCGAGGACGTCGGGGTCACGGCGGGTCGTGCGGTAGGCGCGCACGCCCAGCGCCGGGTTGGCCTCGGTGGCGTCGGTGAGGAAGGGCAGCGGCTTGTCGGCCCCTGCGTCCAGGGTGCGCACGACGACCTTCTTGCCCGGGAAGGCCTCGAGCACCCCGCGGTAGGCCTTGACCTGGGCCTCGACGGTGGGCTCGTCGGGCTGGTCGAGGAAGCAGAACTCCGTGCGGAACAGCCCCACGCCCATGGCGCCGGCCTCGGCGGCCGTGCGGGCCCCCGCGGCGTCCCCGACGTTGGCCAGGAGCTGGACCTCGTGACCGTCCTTCGTGGCGCCGTCCCCGTTGAACACGCGCACCCTGTTGGCCAGCTCCCGCGCACGGCGCAGCTGGTCCTCGCTCGGGTCGATGGTGATCGTCCCCTTGGTCCCGTCGACCAGGACGATGTCGCCGTCGGAGAGCTGGTCGGTGACCTCCTGGCCCGTGCCCACGATCGCGGGCATGCCCAGGGCGCGCGCCAGGATGGCGGTGTGGGAGGTGGGCCCGCCCTCGGAGGTGATGAAGGCGACGACCTTCTCGGGGTCGAGCAGGGCGGTGTCGGCAGGCGCCAGGTCCTCGGCCACGAGCACGAAGGGCTCGGGCAGCCGGGGGATCCCGGGCATGGGGGAGTCGGTGAGCACCGCGACGATGCGGTCGCGCACGTCGGCCACGTCCCGCGTGCGCTCGGCCATGTACCCGCCCAGGGACTCGAGCATCGAGGCCAGGGTGCCGGCGGACTCCCACACGGCGCGCTCGGGGACCAGACGGCGCTCACGGATCATGGCCTGCGCCGTCGAGGTCAGCGTCGGGTCCGCCGCCATCTGCGCGGTGGTCTCCAGCAGGACGCGGCCCTCACCCTTGGCCTCGGCCGCCGAGAGCTCGAGGCCCTTCTTGACGGTCTGGGCGGCGGCGGCGACCCGCTCGCACTCCTTGTCCAGGTCGCTGGACGCGTCGAGCAGCTCGATGGGGGGCTCGGTGATCCCCGGGGCCATGCGGGCCACCGGGCCCGCGACCAGGCCCGGGCTCACACCGATACCGGACAGGGAAGTAGGGGTTGCGTCGGGCGTGGCCATGCGGGGCTCCTCAACGTCGATGGAGACGGGTGTCACGCCCCATTCTGCACGCCGACAGCGTTCCAGGTCACCTTTCCGCCCTCGGATGAATGACGATTGACATCAATCCGATCCTGGCTCCGCTGTTGCCCGGTCCGCGCCCCGGTGCGGACCCGGTCCCGGCGCGGGCCCCCGCGCTTCGCTGCGGTCGATGATCTGGGATAAAGTGACCTCGAACACGGAACCGACGGCTGCTGCGCGCGTCCCGCCGGGGGCGGTGCACGCAGGGCCTCACCAGGACACGAGGAGCGCATATGAGCATCGCAGCAGACATCGTCGCCGGACTGGGCGGGCGGGACAACATCACGGACCTCGAGCCCTGTATCACCCGCCTGCGCGTCGAGGTCGTCGATCAGGAGAAGGTCGACGAGCGGGCGCTGCGCGCCACAGGCGCCTTCGGTGTCGTGCGTTCGGGGCGCGTCGTCCAGGTGGTCGTCGGCCCTGTCGCCGACACGCTCGCCACCGAGATCGCCGAGCTCGACTGACCCTGGCGCGCCCCCGGTGGTCGCGCGCCAGGGGAGGCGCCCACCGTGCTCGCCCGTGCCTGCCCGTGCAGGAGCCGCGATCTCCGTGAGGACGATCCCGGGACACGCCCCCGCCGGCTGGCATCCGTCACCCACGTGTGAAACCCTTGCAGAAACAACGTGCCCGACCTGCAAGGCCGACCGCAACGCCGCGCCGGACCAGGACACGGGAGGGCACACCGACCACCGTTCCGAGCGACCCCGGCCCCACGGGGGAGCCCCTCGCGTACGCGCGACCGAGCGTAAGGCTGAACCCCTGTCATGACCGAGTCCACCGCCGCACCCGAGCCCGCCAGCGAGCACCTGAGGAGGCTCGCCGAAGCACACGGGGTCTCCACCGAGTACTGGGACTACCACGGCAACCGGGCGGCACCGTCCAGGGCGACCCTCGTGGCCGTCCTGGAGGCCCTGGGCGTCCAGGCCGCCACCGACGAGCAGATCGAGGCCTCGCTGCGCGACGTCGACCTCTCCCCGTGGCGCCACACCCTGCCCCCCCACGGTCGTCGTGCGCGCGGGTCGCACGACGCCCGTACCCGTCCACCTGCCCGACGGCGCGGCGGCGCACGTCCACGTCGAGCTCGAGGACGGCACCCGCAGGCTCCTGTCCCAGTCCGACGACTGGACCCCCGCGCGCACCGTCGACGGCGTGCTCACCGGGCGCGCGACCTTCCTCCTGCCGGCCGACCTGCCTCTGGGGTGGCACCGGCTCGTCGCCGAGATCGGCCAGAGCGCGGTGCGTCCGGCCTTCACCGACGAGGCCTCTCTGGCGGTGACACCCGACCGCCTCGAGCTGCCGGCCTCCCTGGGCAGGCGCGGCTGGGGCGTCATGGCGCAGCTGTACTCGGTGCGCTCCCGCTCCTCCTGGGGCATCGGGGACGCCGACGACCTCGCCGAGCTCGTCAGCTTCCTGGGAGACCAGGGCGCCGACTTCCTGCTCATCAACCCGCTGCACGCGGCCGAGCCCGCCGGGGAGATGACGCCCTCGCCCTACCTTCCGGTCACGCGCCGGTTCGTCAACCCGATCTACATCCGCCCCGAGGCGATCCCCGAGGTCGCCCGCCTGTCCGGGCCGCGCCGATCCCTTGTGCAGTGGGCCCACGAGGAGGTCGCCGCCTCCAACGAGTCCACCGAGCCCATCGACCGCGACGCCGCCTGGAAGGCCAAGCGCGAGGCCCTTGAGGTCGTCTTCGCCGCCGGGCGCCCGCGCTCGCGGCAGCGGTCCTTCGAGCGCTTCCGCGCCGAGCAGGGCGAGGGCCTGGAGCGCTTCGCCCTGTGGTGCGCCCTGACCGAGAAGCACGGTCCCCTCAAGGACTGGCCCGAGACCCTCAAGGACGCCTCGAGCGCCTTCGTGGCCAACGAGGCGCGCTCCTTGTCCGAGCGCATCGACTTCTACGCCTGGCTGCAGTGGGTCGTCGACGAACAGCTCGGGCGTGCCCAGGCCGAGGCCAAGGCCTCGGGGATGTCGCTGGGGGTCATGGACGACCTGGCCGTGGGCGTCCACGCCTACGGGGCCGACGTGTGGTCCAACCCCGAGGCCTTCGCCACGGGCATCAAGGTCGGCGCGCCGCCGGACATGTACAACCAGCTCGGTCAGAACTGGTCCCAGCCGCCGTGGAGCCCGGTGCGCCTGGCGCACAGCGCGTACGCCCCGTTGCGCGACATGGTGCGCACCGTCCTGCGGCACGCCGGCGCGCTGCGGGTCGACCACGTCATCGGCCTGTTCCGCCTGTGGTGGATCCCCGAGGGCATGGGGGCCTCCGAGGGCGCCTACGTGCGCTACGACCACGAGGCCATGGTCGGCGTCCTGCTCCTCGAGGCCCAGCGCGCGGGCGCGGTCATCATCGGTGAGGACCTCGGAACGGTCGAGCCCTGGGCCCGTGACTACCTCGCCAGCCGCGGGGTCCTGGGCACCTCGGTGCTGTGGTTCGAGAAGCAGGGCGACGGCTGGCCACTCCAGCCCGGCGCCTACCGCCACCTCGCCCTGTCCACCGTCAACACCCACGACCTGCCGCCCACCGCGGGCTACCTCGCCGACGAGCACGTCGCCCTGCGCGAGCGCCTCGGGCTCCTGACCGAGCCCGTCGAGCAGGTGCGCGCCGAGGCCCGCGTCGAGCGCGAGCGCATGATGACCCGCCTGCGCGAGCACGGGCTCCTCGAGGACGACCCCTCCGAGCGGCAGGTGGTCGAGGCCCTCCACCGCTACGTCGTGCGCACCCCCTCAGCGCTTGTGGGCGTCGCCCTCGTCGACGGCGTCGGGGAGCGGCGCACCCAGAACCAGCCGGGCACCGACCTGGAGTACCCGAACTGGAAGATGCCCCTGGCGGACGGCTCGGGCGAGGCGGTGCTCGTCGAGGACCTGCCCGACAACGTCCGGCTGGCCAGCCTGCTCGCCGCGGTGCGCGAGGAGCTGGGACGCTGAGTCGCCTCGCCCCCGGGACCGCCGGGGGCGAGGCAGGGTCCTCACCGTCCTCACCCGCCCCGGGGCGCAGGGGCGATGCGTCCCGCCGAGGCCCCCGGTCCGGCGGGGTGCCTGGTCGCGCGCTCAGCCCCAGGTGAACAGGGTCTGCCCGGCCCGCAGGTCGGTTCCCTCGGCGGGCAGGGTGAGATCCTCCTCCGCCCCGTCCAGGGCGATGACGGCCACGACCGGGCTCAGCCCGGCCGCCTCGACCTCCGCGGGCCTCCACGACACGACGGGGTCGCCCGCCTCCACCCGGGCGCCCTCCTGGGCGTGCGTGGTGAAGCACCGGCCCTCCAGGGTGACGGTGTCCAGGCCGAGGTGGACCAGGACGGTGCGCTCGTCCTCGGCGACGACGACGAAGGCGTGCGGGAGGGCCTTGGCCAGCGTCCCTGTCACCGGGGCGCGGACGAGCACGTCGGCCTGCGGGCCACGCTCGGGGTCCAGGGCCGTGCCCGGGCCGACGAGCCTGGCGGAGAAGACGGGGTCGGGCACCGAGTCCAGGGCGACGGCCGTCCCGGCCAGGGGCGCCCGGACGGCCAGGGTCATCGCAGGTCCTCGATGTCCTCCGCGATGGTGTCGGCGTTGGGACCCACGACCACCTGGACGACCGAGCCCACGGTGACCACGCCGTGGGCTCCGGCGGCCTTGAGCGCCGCCTCGTCGACCAGCGACGGGTCCGTCAGCTCGCAGCGCAGCCGCGTGATGCACGGCTCGATCTCGGTGATGTTCTCGAAGCCGCCGAGGGCGGTGACGATCTTCTGCGCCTGGGACATGGTCGGGTCCTTCTGTGTCGGGCGGCCGGGGCCGGGATACGGGCGGGAGAGCGGGTGAGAGCCGGTCAGAGCAGGTGAGACAGGTGAGAGCAGGTCCAGGGGGCGGGGGCTCCCTCGCCCCGTGTGGACGGTGGGTGCGAAGCACTGCTCGCAGTCCCGCCATCGTAAGGCATCGAGTCCGCAACGCGGTGCGTGTGACGTGGCGCCGTGGACGGGCATGACCGAAACTGGTGGGGTCGGGCTCGCCATCGAGCGCGCCTCACGCCGATGACGGCCCACGGCACACCCCCGGTGCCGCGGTACCGCTGCACCATCCCGACAACGGAGGACGACGTGTCTGACAACCAGAGGTCCGGTCAGAGGACAGGCGGGGCCTTCGCCTCCGTCCAGCGCCTGGGCCGCTCGCTCATGCTGCCGATCGCCACACTGCCGGCCGCCGGGCTGCTCCTGCGCCTGGGGCAGGCCGACATGCTGGGTGCCGACGGGCTAGCCGCACGCATGGGCTGGGTCCAGCCCGTGGCCGACGTCTTCGCCGCTGCGGGCGGTGCGGTCTTCAGCAACCTTCCGGTCATCTTCGCCGTCGGCGTCGCCGTGGGATTCGCCCGCAGGTCCGACGGGTCCACCGGGGTCGCGGGGCTGTTCGGCTACCTCGTCTTCCAGGCCGTCCTCGACGCCCTGGCCCCCTTCTGGGGCACCGGGGGCGACGGCAAGGACACCCCCGACACGATCAACTACGGCGTGCTCGGCGGCATCATCATGGGCCTGACCGCCGCCACGCTGTGGCAGCGCTACCACCGCATCAAGCTGCCGGACTGGCTGGCCTTCTTCGGGGGGCGCCGCTTCGTCCCGATCATCACCTCCGGCGCCGCCGTCCTCATCGCCGTGGCCATGGCGGCGATCTACCCGGCCTTCAACTGGCTCATCAACGACCGCCTCGGTGGCTGGCTCATGGAGGCAGGCACCGAGGGGGGCGCGGGCGCCGCCGTGGCCGCCTTCGTCTTCGGTACCGCCAACCGCCTGCTCCTGCCCCTGGGGCTCCACCACCTGCTCAACTCGATCCCGTGGTTCCAGCTCGGATCGTGCACCGACGCCGAGGGACAGACCCTCCACGGGGACCTCACGTGCTTCTTCTCCGGTGTCGAGGGCACGAACGCCTGGACCGGCTCCTTCATGACCGGCTTCTTCCCGATCATGATGTTCGCCCTGCCGGGTGCCGCCCTCGCCATCTGGCGCACCGCCCGGCCCGAGCGGCGCAAGGCCACCGGAGCCCTCATGGTCTCCGTGGCGCTGACCGCCTTCCTCACCGGCATCACCGAGCCCCTCGAGTACGCCTTCGCCTACATCGCCTTCCCCCTGTACGTGATCCACGCCGTCCTGACCGGCCTGTCGCTGGCCCTGGTCAACCTGCTGGGCATCAAGGACGGGTTCACCTTCTCGGCGGGGGCCTTCGACTACGTGCTCAACTTCGGCAAGTCCGCCGAGCTGTCCGGAGGCGCGCTGGCCGGCCCGATCCTGCTCGTGGTCATCGGCCTGGCCTACGGCGTCGTCTACTACGTCCTCTTCCGCTTCCTCATCCTCACCTTCGACTTCAAGACCCCGGGCCGTGAGGACGACGAGACCGACTCCTTCTCGGCCGCCCAGTCCGCGGCGGCGGAGTCGACCGGCAAGAAGGACCAGGAGGACCGTGCCGGCTGAGCCTCAGCCCTCCGGCTCCCGTCCGTCCCGGTCCTCGCCGGCCAGGACGGCCCCAGGCCCCGCAGGAGGGTACTCCTGCGGGGCCTGGGTGCTGGGTGCCGCGGCCTCGTCTCACCGGTGCCGCACCGGTTCCTACCGCGTGGTGGCCGGCTTGTCGTCAAGGACGACCGGCTTGCCCTCGGCGTCGAGCAGCGGGCTGAGCCCGGTGCCGTAACCCCACGAGGTCAGGAGGTAGCACACCCCGGTCTGGCGGTCCCTGAGGACGACGTCCTGGATCGTCGTGCCGGGCACGCGGCCCCGGGAGACGGTCTCAAAGCGGTCGTTGGTGGCGGTCTTGTTCTTACGTTTGAACATGACACGATCCTACTGCCGGAGACCGAACCCGTCCGTCTTGTCCGAGACCCGGTCGCGCTGCGCGGCCTCGCAGGCCTGGGCACCGGCGACACGCAGGGTGTCGTCGAGGTTCTCCCTGACGATCCTGCGGAAGGCGGCCGGCGCCTCGGGGTGCGCGGCCAGCCACGCCTCGAGGGCGGCGGCGGGTGCGGAACCCGGCAGGCCGACGGTGGCGCAGGACCACAGGCCGGACAGGAGGTTCTCCGCCATGTGGAAGGTGCGCGAGGCCCAGATGCCCTCAGCGGCCTCGACGTAGGCCTCGACGTAGGGCACGAGCAGCTCGGGGGAGCGCTCGACCGAGCCGAAACCGGCCAGGACACGGACCTGGGTCTCGTTGGGCATCGACTCGTCCTCGACCAGGGCGCGCCAGGCGCGGGCCTTGGCCTCGGGCGTGGGCACCGCGGCCCGGGCCTGGGCGGCGCGCTCGCGGCCGGTGGTCGTGCGGTCCGCCTCCTCCTCGGCAGCGATCTGCTCCTCACCGGCCCGCCCCGCGGCGACGAGCCCGGTGAGCAGCTCCCAGCGCAGGTCCTGGTCGACCTCGAGGCCCTCAAGGACGTCGCTGCCCTCGAGCCAGGCGGCCACGGCGTCGAGCTGGTCGTCGGTGACCGCGTGAGCGGCCACCGCCCGGGCGAGCTGGAGCTGGGCGTCCGAGCCGGGGTCGGCCTGCCGGGCCAGCTCGAGCAGCGCCTGCGCGGCGCCGGGGGCGGCCGCGGCACGGTCAGCGGGAGGCAGGTAGAGGCTCAGGCAGGTCCTCACGCGTCCCAGCAGGCCCATGACCACCGAGGAGTGGGTCTCGACCCTGAGGGCCGCCAGGGCCGCCTCGAGGTAGCGGGAGGCGGCGAGCTCGCCGTCGCGCACCATGTCCCAGGCGGCGGACATGACGACCGAGCGGGCCAGCGAGTCGGTGAAGTCCGCCACGTGGGTGAGGCCGGCGTCAAGGGACCGCGGGTCGAGACGAACCTTGGCGTAGGTGAGGTCCTCGTCGTTGAGCACGAGGACGTCACCGCGCCGGGTCCCGACAAGCTCGGGCACCTCGGTGCGTGGGCCGTCGACGTCGAGCTCGACCCTGCCGGTCCGCACGAGCACCCCGTCGGCCAGGCTGTAGGAGCCGATGACCACCCGGTGCGGGCGCAGGGAGGCAGGTGAGGCCTCGGGCACCTCCTGGAGGATCGCCGCGGAGGTGATGACGCCGTCGCCGTCGGTGCTCAGCTCGGTGCGCAGCGTGGTCACCCCAGCCTCCTGGAGCCACAGCCTCGTCCAGGTCGACAGGTCGCGGCCGCTCGTGGCCTCGAGCTCGGTGAGCAGGTCGGACAGCTCGGCGTTGCCGTAGGCGTGGGCGGCCAGGTAGCGGGCGATCCCAGCGAAGAAGTTGTCCCGGCCGACGTACCCCACGAGCGCGGCGAGCACCGAGGCGCCCTTGGCGTAGGTGATCCCGTCGAAGTTGACCTCGACGTCGTGCAGGTCGTTGATCTCCGCGGCCACCGGGTGGGTCGAGGACAGCTGGTCCTGGTTGTATGCCCAGCCCTTCTCCAGTGCCTGGAAGGTGGTCCAGACCTCGGTGAACCGGGTCGTCTCGGCCGTGGCGAGGGTCGAGGTGTACTCGGCGAAGGACTCGTTGAGCCACAGGTCGTTCCACCACCGCATCGTGACGAGGTCGCCGAACCACATGTGGGCCAGCTCGTGGAGGATCGTCACGGCACGACGCTCGACGCGGGCCTCGACGGGGCGCGAGCGGAAGACGTAGTCGTCGCGGTGGGTCACGCAGCCTGCGTTCTCCATCGCCCCCGCGTTGAACTCGGGCACGAAGACCTGGTCGTAGGTGGTGAAGGCGTAGGGGGTGCCGAAGAGCTCCTCGTAGTAGGCGAAGCCCTTCCTCGTCATCGACAGGATCTCCTCGGCGTCCAGGTGCTCGCGCAGCGAGGCCCGGCAGTACACGCCCAGCGGCACGACCCGGCCGTCAGGGGCGACGTACTCGTCGGTGACCCCCTCGTAGGGGCCGGCCACGACGGCCGTGACGTAGGAGCTCATCGGCTCGGTGGGGGCGAAGGCGAACAGCGAGGCCGGCTGACCGTCCTGGTCGGTGACGGCGGTCGGCTCGGGGGTGGCGGAGTTGGAGAAGACCGTCCAGCCCTGCGGGACGGTGACCGTGAAGGTGAAGGAGGCCTTGAGGTCGGGCTGCTCGAAGACCGCGTAGACGCGGCGGGAGTCGGGGACCTCGAACTGGGAGTACAGGTAGGTCAGGCCGTCGGCCGGGTCGGTGAAGCGGTGGAGGCCCTCGCCGGTGTGCATGTAGGCGCAGTCGGCGACGACGACGAGCTCGTTGTCGGCCTCGAGGGCGTCCAGTGCGATACGCGAGTCCTCGTAGACCTCGGCAGGGTCGAGGGGCCGACCGTTGAGGACCACCGAGTGGACCGTGGGGGCCACGAGGTCGATGAAGGTCGAGGCGCCGGGTGCCGCGGTGAAGCGGGCGGTCGTCGTCGACCTGAAGGTCGCGCGCTCGGGGTCGGTGGCCCCGCTCAGGTCGAGGACGACGTCGTAGCTCGTCGTGGTCAGGAGGCCGGCGCGGGTGGCCGCCTCCTCGCGGGTCAGGTTCTGACCGGGCATGCAAGCTCCTTAGCTCTGGTCTCCGGGTTGACGGGGGATGACGACGGGATCGGCGCGCTCCCTGTGGCGGCACGTCGTCGTGCGCAGGAGCGGCCGAGGCCGCGCACATCCTCTCACTGAGCGGTCGTCGCACGAAAACGAGCCCGGCCGGGAGCGCCAGGAGGCAGGTGGAGACAGCGCCGCGGCCCGGGTGCGCAGCGTCGGCTGCGCACCCGGGCCGCGGGTACGGGGTGCTAGGTCCGGTCAGGACCTGCGCCGCGTCGACAGGACCGCGCCGGAGGCCACGAGGCCGGCGGCCACGACGACCAGGCCGAGGCCCGCGCCGGTGTTGGCCAGCTCGGTGGTCGTGCGGGTCGTCGTCCGCGAGGCGGGCCTGGCCGCGGCGGTCACCGTCGTCGTCGTGGTCGTCGTCGTGGCGGTGTCGCCGAGGTTGGCGCCCTCGCCGACCTGGTACCAGCCGTTGGTCACCGTGATGGGCTTGCTCGTGAAGCCCTCGCCGTAGCGCGAGCCGGCGGCCTCGATGACGTAGCGGCCGTCGGGGACGGCGGGCATCGGGCCGCTGCCCGTGATGCGGCCGTCGGCGTCGGCCGTGAGCGCGACCATGTCGTACCGACCGGCGCCGTCCTGGCTGACGATCGTGAAGGTGACGGTCTCGCCGGGGGTGAAGCCGGTCATGTTGATGTCGTAGGTCTGGGTGTCGTGGACGCCGTCGCCGTTGGTGTCCGAGGAGATGATGCTCGCGTCACCGTCGACCGTCGTCCCGTCGAGGTAGACCTGGTGGCTCTGCGTCTGGGTCTGCGCGTTGGTCTCGGCGCACTGGGCCACGAGGTGCCACGGGTCGGTGTTGGTGTCCGCCCCGATCTCGGCCACCGCGGCAGCGATGTCGATCGTCGCGCTCCACGTGCCGTCGGCTGCGGCCTCGACGAGGACCGCCGTGCTCCTGGTGCCGGTCGGCTCGTGGACCAGGGCGACGGCGACCTGGCCCGCGGCCCCGTCCGTGACCTGGCAGCCGGTGCCCGACAGGGTCAGGGAGGTGGTCGCCGGGTCGATGACGGCCGAGTCCAGGTCGTTGACGGCGAAGGCCCCCGAGGAGGGTCCGGTGGTCGTCGTCGCGGTGGCCTCAGGGCTCGGGGTGGCGGCCTCCTCGGTGGCGTCGTCGCCGGCGGCGTCGGTCGCGGCCTGCGTGGCGTCATCGGCGGAGGTCGCCTCCGCGGTGGGGGAGGCGGTCTCGGATGCCTGAGCCGTCGCGGTGGCCTGCGCCGCGGCATCGGCGGCGGCGTCAGTCGCCGTGGCGGTGGCAGTGGGAGTGGCGGTGGCGGTGGGCGTGGCGGAGGCCGTCGCCTCAGCGCCGGTGGAGTCGGCAGCGGCAGGGGCCGCCAGGGCGAGGCCCGAGGCGACGAGCGCGGCGGCGCCCGCGGCGGCGATGGAGCGTCCGAGACGCATGTGGTCCTCCAAGAGGGATGATCGGGAGTCGAGCACGTGGCGCTGGGAGGCGCCGGACACCGGCAAGTCTTGCTCCGATCACAGAAAGATCACAAGTCGACTGAATGTGACCTAGAGAACACGAACTGAGTCGATGGTCTCAGGAGTCACACCAGTCTCATCGGACACGCTCCGCGTGCCCGCCGCCCCCGGACTGGGACGGAGGGCCCAGCCTCGGACCGACGGGACGGGGCCCGAGGGGGTGGTCGAGCCGCGCAGGGCCCGCCGCTGCCCGTCCGTCCCGGCGGGCTCGAGCCCGGTCACCAGATGCTGACCCGCTCCTCGGGGTCGAGCCACAAGGCGTCTCCGCGGTCGACGTCGAAGGCCTCGTAGAAGGCGTCGACGTTGCGCACGATCCCGTTGCAGCGGAACTCCCCGGGGGAGTGGGGGTCGATGGTGAGCAGCAGCTCGGCGTAGTCGTCGCGGTTCTTCCCCCTCCAGATCCTGGCCCAGGAGTAGAAGAACCGCTCGAGGGCGCTCAGGCCGTCGATGACCGGGGCCTGGGCGAAGGACTCGACGCCCTGGCGGGCCAGGGCCATGCGGTAGGCCTTGAGGGCGATGCCCAGTCCACCCAGGTCACCGATGTTCTCCCCGATCGTCAGGGCGCCGTTGACGTGGGGGACCTCCTCGACGGGCGTGCCGGAGGCCTCGGCCCTGCGCACGAGGGAGGCGGGCCGGTAGAGGTCGTACTGGGCGATGAGCGCGCGGGTCCGCGCCGAGAACGCCTCCCGGTCCTCGGCGGTCCACCAGTCGGCGACCTTGCCCGTGCCGTCGAAGGTCGAGCCCTGGTCGTCGAAGCCGTGGCCGATCTCGTGACCGATGACCGCGCCGATGCCAGCGTAGTTGACCGCGTCGTCGGCATCGGGGTCGAAGAAGGGCGGCTGGAGGATCGCCGCCGGGAAGACGATCTCGTTCATCGTCGGGTTGTAGTAGGCGTTGACCGTCTGGGGGGTCATGTGCCACTCGAGCCGGTCCACCGGGCTGCCGAGCTTGCCCAGCGTCCGGGCCAGCTCGCAGGCCTCGGCGCTGCGCACGGAGGCCAGGACGTCGCCGGGGGTGACCCGCACCGCCGAGTAGTCCCGCCAGCGCTCGGGGTAGCCGATCTTGGGCGTGAACAGCTCGAGCTTGTCCAGGGCGCGGCGGCGGGTCCCGGGGCTCATCCACTCCAGGGAGGCGATGGACTGGCGGTAGGCCTCGAGGAGGTCGGACACGAGCGTCTCCATGCGCGCCTTGTGCTCCGGGGGGAAGTGGCGCTCGACGTAGACCTCGCCCAGGGCGTGGCCCATCGTGGCCTGGACCAGGCCCACCGCACGCTTCCACCGCGGGCGCAGCTCCTCGACGCCCTGGAGCGTGCGGGAGTAGAAGTCGAAGTTCTCCTCGACCAGGGCCCGTGACAGCAGCGCGGCGCGGTCGTGGACGACGTGCCACGCAGCCCAGGCCCTGAGGTCCTCAAGACCGCTGTCCTGCCACACCCGGGCCATGTGGGGCAGGTAGTCGGGCTGCTCGACGATCGCGGTGGCCAGCAGGCCGCGCAGCCCGGTCCCGGCCTGCTCGGCGGCCTCGGCCATGCCCGCCCGCCACTCCTCCCACGGGAAGCCGGGGGCGGAGGCTGTCAGGGCCTCCCAGGTGCGCGGGTTGTTGATCTTCTCGATGTCACGGCAGGCGACCCGGTCCCAGTGGCCCTGCGCCAGGGCGGTCTCCACGGCCATGACGCGGGCGGCGGGCTCGACGGAGCCGTCCGTGCCGGCCTCGGTGACCGCCTCGGCACGGGCCGTGGCGCCGGCACCCGGCGCGTCCGTCGCGAGGGCCCCGGGCCCGCCCAGACGCTCAGGCACGCCCGCCAGGTCGAGCATCCGGGCCACGTGCGCCGTGTAGGCCTCACGCAGGGCGGCGTGCGTCTCCTCCCGGTAGTAGGACTCGTCGGGCAGGCCGAGCCCGGCCTGCCCGAGGTAGGAGGTGTAGGCCTGAGGGTCGTTGAGGTCGACCTCGACGTCGGCGTCGAGCGGACCGGTGAAGCCGATGGCCAGCCGTGCTCCCAGCACCCTGGCCAGGCTTTCCTTGTCCGGGGCCCGCAGGACCGGGTCGAGCTCGACCTCAAGAGGCCGGACCCCCAGGGCCTCGACGCGGTCCTCGTCGAGGAAGGAGGAGTACAGCGCGGCGATCTTGGAGGCGCTCCCGACCGGCTCCTCCTCCGGGCCGGCCCCGTGGGAGGCCAGCTCCTCGAGCAGGTCCCTGCAGGCCTCTTCGGCCTGGTCCCGCAGCACGTGGAAGGAGCCGGTCGAGGGGCGGTCGGCCGGGATCTCGGCGGTGTCGAGCCAGGAGCCGTTGACGTGGCGGAACAGGTCGTCCTGCGGCCGCACGCGCGGGTCGGCGGCCTCGGTCTCGAGGACGCCTGCCAGCACGGTCGGGGCGCCGGGCTCCGTGGCGGCTCCGACGGTGCTGGTGGTGCCGGTGCTGCCTGGGGTGCCGGTGGTGCCTGGGATGTGAGCCATGGTGTCAACCTAGCGGCCCTCCTGCCCGACCCACCGTGCCGGACTCATCGCGCACGCAGGTGTTCGCGTGAGGCACAATCCGACCATGCGCGTTCACATTGCCGCCGACCACGCCGGATTCGACCTCAAGTCGGCCCTCACCGAGCACCTGAGCGCCCAGGGGCACGACGTCGTCGACCACGGCGCCTTCGTGTACGACCCGGCTGACGACTACCCGGCCATGTGCATCGAGGCCGCCGAGGCGGTCGTGGCCGACCCCGGCAGCCTGGGCATCGTGCTCGGAGGCTCGGGCAACGGCGAGCAGATCGCCGCCAACAAGGTCGACGGGGTGCGCGCGGCGCTGGCCTGGTCGGTGGAGACCGCGGTCCTGGCGCGCCAGCACAACGACGCCAACGTCGTGTCGCTGGGCGGGCGGATGCTCAGCCTCGAGGACAACCTCGCGATCGTCGACGCCTTCCTGGCCGAGCCCTTCAGCGGGGACGAGCGCCACGCGCGGCGCATCGGGCAGCTGGCCGACTACGAGCGCCGGGTCCACCAGGGAGCCTGACCCACCGCCTGGTCGCGTCCTCGGCCCCGCCCCGCGGTGGGGTAGCGTGCCGGCATGCCCGAGGGTCACACCGTTCACCGCCTCGCCCGTGCCCTGGCCGAGCTCTACGGCGGACGACGCCTGGCCGCCTCCTCGCCCCAGGGCCGATTCAGCGCGGGAGCCGAGCGCATCGACGGTCAGGTGCTCCTCTCGGCGACGGCCCACGGCAAGCACCTGTTCGCCGCCTTCGGGCCGCAGGCCGACATGTCGATCGAGGACGGCGCGGTCACCTGGCTGCGGGTCCACCTGGGCCTGTACGGCTCGTGGACCTTCGACGGCGACGAGACCTTCACCGCGCCCCACGCCATCGGGGCGCCGCGGCGGCGCGTGGGCGAGCGGGGCGAGCAGGCCCTGGATCCGCAGGACCGGCGGGCGGGCACAGGCCCGCAGGCCCTCGAGCCGGTGGGGCGGTGGCGTCCCCCCGAGCCGCGTGGGGCGGTGCGCCTGCGGCTGGAGGGGGAGCACGGGGTGGCCGACCTGACCGGCCCCGCGGCCTGCGAGCTGCTCGACGCCGAGGCGGTAGCCGCCGTGCGGCGCCGACTCGGTCCCGACCCCCTCGACCCGGCGGCCGACCCGCAGCACTTCCTCGACGGTGCGCGTCGGCGCCGCACCCCGGTCGGCGAGCTCGTCATGGACCAGTCGCTCATCGCGGGGGCGGGCAACATCTACCGCGCCGAGGTCCTCTTCCGCGCGGCCCTCAGCCCCTTTACCCCGGGCAGGCAGGTACCCGAGGACAGGCTCCGCCTCCTGTGGGAGGACCTGGTCGTGCTCATGGGGCGCGGGCTGGAGACCGGGCGGATCGTCACCGTCGAGGAGGCCGACGTCCCTGACCCGCTGCCCGAGGACGACTCCGAGGCCGGACGCTGGTACGTCTACCACCGGGCCGGGCGGCACTGCCTGCGCTGCGGCGGGGAGGTGGGGCAGGCCGAGGCCGCCGGTCGGAGGCTCTTCTGGTGCCCGAGCTGTCAGGAGCGCTGAGGCGCGGTCGTACAGTGTCGCCGTGAGCACCGCGAACCTCCCCACGACGCCCCCGACCACCCCGCTCGGCCCCGGGCCCAGCGCTCTGACCTCCTCGGCGTGGTCGGCCGCCACCGCAGGCCTGCTCACCCGCACCCACCTGCTCAAGGTCCCGGTCGACCGCTCGGGGGCGGGCGACCGCCTGGCGGACGGGTCGACCACCCTGACCGTCTTCGCCCGCGAGGTCGCCCTGGCGGGCGCCGACCCGCTGTCCAAGCCGCCGCTGGTCTTCCTCCAGGGAGGACCAGGATTCGAGGCGCCGCGTCCGAGCCCGGACGCCGGGCTGTCCTGGATGGGGGCCGCCCTGGAGCACCACCGCCTCATCCTGCTCGACCAGCGGGGCACCGGCCGCTCGACCCCGCTCGACCGTCCCGACGCCGGCGGCAGCGCCCGCGCGACGGCGCGCCTGCTCACCCACCTGCGCTGCGACGAGATCGTCGAGGACTGCGAGGACCTGCGCCGGGCCCTGGGCCTGGAGAGGTGGAGCGTCCTGGGCCAGTCCTTCGGCGGCTTCTGCGTGACCCGCTACGTGTCGGCCCACCCCGAGTCCCTCGAGCACTGCTACCTCACCGGGGGACTGCCCGCGGTCGGGCGTCCCATCGACGAGGTCTACGCCCTGACCTACGAGGCGATGCGCCTGAAGTCCGAGGACTACTACGCCCGCTACCCCGCCGACCGCGACCGCGTGGCCGGCCTCATGGAGGCTGCCGCGCGCGGCCAGGTGCGTACGCTCGCCGGTGACCGTGTCGGCCCGACCCGGCTGCGCGGCCTCGGGACGCTCCTGGGTGGCGCAGGAGGCGCCGACCGGCTCCACTACCTCCTCGAGCTCGACCCGCGCTCGGCGGCCTTCCGCGCCGACCTGGCTGCCGCCCTGCCCTTCTCGGGGCGCAACCCCCTGTACGCCGTCGTCCACGAGTCCTGCTGGGCCGACGGAGGGGTGACGGGGTGGGCCGCCCAGCGCGTGCTGCCCGCGGCCTTTAAGGACGACCCGACCCTCCTGACCGCCGAGCACATGAGCCGCCAGGCCCTTGAGGAGGACCCGGTCCTGGCTCCCTGGCGGGATGTCGCCGAGGAGCTCGCCGCCCACGAGTGGGGCGGGCTGTACGACCCCGAGGCGCTGCGTGCCGCGCGGGTGCCCGGTGCCGCGGCCGTCTACGCCCGCGACGTCTACGTGCCCGTGGAGACCTCCCTGGCCACCGCCGCCCTCATGCCGACGCTGCGCACCTGGGTGACCAGCGAGTACGAGCACGACGGCGCGCGCGCCTCCGCCGGAGCCGTCTTCCGCCGGCTGCGCGGCCTGGCCACCGGGGTGCTCCCGCGCTGAGGGGCGGCCGGCCGCGCCCGGCGGCGCGGCCAGGGCCGCGGGGCCTCAGATGTAGATGGTCGGGTCGAGCATGAGCTCGGGGTCGGTCCGGGGGTCGCGCACGCGAGCCGGGACGCCGACCCCGACGTGGTCGGCGGGCAGGTTCTTGACGAGCACCGCGTTCGCGCCGATCTTCGCGTTGTCCTCGACCGTGACCGGCCCCAGGACCTTGGCGCCCGCCCCGATCTGGACGTTGTTGCCGATGGTCGGGTGACGCTTGCCGGGGCTCATCGACACCCCGCCCAGCGTGACCCCGTGGAACATGAGGACGTCGTCGCCCACCTCCGCGGTCTCGCCGATGACCACCCCCATGCCGTGGTCGATGAAGAAGCGTGAGCCGATCGTGGCGGCAGGGTGGATCTCGATGCCGGTCAGCCCGCGGGCGGCCTGGGCCAGGGCGCGTGCGGCGAAGGTGTGGCCCGACTTCCACAGGCGGTTGGCGGCGCGGTAGGCCCACAAGGCGTGGACCCCCGGGTAGAGCAGCGCGACCTCGATGTTCGAGCGGGCCGCGGGGTCACGGCGGCGCGCCGTCTCCAGGTCCTCGCGAGCGAGCTTGAGCAGGGAGCGGTCGGGGGCGGACATGGGTCTCCTCAGCGTCATCGGCGTGGCCGCAGGGCGGGCGGACGGGGCGGCCGTGCCGACGGGGCCGTGCCGCACAGTGAACCACGGCGGCGGCGCCCCTGTTCCCGGTGCGCCGCCGCCGACGGTCTCAGTTGAGGTACTCGGCGTACAGCGGGGTGCTCAGGTAGCGCTCACCGGTGTCGGGCAGGACGGTCACGATCGTCGCGCCCTCGAACTCGGGACGCTGGGACAGCGCGTCCGCGGCGGCCAGGGCGGCGCCGGAGGACACGCCCACGAGCAGGCCCTCCTCGGCGGCGGCGCGACGGGCGTAGGTGAGGGCCTCCTCGGAGGAGACGTGAAGCAGCTCGTCCCAGATCCCCTGGTCCAGGACCTCGGGGACGACGTTGGGGCCGATGCCCTGGATCTTGTGCGGCGCCGCGGTGCCCTCGGCCAGGAGCGGGGACTCGGTGGGCTCGACGCCGAAGATCTTGGCCTCGGGCACCTCCTGGCGCAGGACGGTGCCCACGCCGGTGAGCGTGCCACCGGTGCCGATACCCGCCACGAAGACGTCGAGGCGGCCCTCGGTGGCGCTGAGGATCTCGCGGGCGGTGGTCTCACGGTGGACCTTCGGGTTGGCCGGGTTGGAGAACTGGGAGGCCAGGATCGAGTTCGGGGTGGCCGCCTGGATCTCCTCAGCGCGCTTGACCGCGCCGGCCACGCCCCCCTCGGTGGTCAGGACGAGCTCGGCGCCGAAGGCGCGCATGATGGCGCGACGCTCCTTGGACATCGTCTCGGGCATGGTGATGACGACCTTGTAGCCCAGGGCGGCGCCGACCATCGCCAGGCCGACGCCGGTGTTGCCGGAGGTGGCCTCGACGATCGTGCCGCCGGGCTTGAGCTCGCCGGCCTCCTCGGCCGCGCGGACGATCGACAGGGCGATCCGGTCCTTGACGCTGCCTGCCGGCTCGAAGGCCTCGACCTTGGCCAGGACGGTGGCGGGGCCGGAGATGACCCGGTTGATCTTGACGAGCGGGGTGCCGCCGACGAGGTCGACGATGCTGGGGGCGTAAGCCATGGGTGTACTTCCTTCGCTGGGTGGTCCCGTGGTGTGCGGGTGGTTGGGGCTCGGGCGCAGGTGCCCGAGAGTCGTGCGGGCGCCGTGCTCGGCGCGGACGGGTCGCGGCCGTCGTGATCGAGGTGGGGCAGGCGTTCCGGCTCCCGCTGGGCGCGCTCGACCGTTGTCTACTCACCGGCCGCGGCCGTCGGTCGGGGTGCGCGCCGTCGTCATGCGGTCGTGCGCGACCGTGTGCAGGAAGGTGCGGGGGCTGGCGAGGAGTGGTGACGGGGGTGCCCCGAGCGCCGGGCATGCGCGCAGCGACGCGCGCACTGTGTCAAGGCCAGGCGCCCTATCGACACAGACAGCAGGAGGGGGACATCGTGCGCATGATGCCGTGGGCCATCATGGGGTCCTCCCGTCCTGCTCGGTCCTGCCGCAGCGGCAGGGGCGTCGTTGTGGCAGGAACATAACGCCCTCGCACGCCGATGTGTCAAGTCATCGCTACAAGAGGAACGGACCTGTCGGGGCCGGTGGCTGGGGCCGGCGGCCGGCGGCCCCGACAGGTCCGCGGCGCGCGGGGCGGCCCCGCTCAGGCGGGCGGTGCGACCGACAGGCGGCTCAGTCGGCAGGCAGCTCGAGGACCCGGGTCCCGGCCGGCGCAGGACACGCCCGTCCCCGGGTCAGGGAGGAGACGAGAGCGGCCAGGGCGGCGGCGTCGGCATCGTCGCTCGACACGAGCAGGACCGCCTCCGAGGCGCCCCACGTGGTCCCCTCCACCCCGATGCCCGCCGGGGCGGCCGACTCGCCGGGCCGCTGCTCGCCGCGGGCGCGGAGGCCGGCCTCGAGCCTGCCCGCCTCAGCGACAGGGACCCGCACCTCCCACAGGTGCCGGGTGGTCATCCGCACACGGGAACAGGCCTCCAGGGCACGGGCCGTGGCCTCGGAGTAAGCGCGCACGAGGCCGCCTGCACCCAGGAGCGTCCCGCCGAAGTAGCGGGTGACGACGACGACCGTGCAGCCCAGCCCCGAGCCGCGCAGCACCTCGAGCATGGGCTGTCCCGCGGTGCCGGGGGGCTCGCCGTCGTCGCTCGAGCGCTCGACGGTCGCGGCTGCCTGGGCACCGGGCCGGCCGACGATGAAGGCATGGCAGTGGTGCCGGGCGTCGGGGTAGCGGGCACGGACCGAGGCGATGAAGGCGCGCGCCTCCTCCTCGCTGTCAGCGCGGCAGGCCCGCCCCAGGAAGTGGGAGCGCTTGACCTCCAGGTCGATCTCGGGCTGCTCACCGCGCGCGACGGTGAGCATCTCGGCGGCCGCCGGGGCGGCCGGCCAACCCTCGGACGGAGCCGTGACCGGCTCATGACCCGTGGTGGGGCCGGGCCTGGAGGACGCGTGAGAGGGCACGGCCTCATGGTGGCACGTGCTCGAGGTCGGCGTGCGCCGCCGGGAGGAAGGCAGGCAGGGGTCGGCTTGGGACGGGCGGCGCAGGTGCTCGGGCCGCACCTGGGGTAGGCTAGTCGTCGTCGATGGCCTGACGGGACTCATCTCACATGGGTGAGCGCACGCCTCGGCTGGAACGCCTGCGACCCAAGAGGTTAGGGTGTCCCCTGGCCCAGTTTTCGACCGATCGGCTCTACCGCTGATCCCTAGGACTTTGTGAGAGGAGCGGGCTCATGGCAGTGCCGAAGCGGAGGATGTCCCGCAGCAACACGCGTCACCGTCGTTCGCAGTGGAAGGCCGAGCTCACCGAGCTCGTCACCATCCGCGTCGCCGGCCGCGAGATCACCGTGCCTCGTCGTCTGACGAAGGCCTACAAGACCGGACTCATCGAGTACTGAGTCCTGTCACGCGGGTCCGTGAGGGCTCGTCATCGCGGGTGTAGCTCAATGGTAGAGCCTCTGCCTTCCAAGCAGATTGCGCGGGTTCGATTCCCGTCACCCGCTCGGTGACGACGCGGCCGCCCCGGAGAACCGGAGGCGGCCGTCGTCGTCGCACGGGGTATAGCGCAGCTTGGTAGCGCGCCTGCTTTGGGAGCAGGAGATCGTGGGTTCAAATCCCGCTACCCCGACCATCTCGAGGGGTGATCCGCCTGGTTGGCGCCCCGTGCACCTGTGCACCCGTGCCCCACCGTGTTCGTACCCTGCGTGTCGAGACCGCACCTCTTGGGTGCGACCACAGTGCACACGGTACGAACCGGTTGAGGCGGGCTCTGGGTTATGCGTCGGTGACGGGGATGTCGGTGAGGCGGGCTGCGGCGCGGGGCGCGTTGGTCACAGCCTCCTATGATCTGTTGCCCCAGACGGTGGGGAACTGGGCCGTCAGTTACGAGAAGGACCATATGAGCCAGGCCAACGAAAAGGATACCGCCGAGGGTGCCGAGATCAGAGGACTGAGAGCCCAGCCCCACGAGCTGCGACAGGAGCACGAGTTCCCGAAAAATGCGGTGGCGTTGCTTGCGCAGGAACAGCGATGAGCGACTAGTAGAAGATCGTCAACCTCGAGGAAAGCAGATATCCTGTTGTCTCCATGTGTCGCTGGGACAAAATGTTCAAGTCCGGATACTACTCCAGGCTCGAGCGAACGAACTCCGGTCGCACAATGAGAAGAAAGGAACTGGCGGTATTTGTGCCGGCCGAGTCTGAGTCCTCCGACGGTGTCTGCGAGGGCCGGAGCATCGCGGCAGTCCTGGAGCGTCAGGGTGTGTAATCCTGAAAGCACACGGTGCATGCCGTCATGTGCGACGAGGTCCTGAGGGTCGCGTAACCGTGCCGGAAGGTCCGTACCGCTGTACTTGCCCTGGACCTGGGCGAGGGTCCCGGCCTCGCGCGCCGTGACTCCACAGCCAAGGATCCCGAATTGAAAGGGATTGATGACATCGCCTGTATCCGTACGAGGGTTGAGTTCGTGTATCTCTCCACGGTACTGAACTGCTGCACAAAGAAGGTTGTCGGTGACGCGATGGCCGACGGCATGCGCGCCGACCTGGTCTATGACACTATAGATGTGGTGGTACGCAAGTGCCCCCACGACAGAGGGATCGCCATATTCCACTCCAACAGGGGCAGCCAGCACACCTCCCAGCAGTTCGCCGACTAACAGAGGAAGTATGGCATACGACTGTCAACAGGTAGTACCGGGGTGTACTGGGGCAACGGGTAGGCAGAATCGTCCAACGCGGCTCATAAAAATGAGAGTATCTACACTCATAATGTACCCTACATTTAAAAACTAGTGTACAATAAGGCCTTGTGCTTGCCCGAGTACCACGAGTGGTTGCCCCGTTCGGTGCGGGCTGCGACCCTGTCGGTGCGGATCAGGGTGCCATCCAGGCACACGAAAGGCTCACCCTTGTGGCGCAGCTGGGTGATGACCTCGATCAGGTCAGGGGCCTGGGAGGAGATGACCTGGAGGGCCTCATGCAGGTACCTGTAGGCGGTGGCGATCGAGATGCCGGCGTCTCGGGCCAGGGTGCGCATGCTGGTGGCCTCGTTGAGCCAGCGCAGCACCATCACAGCCTGCACCCAGGGCGTCGCCGCCCTCTGATGAGGCCGAATGTCGTGCCAGCGGCGGTGAGCCGCCAGCCAGGCCGACACGGTTCGGGCGGTAGCGGATGGCACGTCAAGGGTGGCACGATAGGACAGCATGCGGGGACCTCGCATTCAGGGGTGCTTCTTTGGTCAGAACCCATCCTGGATGCGCTCCCCGCGTGCACCCCCACACGACACGCACCCTCCCCCAGCATCCCAACGATCAGGCCGGGTGCACGCCCCACCCCGGTGAGAAAACCTCAATATCGCCTTCTAAATTGAAGTGACGTACAATCAGACATGTCTTCACTCAATCTTAGGGTACTGCACCCCAATGAAATCGAGAGCAAGTATCTAGGCTGCATACACGCAACCTGACATCCCAATAATATGCCGTCCGAAAATACTCAGCACTCCAGTGAAAACAAGAGATGTAGCAATATCCGATACTACTAGCCAAAATAAAGCCAGCAGGAAATCTCTACTGCGCGAAAATCCCGCTCTGATGACTATCCGCCGAGCCTGGTACTCCAGCGTAACCTCGAGTTCCGGCTGCTGCGCCGCCAGCAGTCTCTGGTCATTCTGCCACTGGGCGCTCAGGCCCCGGTCGGCGCCGCTTCCGCCTCTGCCCCACCTCCACAGGGTGCTCCCGACAACCTAGCCGGTCGGGCGGTGGGTCCAGGCGGATCGCCCCGCCACTGCGCCCAGGCAGTCAGCAGCGGCATTGCCGGTCCCACCCGTGATTGATGAACCCCAGAAGGCCCATCGACCCCATCTCCATTCTTACTCATTCTTCTTGCTGGGCGGTGCCAGACCGCTTAGCGCGTCCATGCCCCCGGCCGCACCGATGCCGTAGGCTATGAGGACGTACTGGTCGTATGAACCGCCGACCGGTGCTACTAGGCCAGCTGCTCGGCCAACCCGGCCGGTGCCCGGATATTGTGCGGCGCCACGGCGGCCCGCATCGCTCTGGCCTGGTGTGTGGCATGAGAGCCAGCGTCGCCTGGCCCATGACGCCATCGACCTGCTGGTACACCGGCCTGTCCACGCCCTGCGACAAGTCCCGGGCGAAGGGCTAGGCTCCTGGTAGGTACAACTCCGGGGAAGGAACGCACCGCATGATTTCGCTACCTTATGACGAGGGCAAGCTTGTGCGCAGGATCAGCTCCACAACCTTGATAAAATCGAGCGGTCTGCGGCAAAACCGTGAGCGGCAGCCTTGTGCCAGCATCGAACGGGCTAAGGCAGGAGGTCAGGGATGGTCGTAGCGGCCGCATCCGGCCATGCTGCCGAGGGCGTAGGGCTAACCGAGTCCATCCGTGCCAGCGCACCCTCCCGCTACCCCAGCCCGGGCAAAGACAGACGTCGCGCCAGGTTAGAAGCCGGCCAGCGCTGTGGTTGCTACGGAGCGTCGTTGCCTCGACCACCTCGTGACTTCCCACCAAGCCTCACCGCGGAGCAGGCCCAGCAGTGGCGCTTCTTCGACTTGCAAGAAGACATCCTTGTCGACTACGGCCACCAGACAGCCCGGCCAACTCGATCAACCTGCCGGACATCTTCGAGTGGGCCATCGAGGGAGACAAGAACCTTCTGGTACTCACCAAGCGCAACCTCGCCTCGTACCTCGCGCAGGTACGCCGCCGCTAATACATCGAAAACACCATCTAATGCCGCATCGTGACATGAAGAAGGACGGAGAAGTGCTGAACCACTAGATCGGCATTCTCAAACGAACCTACCGCGGACGACAACACGCCTAAGTGTTGCGTTCGAGCTTCTACTGGTCACGCCTCAATGGCGACGAGTGCGATGAGCTATAATGCGTACATGGTTCATGCTTCCCGGATTCCCCAGTCTACTCCATGCGCACTCGACATTGATAGTCCAGAGCTAATCTCGGCGAACGAACTCAACGGGTGGGCAGACCTAACAGATGCTAAGGCATCGTTCCCTGAATTGGTGCGCCGACTGCTGGCTCAAACTCCCGGTATCACTAATATCGATATGCGTGCCCATGAAGGAACGGCTGCGCATGGATGGGACGGCAGGGCTACCTCAACGGGAAGCGTATATCTGCCTGCCGGTGAACTTCGATTTGAACTAGGCACTAATAAGCGAGTAGAGCCCAAGGCCAATGACGACTACCGCAAGCGTGTCGAGCAGCTAGGAAGTGACGCCTATCAGTATGTCTATGTGTTTGCAACGCCGCGAAACTGGCCTGGCGGTCAACGATGGGCAGACGGACGGCGTAAAGAACAGATATTTGCCGATGTTAGGGTTATTGATGCTCACACTTTCGAGGGATGGCTGCAAGCAACGCCAGTCGTTCATTACTGGATCTCAGAGAGACTCGGCCGCCGTCCGCAAGAGGCAGTGACACTATCGGCCTGGTGGAAACGTTTTCACGCAGAGTTGAACATCAGTGTTCCGCCCCAGTTCTTTCAAGCGCGTCGCGACGAGCAGGCGCAGCAACTTCTGGATCGACTTCAGGCCAAGGAGTCAACTAAGCCGGAGTCAATTAGCTCTACCTGCATTGAAGACATACTAGCGTTTATTTATGCCACTCTTAAAGATCAGTCTGAACTAGCTGATCGCACAGTAATTGTTGCCAGCGACTTGGCCTGGTCTAATCTTATTGAAAGCGCGACCCCGTTATTGTTGGTTCCTAAATTCAGCAATCCAGATATCGGTGGCGCTTTGAATCGAAAGCATCGCGTGCTGACGATTATCGATAATACTAAGGAGCATAGCCGAGGCGATGCAACAATCTCTCTCTCTAAAATCGGCCGTGAAGAAGCAGCAGAAACATTACGAAAGGCTAACGTCGACTTTCGCAGCGCAGAACGACTGACGGCGCTCGCCCGTCGAAGTATGCCGGCATTTCTCCGTTCGATATCGCAGAATCCAGCCATACAGAACCCTACGTGGCTTCGTGACGCAGATGCGACTGCAGTTCTGCCCTCACTGGTACTAGTCGGTGCTTGGGAGGATGGTGATGAGTGCGACGAAAAGCATGTCGAAGCTTTTATCGACGTGTCTATGAAGAAAATCCGTCGTCGACTTGTGTCGCTCAGTCAGGAAGCAGACCCGCCGTTTATTCTGTCTGGATCGGTGTGGCGACTAGCAGATCCGGTCGATGCAGCACGGTTACTGCTGCCGCTATTAGACAGCACAGATGTACAACGATGGGAATGTCTCGTACGTGACGTACTCCTCGCGCCCGATCCGTACTACGGGAAGGATATGACAGAAAAGTTGACGGCTCAGCTGAAGGGGGTGAGACCTGGTAGCAGTGGCACGCTGCGTCGCCATGTTGCGGAGGGATTGGCGCTCGTTGCGACGTCGTCAGATCAGCTCGCTCCTACAGTCAGAGGTATCGTGAAACTGATCCTCGATGAAGCATTTGCCGATACCAGTGGTAAGACCTTGGGCAGCCTAGCCTCCGCCTTTCCTATGTTGGCGGAAGCAGCACCGGAAGAATTTTTGGCAGCGCTAGCTAATGATCTTGATCAATCTGAACCGATCACAAGGATGCTATTTCAGGAGCCTGAGAAAGGCTTCTTCGGAACTTCGTCACTCTATTCGCATCTTACATATGCGTTGGAAATTCTGTGCTGGTCGCCTCACCACTACGACCGGGCAGCGATGGCATTGGCCGCTATCGCTGATATCGACCCGAATTGTCGCGTTGGTAATCGAGCGATAGGGAGCCTCGAGAAGGTTACTGCTGTAACTCTCGTCCGGAGTGCAGCGGATGTCAAGAAGAAAATAGACGTGATAAAAGCGGTCGCCGATCGCTTCCCGGACGTTGCTTGGAATCTGATACTCGACCTGCAACAATTGTCTCAATTTATTGATAGCGGAGGCGGTCCGCGCTATCGCGACTGGGAGCTGCCAGGCCGAACTATTACGAATGATGAGAGGGTGTACTATGTTGAGGCCTTTGGCGGCGTGGCGATATCGGTGGCAGGAGAGCATTCGGATAGATGGGCATCTTTAATAAAGGCAAGGGGTGGTCTTTCTGTTGAAACTCGGACGAAGATACTTGAATGTCTTGCTTGCAAGGTTGAGTCAGGCGTATGGGAATCGGAAGACCGACATGTCATCTGGGCTTCGTTGACTTGGCAGATTCAACGTCAACAGTCTCATCCTGATGCAAAATGGGCTATGAGCGTTCAGCAAATAGCGCAGATGGAGAAGATTGCTAAGTTACTCGAGTCCTTCGATGATCCTCGTCGATACTCGCATCTGTTTCAATGGGAACAACACATCGTAGTTAATAGACTGCGATACAATGACGACGGTTTCCAGGAGAGACTACACGAGGAACGTTTTGCTGCCACCAAGAACATTTCGGAAATGGGTGCTGACGCAGTTCGCGTTCTGGCTAGCGATGTCGCACGCCCCGATCTCATAGGCGCCTATCTGGCGATAACGCAGGCTTTAGACGACATCAGCGTAATTGGATGGCTAGACGATGTGTCGGAACAACTACAACAAGTCGCCAGCTCTTACGCGTGTAATAGGTTAGATAGTGGTGACTTCGCATGGTTGAAGGAAATGCTGGATAACGCTGGCCTATCGATCGCAGGGCAGAATAAACTGATTGGTTTGGTGCCGATGACTAAAACGTGGTGGACGCAGGTTGAGTCGCTTGGCGAACGTCTTGTTGCGGCGTACTGGAATAGTGATCGTCGTCGGCATGTTCCGCCGGAGGAGCAGTTAGAGGCAGTCAATCAGCTCATACACCACGATCAGCCATGGCGGGCCCTCGAGGTGTTGAATCAGATTATCTACGACGGCTCGCCGTGCGACCCAACACTTGTTAAGGGTGTTCTCAACAGTATCAGCACTGCCGCACCAAGCAACAATGTGCAGGGCTACAGTTCGGGCATTTTGGAAGCCCTGAAATGGTTGGAGTCGACGGTCCCAGACGATGTCGATCTACCTGCACTCGAGTTTCGGTTTTTCGATCTTATCGATGATCGCGAACCAGCTGACGCACTTTATTGGGCTCTTGGTAATGCTCCGAGCTGTTTCGTTCATCTGGTGAAGGCTGTTCGTTCAGCGGAAAGCAGTACGCTGACGGGGCGAAACGATGAGAGCTATACGAGCGCATATAAGAAGCTGGCTTGGAAAGTTCTATGCAACTGGTCTCGTATTCCGGGGCTTAATGACGACAAGTCGATCGACGCCGAACATCTTGCTGAATGGGTGGGCGAATGCCGAAGGCGGCTGACCGAATGTGGACGAACTAAGGTCGGCGATGATGAAATCGGAAACGTATTGTCGCGCTGCCCTGAGGGAGAAGATGGGATTTGGCCCGCCGAAGTAGTTCGCAGTCTTCTAGAGCAGCTGAAGAATCCGGATATCGAGAACGGTATCGTTCGTGGTCGTGTTAACCAACGCGGGGTTTCTGTGCGTGGGGTGTACGATGGTGGCAAGCAAGAAGGCTCCTTAGCGCAACAATACCGGACTGACGCTAATAAGTTAGAGTTAGACTGGCCACGTACTGCTAGTATATTGCGGAGGTTAGCGGAAGACTATCAATCCTGGGCCCGATACATCGATCAGCGTGACGAAGAGCGGGCTGATGAGGGCTGAACGATCGCTATCGTGACCTTCAAGGGAAGGTGGGCATCGGCGGGTGCGTGGCGGTTGTGTATTACGGCATTCATTCTGCTGCACATTTGGTGAATGACTGTCATCGAATCATAACCTTCGCTTCATCGTTTTTTCTGTTTCAAAACGGTCCTTCTGGTAGGTCTCTCGCTTTAGCTGGATTTCTGCTGATGGTGCTCGCTGGTTGAGTGGACTGCCTTGATTTAGGCGCCTGGGGCTGAGTTTGCTCGTTACGGCCCGCAGAGCGGGGCGACACTCTGCTCGGGGCCGACTTACTGTCGCGCCTCTTCGAGTACAGCCTTCGGCATGACTGAAAGAAGTCAACAGTGCAGCGGCTCTGTCATTTTATCCACAACGAGGCGCCCACGTTACGCTGCTCACGCATTGAAGCCTTCAGTTTCGATCGAGACGATCTGTGGCGTATTGCTACACCAGGGCTGCTGGACGACCTGGCCTGCTCCGGTCTCCGCTGACCCCGAGTGGTGGGTCAGGGGGGATGATGAAAGCGTCGCGGGTGAACGTCTTCTGGGTAGTAACGGCTGTGACCGGTCAGCAGGGACAGTCCCGTGGCAGACCCAAGGCGTTGGCGGAGGATCCAGCGCGGTCCGACGGGAGAGGTCCCGGCAAGCACGTCCATGTCGATCGTGTGGCGGTCTTTGTCGATCGTGAGCTCGACGTTGTCGGTGAGGCGGGCTGCGGCGCGGGTGACCTCGGGCAGGGCCAGGTGCAGGGTGTACCCGTCGACGGTGGTGTCCACGCCTTGCTCGCCGGTGGTGTCCACGCCTTGCTCTCCGGTGGCTGCGGCGCTGGTGGTGGGCAGCTGGCCGTCGTCCTGGGCCGTGGGGGCCTGGCTTCGTCGGGGCTAGCGGGGTGGCGGTGATCTTGACGCGCCGGTTGGCGGCCTGGGCGCCGAGGTCGGCTGAGTCGGTGGCGAAGGCGACGTCCCCGGAGACGTCGACCGTCACCGAATCCTCGTCCTGGGTGTTGTCGGAGGAGTTGTCGGCAGCGGCGGTCAAGGACTCGATGGGGAAGGAGCCTGCCAGGGCCGGGTCGATGCTCGCCTCGGCCACGACGGCTGTGACGTCGAGATCAGCACCGGCCTCGTCGACTCGCGGCGTCCGTGTCATCGCGCGGCGTGAGGGTCACCGGGACGACCGTGTGCTCCGTGGACCGCACCGCCGGCCCCACGACCATGTCCAGCTCCAGCCCCTCATCGGAGACCTCCATCGACACACCCGCGGCCTGGACTGCGGAGGCCGAGGCCCTCGAGGAGGCAACTGTCCCAGAGGGCGCGGCACCGGCGCACACGGGGCGAGCCGGGCGGCGGCGGTGCTCGCGTCACGTGCTGTCCGTAGCCTGGACACATGCCCTCCTACCGCTCGATTCTCACCGTCACCACCCTGCTGCCCGCCCGCGACCCGCAGGACGTCGAGGCGGCCGCTCGTCACGCCGTCGAGAGCAGCACCACCCTCGAGGCCTTCCAGGTCGACGTCGTGTCCGGGCAGCCACGGGTCACCGTGCGCTTCGCGAGCACCGACGACGCCGAGGCCCGGTCGGTTCACGAGCGCGTCCTCCTCCAGGTGCGCACAGCCGCCGTCGTCCCCGCTGCTGTCCTGGCCCGGGTGGTCGGCGGCCGCAGCGTGCCACTGCGCTGAGCCCGGGAGTCGGAGGCCCGGCCGAGCCGCACGACGCGACCGTGTGCCGCATGCGGCGATCTCGAGGTGCCAGATGTCCCGATCTCGAGGTGCCAGATGTCCCGATCTCGGCGGGCAGGGGCTGGGAGGGGTCGGGGAGGGGCGGGGTGTGCGCGGATTCATGGCGCAGCGGCTACCGCGCCCATCGGCACCGTGCCCTAAGATGGCACGGATTGACGCCGTCCAGGGGCGTCCGCCGGAGTGCTCGCGCGCCCCGGCGCACCACCAGCACGTCACTTCGGAGTAGACCCCCGTGAAGAGCACTGTCGAGAGCCTCGACCCCGCGCGTATCAAGCTGACCGTCGAGGTCCCCTACGAGGAGCTCCAGCCCAGCCTCGAGGCCGCCTACAAGGAGATCGGCTCCCAGATCCAGGTCCCCGGCTTCCGGCGCGGACACGTCCCCAACCGGATCATCGACCAGCGCGTGGGGCGCGGCGTCGTCATCCAGGAGGCGGTCAACAACCAGCTCCCCGAGCTCTACCGGGAGGCCATCACCGAGTCCGGGCGCGTCCCGCTCGACCAGCCCGAGCTCGAGGTCACCGAGCTCCCCAACGTCACCGGGGCCCAGGGCGGCCAGCTCGTCTTCGACGCCGAGGTGACGGTGCGCCCCGAGTTCGACCTGCCCGACCTGTCCGCCGTCGAGCTGACGGTCGACGCCGTCGAGGTCGCCGACGAGGACGTCGAGTCCGAGCTCGACAGCCTGCGGGCGCGCTTCGGCTCCCTCAAGCCCGTCAAGCGCAAGGCCAAGACGGGTGACTTCGTCACCATCGACCTGACCGCCGTCATCGACGGCGAGGAGGTCGACTCCGCCTCCGGCATCTCCTACGAGATCGGCAAGGGCAACATGCTCAAGGGCCTGGACACCGCGCTGCGCGGGCTCAAGGCCGAGGAGTCCGCCACCTTCACGACGACCCTGGCCGGGGGCGAGCACGAGGGCGAGGAGGCCGAGGTCACCGTGACGGCGACCGCCGTCAAGCAGCGCGACCTGCCCGAGGCCGACGACGCCTTCGCCCAGGAGGCCTCCGAGTTCGACACCATCGAGGAGCTGCGCGAGGACCTGCGCACCCAGGTCGCCGCCCGCAAGACCGGCGACCAGGCGGTCGCCGCCCGCGACGCCCTCCTCGAGCACCTGCGCTCCCAGGTCGACTTCGAGGTGCCCGAGTCGCTCGTGGCCCGCGAGATCAAGCAGCACCTGAGCGCCGAGGGCAAGAACGAGGACGACCCCCACGCCGAGGAGATCCGCGAGGAGGTCGCCACCGGCGTGCGCGACCAGATCCTCCTCGACGTCCTCGCCGAGTCCCTCGAGGTCGGCGTGGGCCAGGACGAGCTCTTCGACTTCCTCATCCAGACCGCCCAGCAGTACGGCATGGAGCCCGGCCAGTTCATGCAGGGCGCCCAGCGCGCCGGGCAGATCCCGGCATTCGTCTCCGAGATCGCCCGCAACAAGTCCCTGGCCCTGGCCCTGCGCCAGGTGACCGTCAAGGACTCTGCCGGCGAGGAGGTCGACCTCACCGAGTTCATCGGCTCCGAGGAGGCTGACGCCGAGGCCCGGGCCGCCGAGGAGCAGGTCACCTCCCCGGTCGACGCCGACGCCGAGGGATCCGGTTCCTCGCCGTCCTCGGCCTCCTCGGCCTCCGCCGACTCGGCCCCGTCCGCAGCCTCCGCCGAGTGAGGCCCCGCGGCGAGGCTGCCCCTCGTCGCGAACGCGTCCAAGGGGGCGCCGCACCGTGCTGACGGTGCGGCGCCCCCTTTTTCCTGTCGTGCTCCCGGCAGGTGCGACCCTGACAGCGGCTCCGGGTCCCACGCCCCGGAGCCGAGGCGTCAGCCCCGGCCGCCCGCCTCGGCTGTCTTGGCTGTCTCGACTGTCTCGACCATGACCAGCTGCATCCGGCAGGCGGTGGCCGCGGTCAGCGCGTGGCGCTCGCCCGGTGCCAGGTAGACGACGTCGCCGGCCACGAGGCGCTCGGTGCGCTCGCCGACGGAGAAGTCCATCTCGCCCTCGAGCAGCGTGACGACGACTGCCTTGGGGGAGGCGTGCTCGGTGAGCGCCTGACCGGCGTCGAAGGTGAACAGGACGGTGCGCAGGAGGTCGTTGTTGACGACGACCCGGGAGGTCGTGGCGTCCTGGCTGACCGGAAGGGCCTCGGTCAGGCCCAGGCGGATGAGCGACTCCGAGACGGGGGTGGTGGGCATGGTGTCTCCTGTTTCTCGCTGTCGATCGGCGTGCTGCGTCGTGCCGGCATCGGGTCGGCGTCTTGTCGGCGTGCGTGGTGCGTGCCAGCCTAGCCGCCCCCGGACCCGCTGGCGGGCTCGGCAGGAACGCCTCAGGCTGCCGCGTCCGGGTCGCTGGCGCTCCCGCTGGCCTGCGTGCCGGGCTTGCGGGCCACGATCGCGACCGCGGTGAGCGTCCTGCGCTGGGCGCGGAAGACCTGGCGCATCTGGCGCACCCGTCCCGCTGCCCCTGCGGTGCGCCGCACGTTGCGGGCGAAGCGCAGCGCCCCGAGGAGGCCCTCGTCACGGACGAGGCGGCTGGGTTCGAGCAGCCGCATCGGGCTCGTCGCGGTCCACACGACCTCCAGCCCTGCCCCGGCGAGGAGCTCGGACCACTGCTGGCGGGTGAGCGGGCGCGCCCCGACCTTGATCGTGCGGGAGATCCTCCGGCGCGCCTCCTCCAGCTCCGCGGGGTCCCTGTCGGAGCGGAAGGCCAGCTCGTGGATCGCGTAGCGGCCGCCGGGGGCCAGGATCCGGGCCGCCTCGGCGATGATGGCCGCCTTGCCCTCCGGCGGCTGCATCGTGAGCATGGCCTCCCCGACGACAAGGTCGGCCTCGGCATCGGGTAGGCCCGTGGTGGCGGCGTCGGCGACGACGTAGCGAGCCTGCGGGTGCCCGGCCAGGACCGCCTCCACCTGGACGCGCCCCTCCGGGTTGGGGTCGACGCCCGCATAGGAGGTCGGTTCCACCTCGAGCAGGATCTGGGCCGTCCGCCCCACTCCGGGGCCGAACTCGACGATCCTGTCGGTGGAACTGGGCCGGGCGGCGGCCAGCATGCGCCGTGTCAGAGCGATGCCCCCGGGGCGCAGGACGCGCTTGCCGAGCATCGCCAGCAACCAGTGGCCTTGCAGCCGCTGGCTCTCGGGCCCGGTCCGGCTGCCCCGCGGCGTGGTCGGCTCCCCGTTCGTGTGGTCCTCGGTCATGTCGTCCTCCATCGCGCTCGCCTCGGCTTGCTTAGGCAAGCCTAACTTAGATTGCGCTGCGCGTTGGAAGGCGTCCGCGCGTGCTCGCTCCGGGGCCCGACAACCCTGTGCCGACAGCGAAAAGGGCGGGAGCGCGGGCATCGGCGCCGCTGCGGCCGCGTTAGCGTTGGCACGACCGAGAACGAGAGGACTGCCGTGAGCGTCATGACTTCGCCCGCCGCGCCCGTGGCGGAGGGCCCCGGGGCCGGCCTGGGCCTGACCGACTCCATCTACAACCGTCTGCTCAAGGAGCGCATCATCTGGCTGGGCTCCGAGGTGCGCGACGACAACGCCAACGCCATCTGCGCCCAGATGCTGCTGCTGGCCGCCGAGGACCCCGACCGGGACATCTACCTGTACATCAACAGCCCCGGCGGCTCGATCACCGCGGGAATGGCCATCTACGACACGATGCAGTACGTCCAGCCCGACGTCGCCACCGTGGCCACGGGGCTGGCGGCCTCCATGGGCCAGCACCTGCTGTCCGCAGGGGCCAAGGGCAAGCGCTACCTCACCCCGCACGCACGCGTGCTCATGCATCAGCCCTCGGGAGGCGCCGGAGGGTCGGCCACGGACATCCGCATCAACGCCGACCTCATCATCAAGATGAAGCAGGAGCTCGCGGAGATCACGGCGGCCAACACCGGCCACACCGTCGAGGAGATCATCGCCGACTCCGACCGGGACCACTGGTTCTCCGCCCAGGAGGCCCTCGAGTACGGCTTCGTCGACCACATCGTGCGCTCTAGCCGGGAGATCGGCCAGCAGAACGGAGAGAACTAACATGACGAGCTCTCGCCCCTACTTCGACGCCGTCGCCCGGCAGGTCGGCGCCACGGGCACCGCCCCCGCGCTGCCGAGCGCGCGCTACATCCTGCCGCAGTTCGAGGAGCGAACCGCCTACGGCTTCAAGCGCCAGGACCCCTACGCCAAGCTCTTCGAGGACCGCATCGTCTTCATGGGCGTCCAGGTCGACGACGCCAGCGCCGACGACATCATGGCCCAGCTCCTCGTCCTGGAGTCCCAGGACCCCGACGGGCTCATCACGATGTACATCAACAGCCCGGGCGGCTCCTTCACCGCGCTGACCGCCATCTACGACACGATGCAGTACATCAAGCCGCAGGTGCAGACAGTCTGCCTGGGGCAGGCCGCCTCGGCCGCCGCCGTCCTCCTGGCCGCCGGAGCGCCGGGCAAGCGGCTGGCGCTGCCCAACGCCCGCGTGCTCATCCACCAGCCCGCCATGGAGGGCATGCACGGCCAGGCCTCCGACATCGAGATCGTCGCCGACGAGATCGACCGCATGCGGGTGTGGCTGGAGGACACGATCGCCCTCCACACCGGTCGGGACCGGGAGCTGGTCCACACGGACCTGGAGCGCGACAAGATCCTCACCGCCCCCCAGGCCCTCGAGTACGGCATCGTCGACCAGGTGCTCAGCCCGCGCAAGGCGGCGCCCTCGCCCCACTCGTCCTGACCGCCCGCCCCGCGCCCGGCTCGTCCCGGGCGCGGGGCCTGTGGCGTCGGGGCGCATTCCTGCAGGGATGGCCGAGTCGTCCTGGCGGCCACGGGTGCATGCGGTGGATGACGTGAGCCGGGCCCGGGCTCAACGAGACTAGGAGGGGGTCGGCATGGAGCAGCCAGGTTCCTGTGGGCAGCAGGCCGACGGCATGCCCGCGATCGAGGTGGTCGCGGTGGTCGACTGGCTGGAGAACCACGGGGCGGTCTACGTCGTCACCGGAGGCTGGGCGGTCGACGCGCTGGTGGGGCACCGGACCCGCGACCACGGCGACCTCGACGTCATCGTTGAGGCGGGTGCATGCGAGGCGCTGCTGCGGTGGCTGAGCGGGCGAGGATACGAGGTGGTCACCGATTGGCTGCCGATCCGTGTCGAGCTCCGGCGCGGAAGCTGCGGCGTCGACGTGCATCCCATGGAGGTGGGTCCGGGTGGAGACGGCGTCCAGGCCGGCTTCGGCACCCAGGTCTTCGAGCACCGGGCCTCCAGCCGCACGCTAGGACGCATCGGCGGCCGCCAGGTCGTCGTCGCCGACGCCACGACCCTCTTGAACCTCCACGAGGGATATGAACCCCGGGCGCAGGACCTCCACGACATCGCCCTGCTGCGTCGCCTGGCCGACCGAGCCCGGTAGCCCTGTCTCGCGCGGGGGGAGGTTGTTCTGGACCTGCGGCTGAGAGCGCGGTCCGGAGCCTCGACGGCGACCGGCTGCCGCGCCAGGTGGAGGCAGCGGTCGAGTGATGGTGCCGGCCCGGAGCCAGGTGGACGACGGCCCCGGCGACGAGCCGCTCGGTGCGCGGCTTGACCGAACGGTAAGGTGTTACCGACGGCATAGGCAATTGTGTTGCGAACCGCCTCCCACACCAGCACAGAGCGCCTGTTTACCCGTAGGCTTGGCGGAACGGCCACCAGGGGATGGCGCCCGCACCCATCTCGTCCACATGGCCGGAACCGATCGACTGAGGGGGACCCCGGTGGCACGAAGCGCAGAGAGCGTCGATCTTCTCAAGTGCTCCTTCTGCGGCAAGAGCCAGAAGCAGGTCAAGAAGCTCATCGCAGGACCAGGGGTGTACATCTGCGACGAGTGCATCGAGCTGTGCAACGAGATCGTCGACGAGGAGCTGAGCGACTCCGGGGCGGGTGTGCCCCTCGAGCTGCCCAAGCCCCAGGAGATCTTCGACTTCCTCAACCAGTACGTCATCGGCCAGGAGCGCGCCAAGCGCGCGATGAGCGTGGCCGTCTACAACCACTACAAGCGCGTGCAGGTGCGCGAGCGCTCGGTCGCCGAGGGCGACGGCCTCGAGCTCGGCAAGTCCAACATCCTCCTGCTTGGGCCCACCGGAACCGGCAAGACCCATCTCGCCCGGACCCTGGCCAAGCTTCTCGACGTCCCCTTCGCCATCGTCGACGCCACCGCCCTGACCGAGGCGGGCTACGTCGGTGAGGACGTGGAGAACATCCTCCTCAAGCTCATCCAGGCCGCCGACGGCGACGTCAAGCGCGCCGAGAAGGGCATCATCTACATCGACGAGATCGACAAGATCGGACGCAAGGCGGAGAACCCGTCGATCACCCGGGACGTCTCGGGTGAGGGCGTCCAGCAGGCCCTGCTCAAGATCATCGAGGGCACGACCGCCTCCGTCCCGCCGGGAGGGGGGCGCAAGCACCCGCACCAGGACTTCCTCGAGATCGACACGACCAACATCCTGTTCATCGCGGCGGGCGCCTTCGCCGGCATCGAGGAGATCGTGCGCCAGCGTCAGCGCAAGGAGGTCGGCGCCCAGCTCGTCGGGTTCGGCGCCACCCTGGCCAAGGACCAGGCCCGGGACGTCTTCGCCTCCCCGGTGCGCCCCGAGGACCTCCACAAGTTCGGTCTCATCCCCGAGTTCATCGGGCGGCTGCCGGTGATCGCCACCGTCCAGGACCTCGGCGTCCCCGAGCTCGTCAGGGTCATGACCGAGCCGAAGAACGCCCTGGTCTCCCAGTACCAGTACCTCTTCAGCCTCGACGGCGTCGAGCTCGAGCTCACCCCCGAGGCCATCGAGGCGGTGGCCTCCCTGGCCCTGGAGCGCAAGACCGGGGCCCGCGGGCTGACGAGCATCGTCGAGGAGGTCCTGGGCCAGGCCATGTTCGAGGTGCCCTCGATGCCCGAGGTCGGGAGGGTCGTCGTCGACGCCGACGCCGTACAGGGCTCGGGTCGCCCCCGCTACGAGTCCGGCTCGGGCTCCTTGAGCGCGACCTCGAAGAAGGTCGGCGGCGAGCACGGGGAGAGGACCCGCACCGCATGACGCCGGTGCGCCCCGGACCCTGGACGCCGGAGCACGAGCAGCCCGGCGTCCCGCCGCAGCTGGCCTCCTACCGTGCGACGATCGACAACCTCGACGCCGCCCTCATCCACCTCCTGGCCGAACGCTTCCGCTGCACCCAGCAGGTCGGGGTGCTCAAGGCGCAGATGGACCTGCCCGCCTCCGACCCCGCGCGTGAGGAGCGCCAGATCGCCCGGCTGCGCGCCCTGGCGGCCGACTCCGGCCTCGACCCCGTCTTCGCCGAGAAGTTCTTCAGCTTCATCGTCGCCGAGGTCATCCACCACCACGAGGCCATCAAGGACGGACTGACGTCCTGACGGGCGCACGCCCCCGCCAGGACGCGGGCGCACACCCTCCTCACTGGGAAGCGGGACAGTGCCCCTCTCCGACCCACCGTGCCGGATGCGGCGATTTCGAGGTGCCATTAGTCCCGATCTCGAGGTGTCATTTGTCCCGATCTCGCGGGGGAGGGGCGGGGAGGGGAAGGGGCCTACAGGCGGGTGTAGAGCTCGTCGATCTGGGCGGCGAAGCGCTGGCAGGCCTCGGCCCGGCGCACCTTGAGGGAGGGGGTGAGCAGGCCGTTCTCCACGGTGAAGTCCCCGGGCAGGATCGTGAAGGTGCGGATCGACTCGGCCCGCGAGACCGCCTCGTTGGCCCTGGCCACGGCCCGCTCGAGGGCTGCGCGCACCCGGGGGTCGGTCGTGGCGGCCACGGGGTCCATCTCCTCGAGGCCGTGGCTCGACAGCCACAGGGGCAGCATCTCGGTGTCGAGGGTGACCAGTGCCCCGATGCACGGGCGGTTGTCGCCCACGACGAGGACCTGGGAGACGAGCGGGTGGCCGCGCAGACGGTCCTCGAGGACCGCCGGGGCGACGTTCTTGCCGCCGGCGGTCACGATGATCTCCTTCTTGCGGCCGGTGATGCGCAGGAAGCCCCCCGGGTCGAAGGAGCCGATGTCGCCGGTGCGCAGCCACGGTCCGTCACCGGTGAGGACCTCCGCGCTCGCCTCGGGGTCCTCGTGGTAGCCCCGGAAGACCCCGATGCCCTTGACGAGGATCTCTCCGTCCTCGTCCAGGCGCACCGAGGTCCCCGGCATGGGCAGCCCCACGGTGCCGATGCGCGTGGCCGAGGGCAGGTTGACGGTGCACGGCGCGGCGGTCTCGGTCAGCCCGTAGCCCTCGAGCACCGTGACGCCCGCCCCGCGGTAGAAGTGGCCCAGACGCTCGCCCAGCGGTCCGCCGCCGGAGATGACGTGGGTGACGCGGCCCCCCAGGACCGCGCGCAGCTTGGAGAAGACGAGCCGGTCGGCGGCCGCCCGCTGGGCGCGCAGGGTCCGTCCCGGGCCCGCCGGCGTGTCGAGGGCGCGGGAGTAGGCGATAGCCGTCTTGGCGGCCATGCGGAAGACCTTCTGCCGGGTCCCTGTGGCCCGGGCGTCCGCGGCGTTGTAGATCTTCTCAAAGACCCGCGGCACCGCCAGGACGAAGGTGGGGCGGAAGGAGGACAGGTCGGTCACGAGGTTCTTGACGTCGGGGGCGTGGCCCATGACCCCCGCCGGCGAGCACACGATGGCGACCTCGATGAACCGGCCCAGCACGTGGGCCAGGGGCAGGAAGAGGAGGACGCGGACCTCGGGCGCCCTGAGCACCTCCGGGACGTGGTCGACCGTGTTGACGCACAGGTGGACGAGGTTGCCGTGGGTGAGCTCGACTCCCTTGGGGCGCCCGGTCGTCCCCGAGGTGTACACGATGGTCGCCAGGTCGTTGCTCGTCAGACGGGAGGCGCGGGAGTCGAGCTCGCCGAGGTCGACTCCCTTGCCGTCGGCGATGAGGGTGGTGATCGCGTCCTTCGACACGCACATGACCTCCATGCCCTCCAGGGAGGGCTCCTGGGCGGCCAGCGCGGTGAGCATCGTGTGCATCGCCTCGTTCTCCACCAGGACGAAGCGCACACGGGAGTCGGTGAGGATCCACCGGGCCTGCTCGGCCGAGGAGGTCTCGTAGACGGGGACGACGACGAGGCCGGCCTCCCAGGCGGCGTAGTCCATAAGCGTCCACTCGAAGGAGGTGTGGGACATGATGCCCACGGCGTCCCCGGGCCGCAGGCCGTGGGCGACGAGGCCCGCGGCGACCTCTCGGACCCGGTCGCGGAAGGCGCGGGCCGACAGCTCCCGCCACCTGCCGCCTACCGAGGACTTGCGGGCGATGAGGGCCCCGTCGGGGTTTGTGCGCACCCGCTCGGCCAGCGCCCACGGCGTCGTCATCGCGGCGTGGGCGGGCACGAGCAGGGCGGTCGAGGCCTCCTGGACGGGCTGGTCGGGCTCAGTGGGCTGTGCGGTGGTCACTCCTGGGGTCCCTTCCTCGTCGAGGCGTAGATCTGTGCGACGGTGTCGGCGTAGCGCTCGAGGACCTTGGCGCGCTTGACCTTGAGGGAGGGCGTGAGCAGGCCGTTGGCCTCGGTGAAGTCCGTCGGCAGCACGCGGTAGGTGCGGATCGACTCGGCCCGCGAGACCGCCCGGTTCGTCCTGGCCACCGCCCTGTCGAGGGCACCGAGGACGTCGGGGTGCAGGGCCGCCTCGGACACGTCCATCTCGGGCAGGCCGTGGTTCTTGAGCCACTGGGGGAGCATCTCGGTGTCGAGGGTGATGAGCGCCGAGATGAAGGGCTCGCCGTCGCCGATGACGAGGACCTGGGAGACCAGGGGGTGCCCGCGCAGACGGTCCTCGAGGATCGAGGGGGCGACGTTCTTGCCCCCGGCGGTCACGATGAGGTCCTTCTTGCGCCCGGTGATGCGCACCCAGCCGTCCTCGTCGATGTCGCCGATGTCGCCGGTGCGGAACCAGCCGTCGTCGGTGAAGGACTCGGCGGTGCCCTCGGGGTCGTTGTGGTAGCGGGTGAACACGCCCAGGCCGCGGACCTCGAGCTCGCCGTCGGGCCCCACCCGCACCTCGTTGCCGCACACCGGGGGCCCCACCGTCCCGATCTTGTTGCGGACGTCGAGGTTGACGGTGGTCGGGCCGATCGTCTCGGTCAGGCCGTAGCCCTCGAGGATGACCAGGCCCAGGCCGCGGTAGAAGTGGCCGAGACGCTGGCCCAGGGGACCGCCTCCGGAGATCGCGTAGCGCGCGTTGGGACCGAGCAGGGCGCGGATCGTGCGGAAGACAAGCCGGTCGGCAAGCGCGTGGGCGGCGCGCAGGCGGCGCGAGGGCCCCTCAGGGGTGTCCAGGGCGCGGGAGTACTCGATGGCGACCTTGGCCGCCCACCGGAAGGTCTTGAGCCGCGCCCCGGATCCCGCCCTGGCGTCGGCGGCGTTGTAGATCTTCTCCAGGACCCGGGGGACGGCCAGGACGTAGGAGGGGCCGAAGGCCTTGAGGTCCGGCAGGAGGGTCGTGACGTCCGGGGTGTGGCCCAGGGTCCCGTTGCCGGCGATGGCCAGCGTCTGCAGGAAGCGCGCGTAGGAGTGCGCCAGCGGCAGGAACAGCAGGAGACGGGTGCTCGAGGAGTTGAGCAGGTCGGGGATCCAGCGCACGCCGTTCCACGCCAGGCCGGCCACCGTGCCGTGGGTGAGCTCGACCCCCTTGGGCCTGCCGGTCGTGCCGGAGGTGTAGATGATCGTGTAGAGGTCCTCAGCGCTCAGGGCGTTGGTCCGCGCGTCGAGCTCGGCCCGGGTGACCTCCTGGCCCGCGGTGCTGATCGAGCTGATCGCGTCGTGGTCCAGGGACAGGACCCGCACGCAGGGCCGGTCAGGCAGCGTCGAGGCGTTGACGGACACGGCGCTGCGCACGAGCTCGGCCAGGGCGGCGCTCTCGGTGATGACGAGGCGCACGTCGGCGTCCGCCAGGATCCACTCGACCTGCTCGGCCGAGTCCGTCTCGTAGATCGGTACCGACACGAGTCCCGCACGGGCGATCGCCATGTCGAGCAGCGTCCACTCGTAGGAGGTGCGCGCCATGATGCTCACCGACGCACCCGGCGCCAGGCCCATGCCCACCAGGCCCGCCGCGACCCGTGTGACCTCCTCCCCGAAGGCCCGGGCGCTGATCCTCGTCCAGGAGTCCCCAAGCTGGGACTTGCGCTCGATGATCGGGGCGTCCGGGGTCCTGGCCACACGGTCGGCCAGCAGCCAGGGGATGGTCCAGGTGCTGTCCGGCTCCTGGATGAGGGGGCTGGTAGCCACCCCGTCGACGACGGCGGGGCTGCCGGCCACCGAGGGGGTGCCGGTGGACATCGGTGCGGGAGGTTGTGGCGTCACCGGGTCATTCTGACAGGCCGGAGGGCCGGGGCGTGGTCGGAGGAGTCACAGAATGGTGAACGGACCTTGGAGAAGTCCCCAAGCCGGCGCCCCCGTCCCGCACCGTCCGACGGGACGGGTGCGGGACGGCAGGCGCCGGGAGGACCGACGGGGCGGGACGGGCGCCGCTCACCTCGCCCGGTCTCGAGCGGGGGGCTCGCCGAGCTCGACCGCGGTGGCCTGGGCGCCGGGGCCCTCCTCGTCCTGGGGGGCGGCGGCGAGCACCTCGAAGGGGCCGGTGACCTTGGCGGCCTGGGTCAGGTCGGTGCGGACGAGCTCGACGGCCTGCGCGACCTCGGGGGAGGCGGCCAGGGTGACTGACAGGATCGGCGTCCTCTGGCTGACCTTGGCCTCGGACTTGACCTTGCGCAGCGCTGCCAGCGCGGCTCCCGCGCGGGTGACGAGGCCGGCCTGGGCGTCCCCGGCCGCCTGCCGCAGGTGCTGCGGCGCCGGCCACGCCGCGCGGTGCACCGAGCCGGTGCGGTACCAGCTCCACACCTCCTCGGTGACGAAGGGCAGGAAGGGTGCGAAGAGCCGTACGAAGGTGTCGACCGCGATGGCCAGCGTCGTGCGGGCGCTGCGCACCGCGTCGGGGGCGTGGGTGCCCTCGGCGTCGTTCGCGCGGTCCTTGACCAGCTCGATGTAGTCGTCGCAGAAGGTCCAGAAGAAGGACTCGGCGGCCTCGAGGGCCCGGGCGTGCTCGTAGGCCTCGAAGGAGCCGGTCGCGGTCTCGACGACGTCGGCCAGGGCGGCGAGCACCGCGCGGTCGATGGGCACGGTCACCTGCGAGGGGTCGAGGTCGGGCGCGGGCGCCGCCGCCCGGGTCTCCTCGTCGGCGTCCCAGGGCAGCCCCATGGACAGGGCGAACTTGGAGGCGTTGAGGATCTTGATGGCCAGGCGGCGCCCGATCTTCATCTGCGCCTCGTCGAAGGTGGCGTCCAGGCCCAGGCGCGCCGAGGCGGCCCAGTAGCGCACCGCGTCGGAGCCGTACTTCTCGAGCAGGCTCATCGGGGTGACGACATTGCCCTTCGACTTGCTCATCTTCTTGCGGTCGGGGTCGAGGATCCACCCGGAGATGCTGGCGTTGGCCCACGGCAGCGCCCCGAACTCCAGGTCCGCCCGCACGACGGTGGAGAACAGCCACGTGCGGATGATGTCCTGCCCCTGGGGGCGCAGGTCCATCGGGTAGGTCCGGGAGAAGAGGTCCTCGTCCTCCAGCCAGCCGCAGGCGATCTGGGGGGTCAGGGAGGAGGTCGCCCACGTGTCCATGATGTCGAGCTCACCGACGAAGCCGCCGGGGACCCCGCGCTGGTCCTCGGTGTAGCCGGGGGGCGTGTCCGTGGACGGGTCCACAGGCAGGCTGGACTCCTCGGGGACGATGACCTCGTCGTGAAGGACCTGACCCTCCTCGTCGAGGCGGTACCACAGGGGGAAGGGCACGCCGAAGAAGCGCTGGCGGGAGATGAGCCAGTCGTTGTTGAGGCCGGTCACCCAGTTCTCGTAGCGCACGCGCATGAAGTCGGGGTGGAAGGCCAGCTCCTGGCCGCGCGCGATGAGCTCCTCGCGCAGGTCGGCCCCTGAGGCGGGGTTCGTCCAGGACCTGCCGCCGTTGCGCACGTACCACTGGCGGGAGGTGACGATCTCGAGGGGCTTGTCGCCCTTCTCGAAGAAGTTGGTCTGGCGCACGGTGGCCACCGGCTCGCCGCGCAGCTCACCGGACTGCCTGAGCGCCTCGACGACCTCCTGACGTGCTGAGAAGGTCGTCCGGCCGGCGATGGCGGCGAAGGCCCGCCTGCCCGCGTCGGTCCTCACCCACTCGGGGACCTCCGTGACGACTCGCCCGTCCCGGCGCAGGATCGCGCGCAGGGGCAGGCCGAGGTCCCGCCACCAGTCGATGTCGGTCGTGTCACCGAAGGTGCAGCACATGGCGATGCCGGCCCCCTTGTCCCGCTCCGCGGCGGGGTGGGGCAGGACCGGCACCTCGACGCCGTAGACCGGGGAGGTGACGGTCGTGCCGAACAGGGGCTGGTAGCGCTCGTCGTCGGGGTGGGCCACGAGCGCCACGCAGGCGGCGAGCAGCTCGGGGCGGGTGGTCTCGACGCAGACGTCCGCCCCGCCCTCCACAGGAGCCCCCTGGGCCTCGGCCCTGGCCGCAGCCGCTGGGTCGGTGAGGTGGAAGGCGATCCGGTGGTAGAAGCCCGGGTACTCCCGGGACTCCAGCTCGGCCTGGGCGACGGCCGTCTGGAAGGTGACGTCCCACAGCCCGGGGGCCTCGCTCTGGTAGGCGTCGCCCCGGGCGAGGTTGCGCAGGAAGGCCGCCTGGGCGACCTTGCGGGCCCGGGCCCCGATCGTCTGGTAGTTCTGGGTCCAGTCGACGCTCAGGCCCAGGCGGCGCCACAGCGCCTCGAACTGCGCCTCGTCCTCGACGGTGAGGCGCTCGCACAGCTCGACGAAGTTCCTCCGGGAGATCGGGACCTGGTCCTTGGCCTTGATCGACCGGCCCTCGCCCCCCTCGAAGGGCGGTGTGAAGTCCGGGTCGTAGGGCAGGGTCGGGTCGACGCGCACGCCGAAGTAGTTCTGGACCCTGCGCTCGGTGGGCAGGCCGTTGTCGTCCCACCCCATGGGGTAGAACACCGCCTTGCCGCGCATGCGCTGGAAACGAGCCACGGTGTCGGTGTGGGTGTAGGAGAAGACGTGCCCGACGTGCAGGGACCCCGAGACGGTCGGGGGCGGGGTGTCGATGGAGTAGACCTCGGTGCGCTCGGCGCCCCGGTCGAAGGCGTAGGTGCCCTGGGCGCGCCAGCGCTCGTCCCAGGCGTCCTCGAGCCCGTCGGCGCTCACCCGCTCCGGCACACGGGGGCTACGGGTCTCGGAGGGCAGGAGGCGCCCGGTGGCCTCGGGGCGGGGGGATGCGGCTGAGGAGGTCTGGTCGAGCATGGGCAGATTCTGTCACGCCCTCGGCCCGGCCCCGACGCAGGTACCCGTGTCCGCTCCGGCTCGGGCCGTGGTGAGGCTCACCCCGTCCGTGCCCGTACCCGTACCCGGGACGCGGGTCGGGGACCGGGCGGGGGAGGGGCTGCCCGGTCCGGGCGCCTCGGTTGAGACCCGGCGGCGCGGCGCCGTAGACTCCTGGCACAGGCGTACCAGAGCAAGGCGGCAAGGGTGCCGGCTCCACGGGCGCCGACCGCAGGGGAGGCGAGGACGACGAACACGATGAGCACGTCTGGTACCTCGGGTGCCGGGCTCCACCCGGACGAGGACAGCCACGGGCACCGTGGCGGGCAGGCCGCAGGGGCCGACGGCGCGCCGGTCGGCCCGGAGGTCTCGGCCCGCCTGCGCGAGCTGACCGAGCACGCCGGGGTCCTCACCCGCAAGAACACCCACCTGGCCAACGCCCTGCGCGCGGCGCGCACCGAGATCGTCGCCCTCCATGACGACCTCGAGGCGCTCCAGCGCCCGCCGCTCGCCCACGCCATCGTCCTGGCCGTCGACGCCACCGAGCGGACCGCCGACGTCGCCCTGGGCGGTCGACGCCACCGGGTGGGCATCGGCCCGGGCATCGTCGCCTCCAGCCTCAGCCCCGGGGACGACGTCGTCCTCAACGAGCACCTCGTGGCCACGGCCACCGCCCCCGCGCCCCTGCACGGGGAGGTCGTCACCGTCAAGGAGACCTACGACGACTCCACCGTCCTCGTCCTGGCCCGCCACGACGAGGAGCAGGTGCTCACCCTGTCCGGGGCCCTGGCCCACGCCCGCCCGCGAGTGGGCGACGCCCTCGTGGCCGACCTCGCCGCACGCATCGCCCTGCGCCCGGTCGTGCGCGCCGAGGTCGAGGAGCTCCTCCTCGAGGAGGTCCCCGACATCGGCTACGAGGACATCGGAGGCCTGGGCGGCCAGATCGAGCTCATCCGTGACGCCGTCGAGCTTCCCTTCCTCCATCCCGACCTCTTCCGCGAGCACCGGCTCACGCCTCCGCGCGGCGTCCTGCTCTACGGTCCGCCGGGATGCGGCAAGACCCTCATCGCCAAGGCCGTGGCGGCCTCGCTGGGCCGGGGCCAGGACGGTGCGAGCAGCCTCCGCGAGGGCGCCTACTTCCTCAACATCAAGGGCCCCCAGCTGCTTGACAAGTACGTCGGGGAGACCGAGAGGCGCATCCGCGTCATCTTCGCCCGCGCCCGGGAGAAGGCGGCCACCGGTGTCCCGGTCGTCGTCTTCTTCGACGAGATGGACTCCCTGTTCCGCACCCGCGGCTCGGGGCGGTCCTCCGACGTCGAGACCACCGTCGTCCCCCAGCTGCTCGCCGAGATCGACGGCGTCGACGAGCTCGACAACGTCGTCATCATCGGCGCCACGAACCGGGAGGACATGATCGACCCCGCCATCATGCGTCCGGGTCGCCTCGACGTGAAGATCCACGTCGGTCGCCCCGACGCCGAGGGAGCCAGGGAGATCCTGGCCACCTACCTGACGGCCGACCTTCCCCTGCGCGAGGACCTGCTCGCCGACCGCGGCGGGGCCCAGGCGGCCGTTGACGGCCTCATCGACATGGTCGTCGAGATGCTCTACGCCAGGTGCCCCGCCACCGAGCTCGTCGAGCTCACCCGTGCCGACGGACAGGTCGAGGTCCTCCACGTCGCCGACCTCGTCTCGGGGGCCATGCTCGCCAACATCGTGGACCGGGCCAAGAAGGCCGCGGTCAAGGAGCTCGTCGTCACCGGGGTCCGCGGCCTGGCCGAGGCCCACCTGCGTGCCGCCGTCGCCGACGAGATCGCCGAGAACGAGGGGCTGCACTCCACGGTGCACCCCGATGACTGGGCGCGAGTGTCGGGACGGCGCGGCGTGCCGGTCGTCTCGATGCGCGTCCTGCGCCGTCCCGGGCCCCCAGAGGCCCGGGCGCTGCCCGGCGAGCGGGTGCAGGAGCCCACCCCAGCAGATGACTCGAGGAAGGACACCCCATGAGTGAGTTCGCCCAGCCCTCCCGCTCCCGCAGCGAGGACGCCCCGCCCGAGGACGACGCCCCGGTTCCCGGCCCCACGGGGCCGGGCAGGGGGCAGGACCTGGCCTCGGTGCTCGACGTCATCGACGACGTGCTCGCCGTCGACGCCCAGGAGTTCGTGCGCGGCTTCGTCCAGAAGGGCGGCCAGTGACCCGGGTCACCGGGCTGGAGACCGAGTTCGGGGTCGTCTGCGCCCCCGTGGCCGGCGCCGGCCACGGCGAGGACGTGGACCTGCCCGGGGTCGAGCGCGTCGCCTCGCTCGTCTTCCGCCACCGGCCCCGCGGCTACCGCAACGACAACCTCTTCCTGCCCAACGGCGGCCGCCTCTACCTCGACATCGGGGCCCACCCCGAGTACGCCACCGCCGAGTGCGTGCGGGTGCGCGACCTCGTCGCCCAGGACCAGGCCGGGCGGTCGATGCTCAGCCAGATGGCCCAGGACGCCTCGGCCAGCCTCGCGCGCCTGGGCACCCCCGGCAGGGTCCACGTCCTGGCCAACAACACCGACTCGGCCGGGCACACCTACGGCTGCCACGAGAGCTACTCGGTGCCGCGCAGCCTCGACGTCGAGGCGGTCCTGCCGGTGCTGGCCTCCTTCCTGGCCACCAGGCCGGTCCTCGTGGGATCCGGCGTCGCCCTGACCGGGACGCCGGCCGCCCACGGACAGGGCGGTGAGGACCAGGCCTGGGGGCTGTCACCGCGCGCCCCCTTCCTCGGGCACCTCACCTCGGCCGACACCACGGGCAAACGGGCCCTGGTCAACACGCGCGACGAGCCCCACGCCGACCCCACCGCATGGCGTCGCCTGCACGTGACCAGCGCCGACACGCTCATGGCCGAGCCGGCCGCCGGCCTGCGCAGCGCCCTGACCCTCCTGCTGCTCGACGCCCTCGAGGCCGGCGAGGACCTCAGCGACCTCGTGCTCGAGGCACCGCTGCGCACCCTGTCGCTGCTGGGCACGAGCCCCTGGGGCGCCGTGGAGGCCACGACCGCCCGGGGCCGGCGCCTGGACGCCGTCGACGTCCAGGAGGAGTTCGTCTCCAGGCTGCTCACGCGCCTCGAGCGCGAGGGCGTCCCCCCGGCGCTCGAGGGGGCCGACCACCTCGTGACCGACCTGGCCCCGCGGATCATCGTGGCCCTGCGCCGACAGGACGCCAGCGGGATCGACACCGAGGTGGACTGGGCGGTCAAGCGCAGGCTCATGGAGGCCCACCGGCTCCGACACCCCCAGGCACGGGGCCCGGTGCTCGAGGCCCTGCGCACCCGGGTGGACATGGCCTTCCACGACCTGGAGCCGAGCACGGGGCTCACCGGCCCGCTGCGCTCCCAGGGGGCCCTGTCGGCGCTGTGCACCGACGAGGAGCGCCACCGCGCCCTCGACCACGCCCCGGCGACCCGCGCCGCGCTGCGCGGCAGGTTCGTGCGTGCCTGCCTGGAGCGTCACGCGGACTTCGCCGTGTCCTGGGATTCGGTGCGCCTCGACTCGCCCCCGACCACCCCCGTCGACCTGCCCGACCCCCTGGCGAGCAGCGACGAGCGCGTCGACGCCCTCGTGGCCAAGGTCATGGCCCTGAGCGAGGAGGAGACGACCTGGATCGATCCCGTCGGCCGCGACGGACTGGGGGTCCCCGGCTGACCGGGGACCGGGGCGGGCGGCACGTTCCTCAGGAAAGCTCGAGGTCGCGGGCCCTCGTCGCCCTGGCGCCCTCGATGAGGGCGGAGGAGAATCCCGCACGTTCCATGGCCACGACACCCGCGACGGTCGTGCCCCCGGGGGAGCACACGGCGTCGACGAGGTCGGCGGGGGTGCGACCCTGCCCGGTCTCCCGACGTCGGCGCGCCTCGACCTGCACCGTGCGCGCCGAGCCGAGGACCGCCTGGGCGACGATCTCGACGGCCTGCGCCTTGGGGATCCCGGCCTCGACGCCGGCGCGCGCCAGGGCCTCGACGAAGGTGAACACGAACGCGGGGGAGGAGCCCGCCAGGGCGATGAAGGCGGAGAAGTCCTTCTCGGCGAGCACCATCGTGCTCCCGACCTCTGACATGAGCCCCGCCACCGCCTCCAGGTCCTCCTGGGAGGCGGCGGCGCCGGTGGCCAGCGCGGTCATCGACTCGCGCACCCCGGCGGCCATGTTCGGCATGGCGCGCACGACGCGGGCGCCGTCGGGAAGGAGCGACTCCAGGCGGCTCGTGCTCAGTCCGGCTGCGACCGACACGACGAGGGGGCGAGCGGCGTCGAGCGCCTCCTGGAGCCCTGCCAGGACCGTCGGCACGACATGGGGCTTGACCGCCAGGACGACGACGTCGGCCAGGGCGACCAGGTCCGGACCGGAGGCGGCCAGAGCCACCCCGGTGCGCTCGGCCAGTGCCGCCGCCGAGCCGTGGGCGCTCCACACGAGCACCTCCGCGGACCGCCCGGCCGCGACCATCCCCTCCACGATCGCGCCCGCCATGTTGCCCGCACCGATGAAGCCGTAGGTCGTCATGGCGCGAGCCTAGATGATCGGTCCGGGGGGTCGGTGTGTGGGCCGGGGTCGTGCGGCGGCGCCTGGCGGGGCGGCGAGGTGCTGGGGCGCGAGGCGCCTGACCGCGCCTCAGACCAGGACCGAGCGCAGGAGGAGGCTCGTCTCGGAGCGGTGGACCCCGGTGATCTCCCGGATGCGGCCCAGCGTGTGGTCGACGTCGGCCAGGGTGGGCACGGTCAGCTCGGCGATGAGGTCCCACTCGCCGTTGGTCGCGTGCAGGCCGGTGACGGCGGGCATGCCGCGCAGGGTGGCGATCGCGGCGTTCATGGTGCGGCCCTCGATGGCCAGGTGGCAGATGGCCCTCACGTCGTGGGCGGCGTCGTGGCCGAGCTGGACGGTGAAGCCGACGATGACGCCGTGCTCCTGGAGGCGCTCGATGCGCTTGGTCACCGTCGTGCGCGTCACCCCGAGCTCGCGGGCGAGCTCGGCGACCGGTGCCCGCCCGTCCTTGCGCAGCGCGGCGATGAGCGAATGGTCGAGTCTGTCGAGCACTTCAGAGGAGGACATGTGCGAACTGTGCAGCATGAGCAGTCGATAAGCAAGATGTCGTTAGTCAAAGAGGGCTTCCTGGCGATTGCGTGTGGACACGGGCTCGACCTACCGTGGTAGTGGAGCAATGGCGCTCCACCCACGTGAGATGAAGGAGGTCGCTGTGCGCTTCGTCGATGTCCCCCACATGGTGCGCTGGATCATGCAGGACGGACCGGAGGCGGTCCTGTCAGGCATGATCGACGCCCTGGAGGCCGACTTCCGACGATGGGGGTCCTTCGAGCTGCGCCCTCGGGTGGCCTCCCACTCCGAGCTCGGCGTCATCGAGCTCATGCCCACCGCCGACCGCGACACCTACTCCTTCAAGTACGTCAACGGGCACCCGGGCAACCCCGTCCGGGGCTACCAGACGGTCGCGGCCTTCGGCGTCCTGGCCGAGGTGAGCACCGGCTACCCGCGCCTGCTCGCCGAGATGACGGTGCTCACCGCCCTGCGCACTGCCGCGACCACGGGCCTGGCCACCCGCCTCCTGGCCCGCCCCGACGCCAGCAGGCACGCCCTCATCGGTGCCGGCTCCCAGGCGGAGTTCCAGGTCCTGGCGGTCAACGCGGTCCGCCCTGTCGAGGTGGTCACGGTCTACGACGTCGACCCGGCGGCCTCGATCAAACTGCGGGACAACCTGGCGCCCTACGGGGTCGAGGTGCGCGTCGCGGCCTCGGCGGGCCAGGCCGTGGCCGGAGCCGACATCATCACGACCTGCACCGCTGACAAGCGCAACGCGATCGTCCTGCACCACCAGGACGTCGGTCCAGGGGTCCACATCAACGGCATCGGCGGCGACTGCCCGGGCAAGACCGAGCTGGACGAGGAGATCCTCGACATGGGGTCGGTCTTCGTCGAGCACACCGAGCAGACCCGTGTCGAGGGGGAGATCCAGGTCAAGGACTCCACCTTCCCGGTCACCGAGCTGTGGGAGGTGCTCGACGGTCGCAGGCCGGGACGTGTCGGCCCGGACCAGGTGACAGTCTTCGACTCGGTGGGCTTCGCCGTGGAGGACTTCTCGGCACTGAGCTACCTCGACGCCGCGCTGAGCGCGCCCGGCGGAGAGCGCTTCTACGAGGACATCGACCTGCTGGCTGAGCCTGCCGACCCCAAGAACCTCTTCGCCCTCCTCGGTGAGATGACGGCCCAGGACCTCGCAGGGCGCGAGGACCGTTCCCTGTCGCCGGACGGGCAGGACCGCGGGGCTCCTGGCGGTGCCTTCGCGGCGGGGGCCGGGCGCCTCAGGGAGGTCGGCGAGCGCCTGGTGGTCGAGGGCGTCCGAGGGTCGGGCCTCGACATCCTCCAGGGGTCCGACGACGAGCTCGAGGCCCTCCTGACCGGCTCGCGCTGAGCCGGCCCTCCTCAGGACGGGCGGTGCGGACGCGACGGCGTCCCGCACCGCCCGTCCTGCTCGTCGTGCGCACGGAGGTGGGGCGCGCTGTGCCCGGCCGAGGAGCGGACGGGAAATACCGAACGGTATGGTATGTTCATACCGGTCGGTATAGTGTCGGCTGCCCCACCCTGGTAAGGAGCACGATGCCCATGAACGAGGTCCTCCGCATCGAGAACCTGAGCAAGACCTACGGCTCGGGAGCCCGCGCCGTGCACGCCAACGACGACGTCTCCCTGAGCGTCGACGCCGGCCGCGTCGTCGGGCTCCTGGGTCACAACGGCGCGGGAAAGACGACCCTGGTCAACCAGGTCGTCGGCCTGGTCCGGCCCGACGCGGGCCGAGTCCGGCTCGACGGGATCGACGCCGTCGCCCGCCCCGACCTCGCGCGCCGCTGCGCCAGCGTCCAGGCCCAGGCCAACGTCCCGATCTCCGGCCTGACGCCCGCCAAGGCGATCGAGCTCGTCGGGCGTCTGCGGGGCGCCTCCCGCTCCCGTGCCAGGTCGTCGGCGCGCCGGCTCATCGAGGCCCTCGACCTGGGTCCCTGGGCGCGGACACCCGCCCAGAGGGTCTCCGGGGGAGTCGCCCGCCTGACCGCCTTCGCGATGTGCGCCGTCGAGCCCGGGCGCCTGGTCGTCCTCGACGAGCCGACCAACGACGTCGACCCGGTCAGACGGCGCCTCCTGTGGGGCCAGATCCGCGCCCTGGCCGACCGGGGCACGGCGGTCCTGCTCGTCACGCACAACGTCCGCGAGGCCGAGCGGGCCGTCGACGACCTCGTCGTGCTCAACCACGGGCGGGTCATCGCCCGAGGCGCCCCCGACGAGCTCGTCGCCCGCCACGGATCCTCCTTCGTCATGGAGCTGACCGTGCCCGACGGCCGGAGGCTGAGCCCGCCCGAGCAGCTCGTCGCGCTGCGCGACACCGGACGGCGACAGGCCTTCGGCGTCGCGGAGGACCGCACGGCCCAGGCCGTCGCCTGGGCGGCGGGCCTGCGGGCTCAGGGCGTCGTCGAGCGCTACGCCCTTGAGGCCGTCGGACTGGAGGACGTCTACGTCCGCCTCACCTCAACCGCCGGGGCCGAGGGCCTAGCCCCCCTGCCCACCACCTCCGTCACGAGCAAGGAGCCGGCATGACCACGACCTCAGCATCCGCGACGAACCCCGCGACGAGCCCGATCGCCTCGACGGCGACGGCAGCTCCGGCCTCGATACCGGTGGCGGCGCAGGTGGCCCTGCTCCTGAGCTGGCAGGGCCGGCGCAGCCTGCCCATGCTTCCGCTGCTCGTCGTCGTCCAGGGCCTCATGGCGGTGGCCGCGGTCATCGGCTATGGCCTCATCGTCGGTGACCCCGACCCCACGGCGAGCCTCTACCTGGCCACCGGTGCGCCGGCGATCACGCTGGTCATGCTCGGACTCGTCATGACCCCTCAGCTGGTCTCCCAGTCCCGCACCGAGGGGAGCCTGGACTGGATGCGCACCCTGCCGGTGGCGCGCGGCTCCTTCCTCCTGGCCGACCTGCTCCTGTGGTCCTTGCTCGCCCTGCCCGGTCTCGTGCTCGGAGTCCTGGTCGGGGCGGCCCGCCTCGACGTCGAGCTGAGCCCGGCGTGGTGGCTCCTGCCCGGCTCCCTGCTCGTGTCGGGGACGGCTGCCTGCATCGGGTACGCGACGGCCACCGTCCTGCCGCCGCCGGTGGCCCAGGTCGTCTCCCAGGTCCTCGTCTTCATCATCATGCTCTTCTCACCCATCTCCTTCCCGGCCGACCGCCTGCCCCAGTGGGCCCAGGACCTCCACCAGTGGCTGCCCTTTGAGCAGATGGCCCTCGTCGTGCGCGCCGGGCTGTGCTCCGACCAGGTCTCCATGCCCCTGCGGTCCTGGGCCGTCCTGACGGCCTGGGCCCTGGTGTCCGTGGCAGGCGCCATGTGGGCGCTACGACGACGGGCCTGAGCCGGCGCCGGCCGCCCGGGGCCCGCGCGCCCGAGCCACCCGGCTCGCGGCGGGCGCGCCCCGGCCTCCTCTACAGTGGGCCCATGGCTGCCACCGACTCCTCCGACGAGCCTCAGCGCCCGGGAGGGCCCGAGGGGGACGCACTGGCTGAGGTGCGTGCAGCGACCCGCGCCCTCAACGAGGCCCTCGGCGCCCTGACACGCTCGGTGGCCGACAGCTCGGTGCGCTCCGGACGGCAGGCCGTCACGGGGGCGGCGAGATCCGGGCAGGCCGCCCTGGCCGGCTCCCTTGAGCAGGCGGCCAAGGACCTGGGGGCAGCCTCGCAGCGCCTCGCCTCCGCCGGGACGGGTTCTGCGCGTCCCAGGTCCGCCGACACCCGCCAGCGGCTGCTCGCCGCAGGCAGGTCCGTCTTCGCGGCCAAGGGCTACGAGGGCGCCTCGGTCAACGACATCGCGGCTGCTGCGGGCTTCACCAAAGGGGCCTTCTACTCGGCCTTCCCCTCCAAGGAGGCGCTGCTCATCGAGATCGCCACCTGCGAGCTCGAGGCGGCTGACGCCCGCGACCTCCGCCTGCCGACCGAGCTCGCCGACCTGCCGGTTCAGGAGGTCCTCCTCCAGCTCGAGCTGTGCCTGTACGCCCTGCGTCACCAGGACACGGGTAAGGTCCTCAGCCAGGGCTGGCAGCGCTCGGTGGTCGAGACCTCCCGGGCGGTCGCCCGCCACCGCGGGCGCGAGGAGCCGGTGCTCAAGGACCGCGAGGACGCCTTCATGCTCATCGCCACGACCCTGCTCGCCGCGATCGTCGGCCCGGCCTTCGACGTCGAGGGGGTCGACCAGCTCGCGGCAGGCGCCTACCGGCGGATCCTCGAGGAACCGGCAGATCCGACAGATCCGACAGATCCGACAGATCCGACAGATCCGACAGATCCGACAGATCCGGCAGATCCGGCGGAGCCTGCCTGAGCCTGCCCGGGCCTGTCTGACCTGGTCCGAGCCCGCCCGTTGAACCGGGCTCGACGCGGTGTCGCCCCGGGGTGCCGGGGCGGACGGGGGACAATGGCCCCATGACCTCGAGCACCGCCACCGCGCCCTCAACCCAGCCCGCCACCGACCCTGTCCCGGCCCGCCGGGCCCTTGTCACCGGCGCCTCGACCGGCATCGGCCGGGCCACCGTCCGCCTCCTGGCCGAGCGCGGCTGGCAGGTCGTCGCCACGGCCCGGCGCGCCGAGCGCCTCCAGGCCCTGGCCGAGCAGACCGGCTGCCAGTGGGTGGCGGCCGACCTCCAGGTCGCCTCGCAGGTCGAGGCGCTGGCCGCGCAGGTCCTGGCCCAAGGTCCGGTGGACGCGGTCGTCAACAACGCCGGCGGAGCCCTGGGGGTCGACCCCGTGGCCGAGGGCAGCGACGCGGAGTGGCTGACGATGTACGAGCGCAACGTCCTGGGCGCGCTGCGCGTGACCCAGGCCTTCCTGCCGGGCATGCGGGCACGCGGCGGCGACGTCGTCTTCCTCACCTCGACCGCCGCCCACGACACCTACCCAGGGGGCGCCGGCTACGTCGCGGCCAAGCACGCCGAGCGGGTCGTGGCCAACACCCTGCGCCTCGAGCTCGTCGGGGAGCCGGTCCGGGTCATCGAGATCGCCCCCGGGCTCGTGGCCACCGAGGAGTTCTCCCTCAACCGCTTCCACGGGGACGCCGAGCGCGCCCGGGCCGTCTACGCCGGTGTCGAGGCGCCGCTCGTGGCCGAGGACGTCGCCGAGTGCATCGTGTGGGCCCTCGAGCGGCCCGCCCACGTCAACATCGACTCGCTGGTCGTGCGCCCGCGCGCCCAGGCCTCCAACACGCTGCTGGCCAGGTCCTCCGGGGACTGACCCCGCTGCGCTCCGACGGGTCCACAGGTGCGCCACAGCGCCGGCATGAGGCCCGCTCAGGGCCGGTCCCTACCGTGACGCGCGTCCCGGAGCACCGGGACGGACAGCGTGGAAAGGACCCCGATGAGCGAGCGCAGGACAGACCACCCTGACGCCACTGAGAACCTCGACCCCGTCCAGGGAGCCGGCGAGGCAGCTGATGGTCGTGGCACCGTCTCTGAGGCCCCCGCCGAGGAGGTGACCCAGACCCTGCCCGCGGCGGACCAGGAGGCTCCCGACGCAGCCCAGCCGGTGGCGGCCCGTGACTCGGCGGCCCCCGCGGGCTCGATGGACCCGGCGCAGGCCGCACCGGCCCGACGCCGCTGGTACCGCCGCGGCCTGCTGCGACGCACCTTGGTCAAGGCGGTGGCCGCCGTCGCCGTCGTCGTGGCCTCCTTCGGTGCGGGCTGGGTGGCCAACGCCGCCCTGACCCACGAGGCCTTCGACCACGAGCGCAGTTCGGTCGCCCCGCCGGAGGGTGGGCAGGCGCCCCAGGGCAGCCCGATGGGCGGCGGCGCTCCGATGGGCGACGGGTCCGGGCAGGCCGGTCGGACGGTGCCCGACTCCCAGGACGAGGGCACCACCGAGCAGGACGGCACGAGCGGCTCTCAGGGCTCGGGCGTCCTCCAGGACGAGGCGACGACGAGCCCGACGAGCACTGCGAGCCCGACAAGCACTGCGACCACCGGGGCGACGACGGCCTGAACCGTGCCCGCCTCGGCGGGCGCGGGCGGCCGGAGCCCGGGAGGGGCCGGCGGGGGCGTGCTCCCGCCGGCCTTGTCGTGCCCGAGGCGTGCTCGTCGTGCTCGTGCCGGCGTGCCTGGGCTGCTGTGCGCGCCGGAGGCGCTTGACATCGAGGCTCCCACGCCCTCTACTTGCGCGCAGGAGACTTGTGTACACAAGTTCCCCGCCGGATGAGCCGCGGGCGCCCCCACCTGTTCAGTCCCTCACCCCGGAGCCGCCCCATGAGCTTCCACGACGCCGTCGTCTACCAGGTCTACCCCAAGTCCTTCCGGGACACGACGGGCTCAGGGACGGGCGACCTGCGCGGGGTGGTCGAGAAGGTCCCCTACATCGCCTCCCTCGGGGTCGACTACGTGTGGCTCAACCCCTTCTTCCCCTCGCCGGGACGGGACAACGGCTACGACGTCTCCGACTACTGCGCCGTCGACCCCGCCATGGGCACCCTCGCCGACGTCGACGAGCTCATCGCCGCCCTGGGGGAGCACGGCATCGGTCTTATGGTCGACATGGTCCTCAACCACGTCTCCACCGAGCACGAGTGGTTCCGCCGCGCCCTGGCCGGCGAGCAGCGCTACCGCGACTACTTCTACCTGCGCCCGGCCAGGGCCGACGGGTCACTGCCCACCAACTGGGTCTCGAAGTTCGGTGGCCCCGCCTGGGCCCCCTTCGGGCCGGTCGACGACGAGGGCCGTCCCCTGGGCGGGGAGTACTACCTCCACCTGTTCGACCACGGGCAGGCGGACCTGGACTGGCACAACCCCGAGGTGCGGGCCCGGGCCGCCGAGGTCGTCAACTTCTGGCGGGACCGGGGCGTGCGCGCCTTCCGCTTCGACGTCATCAACCTCATCGGCAAGACAGAGCCCCTGGCCGACGCCCCCGAGGGCACCGACGACCGAGCCGTCTACACGGACGGTCCCCTCGTCGACGACTACCTGCGCGAGCTCGCGGCGGCCAGCTTCGGCGCCGACCCGGAGGCGGTCACCGTCGGGGAGATGTCCTCGACGAGCATCGCCGCCTGCGTCGAGTACACCCGGCCCGAGAACCACGAGCTGTCGATGGTGTTCAACTTCCACTACCTCAAGGTCGACTACGCCCAGGGGCGCAAGTGGACGCTCATGGAGCCAGACGTCCCCGCCCTCAAACGGATCCTCAACGACTGGGCCCTGGGCCTGCAGGCGGGCGGGGGCTGGAACGCCCTGTTCTGGAACAACCACGACCAGCCCCGGGCCCTCGACCGCTTCGGGGACCCGCGGCACCACCGCGACGCGAGCGCCACCATGCTGGCCACCGCCATCCACCTCATGCGCGGGACGCCCTACATCTACATGGGTGAGGAGATCGGCATGTCCGACCCCGCCTACACGAGCATCGAGGACTACGTCGACGTCGAGGCCCACAACGCCTACGCCGAGCTGCTCGCCTCGGGCCTGGGACCCCAGGAGGCCTTCGCCACGGTCCGCGCCAAGGCCAGGGACAACGCCCGTACCCCCATGCAGTGGGACGCGGGACCGGCCGCCGGCTTCACGACCGGCACCCCCTGGCTGCGCCCGACCAACCACGAGGAGGTCAACGTCGCCGCCCAGGAGGGCGAGGGCACGATCCTCGACTACTACCGGCGTCTCGTGGCCCTGCGCAAGGCCGAGCCCGTCATCGCCCACGGCACCTACGAGCCCTGGGCCCTGGAGGACCCCGACGTCCTGGCCTACACCCGCACCCTCGAGGAGCCCGCGGGCACGACGAGGCTGCTCGTCCTGACCAGCTTCCGTGGTAGGCGCACCACGATGAAGATCCCCGAGGAGCTCGTCGCCGGTGACGTGCTCATCGGGAACTACCCCGAGCACCGGCTCTCACCGACCGTGACCCTCGAGCCCTACGAGGCGCTCGCGGTCATCACCCGTACCCCTGCCAGGCTCTGAAGGGAGCTCGCCCCATGTCCTCACCCGCCCGCCCTCCTGAGGCCGGCCTCCTCGCCCCGGTCTCCGGCGAGCTCATCGCCCTCGACGACGTCCCCGACCCCGTCTTCTCCTCAGGAGCCCTTGGCCTGGGCTACGGCGTCACTCCCGGCGACGGGCGTGTCGTGGCCCCCGTGGCCGGGACGATCACCCTCGTGGCGGCGACCGCCCTGTCCGGCCTCACCCTGGCGGCTTCTGCCGGAGGGGCGGTGGCAGCAGGCGCCCCGGCGGCCAGTACCAGGTCGTCATCGGGGCGACCGTCGAGGACGTCTACGACGCCGTCCTCAAGCAGCTGCCCCACCTCGGGGAGGGCTCCCAGGCCGAGGCGGCGCCGGAGGCTCCCAGGCCGACCACGGCCATCGGCTGGGTGACGTACGGCTTCTCCTCGCTCATCGGCGTCATCACCGGCTCGATGATCCCGGTCATCGGCGTCCTGGCCGCCTCCGGCATCCTCCAGGGCCTGCTCGCCCTGCTCACCCAGTTCGAGATCGTCAGCGACGGCACACCGACCTACACGTTCATCTCGGCCATGGCCGGCTCGATGTTCTACTTCCTGCCCATCATCATCGGCTTCACCTCGGCGCGCCGCCTGGGGGCCGACCCCATCATCGTGGCGATCATCGGAGGGGTCCTCGTCCACCCCGGCGTCGTGGCCATGGCCGACCCGGAGGCGCAGGGCTACCACGCCTTCGCCACGATCGACAGGACGGTGTTCAACACCGAGTTCTTCGGCATCCCCGTCTCCCTGCCCGAGGGCAACGCCTACGCCTACTCGATCTTCCCGATCATCGTGGCGGCCTGGCTGGCCTCCACGATCGAGCCCTGGCTCAAGAAGCGGATCCCCGCCGTCGTGCGCTCGATCTTCGTGCCCCTGCTCGAGATCTTCATCGTCTCGGTCCTCGTGCTCGTCGTCTTCGGCCCGATCGTCATGACCGTCTCGGGAGCCATCGCCTCGCTCATCACCTGGGTCCTGGGCCTGTCCTACCCGCTGGCCGGTCTCGTCATCGGCGGCTTCTACCAGTGCCTGGTCATCTTCGGCCTGCACTGGGCGGTCATCCCGATCATCTCCCAGCAGATCGCCGACCCCGGCTACTCGCCCCTCAACGCCATCGTCTCGGCCACCATGATCGCCCAGGGCGGCGGGGCCCTGGCGGTGTGGGTCCGGGTCCGCAGCGCCAAGGTCAAGCGCATGGCCGGACCGGCGACGATCTCCGCCCTGTGCGGCGTGACCGAGCCCGCCATGTACGGCCTCAACCTCAAGTACGGGCGGGTCTTCCTGACCGCCTCGGTCGGCGGGGCGCTCAGCGCCGGGCCGGGAGCCGCTGAGCCGTCGAGATGAAGCCGAAGGTGGCGGGGACGTGGTGCGAGCGGGTGTACTCGAAGGGCACGCCGCTCGCGTCGAATGCCAGGGACTCGACCACCGCGACGCAGTCGAGGCCGCCCAGGTCGAGGTGCTCGCGGTCCTCCTGGGTGGCCGCCTCGACCGTGACCATGCGGGAGGAGGTCGCGATGTGCACCCCGAGCTCGTGCTCGAGGTAGGCGTAGACCGAGGACTCGGCGGCCTCGACCGGGACGGAGGGGACGACCGAGCGCAGGAAGCGGTTGTGGTCGATGATGGCCGGGCGCTCGTCGAGGAAGCGCAGGCGCTTGAGGTGGATCACCTGCTCACCGGCCTCCAGGCCGCTGGCCGCCGACAGCGCGGGGTCGACGACCTCTGTCGAGGCGGACAGCAGGACGGTGCGCACGTCGGTGCCGATGCGCCCGCCGGCCTCCTCGAGGGACTCGATGCCCGACAGCAGGAAGCGGGAGACCTCCCGCGGACGGTGGATGACCTGGATCCCCTTGCCCTGGATGGACTGCACGTAGCCGTGCGAGCCGAGGTACTGCAGGGCGCGGCGGACCGTGGGACGCGTCGTGCCGAAGTGCGCGCTCAGGCGGTTCTCGCTGGGCAGGAAGGAGCGGAAGGGGAAGGAGCCATCCTCGATCCGCTCGCGCAGGTGCTCGTAGATCTGCTCGTACTTCGGTGCGGGCACGGTGGGTGTCCTCGGGGCTCGACGGCTGTCGTCACCCACTCTATCCCGCCTCCCGGGGCCCGGCCCAGCGGCCGGCGGGGGAGGCGACCGGGCCCGTGACCCCGCCCCGCGGCAGGGTGTGTCACGCACGACGTCGCCGTGAGGCCCGCGGAACTGGCCCGGCGGCGCAGGTGCCTCATAGACTCCGGGTACTCAGGCGATGACCCGGCCGGCGCGGAGCCCCGCGCCGGGGATCACCGGCGAGCCTCCCGGAAGAACAGGCGCCCCGGCGCCCCACTAGAACCGGGCGGGAGGGGCCCGTACAGCCCCGCACGAGCGGTCGCGCACCGCAGGCCGGCACGGGAGCACCGGGCCGCCGGGGGCGCGGCAAGCGAGGTGGTACCGCGGTGCGGACCCACCCCCGTCGGGCGCCGCCCGGGTCGGGGGAGGAGACGCGTCGTCCTCGTCGTCCACGCACGCACGAGACACGAGGCGGACCCCATGGCAGACCAGACCAGCACCGGACACACCGGTGCCTCCTTCTACCCCCTCCACCGCCAGGACAGGGGAGTGGACCCGTCCCCGTCCTTCCCCGCCATCGAGGAGGACGTCCTGGACTACTGGCGGTCCGACGGGACCTTCCAGGCCTCGATCGACGCCCGGCCCGCCGTCGACGCCGAGGGCGGACCCAATGAGTTCGTCTTCTACGACGGGCCCCCCTTCGCCAACGGCCTGCCCCACTACGGTCACCTTCTGACCGGGTACGTCAAGGACGCCGTCGGCCGCTACCAGACCCAGCGGGGCCGCAGGGTCGAGCGCCGCTTCGGCTGGGACACCCACGGCCTGCCCGCCGAGCTGGAGGCCCAGCGGCTCCTGGGCATCGACGACGTCTCGGAGATCACCGGCCCCGAGGGCATCGGCATCGAGGCCTTCAACGCCGAGTGCCGCTCCTCGGTGCTGCGCTACACCAAGGAGTGGGAGGAGTACGTCACCCGCCAGGCGCGCTGGGTCGACTTCGAGGGCGACTACAAGACCCTCGACCCCGACTACATGGAGTCCGTCATCTGGGCCTTCAAGACCCTCTACGACAAGGGCCTGGCCTACGAGGGGCACCGGGTCCTGCCCTACTGCTGGAACGACCGCACCCCGCTGAGCAACCACGAGCTCAAGATGGACGACGACGTCTACCAGGACCGGCAGGACAACACGGTCGTCGTCGGCCTGCGCCTGACCGAGCCGGTCCTGCCCGGGGCCCCGAGCCCCGAGCTGCTCCTCATCTGGACGACCACGCCCTGGACCCTGCCGTCGAACTCCGCGGTGGCGGTCGGTCCCGCCATCGAGTACGCGGTCGTGCGCGTCGACGCCGGGCTCGACTCCCCGGTGGCGGGCCAGGACGTCGTCGTGGCCGCCGACCTCCTGGGCTCCCTGAGCCGCGAGCTCGGCGAGGACCCCCTCGTCCTGGGCCGTCTGCCCGGCTCCGAGCTCGTCAGACGCCGCTACCACCCGATCTTCGACTACTTCGCCGACGAGGCGCACCTGGCCCAGGGCGCCGCGCCCGGTCCCCAGGCATTCCAGGTCATCGCCGCCGACTACGTGACGACCACCGACGGCACGGGACTGGTCCACCAGGCCCCCGCCTTCGGTGAGGATGACATGCTCACCTGCCAGGAGTACGGCATCGGCACGCTCATCCCGGTCGACGACGGCGGGCGCTTCACCTCCGAGGTCCCCGACTACGAGGGCCTGCAGGTCTTCGAGGCCAACAAGCCGATCGTCACCGACCTGCGGGACTCCACCGGCCCCCTCGCGCGAGTGGGTGCCGAGCACCGGGCGGTCCTGGTGTCCCAGAAGAGCTACGTGCACAGCTACCCGCACTGCTGGCGCTGCCGCAAGCCGCTCATCTACAAGGCCGTGTCCTCCTGGTTCATCAGGGTCACTGCCATCCGGGAGCGCATGGTCGAGCTCAATCAGGAGATCACGTGGGTGCCGGCCCACATCAAGGACGGGATCTTCGGCAACTGGCTCGCCGGCGCTCGAGACTGGTCGATCTCGCGCAACCGCTTCTGGGGCGCGCCCATCCCCGTGTGGGTGAGCGACGACCCCGCCTACCCGCGCACCGACGTCTACGGCTCCTTCGCCGAGCTCGAGGCCGACTTCGGCGTCGAGGTCACCGACCTGCACCGCCCCTTCATCGACAGCCTGACCAGGCCCAACCCTGACGACCCGACCGGCCGGTCGACCATGCGGCGCATCCCCGACATCTTCGACGTCTGGTTCGACTCCGGCTCGATGCCCTTCGCCCAGGTGCACTACCCCTTCGAGAACGTCGAGTGGTTCGAGTCCCACAACCCGGCGGACTTCATCGTCGAGTACATCGGCCAGACCCGCGGCTGGTTCTACACGCTCCACGTGCTGGCCACGGCCCTGTTCGACAGGCCCGCCTTCACCACCTGCGTGTCCCACGGCATCCTCCTGGGCGACGACGGCGCCAAGATGAGCAAGTCGCTGCGCAACTACCCCGACGTCTCGACGGTGTTCAACCGCGACGGCGCCGACGCCATGCGCTGGACCCTCCTGGCCAGCCCGGTCGTGCGCGGCGGCAACCTCGTCGTCACCGAGCAGGCGGTGCGCGACACCGTCCGTCAGGTCCTCCTGCCGCTGTGGAACACGTGGTACTTCTTCGCCCTCTACGCCGGGAGGGTCGACCAGGGGCAGGGCTACGTCACCGGGGGAGTCGACCTGTCCGACCGCGCCCTGTTCGGCCCCAAGGGCTCCCTGCACGTCATGGACCGCTACGTCCTGGCTCGCACCAAGGACCTGGCCGCCACCGTCGGGGCGCAGATGGACGCCTACGACATCACCGGGGCCACCGCGACGATCCGCGAGTTCCTCGACGTGCTCACCAACTGGTACCTGCGCACCTCCCGCTCGCGCTTCACCGACGGCGACCGGGCCGCCTTCGACACCCTGGCCACGGTCCTGACCATCCTCACCGAGGTGATGGCCCCCCTGGCCCCCCTCGTGTCCGAGGAGGTCCACCGCGGCCTGACGGGGCGGCGCTCGGTGCACCTGACCGACTGGCCCACCCTGCCCGCCCACGTCGCCGACGGGGCGCTCGTGACGGCCATGGACGCGGCCCGCGGCGCCGTCTCGGCGGCACTGGCACTGCGCAAGGCCGACAAGCTGCGTGTGCGCCAGCCCCTGCGCTCCCTGACCGTCGCCACGACCGACCCCGTGTCCCTGGCGCCCTTCCGCGCCCTCATCGCCGAGGAGGTCAACGTCAAGCAGGTGCGCCTGGTCGACGCCGCCGACGCCGGCTACGAGGTGACCGAGCAGCTGGCCCTCAACCCGCGAGCCTTCAGCCCGGCGGTGCGCAAGCTGACCTCGAAGCTCTTCGCGGCGGTCAAGACCGGGCAGTGGAGCCTGACCGAGGACGGCGACGTGCGCTTCGACGACGTGCTCCTCGACGGCGTCCCGGTGGTGCTCGAGGCCGAGGACTCCGCCTTCGAGCTGACCAGCCGGATCGAGGTCGACGACGACGCGCTGTCGGCCACGATGATCGGTGCGGGTGCCTTCGTCGTCCTCGACACGGCCCTGGACGAGGAGCTCGAGGCGGAGGGGTGGGCCCGCGACCTCGTGCGCCTCGTCCAGGACGAGCGCAAGGCCGCGGGCCTCAAGGTCGGCGAGCCGATGCGCCTGACCCTGAGGGTCCCGGCGGACCGGGACGCCTGGACCGGGGCCCACCTCGAGCTCATCAAGGCCGAGACCGCCTGCGCCGAGGCGACGGTCATCGCCGACCCGGCCGCCGTGGCCCCCAGCGCCGAGGTGGCCGGCCTGGAGGGCTGAGACATCCCGGACATCCCGGTCGGCCCGGACGTCCCGCGGAGGGACGTCCGGGCCGACCGGGCCGACCGGGTTCTCAGGAGCTGGCCAGCTTCATGGTGAAGACCTTCCGGCCGTTGTCCGTGGACTCGGTGGCCTTGACCTCGCCGGAGACCTTGTCCCCGGTGATCGTGAGCGTGCCGTCCTTGTACGTGTAGCTCCCGGAGGGCAGGGCGATGACGTACGCCCCGGTGTCGGGGTAGGAGACGATGGGCTGGCTCGAGACCTTGACGGACCCGCCGTCTGCGGCCTTCAGCTCGGTGAAGGTCTGGACGAAGACGGTCTTGCCCTTGTAGGAGTACGTGCCGGAGTGGCTGAGGTTGACCGAGGCCTCGCCCTCGGTGCGCAGGTAGGCGGTCGAGGTGTCGGCCTCGGCCTGGTCGATGACGGCGATGTCAGCCTTGACGCGCTCGTTCTCCTCGGCGATGAGAGCGGTGACCCGCTCACGCATCCTCGAGTCCTCCTCGTCCTGGACGGGACTGACCTGCTCGAGGAGAAGCTCGACGAGGGTCTTGCCGCTGGCGTAGAAGGTGTCCTTCCACCCTGGGGCGCTCAGGTCGAGCAGGAGGCCGGAGACGAAGCCCAGGGAGTAGGACTCCCCGTCGATGCTCGTGTCGAACTGGTACTCCAGGCCCGCGGTCTGGGCCTTCGTCAGCTCCTCGCCGCTCAGGGCGGGGTCGACGTAGTCGCCGGCCCGCTCGAGGTAGCGTGCCACGCCCTCGCGGATGTCGTAGGTGCGGATAGCCTCGGCGTCCTTCGCGTAGGTGGAGGTCCACATGTCCTGCCAGTACCTCGCCCGGCCCAGGTGCTCCTGGCGGTTGGCGGCGTCGGTGAAGGCGAGGTTGAGCCGGTAGTGGATCATGTTGCGCACGATCCGCGGCTCGGGGTCGTACGGGGTAGGCGGTGTCCCTGCTGCCCTGCGCCGACTGGAGGGCCCCGTCCTGGTAGTACATGTGGACCAGCTCGTGGGTGGGCAGCCTGTACATGAAGCTGACCCCGGGGTCGGGGTCAGCCGGCACCTCGGGCTGCTCGAAGGAGTCCTCGGCGCTCGGCGCCCCCGACAGGGGGTGGTTGAGGTCGAGGACCATGGACAGGGAGCGCCGTCCCTGGAACTCGGTGGCCAGGAAGTACGGGGGAACCTCGACCGAGGCGTACTCCTCAGGGGTCAGCTCGCGGTGCTCGGAGGTGTTGATGAGCCAGGCCCGCTTCGCCTTCCCCGCCTCGTCGACCGTGAACACGATGACGTCGTGCTGGGTGTAGTCCACCCCCGGCCACATCGTCGACATGTGGGGCCAGTGGGCGGCCACCCGCTCGGCGATCATCTCGATCGCCTCGTCCTCCGTCGTCCCGGCCGCCGATGTGCTGCCTGCACTCGAGCCCGCCGAGCTCGCCGAGGCGCTCGCGGCCGGGCTCGAGGACTCCTCGACCGAGGCGGAGCAGGCCGCCAGGGGCACGAGGAGGACCGTGCCGAGCGCTCCGAGCGCAGTCCGGCGGGAGAACCCGCCCGGTGCCGCACCGTCCCCGGTACCGGGGTTCATGTGTCCTGCGATCCTGTGAGTCTCCATGCGGCTGCCTCAGCTCCTGACGGTGAGTAGTAGTGAATGAAATGTTCTGTGCCCGAGCACGATGTGGCTCGGTGTCGGCACGGGTGCCATTGTGTCGGCTGTGGGAGAGGGCGTCCTCGTCCTCGCAGAGGACGTGATGGTCCCGCAACGTCCTCCCCGTGGCGGGGAGGCATCGGCTCCCGGGCCGGGGCCGGCGTGCGCCCGCCTCCTCCCCGCCCGTGAGGGTGTCACGGCCCTCGACGGCGCTCGACTCCCTTCGACGGCGCTCGACAGCGCCGTGGGCGCGCAGCGGTTAGACTCACGTGCCCCTCACGGCACGACCACGGAGGACCTCCGATGAACCACAGCACGCCGCGCGACCTCGGTCCCCTCGGCCCCCGGGGCCACGACGAGGAGCCCGCGGGGGTTGACCCCGCCCTCCTGCCCTACCTCGAGGCGGCGGACGAGCCCGACCGCTCCCTGGCCGAGATCGACCAGGCCGCCCGTGAGGCGGACCTGGCCGAGCAGGAGCGGCTTGAGGAGGACCGGCGCGCCCTGCGTGAGCTCGTCGCCCAGGGGCTCATCCCCGGCGGGGACCCGGACCGGCTCGACGAGCTCCTGGCTGAGGTCGACGAGGACGGAGCCGACGACTGGCAGGAGTGGGAGCCTGTCCTGGCCGACGCCCCTGAGCCGGCCGGCGGGATCGACGAGGAGGCCCGTCACCGGGCCGACCTGGAGGCAGCGGCCCGCGAGGTCGAGACGAGCGCGCGCATGCGCGCCGTCGAGGCCGAGATCCTCGCGCGCGCCCCCGAGCACCACGTCCAGCCCTCCCTCGAGCGGGTCGAGGCGGCCCTCGACATCCTGGGCAACCCCGAGCGGGCCTACCGTGTCGTCCACGTCACCGGCACGAACGGCAAGACCTCGACGGCGCGGATGATCGAGCGCCTCCTGGCGGCCACGGGCATGCGCACCGGGCGCTTCACCTCCCCTCACCTGGCCACCATCCGTGAGCGCATCAGCCTCGACGGCGAGCCCGTGTCCGAGGAGGGCTTCATCGCCGCGTGGGAGGACGTGGCGCCCTACATCGAGATGGTCGACGCCCAGTCCCTCAAGCGAGGGGGGCCGCGGATGAGCTTCTTCGAGGTCCTCACCGTCATGGCGCTGGCCGCCTTCGCCGACCACCCCGTCGACGTCGCCGTCATCGAGGTCGGTCTGGGAGGCACGTGGGACTCCACGAACGTCGTCGACTCCGAGGTCGAGGTCATCACCCCCGTCGGGCGGGACCACGGCCGGTGGCTCGGGGAGTCCCTCGAGGAGGTCGCGGCCAACAAGGCCGGCATCATCAAGGACGGTGCCACTCTCGTCACCGCCCACCAGCCCCCCGAGGTCGAGGGGGTCATCGCCGCGGCTGCCGCCGAGCACGGGGTGGTGTGGCGCCGCGAGCTCGATCCGCAGGAGGACCCGCAGGCTCCGGGGGCCGGGGTGCTGCGGGTGGTCGACCGTACTCGTGCGGTGGGCGGGCAGATGGTCACCCTGGCCACGGCCGCCGCTGTCTACGAGGACGTCTTCGTGCCCCTTCACGGGCAGTACCAGGCGCACAACGCGCTTCTGGCCCTGGCTGCCGCCGAGGCGGTCTTCGGCGGCAGGGCGCTGCCGCCCCTGGTCGTCGAGAACGGCTTCGCCTCGGTGACCAGCCCGGGCCGGCTCGAGGTGCTGCGCTCATCGCCCACCGTCCTGCTCGACGCCGCCCACAACCCCCACGGCATGGAGGCGCTCGTGCCCGCGGTCGAGGAGACCTTCGGGCTGCGCCACCTCGTGGTCGTCCTGGGCGTCATGGCCGACAAGGACGTCGAGGGGATCCTGTCGGTCCTCGAGCCCGCCTGCGAGGCGGTCGTGTGCGTGCCCATCGACTCCCCGCGCGCGATCGACCCCGAGGACCTGGCTGTCCAGGCGCGGGAGGTCTTCGGCGAGGACCGTGTCGTGCTCGCCCAGAGCCTGGTCGAGGGTGTGGACCGGGCCGTGTCCCTGGCTGAGGGCTTCGACGCGCCGATGCCGGCCACAGGGGTTCTCATCGTCGGCTCGGTCCTCCTGGCCGCCGAGGCCCGAGCACTGTTCTCGCGCCGGTGAGGGCCGGGCGCCCTGCCCGTTCAGCCCCCGGGACGTCGCCGGGCGGGTGGCCCTTCCATGCGACGGGGGACATGGCGTGAGACAATGACGTCGCAAGCCCCGTCAGGCCCCGCTCCTCCTCGTGCAGGCGCCGGGTGCCTGCCGTCCCAACTCGCTGTGAAGGACCGCCGTGACCGCTGACAAGCTCCTGGACACCGCCTGGGTCGTGGACTGGACTCGTCGCTCGGCCGCAGCCGTGACCGAGAGCATCGAGGAGCTCAACGCCCTCGACGCGGCCATCGGGGACGGAGACCACGGCACGAACCTGTGCCGGGGACTGGAGGCTGCCCTGGCCAAGCTCGACGCAGCCGCGCAGGCGGGCGACCCGCCGCCGACACCCGGAGGCGCCCTCAAGGCCGTGGCCACCTCCCTGCTGGCCACCGTCGGGGGAGCCTCGGGCCCCCTGCTCGGCACCGCCTACCTGAGGGCCTCGCGCGGCGGCACGCTCACCGAGCTCGACGCCGCGGCTGTGGCCGGCCTCATCGAGGACGCCTGCGCGGGTGTCGAGGTGCGCGGCCGTGCCGAGGCGGGGGACAAGACCATGCTCGACGCGTGGCGTCCGGCGGCCGTGGCCGCCCGGTCCGCCGCCGACCGCGGTGCCGGCCCCGCCGAGGTCCTGGCCGCGGCGGCCCGGGCCGCAGCCCAGGGGGCGCAGAGCACCGAGCCGATGACGGCGCGCAAGGGTCGTGCCTCCTACCACGGCGTGCACTCGCAGGGACATCGCGACCCCGGGGCGCAGTCGACGGCCATCCTCCTCGAGGCGGCCTGCCACGCCGCGGGGGCCTAGCCGGTCCCTGCGCTTGCGCCGCGTGGCGGCGTGCGTCACTGTTCTTGCCGGACCCTGCCGTGAGCGCGGGGACCGTCACCGCGTGGTCCTCCGGATCGCGCGCACGCCCGGGTCACTCCGGTCTCCCGAGTGACCCGGGTGACCCGAGTGACCCGAGTGACCCGAGTGACCCGAGTGACCCGAGTGAAAGGACCCGTCCCCATGCCCCCAGCGACCCCCGAGCGCATCCTCGTCCTGGTCAAGCCCGACGCCGTCGAGCGCCGCCTCACAGGCGAGATCCTGCGCCGGATCGAGGCCAAGGGCTACGACCTCGTGGCCCTCAAGGTGGTCGTGCCCACCGCTGAGGTCCTTGAGGCCCACTACGCCGAGCACGTGTCCAAGCCCTTCTACCCCTCCGTCGTCGGGTACATGACGCGTGGGCCGGTCGTCGCCGCGGTCGTCGAGGGCCACCGCGTGGTCGAGGGGGTGCGTTCCCTCATGGGCTCGACCGAGCCGACCCTCTCGGCTCCCGGGACGATCCGGGGCGACCTGGGTCGGGACTGGGGCACGCCCGCCATGGAGAACCTCGTCCACGGCTCGGACTCACCCGACTCGGCCGCCCGCGAGATCGGCATCTGGTTCCCCGAGCTCGACGGCTGAGCCCCGGCTGCGACCCGGGGCCCGCCTCCTGCGTCACCCGCCCGGGCGGCGTCCGAGGCGGGCCCTGTCGGCCGGGTGCGGCTGAGCGCAGCGACCGCGCGGTGGTGCCTGCGGCCCTCACCGGGCGCGGCGCAGGACCTCTCGGAGCGGGACGCGCGCGCCGGTCCGGGTCACGGCGCGGGTGTAGATGCCCGCGGCCGCGCGCACGAGCAGGGGCAGGCACGCCAGCGCGATGGCCAGGGCGATGACCTGCTCGACCCAGCCCGATACCCCGAAGACGAGTCGGGCGGGCATGAGGAAGGGCGACAGCGGCGGGACGAAGGCGAGCACCCGCCAGACGACCGCCTGCGGGTCGCCCATGACCATGACGATGGAGGCCATGAAGGGCACGACGCACAGCATGATGAGCGGCATGGTCACGCTGCCCACGTCCTCCTGCCGGCTCACCAGGGCGCCGGCTGCGCCGAAGGCGACGGAGAACAGGGCGAAGCCCACGACCATCCACACGAGCATCGCCACGAGGGTGATGTCCAGGTCGACGGGGGAGCCGGGCATGATGTCGACCGCCTCGGCCGTGATGACCCCGGCCAGTGCCGTGACCATCGTCGTGGCGATGGAGGCCGTGCCGATGCCCAGCACCTTGCCGGCCAGCAGCGAGGTGGGTCGGACGCAGGACAGCAGGATCTCGACGATCCGGCTCGCCTTCTCCTCGACCACGCCCATCGCGATGAGCTGGCCCCCGCCGAGCATGACCATGTACATGAGCGTGTTGACGACCATGAAGACCGTGTAGCGGGGGCCGAAGTCCTCCTGGTCCTCGGTGGGCGGGTCGAGGACGACCACCTCGGGGGCCGAGGTCGCCAGGGTCGAGGTCACCTGCACGGGGTCCCCGCCCAGGGCGGTGATCTGGTCCGACAGGGCCCGCTGCTGCAGGACGCCGGTGACGGCGGCCGCCACCTGGTCGTCGGCGCGCTCCTCGACCAGGAGCCTGGGCGCGCCGGACAGGTCGAGGACCATGTCGACCGGGTCCTCCCCGGACAGCGCCTCCGATCCCTGGGTCCCCGCCAGGTCGATGACCTCGACTGGGTCGGTCTGCGAGGCCGTGGCCTCCTTGAGCGCGGGCAGGAGCGAGGCCGTCACCTTCTCGTCGGCTCCGGTGACCCCCAGTCGGTAGGGGCCGTCGTTGCTCCCGGTGACCGCGGCGGCGACGATGATGCCGACGACCACGAGCGCGGTGACGACGACGGTGGACACGAGCGTCGACCTCTTGAGCAGCTGGGTGCGCAGCTCGCGCCCGGTGACGAGGAGGATCTCGCTGCGGCGGGACATGGCCTGCGCCTCGTGCTCGGTGCTGGTGCTCATGAGCGCTCCTCGTGCTCGCAGTGGGCGTGGTCCGGATCGGCCAGGGACTCCCTGAAGATCTCGGCGAGCGGGCGCCGGACGGGGCCGAGCTCCCGCAGGAGCCCCAGGGACGTGGCGGCACGTGCCAGGGGCTGTTCGTCGGTGCCCTCGCAGCTGAGGTGGAGCCTGCCGTCGGCCGTCCTCTCCCAGGAGGCTGCGGGCAGGTCCTCCAGCGCCGCGGCGACGAGCGGGTCGAGCTCGCCCCGGTCCTGCCGGGACAGGGCCTCGGCGTCGGGGTCGACGACGGCCCGCCAGCGGGGCGCGGCCCCGGCACGCAGCTGGTCGACCGTGCCGTCGGCCTCGGTACGGCCCGAGCGGATGATGATGACCCGGTCGCACAGGCGCTCGACCACGTCGAGCTGGTGGGAGGAGAAGAGCGTGGGGACGCCCGCGCCGGCGCGCTCGACCAGGACCTGGCTCATGACGTCGACCGCCACGGGGTCCAGGCCCGAGAAGGGCTCGTCGAGGATGAGCAGGTCGGGGTCGGACACGAGAGCAGCGGCCAGCTGGACCCGCTGCTGGTTGCCCAGGGACAGCTTCTGCACCTCGTCGTCGTGGCGTCCGGCGATGCCCAGGCGCTCGACCCACTCCCGGCTCGCGCGCTGGGCCGCGGCCCGGTCCACGCCGTGGAGCCGGGCGAGGTAGGTCAGCTGCTCGCCGACCCTCATCCGGGGGTAGAGCCCCCGCTCCTCGGGCATGTAGCCGATACGTCGACGCATCGTGGCGTCCACCGGGGAGCCGTTCCAGGTGAGCTCGCCCCCGTCGGCGGCGAGCACGCCCATGATGATGCGCATCGTCGTGGACTTGCCGGCCCCGTTGGCCCCGACGAAGCCGACGATCTCTCCGTCGTCCAGGTCCGCGGAGAAGTCGTCAAGGGCCTGCAGGGCGCCGAACCGCTTGGACAGGTGGCGGATGTGGAGCACGGGACCTCCTGAGGCTGGTGGGAGACGGGGTTCCGCCGACGTGCGGGCCGCGGCTGCTGCCTCGGTGAGAACTCTATAGCGGTGCTCCCGGCCGGTGCTCGTGCTCGGGGAGGAGGGCTCTTCCTCCCGGGGGAGGACCGACCCCGGACGGCGCCGGCGGGCTCGTCGCTCACGGCGCTGGAGCCGACGGGTGTCGGGCGCCGAGAGAGTGTCTCGCTGCGCGCGCGTAGAGTGAGGGGATGCGCCGATCCTCTGTTGTTCACCTCCCCGAGGCCGGGCGGACGGCGTCGTACCCGGACTGGGCCCGCTTGGTTGCCAGCGCGGGATCGTCCGGCGCCTGCGCGGGGATCGCGCTCGTCTCGGGGGCGTGGCTGATCGCCCAGTACGCCTTCGATGACCCGGTCTCCTCTGTCCTGCTGGGCGCTTTCGAGGTCGGTTTCTGGCTCGGCGGTGCGCTTCTTGTCGTCTGCCTGGCCACCACAGGAGTCCTCGCTCGACGGGCGGTGGCCTCCCCGACCAGCCGGGCCCGCGTCGTCATCGTGGTCGGGGGCACTGCGGCACTCGGTCTTGTCGCGGGTATCAGTCTTGTCCTCGCGATGTCGGCGCTCAACGACGCAGGCACCATCTAGAGGGCTGATCGAACGGGCGGCGGGCGGGCGTGACCCGTTCCCCTCGACCGGTCATGTAAATGTCGACCGGGCTTTCGCTGTCACATGGACGGTCGACATTTACATGACCGGTCGGGGAAGGCGGACGACCCGGACGAGCGGCAGGGGTGCCGGCCCCACGAGGTCTCCGGCGCTGCCGTGGCGACCTGGGGGGACCGGTTCCCCGCGGCAGGCACCGCCGTGGCGACCTGGCGGGCCCGGCTCCCCATGGACGAGCCCGGCCGACGGGCCGGTATCGTGACGCCGTGCCCAACCGTCCCCGCCGACCAGGTCCTCGTGGCGGCAGCATCGCGGTCCGAGGCAGGGGAGGAAAGGGGCGGCGCCGTGGTCTCGGGCATGCCCCCGTGGTCTCGGTCGCGCTCCTCGTCGCGGCCCTGTTCACCTCCGCCTGCGCCCTGGCGATGTTCGTGCCCCTGCCGGGGCTGTCCTACTCGCTCATGCTGGGGACATGGGGCCTCGCCGCCCTGACCGGTGTCGCCGTGGCGACCCTGTGCGCCGTCGTGGCCTGGAGACGGCGTCCGGACCGGGTGCGAGCCTGGGCGGCGGCGCTGCTGGCGTGCAGCCTCCTGGCCGTGGCCGCCGTGGCCGGCATCCAGGTCCGCTTCGCCCTGGCTCAGGGGGTCGTCCTGGACCCCTGGGCCTTGACCGGCATCGGCCAGACCGGATCGGCCCCGGACCTCGAGGAGACCTTCCTGTCCGACGACGCCTCCGACCAGGTCCTCCAGGCGGGGATCTGGCTGCCCCGGGACCCCGCCACCGGTGAGCCGGTCGAGGACCCCCAGGGCGCACCGGTGGTCGTCCTCCTGCACGGCGGCGGGTGGATGACCGGCGACCACCTCAACCCGATGACACGGGGTCAGGCCCACTGGCTCGCCGAGCAGGGCTACCTCGCCATCGCCCTCGACTACCCCCTGTCGACGCCGCGGCTGCAGACCTGGGAGCTCGCGCAGTCCCGGGTCGCCTGCGGCCTGGCCTGGGTGGGGACCAACGCGGCGCACTACGGCGGCGACCCAGGTCATCTGGCGCTCGTGGGGGACTCCGCCGGAGGCCACCTCGCCCTCGAGACCGCGACGCGCCAGGTGCTCGGCGCGGTCCGCTCGACCTGCGGAGGCAGGGTGCCCCAGATCGACGCGGTCTCGGTGACCTACCCCATCGCCGACCCGGTCGCCTTCCACGACAACTCCGATCTCGTCGTGTCCGGCTCCGTGCGCCTGCGCGCCCAGCGCTACACCGGCGGCAGCCCGCAGGAGGTCCCCGAGGTCTACGCGCAGATCGACCCGGTGGCCAGAATCGAGCAGATCGGCCGCATGGGCCTGGGTGACCGGTTGCCGCCGGTGCTCGTGGTCCACGGTGAGCAGGACCATGTCGTCCCCGTGACCGGGACCCGTGAGCTCGACGCCGCCCTCGCGGCTGCGGGGGCGAGCCACCGCTGCGTCGTCGTGCCCTACGCCGACCACGTCCTCGACCTCAACCCCGGCTCGGTGTCCTCCCAGCTGTGGCGCCACCTCACCCTGGACCTCCTCGAGCACGCGGGCATGGGGGCCTGAGCGGCGCGCCGGGCCCGCAGCACTCCTGCCGGGCGGCGCGCGCCCCCGCCGGTATCGTGAGGGGGGTGCACCTCAAGACGTTGACGATCAAGGGATTCAAGTCCTTCGCCTCGTCGACCACCCTGCGCCTCGAACCGGGTATCACCGCCGTCGTCGGCCCCAACGGCTCAGGGAAGTCCAACGTCGTCGACGCCCTGACCTGGGTCATGGGGGAGCAGGGGGCCAAGAACCTGCGGGGCGGGTCGATGGCCGACGTCATCTTCGCCGGGGCGGGCTCGCGGCCCGCCCTCGGGCGCGCCGAGGTCGCGCTGACCATCGACAACTCCGACGGCGCCCTGCCCATCGACTACACCGAGGTGACGATCAGCCGGACCCTGTTCCGTGGGGGAGGCAGCGAGTACCGCATCAACGGCTCGAGCTGTCGGCTCCTCGACGTCCAGGAGCTGCTCTCCGACACCGGGCTGGGCCGCCAGATGCACGTCGTGGTGGGACAGGGTCGTCTGGACGAGGTGCTGACAGCCACGCCCGAGGAGCGCAGGGGCTTCATCGAGGAGGCGGCCGGCGTGCTCAAGCACCGGCGTCGCAAGGAGCGGGCCCTGCGCAAGCTGGAGTCGATGGCCGCCGACCTGGCCCGGCTCACCGACCTGACCACCGAGCTGCGCCGCCAGCTGGGGCCCCTCGCGCGCCAGGCCGCGGTGGCGCGGCGGGCGCGCACGATCCAGATCGAGGTGCGTGACGCCACCGCACGGCTCCTGGCCGACGACGTCGTCCAAGCCATGTCGCTGCTCGAGGCGGGTGAGGAGGACAAGGCGGCCCTGGACAGGCGCCGCGGCGAGCTCGAGGAGGCCGAGCGGGTCGCACGGGCACGGCTGGCCGAGCTCACCGCCGCCCAGGCCTCGGGCTCTCAGCGCCTGTCGGAGGCCACCGCGACCTGGCAGGCGCTGACCGAGGCGGCGCAGTCCCTCGAGGCCCTGGCCGACGTCGCCGCCGAGAGGGTCCGCGGCCTGACGACCGCCCCCGCCCCCTCCCGGGGTGAGGACCCCGACGAGCTCGAGCGCCGTGCCCAGGAGGCCGCCGACACCGAGGCCGAGCTCGCCCAGGCGCTCGAGGAGGCGCGCACCGTCCTGGGTGATGCCGGACGCGCCCGGCAGCAGGCCGAGGAGGCCGAGGCCCAGGCCCAGGCAGCCCAGGCCACCCTCCAGCGACGTCAGGCCGAGCACCGCGAGACCCTCGCCCGCCTGGGCGGACGCCTGGCCTCGGCCAGGTCACGCCACGAGGCGGCCCAGGCCGCCCTCGACCAGGCCCGCGCCAGCCTCGACGCCGCCCAGGACCGGGCCAGTGCCGCGCGCGCCGCGCTCGAGGGGGCCGCCAGCCCGTCGCCGAGCACCGCCGGGCAGGGCCCCGAGCGCGCCGCCGCCGAGCACGAGGCCGCCACGACCGCGCTGGCCGAGGCCCGCCGGGCGGTGTCGGCCGCGACCGACGCCCGCAGGGAGGCCGCCTCGGACCGCGCCACCTGGACGGCCCGACGCGACACGCTCGCCTTGTCCCTGACCAGCCAGGACGCCACGGCGGAGCTCCTTGAGGCCGACATGCCCGGGGTGCGCCGCCCCGTCGCCGAGTCCGTGACGACCGCCCGGGGGTGGGAGAACGCCGTCGCCGCCCTCCTGGGCGAGCTGGCCGCCGGCGTCGTCGTCGAGGACACCGCCACCGCCGCGCGCGCCCTGGAGCACGCCCGCCACCGGGAGGCGGGCTCCTTGCGACTGCTCGTCGCGCAGGACCGCGGACCGCAGGACCCTGCGGCACCCTCGACGCTCCCGAGGGCCCGGCAGCCGCGGCCCCCCGTCGACGGCGCCCTGCCCGCGGCAGGGCTCGTGAGCACCGACGACCCGGGCCTGGGCCGCGCCCTGTCACTGCTGCTCGACGGCGCGTGGGTCGTCGCAGACCTGCCCGCCGCCCGCGCCCTGCGCGAGCTCGAGCCCGAGGCCGTCGTGGCCACCCGCGACGGAGACGTCCTGGCCCCCGCCTGGGCCCTGGGGTCCGGGCGGACGGGCGGGTCGGTGCTCGAGCTGGCCGCGGCCCACGAGGAGGCGTCGGTCGAGGCCGAGGCCGCCTCGCGTGCCGAGACCTCAGCCGACCTCGCCCTGGCCCAGGCGAGGGCGGCCGAGGACGAGGCCCGCCAGGTCGTGGCCCAGGCGCTGTCAGCCCTGCGCGCCGCGGACGCCCAGGCCGCTCGGCAGGCCGAGGAGACCGCTCGCCTGAGCTCGGCCGCCGAGGCTGCCGACGAGGAGCTGGGCAGGGCCCGCCGCGTCCTGGAGCGGGCCGAGTCCGAGCACCTCCAGCGGACCGCCGAGCTCGCCACGGCCTCGACCGCGCTGGCTCAGGTCGAGCACGACGGCCCCGAGGACGCCGGGCGGCACGACGCCCTCTCCGCACAGCTGGACAAGGCCGGCCGCGCCAGGGACGCGGCCGTCGAGGCCGCCCGGCTGGCCCGGGCCGAGGAGACCGAGGCCAGGCTCGCGCTGCGCACCGCCGAGGAGCGGGAGCGCTCGGCACGGGGGCGCTCAGGGTCGCTGCGGGCGGCGGCACGCCGCGAGCGCGAGCACCGCGCCGCCGCCGAGCGCGCCCTCAGGCGCCGCGAGGCGCACCTGGGAGCCGCGGCGTACGTGCGCGACCAGGCCCGTGGCGCTGCGACCACGGCCAGGACGTGGGTCGCGCAGGCCCAGGCCGAGCGCGAGCGGATCGAGGCCGAGCGAGCCGAGGCGATGAGCCTGGCGGGGCGCTCCCGGGAGGAGCTGGACGGGATCGTCGCCGACCTCGCCCGGCTCACCGACGCCGCCCACCGTGAGGAGATCGCCCGCGCTGAGGTGCGGATGCGCCTGGAGGCGCTGACCGACCGGGCGATGAGCGAGCTCGGTCTGGAGGTCGAGCCGCTCGTTGAGGAGTTCGGGCCGCATATGCCGGTCCCGGAGGTGGGCGCCGACGACCCCGAGGACGCTGAGGCCCCTGAGGCCCCGGAGGGCTCCGGGCCCTCCGGGGGCCGGCAGGGGCCGCCTGCGGGCGGGCGCCCCTTCGTGCGCGCCGAGCAGGACAGGCGCCTGGCGCGGGCCACGCGCGACCTGGCCCGCCTGGGCAAGGTCAACCCGCTCGCCCTCGAGGAGCACGCCGCCCTGGAGCAGCGCCATCAGTTCCTCGCCGAGCAGCTCAACGACCTCAAGGCCTCCAGGGCAGATCTCATGCGGATCGTCGAGGAGATCGACCAGCGCGTCCAGGAGGTCTTCACCAGCGCCTTCGCCGACACCGCCGCGCAGTTCGAGCAGGTCTTCGACCGGCTCTTCCCCGGGGGAGAGGGCAGGCTCGTGCTCACCGACCCCTCCTCGATGCTCACCACCGGCATCGAGATCGAGGCCCGGCCGGCCGGCAAGAAGGTCAAGCGCCTCTCGCTCCTGTCCGGGGGCGAGAGGTCCCTGGCCGCCGTCGCGCTGCTCGTGGCGATCTTCAAGGCCCGGCCCTCACCCTTCTACGTCATGGACGAGGTCGAGGCCGCCCTGGACGACACGAACCTGGGGCGGCTCCTGGAGATCTTCACCGAGCTGCGCGCCTCCAGCCAGATCATCATCATCACCCACCAGAAGCGCACGATGGAGGTGGCCGACGCCCTCTACGGCATCACGATGCGCGAGGGAGTGACGCAGGTCGTCAGCCAGCGCATCGCCCGGGGCCCGGAACCTGCTCACCCGGCTCACCCGGCTCACCCGGCTCACCCGGATCACTCAGACAGGTAGAGGTTGCTCACACCGCCAAGACACCGATGTGATGAGCGAAGGTGCGCTGTATGTGACGTCCGTGCAAGGAAATGCTCACATATGTGCAACACGACGTTGAAGGCCCTCGTTTACAAGCCGTATGAGGGGCACAATCTCATGCCATGGGTGCCATGCTTCTGCCTCTCGCCGTTGTGGTCCTCGTCGCGCTGGTCCTCCTGGCCGTGCTCGTCGCGGGCCGTTATCCCGTCTCCACGTGGCGCTCGGGCCTGCGCGGCCTGTCGCAGGCCGCCCGCGACTCCGCGGCCGAGGAGCCCGTCGAGGTCGTCCCGGTCGAGGTGAGGCTCGAGGACCTCATGACCAGGGACGGAGCCGAGGTCTACACCGGCACGGAGTCCTTCTCCGGCCTGGTCGACGTCGTCGAGAAGGCCATGGACAAGGCCGCGGACACCGCCGGGACGACCGCAGCCGCCGTGCGCCGTGGTCGGGCGGGAAGGACGCAGGCAGGTGCCGCGCCGGCCGCGCCCGTGGCTCCCGCGCCCGCCGAGCACACGCCGAGCGCACCGAGCGCCGCCTACCCCTGATCGACACCGGGGCCGGCCCCTGCGGACCCCGGCCGGCCCTGAGGCTCGTGCACCCCTGAGCCCCGGGCGCGAACCCCGGGACCCGCCCCCGGCTGATCGGGCATGATGGCGTCATGGACCCCATCCTCATCGTCCTCGCAGCCCTCGTCGTCCTGGCCGTCGTCGGCGGGATCTGGCTCCTCGCCGCCCGCCGGGGAGGCCAGCCGCCCCGTGACCTGAGCGCCCACGAGCCCACCACCCCTGAGGACGTCCTGCCCGCGCCCCCGCACGGTGGAGAGGCGGAGCCCACGGAGCCCTCCCAGGGCGCGGCGCCCCCGGAGGACGGCGAGCAGGCGCCTGCCACCGCGACCCTCGAGCAGCCCGAGTCCATCCCCGGGCGGATGCAGCGCCTGCGGGCCCGCCTGGCAGGATCGGGGGGCTTCGGCCGGGCGATCCTGTCGGTGCTCTCGCGCGGGGACCTCACCGAGGCCGACTGGGAGGAGATCGAGGACACCCTGCTCACCTCCGACCTCGGGCTCGAGATCACCACCGGTCTCATGGACGGGCTGCGCACCCAGGCCAAGGTGCTTGACACCACCGACCCCGCGGCCGTGCGTGCCGTGCTGCGCACCGAGCTGCTCGCCCTCGTCGACCCGACGATGGACAGGTCCTTGACCCTCGACCGGCCCGAGCCCGCCTCCGGCTGGGACGCCCAGGCCGACGGAGCCCCGGCGGCCGCGGTCCTCATGGTCGGGGTCAACGGGACCGGGAAGACGACGACCTGCGGCAAGCTCGCCCGCGTCCTGGTCGCCCAGGACCGCAGCGTCGTCATGGGCGCCGCCGACACCTTCCGCGCCGCGGCCGCCGAGCAGCTGACGACCTGGGGCGAGCGCGTGGGGGTCGAGGTCGTCCGCTCCGACAAGGAGGGCGCCGACCCCGCCTCGGTGGCCTACGACGCCGCGCGGGCGGCTGCCGCCCAGGGGCGCGACGTCGTCCTGGTCGACACCGCCGGGCGCCTGCAGAACAAGGCGGGCCTCATGGACGAGCTGGGCAAGATCAAGCGGGTCATGGAGAAGATCGCCCCCGTCGGGGAGGTCCTCCTCGTCCTGGACGCCACGACCGGCCAGAACGGGATGAGGCAGGCCCAGGTCTTCTCCGAGGCGGTCGGCATCACCGGCGTCGTGCTCACCAAGATGGACGGCACCGCCAAGGGCGGGATCGTCGTGACCGTGCAGAAGGAGCTCGGCGTGCCCGTCAAGCTCGTCGGGCTGGGCGAGGGCGCCGACGACCTGGCCCCCTTCGACCCCGAGGCCTTCGTCGACGCCCTCCTGGCCTGAGCCCTCTCACACGCCGACAACACGCCCGAAACGCCCCCGACCCACGGGAAACACCGCCGTCACGCCCGGCCCCGGGGCGACACCGGCACGTGACACGGGCGTCGTCCCCAGCCAACACCGAGGTCCTTGACTGTCCTTCGTGCGAACCCCGTCGCACACTCAGAAGGGAGTTCTCATGGCCCTCGACACCGGAGCCACGGCGTGGATGCTCATGAGCGCGTCGCTCGTGCTCCTCATGACCATCCCGGCGCTCGCCCTGTTCTACGGAGGCATGAGCCGGTCCACCTCGGTGCTCAACATGATGATGATGTCCTTCGGCGCCACCGGAGTGATCGGCGTCCTGTACGTCCTGTACGGGTGGTCGATGTCCTACGGAGGAACCGATATCGGCGGCATCGTCGCCGACCCCGTCTCCCAGGCGGGGCTGCACGGGACGATGCTCGACGGCTCGGGCCGCTTCGTCCTGGACGACTACGGCGTCCCGGTCATCGTCGGGGTCGCCTTCCAGATGACCTTCGCGGTCATCACGGTGGCCCTCATCTCCGGGGCCGTCGCCGACCGGACCCGCTTCGGGGCGTGGATGACCTTCGTGCCCCTGTGGGTCACGCTCGCCTACTTCCCGATGGCCCACATGGTCTGGGGAGGCGGCGCCCTGTCCGCGCACGGCTGGTTCGGGTCGATCGCCGCGCCCATCGACTTCGCGGGAGGCACCGTGGTCCACGTCAACGCGGGCGTCGCGGGCTTCTTCCTGGCCGTGGCCGTCGGACGGCGCCGCGGCTTCGGCACCCGGCCGATGCGCCCGCACAACCTGCCGATGACGATGACGGGCGCGGGCCTGCTGTGGATTGGCTGGTTCGGCTTCAACGCCGGCTCGGCCTTCACGGCCGACGGCAACGCCGGCCTGGCCTGGGTCAACACGACGGCGGCGACCTGCGCGGCCATGCTCGGCTGGCTCCTCGTCGAGCGCCTGCGCGACGGGCGGGCCACCAGCCTGGGCGCCGCCTCGGGAGTCGTCGCCGGCCTGGTCGGCATCACCCCGGCCGCCGGCTCGGTCACCCCGGTGGGGGCCCTCGTCCTGGGAGCGCTGGTCGGTGCTCTGTGCGCCTGCGCGGTCGGCCTGAAGTACCGCCTCGGGTACGACGACTCCCTCGACGTCGTCGGCGTCCACCTCGTGGGGGGCCTGGCCGGCACCGTCCTGGTCGGACTGCTGGCGAAGGACACCGGGCTGCTCTACGGGCACGGACCCGCCCAGCTCGTCGTCCAGGTCCTCGTGGCCGCCGTGGCCGTCGTCGTCAGCCTCGTCATGACGGCGCTGTGCTGGGTCGTCGTCGACAGGATCGGCCCGGGCTGGAGGCTGAGCGCCGACGCCGAGCACATGGGCGCCGACAAGGCCGAGCACTCCGAGTCCGCCTACGAGTCCCTGACAGCCGGCCGCCTGGCCACCGTCCTGCCGCGCCGGGACCACGCCCCGGCACCCTCGCCCACGACCAAGGAGGCCTGAGCCATGAAGCTCATCACCGCCATCATCCAGCCCTACCAGCTCGACAACGTGACGACGGCCCTCGACGCGGCCGGGCTGCACGGGGTGACCGTCTCGGAGGCCCAGGGCGCAGGCCGCCAGAAGGGGCACACCGAGGTCTACCGCGGAGCCGAGTACCAGGTCGACTACGTCCCCAAGCTGCGCGTCGAGGTACTCACCACCGACGCCGACGCACAGGCGGCCCTGGCCGCGGTCGCGCAGGCGGCCCGTTCGGGGCGCATCGGCGACGGGAAGATCTGGGTGACCCCGGTCGAGGAGGTCGTCCGGGTGCGCACCGGTGAGAGGGGCGAGGCCGCGCTATGAGCCGACGGCCGCCCGCCCCGCTCACGCCCCGGCAGGCGGCGCAGGCCCGCCCCCGGCCCGGTCCCTGGACCCCCCAGGCCGGCCGGGGGTGGCGGCGCCGGCTCAGCTCCGACCTCGAGAGCTCCCTGAGCGCGCTGTGGGCCAGGGCCCTGGCCCAGGTCGGCCTCGTCGACGACGGCGCAGCCGGCCACGCCGTCGTCCCCGGGCTGGCGCTGGCCGCCGTCGGGTCCCTGGCCAGGCGCGAGGCCGGACCCGCCTCCGACCTCGACCTCGTGCTCCTCCACGACCGGGCGGGGCCCGGGGCGAGGGCCACCGGCGGCGACGTCGCCACGGTGGCCTCGCTGGCCGAGAACCTGTGGTACCCGCTGTGGGACGCGGGCGTCAGCCTCGACCACTCGGTGCGCACCGTCGAGGAGGTCCGCGAGGTCGCCGGCCGGGACCTGCCCGCCGCCGTCGGCATGCTCGACCTGCGGCACCTCGCCGGAGACCCCGGTCTCACAGGACGGTGCGCCACCGTCCTGCTGGCCGACTGGAGGCGGGCGACCCGCACGCGCCTGCCCGAGCTCGCCACGCGCCCCCCGGGCGCCCCCGACGCGCTCGCGGCCGCCCAGGAGGCGCTCGGGCAGGGGCCCGCGGCACTCCGGAGGCTGGCCAGGCTCTGGCTGCTCACCGAGGCCGACGCGCGGGCCACCGGGCCGCGGGCGTGGAGCGCGGTGCGCGCCCAGGTCATCGCCCGCGCGACCGCGGGCCTGGCCCGCGGCCTGGGTGCGGACCAGGGGACGGGGGAGCGCAGGGGGCCCAGGTGAGTCCTGTCGGCTTGAACGCGCCGACAGGGCCGGTGGCCCCGCGGCGCGGGCCCGCGCGTGAGGGTCGGCACGCGCCCTCGCACTGGGCGCGGGGTCAGGCACCGGTATCCTGAGCGGCAGCACTGCCCACGGCGGCCCGGGGGACCCCGCCGTCGAACCCGGCGCCACCGGGCGCCCAGGAAGGACCACGCGTGTTCGGCAACCTCTCCGACCGGCTCACCGCCTCCTTCAGCTCGCTGCGCGGCAAGGGCCGCCTGACCGACGCAGACATCGACGCCACCGTCTCCGAGATCCGCCGTGCGCTGCTCGAGGCCGACGTCGCCCTGCCGGTCGTGCGCTCCTTCACCGCCGCGGTGCGGGAGAAGGCCAAGGACGCCGCCCGCTCCCAGGCCCTCAACCCCGCCCAGCAGGTCATCAAGATCGTCAACGACGAGCTCATCGAGGTCCTGGGAGGACAGTCCCGCGAGATCAGCTGGGCGGAGCGCGGCCCGACGGTCATCATGCTCGCCGGCCTCCAGGGCGCCGGTAAGACGACGCTGGCCGGAAAGCTCGGCCGGTGGCTGCGCGACCAGGGCAAGCGCGTCCTCCTCGTCGCCTCCGACCTCCAGCGGCCCAACGCGGTCACCCAGCTGAGCGTCGTGGCCGAGCGTGCCGGGGTGCACGTGTGGGCCCCTGAGCCCGGCAACGGGGTGGGGGACCCGGTGGCGGTGGCCCGCTCCGGCGTCGAGCGGGGACGCAGCCACGGCTACGACGTCGTCGTGGTCGACACCGCTGGGCGCCTGGGCGTCGACGCCGAGATGATGGACCAGGCGATCCGCATCCGTGACGCGGTGTCCCCCCACGAGATCCTCTTCGTCCTGGACGCCATGGTGGGCCAGGACGCCGTCAACACCTCGGTGGCCTTCCGTGACGGGGTGGGCTTCACGGGTGTCGTGCTGTCCAAGCTCGACGGCGACGCCCGCGGTGGCGCCGCCCTGTCGGTGCGGGGGGTGACCGGGGCCCCGGTCCTGTTCTCCTCGACCGGCGAGGGCCTGACGGACTTCGAGCGCTTCCACGCCGACCGCATGGCCTCGCGCATCCTCGACATGGGCGACCTGCTCACCCTCATCGAGCAGGCCCAGCGCACCTTCGACGAGAAGGAGGCCGAGGACGCCGCCGCCAAGCTCGCCTCCGGGGAGTTCACCCTCGAGGACTTCCTGTCCCAGCTGCGCCAGCTGCGCAAGATGGGGTCGATGAAGAAGATGCTCGGCATGCTGCCGGGCATGGGCCAGATGCGCGAGGCCCTCGAGGCCTTCGACGAGCGCGAGGTCGACCGCATCGAGGCGATCGTGTGCTCGATGACCCCTGCCGAGCGCCGCGACCTGTCCATCCTCAACGGCTCGCGCCGCTCACGCATCGCCAAGGGATCGGGTACCTCCGTCCAGGCCGTCAACGAGCTCGTCACCCGTTTCGAGGGCGCCAAGAAGATGATGGAGGCCATGGCCGCCGGTGGCCTCGACGGCGGGGGCATGCCGGGGATGGGGTCGCTGCCCTCGACGGGCAAGCGCGCCAAGGCGCGCCAGGCGCCCAAGGCCAAGCAGGGCAAGGGCGGCAGGAAGGGGCGCAGCGGCAACCCGGCCAAGGCGGCCCGTCAGGCCAGGGAGTCCAGGGAGACCTCTCGCCAGAGCACGCAGGCCGCCGCCCCGGCGCCGGGGGCCTCCTTCGGGCTGGGCGCCTCGCAGGGCACCTCGCAGGCCGGCTCCTACGGCATCATGCCCGAGCAGAGCGCCCCCCAGGCCCCGGCGGTCGACGAGGTCGCCGAGGCGATGGACGCCCTGCCCGAGGACCTGCGCCGCCGCCTCGGCCTGTAACCCGTCGGACCGGTCCCGCCCCTCCCCGCGAGATCGGGACTTATGACACCGCGAGATCGGGGGAAGTGGCACCTCGAGATCGGGGGAAGTGGCACCTCGAGATCGCCGCATCCGGTCCGTCCCGAGGCAGTCGCGGCGGTGCTCGGCAGGCACGAGGACACCTTGGCGGCTGCCCCGCCAGGCGGGGCAGCCGCCGCAGGATCCCGGCTCAGGACCTGCTTCGGGCTGCCACCCGTCTGCCGGACAGGGCAGAGACGAGAACGGCGAGGCCCCCGATGAGCAGGGACACGACGTTGATGACCACCCACCTCTCCGGGTAGGCCGCGGCCGCCTCGACCCAGCCCCAGGGCGCGAGGACCCACAACCGGGTGCCGACGAGAACCTCGTTGCCGGCGACGACCGCGCCGCACAGGAACGCGGCCACGCCCACGACGATCGGGGTCGCCAGCCCGGTGACCTGCGCGAGCACGTGGGCGATCGCTGCGAGCATGAAGCACACGCACGGCATGACGAGCAGGGCGTAGACGGCCCCGGACAGGGCTCCGACCCCGGGGGCCGAGCGCAGCAGGGGCGCGCCCCAGACCGCAGCCGTCCAGGCAGGTACGAGCGCGATGAGCAGAAGCACCTTGACCCATGCCAGGGACGCGGCCGTCAGGGCCACGGGCCGGGCACGCAGCACGAGTGCGCGCCATGACTGCGCCTGAGCGCTCCACGAGGTGATCCCGGCGACCCAGGCCGCCGTCGGCGCCCCCGCCAGGGTGAACAGGTTGAGCGAGTACGACGCCGGGTAGACGACGTTGACGACGCCGGTCAGCGTCACGAGCACGAGCCCCAGAGCGCCCCAGACGCTCCAGGGCAGGGAGGTGCCGACGGCCAGCGCCACCGAACGCCGTGCGGGCGAGGCGGCCGGTGCCGCGGACAACGCGCTCGGGGGTGACTCTGCGTGGATCGAGGTCACGTGCGTGGCGTCGGCCGTCAGGGCCGACGGCGGGACGGACACCCGCGACGCCCACCGGCCTCGGATCCCGCCTCGGCAGGCGGCGGGGCGACGTCGGGCTCCTGCCAGGGCGCTGAACGCCCCCAGCGTCCCGAGGGTGGCCGTCAGGAGGACACCGGGCAGGATCGGGTAGTGCCACACCGGGGAGCCGGGCTCAAGGGAGAGGTTGTTGCCGTGCACGCCCAGCAGCGGCAGGACGGGCCGGACCGCCCAGGTCCAGGGCTCGGTCCACCAGCTCGCCGACTCGGCCCGTACCGCGCCCGCCACAGACCAGCACAGTGCCGCCGTCGGCACCAGTCCCACGGCCACGCCCCCGAGCCGTTGGCCGATCGCCAGTCCCCAGAAACCTGCCGAGCTGACGGCCACCGTCATGACAGCCATGAAGGCGAGGTAACGCGGCCAGGGCCCCAGGCCGTGCCCGCGGGCGAGCGCGTCGGCCACCACCGGTCCCATGAGCAAGACCTGGCTCAGCACGGCGGAGGCGGCGATGACCGTCAGCCGTGCCGCGATCCTCTGCCCGGGCCCCACCGCCCTCCAGGCGGTCCCGCCCTCGCGCAGGCGCTGCTCGCGCCAGGCCGTCATCGCCCCGACGAGGGCGCCCATGGGCAGCGCGAAGGCGGTCGGGTAGGAGCCCATCCACGCCATGACCCCGTCGTTCCAGCCCTCGGCCGTACGGGCCGTGTGCGCGATGAACAGCGCCTGCGCGGAGAACAGAGCCACCGCGAGGGGAACCCCCCACGTGGCTGTTCGGCGGGTTCGGAGCATCTCGGCGCGCAGGAGCGCGCCCGTCCCGACCGGCCTCCCCTGCCGGACCTCTCGACGTCCGTGGCGTGCGAGCAGCGCGCTCATCGTCCTGCCCCCTGCGCGGTGACCGCCTCGAGGAACGCGGCCTCGAGGTCCTGCTCCTCAGCGAAGTACTCGAGCGGTCCCTCGAAGACCATGCGCCCGCCCACGAGGACGCCGATGTCGTCGCAGGTCCGTGCCATCTCGCCCAGGACGTGGCTGGAGACGATGACCGTGCGTCCCTGGGCGGCCAGGTCGCGCAGCGTCCTGCGCAGGTCGATGACCCCCTGGGGGTCCAGTCCGTTGCCGGGCTCATCGAGGATGAGGACCTCCTGGTCGCCCAGCAGCGCCTGAGCCAGAGCCAGGCGCATCTTCATCCCGGTGGAGAAGGCCCTCACGTGCTTGCGTCCGACGTCGGGCAGCCCGACGTGCTCGAGCAGGGGAGCGATGACCCGGGGCGAGGTGCCGGTGAGATGGCAGTGGATGCGCAGATTCGTTCTCGCGCTCAGCTGGGGGTAGAAGGCGGGACCGTTGACGCAGGCGCCGATGTGGGCCAGGCTCGCCCGGCTCAGCGGGGAGCCGAGGACCTCGACTCTGCCGGCGTCTGGGCGCAGAAGACCCAGGGCGATGTTGAAGGTCGTCGACTTGCCCGCCCCGTTGGGGCCGAGAAGCCCGTAGACGCGGCCGGGTCGGGCCGACAGCGACAGCCCGGACAGGACCTGTCTGCTGCCCAGGCGGATGGAGACGTCGTGCAGCGCCAGTCCCGGGGCGACCGAGCCGTGCACGGTTGCGAGATGTGATGTGCTCATGACCCCAGGCTGCAGTCGGGTGCAGGCGGATCGGATCCCCACTGGGGATACTGCCTTGCCTCCTCCCTCAGGAGGAGGGGCCGGCGCTTGCTCCCGGTCCCGGCCCGAGCTGCCCGGTCGCTGCGCCGTGCCGGGGTCGGCTCACAGCGGCCGGTCCTCGTGCGGGTCAGGGCCCTCGGGACGGATGACGCCGGTGGAGAAGGCCCGGACGATGAGCTCGACCCGGTTGCGGCAGCCGGTGCGTCCCAGCACGGTCTTGAGGTGGCTTTTGACCGTGGACTCCGCGATGTACAGCCGCGAGGCGATCTGGGCGTTCGTCAGCCCCTGGCACACAAGAAGGAGGATCGCGTGCTCGCGCCCGGTCAGCCTCTCGCCGGGCAGCAGGAAGTCCGTGGGAACGGCGCCACGGGGTTCGGCTTCGGCTGGTTGTGGTGCGGTGGCCTCCGGCGTGCTGGCCTTCCCTGCTGAACGAGGCCGGTCGTCTGTCCCGTCAGGCTCAAGAGCCCGCAGGACGGACGGCGTGACGGCTGGGTCGAGCCAGGCTTTGCCCCTGCCGACGGCGCGGACCGCGGCGAACAGGGTGTCGGGCTCGGCGTCCTTGAGGAGGAAGCCCGAGGCGCCCGCGCGCAAGGAGGCCAGGACGAGGTCCTCGTCCTGGAAGGTCGTCAGCATGAGCACCCGGGGAACCGGGCAGGCGCCCAGGGCGCCCCCTTCATCACCCTGCCTCCGGCTGAGCAGCGCACGGGTGGCGGCCACGCCGTCGAGCACCGGCATGCGAATGTCCATGAGGACGACGTCGGCTCCCCGGCCGCTGCTGCCTGCGGCCCGCAGTCCCTCCAGGGCCTGGGCGCCGTCGGCTGCGGTGAGGACGACCTCCATGTCCTGGCGGGAGCTGATGAGCGCGCTGAGGGCGGATACGAGCAGGGGCTGGTCGTCGACGACGGCGACCCTCAGGGTCTTTCCGGGACCGCTCATGATCACCGGCCCTCCTCGGCGCTGCGCGCTCCGTCAGTCGGGGCGGCGGGTGGAGCAGTCGGGGCGGTGCCGGGCTGGAGGGCGCCGTCGTGGATCGGGAAGGCCGCCCTGAGGACGAAGCGCTCCTCGCCGTCGACCTGTTGGGTACCGGCCTCCAGGGTCCCGGAGGCCAGACGCAGCCGTTCGGCCAGTCCTGTCAGGCCGGTGCCGTGGCGCTCCGAGGACGGCGCCCCCTGGCCTGCCGGGGTGTTGCTCAGCTCGAGGGTGCACCAGCCGGGGGTCGTGGTGACGGTCAGGTGGGCCCTGTCGCCGCCGTGGCGCACCGCGTTGGCCAGTCCTTCAGCCAGGACACGGCTGAGGGTGAGGCGTTCGACGGCCGTCCAGCTGTTGTTCCACGCGCGCAGCTCGTCGTCACCGGGAATCTCCGCCTCCAGCCGCAGTCCCGTCGCGCGCGCCTGGTCGACCAGCCGGGGCAGGGCGCTCAGGTCGGCGGGCGGTGCCTGCTGGGACCCGCGTGCCGGGTCGCGCAGGAGCCTGACGAACTCGCGCACGGACTCCAGGGAGACGCTCGATGCCTGGTGGATCGCCGTGAGGGCGTGCCGCATCTGCTCCTCACCGCCGAGGGTCAGGCCCGTGGAGGCCTGGACCTTGACGACCGTCAGGGAGTGGCCCACGAGGTCGTGCAGCTCGCGAGCGATGCTCAGGCGCTCGGCGACGGCGGCCTCAGTGGCTGCCTGCCGTGCGGCCGCCTCCACGGCGCTGTCGCGCTCCTCCGCACTGCGGCGGGAGGAGGCGGCTGCGAGGTAGGCGCCCGTCACGACAAGCGCGCAGGCGGTGGAGAACAGCAGCGTCCCGCCGCCGGTCACCGGGCCGGCGCCGGTGCGCGACGCCCTGAGCAGGACCGGGTTGAGGACAGAGCCGCACAGGGCCAGGAGCAGCCCGCCGGTTCCCCAACGGCGGTCGGGTGCCCAGCGGGTGACGGCGTACAGGGAGGTCGGTGCCGTCACGAGGATCGGGGAGACCCCCAGGTTGACGGGGGACAGCCAGATGAGCACCGCCAGACCGGCCAGGGCAGCGTAGGTGAGCAGGAAGGACATGCGGACCCGCAGGTGGCGCAGCGGCTGGGCCGCGACGATGAGGGTGGTGAGTACCGTCTCGGCGAGGTAGGCGGGGTGCGGCCCCCACTGCACGACGACGTGGAGGTCGACGAGCAGGACGAGCAGGCCCAGGAGAGTCAGGAGGACGTCGCCCAGGGGCACGGTCCGTCGAGAGGAGCCGACCACGAGGCGGCAGTGACCGCGCCAGTCCAGGGCCGAGGGCGGTGTGGTGCGCCTGGGTCCCGAGATGCTGCGGTCCACGGCGCGGGACCGCCCGTCGGCGTCGTCAGCGCACATGGGGCCACGATAGGGCAGGTGATCTCGCCGGCCGCCACTGAGAACAGGTCGTGACAGGCAGGTCCGGTTGTCCAGGTGGTCCGCTTTCCCCGATCTCGAGGTGCCATATGTCCCGATCTCGAGGTGCCATAAGTCCCGATCTCGCGAGGGGGAGGGGGAGGAGTGAGGAGGAGTGAGCAGGGGTGAGGAGGGGTGAGGCGGGCTGGGGGGCTCAGAGCCAGCCGTTGGTCTCGGCGGTGCGGGCCGCCTCGACCCGGTTGTGCGCGTGGGTCTTGGCGATCGCGCTCGACAGGTAGTTGCGCACGGTCCCCTCACCCAGGTGGAGGGCGCCCGCGATCCGCGGGGCGTCCATTCCCTGGCCGGCCAGGCGCAGGACCTCGCGCTCCCGGGCGGTCAGGGGGTTGGGGCCCAGCAGCACCGACTCCTGGGCCAGCTCGGGGTCGATGACCCGCAGCCCGGCGTGCACCTTGCGGACCGCCTCGGCGAGCTCGCCAGGGGGAGTGTCCTTGACGAGGAAGCCGCTGGCTCCGACCTCGATCGCCCGGGACAGGTACCCCGGGCGCCCGAAGGTCGTCACGATGAGGCTGCGGCAGCCGCCGCCTCCCGGGGTGCGCAGGGCGGCGATGCGCTCGGCCGCCCACAGCCCGTCGCCGTCGGGCATCTCGATGTCGAGCAGCGCGACGTCGACCCCACCGGCGGCCACCCGCTCGACCGCCTCCCGTCCGGTGCCGGCCTGGGCCACGACGGCGAGGTCGGCCTCCAAGGACAGCAGGGTCGCCAGCGCCCCGCGCACAAGCGCCTGGTCGTCGGCCAGGAGCAGCCGGATCCCGCCCGGCTCCTGGCTCCCCGGACCGCCGCAGGAGCGCGCCCCCGGGGCCCCCTCACCGACCGTCGTCACAGCTCGACCTCCAGCTCGGTGCCCGGGCGGCCCTGGGAGCCCTGCACGGCCGAACCCGGGCGCGGGGGCAGCGGGCTGAGGACCCGCAGCTCCCCGCCGTCGCCCTCGACCCGCCGGCGCAGCCCGCTCAGGCCGTTGCCGGCCGCCCGGCCGCGCAGGCCCACGCCGTCGTCGCGCACGCGCAGCCGACCGGCCTCGAGCTCGACCTCGACCTGCGAGGCGCCCGCGTGCCGCAGGACGTTCGTCGTCGCCTCCCGCAGCGCCCAGGACAGGACCTCTCGCTGGGGCAGCGGCACCGCCTGGACCCTCCCGCTCACGGCGGCCCGCAGGCCGGCCGCGGCGAAGGCGGTGCGCGAGGCCTCCATCTGGCCGGCCAGGTCGGGGGTGCGCAACCTGCTTACCGTGGCCCGCACGTCGGCCAGTGCCTGGCGGGACAGGGAGACGATCTCGGCGAGCTCGGCCTCGGCCCGTTCGGGGTCGAGGCGCACGAGCCGCTGGGCGACCTCGGCCTTGAGGGTGAGGACCGTCAGGGAGTGGCCGAGCAGGTCGTGGACGTCCCGGCTGATCTCCTCGCGCTCGGTGGCGGCGGCGAGCTGACGGTCGGTGCTCCGCCGGCGCTCGTCGACCTCGGCGCTGATCCGCCCGATCGTGATCGCCGCGCAGGACGCAGAGCTTCCCAGGACCGGCCAGATCTCCTCGCCGTCCGACAGCCCGAGGGCCGCGAGGCAGGCTGTCGTGCACACGGCCATGACGACCGACACCCCGGTGACCAGGGGCGTGGCGAACAGGACGATGGCCATGAGGTAGGGCAGGAAGAAGCCGGTCCACCAGCCCAGGACCGGTGCCGTGGCCAGGGCCAGGATGACGAGTCCGAGCAGCGGCGCCGACACCGGGGCCACCTGGGCGCGGACCGAGGGGTGCTCCGGCAGCGCCGTCCACGCGGGCATGACGTTGACGGTGTGCAGGTAGAGGGCGATGAAGGCCAGGATCGCGGTGCAGGTGCCCGCGCGCACCGGCCAGGCCAGCCCGGAGCGGGCCACGGCGAGGATCGGGGCGAGGAGCAGCACGACCCAGATGGAGGCCTCCCAGTCGATCCGCCGGAACCAGGGATCGGCGGGGCGGGCTCCGGGCAATGACGCCTCCGTGGGACCCGGTTCCTGCGCCGCCCGGGCCGGCCCGGTGCCGGCACCCACCGCCGGGCCCGTCACCGGCGCAGGGTCGAGCGCCGCCGCGCCGCGAGGCACATGAGGGCGAAGACCAGCGTCCATGCCGCAAGGTTAGCCAGCCCGTACCACACCGGCTCCTCAACGACCCCGGTCATCGTGGCGACCTTGTCGCCCTGGACGGGGCGCACGGCCAGTGAGCCGGGTCCGTACAGCGGGGTGTAGTGGGCCAGGGTGAACAGGAAGCCGCTCAACGGCATGAACAGGTTGCCCAGGAAGCCGAAGACGCTGATGGAGGCGCCGGCCACCCCCGCGGCCGCGTTGGACGGCAGCCACAGGCCGGCGGCCAGGCCGAAGACCGCGAAGGGCAGGGTCGCCCCCAGGCAGATGAGGAAGCAGGCTGCCCACCGCAGGGGAGAGTCGATGACGGCTCCGGTCAGGGCGCCTGCGGAGAAGATGAGCACGAGGGGGCACAGCGCCACGAGGACGGCGCTGATGAGCCGGGCGGTCGCGTAGGTGCGCATCCCCCCGGCGGTCAGGGCGATCTGGCGGCCCCAGCCTCCGGCCTGCTCGACCGCCGCCGAGGCCGCGGCGGTCGTCGCGGCGATGGCGGCGGAGTAGGTCGACATGTTGACCATGATCGAGGCGGTGATGTTGCCGTGGCCCACCGAGGTGGTCTCGAACTCGCTCATCTGGCCGAACAGGAGGTACATGCCCAGCGGCATGATGATCGTGAAGAACACGGTGTCGGCCCGACGCAGGGTGACAAGGGTCTCGATACGCACGTAGGTCCACGCCGAGGGGCGTCGGGACGCCGGACGGGGGCGGGCCGGTCCGGCCGCCAGGACCGGGTCGGTCGTCCTGCGGGTCGGCAGGGTGGGGGAGGGGGCCTTGGGGGCGGTGCTTGTCGTCGTCATGACGGGCTCCTTGACGGTGACGGGCGGGGTGGGTGGTGCTCAGGAGGCGTGCTCGGTACCGGATCCGGCATCGGAGCCCACGAGCTCGGAGAAGATCTCGTCGAGGTCGGGGGCCTCGATACCGAGGTGGACGGCAGGGGTGGAGGTGAGCAGGAGGCGGGCGAGGTCGTCGGAGGCGGTCGTGCGCAGCTCGACGTGCTCGCCGTGGACAACGAGGCCCACGAGGCTGTCGGCGCAGGGCCCCAGCGCCGTGAGGACCTCCTCGCGGCCTGTCAGGCCGGGCCAGGTGGCGGTGACCGTCGTGGCCCTCTGGCCGGCGCGCAGCTCGTCGATGGAGCCGTCGGCCAGGAGGCGCCCGTTGTTGATGATGACGATGCGGTCGGCGAAGTCGGCCGCCTCCTGGAGGTAGTGGGTGGCGAAGACGATCGTGCGCCCCGCCTGGGAGGTCTGGGCGCGCATGGTCTCCCAGAAGGCGGTTCGGGCGGTGACGTCCAGCCCCGTCGTCGGCTCGTCGAGGACGAGGAGCTCGGGATCGGGCAGGAGGGCCAGGGCCAGGCGGACCCGTTGGCGCTCGCCGCCCGAGAGCCGCGAGACCCTCCGGCCCAGGAGCCCGGCGAGGTCGGTCTGGGCGACGACGTCCGCGACGTCGGGCTCGCGGGCCTGGAGGGAGGCCACGACCTCGAGGGTCTGGCGCACCGTGTAGGCCTCGATGAGCCCGCCGGTCTGCAGGACGGCGCCCACCCGGTCGGTGGCCACCGCCTGGGCGGGGGAGGACCCCAGGACCGTGACGGAGCCTGCGGTCGGGGCGGTGAATCCCAGGACGACGTCGAGGGCCGTCGACTTCCCGGCCCCGTTGGGGCCCAGGAAGGCGAGGACCTCGCCGCGCGAGACGGTCAGGTCGAGGCCGTCGACGGCGCGCACCGCCCCGAAGTGCTTGTGCAGGCCCTGGATCTCGACGGCGGGGCCCGCGGCGTCGGCTGGTGCGGGGCGGCGGGAGGTCAGTGCTGCGGTGCTCATGTGCCCAGGCTGCGCCCGGCGCACCGACGCCGGTACTGGACTTCGTCACCGCCTCGCCATGACAGGTGTCATGCCCGCCCCGGGTCCGGATGGCGTCCGGCCGGTGGCGCCCACGCGCCCGGGCGGTAACCTCTGTGCCTGCGCGCCCCGTCGCGCCCCCAGCACCCCACACGGACGGAACACCCCTATGGCCGCATCGCTCACGCAGGCCCTCGCCGCATTCGAGGGCTTCGTCTCCGGCAAGATCCTCGTCTACATCCTGCTGGGCACGGGCATCTACCTCACGGTGCGCAGCCGTGCGGTCCAGCTGCGCCTCTTCCCGCGCGCCGTGCGCCTCGTGGCCACCTCTCGTCGCCAGCGGGGCTCCCTGTCGTCCTTCCAGGCCTTCGTCATCGGCCTGGGCGGGCGCGTGGGGACCGGCAACGTCGCGGGCGTGGCCCTGGCGGTCACCCTGGGCGGCCCGGGCGCCCTGTTCTGGATGTGGCTGGTCGGTCTGCTGGGCATGGCCACGTCCTTCGCCGAGTCGACCCTGGCCCAGGTCTTCAAGATCCGCAACGCCGACGGGATCTTCCGGGGCGGCCCGGCCTACTACATGCAGCGGGGCCTGGGACGCCGCGGCATGGGGATCGTCTTCGCCGCGATGCTCGTCTTCTCCTACGGCCTGGTCTTCCCCATGGTCCAGTCCAACACCATCGCCGCGACCCTGGCCGACTCCCACGAGGTGAGCACCTCGGTGACCGCTGTCGTGCTCATGGTCGTCACCGCTCCGATCCTGCTGGCCGGCATGAGGGTCGTGGCCCGGGTCTGCGAGTGGCTCGTGCCGGTGATGGCCGTGGCCTACCTCCTCGTCGTTCTCGTCGTCCTCGTCTCCTCGGCCTCCCGCATCCCCGGGGTGTTCTCCGACATCGTCGCCGGAGCCTTCAACCTGCGCTCCGGCCTGGCGGGCACCGGCGGCGGGCTGTTCGCGACCTTCCTCAACGGCACGAAGCGCGGCCTGTTCTCCAACGAGGCCGGCCAAGGCTCCTCGCCCAACGGGGCCGCCACCGCCGACGTCGCCCACCCGGTCACCCAGGGGCTCATCCAGGCCCTCGGCGTGTTCATCGACACCCTCGTCATCTGCACCGCGACGGGCCTGACCATCCTGCTGGCCTCCCCGAAGGTCTACAGCCCGGGGGTGGAGTCGGCCTGGGCGGAGACGACCCTGGTCCAGAGGGCACTGGCGGACGCGCTGCCCGGGGGATGGGTCGTGTGGTTCATGACCTTCGTCGTCACGACCTTCGCCTACTCCTCGGTCCTGGGGTACTCCACCTTCGCCGAGGTCAACATCTCCTACCTCGGGGGCGGCACGCGGGCCGGCCTCGTCCTGCGCCTGGCGATGACGGCGGCGACCGGCGTCGGCGCCATCGTCGCCCTCGAAATGGCCTGGGTCATGGCCGACATCGCCCTGGGTCTCATGACCATCCTCAACCTCGTGGCCGTCCTGTGGCTGAGCCGCTGGGTCTTCGCGGTGCTCGGGGACTACGACCGGCAGCGCTCCCAGGGCGTGGCCGAGCCCGCCTTCGTGGCCGAGGGCAACGAGCTGCTGCCCGGCCCGCTCGAGGGTGACATCTGGACCCGGGAGAGGGCCGTGGAACGGGTGGAGAGCCTCAACGAGGGCTGAGAGCCCGCCCGGGCCCCGGGCCCTGGGGGTCCGGGAGCCCCTCAGGCCCCTGGAACCCCCTGAGGGCCGCACTGCCGTCCTGTGGGCGATCTCGCACGGGCGGCCCCCGGTCCGGGACGTGGGGTGCTGGCAGGTCCCGGTTCTCCTCTGGCAGAATGACCGGCTGTACTCGACCGCGTACGGCCCCTCTCCCGGGCGCGGCCGCGTCTCGGCGGACGCCGGAAACCGTTGCTTGACCCCACCGGGGACCAGCGCGAGCCAAACCATCCAGAACCAGGAGTTCAACCACAGTGGCAGTCAAGATTCGCCTCAAGCGCATGGGCAAGAAGTTCGCCCCCTTCTACCGGGTCGTCGTCCTCGACTCCCGCAAGAAGCGCGACGGCCGTGTCATCGAGGAGATCGGTCTGTACGACCCGATGCAGGAGCCCTCGCTCATCCGCATCGACTCCGAGCGGGCCCAGTACTGGCTCAGCGTGGGCGCCCAGCCCACCGACACCGTGTTCAAGCTGCTCAAGATCACGGGCGACTACCAGAAGTTCAAGGGCCTGCCGGGTGCCGAGGGCACCCTCAAGGTCAAGGACGCCGACGCCGACGCCCTCGCCAAGGAGGCCGCCGTCAAGGCCGCGGCCGACGAGGCCGAGAAGCGCAAGGCCGCGGCCGCCGAGGCCAAGGCGGCGGCTGACAAGGAGGCGGCTGAGGCCGCCGAGGCCGCAGGCTCCGAGGAGTCCGCGGAGTCCGCCGAGGCCCCGGCCGAGGAGGCCTGACATGCTGGCCGACGCGCTCGAGCACCTCGTGCGGGGCATCGTCGACCACCCCGACGACGTCACCGTCACCTCTCGGTCGCTGCGCCGCGGCGACCTGCTCGAGGTGCGGGTCAACCCCGAGGACCTCGGACGCGTCATCGGCCGCTCGGGCCGCACGGCCCGCGCCCTGCGCACGGTCGTCGGAGCCCTGGCGGACGAGCCCGTGCGGGTCGACGTCGTCGACACCGACCGCAGGTAGACCGACCGCGGGCACGAGGTGCTCGGGTCCGCCCGAGCGCCTCACAGCCGCCCGCGCAGCGCCCAGCATGATGGCCCGACCCCAAGACAGGGGCCGGGCCATCATGCTGCGCGGCGCCGGTCGGACGGGCGCTTCACGGTAGGTTGTGCACGTGCTTCTCACCGTCGCCGTCATCGGCCCTGCCCACGCGCTCAAGGGCGAGGTCCGCCTCGAGATCCGCACCGACGACCCCCGGGGCCGGCTGGCACCGGGCACCGTCCTGCCCGCCGAGCCCGCCACCGGCCCGGCCGCGGCAGGCAGCCTGACCGTCAAGCGCCTGCGCTTCGACGGCTCGCGGTGGTTCGCGGCCTTCGTCGAGGCGGGCGACCGCACCGCGGCCGAGGCGTTGCGGGGGGTCAGGCTCCTGGTCGACACCGACACCGAGGACCGTGGCCAGGACGGGGCCCAGGAGGCCTGGTACGCCCACGAGCTCGTGGGCCTGCGCGCCGTGCACGTCGAGGGGGCCGAGCTCGGCGAGGTCGTCGACCTCGAGCCGGGCGTGGCCCAGGACAGGCTCGTCGTGCGCACCGGCGAGGGCCACGAGGTCGCCGTGCCCTTCGTCGCCGAGCTCGTCCCGCAGGTGGACCCGCAGGCGGGCGTCGTGACCATCGATCCGCCCGGGGGCCTCTTCCCGGGGCTGGGCAGCGCCGAGGAGGCGCGTTGATGGCACCCCTGCGGCTCGACGTCGTCACGATCTTCCCCGACTACCTGCGTGTCCTTAACCTGTCCCTCATCGGCCGGGCCGCGGCCGAGGGCCTCATCGACCTCAGGGTCCACGACCTGCGCGCCTGGACCCACGACCGCCACCGCACGGTCGACGACACGCCCCTGGGCGGCGGCCCGGGCATGGTCATGAGGCCCGACGTGTGGGGCCTGGCCCTCGACGAGGTCCTGGGCCGGGAGGAGGAGGGCCGTCCCGCCACCGCCCCGGAGCCGCCCCGCCGTCAGGTGCTCGTCATGCCCACCCCCGCCGGGGAGGTCTTCACTCAGCGCACCGCCGAGGACCTGGCGGGCGCCGACCACCTCGTCCTGGCCTGCGGCCGTTACGAGGGCATCGACGCGCGGGTGGCCGAGCACTACCGTGAGGCGGGCGTGGAGGTGCGTGAGCTGTCCATCGGCGACTACGTCCTCAACGGAGGGGAGGCGGCCGCCGTCGTCATCATCGAGGCGGTGGCCCGCCTCGTCCCCGGCGTCCTGGGCAACCCCGGCTCGGTGGTCGAGGAGTCCCACTCCCGGGCGGGGCTGCTCGAGCACCCCGTCTACACCCGGCCGGTGACGTGGCGGTCCCTCGAGCCCGACCCCGTCCTCCTGGGAGGGGACCACGGCCGCGTCGCCCGTACCCGCAGGGACCAGGCGCTGCTCCGTACCGCCGTGCGCCGCCCCGACATGGTCGAGCGCCTCGACCCCGCCGAGCTCGACGCCGCCGACCGCGCGGTCCTGGCCGGCCTGGGCTGGGCGGTGCCGCAGGGGGCCGCACACCCCGTGCTACTCCGGCTGCGCACGGCCACCGAGTCCGACCTGCCGGCCCTCGTCGAGCTCGCCGGCAGGACCTTCCCGGACGCCTGCCCGCCCCAGCTCTCCGAGGCCGACATCGCCGAGCACGTGCGCACGAGGCTGTCGCTGGGGGCCTTCACCGAGTGGGTCGCCGACCCACGGGCGGTGCTCGTCGTGGCCGAGCTGTCCCCGGGCGCGGGCAGCACGGCCCCCGGCCTCGTCGGCTACAGCCTCGTCCTCCTCGAGCCCCTCGAGGGACCCGGCCCCCGGGGACTGGACCCGCGTCCCGACGGGCTCGACGCCCCGCCGGGGCCGGACGGCGGCACGGGGCTGGCGGCCGAGCTGTCGAAGGTGTACGTCGACGCCCCCCTGCGCGGCTCCGGCCTCGCCCCGGCCCTGCTGGACCGGGCGGTGCGCGACGCCGCGAGCAGGGGCGTGAGCCTCCTGTGGCTGGGGACCCACGACCGCAACCGGCGCGCGCAGCGGGCCTACCGGCGTGCCGGATTCGCCCGCGTCGGCTCACGCACCTACCAGGTGGGCGCGAGCCGCTGCCGTGACGTCGTCATGGCGGTCAACCCCCAGGAACGCGACGGTGATCGCCCATGAGCGCCGGCCAGGGCACCGCAGGCGGCGGGGCGGGCGCCGCGGGGACGGGTGAGCTCGCCAGCAGGCCCCTGGTCGACCGGGGGGCGGCGCTCGTGCGCCGCGTCGGCGCGCTCGTGGCCGTCGTCGTCGTCGTGGCCCTCGTGCGCTCCCTCGTCTTCCAGATGTACGTCATCCCCTCGGGCTCCATGGAGGACACCCTCATGGAGGGCGACCGGATCATGGTGACCCTCTACGACCTCGACTCGATCGAGCGGGGGGACGTCGTCGTGTTCACCGACCCCTCCGACTGGCTCGGCGAGGTCGCCGAGCCCACGGGGGTGCGCGGGCTCGTCCAGGACCTGCTCGTCGCCGTGCGCGTCCTGCCCGAGGACCCGGGCCACCACCTGGTCAAACGGGTCATCGGCCTGCCCGGCGACCACGTCGTGTCCGACGGCCAGGGCTCGCTCACGGTCAACGGGGTCGAGATCACCGAGCCCTACCTCAAGCCGGGCCGGTCCGCCTCCGACATCGCCTTCGACGTCACGGTCCCTGAGGGCTACCTGTGGGTCATGGGCGACAACCGCTCGAACTCGGCAGACTCCCGGCTCCACCAGGCCGACGTCCACGGGGGCTTCGTGCCCCTGGGCAACGTCGTCGGCGTGGCCCGCAGGCTCATCTGGCCCCTGAGCCGGTGGTCCGCCCTGGACGGCGGGACCGAGGCCTTCGCCACCGTTCCCGATCCCCAGACAGTGCCCACCGCCGCGCCCACCCCGACCCCGACGCCCTGATCGGCGCCCGGAGGCCGCCGGGGGGCCGCGTGAGGTCGGGCACGTCGTGAGCGGTGCCCTCGTCGCCCTGCAGCGGCCTGTGGCACACTGGGCCCGCCCCGGGCCTCGGGGGACTCTGCCACTGGGGAGGTCCCCTGTCGTCGAGGACCCGTGGGCACGTGATCCCCGGCGCCTGAGCGCCGGCCCCACGGGGCCGGGCCGAGGCGCCGCCTAGCAAGCGCCTGCTGACCAGTGGCAGGGGTGTGGAGAGAATGATGAACCTGATCGACGAGATCAACGCCGCCTCACTGCGCGACGACGTCCCCGCCTTCCGTCCCGGGGACACCCTCAAGGTGCACGTCAAGGTCGTCGAGGGCAACCGCTCGCGCGTCCAGGTCTTCCAGGGTGTCGTCATCGCCCGCAAGGGCGCCGGCGTGTCCGAGACCTTCACCGTGCGCAAGATCTCCCTGGGCGTCGGTGTCGAGCGCACCTTCCCGCTGCACACCCCCTCGATCGACAAGATCGAGGTCGTCACCCGCGGTGACGTGCGTCGCGCCAAGCTGTACTACCTGCGCAACCTGCGCGGCAAGGCCGCCAAGATCAAGGAGCGCCGGGAGGACTGAGCGCCCCGGTGCTCCTCTCGCCTCCGTCGCGGTGACGCCCGGGCCCGGCCGGGCCCGGGCGTCACCGCATCGCCCCGCCCCTGACGGGGCCTCCTTCCCACGCACGTCCCGAGAGGGGAACGGTGACCTCACCGCTGGACAAGACCTCCGGCCACCTCGATCCTTCCGACCCTGCGGCCTCCTCCCCGACGACCCCCGGCGCGAGTGCCTCCAGCGCCCCCTCACCCGGTGGCGCCGAGGGCCCCGCTCCCGGCGCCGCGTCCCCGGGTGCCGCCGGCGACGCCGGCGATCCTGAGGACGGCGCCCTGCCGCCCTCCTTCCCGCCGACGACCAGGCCAGAGCCCCTGCCGGTACCCGGGTCCGAGCCACCGCGCCCCGCCCGCAGGCGCGGCTCGACGCTCCTCGTGGTCGTCGTCGTGCTCGTGCTCACCGCCCTCATCAAGACCTTCGTCCTCCAGACCTTCGAGATCCCCTCGGCCTCGATGGAGCCCACGCTCATGACCGGGGACCGCGTGATCGTAACCGTCTACGACGCCGGTCAGGTCGAGCGCGGCGACGTCGTCGTCTTCGCCGACCCGGGCGGCTGGCTCCACGTCGAGGAGCCCACCGGGCTGCGCGGCGCCGTCCAGGACACCCTCGAGCTCCTGCGCCTCCTGCCCCAGGACACCGGCCACCACCTCATCAAGCGCGTCATCGGGCTGCCCGGTGACCACATCGTGGCCACGGGACAGGGACCGATCACGGTCAACGGCGTCACCATCGACGAGACCTACCTGCCTGAGGGCATGGCCTCCTCCGAGACCGCCTTCGAGGTCACCGTCCCCGAGGACTGCGTGTGGGTCATGGGGGACAACCGCACGAACTCGATGGACTCCCGCTTCCACCGCGACGACGCCCACGGCGGGGCCGTCCCCCTCGAGCAGGTCGTCGGCGTGACCAAGGCGGTCCTGTGGCCACCGGGGCGCGCCGGCCTCCTGGAGGACCCCCGCAGCGTCTTCTCGCAGGTCCCGGCCCCCTCCTCGGCGCAGTGAGGACACGGGTCCTGGCCGACCGCGGCGCCGAGAGGGAGCTCCTGGCCGCCCACGGGCTCGTCGGGGGCATGGACGAGGTCGGGCGAGGCTCCCTGGCCGGGCCGGTCACCGTCGGCCTCGTGGTCGTCTCGGCCAGCACCCCCGACCACCTGCCCGAGGGCCTGGCCGACTCCAAGCAGCTGAGCCCCAGGCGGCGCCAGGCACTGGTCGAGCCGTGCCGCGCCTGGGCCACCGACCACGCGGTCTGCCACGCCAGCGCCGCGGAGATCGACGAGCTGGGCATCATGGGGGCCCTTCGGCTGGCCGGCCGACGGGCGCTGTCCGAGGTGGCCTCGCGCGGGCACCTGCCAGGCGCGCTCATCCTCGACGGCCCGGTCGACTGGCTGGCTCCCCACGGTCCCGGCGGGCCCGGAGCCCCGGGCGGGCAGGGCCCGCCCGCCGCGGGCCCCACGACGAGCGCCGCCCCGCTCGTGCGCACCCAGGTCGGTGCCGACGCCGGCTGCGCCGTCGTCGCGGCCGCCTCCGTCCTGGCCAAGGTCGAGCGCGACGCCCTCATGGCCGCCCTGCCCGACCCCGGCTACGGGTGGGCCTCGAACAAGGGATACGCCTCAGCCGCGCACGTCCAGGCCCTGGCCCGCCTGGGGGCCGACGAGCAGCACCGCCGGTCCTGGCGGCTGCCGGGCCTCACGGGCGGCTGAGGCCCGGCGGGCAGCGGCCTGCCCGCCCCGACGCCGGCCTGCCGGCCCGGACGACGCGCCCCGGCGCCTGCAGTGCGCTCCCAGGCGGGCCGTGCATGATGGCCCGGTGAGCGTTGAAGACCTTGAGGCCTACGAGAACGACCTGGAGCTCGACCTGTACCGGGAGTACCGGGACGTCGTGTCGTTGTTCTCCTACGTCGTGGAGACCGAGCGCCGGTTCTACCTCGCCAACGCCGTGGACGTCCAGGTGCGCACCAACGGGGGTGAGGTCTTCTTCGAGCTGACCCTCGAGGACGCCTGGGTGTGGGACATCTACCGCGCGAGCCGCTTCGTCAAGTCCGTTCACGTCGTCACCTTCAAGGACGTCAACGTCGAGGAGCTGAGCAAGCCCGAGATCGAGGTCCCCTCCTGAGCCCAGGCGGCTCGCCGCGCCACCGGCCGTCCTCGCGCCGACTGCTCACGGCGGGCACCAAGGGATCCGAGGTGCTCCACAGGAGCGTCTCGTGCAGGGGTCGTCCACAGGGCTCACAGGGGCCGATGGCCCCGCCCGCCCGGGCGGCCCACCCTGGTCATGGAGGTGAACCCCATGACACAGACACCATCGGAGTCCGAGCCCAGGCCCCCGACACGCAGGGAGACAGGCTCGCGCGGGGAGGACATCGCGGCGCGCTACCTGGTCGACCGGGGCTGGCTCATCCTCGAGCGCAACTGGCGCCCCGGCCGCGGCGCGGGGCTGCGCGGCGAGCTCGACATCATCGCCCTCGACCCCGAGCCCGGTCCTGAGCACCACGAGGCCGGGCCTGCGCCACGGCCCGGCCTCGTGGTCGTCGAGGTCAAGACGCGCACGAGCCTGAGGGCCGGCGCCCCCGCCGAGGCCGTCGACTCCCTCAAGCTCGCCCGCCTGCGCGCGCTGGCCGGTGCCTGGGTGGCGGGCAGCACGGTCGACCACGAGGGGCTGCGCATCGACGTCGTCTCCGTCCTCCTGCGCCCCGGTCAGCCCGCCGTCCTGCGCCACCACCGAGGGGTGGGGCAGTGATGGCGCTGGCACGCACCCTGGCCGTCACCCTCACCGGCCTGGAGGGGCACCTGGTCGACGTCGAGGCCCACTGCGCCCAGGGACTGCCCGGCTTCACCCTCGTGGGGCTGCCCGACGCAGCCGTGCGCGAGTCGCGCGAGCGGGTCCGCGCGGCCCTGGGCAGCTGCGGGGTGACCTGGGGCGAGCACCGGCTCACCGTCAACCTCTCCCCGGCCGACCTGCCCAAGACCGGCACCGGGGTCGACCTGGCCCTCGCCCTGGCCGTCCTGGGCGCCCGCGGCAAGCTGGCGCGCCGCGCCGTGGAGCAGATGGCCTCCACCGTCCACCTCGGAGAGCTCGGCCTGGACGGCTCGGTCCACGCCGTGCGCGGCATCCTGCCCTCGGTGCGCGCCGCGGTGGCCGCGGGGATCGAGGAGGTGGTCGTGGCCCGCGCTGCCGCCCACGAGGCGGGTCTCGTGCGCGGCGCCCGGATCACCGCCGTCAGCCACCTCGGTGAGCTCGTCGAGCGCTACGGCGGGCAGCTGCCCTCCCACGCCGGCACGCTGCTCGAGCGCTCCCGCGACCGCGACCGGATCCAGAGACCCGAGCCCACCGGGGCAGGGCCCGTGCCCGACCTGGCCGACGTCGTCGGCCAGCCCCGGGCCCGCCACGCCCTGGAGGTGGCGGCCGCCGGCGGGCACCACCTCCTCCTCGTGGGCCCGCCGGGGGCGGGCAAGACGATGCTGGCCGAGAGGCTGCCCTCGATCCTTCCTCCCCTCGAGGCCGACGACGCCGTGACCGTCACCTCCCTGCACTCCCTGGCAGGCACCTTCAGCCCCGAGGCCGGACTGCTCACGGCCCCGCCGCTGCGAGCCCCCCACCACACCGCCAGCCGGGCGGCGGTCATCGGCGGGGGAGCGGGCCTCCCGCGTCCGGGCGACGTGTCCCTGGCCCACCGGGGGGTGCTCTTCCTCGACGAGGCCCCGGAGTTCCCCGGCGGGGTGCTCGACTGCCTGCGCCAGCCCCTGGAGTCCGGTGAGGTGAGGATCGACCGGGCGGCGGGCCGGGCCACCTTCCCGGCGGCCTTCCAGCTTGTTCTGGCCGCCAACCCCTGCCCCTGCGGGCGCGGGGGCGGACGGGGCCTGGAGTGCACCTGCACCTCCCTGCAACGCCGCCGCTACTTCTCGCGCCTGTCGGGACCGCTGCTCGACCGCGTCGACATCCAGATCGAGGTCGAGGCGGTGACCGCCCGGGACCTGCGGGCCTCCGGTCCCCAGGAGTCCAGCGCCGTCGTCGCCCAGCGGGTGGCCCAGGCGCGTGAGCGCGCGGCCCGGAGGCTGTCTGGCACCCCGTGGCGGCTCATGGGCCAGGTGCCCGGGTCGTGGCTGCGCTCGGCGGCCTCGGGCACTGACCCCTGCCTGCTCGCCCCGCTCATGGCGGCGCTCGACCGGGGCGACCTCACCCTGCGCGGCGTCGACCGGGTGCTGCGGGTGGCCTGGACGCTGGCGGACCTGTCGGCCCGCCCCGCACCCGGGGCCGCCGAGCTCGGGGCGGCGCTGTCCCTGCGCACGCGAGGAGCCCGACCATGACCCGCCTGCCCTACGACCTCGGCGACGAGGCGCTGGCCCGGGCCACCTGGGCCCGGCTGGCCGAGCCGGCCGACGCGGCCGCCTGCCTGCTCGTGTCCGCCCTGGGGGCCGGTGGCGCCCTCGAGTGGCTTCTCGCTGAGGCGCTCGACCCCGATGGGGGGCCGCGGCCCGATCCGCGGCCCCCGGCACCGACCTCCGGCGACCCGGGGACGGCGAGCCGGACGTGGGCCGGCGCCGCGGCCCGGTGGGCGCCACGGCTGGCGGGGCTGGACATCCGCCGCGAGCTCGGTGTCCTGGAGTCGGTCGGTGGCAGCCTCCTCATCCCCGGGGACCCGTGGTGGCCCGTCGGGCTCGACGCGCTCGACCGACCGCCCCACTGCCTGTGGGTGCGCGGAGACCCCGCGCTCCTGGCCACCGGCCCCCAGGGCAGGGGAGCCCAGGCCGCGACGGCCGACGACCTCCCGGAGCCGCCTCCCTCGTCAGGACCGCCTGGGCGCCCTGAGGACGAGGCGCACGAGGGCGGGACGGTGCGCACCCGCACCCGGGAGGATCTCCTGCCCTCGGGCCCTGGAGCGGGACGCGCCCTGGCGGTTGTCGGGGCCCGCGCCTCGAGCGCCTACGGGGAGCGTGTGGCCGCCGACATGTCCGGCGACCTGACCCGCCAGGGCGTCCTGGTCGTCTCGGGGGGAGCCTTCGGCATCGACGCCGCGGCGCACCGTGGTGCGCTGTGCGAGGGCCCAACCCTGACGGTGTCGGCCGGCGGGGTCGAGCGGCTCTACCCGCGGGGCAACACCGACCTGCTTGAGGAGGTCATCTCCACCGGGGCCCTCGTCGCCGAGGTCCCCCCGGGCTGCCAGCCCGGTCGACACCGCTTCCTGACCCGCAACCGCCTCATCGCGGCGCTGTCCGACGCCACGGTCGTGGTCGAGGCCGCCTGGCGCTCCGGGGCGCTGTCCACCGCCCACCACGCTCAGGAGCTGGGACGCCCCGTCGGGGCCGTGCCCGGGCCCGTCAGCTCCATGGGCTCGGTGGGCTGCCACAGGCTCCTGCGCGCCGGGGCCGTGTGCGTCACCGACGCCCAGGAGGCCCTCGAGCTCGTCACGCCCCTGGGAGCGACCGACCCCGACGGGGACAAGGCCCGCGACCCGCTCCACGCCGGGGCCGGCCTGCTCGACGGGCTCGACGGCGACGCCTCCCGGGTCATGGACGCGATGCCCGCCCGGGGCTGGGCGGGCCCTGCGGCCCTGGCCCGCAGCGCGGGACTCTCCGAGAAGGCCACCGAGGCCGCCCTCGGCCTGCTCGAGCTCGCCGCACGGGTCGAGAGCGACGGCTCCCGCTGGCGCAGGCGCCGCCGGTAGGGCCCCGATCCCCGGGCCCTGACGAGCGAGGCGGTCGCGAGGCGTGAGCACAGGCTCCTCTAGCCTGGGCCCATGCCCACCTCTGAGCCCGACCCTGAGCCCGGCACTGTGCCCGGCCCTGTGCCTGCCCCAGTGCCTGCCCCAGGTGGCCCCGGGACCCGGGGCGAGCTCGTCGACGCCTGGCGCGGATACCTGGCTCTCCAGCGGGGACTGTCCGCCCACACGGTGCGTGCCTACCTCGGTGACCTCGAGGACCTGCTCACCTTCATCGGCGTCGACGAGCAGCCCGAGGCCCCTGTCGGCCCCGCGCTCGCGGGCCTCGACCTGGCCGTGCTGCGGGCGTGGCTGGCCGAGCAGGCCGGCCGCGGCCGGGGCCGCGCGACGATCGCCAGACGCGCTGCGGCGGTACGGACCTTCAGCACCTGGGCCCACCGCACCGGGCTGCTCGCCCAGGACCCCGCCGCACGTCTGCGGTCCCCGCGCGCCGACAACCGCCTGCCGGGGGTCCTCACCGCCGAGCAGGCCGCCGCTCTCCTGGCGGCAGCGGGGCGGCGCGTCACGGAGGCGGCCGCGTCCCCCGACGGCGCCGGCCACGCCCTGGCGGTGCGGAACCTGGCGGTCCTCGAGCTGCTCTACGCCACGGGCGTTCGGGTCTCCGAGCTGTGCGGCCTGGACCTGGGTGACCTCGACCCCTCCCGCCGGACCCTCACCGTCGTGGGCAAGGGGGACAAGGAGCGCACGGTGCCCTACGGGGCTCCGGCCGCCCGGGCGCTCGAGGCCTGGCTCGAGGTGCGCGGGACCCTGGCGGGCCCGCGTGCCGGGGCCGCCCTGTTCCTCGGGGCCCGAGGCGGGCGCCTCGACCCGCGTGCGGCGCGCGAGGTGGTTCACCGCGCCGCCCTCGACTCCGGCGTGCCGGATCTGGGCCCCCACGGGCTGCGCCACAGCGCCGCCACCCACGTCCTGGACGGGGGCGCCGACCTGCGCAGCGTCCAGGAGCTGCTCGGCCACGCCTCGCTGGCCACGACCCAGCGCTACACCCACGTGTCCGCCGAGCGACTCAGGGCCGCCTACGCCCAGGCCTTCCCACGCGCCTGAGGCACCACGTGCACCGCCCCGTCACGCCCCGCCCTCCTCGCCGAGATCGGGACTAATGACACCTCGAGATCGGGGGAAGTGGCACCTCGAGATCGGGGGAAATGACACCTCGAGATCGGGACATATGGCACCTCGAGATCGGGGGATGTGGCACACCGAGACCAGCCACGGCGGCGCGGACCCATGGAGATGGGGCGCCTGGCCCTACGTGGCCGGGGAGGCCCGTCGAGATCTACTTCTCGTTCCTTCGGAGAGGCAGGTCCGACGTCCGGCCGCCGAGCTCCCAACCGCGCCTACCTCGACCGGTCGAGCGAGAACCGACCGGTCATGTAACGGTCGACCGTCTATGTGACAGCAAATTCCCGGTCGAGGTTCACATGACCGGTCGAGGCAGGGCAGGTCCGGAGATGAGAGGCCCCTCCCCGCGCGGTCGGTACGTGGAGTCATGCTTGAGGCCCTTCCCCGGCGTCCGGGGCGGCACGAGCGCGGCCCCGCCGCCGCTTGAGCCCCGCACTCCTCGCCGAGATCGGGGGATATGGCACACCGAGATCCGGGGGCCGTCACACCTCAAGATCGGGGACATGGCACCTCAGGGCCCGCTCGGTTCGCGGGGAGCCGGCGTGGACCGCGCCAGCAGGAGGCGCCGCCCCGCTCACGAGGAGCCGGCTGCTCGGGCTGGGGGCCGCCGAGATCCTCCTGCCAGCCGCCCCGCTCACGAGGAGCCGGCTGACGCGGCCAGCCCCCTGGCGATGAACATGTGCAGGCGGAAGGAACGAGCCATCTGCCGGGTCGAGTGGAAGTTCATGACGACCTGCGCCCCCAGCTCGGGGTAGTAGAAGCAGTGCGTGGCCCACAGCCCGAGGCCGCCGACTCCCACGGGGAGCCTCCGTCGCCGCACGGGGACGAGCTCGTCCAGCCTCAGCACGCACATACCTGTGCCGTAGTAGATACCGGCCCGCAGGCGGCTGCGCGGACGCGACAGGCGGGCCAGCAGAGCAGGGGAGACCAGGCCCTCCTCGTGCACCGCGGTCTGGAGGCGCTCCAGGTCGCCGAGGGTCGTCACCGCCCCGCCGTCGGCCGTTCCCGCGCTCAGGGAGGGCAGGTGGCTGAACTCGTGGCCACGGACCCAGATCGGCGCGATCCGCAGAGTCCTCAGCTCTTCGTCGGTGCAGGTGCAGTGGGGAAAGCCCGTGTGGCTCATCCCGGCCGGGGCCAGGACGTGCTCGCGCAGGAGCTCGGGGTAGGGAGCGCCCGCGACCTCCTCCAGGACGCACTGGAGCAGGGCGTAGCTGGCGTCCCCGTAGGCAAAGCGCCGGCCCGGCGCACCCGTGGGCGCCATCCCCTGCGTCTGCGCCACGACCTCGGCGGTGGTCCACCTCCTGGCAGGGTCGGCGAGCAGGGCGGCCAGGGAGCACTCTGTGCGGTGCCCGCGCGGCGGCAGGACCGGGTCGGGCAGGCCCGAACGATGGGACAGGAGGTGGTCGACCGTGAGCTCGCGGCGCAGGTCGACGCCGGGTGCGGCGGGCAGCCTCGACAGATCGAGCCCCGGGGCCAGGCGGGAGACGGGAACGTCGAGGTCCACAAGGCCGTCCTGGACGAGCCGGGCGGTCAGGACCGCGACAAAGACCTTGCCGACGCTCGCGGTGTGGAAGGGCAGGTCGACGTCGCCGTAGGCCAGGCGCGCGCCAGGTGCCGTGACGAGGACCTGCGGCGCGGGCAGGCGTGGGGCGCGACGGCGGCTCAGGCGGTGCAGCCGTGCGGTGAGGGCGGTGTCGCACCACTGCTGAAAGGGTCCGGGGGACGACGTCATGAGCCACGCTCCTCACTAGACAAATCTCATAGACATATCTAGTAGGTAGGTGGCTTCCTGTCAATCCCTGCGCGTGGAGCCGTTGCGGGCGGCGACGGCGTGCGCGTCGGATGCGGCATCGGCCTCAGGAGTGGGCTGATCGTCTAGCCTCGGGGCGTGGCGAACGTGATCCTCGGCCTGCTCCTGCTGCGTCCCATGAGCCTGTACGACCTCGTGCGTGCCTTCGGTGCCGGGGTCTCGCTGTTCTACTCGGCCAGCGCGGGGAGCATCAAGCGGGCCCTGGACGACCTGGTCGCCCGGGGGCTGGTCGACGTCGACGAGGTGCGCCCGGGCACGCGGGGGCGCAAGGTGCACCGGGTCAACGACGCCGGCCGCAGGGCCTTCGAGGCCTGGATGCGCTCGGAGCTCACCGAGCCGGACGCCGAGCGCGCCGCCCTGTCGCGCCTGTACTTCCTCGGCCTGCTCGACGCCTCGCAGCGGCAGGGGGTCGTCGAGCGCATCCGTCGGCGGATGGAGGCCGACCTGGTTCGCCTCGAGGACCTGGAGCGCGAGATCGACGGCGTCGAGGTCCCCGTGCACCTCGCCGAGGTGGCCCGCTTCCAGCGCATGACCCTGGAGTGGGGGATGGCCGCGCACCGCGGTGCGCTGTCCTGGCTCGACGAGCGGCTGACCCCGTGACCCCGTGAACCCGTGACCCCGTGACTCGTGCCGCCTGCGTCCCGGCGGTCGGCGTGCGGGACGTGCGGCGGTGGGGCTACCCGCCCTCGAGGGGCTTGAGCCTGATGACCGCCGGTGCGAGCAGGCGCAGCGGGTTGACGTAGGTCGTCCGCGAGGTGCGCGCCCCCCAGTGGAGGGCGTCGAGGCCGTCGGCGCGGTGCCCGGTGCGCAGGACCCCGATGACCTGGCCGGCCGTGACCGGCTCGCCGGCGGAGACCGAGGGCTCGACCGGCTCGTAGGTGGTCCGGATCCCGTCGGCGTGGTCGATCGAGACGACCGGGCGGCCGGCCACCATCCCGGCGAAGGCCACGGTGCCCGTCCCCGCCGCCCGGACCGGGGATCCGGCGGGCAGGTCCAGGTCGACACCCCGGTGCCCCCGGCCCCAGGTGACTGCCGGCGGGTCGAAGGGCTCGAGGACTCGCACCGGGCCGCCGGTGGGCCAGGAGTAGCCCGAGCGGGGAGCGGGACGTAGGTCGGTCTGCCCCTCTCCCGGCGAGGCGGCGAAGGGCCGGCCGGGGCTCTCGGCCCAGGTCGCGGGCGACGGCGCCAGGCCCCCGGGTGCAAGGAGCGCGGTGCAGGCCGCGGCGGCACCCAGGCGGGTCAGCGGTGAGCGTGTCCGCCTCGTCGTGTTCATGTCACCAGGGTCGGCGACCACGGCGCGGGGACGCAGGCGGGCCGGCCCGCACCTGTGGACGAGGGGTGCGCTGCCGGTGCCTGTGGAGCACCTCGGCCCGAGAGGTGCCGCGAGACCGCGGGTGACGGGAATGACATCGACGACGTCGTCTCGTGCCCGTCAGGCCGCCGAAAAGCCAGGTCCGCTGTGGTAGCGTCGCCCACGCAGTTGCCTGCACTCCGCCTCCTGTCGGGCTGGCCCGTCGGGGACGGGGAGCATGCGACTGACTTCGCGTGCTCGCACCCGCGCCCTGCTCGCAGGGGGCGGGACCGTCCTTTCGGACGTCGCGGCCGAGGTCCCGCGCCGTCCAGGCGGAGCGGGTGGTCGCGCGTCGCGGGCGCCAGGCCCCGATCCGTGCCGGTCCCCTCCGGCGCGGAGCCGCTGCCCGCACCCGGGTCCAACGGTCTCAGGGGAAGAACCAATCCAGACCAGGGGCGCCGCCGGGCCACGGCGGCACACCGCCCCACGACTCACAGCTCGTCCGGCAACCTCCGGGCGCGCACGAAAGGACCGTCATGGCGATCGTGACCATGCGCCAGCTCCTCGACTCCGGTGTCCACTTCGGCCACCAGACCCGCCGTTGGAACCCGAAGATGAAGCGCTTCATCCTCACCGAGCGCAACGGCATCTACGTCATCGACCTGCAGCAGACCGTGGACGGCATCAACACCGCCTACGACTTCGTCAAGGAGACCGTCGCCCGCGGGGGCAACATCCTGTTCGTCGGCACCAAGAAGCAGGCCCAGGCGGCCGTGGCCGAGCAGGCCCAGCGCGTCGGCATGCCCTACGTCAACCAGCGCTGGCTGGGCGGCATGCTCACCAACTTCTCCACCGTGCGCGCCCGCCTCGAGCGCATGAAGGAGCTCGAGCAGATCGACTTCGACGACGTGGCCGGATCGGGCCGCACGAAGAAGGAGCTGCTCATGATGCGCCGCGAGAAGGACAAGCTCGTCAAGACCCTCGGCGGCATCCGCGACATGTCCAAGCTCCCCGCGGCGATCTGGGTGGTCGACACCAAGAAGGAGCACCTGGCGATCTCCGAGGCCCAGAAGCTCGGCATCCCCGTCGTGGCCGTCCTTGACACCAACTGCGACCCCGACGAGGTCACCTACGGCGTCCCGGGCAACGACGACGCCATCCGCGCCGTGGCCCTGCTCACCCGCGTCGTGGCCGACGCCGCCGCCGAGGGCCTCGTCGCCCGCTCCGCGGGCCGCGTCCGCACCGGCCAGGAGGCCGAGGTCGCCCCCGTGGACGCCGAGCCCCTGCCCGAGTGGGAGGCCCAGCTGCTGGCCGGGGCCGAGGAGGTCGCCCCCGCTGACGCCGTCCCCGCCGAGGGCGAGACCGTCGTCGATGCCGCTGCCCAGGCCTGAGCAGGCCTGAGCAGGGCACCCGATCAGTCACCACAGACAGGAAGCACATATGGCGAACTACACCACCGCTGACATCAAGGCGCTGCGCGAGAAGACCGGCGCGGGCATGCTCGACGTCAAGAAGGCGCTCGACGAGGCCGGCGGCGACGTCGACAAGGCCATCGAGATCATCCGGGTCAAGGGCCTCAAGGGCATCGCCAAGCGTGAGGGCCGCGCGGCCTCCGCGGGCCTGATCGCCGCCCGCGTCGTCGACGCCGACGGCGGCCAGACCGGCGTGCTCGTCGAGATCAACGCCGAGACGGACTTCGTGGCCAAGAACGAGAAGTTCCTCGACTTCGCCGACAAGGTCCTTTCCGCCGCCATCGACTCCGGCGCCGAGAGCGCCGAGGCGCTGGCCGAGGTCGAGGTCGACGGCGCCACCGTCAAGGACCTCACCGACGGGATGCAGGCCGTCATCGGCGAGAAGATCGTCGTGCGCCGCCTGGGTCGCCTGTCGGCGCCCAGGGTCGAGCTCTACCTCCACCGGACCAACCCCGACCTGCCCGCGCAGGTGGGCGTCCTCGTGGGGACCGACGACAAGGCGGCCGAGGTCGCGCACGACGTCGCCATGCACGTCGCCGCCTACTCCCCGGCCTACGCCACCCGCGAGGAGGTCCCCTCCGAGGTCGTCGACAAGGAGCGCGCCATCGCCGAGGAGACCACCCGCGCCGAGGGCAAGCCCGAGAAGGCGATCCCCAAGATCGTCGAGGGCCGCCTGGGCGGGTTCTTCAAGGAGAACGTCCTGGTCGAGCAGGCCTTCGCCAAGGACCCCAAGACGACGGTCGGCAAGGTCGTCGAGGCCACCGGCGGCGAGCTGACCGGCTTCGTCCGCTTCCGCGTCGGCGCCTGAGCGCCCGCTGAGGCGACGCGAGCGACCCTGCTCGGCCCTGAGCCGCCGTCCAGCCCGGACCCCCGCGAGCCCACGCCGCGGGGGTCCGGCGCGTTCCCGGTGCCCGGACGCGGTACGCTGTGCCGAGCGTCAGCGCACGACCGCAACACGATCCCAGGAGGAACCACGCATGAGCGAGTCCCCGGCCCGCGACGACCGCGTCGCCCACGGCGAGCACCCGCGTCGGATCCTGCTCAAGCTCTCAGGCGAGGTCTTCGGAGGCGGGCAGGTGGGGCTCGACCCCGACGTCGTGTCCGACGCGGCCCGCCAGATCGCCGACGCCGTGCGCGCCGGCGTCCAGGTCGCCGTGGTCGTGGGCGGCGGCAACTTCTTCCGCGGCGCCCAGCTCTCCGCCCGGGGGATGGACCGTGCCCGCGCCGACTACATGGGCATGCTCGGCACGGTCATGAACGCACTGGCCCTCCAGGACTTCATCGAGAAGGCCGGGGTGCCCGCCCGGGTCCAGTCCGCCATCGCGATGACCCAGGTCGCCGAGCCCTACGTCCCGCTGCGGGCGATCCGCCACATGGAGAAGGGGCGTGTCGTCGTCTTCGGCGCCGGAGCCGGGCTGCCCTACTTCTCCACCGACACGGTCTCGGCCCAGCGGGCCCTGGAGACCCACTGCACCGAGCTCCTCGTGGGCAAGAACGGCGTCGACGGCGTCTACACCGCGGACCCGCGCAAGGACCCTGACGCCCGCCTGCTCACCGAGCTCACCTACGAGCGGGCCCTGGCCGAGGGCCTCCAGGTGGTCGACGCCTCGGCCTTCGCCCTGTGCCGCGACAACGACCTGACGATGCGCGTGTTCGGCATGGGCCAGGACGGCTCGATCACCCGCGCCCTGCTCGGTGAGCGGATCGGCACCCTCGTCAGGCGCGGCTGAGCGCGACGACGCGAGCCCACCCCGGACCTACCGACACCACCCACGACACGACACAGGAGCCCCCATGATCGACGACGTTCTGCTCGAGGCCGAGGACAGGATGGACAAGGCCCTGGAGGCCGCCAAGCACGAGCTCGCGGCCATCCGCACCGGCCGGGCCAACCCGGCTATGTTCAACTCGATCATGGTCGACTACTACGGGGCCCCCACCCCGCTCCAGCAGCTCGCCTCCATCACGATCCCCGAGGCCCGTACGGTCCTGGTCAACCCCTTCGACCGCTCGGCCATGAAGGCGCTGACCACCGCGATCCGCGAGTCGGACCTGGGTGTCAACCCCACCGACGACGGCACGGTCATCCGCGTCACCCTGCCCGCCCTGACCGAGGAGCGACGTCGGGACTACGTCAAGCTGGCGCGCTCGCGGGCCGAGGAGTCGCGCGTCCAGGTCCGTGGCGTGCGCGCCAAGTCCAAGAAGGAGCTCGAGGCGATCAAGAAGGACGGCGCCGCCGGCGAGGACGAGGTCAAGCGGGCCGAGGCCGAGCTCGACGCCCTGACCAAGCGCCACGTCGAGAAGATCGACGCCGCCCTGGCCTCCAAGGAGGCCGAGCTCCTCGAGGTCTGAGCCCTCCGCGTGACGAGACCGATCGTGACCGCGCTGGCCACGCTGCTGTCCCCGCCCCCGACCCCCAACCGGGTGCCGCTGCCCTCGACCGGGAGGGCCGGGCGCAACCTGCCCGCAGCGGTCGGGGTGGCGGCGGCGCTTATCGCCCTCATCATCGCCTCCCTGGTCGTCAACAAGGTCGCCTTCCTCGCCCTGGTCGTCCTGGCCGTGTGCGGCGCCCTGTGGGAGCTGGCAGGCGCCTTCGCCCGCAAGGACATCCGCCTGCCGCTGGCCCCCCTGTGGCTGGGGACGCTCGGGGTCGTCGTCTCGGCCTGGACCCTGGGCGCCGAGACCGCCCTCGGCGCCTACATGGCCACCGCCGGGGCCTGCGTCCTGTGGTGCTTCATGGACCAGGCCGAGGCGGAGTCGGGCAGCCCCCTGGAGGACCCCGACCACGACGTGCCGCGCACCGACGCCCACGACGCCGTGCGCCGCTCCCGGTCGGTCGACGCTGCCGCCTCGATCTTCGCGGCCACCTACCTGCCGTTCCTGGCGGGCTTCGCGGTCCTGCTCGTGGCCCAGGACCAGGGCGTGGGCAAGGTGCTCATGCTCTTCGCCCTGCCCATCGCCAACGACACCGGAGGATGGCTCGCCGGCATCACCTTCGGACGCCACCCGATGGCGCCCTCGGTGTCGCCCAAGAAGTCCTGGGAGGGCTTCGTCGGCTCGATGGTCGCGGCCGTGGCCGCGGGCGCGGGCTGCGTGTGGGCGCTCGACGGCCCGGTGTGGGCCGGCGCCGTCCTGGGCGCCATGACCGTGGTCGTCTCCACCCTGGGGGACCTGGGGGAGTCCTTGCTCAAGCGCGACCTCGGCCTCAAGGACATGGGCACCCTCCTTCCCGGCCACGGCGGCCTCATGGACCGTCTCGACTCGATCCTCGTGGCCGCCCCGGTCGTCTACGTCTTCAGCCTCCTCGTCGGCTGAGGAGCCGTCCGCCCGGCCACCGGCGCAGCAGGCCTGCTGCGCCCCCGCCCGCCCAGCGGGTACCCTCGTCAACCGACCGCCCTGCGAACCGTCCGCGCCCCGACCCGAGAGGACCTGCCCGCCCGTGACACCCACGCGCGACACCAGCCGCCGTCGGCGCCCCGAGCCGGTGGCGCTTCGACGCGCCCCCGCGGGTCCGGCGCCCGGCGAGGTCCAGGTCATGCCCACCGACCAGCCCCCCGAGGGCGCGACCGATCCGGCCGCCGTCCCGAGGCTGTCCTTCGCCGTGCCCCCCGCCCGGGGGCGCGCGCCGCGGCACCTGGCCGACCTCGACCTCGCAGGACGCGCGCAGGCCCTGGCCGCCTCCGGGCTGCCCGCCTACCGGGCCGACCAGCTCTCCCGCCACTACTTCACCCGCATGACCCGCAGCGCCGCGGACATGACCGACCTGCCCGCAGGCCAGCGCGAGCAGCTGTGCGCCGAGCTCCTGCCCGAGCTGCTCACCGAGGTCCGTGCCCTGCGCGCCGACGGGGGGCGCACGGTCAAGCACCTGTGGGAGCTGCACGACGGCGTGCGCGTGGAGTCGGTCCTCATGCGCTACAAGGACCGCACGACCCTGTGCGTGTCGAGCCAGGCGGGCTGCGGCATGGCCTGTCCCTTCTGCGCCACCGGGCAGATGGGCCTGACACGCAACCTGACCACCGGCGAGATCATCGAGCAGGTGCGCCGGGCCGCGCGGCTGTCGGCCGGCGGCGGCCTGAGCGGAGGGCCTGCCCGCCTGAGCAACGTCGTGTTCATGGGCATGGGGGAGCCCCTGGTCAACTACAAGAACGTCGTCGCCGCCCTCCACCGGCTCATCGACCCCGCGCCCGAGGGCTTCGGGCTGTCGGCCCGCGCCGTGACCGTCTCGACGGTCGGCCTCGTCCCGCTCATCAGGCGACTGTCGGGGGAGGGGATGCCGGTGACCCTGGCGGTGTCCCTCCACGCGCCCGACGACGAGCTGCGCGACGCCCTCATCCCGGTCAACTCACGGTGGAAGGTCGGTGAGCTGCTCGACGCCGCCCACGACTACTTCACCGCGACGGGACGTCGGGTGTCCATCGAGTACGCGCTCATCAAGGACATGAACGACCACCCCTGGCGCGCCCGGATGCTGGCTGACGAGCTGGCTGCACGGGGCTCGGGGTGGGCGCACGTCAACCCCATTCCCCTCAACCCCACCCCAGGCTCGATCTGGACCTGCTCGACCCAGGAGGTCCAGGACACCTTCGTCGACACGCTGCGCCGTGCCGGCATCACGACCACGGTGCGCGACACTCGTGGAAGCGACATCGACGGCGCCTGCGGCCAGCTGGCCACCGAGGTGCTCGATCAGGAAAGGGCGATGAGGACTCGATGAGAGAGATGTTCCCCCGTGCGGGGCTCCTCAGGCGGGGCTACCGCCGTGAGCAGGTCAACAACTACTTCCAGACCGCTCATGAGATCTACGACGCCGGCGAGCTCGACGAGATGGACTCCGAGGGCGTGCGGACCGTCGCCTTCGACATCGTGCGCGGCGGGTACCGGCCCGACGCCGTCGACGCCGCCCTCGACCGCCTCGAGGCGGCCTTCCTCCAGCGACGACGGGCGGAGTACGTGGCCGAGCACGGGCGCAAGGCCTGGATGGACGAGGTCGCCCAGCTCGCCACGACCCTCTACCCGCGCCTCCTGCGCCCCGCGGGGGAGCGCTTCGCCACAGCGCGTCGCCGCGGGTACTCCAAGACCGACGTCGACGCCCTCATGGACCGCATCGCGGCCTACTTCGACTCGGACGGCACCCTGACGGCCGCGGAGGTGCGTGCCTCGGTCTTCGCCGTGACCTCGAGGGCCAAGGCCTACGACGAGACGAGCGTGGACCGCTACCTGGCCCGCGTCGTCGAGGTCCTCCTGTCCGTCGAGTGATGACAGGGCGCACCGGGTGGGAACGCCCCCGGTGCGCGCGCACGTCCAGGAAGGGAAGGCTCATGACCCACGACTGCCCGCGGCTGGTCCTGCTCGGGTCCACCGGATCGATCGGCACCCAGGCGCTGGAGGTCGTCGGCCGCCTGGGCGGGCGCGCCCCGCGCGTGGTCGGCCTCGCGGCGGGGGGCTCCCGCCTCGGCCTGCTGGCCGAGCAGGCGGTCGCCCACGGGGTGCCGTCACTGGCCGTGTCCGACGCATCGGCCGCGCTCGTGGCGGACCTGAGGGCCGCCCTGGCCGCGGCCTCCGAGCGCCTGGGCCTGCCCGACCCGGTCCGTGAGATCCACGTCGGCCCCGGTGCCGCCACCGACCTCATCGGGGCCGCCGAGCTCGGGCCGCAGGACACCGTCCTCAACGGGATCACCGGCTCGGTCGGACTGCGTCCGACCCTGGCGGCCCTGGCCAGCGGTGCCAGGCTCGCGCTGGCCAACAAGGAGTCCCTCGTCGTGGGCGGCTCGCTCGTGCGCCGGGCGCTGCGTCGACCCGGCCAGGTCGTGCCTGTCGACTCCGAGCACTCGGCCATCGCCCAGGCCCTGGCCTCAGGACGCCACGAGAAGGGCCTGACCAGCCCGGTGCTCTCCGGGCGCTCCGAGGTCCGCCGCCTGGTCCTGACCGCCTCGGGAGGCCCCTTCCGGGGCCGCACCCGCGACGAGCTGCGCGGGGTGAGCGCCGCCCAGGCCCTGGCGCACCCGACCTGGGCGATGGGGCCGGTGGTCACCGTCAACTCCTCGACCCTGGTCAACAAGGGCCTTGAGCTCATCGAGGCCCACCTGCTGTTCGACATCGACCCCGCGCAGGTCGTCGTCGTCGTCCACCCCCAGTCGGTCATCCACTCGATGGTCGAGTTCGTCGACGGCGCCACGATCGCCCAGGCCTCCCCGCCCGACATGCGCCTGCCGATCGCCCTGGGCCTGACCTGGCCCGAGCGCCCGGACCTGTCGGGCCTCGTGACCCCCAACGAGTGGGAGGCCCCCACGGCGTGGACCTTCGAGCCGCTGGACGGCCGGACCTTCCCGGCCGTCGACCTGGCCCGCCAGGCGGTGTCCGCCTCGGCCACCCACCCGGCGGTCCTCAACGCGGCCAACGAGCAGGCGGTCGCCGCCTTCCTGGCGGGCGGCCTGGAGTGGCACGAGATCGTCGAGGTCGTGCGCGCCGTCCTCGAGGAGCACCCGGGCTGCGGCCCGAAGGGCGAACCCGCCCTCGAGGAGGTGCTCGAGACCGAGACCTGGGCGCGGGCCAGGGCCGATGAGCTCATCTCCCGGCGTCCGACCCACTGAGCAGGAGCACGCATGACTCACACGCTGGCATACGTCCTCGGCGTCCTCGTCCTCGTCCTGGGCGTGGCCGTGTCGGTGGCGCTCCACGAGCTGGGGCACATGATCCCGGCCAAGCGCTTCGGGGTGAAGGTCCCGGAGTACTTCATCGGCTTCGGCCCCAGGATCTGGTCGACCAGGCGAGGAGAGACCGAGTACGGGGTCAAGGCGATCTGGCTGGGCGGGTACGTCAAGCTGCTGGGAATGCTCCCGCCCGCGCCCCCCGACCGGCCCGACAAGCCCGGCTCGATGATCGACGAGGCGCGCCGGGAGTCCCTGGCGGAGCTGGCCGAGGAGGACCGGGACCGTGCCTTCTACCGTCTGAGCGTGCCCCGCAAGCTCATCGTCATGGCCGGAGGGATCCTCACCAACCTCGTGCTCGGTGTGGTCTGCCTCGTCCTGGCCGTGGGTGTCGTGGGCCAGCCCGCCCGCACCTCGACCCTGGGCTCGGTGACGTCCTGCCTGCCCACCGACGCCTCAGGGCAGGACGCACCGGTCGAGGACTGCGCCGCTGAGGAGAAGACCCCCGCGGTGAGGGCCGGCCTGCGCGCAGGCGACACGATCGTGTCCTGGGACGGGAGCACCACGAGCACGTGGGCCGAGGTCCAGGAGGCGATCGGCGCCTCAGGCACGCGCGCCGTCGAGGTCGTCATCGAGCGCGACGGGGCCCGCCGGACCCTGAGCGTCACCCCCGTCGAGGTCAGCCGGCCCGTGACCGACGACAACGGCGCCCCGGTCACCGGTGCCGACGGCGAGCAGCTCACGCAGATGCGCCCCTACGTCGGCATCGGCCCGGCACTGGGCACCGTGCGCGTCCCGCCCTCCCAGCTGCCGGCGGTCGTGGGGCAGGCCGTGACCGGCACCCTCAAGGCGATCGCCACCCTGCCGGTGGGCCTCGTCCACTCGGTGGCCGCGGGCCTGGGCATCGAGGAGCGCTCGAGCGAGGGCCTGGTCTCGCTCGTGGGGATCGGGCGCATGGCCGGGGAGACGACGGCGGCGGGCGCAGGCAGCGGCACGGTGCCCCTGTCGGTGCGCGTGTCCGCCATGCTCTCCCTGCTGGGCGCGCTCAACCTCGCGCTGTTCGCCTTCAACCTCGTGCCGCTGCCTCCCCTGGACGGAGGGCACGTGGCAGGGGCCTGCTGGGAGGGGCTGCGTCGCCTCCTGGCCCGGATGCGCGGGCGGCCCGACCCCGGCCACGTCGACACCGCCCGCCTCCTGCCGGTAGGCCAAGCGGTCTTCGTCCTGCTCGTCATCATGGCGGCCGTGCTCATCTGGGTCGACATCGTCGCCCCCCTGTGACCGGTGCACCGGTGGTCGTGCGCCCCAACGGGCTGTGCTCCCCGCCGGGTCCTGGTCCCCGTAGCCGGGTGGCGGAGCGCTGCCTAGCCTCGCGACATGACCGACTACGAACTCCTCCTGGCCTCCAGCACGGCCGGGGAGCCGCCCCAGGGCACCCTGCGCGTCATCGACGTCCTGCGGTCCGTGCCCGTGCTCGTCGTCGTGCTCCTGTTCTCGGTGCTCATCCCGGTCATCCCCCGCCTCGAGCTGGGCGCCGGCTTCCTGACGATGCTCTACGTCTGCGGCATCGCACCGTTCGCCTTCGGGGCGACGGTCGCCCTCATCCTTGTCCTGTGCCGGGTGGGCCGGGACGAGCGTCCCGTGCCGGTGGCGACCGCGGTGGCCGTGTGGGTCATCGTCCTCAACGCCCTTGTCGTGACGCTGTGCGTGGTCGACACCGACTTCGAGTCCGACTTCCCCTCCGTGGCCCAGCGTCTCGTGTCCGAGCCCGTCGCCGAGCTCCTCTCCGGCCTCGCCGTCTGTGTCAGCCCGGTGGCCGTGGTCGCCGCCTGGCTGGTTGCGATCATCACAGGCAGGCGGGCCGTGGCCGCCCGCGACCGGGCGCGGCTGTCCCACCTGGCCCCGGTGGTGGTGACCGGAGGGCAACCGGGGGGACCTTCACCACACCCCGGGCACCCGGCCCCCCGTGCTGTGGGTGTTGCGCGGGTGCCATACTGAGCGGGTGAGTCAAGCCATCTCCCTCGGAATCCCCACCGTGCGCGAGGAGCGCCCCGTCCTGGCGCCGCGCCGGCCCACACGCACGATCCGGGTGGGCGACCTTGAGGTCGGGGGTGACGCGCCGGTCACCGTGCAGTCGATGACGACGACCAAGACCCACGACATCGGCGCCACCCTCCAGCAGATCGCCGAGCTGACGGCCGCCGGCTGCGACATCGTCCGCGTGGCCTGTCCCACCGACAAGGACGCCGAGGCGCTGCCCGTCATCGCCAGGCAGTCGCGCATCCCGGTCATCGCCGACATCCACTTCAACCCCAAGTACGTCTACGCCGCCATCGAGGCCGGCTGCGGGGCGGTGCGCGTCAACCCCGGCAACATCCGCAAGTTCGACGACCAGGTCGCCGGGATCTGCAGGGCGGCCGCCGACGCCGGGGTCTCCCTGCGCATCGGGGTCAACGCCGGGTCCCTCGACCCGCGCCTGCTCAAGAAGCACGGCCGGGCCACGCCCGAGGCCCTCGTCGAGTCCGCCGTGTGGGAGGCGGGGCTCTTCGAGGAGAACGACTTCCACGACTTCAAGATCTCGGTCAAGCACCACGACGTCGTCACGATGGTCCAGGCCTACCAGCTGCTCGCCGAGCAGGGGGACTGGCCCCTCCACCTCGGTGTCACCGAGGCCGGCCCCGCCTTCCAGGGCACCATCAAGTCCTGTGCCGCCTTCGGCACCCTCCTGGCCCAGGGCATCGGGGACACGATCCGGGTGTCCCTGTCCGCCCCGCCGGTCGAGGAGGTCAAGGTCGGCACCAAGCTCCTGGAGTTCATGGGGCTGCGCGAGCGCAAGCTCGAGATCGTCTCGTGCCCCTCGTGCGGGCGGGCCCAGGTCGACGTGTGGACCCTGGCCGATCAGGTCGAGGAGGGCCTCAAGAACGTGACCGCCCCTCTGCGCGTGGCGGTCATGGGCTGCGTCGTCAACGGTCCCGGTGAGGCCAGGGAGGCCGACCTCGGCTGCGCCTCGGGCAACGGCAAGGGCCAGATCTTCGTGCGGGGCAAGGTCGTCGAGACCGTGCCCGAGGACCAGGTCGTCGAGACCCTCCTGCGCCACGCCGAGGCCATGGCCGACCAGATGCGCGCCGAGCTCGGCGAGGACGCCCTTGAGGGCACCGCACCGAGCGTCGTCGCAGGCGCCTGATCCAGGTCCCACCCGCTGCCGCGGGCGAGCACCGTGAGGCTCCTTCGCGCCCGGCCCACCGCGGTGGGCCCCAACCAGGTGGCAGGGGTCATGTCCCTGTGCGCCCTCCAGCCCGAGCTGGGGCTCGCCCTGGCCGGCCAGATCTCGAGGTGGGACCGATGGGGCAGCGGTGACGTCGTCGTCCTGGGCCGTCCCGCCCGCCCGGAGGCGGCGGCCTGGTCGACCGGAAGCCTCCTGCCCCTGGGGCTGGCACCCCGCCCCGGCACCGGTCACGAGGGGGCAGGCAGAGGCGGGGCCCGCGCCCTGGCCGAGCACGCCGGGGCCCGCCTGACCCGCAACGGCTCGGTGGCCGGGCCGCGCTCCGACGTCGCCGCGGTGTGGGAGCACCTCGAGGGGGCGGGGCTGCGGGCCCGCGAGGCCAGGTGGGTCCAACCGGTCCTGCGCGCCCCCGACCCACCCGGGGGGATGCTCCCGGCGGCGCTCGGCAGGCGGGGCCTGGAGTGGGTGGCCCGGGGGCTGCGCCGGGCCGTCCCCGCGCTCACCCACCTGGTCCTGCCCGCCTCGGTCGACATGTTCACCGCCGAGCTCGGTTACGACCCGACCTCCGCCGGGGGCTCCTACGCGCGGCACGTGTCGTGGCTCGTGGAGACCGGTCGCACCTACGTCCTGCTCGACGACGGGCGGGGCGGACCGGCCAGGGCGGGAGCCCCGGCGCGGGTCGTCTTCAAGGCCGATGTCGGAGCCCTGTGGCGGCCGGTCCCGGGCAGGGGCTGGGGCGCCGCCCAGCTGACCGGGGTGTGGACGCACGCCGACCTGCGCGGCCAGGGCATCGCCACCGTGGCCCTGGCCGCAGTGGTCGACGCCGTGCGCAGGGACCACGTGGGGCGGGGCGGGTCGGTGAGCCTGTACGTCAACGACTTCAACACGGCGGCCCTCGGGCTCTACCGAGGGCTCGGCTTCCACCGGGTGGGGACCTACGCCACGATCCTGCTCTAGAGGACCTCCTCGCAGGGGGCCGGCGGTTGCGGGCGGTCGGTGAGCACCTGGTGGCGGCGCAGGGATGAGCACGTAAGATCAGGCCGTGCTCCAGACGATGTCCACCTCCTTCATCCGTACCCTGCGCGAGGACCCGGCCGACGCCGAGGTCGCCAGCCACAGGCTGCTCGTGCGCGCCTGCTACGTCCGGCGCGCAGCCCCCGGCATCTACACGTGGCTGCCCCTGGGCCTGCGCACCCTGGGCAAGATCGAGCAGATCGTGCGCGACGAGATGAACCGGATGGGGGCCCAGGAGGTCCACTTCCCGGGCCTCCTGCCCGCCGACCCCTACAAGACCTCGGGCCGCTGGTACGACTACGGCCCCACACTGTTCACCCTCGAGGACCGCAAGGGCGGGGACTACATCCTGGCCCCCACCCACGAGGAGATGTTCACCCTCCTGGTCAAGGACATGTGCTCGTCCTACAAGGACCTGCCGCTGTGGATCTACCAGATCCAGACCAAGTACCGTGACGAGGCCCGCCCCCGGGCCGGGGTCATCCGCGGCCGGGAGTTCATCATGAAGGACTCCTACTCCTTCGACATGGACGACGAGGCTCTGGGCCGCTCCTACCAGGCCCACCGTGACGCCTACGAGCGCATCTTCACCCGCCTCGAGCTCGACTACGTGCCGGTCAACGCCATGGCCGGCGCGATGGGCGGCTCCCACTCCGAGGAGTTCCTCCTGCCCTCCCCGGTGGGGGAGGACACCTACGTGCGCTCGGCGGGAGGCTACGCGGCCAACGCCGAGGCCGTCGTGACCGTGGCCCCCGAGCCGGTCGACGCCTCGGAGGTCCCCGCCGCCACCGTCGTCGACACCCCCGACACCCCGACCATCGACACCCTCGTCGCCCTGTGCAACGAGCGCTACCCCCGCCCGGACGGGCGGGCCTGGACCGCGGCCGACACCCTCAAGAACCTCGTCGTCACCCTGACCCACCCCGACGGCACCAAGGAGCTGCTCGTCGTGGGCGTGCCCGGCGACCGCGACGTCGACATGAAGCGCCTAGCAGCCTCCGTGGCCCCCGCCGAGGTCGAGATCGCCACCGACGAGGACTTCGAGGGACACCCCGAGCTCGTCCGCGGCTACATCGGCCCCACCGCCATCGGCCCGAACTCCCCGAACCGCCGGGTCGAGGTCGACCAGGACGGGAACGAGCGGCTGACGGGCTCGGTGCGCTACCTCATCGACCCCCGCATCGTCGACGGAACCGCCTGGGTGACCGGCGCCAACATCGAGCGCTGTCACGTCCTCAACCTGGTCAAGGGGCGCGACTTCGAGGCCGACGGGACGATCGAGGCCGCCGAGGTGCGCGACGGCGACCCCGCCCCCGACGGCTCAGGCCCCCTGGAGATCGCACGCGGCATCGAGATCGCCCACATCTTCGAGCTCGGCCGCAAGTACGCCGAGTCCCTGGGGCTGACCGTCCTGGACGAGAACGGCAAGGCCAGGGTGGTCACGATGGGCTCCTACGGCATCGGGATCACCCGGGTCCTGGCGGCGCTCGCGGAGGTCCACCACGACGAGCACGGCCTGACCTGGCCGATCCAGGTCGCCCCCTACCACCTCCAGGTCCTGGCCACCGGCAAGGAGGACGCAGTCTTCGACACCGCCCAGGCCCTGTCCCAGGCCCTGTCCGACCAGGGGCTGGAGGTCCTCTACGACGACCGCCGCAAGGTGTCGGCCGGTGTGAAGTTCGCCGACGCCGAGCTCCTGGGCAACCCCTTCGTCCTCGTCGTCGGACGCGACCTGGCCCGGCAGGGGACCGTCGAGCTGCGCGACCGCCGCTCGGGCGAGCGCAGGCAGGTGCCCGCCGACCAGGCGGCCCAGGTCGTCGGCGAGGTGCTGCGCCAGGCCCTGGCCTCGGTCCCCGACGGCCGGCCCGCCTGAGGTCGCGTGGGTCATGGCGGCCGGTGCCCGCGGGCAGCGCCCCGGCCGTACGAGCCGCCCTGGCCTCGCCCCGCCTTTGCTCCCACGCCGCGTTCGTACCTTGTGTGCCGAGTGCGGTGGGTAGAGGTGCGCCACGGAAACACAAGGTACGAACGCGGCGGGCGGTACCTTGACGCAGACCTGGCGGGTGCGTCCGGGATCGGGATTTCCGACGACCGCGCGTCGACCCGGTGGCCGGGTCAGGCGCCCGGGTCGTAGCCGGGCAGCGGCGCGTCGACGACCGCTCCCCAGGACTGCGCCCGGGAGCCGGCCGCCACCGCGGCGTCGATCGAGGTCGTCGTGGCCTGCCCGCCCGCCGGGCCGACACCCGCGAGCTCGGTGTCCATGACCGTCATCCACACCTCCTGGGCCCAGGCGTCGTCGTCGGCCCCCTGGCCCTCGGGCCGGCCGTAGGCGCTCAGGCGGGTGTCCTGCCCGCCCAGCGCGAGACTGGCCGAGACGACGGCCCGGGCGGCCGCCGCGTCGATGACGGCGCGGGCCCGCGCGGCCTCGTCGCCCCGGGCACCGACCTCCTCCATCGCGTAGCGCGCCGCGTCGTAGGTGACGAGGAGCTCACCGGCCACGGGCTCGTCCATCTGGGTCGTGTCGCGTCCGGTCACCTCGACCGACTGCGGCGAGATCCGGCGCAGCTGGAGCGACCAGGCCGTGGCCAGGGAGGCGTAGAGCCGGGCGTCCTGGGCGCTGGGGGCTCGGGAGGCCGCGTCCCTGGCGGCCGACACGCCGTCGCCCAGGGCGGTGGCGAGGTCCTGCGTCGTGGCCGTGGCCACCGCGGTGGCCACCGGCGTGGCGGTCGGGTAGGTCGTGGGCACCGGCGTGGCCCACGGCTCCCACACCCCGCCGAGGGCCTCGAGCTGGACCGCGGCGGCGTCGGCGACCACCTGGGCGCTCGCACGCTGGGACTGGTCCCCGGAGGCGACCACGACCTGCGCGGTCGAGGCGATGAGCACGCTGTGACGGGCCAGCGCGTCACGGTCCGCCTCGGCCTGGGAGGCGCTGGGCAGGGAGGCGGGGGAACCCTGGCCCAGGCGGATGCCGCACCCCGGCAGGGCGCACAGCGCCGCCACGAGCACGACGGCGGCGCCACGCCGGCCCCAGGCACGGGAGGGTCGCGGCGCCCCCGTCACCGAGGAGGGCGGGCGGAACGGTCCGCGGGTCAGGAGGGGGCGGGTGTGGAAGCGCGTCACGCGGTGATCCTCCCACGGACGGGTAGCATGGGAGCCACTGACCCGCTGCTCACGGGCCCGTCGGAGGGTCCATTGGAGGACCCGCGCATGAAGGACACGCTCGCCCCGAGGCTCAGTGAGGTGCTCGCACCCGTCGTCGAGGAGGCCGGGCTCCACCTGGAGGCCGTCGAGACCACCCGCGCGGGCAGGTACTCCACCGTCCGCGTCGTGGTCGACCTGCTCGACGGGCCCGGAGACCTCGACCTCGACTCCCTGACCGAGGTGACGCGTGCGGTCTCCCGAGCCCTCGACGAGGCCGACCCCGTCCCCGGACAGTTCACCCTCGAGGTCTCCACCCCCGGTGCCGAGCGCGAGCTGAGCACCGCCCGCCACTTCCGCCGGGCCGTCGGCCACCGCGCCCGGGTGACCACCCCCCAGGGCGAGGTGACCGGCCTCGTGCGCGGCGCCGACTCCACCCACCTCACCCTGGAGGTTGACGGCGAGCCCCTCACCATCGCCGTGGCAGACGTGACCGCCGCCAGGATGGTCGCCGTCCTGTGACCCATCCCTGCACTGACCGCCCGGCTCCCTGACCAGCGCCGGGCACGAGCCGGGACGGCTCGACCACGACCAGAGAGGACCTGAGGAACCATGGACATCAACATGCCGGAGCTGCGCACCGCAGCGGACGAGCTGGGCATCGACCTGGACAACCTCCTGCCTGCCATCGAGGACGCGATCCTGGGCGCCTACACCAAGGTCCCCGGGGCGATCCGCGGGGCCCACGTCGAGATCGACCGCAGGACCGGTCACATGACGGTCCTGGCCCCCGAGGTCGACGAGGACGACCAGCCCACCGGGGAGTACTTCGACGACACCCCCGACGACTTCGGCCGTATCGCCCAGGCCACCGCGCGCTCGGTCATCGTCCAGCGCATCCAGGACCGCCGCGACTTCGAGGTGCTGGGAGCCTTCAAGGACAAGGCGGGCGAGCTCATCTCCGGCACCGTGGAGCAGGGGCGCGACCCGCGCATCGTCTACGTGCGCCTCGACGAGGAGCACGAGGGGATCATGCCCCCGCACGAGCAGGTCCCCGGTGAGCGCCATCGCCACGGCGATCGCGTGCGGGCCTACGTCACCGAGGTCTCCCGGGGCGCCAAGGGCGCCCAGATCATCCTGTCGCGCACCCACCCCGGCCTCGTGCGCAAGCTCTTCGAGCGTGAGGTCCCCGAGGTCGCCGGGGGAGAGGTCGAGATCGTGTCCGTGGCGCGCGAGGCCGGCCACCGCACGAAGGTGGCCGTGCGCGCCAGGACCCGCGGGGTCAACGCCAAGGGGGCGTGCATCGGACCGATGGGCCAGCGGGTGCGCGCCGTCATGGCCGAGCTCGGCGGGGAGAAGATCGACATCGTCGACTACTCCGAGGACCCGGCGCGCTTCGTGGCCAACGCCCTGTCCCCGGCGCGGGTGTCCTCGGTGACGGTCCTGGACGCCGAGGAGCGCAGCGCCCGCGCCGTCGTGCCCGACTTCCAGCTGTCCCTGGCCATCGGCAAGGAGGGGCAGAACGCGCGCCTGGCCGCTCGCCTGACCGGGTGGAAGATCGACATCCACGCCGACGCGGAGTCCGGTGAGGTCTCCCCGGGGCGCACCTCGGGAGCCGACGACGTGACTGGTCCCTCAACCCTCGGCACTGAGGACTGAGGGACACGGCCGGTACAATCACCGCGGACCAGCCTGCAGGCGGCCGTCCCACGGACGCCTGCGCGGCGGCACCCGACAGTGAGCGGAAGGACACGGCGAGCCGGTGGCAAGCACCTCCCACGTGCCCGTACGCACATGCGTGGGCTGCCGACGCAGGGCTCCCAGGGCGCAGCTCCTGCGCCTGGTCCTGACGGACGGCGGCGAGCTGTCCGTCGACGCCCGTGCCGTCAGGCCCGGGCGCGGCGCGTGGATCCACCCGGACCCCGCGTGCCTCGACCTCGCCGAGCGCAGACGCGCCCTCGGGCGCGCGCTGCGCACCTCAGGGTCACCCGATGTGGCCCCCGTGCGAGCCTGGATCGCCTCCCGTGAGGACCAGCCGGGCGAGCACGGCCCCTCCGGCCCGACACGGCCGGACCGACCGATTGCAAAGGCGGGTAGGAAGCCGATGGGCACCCGATGAGTACCCAGCGATGAGCTGCCTCAGCTAGCGCCCACCCTGTTCGGGGTGGGCAACCGGACAGGAGAAAAGTGGCTAAACCACGCGTTCATGAGCTCGCCAAGGAGCTCGACCCCACTGGCAAGAGGATCACCTCGAAGATGATCCTGGCCTGGCTCAAGGACCAGGGAGAGTTCGTCAAGGCGGCCTCCTCCGCGGTCGAGCCCCCCGTCGCCCGGCGAGTGCGGGAGCACTTCGGCGCCCAGGCGGCGGCCGGCGACGACGCGCCCCGGGCCCCCCGGCCCAGCGCCCCCAAGCCGGCGCCCAGGCCCGCGCCCAAACCGGCGCCGCGCCCGGGACCGGCCGCACCCGAGGCCCCCGCCGCCAGGACGGCCCCCACCCCGAGCGCCGTGCCGAAGGCGCCGGCACCTGCAGCCCCGCAGCCCCCGGCTGAGCGGCCCACGCCCGCCGAGGCTGCGGCCTCGGCCTCGCCCTCCCGGCCGGTCCCGACCCCGGGTCCGCGTCCGGGGGCGCCGCGCCCGGGCAACAACCCCTTCGCCTCCTCCCAGGGCATGCCCCGCCCCGGGGGGCGTGGCGGCCAGCCCCGCGGTGCGGGCTCCGGCGGTCCCCGTCCCCAGGGCGGCCCGCGTCCGGGGGCGCCGCGCCCGGGCAACAACCCCTTCGCCTCCTCCCAGGGCATGCCCCGCCCCGGGGGCTCCGGCGGTCCTCGCCCCCAGGGCGGCCCGCGCCCCAGCGGCTCCGGCGGTCCCCGTCCCCAGGGCGGCCCCCGCCCAGGCCCCCCGCGTCCTAACCCCGGGATGATGCCGGGGACCTCCTCGGTCGGTCGTCCCGGTGCTCCGGCCCGCGGTAGCCAGGGCGGCCGGGGCGGTCGTCCCGGTCCCGGTGGGCGCGGCCCGGGCGCAGGCGGCACCGGTGCGCCGCGCAGCGGCGGCGGCTTCGGCGGCCCCCGCGGCGGGCGCGGTGGACGCGGCTCGACCCAGGGCGCGTTCGGACGTGGCGGAGGCGCCCCGCGCGGGCGCAAGTCGAAGCGGGCCAAGCGCCAGGAGTTCGAGCAGCAGTCTGCTCCGTCGATCGGCGGTGTCATCGTCCCGCGCGGCGACGGCTCCACCCCGGTGCGCGTGCGCCAGGGCGCCACGCTGACCGACCTGGCCGAGAAGATCAACGCCAACCCGGCGGCGCTTGTCACCGTGCTGTTCCACCTGGGCGAGATGGCCACGGCCACCCAGTCCCTCGACGAGGACACCTTCGCGCTGCTCGGTGCCGAGCTGGGCTACAACGTCCAGATCGTCTCGCCCGAGGACGAGGACCGCGAGCTGCTGGAGTCCTTCGACATCGACCTGGAGGCCGAGGAGGCCGGCGAGGCCGACGACGACCTGCTCCCGCGGCCCCCGGTCGTCACGGTCATGGGTCACGTCGACCACGGTAAGACCAAGCTCCTCGACGCGATCCGCTCCACCGACGTCGTGGCGGGCGAGGCCGGTGGCATCACCCAGTCGATCGGCGCCTACCAGGTTCGGGTCCACCTCGAGGACGAGACCCGTCCGATCACCTTCATCGACACCCCCGGTCACGAGGCCTTCACGGCCATGCGTGCACGGGGCGCCGAGGTGACCGACATCGCGATCCTCGTCGTGGCCGCCGACGACGGCGTCATGCCCCAGACGGTCGAGGCCCTCAACCACGCCCAGGCGGCGGGGGTCCCGATCGTCGTGGCCGTCAACAAGATCGACAAGGAGGGCGCCAACCCGGACAAGATCCGCGGTCAGCTCACCGAGTACGGCCTCGTGCCCGAGGAGTACGGCGGCGACACGATGTTCGTCGACATCTCCGCCAAGCAGAGGCTCAACATCGACGGGCTTCTCGAGGCGGTCCTGCTCACCGCGGACGCCGCCCTCGACCTGCGGGCCAACCCGGCCACCGACGCCCGTGGCGTGACCATCGAGGCCAAGCTGGACAAGGGGCGCGGCGCCATCTCGACGATCCTGGTCGAGCGCGGCACCCTCAGGGTCGGCGACCCCATCGTGGCGGGTAGCGCCTACGGGCGAGTGCGGGCCATGTTCGACGAGCACGGCCAGCAGATCGAGGAGGCGGGACCCGCCCGACCGGCTCTCGTCCTGGGTCTGACGAGCGTGCCCAGCGCAGGCGACTCCTTCATCGTCGCCCCCGACGACCGCACCGCTCGGCAGATCGCGGACAAGCGGGAGGCCGCCGAGCGCGCCGCCCTGCTGGCCAAGCGCCGCAAGCGCGTCTCGCTGGAGAACCTCACCGACGTCCTCAAGGAGGGCAAGGTCGACACCCTCAACCTCATCCTCAAGGGCGACAGCTCGGGTGCGGTCGAGGCGCTGGAGGACTCGCTGCTCAAGATCGACGTCGGCGAGGAGGTCGCTCTGCGCATCATCCACCGCGGTGTCGGTGCGATCACGCAGAACGACGTCAACCTCGCCACGGTGGACTCCGCGGTCATCATCGGCTTCAACGTCCGGCCCGCCGAGCGGGTCGCCGAGCTGGCCGACCGCGAGGGCGTCGACATGAAGTTCTACTCGGTCATCTACCAGGCCCTCGAGGACGTCGAGGCGTCCATGAAGGGCATGCTCAAGCCGATCTACGAGGAGGTCGAGCTGGGCACGGCCGAGATCAGGCAGGTGTTCCACTCCTCGAAGTTCGGTTCGATCGCCGGCTCGATCGTCCGCTCGGGGATCATCAGGCGCGGTGCCAAGGCCCGTCTCGTGCGCGGCGGCGTCATCGTGGGCAGGGACCTGTCGATCGAGACGCTGCGCCGGGAGAAGGACGACGTCACCGAGGTCCGCGAGGGCTACGAGTGCGGTATCAACCTGGGCTTCAAGGACCTCGCCGAGGGCGACGTCATCGAGACCTGGGAGATGCGCGAGAAGCCTCGCGGCTGATCCTGAGCCCGACCGGCTCCCGCGCACCCGGTGCGCACACTGGTCCCCGGCCCCTGGTGGGCCGGGGACCAGCGCGTGGGCCCTGCGGTGGCCGGTGCGGCCGGGTGCCTCGAGACTCCCGGGGTGCTCGGGCGCCGAGACGTGGGCGAGGGGCTCAGGTGGAGCCTCAGATGGAGCGGTGGCGCATGTCGATCGGGAAGCCGGTGAGGAGCTCCTCGAGGCTCAGCTCGACGCTGCCCTCGGGGGAGGCCGACGGCGGGAGGGCGGCGCCCCACACGCGGTGGCACATGGCCCGCAGGCGGTCCCCGTCGATGAGGTCGACGCCCGCGTGCTGGGCGAAGTCGACCGCGTCGGGGGTAAAGGAGCCGGTGCTCACCACGATCATGGAGTCCGCGCCCTCGACGATATTGGCCCCGTGGAGCTTGTGGACCGCCGGAGCCCCGACCCCCCGGTCGCTGGGACGGCAGGCGCAGCCCACGATCGAGGTCGTCCCGTCGCGCCGCAGCCGCAGGTCGAACCCGCCGCGGGTGCCGGGCAGCTCGGTCTGGTAGCCCATGCCGCGGAAGAGGTCGGCGCAGAAGGCCTCGAAGCCAGTGGGCCGGTTGGCGAACTCAGCGATGACGCCGTCAAGACCTGCTGCTGAGCCCCGGTCCTGGGTGCGGGCCTGGATCGCGCGGAGCTTGGTCTGCTCGTGGCGCGAGTAGGCGACCTCGACACCCGCGGCCCGCAGTCTCAGGACGAGGTCGTACATGGCCAGGACGTCCTTGGAGGTCAGCCGCCAGCGGTCGACCTCGAGCACCGACCAACTCTTGACGACGTGGTTTCCTGAGCGCCGGTGGTCGCGGGTCCCGTCCTGCCGGGCGTAGCGCCACCGGGGGTAGGACAGGTGGTAGGAGCCTGTCCGACGCAGGCGCTGGGAGCGGCCGACACGGAATCCCCGGGGGATGGTGACGCCGAGCTCGCGTCCGGCACGGGTGCGCCGACAGGCCCGGGTGGTGCAGCGCAGGCTCACCAGGACCAGGCAGATGACGGCGAGCCCGGCCACCGCGAGCAGGAGCGAGGCGGGGGAGAAGGTGGCCGTCAAGGGGACCAGGCCCATGAGGTCCCTCCATCCCGACAGGGCGTCACCCATGCTCGCGCTCCTTCCAGGTCCGTGACGAGGTCCGACCCCACGGGCCTGCCGGCCCGTGGCCGCGATGGGACCGCCGGGGCAGGGAAGGTCGCGGCGGGCCGCGGGGGAGGGGGGAACCGGTGAGCGTCCGTGAGGGGCGGCGTCGCCCTCAGCACATCGCTGCGAGGATGGTAGTGGCGAGCGAGTCCCTGGAAAGCCCCGTACCAGCGTCGTCGCCCAAGTGTCACCGTACTGTGATTTCACCGCGACCCGGCGGTGGCTCGGGGTGCTCAGGCCCGGGGGCCGCGGGAGGCCTGGAGCAGGACGTCGGCGGCGAAGACCGCCACCGCCGACCACACGAGCACCATCGACACCCAGCGCCAGGTCGAGATGTGCTCACCGAAGACCGCCCAGGCCAGGAGGAACTGGATGATCGGCGCGATGTACTGGCTCAGGCCCACGACCGTGAGCGGGACCCTGCGGGTCCCGGCGGCGAAGAGAAGCAGGGGCACCGCGGTCACCGGTCCGGCGCCCAGGAGCAGGAGCACGAGGGCGGTGCCGGCCCCCGGCCCCTGGAGGCCCGAGGCGCCGGTGACCGACAGCCAGGCCAGGTAGCCCAGTGCCAGGGGCAGGACCGCGCCGCTCTCGACCGTCAGCCCGGTCAGCGCGTCCACCTGCCCCGCCACGCGCTTCTTGACCAGGGCGTACAGGCCGAAGGAGAAGGCCAGGGCCAGGGAGATCCACGGCAGGGAGCCCTGCATGACCACGAGGACGAGGACCGCGAAGGAGGCCAGGGCGATGGCGGCCCACTGCGCCGGGCGCAGCCTCTCGCGCAGGACGAGGCCCGCCAGCGCCACGGTGACCAGCGGGTTGATGAAGTAGCCCAGAGCGGCGTCCGCGGTCCGACCCGTGTTGACCCCGTAGACGTAGACGCTCCAGTTGACGGTGACCAGCGCTGCGCTCAGGCACAGCGACCCCACCAACCGTGGTCGGACCAGCACCGAGCGCAGCCTGTCCCACCGGTGGAGCAGCGCGACGAGCGCGAGGCAGGTGACCAGGGTCCAGGTGATGCGGTGACCGATGATCTCCATCGCCCCCGCTGCGTCGAGCAGCTTGAAGTAGAGCGGGAAGAACCCCCACAGCAGGTAGCAGCCCAGGACCATGGCGGCCCCGGTCCCCGACAGGCTCGTCGGCCGGCGCGGGGGACCAGGGTGCGCTCCCACGGGCAGGACCTCCTCTGACGGGTGCGTTGACGGGGACTTTGACGGGTGCGTTGACGGGGCGGCGGCGTGCCTCCGGCACGGGAGGCCGGGAACCACGGCCCCACCCCCGAAGACTAGAAGAGCCCGGCGCCGTCGGGTCGCCGGGAGCAGCGGGTGGCCGCGTGAGGCGCGCCGCAGCGAGCGCGGGTCGGTGTCTGGCACAATTCACCAGCCCACCCACCTGCCATCTCAGGAGGCCGACATGGCTGACGCCGCCCGCGCCCGCAGGGTCGCTGACCGCATCCACGAGACCGTCGCCCGTCTCCTCCAGGGACGCATCAAGGACCCCCGCCTGGGCTTCGTGACCGTCACCGACGTGCGGGTCACGGGTGACCTCCAGCAGGCCACGGTCTTCTACACCGTCTACGGCTCGGACGAGGACCGCCGGGACTCCGCGGCCGCCCTGCGCTCGGCCACGGGGCTCATCCGCTCCGAGGTCGGCAAGGCGCTGGGTATCCGGCTGACTCCCTCGCTCACCTTCCAGCTCGACGCGCTGCCGACCCAGGCCAGGACCTTCGAGGACGCGCTGGCCCAGGCGCGGGCCAAGGACGAGGAGATCGCCCGCTCCTCAGCGGGCGCCACCTACGCGGGGGAGGCCGACCCCTACAAGCACGAGGACCGCGACGAGGAGCGCGCGGACACCGACGAGGACCGTGGGGACCGCCGCGAGGGCGCCGAGGACACCGGGCAGGACCGGGACGCCAGGTGAGCCGGCACGCCGCCCCTGGGCCGGACGGGCACCGTGTGCCGCGGCCGCAGGTCCCGCGCGGGGCGGTCGCGGCCGGGGACGGGGTGCTCCTGGTCGACAAGCCCGCGGGCCTGACGAGCCACGACGTCGTCGCCCTCGTGCGCCGGATGGGCGCCACCCGCAAGGTCGGGCACGCGGGCACCCTGGACCCGATGGCCACGGGACTGCTCGTCCTGGCGACCGGGCGGGCCACCCGGCTGCTGACCTACCTCGTGGGCGCCGGCAAGACCTACGAGGCGACGGTCCGCCTCGGGCAGGAGACAGGGACCGAGGACGCCGACTCCGAGGTGGTCAGCGCCCCGGGCTGCCCGGCCCCTGACAGCTGGGAGGGCGGCGCCCCGGCCTTCGAGCGCCGCCTGGCCGAGGTGATGACGGCGCACACCGGGCGGATCATGCAGGTCCCCAGCGCGGTGTCGGCCATCAAGGTCGACGGCGTGCGGGCCTACGCCCGCGTGCGCGACGGCGAGACGGTTGAGCTCGCGGCCCGTCCGGTGGTCGTCGAGGAGATCGTCGTGCGCGGCGGGCCACGGTCCGCCACCGCGCAGGACGGGACGGCCGTGGTCGACCTGGACCTGGGCGTCAGGTGCTCCTCGGGGACCTACGTGCGCGCGCTGGCCCGGGACATCGGCCGCGCCCTGGGCACCGGGGCGCACCTGACCGCGCTGCGACGCACACGGGTCGGTCCCTTCGACGTCGGGGAGTCCCGCACCGTGACCGAGCTCGCCCGGGACGTCGACCGGGCGGCCTGCCGCCTGCCGGCCGAGGGCCTCGACGTCATCGCCGTGTCGGAGGTCGCCCGGCGCTGCTTCGCCGTTCTCGTGCTGACATCCGACGAGGCGCGCCGCGTGCGTCACGGTCAGACCCTGTCCCCTGAGGTGCTCTCCCGGGTACAGGGGGAGGTGCCCGCCGACCGGCGGCCTGCCGGTCCGGAGCCTGTGCGGGCGCCGGGAGGGGCGCGTGTGGTGGCTGCCGGGTTCGACCCGGACGGCCGGGTCGTGGCACTGTTGACCTCCAGGGACGGGCGGGTCCGCCCCGTCCTCGTCCTGGACCCCGCGTGAGCGTCTGCCGACAGGCGCTCAGACGGGTCGGGCGGAGGAAGCGGGCCGATGAACCAGGATCCAGGAGGAACCGATGAGCGAGAACACCTCGGGCTGCGGCTGTGGCAAGCACCGTCCGGCCCACGTCACGACCCCGGAGCGTGCCGAGGCCCCCGCCGTGGTCCAGCCCGTCGCCTCTGAGGAGGTCGCCTCCGGCGTCGTGCCCGAACGCAAGGCGGGCAACGACCTGGGCCTGCGGGACGCCGGCGCCTCCGGCCGTGGCGGTTGCGGCTGCGGGGGCGGCGGCTGCGGCTGCGGTGGGCACGGAGGCCACCGGCACTGAGCCGGCACCGGACCGGTACTGAACCGGCACTGAGCCGGCACCGGCAGGTCGTGCGGGTCGCGCCTCCCCGCCCGGACGTGGCAGTGTGGGACGAGCAAGGTCGGTGGGCCCAGGGTCCTGCCGGAGTGGATCGAGAACAGGGATGTCCGCAGTGGAGGTCTGGTACGGCGCCGACGGGGTGCCCGCGGCTGTGAGCGCGCCCGGGGGGCCGGGCAGCGTGGTGACGATCGGCATCTTCGACGGGGTGCACCGTGGTCACCAGGCGATCCTGACCCGGGTGGTCGAGCGCGCCCGGGCCATGTCCCGCCCTGACGGCACCCGCCCCCTGGCGGTGGCGGTCACCTTCGACCCTCATCCGGTCCTCGTCCACCGGCCTGAGGCCCACCTGCCGATGGTCGCCTCGCTCGCCGACCGCCTCACCTCCCTGGCCACGACAGGTCTGGACGCGGTCCTCGTCATCCACTACACCCTGGCCTTCGCCGACCAGAGCCCCGAACGCTTCGTGCGCACCTGGCTCGAGGGCCTCCTGGGTGCCAGGGCGGTCGTCGTGGGCGAGGACGTGCGCTTCGGGCGGGGCAACAGCGGTGACGCCCGGTGCCTGAGCGAGATCTGCGCCGCAGACGGCGTCGAGGTCGAGATCGTGGCGGACGTGCGCGCCCCCGGTGGCCGGCGGTGGTCCTCGACCTGGGTGCGTGAGCTGCTCGAGGGCGGGGACATGCGCGGTGCGGCCGACGTCCTCGGTCACGCCCACCGGCTGCGCGGCACGGTCGTCCACGGCATGCGCCGCGGCCGGGAGCTCGGCTTCCCCACGGCCAACCTCGAGGCCGCCAGCGCGGGTGTCGTACCCCCTGACGGCGTCTACGCCGGGTGGCTCGTGCGCTCCCCGGGAGCCGGGGGCGACGACGCCGAGGAGCGGCTGCCGGCAGCCATCTCGATCGGCACCAACCCGACCTTCGACGACGTGCCGACCCGCACGGTCGAGGCCCACGTCCTGGGCAGGGACGACCTCGACCTCTACGGCGAGGTCGTGGCCATCGAGCTCGTCGACTACCTGCGGCCGATGCTCGCCTTCGACGGCCTCGAGCCGCTGCTGACCCAGATGCGCCAGGACGTCGTCGACACCGCGGGCGTGCTCGGCGTCCCCGTCCCGACCCCCCAGGGCAGGGCCTGAAGGTCCTCTGAGGCCGCCAGCAGGCTCCCCGCTTGCCGTCTGTGCTGCCGGGCGGTACGGCGGACGTCCTTGCTCCCTGTGCGCGACGACACCCCCCGGGCCGGTGGGCGGGGCCGGAGGCGCTGGTACAGTGGGCGGGCCGTCCAAGCCGGCCGCGGACCAGTCATGCCCGGGAGAACCCGCCCCGGAGCTCCGCGCAACGACAACACTCAAAGGAGCCACCGTGTCGATTTCCCCCGAGCGCAAGCGCCAGCTCATCGCCGAGTACGCCACCCACGAGGGTGACACCGGCTCCCCCGAGGTGCAGATCGCGGTCCTGTCGGAGCGCATCTCCAACCTCACCGAGCACTTCAAGACCCACGTCCACGACCACCACTCGCGCCGCGGCCTCTACCTGCTCATCGGTAAGCGCCGCCGCCTCCTCGACTACCTCATCAAGGAGGACATCGAGCGCTACCGCTCGATCATCGCGCGTCTGGGCATCCGCCGCTGAGGCCCTGCGCCCTCGCCGCGGCCCCGTCTCCAGCCTGGAGGCGGGGCCGCGGCGCGCTTGCGGGCGCGCGGCCGATCTCACGCCGCCACGGCGGGCTGGTATCTCGCGGATCGACCCGACCGCGCTAAGATCAGCAAGGCTGCATCCGCGTGCTCGAACCGGTAGGACTCCGGCGGCGCGCCCCGGATGCAGCTCCGTGCACGCGGGGCACACACCGCGCGCACGGTGGCCGACCCCGTCGGTTTTCGGTGGTGGCCTCCGGCAATCGCGCACGCGGCGCGAGGTCCGTGGGCCTCGATCGAAGGCCACGGCCCGGCCGCTGATCGCACTGAGAAAGAGACACATCGACGATGTTCATTGATGACCCCGAGGTCACCGCCGCCGAGGCAGTGATCGACAACGGAACCTTCGGCACCCGGGTGGTCCGCTTCGAGACCGGGCGCCTGGCCAAGCAGGCCGCGGGCTCCGCCATGGCCTACCTTGACGGCGAGACCGCCATCCTGTCGGCCACGACCGTGGGCAAGCACCCCAAGGACCAGTTCGACTTCTTCCCCCTGACCGTCGACGTCGAGGAGCGGCAGTACGCCGCCGGCCGTATCCCCGGCTCCTTCTTCCGTCGTGAGGGCCGCGCCGGCACCGCCGCGATCCTCGCCTGCCGTCTCATCGACCGTCCGCTGCGCCCCTCCTTCGTCAAGGGCCTGCGCAACGAGGTCCAGGTCGTCGAGACCGTCCTGGCCATCCACCCCGATGAGGCCTACGACGTCCTGGCCATCAACGCCGCCTCCATGTCGACCCAGATCGCCGGGCTGCCCTTCTCCGGGCCGGTGGCCGGCACCCGCATCGCCCTCATCGACGGCCACTGGGTCGCCTTCCCCCGCTACTCCGAGATGGAGCGCGCCACCTTCCAGATGGTCGTGGCGGGCCGCGTCCTGGAGTCCGGCGACGTGGCGATCATGATGGTCGAGGCCGGTGCCACGGAGAACGCCTGGGACCTCATCGCCGCGGGCTCCGTGGCTCCCACCGAGGCGGTCGTCGCCGAGGGCCTGGAGGCGGCCAAGCCGCACATCAAGGCCCTGTGCCAGGCTCAGCTCGAGGTCGCCGAGCGCGCCTCGAAGCCCACTGCCGAGTTCCCCCTGTACTTCGACTACACCGACGAGCAGTACGAGGCCGTCGAGAAGGCCGCCGCGGCCCGGGACCTCGCTGCCGCCATCGCCACCGAGGGCAAGCACGCCCGCGACGAGGCCATCGAGGCCGTGCGCGAGGCGGTCCTGGCCGACCTCGCCGAGGCCTACCCGGCTGAGGAGGACGCCAAGGCCCTCAAGGCGGCCTTCCGCACGGTGACGAAGAACCTCGTGCGCCACCGCACCCTGACCGAGGGCGTGCGCATGGACGGCCGCGGCCTCAAGGACATCCGGACCCTGGCCGCTGAGGTCGAGGTCCTGCCCCGCGTCCACGGCTCGGCCATCTTCGAGCGCGGGGAGACCCAGATCCTGGGCGTGACCACCCTCAACATGCTCCGCATGGAGCAGCAGGTCGACGACCTGTCCCCGGTCACCCACAAGCGGTACATGCACCAGTACGTCTTCCCGCCCTTCTCCACCGGCGAGACCGGGCGGGTGGGCGCCCCCAAGCGTCGCGAGATCGGTCACGGCGCCCTCGCGGAGAGGGCCATCGTGCCGGTGCTGCCGGGCCGTGAGGAGTTCCCCTACGCCATCCGCCAGGTCTCCGAGGCCCTGGGCTCCAACGGCTCGACCTCGATGGGCTCGGTGTGCGCCTCGACGCTGGCGCTGCTCAACGCGGGCGTCCCGCTGCGCGCCCCCGTGGCGGGCATCGCCATGGGCCTCATGCATGAGGTCATCGACGGCGAGACCCGGTGGGCGACCCTCACCGACATCCTGGGCAGCGAGGACGCCTTCGGCGACATGGACTTCAAGGTCGCCGGCACCCGGGAGTTCATCACCGCCCTCCAGCTCGACACCAAGCTCGACGGCCTGCCCTCGGAGGTCCTGGCCGGGGCCCTGGGGCAGGCCCGCGACGCGCGCCTGTTCATCCTCGACGTGCTCGCCCAGGCCATCGACGGCCCCGACGAGATGGCTCCTACCGCCCCGCGCGTGCTCACCGTGCGCATCCCGGTGGACAAGATCGGCGAGGTCATCGGCCCCAAGGGCAAGATGATCAACCAGATCCAGGAGGACACCGGCGCCGACCTGACCGTGGAGGACGACGGCACGATCTACATCGGCGCCTCGGACGGACCCTCGGCCGAGGCCGCCCGCGACGCGGTCAACGCCATCGCCAACCCGCAGATGCCCGAGATCGGCGAGCGCTTCGTGGGCACCGTGGTCAAGACCACGACCTTCGGCGCCTTCGTGTCGCTGTCCCCGGGCAAGGACGGTCTGCTCCACATCTCGCAGATCCGTCGACTTGTGGGCGGCAAGCGCGTGGAGAACGTCGACGACGTCCTCACGGTCGGCGACCGGGTCCAGGTCGAGCTCGCCGAGATCGACCCGCGCGGCAAGCTGAGCCTGCACGCGGTGCTCTCCGACGGGCAGCTGGCCGCCGAGGCGGAGGCTCAGGACCGCTCCGAGGGCGAGCGCCGTGAGCGCCGCCCGCGCCGGGAGCGCGGCGAGGGGGAGGACGCCGAGCGCCGTGAGCGCCGCCCGCGCCGTCGCCGTACGCGCACCGTGGAGTCCGCTGACGAGGAGTGAGTCCTCGGGCCCCGGGGGCCAGGTGGAGGCTGCGTGCCGCCGCCTGGCCCCCGGCGCGTTCCCACCCACCCCGGTGTCCCGTGCGCGTGACGACCGGCGCTACGCCGTCGGCGAGGACCGGGCTTCCCGCGGCAGACGGTGCGGCCCGGGGCGGCTAGGCTCGCCCGGTGACCAACCCATCGACCCGCGGCGCACAGGCCGCGACCAGCTTCACTGAGGTCAGCCTCGAGCGGGGGGCCGCCGGCGATCCGGCTACCGAGCTCCACCTGGTCGACGACGGCGCGATCCTGCGCCGGTCGATCCTTCCCGGCGGGGTGCGCGTCGTCACCGAGTCGGTTCCCGGGCTGCGCTCGGCCGCGCTGGGGGCGTGGTTCGGCGTGGGCTCGTGCGACGAGGCGGCGGGCCAGGAGGGCTCGACCCACTTCCTCGAGCACCTCCTGTTCAAGGGGACCGCCTCCCGTGACGCCCGGGCCATCGCCGAGGCCTTCGACCTCATCGGCGGGGAGTCCAACGCGGCCACCGCCAAGGAGCACACCTCCTACTACGCCCGTGTTCAGGGCAAGGACGTGGGGAGGGCGCTCGACGTCGTCACCGACATGGTCACCTCCTCCCTCCTGGACCCCGCGGACGTCGAGACCGAGCGCGGCGTCATCGTCTCCGAGCTGGCCGACGCCGCTGACGACCCGGTCGACGTGGCCCAGGAGGCCTTCTCCCGCGCCGCCTTCGGAGAGTCCACGCCCCTGGGGCGGCCGATCGGAGGGACCTACGAGACGGTGACCGCGGTGCCCCGCGACGCCGTGTGGGAGCACTACCGGCGCACCTACTCCTCGGACTCCCTCGTCGTGGCCGTGGCCGGTGCCGTCGACCACGACGAGGTCTGCGAGCGGGTCGCGGCCGACCTGGCCGCCGCCGGGTGGGACACCTGCGCGACGGCCGTCCCGCGGCCCCGTCGTTTCGAGACCGAGCCGCTCACCGCGCTCACGGTCCACGACGTGACCGTGGTCAGGGACACCGAGCAGGCCCACGTCTACCTCACCTGCCAGGGCATCCCCGCGCGCGACGAGCGCCGCTGGACGATGAGCGTGCTCACGACGATCCTGGGCGGTGGCATGTCCTCACGCCTGTTCCAGGAGGTCCGCGAGAAGCGGGGCCTGGCTTACTCCACCTTTGCCTTCGACACCTCCTACGCCGGTGCCGGGGCCTTTGGCATGTACGCCGGATGCGCTCCCCGGGACGTCACGGAGGTCTGCGCCCTCATGTCCGGGGAGCTCGAGCGCCTCGCCGCTGACGGGGTCACCGAGCGCGAGATGACCCGAGCCCGGGGGCAGATCCGCGGCGCCATGGTCCTGGGCGGCGAGGACTCGCTGGCCCGCATGGGCCGCCTGGGCCGTGCGGAGGTGACGACCGGGCGCCTGCGCTCGATGGAGGAGAACCTGCGCCTGCTTGAGGCGGTCACCGCCGAGCAGGTGCGTGAGCTCGCCGCCTGGCTCGCCTCCCACGAGCGTGCCCGTGCCCTCGTCGGCCCTGCCTGACCCGGCTGGGGTGGCACGGGAGGCACTGCTCGGGCCGGGTCGGGGCTGCTCGGAGGCGCAGGCCTGGGGCTAGGCTGGTCCCATGACCATTCGTGTTGCTGTCATCGGCGCCGCAGGGCGCATGGGGTCGACCGTCTGCGGTGCTGTCGAGCAGGCTGAGGGCATGGAGCTCGTCGCCCGGCTGGACGCGGGCGACGAGATCTCACCGGCCACCCTCGCCAGCGCACGGGTCGCCGTCGACTTCACCGTCCCGGATGTCACCGAGGCCAATGTGCACGCCCTGCTCGACGCCGGTCTCGACGTCGTCGTCGGCACGACCGGGTGGGACGAGGAGGCCTACGACCGGGTGCGTGAGCACCTGGCCCGGCCGCAGGCCGAGGGCCGCAGCGTCCTCATCGCCCCGAACTTCGCCCTGTCGGCGGTGCTCGCCATGTCCCTGGCGGCCAAGGCCGCCCGCTACTTCGAGTCGGCCGAGGTCATCGAGCTCCACCACCCGGCCAAGGTGGACGCCCCCTCGGGCACGGCGGTGGCCACCGCCCGGCGCATCGCCGCCGCCAGGGCTGAGGCGGGGCTGGGCCCAGTGCCCGACGCTACCGAGTCCGACCCCGACGGCGCGCGCGGTGCGGTGGTCGACGGCGTCCACGTCCACGCGGTGCGCCTGCGCGGGCTGACCGCGCACGAGGAGATCGTACTGGGCAACCCCGGTGAGCAGCTGACGATCCGCACCGACTGCTTCGACCGGTCCAGCTTCATGCCCGGAGTCATCCTCGCGGTGCGCGAGGTGGGCGGGCGCACCGGGCTCACCATCGGCCTGGACCAGCTCATCGACCTGGCGGGCTGATCGACCTGGGTGGGGACCGCAGGTGACCGGAGCGTGCGGCTCCTCCATTCAGAGCGAGGACACCTCCCACGGTGGTAGCACACCTAGCGATACGTGATAGACCTCATACTCTGCATTCTTGTGTTGGCAATCACATACGTATAGTCTGAACGGCGCCGAATGAGCGAGTAGTTCACGGCATCTTCGCCAGCCACCATCCGTAGAAGCTCCGCAGAAGGACAACCGGGAGGTGTCCGATGAGTGACGAAGTAGAGGCACCGGCATCGGATACGAGGATATCAGTCTCTTCAAGACTGATCATCGCACGACTTCTTTTTCTCGCTGGCGCGCTGGGCTGCTGTGCTTACGCCGTCAGTCTGGGAACCTCACAGCAGCGACTGCTCGACGCCCTCGAAGCACGAAACGCTGTGATCGTGTTCTTGGTGTTAGCAACGGAGCATGTCGCGTGGTGGTGGATCCTCAGGAAGGCTGATCAGTCCCGAATTGACTGGGCCAAGAAGGCGAGCTACGTACACGTCGTGCTGTTCATTAGCGCGGTCTTCAACAACTCTCCGCAGGACGGCTACATGTTGTTCACAACAGATCTGCCGGTGCCTGATGACATTATCGTGGCAGCGGCGCCACCCCTTCTTGTCCTCATCAGCGGCGTCAACGCACTCCTTCTCAGGGGCATCATCCGCGCTCACGCGGCTCGTCCTGCTTGAGCTGGGGCGCGAGTCCGTCGCAGGTGGGCGGCGTGCGCAGTCGATAGTGGTCGTGGTAGCGGAGGCCTCAGGCGAACGATCGTGCTCGCAGGACAGGGCGTCACACCTCCGCGGCCCAGAGCTCCTCGACCAGGCCGTCGCCCACCGGGATCTCGCGGCGCGACCTGGTCCGGGCCAGGCCGGCGCCCGTGAGGAGACCGGCGAGGGACGGGTCGCCCCGTGGCACCCAGATGAGCAGGACCTCGGCGCCCGCGGTCCGGGCGTGCTCGACGGCGGCCGCCAGCAGCCGAGAACCGTGCCCGCGGCGCTGATGGGCGGGGTCGACAGCGAGTGCCGTCAGCTCAGCGCCCCGCTGGTCGCCGCCCTGGTCGCCCGCGGGCGGCGTTCCGTGGACCGGGGCGAGCCCGGCCAGGCCGACGACCTGCTGCCCGGCCCCCTCATCGCTGATCGCCACGAGCACCCGGTGGTCGGTTGAGGGCGGTCGCGCGACCGCCTCCTGCCACCCGGCGGCGACGACCGGTGCGCTCACCAGGGCGCGCACCCCCGCGGGCAGGCCAGGGCCGCCGTGCTCACCGGTGTGCGCCGCCTCGAGGGAGGCGAGCATCGCGGCGGCGTGAAGACGCCCCATCGCCTCAAGGTCCTCAGGCCGGGCCTCGCGCACGAAGCCCCCGCCGACCGCCACCGGGTCCCGGTCCTGGACGGGCTCAGCGGGGGAGGGGGCGCTGGGCTCCCCGGAGGGCAGGGGCTCGGTTGACGAGGACATGGCACGAGCCTAGCGGCACGCGCACCGTGGGGACCTTGGGTCCCGCCGTCCCCGGAACGAGGCCCTCGTCCCTCCACACGGGCACGCACAACCTCGTTAGGCTTTGGCCATGAGTGCTCTGCCCCACCGGTCCTTCGGATCCGTCGGCGTGGCCATGGTCACGCCCTTCACCCCCGAGGGCGAGGTCGACGTCGAGGCCGCCCAGCGCCTGGCCGTCACCCTCGTCGACGACGGCGCCGACATGATCCTGCTGTCGGGGACCACGGGAGAGGCCCCCACGACCCACCTGCCGGAGAAGCAGGACCTCCTGAGGGAGGTCAAGGACGCGCTGGCGGGACGCGCGATGCTCGTGGCCGGAGCCGGATCCAACGACACCGCCCACGCGGTGCGCATCGGTGTGGGCTCCCAGGCCGCCGGCGCCGAGGGCCTGCTCATCAACGCCCCCTACTACAACCGCCCCAGCCAGGAGGGCGTCTACCGCCACATCATGAGCGTCGTCGAGGCGACCGAGCTGCCGGTCATGGTCTACGACATCCCCGGGCGCACCGGGGTGCGTATCGAGGACGCCACCCTGGCGCGCCTGGCTGAGCACGACCGGGTCCTGGCGGTCAAGGACGCCACGGGAGACGTCGAGCAGGGCTTCCAGCGCATGGAGGCCACCGGCCTGGAGTACTACTCGGGTGACGACGGCCTCAACTTCGCCTGGCTGGCCCACGGCGCCTCCGGGGTCGTCTCCGTGGTCGGCCACGCCGACGCCCACTCCTGGCGCGAGATGATCACAGAGGTCGACGCCGGCGACCTGGCCGGCGCCCGGGCGGTCGCCCAGCGGATGCGTCCCCTCGTGCGAGCGATCATGGGCGGTGGGCAGGGGGCCGTCATGGCCAAGGAGGCCCTCCTGCTCCAGGGACGCATCCCCTGCGCCGAGCTGCGCCTCCCGCTCGTGCGCGCCGGCGCCCAGGAGGTCGCCGCGCTCAAGCAGACGCTGGAGGACTGCGGCCTGCTGTAGGGCCCGCTGGCCCCGGGATCAGTCGGAGCCGGCGAGCAGCCCCTCACGGACCTCGCGGCGCAGCACCTTGCCGATGACCGAGCGCGGCAGCTCCTCGAGGACCTCGAGCCGACGCGGCAGGGCGTAGCGCGGCAGCATCGCCTCGGCGTGAGAGCGCACCTGCTCCAGGGTGACCCGTGCTCCCGGCTCGAGGACGACCGCGGCGCACACGCTCTCCCCGGAGGCTCCGTCAGGCAGCCCGACGACGGCGACCTCCGCCACCCCCGGCAGGGTGCGTACCGCCGCCTCGACCTGGGAGGGGTAGACGTTGAAGCCGCCGGTCAGGATGAGCTCACGCCTGCGGTCGGCCATCCACAGGAAGGAGTCCTCGCGGCGCACCATGTCGCCGGTGCGCAGCCACCCACCGGGCAGCATCGCGGCAGCGGTGGCCTCCTCGTCACGCCAGTAGCCGGCGAAGACCTGCGGGCCGCGCACGAGCAGCTCCCCGGGCTCGCCGTCGGGCACCTCATGCTCGGGATCGGGGTCCTCGGGGTCCACGACGCGCACGTCCGTGGAGGGAAAGGGCAGGCCCAGCGCGCCCAGGCGCCGGCTGGCGCCCATCGGGGTGCCAGCCACGATGGGGCTGGTCTCGGTCATCCCGTAGCCCTCGACGAAGAAGCCTCCGGTGGCCTCCTCCCAGGCGGCCCCGACCTCCCGGGGCATCGGGGCGGCCCCGCACACCCCGTAGCGCAGGGTGCCCAGATCGACCCCGGCGGCCCGGGCGGCGCGCAGGATCCGCTCGAACATGACCGGCACGCCCACGAAGAAGGTGGCCGGGCGTCGGCGGTGGGCGGCCATGACCGCGTCGACGTCGAAGCTCGGGAGCATGACCTGGGTCGCGGCCTTCTGCACGGCGCACAGGAGGTTGAAGGTCAGGCCGAAGGCGTGGAAGAAGGGCAGCAGCGCCAGGAAGGTCTCACCGCCCTCGTGGAGCATCGGCACCCAGGCGATCGCCTGGTTGGCGTTGGCTCGCAGGTTGGCGTGGGTGAGCATGGCGGCCTTGGGGGTGCCCGTCGTGCCCCCGGTGTGGAGCAGGACCGCCAGGTCCTGCCCCTGCGGTGTCGGCCAGGTCGAGGGCAGGCGGCGGGCCCGGGCGGTCTCTCTGTCCCAGGAGCGCACCCCCGCCGGCAGCCCGGTGGCCTTGAAGGTGGCGCGGGTGGCGCGTGCCCGCGCCACCGGCAGGCGCAGGGCCGCGCGCAGACGCGCCGGCATCGCCGCTGACAGGTCGACGGCGAAGACGGTGCGCCCGCCCAGGCCGTCGGCCTCCTGGTCCCCGGGGGCCAGGATCTTGTCGACGCCCTTCTCCCAGACGATGACGACCCGCGCCCCGTGGTGGTCGAGCTGGGCCCGCAGCTCCTCGGCGGGGGCCAGGGGGTTGTGCTCGGCGACCACCGCACCCAGTCGCAGCGCCCCGTAGACGGCGGCGACGTGCTGGGGGCAGTTGGGCATGATGAGCGCCACCCGGTCCCCCCGACCGACGCCGGCCTCGCGCAGCACCTGCGCGGCGCGCTCAGAGGCGGCCAGCAGCTCGCCGTAGGTGAGCGTGGCGCCCATGAAGTCGAGGGCGACACGGTCGGTGTAGAAGGCCGCCGCCGTCTCGAGCAGCTCGCCCAGGTGAGTCTGCGGGACCTCGATGAGGGCGGGTACGCCCGGAAGGTAGTGGGGGCGGTGGAAGGCGGAGCTGTCCGGGGCGGTGTCCTGCCCGGTGGTGCGGTCCCGGGCCTCGGTCGACGCGCTCACCGGGCCTCCTCGCCGGCCGACCGGGGCCCGGGCTGGCCGGAGCCCTGCTGGGGGGCGGGCGCGGCGGTGGTCGAGCGTGACTCGCCGGCCTCGCCCAGGCGGCCCACGAGGGCGGAGGCGGCGCTGTGGGAGGCCGAGGCGGCCGCGCTCGCCGCGGCGCTGGCCGCCCCGGAGGCCGCCTCCCGGGCCGCCAGAAGCTCCTCGCGCACGACCCGGCGCAGCACCTTGCCGATCTGGGAGCGGGGCAGCTCGGACAAGATGGCGATCTGGCGAGGCAGGGCGTAGCTGGACAGGGTGGCCCCCGCCCACTCGCGCACCTGCTCGAGGGTGACGCTCTGCCCCTCCTTGGGGACGATGGCGGCGACGACCGACTCGTGACCGGAGTCCGCCGGCAGCCCGACCACGGCGACCTCGGCGACCTGGGGCATCGAGCGCACGGCGGCCTCGACCTCGGTGGGGTAGACGTTGAAGCCTCCGGAGTCGATGAGCTCCTTGCGGCGGTCGGCGATGACGTAGAAGCCGTCGGGCTCCTGACGCACGAGGTCGCCGGTGCGCAGCCACCCGCCGGGAAGCATGACGGCCTCGGTCTCCTCGGGGTTGTCCCAGTACCCGGCGAAGACCTGGGGGCCGCGCACGACGAGCTCGCCGACCTGCCCGGGGGCGACCTCGGTGGCCGGGTCCTCGGGGTCGACCAGCCGCACCTCGGTGGAGGGGTAGGCGATGCCCAGCGCCCCGGGGCGCCGCTCGGGGGAGATGGGGTTGCCCAGGATGATGGGGGAGGCCTCGGTCATGCCGTATCCCTCGATAATGACCCCGCCGGTAGCCTCCTCCCACGCCTCGGCCACGGCGCGGGGGTTGGCCGCGGCCCCGCACACGGCGATCTTGCAGCTCGACAGGTCCGCCCCTGTGGCCTGAGCCCGGGTGACGATCCTGTCGAACATGACCGGCACCCCGGGGAAGAAGGTCGCGGGCCGTCTCCTCCAGGCCGCCAGCACGAGGTCGGCGCTGAACTTGGGCAGGACCACCTGGGTGGCTGCGAGCCCGACGGCGCACAGCAGCGACAGGCTCAGGCCGAAGGCGTGGAAGAAGGGCAGGACCGCGTAGAAGGTCTCCTCGCCCTCCGTGCAGGTGCGCGAGGCCCATGCCAGGGACATCTCGGCGTTGGAGCGGGCGTTGGCGTGGGTGAGCTTGACCGCCTTGGGGGTGCCGGTCGTGCCCCCGGTGTAGAGCAGGACGGCGGTGTCCTCGACCCCGGGCAGCGGGTGCCCGGAGGCCAGCGGCGGTGTGGCCGCCACGAGCTCGTCCCAGGAGCCCACCCCCGCAGGGACGGGCCCGCGCAGCTCCCGGCGCCGGGAGCGGGCGGCCGCCACCGGCAGGCGCAGGGCGGCGCGGCTGGTCCACGGCAGGCCGCGGGACAGGTCGACGGCGTGCACCGACCTGCCCCCCAGGCCGGCGGCGGCCAGGGAGCCTGCGGCCTGGACCACCCGCGCCAGGGTCTTCTCCCAGGCGATGACGACGGTGCCGCGGTGCATCTCCATCTGCTCGCGCAGCTGAGAGGCCGGGGCGAGCGGGTTGTGCTCGGCCAGGACCGCCCCGATACGCCAGGCCGCGTAGGCCAGGACCACGTGCTGGGGGCAGTTGGGCAGGACCACCGCCACCACCCCGCCACGGCGCACGCCCAGGCGTCGCAGCGCCTCAGCGGCCCGCGCGACCTGCTCACCGAGCTGACGGTAGGTCGTCGTACGGCCCATGAAGTCCAGGGCGACCCGGTCGGGGTGGCGGCGCACGGCGTCGTCGAGCATCCGCGACAAGGGCTCGGTGACCGGGGCGATGGTCCTGGGGACCCCCGGGATCCCGGGGCTCCCCGGGGCCTGCGGGGCGTCGTGGGGACCGAGGACCCGCTCGGCCTCAGCCGACGACGGACCGACCTGGTCGTGAGTGCTCACATCTGCTCCCCTCCACGGCTGTTCCTGCGCCGTGCGGCGCGTGCCACGGCCTGGCGCAACGGTAACCTACGGTGCCGTAACCCTGCGAGGCGGCGGTCCGGTCCGTCCTGACCCGGCGCCGGCCGCCCGTCACAGCCCGGCGGGCAGGGGGACGCGCGAGACGACGCGCAGCCGACGGGTGGGGCGGGTCATCGCCACGTAGAGGTCGCCGGGGCTGACGCCTCCCAGGCGCGCGGGGTCGACGAGCACGACGGTGTCGAACTCCAGCCCCTTGGCCAGTCGGGGGCCCATGACGGCGACGCGGCTGCGCAGCACGTCCCCGCCGGGGGCCTCCATCGCACGGGCGAGCCCGGGGTCCTGGCTCAGGATCGCGGCGACCCGGCCTGAGTCGGCCTGGTCGGTGATGACGGCCAGGCGCCCGCCACCGGTTCCCAGCGCCTCGTCCAGGCGCCTGCGCTCGGCGATGACCGCCGCCCGCAGTCTGCTGGCCCACTCCTGGTCGTCGGTGGCCGCCGTCGTCGCGGACAGGTCCTCGACCTCGAGGCAGTCGGGCAGGTCGCGCACCGAGCGGACCGGGTAGACGGGGGGCTGCCCCAGGGCGGCCAGGAGCGACTCGGCCGCCCTCATGACCGTGGCGGGGGTGCGGTAGCACACGGTGAGCACCTCCTCGCGCACAGGCGTCGTCGGTGCCGCGGCCGAGCGCCTCGCCCGCCCCGTGCCCAGCTCGGACAGGACCTCGTGCCACGAGCGCGGCCGGTGGGGACCCGAGAACTGGTCGAGGTCGCCCACGACGGTCAGCGAGCGCACCGGGCAGCGGCGTGCCAGGGCCCTCCACGCCATCGCCCCGAGCTCCTGGGCCTCGTCGACCACGATGTGCCCGTAGGTCCAGGTCCGGTCGGCTCGGGCCCTCTCGGCCAGTGAGAGCGAGGGGCCGCGGTCCTCCATGCGGTCGGCGAGCATGTCGGCGCTGACCATCCCGTCGCCCAGCTCCTGGGACTCGATGGCCTGGGCGGCGTAGGCCACGAGCTCGGCACGGCGCTGGGCCTCCAGGCGGGTCCGGCGCGCCTGGGCGTCCGCGCTGGGACCGAGCAGCTCGGCGAGCTCGTCGATGAGGGGGACGTCGGCGGGGGTCAGCTCGGATCCGGCGGGCCGGGCGACCAGCGCCCTGCTGGGGGCATCGAGCTCAGGGGCCAGGCGCTCCAGGACCGCGGGGCGGGACAGCAGCCGCTCGAGCAGCCCCTCGGGGGTCGTCGGCATCCAGCACAGGTTGATCTCCCGACGGGCGTCCCGGGCGGTCCGGATGTCCTCGCGGATCCACGCGCGGGTGTCGGCGTCGGTGGCGTCCTGACGGGTCGCCGCGGCCATCTGGTCGGTGAGGCGCTCGAGGAGCCACAGCACGAAGGTCTCCCGGGCCAGGTTGTGGGGCTTGCCGCTGCGTCGGGCACGGGCCTGCGCCTCGCGCACGTCGGCCGGCTCGAGCCTGAGGGTCGTGCCCTCGACCCGGATCGGCCGGGGGGAGTCGGGCAGGCGCTGGAGGTCCCGCACGGCGCGGCGCAGGATCTGGGCCCACACGGCGCGGGACTTGACCTCGGCGGTCTGAGCCGACTCGGTGCCGCGGGCGTGCACACCAGGCACGAGGTCCGCCAGGGTGGTGGAGACCACCCCGGTCTCTCCCAAGGACGGCAGTACCTGCTCGACGTAGCGCAGGAAGGTGCGCGAGGGGCCCAGGAGCAGCACCCCGGAGCGCTCGAGCCGCTCGCGCTCGGCGTAGAAGAGGTAGGCCACCCGGTGGAGGGCGACCGCCGTCTTCCCGGTCCCGGGACCGCCCTGGACGACGAGCACCCCCGGGGAGTCGGAGGTCACGACGCGGTCCTGCTCCGCCTGGATCGTGGCGACGATGTCACCCATCCGACCGTCGCGACCCGCCGACATCGCGGCGATGAGGGCGCCCTCGCCCTGAAGCCCCTCGACGTCGAGGCGCTCCCCGGCGCGCTGGGAGGGGGCCAGGGCGCTGACGTCGATGAGCTCGTCCTCCAGGCCTCTGACCGTGCGGTCGGCGGTGTCGATGTGCCGGCGTCGCACGAGGCCCATCGGGTCGGAGGCGGTGGCCTGGTAGAAGGCCCGCGCCAGCGGGGCGCGCCAGTCGAGCACGACCTCCCGGTACCTGGCGTCCTGCAGGCCGGTACGGCCCACGTAGTGTCGCAGGCCTCCGTTGGTCACCGGGCTGCCCGTCCCGCCTCGGGACGGGCCTGCCTCGGCGACGGCGGGGGAGGCCAGGTCCATCCGTCCGAAGACGAGCCGGTCCTCGACCCCCTCCAGGCCGGAGACGATCGAGGAGTAGTGGGCGGCGTAGGCGTCGCGCTCCCCGCGCGCCTGGTGCGTGCCCGAGGCTCCGCGGGCCTCGGTGGCCGCCAGGGAGCGCCGGGCCTCGTCGAGCTGGCGGTCGAGCTCGCCGTAGGCCAGGTCGACGACCTCCTGCTCGGCGGCGACCTCCCGTTGACGGGTGGTGTCCCCCGTGGTCCTGGAGCTGTCGGCCGCTGCTGCGGGATCGGAGTCGCTGGGCAGGTTCACATGACCTCTCTGGGGCGCGGACGGCGCGCAGCCACGGCTGCGCACGGGCGGCGCGACCGTACCACTGGTCGAGCCGGCGACCGCCGGTCGGCCGGGGCGCGGCGCGAGGCCGTCCATTATGGACCATCGACGGCACGGAGGGTACGGAGGAAGGCATCTCGGAGGGCTCAGGCAGCACGGCGGGCACAGGGACCAGACCCGGTCCCGGGGTGGGGGCGGTGGCCGGCCCGCACCTCGGGTGGCCGAGACCGCAACCGCCTCCGGGAACAGGCGCTGGTGGCACGGCGTTGCTCAGGTGCGGGAGGAGGGCTGCGGCCCTGGCGAGGGTCGCGGCGGTCGCGGCCCGCTCCCGGTACCGTGGACGGAGCTCACTGACCTCGGGAGGAGGAGCAATGCGAACGCTGTACACCATGGAGCACCCGGCCGACGAGCCGGTGTCCCCCCGCGTCCTCCTGCACCACTTCGACGGCGCGATGGACGCTGGTCACGCGGGATCCCTCGCGGTCGAGCAGCTGCTGCTCACCCTGCCCCACTCCCGGTTGGCGACCTTCGACGTCGACCGTCTCGTCGACTACCGCGCGAGGCGGCCGTACATGACCTTCGACACCAACACCTTCAGCGAGGTGGCCATGCCCGAGCTCGTCCTGGACCTGGTCCAGGACGACGACGGCGAGGAGCTGCTCGTCCTGCACGGTGCCGAGCCCGACTACCGGTGGCAGGAGTTCGCCGAGGCGGTCACCCACCTGGCCCTGTCGATGGGCGTGACCCAGGCGGTGGGCGTGGGGGGCATCCCCATGGCCATCCCGCACACCCGCCCCACCTACGTCCACCTCCACGGCTCCCAGCCCGACCTCCTTCCCTCCCAGCCGGAGGTCTTCGGGCGAGTCGAGCTCCCGGGCTCGATGAGCGCCTTCCTTGAGCTGCGCCTGGGCCAGGCCGGGCTCGACTCCAGGGGCGCCTCCGCGGCGGTCCCCCACTACGTGGCGCGGGACAACTTCCCGCAGGGGGCCTCGGCGCTCCTGCGCGCCGTGGCCGAGGGGACCGGCCTGGCCCTGCCGGTGGGCGACCTGGAGGCGGCCGCGGCGGTCAACCGGGCCGAGATCGACGCCGAGGCGGCCAAGCAGCCCGAGGTCGCTGCCGTCGTGTCCGCCCTCGAGGCCCAGTACGACGCCATGGCGCCGCAGGCGGGGGTCGCCGCGGCGCAGGGCGGCACCGGGGTCGACCTGCCCAGCGCCGAGGAGATCGGTGCCCGGCTCGAGGCCTTCCTCGAGGCCAACGAGGCCGACGACCCCGGTCGCCTCGACCCCGGCCCGCGGGACTGAGGAGCCTCTGGCCCGGCTCCGGACGGCTCCGGACGGTTCCGGACGGTTCCGGACGGCTCCGGACGGTTCCGGACGGCCCGGCGGGCTCAGGGGCGGGGCAGCGCGGGGTCGTCGGCGGCCCAGGCGCGCACCGGCAGGGGCAGGCGTCGCACCGCCAGGTCGAGGGCCTGCGTCTCGGAGCCGTCGAAGGCCTCGGCGCGCGCCACGATGACGAGGTTCCCGCGTCTCCTGCCCCGGGCGACCGCCGGGTCGGCCAGGACGACGAGGCCGCCGAAGACCTCGCGTGCCGCCTCCAGGTCGGCTCCTGCCGCCGCGCGCGGCACCGAGCTCGTGTTGGCCAGGTACAGCCCGCCCGGCGCCAGGGCGCGCAGGCACCCGCCGAGGAAGCCTGGGCTGCGGCAGGTCCGGGGGACCTCGCCGGCGGAGAAGACGTCGCGCACGACGACGTCCCACTCCCCGGCGCGCAGCCGCGGGACCTCCGCCACGGCGTCGCCCACCCGGATGCGCAGGCGCGGCGCGCGCGGCAGGTCGAACCACTGGCGCACCTGCTGGGCCAGGAGGGCGTCGATCTCGACGGCCAGCTGGGACGAGCCCGGGCGGGTGGCGTCCCAGGCCCGGGCAAGGGCGCAGGCGGCCCCGCCCAGGTGCACCGCCCGCACGGCGCCGCCGGGACCGTGCAGGGCGTTGAGCGCGGCGTCCATCTGCTGGTGGTACTCGAAGTCGAGGTGGGCCGGGTCCGCCAGGTCGATCCACGAGGACTCGGTGCCGTCGAGCAGGAGGAGCACCCCTGAGTCATGGGCCCTCAGCTCGGCGGTCGCCAGGCTCGTGGGCACCGGACCGGTGGGCAGGTCGGCCAGCGACCTGGCCCCGGTGCCCGGTCCTGCCGTGCGCGTGCGTCGGGAGCGCTCCTGCCTGCGTGCCACACCGGCAGGGTAGCCCGGCCTCCGCCAGGTTGAGGCGGTCGCGGCGCCGGGAGGCGTCGCGACCGGGCGCTATCGTGGAGGCAGGCCGCCGAGGGGAGGGGCAGACAGCCGATGAGCAGGGCACCGCGGTCACAGGCCGCCCGCAGGTCCTGGGGGGAGGACGACTCCGCCACCCCCATCCTCCACGTCGACATGGACGCCTTCTTCGCCTCCGTCGAGCTCCTCGACCACCCCGAGCTCGTCGGCAGGCCCGTCATCGTCGGCGGGACCTCGGGCCGCGGGGTGGTGTCGGCCTGCTCCTACGAGGCGCGCGCCTACGGGGTCTCCTCGGCGATGTCGATGGCCGAGGCGCACCGGCGCTGCCCCCAGGCGGTCGTCCTGCCGGTGCGCCACCGGCTCTACTCCGCCGTGTCCCGCCGTGTCATGGGGGTGCTCGAGGAGGTGACCCCCCTGGTCGAGAAGGTCAGCGTCGACGAGGCCTTCCTCGACGTGTCCGGCTCCCGACGGCGGATGGGCTCGCCCGTGCGCATCGGGGAGTGGATCCGCTCCGAGATCCGCTCGCGGGTGGGCGTGCCCGCCTCCGTGGGCGTGGCCGCCACGAAGTTCGTGGCCAAGATCGCCTCCTCCCACGCCAAGCCCGACGGGATGCTCCTCGTCCCGCTCGAGGCCACCCAGGACTTCCTCGACGTCCTGCCGGTCGGTGCCCTGTGGGGCGTGGGCGACAAGAGCGCCCAGGTGCTGGCCGGCTGGGGCATCACCGACGTGCGCACGCTCGCCGCCACCGACGTGCGGCGCCTCGAGAAGATCCTCGGCCCCGCCGCAGGCAGGCACCTGAGCAGGCTCTCCCACGGAATCGACCCCCGCCCCGTCAGCCCGGGTCGCGAGGAGAAGTCGGTGGGCACGGAGTCGACCTTCTTCGACACGATCACCGACCGCGCCCACGCCCGTCGGGTCCTGCTCGACCAGTGCCACCAGTGCGCGGCCCGCCTGCGCGCCGCGGACCTGCGGGCGAGGGTGGTCGTCCTCAAGGCCCGCGGCGCCGACTTCACGACCGTCACCCGCTCGCGGACCCTGGGGGCGCCCACCGACCTGGCCCGGGACGTGTTCGGCGTCATCGACTCCCTCCTCGAGGCCCTCCCCACGCCCCCCGGCGGCTTCCGGCTCCTGGGCGTGCGTCTTGAGGGGCTGTCCCGTCTCGAGGACGGCGTCCAGCTCGGCCTCGACGACGACCCGCGCCGTGGGGCCCCCGAGCGGGCGGCCGACGCGGTGCGCAGCCGGTGGGGGCTCTCGGCGCTGGCGCCCGCGAGCCTGCTGACCGCCTCCCGCTCGCCCGGATCCGGACCCGATCCGGTTTCCCACAGGTCACGCTGAGCGCCTATCCTGGACAGGTGCCCCGGGGGAGGCGACGGCCGACGACGCAGGTCGGCCGGCTCCGGGCGCGTCCTAGGAAGGGGAGGTGCTCCATGGCACTGACGGAGCGGGAGCAGCAGGTGCTGCGCGACCTCGAGCAGCAGCTTCACAGCGAGGACCCGTCCCTGGCTCAGACCATGGACCGGGTCGAGACCGTGGGCCGTCCCTCCCCGCGCCACATCGGTGCCGGCGTCGCCCTCGTCCTGGTCGGGCTGACCGTCGTCGTCGCCGGGGTCGCGGTCGGCCACGGCCCGGTGTCCATTGGCCTGGGCGTCGCCGGCTTCGCGCTGGCGGTGTGGGGGGTGACCCTCATGCTCACGCGGGTCGGCTCCCCGAAGTCCTCCTCTCCCTCGAGCGGGTCGCGCAGGACGTCGTCCTTCATGGACCGCCAGGCCGAGCGCTGGGAGCGCCGCCGCGACACCGAGCGCTGAGCCCCGGCCCTTACAGGTCCTCCACTTTCCTCCACCCGAGCGCCTCCAGGCCCCGTCCCCACTGCCGTGGGTCGACGGGGCCTCGTCGTGCCGGCGGCGCGCGCCACGCCGGGACATGCTCCGCGTGCCCGTTCCTCCACTCTCATCCACCGCGGAATCCTGCGGAAAACAGGGGAGTCTCCGCTGTCGTGACCGAGAGGGTCGCGCCGAGGTGGAAGGAAAGGGAGGGAAGTGGAGTAATGTGGGGCGCACTGGATCGTCGAGGGGGAAGGGAGTGACGCCCGATGTTCTTGGGCACCCACGCCCCCCGGCTCGACGAGAAGGGCCGGCTCATCCTCCCGGCGAAGTTCCGTGACGAGCTCGCCGGTGGGATCGTCCTGACCCGAGGTCAGGAGCGTTGCGTCTACGCCTTCACGACCGCGGAGTTCGAGCGCATGTACGCCCAGCTCCGTGAGGCGCCGTTGGCACAGAAGCAGGCGCGCGACTACGTGCGCGTCATGCTCTCGGGCGCGGACTCCCAGATCCCGGACAAGCAGGGGCGCATCACGCTCCCCGCCCCGCTGCGCGCCTACGCAGGGCTCACACGCGACCTGGCGGTCATCGGCGCCGGGGCGCGGGTGGAGATCTGGGACGCAGGGGCGTGGGAGGCCTACCTCTCCGCTCAGGAGCAGGTCTTCGCCGACACCGCCGAGGAGATCATCCCGGGCTTCTTCTGACCTGCTCCGACGCGGCCACGACGGCCCGCACCGACGACAACCACATCCTGCCGCCGAGCAACCCGCGGTTCCGCCCCGTGAGGTCTCCGCCCGCCGCACCGTCCGACGCCTCTTCCCCGGCGCCGGAACCTGCGGGAGGAGTCCTGGCGGGACGGCCCCGGGACCGGGAGCCGAGGAGGCCCGGCGAGGCAGGCGCCGCGAGACGGACTGAGACGGACCAGATGGGCCCAGATGGGCTGGGGCGGGCCGAGACGGGCCCGGGATCGATCGACTGGGAACGACACGAAAGGAGGACTCGGGTGGAGTGCACCCCCGGTGAGGGCAACATGAGCCCCACACGCAACTCGTGTGCCAGAGGCACCATGGGTGACATGCGCCCGACGGCGCAGTGCCAGCCGCTCAAGGGCCCTGAGGGCCACGACGGCGCGGTGCCGGCCGCCCGTCGGCACACCCCCGTCCTCCTCGAGCGCTGCCTCGAGCTGCTCGCCCCTGCCCTGTCCCCCCAGGCCGGGGGCGCGCCCGGCGCGGTGCTCATCGACTGCACGCTGGGCATGGGAGGACACGCCGAGGCCGCCCTCGAGCGCTTCCCGGACCTGCGGGTGGTGGGCATCGACCGCGACCCGCAGGCCATCGCCCTGGCCGGGGAGCGACTGGCCCGCTTCGGTCAGCGATTCAGCGCGGTGCGCACCACCTACGACCACGTCGACGAGGTCGCGCGCTCGGCCTCGTCACGTCAGGACGGCACCGTCGACGCGGTCCTCATGGACCTGGGCGTGTCCTCCCTCCAGCTCGACGAGGTCGGTCGCGGCTTCTCCTACGCGCGTTCCGCCCCGCTCGACATGCGCATGGACCAGTCGGGTGGCACGACCGCCCAGGAGCTGCTCGACACCGCCGAGGAGCGTGAGCTCGCGCGGATCCTGCGCACCTACGGCGAGGAGCGCTTCGCCTCCCGGATCGCCTCCGAGATCGTGCGCCGACGCCGGGCCGGTCAGCCGGTCAGGACGACCGACGAGCTCGTCGAGCTCGTGCGGGCCGCCGTTCCCGCCGCCGCGCGGCGCGCCGGCGGGAACCCTGCCAAGCGCACCTTCCAGGCCCTGCGCATCGCGGTCAACTCCGAGCTCGAGGTCCTCAAGCGCGCGATCCCGCGGGCGCTCAACTCCCTGCGGGTAGGCGGACGCCTGGTCGTCGAGTCCTACCAGAGCCTGGAGGACCGCGTCGTCAAGCAGGCCCTGGCCGCGGGAGCCTCACCCCGCGCGCCCGAGGGCCTGCCGGTGGTCCCCCTCGAGGCCCAGCCCTACCTCGAGCTGCTCACACGCGGTGCGGAGCGTGCGCAGGCCACCGAGCTCGCCGCCAACCCGCGCAGCGCCCCGGTCCGGCTGCGCGCCGCAGCCCGGACCCGGCCCGCGGCCCAGGCCCCGGCCCCTCACAGCACGCAACGCGCCGACGGCGCACGACACCCGAGCAAGAACACACGTGGAAGGACGCGTCGATGACCACGACAGCCGAGCGCAGCGCCACCCCCTCCTGGGGCTCCCTGACCGACGGGGCGACCGCCCGGGCCCGCCGCGTGCGCACCGAGCCCGTCGCGCGCCCGCGTCCCGCTGACCAGCACGAGGCCCCCGAGCTGCGGGTCGTGCGCGGCGTGGTCCCGGCACGGGCCACCCTGCCCTTCCTCCTCCTGGTCGTCGTCATCCTGGCCGGAGCGCTCATCGCCTCGATGGTCCTCAACGCCCAGATGGCCGACACGGCGTTCAAGATGAAGGCTGCCCAGGTCGAGCTCAACGTCCTGAACGACCACATCGAGACGGTGCGCGCCGACGTCCAGGACGTCTCCGCCCCCGACGCCCTGGCGGCGCGTGCCGCCGAGCTGGGCATGGTGCCCGCGGCGGCGCCGGGCGTCGTCGACCTCAACAGCTCGACCGTGGCGGGCGGCGCTCCGGCAGCCGAGCCGGGGGAGCAGAGCCCGTGAACCCGAGCCGTCGTCGCGTCCTGCAGTCCTTCGGGCTCGCAGGCTTCGTGGCCCTGACAGGCCGGACGGCGTGGCTGCAGACGGTGGCAGGACCCGAGCTGGCGGCCAAGGCGAAGGTGGAGCGCACCGTCACCTGGGTCAACCGCGCCCCCCGGGGCGACATCCTGGGGCGGGACGACACGGTGCTGGCCTCCTCGGCGGTGTCGTACGACATCGGCGTCAACCAGGTCAAGATCGCCCAGTACGAGCACGTCGAGGACCAGGTCGACCCGGCCACGGGCCGCACGGAGTCCGTCGTCGTCGGTCACGGCCCCGCCGCCGCCGCCAAGCAGATGGCCGAGATCCTCGGCCTCGACCCCCAGGAGCTGGGGGCCGCCATGGTCGGGGACTCCACCTACGTCGTCATCGCCGAGGCGGTGGCCCCCGACACGTGGCGGCAGATCAAGGCGCTGGCCATCCCCGGGGTGGAGCCCGACCAGCGCACCCGGCGCACCTACCCTGCCGGGACCGTGGCAGGCAACGTCCTGGGGTTCACCTACGAGGACCAGGGGCGGCGGCTCGTGGGGAGCGCGGGCCTGGAGAACACGCAGAACACCGTGCTGACCGGGACCGACGGCAAGGGCAGCGTCGAGATCGGCAAGACCGGTGAGATCATCCCCACCGGGGAGCAGCAGGAGGTCGCCGCCGTCCCGGGGGCGACGGTGCGCACGACCCTCAACCCCGACCTCCAGGCCCTGGCCCAGGAGGCCGTCGACGAGGTCGTCGCCGCCCAGGGCGCCGTATGGGGCTGCGCCGTCGTCATGGAGCCGGCCACCGGTAAGGTCCTCGTCCTGGCCGACTCCCACACCGTCGACCCCGCCGACCCCGGGGCCACCCCGGAGGCCGACCGGTACGCCCGCTGCGTCCAGGCGGTCTTCGAGCCCGGCAGCGTCGGGAAGGTCATCACCTTCGCCTCGGCCCTCGAGGAGGGGGTGCTCGACCCGGACGAGGAGTGGACCGTGCCCTTCACGTGGACGACCTCCAACGGCGAGAGCTTCCGTGACGCCCACGAGCACCCGCTTCAGGTCCTCACGAGCTCCCAGGTGCTGGCCGAGTCCTCCAACGTCGGCACCGTCCAGATCGGGGAGAGGCTGTCCGACGAGGTGCGCCACGACTACCTCGTGCGCTTCGGCTACGGCTCGACGACGGGCATCGAGATGCCGGGGGAGTCGGCGGGCCTGGTCATCCCGGTGGAGGAGTGGGACGCGCGCACCCGCTACACGACGATGTTCGGCCAGGGCATCGCGGGCACCGCGCTCCAGGCGGTCCAGGTGCTGGCCACGGTCGCGAACAAGGGCGTCATGGTCCACCCGCGTGTCATCGACGCCTGGATCGACGCAGAGGGCGTCGAGACGGCCCAGGACCCCGCCCTGGGTGACCGGGTCATCTCGGAGGCCACCGCCCAGACCCTGACCGAGATGCTCATCGGCGTCACCCAGGAGGGCGGCACGGCGGAGGCCGCCTCCATCGACGGCTACCTCGTGGCGGGCAAGACCGGCACGACCGAGATCCTCACCGAGGACGGGACGGTGGCCTCCTTCGTCGGCTTCACCCCCGCGCGGGACCCCGCCATCGCCGTGGCCGTCATCGTCTACCGCCCCGAGGGCACCTACGGCGGCACGGTGGCCGCCCCCGTGTTCCGCAAGATCGCCCTGGCCGCCATGCACACCCTGGGCATCGCCCCCGACCCCGGCGTCATCGCCTCCCAGGCCGCCGACCAGGCCGACGCCGAGGCCGCCCAGGCCGCGCAGGAGGCGGGCGTCGCCCAGACACAGGAGGGCGCCGGAACCCAGGCGCAGGAGGGGGCCGGAGCCGGAACCGAGGGCTGAGGGCGGGGGACCCCGGGTGTGTGCTTGCGCACGGTTCGCCCCGCCGGCGACGACGATCCCCGAGGGCTCGGCGGATCGCCTCCTGCGCTAGCATCCCGGTTGACTAAGCCGACCGCCCGGTCGCGATAGATTGAGGAACCATGAGCACCCACGCCTACGAGTCCGCAGCGGCCCTGCGTCCGCGCCACCCTGCGCCCACGGGCCTCAGGGCGCTGGCCGAGCGGTTCGAGCTGGCCGGCGACCCCGGGACCGGCGCGGGCCCCGAGGTCGTCGGCGTGAGCGTGGACTCCGGGGACGTGGCCGCCGGCGAGCTCTTCATCGCGCTGCCGGGGATGAGGACCCACGGGGCGCAGTTCGCCGCCCAGGCGGTCGCAGCGGGTGCGGTGGCGGTCCTCACCGACACCGAGGGCGCCCGGATCGTGCGACGCGAGGCGCCCGGCGTGCCCGTCCTCACCCACCCCGACCCCAGGGCGATGGCGGGCCCGCTGGCCGCCGAGGTCCACCACCACCCCGCCCGGGGCCTGACGACGACGGCGGTGACCGGGACGAACGGCAAGACGACGACCGCCTACTTCGTCCACGCCATCCTGTCCGCCCACCTGGGGGGCTGCATGATCGCCGGCACCGTCGAGCTGCGGGTCGGGGACCTGGCCGTGGAGTCGCCGCGCACGACGGTCGAGGCCCCCGTCCTCCAACGGCTCATGGCGCTGGCGCTCGAGGAGGGCGTGGGCGGTGCGTCCCTCGAGGCCTCCAGCCACGCGATCGTCCTGCACCGGCTCGACGGCACCGTCGTCGACGTCGCGGGATTCACCAACCTCCAGCGCGACCACCTCGACTTCCACCAGACCATGGAGGACTACCTCGAGGCCAAGGCCGCCCTGTTCACCCCGCAGCACGCCCGCAGGGGCGTGGTCTGCGTCGACGACCAGTGGGGGCAGGCCCTCGCCGCCCGGGTCCGTGACGCGGGCCTCATCGAGGTCGACAGGCTGAGGGCCTATCCCGGCCAGGCGCAGACCGACTGGTGGGTCACCGACGCCGAGGTCTCGATGACCGACGCGGCCACGACCTTCGTCCTCCACGGGCCGCAGGGGGAGCTGATCACGGCCTCCTGCCCGCTGCCCGGACTGGTCAACGTGCAGAACGCGGCGCTCGCGCTCGTCATGACGATCCGTGCAGGCGTCCCCGCGGACACGGCCGTGGCCGCACTGGCCGCGGCCCACGACATCCCCGGCCGCATGCAGCGCGTCTGCCAGCGCGACGGCGTGCGAGGCACGTGCATCGTCGACTTCGCCCACACACCCGACGCCCTCGAGCTCACCCTGACGGCCGTGCGCCAGATCACCCCAGGGCGGCTCATCATCGTCTTCGGGTCCGACGGCGACCGTGACGAGGGCAAGCGCCCGATGCTCGGTGAGGTCGCCGCCCGCCTGGCCGACGTGCTCGTCGTCACCGACGAGAACCCCCGTTCCGAGGACCCCGGGTCGATCCGCGCGGCCGTCCTGGAGGGCGTGCGCTCGGTCCGTCCTGACCTGGTCGACGTCGAGGAGGTCACGACCTGGCGCGGGGACGCGGTTTGCCGCGGTGTCGAGCTGTGCGGGCCCGAGGACACCGTCATCGTCACCGGCAAGGGCCACGAGCCGTTCCTCGAGGCCGCCGGAGAGTTCATCCGCTACAACGACGCCCCCGTCATGCGCCAGGCGGTCGCAGACAAGTGGGGCAGGAGCTGACACCCATGATCCCCCGTTCCCTTCCCGAGGTCGCCGACATGGTCGGCGCCGCCCCGATCGAGCACGCAGCGGCCTCGGTCCAGGCCGGTCCCGCGGCCGCCCCTGCCATCACCTCGGTGGTCACCGACTCCCGCCAGGCCGGGCCGGGCTGCCTGTTCGTGGCCATCGCCGGCCAGCGCACCGACGGGCACGACCACATCGCCCAGGTCGCCCGGGCGGGGGGAGGGGCCGCCCTCGTGTCCGACCCGCAGGCGGCCCGAGCCTCCCTCGAGCGCGACGGGGGCGGGCAGGACCTCCCCCTGCTCGTCGTCCCCGGCACGGTCGAGGCCCTCGGCGCACTGGCCCGCGCCCACCTGGTGGACCTGCGAGCGCGCGCCAGTCGGCGCGGCGCCGGGCTGACGGTCGTGGCCATGACCGGCTCGGTGGGCAAGACGACGACGAAGGACCTCACCCGCCAGCTTCTGGCGGCCCAGGGGCCGACCGTCGCCCCGGTGGCCAGCTTCAACAACGAGATCGGCCTGCCGATGACCGTCCTGGGCACCGAGGAGTCGACCCGCTACCTCGTGCTCGAGATGGGCGCCTCCGGCCCGGGCCACATCGACTACCTCACCGCCATCGCGCCCCTGGACGCCGCCGCGGTGCTCATGGTCGGCCACGCCCACATGGGCGGCTTCGGCTCGGTCGAGGGCGTGGCCGCGGCCAAGGCCGAGATCCTGCGCGGCCTGGAGCCCACGGGGACCGCCGTGCTCAACCGGGACGACCCCCGTGCCCTGGCGATGGCGGGGCTGGCCCCGGCCGAGGTGCTCACCTTCTCCGCGGCCGGGGACCCCGAGGCCGACCTGCGCGCCACCGGGGTCGAGCTGGGGGAGGGGGCGCGCGCCTCCTTCGACCTCCACCTGCCGGGACTGCCCGCGCCCGAGCGCGTCACGCTGGCCCTGCCCGGCGCCCACAACGTGTCCAACGCCCTGGCCGCGCTCGGCCTGGCCCTGGCCGCCGGCGCCGATCCCCAGGGCCTGGTCGCCTCGCTGGCCCAGGCGCGCATCGAGAGCCCCCACCGGATGGACATCGGGACCGTCGAGCGTCCGGCCGGACAGGTCCTGCTCATCGACGACTCCTACAACGCCAACATCGACTCGATGACGGCGGCGCTGCGCTCCCTGCCCGTGGTGGCCGGGACGAGGCGCTCGGTCGTCGTCATCTCCGAGATGCTCGAGCTCGGCGAGTCCTCCCGCGGTGACCACGCCCTGGCCGGACGCACCGCCGGCGAGGTGGGCGCCGACCTCGTGGTCGGCATCGGCGCGGGCACCGGCCCCGCCCTGGAGGAGGCCTCCCGGGCCGGAGCGCGCACCGTGCTCATGACTGACGCACAGGAGGCCGTCGCCTCGATCGACGCCCTCCTGCTCGACGGCGACGCCGTCCTCGTCAAGGGTTCCCTCGGCTCAGGCGCATGGCGCGTGGCCGACCACCTCAAGGAGGCCACCGACCGATGACCGCGATCCTCCTGTCCGCCGCAGTGGGCCTGCTCGTCACCCTCCTGGGCACGCCGCTGCTCATCCGCTTCCTCCACCGACGCGAGTACGGCCAGTTCATCCGCCAGGACGGCCCGCAGCAGCACCTGACCAAGCGCGGCACCCCGACGATGGGCGGCATGGTCGTCATCGTGGCCACGGTGCTGGGTTACGCGGTGGCCAACCTCATCGAGCTGCGCACCCCGCGCGCCTCGGGCGTGCTCCTGCTCTTCCTCATCGTGGGCCTGGGCCTCATCGGCTTCGTCGACGACTTCGCCAAGATCTCCAAGCAGCGCTCCCTGGGGCTGCGGGCCTGGCAGAAGATCGTCGGCCAGGCGCTCATCGGCATCACCTTCTCGGTGGCGGCCCTGGCCTTCGCCGACCGCAACGGGCTCACACCCGCCTCGACCCGAGTGTCCTTCGCCCGGGACTCCACCATCGACCTGGCCTTCGCCGGCGCCGGGCTCGGGCTCGTCCTGTTCGTCGTGTGGGCCAACTTCCTCATCACCGCCTGGTCCAACGCGGTCAACCTCACCGACGGCCTCGACGGCCTGGCCGCAGGGTCCTCGGCCATGGTCTTCGGCGCCTACACCCTCATCGGGGTGTGGCAGACCAACCAGTCCTGCACCTACGGCCACGGCGACGCCGTGGCGACCCTGTGCTACCAGACCCGGGACCCACGCGACCTGGCGATGATCGCCGCCGCGCTCATGGGGGCCTGCTTCGGCTTCCTGTGGTGGAACGCCTCCCCGGCCAAGATCTTCATGGGGGACACGGGGTCGCTGGCCCTGGGCGGTGCCGTGGCCGGGCTGTCGATCCTGTCGCGCACCGAGTTCCTCGCGGTCATCATCGGCGGGCTGTTCCTGGCCGAGGTCCTCAGCGTGGGGATCCAGGTCCTGTCCTTCAAGTCCACTGGTCGCCGCGTCCTCCGCATGGCGCCGCTGCACCACCACTTCGAACTGGGAGGATGGACCGAGGTCAACGTCGTCATCCGCTTCTGGATCATCGCCGGCGCCTGCGTCGTGGTGGGACTGGGGCTGTTCTACGCCGAGTACCTCGTGTCCTGACCCCGACCTCGACGGCCGGGGCCGGGACCGACCGCCTCCCCGCCCGCCAGGCACGGGCACACACGACGATCAGGTAAGGACCATGACGAGCACCCTCACGTCCCTGGACCGTCTCGACGGCGCACTCGTGGGCGTCGTCGGGGCGGGAACCACGGGCCTGGCCGTCCTCGACGCCCTCGACGGGCTCGGGGCACGCAGCCACCTGCTGGACACCCGGCCCGAGGCCGTCGCCGGGCTGGGCGGGCGCGTCGAGGCCTCGACGGTCGGTGACGCGCCCGCCCTGGCCGCGGCGCTCGAGGGCCTCGGCGCCGACCTGCTCATCGTCTCCCCGGGGGTGCCCGCCACCGGCCCGGTCCTGCGCGCCGCCCGACGGGCGGGCATCGAGGTGTGGAGCGAGATCGAGCTGGCGTGGCGCCTCCAGCAGGAGCGCGACCCGTCGGTGCCCTGGATCGTCCTGACCGGCACCGACGGCAAGACGACCACGGTGGGCATGCTCGCGGCGATCCTGTCCGTCGCGGGCCTGAGCGCCCCGGCGGTGGGCAACATCGGCGTGCCCGCCGTCACGACGGTGCGTGAGGGGCGGGCCCAGGCCATGGCCGTGGAGCTGTCGAGCTTCCAGCTCCACACGACCCGTTCCCTGTCGCCCCTGGCCTCGGCCTGCCTCAACCTGGCGCCGGACCACCTCGACTGGCACGGGGGCTTCGAGGCCTACGCGGCCGACAAGGCCCGGGTCTACGCCCGCACGAGGCGGGCGGCCGTCTACAACGTCGCCGACCCGGCTACCGAGCGCATGGTCGAGGCCGCTGAGGTCGTCGAGGGCTGCCGGGCGGTCGGCTTCACCCTCGCGGTCCCGGCCCTGGGCCAGGTCGGGATGGTCGAGGACGTCCTGGTCGACCGCGCCCACCACGACGACCGCCTGCGCACGGGCGTGGAGCTGGCGACCCTGGAGGACCTCGCGCACCTGGCCCCCGGGGGGGAGGTCGGGCGCCTGGCGCCCCACGTCGTGGCCGACGCCCTGGCGGCCGCCGCTCTCGCCCTGGCCCATGACGCCGTGGCGGCCGACCCGACGGCCGTGGCCCGGGGGCTGCGTGCCTTCACCCCCGGGGCGCACCGTCAGGCGACCGTCGCGCAGGGCGGCGGGGTGACCTGGGTGGACGACTCCAAGGCGACGAACCCGCACGCGGCCCAGGCGGCCCTGGGCTCCCTGCCCCCGGGCACCGGCGTGTGGATCGTCGGGGGAGACGCCAAGGGAGCCGACCTGACCGACCTCGTCCGCGCCGTGCGACCGGTGCTGCGCGGCGCGGTCGTCATCGGGGCCGACCAGGCCGGGGTCGTGGCGGCGCTGGCTGAGCAGGCCCCCGGGCTGCCCGTCACCCGGGTCCCTCACGGCTCGGCCCGCGAGGTGGCTGACGCCGCTGTCGCCGCAGCCGGTGCCATGGCCCGCCCGGGGGACACCGTCATGCTCGCCCCTGCCTGCGCCTCGTGGGACCAGTTCAGCTCCTACGCCGAGCGGGGTGAGCTGTTCACCCGTGCCGCCCTCGAGCACGTCACCGGGTCCGCAGGCACGGCACCTGCCGACCAGGAGGAGGACTGATGCCGGCCTCCGAGCCGGGACCCGCGCGGGGGACGACGACACGGCCCCGGGTCCCCCGACCGGGGTCGATCGCCGACCGGTGGCAACGGCTGACCGGGCCGGACGGCCCGATCGAGGGCGACCGCTCGACCCTGACCTACTACTCCCTGCTCATCGCCACGCTCACCCTGCTCACCCTGGGCCTGACGATGGTCTTCTCGGTCCAGTCGGTGACCATCGCCCAGACCGGCGGCAACGCCTTCACGAGCTTCGCGCGCTACCTCGTCTTCGCCGTCCTGGGCCTGGTGGGCATGGTGGCGCTGGCCCGGGCGCCCATCAGGCTGCTCAAGCTCATGGCCTGGCCGGCCCTCGTGACCTCCTGCGCCGCCCAGCTCCTCGTCTACGTCCCCGGCCTGCGCTACTGCGCGGGAGGAAACTGCAACTGGATCAAGATCCCCCTCATCGGCACGGTCCAGCCCTCGGAGTTCATCAAGCTGGGCCTGTGCCTCTTCCTGGGGGTCATGGTCTCCACCCGCCAGGACGCCTTCGCCAAGGGCGTGACCACGTGGCGCCAGGCCGGACGGCTCCTGGGCTGGATCTTCGTCCCCTCCGCCGTGGCGGTCGTCCTCGTCCTGGGCGGAGGCGACCTCGGCACGGTCATCGTCCTCGCCCTCCTCGTGGCCGGGTCGCTGTGGATGGGCGGCCTGGGCTGGCGCTGGTTCGTCTGGCTCGGGCTCCTGGGCCTGGGCGCCTTCAGCCTCCTGACCGCGTTGTCGGCCAACCGGCGCGCACGCATCATCGCCTGGTGGCACCCGGAGGGCGCCGACCCCCTCGACGTCGGCTACCAGCCCAAGCACGGCCGCTGGGCCCTGGGCACGGGCGGCTGGTGGGGCGTGGGACCCGGGGAGTCCCGACAGAAGTGGGGCTACCTCACCCAGGCCGACTCCGACTACGTCTTCGCGGTCCTCGGTGAGGAGTTCGGCCTCGTGGGCACCCTGCTCGTCATCGCCCTGTTCGCCGTGCTCGGCGGCTGCTGCGTGCGCATCATCCGGCGCTCGACCTCCCTGTACGTCTCCGTGGTCACCGGCGGCCTCATGTCCTGGATCGTCGGGCAGGCCCTCATCAACATGTCCGTCGTCGTCGGGCTGCTGCCCGTCCTGGGCGTCCCGCTGCCGCTCATCAGCGCGGGCGGCTCCGCCCTCATGGCCGTGCTCCTGGGAATCGGCGTGCTGCTCGCCTTCGCACGCAACGAGCCCGGGGCGCGCCAGGCGCTGCGAGCCCGTGCCGGGGCCGTGCGCCGTACCCTGGCCGTCATCGCACCCCGCAGGAGGAACCGTGCCTGAGACCACGCCCCAGGGCCCGCCCGCCGAGCCCGGCCGCCCCGCGCCCCCCGGACGCCCGCTGCGCGTGCTCCTGGCCGGCGGGGGGACGGCCGGGCACGTCAACCCGCTGCTGGCCACCGCCGCGGCGCTGCAGGACCCCGCCTGCGGCGGGGACCCCCGTACCCGCGTCCTCGTCCTGGGTACCCGGGAGGGTCTCGAGAGCCGCCTGGTCCCTGAGGCGGGCTACGAGCTCGCCCACGTCGCGCGGGTGCCCATGCCCCGGCGCCCCACCGGGGACCTGTTCCTCCTGCCCCGCCGGATGCACAAGGCGGTGGCCGACGCCGGCGCCGCCATCGAGCGCGTCGGCGCCGACGTCGTGGTCGGCTTCGGCGGCTTCGTGTCCACCCCCGCCTACCTCGCCGCCCGCCGCAGCGGCGTACCGGTCGTCATCCACGAGCAGAACGCCCGCCCCGGCCTGGCCAACCGACTCGGGGCGGGCTGGGCCGCCGCGGTGGCCCTCACCTTCGCCTCGACCAGGCTCGCGGCCTCCTCGGGCAGGACCGAGGTGACCGGCCTGCCCCTGCGCCCGGCCATCGCCGGACTCGTCGCCCAGCGGTCCACCGCCGAGGGAGCCGCGGCCGCGCGCCGTCAGGGCGCTGACGCCCTCGGCCTGGACCCCGAGGCCACGACCCTGCTCGTCACCGGTGGCTCCCTGGGAGCCCAGCACCTCAACGAGGTCGTCACGGCGGCACTGGGCGACCTGCCCGCGGGCCTCCAGGTCCTCCACCTGACCGGTCGGGACAAGGACGGTCCGGTGCGCGCCGCTCTGGCCGCCACCGGGGACGCCTCACTGGCCGAGCGGTACCACGTCCTGGACTACCTGACGGCAATGGAGCAGGCCTACGCCTGCGCCGACGGCGTCATCTGCCGCTCCGGAGCGGGCACGGTCGCCGAGCTGACGGCCCTGGGCCTGCCCGCCCTCTACGTTCCCCTGCCCATCGGCAACGGCGAGCAGCGCCTCAACGCCGCCGACTGCGTCGCAGCCGGGGGCGGCAGGCTCGTGGCCGACACCGACCTGTCGGTGGCCGACGTGACGTCCTTCACCGAGCTGCTCACCGACCCCGAGGAGCGAGAGAGTGCGGCCCGGGCTGCGGCCTCGACGGGTGTGCGCGACGCGGCGGCCCGCCTGGCCGCCCTCGTGCGCGACGTCGTCGGCGAGCTCCCACCGGAGCCCGAGCACGGCGGGGGACAGGACGACCACGAGGAGGACGGACGATGAGCACGACCGGGCTGAGGACGACCTGCGCCGACCTGGCCGGCAGGTCCTTCCACCTCGTGGGCGTCGGAGGGGCCGGCATGAGCGTCGTCGCCCTCCTCCTGGCCGAGCGCGGTGCCCAGGTCTCCGGCTCGGACGCCGCCCGGGGGCGGGTGCTCGAGAGCCTGCGCGCCCGCGGCGTGCGCGTCGAGGTCGGCCACGACGCGCACCACGTGCCCGCCCAGGCCACTGTCGTGGTCTCCACCGCCATCAAGGAGGACAACCCCGAGCTCGTCGTGGCCCGCAGCCGCGGGCAGGAGGTCATCCACCGGTCCCAGGCGCTCGCCCTGGCGGCGGCCGGCCGTGACTTCGTGGCGGTCGCCGGGGCGCACGGCAAGACGACCACCTCGGGCATGCTCGCCCAGGCGCTGAGCGAGGCGGGCCAGGACCCCTCCTTCGCCGTGGGCGGCGTCGTGCGGGCCCTGGGCAGCGGCGCACGGCTGGGCTCGGGGCGCGCCTTCGTGGCGGAGGCCGACGAGTCCGACAGGTCCTTCCTCAACTACGCCCCCGCCATCGAGCTCGTCACCAACGTCGAGCCCGACCACCTCGACTCCTACGGCTCCACCGAGGCCTTCGAGCAGGCCTTCGCCGACTTCGCCGACCGGCTCGTGCCCGGGGGCGTGCTCATCGCCTGCTCGGACGACCCCGGGGCCCTGCGCCTGGCGCGTCGGGCCGGGCAGGGCGGAGCCCGCGTCATCACCTTCGGCACGGGCGGGCCGGGCGACCTGCCCGGTGGGGAGCTGGTCGGCGAGGCCCACGTCGGCGTCGAGATCACGGCCCGACGCGCCGACTCCACGAGCGCGGTGCTCAGGCGGTGGACCGCGGGCCCCGCCGGTGCACAGGGAACCGAGCCGGTCGACCTCGAGCTCGCCCTGCCCGGCGACCACGTGGTCCTCGACGCGGCCGGGGCCTGGGCAGCGGGCCTCGAGCTCGGCGTCGGGGCCCAGGAGATGGCCCGTGCCCTGGGAGCCTTCACGGGGACCGGACGCCGCTTCGAGGACCGAGGAGAGGCCGACGGCGTGCGGGTCGTCGACGACTACGCCCACCACCCCACCGAGATCGAGGCGCTCCTGAGGACAGCACGGGGCGTCGCGGCCGATCGCGGCGGCCGCCTCCTCGTCCTGTTCCAGCCGCACCTGTTCTCCCGCACCCGGGCCTTCGCCGAGCGCTTCGGGGCGGCTCTGGGGCGTGCCGACCTCGTCGTCGTCGCCCCCGTGTACCCCGCCCGAGAGGTCGCCGAGGACTTCCCCGGCGTGTCGGGCCTGACCGTCGCGGAGCAGGTCCCCGGCGGCCGCGGGCAGTACGTCGCCGACCGCGAGGAGGCCGCCGAGCGCCTCGCCCGCCAGGCCCGCCGCGGCGACCTCGTCCTGACCGTCGGGGCGGGGGACGTCACCGAGCTCGCCGACGTCGTCCTCACGCGCCTGCGCGCGCGGGAGGCGTGATGAGGAAGCCCAGCGTGCCGCGCCCGGCGGGCCCCGAGGAGGAGGACTCCGAGCGGACCGGGGCCCCGGCAGCGCGCCCGGCACGGGTTCCGGGCAAGGAGCTCACCCACGCGACGGCGGGCGGGCGCCTGGAGGTCTTCGGCCGGGGTTCGGTCTCCCGGGACGGGCAGGGCCGCCGAGACCGCGTCGTGTCCACCGGGCTGACCGACAGGCTCACCGAGAGGCGACGGGCCGAGCGCTCCCTGCGCACGAGGCGCCTGGGCGTCGTCCTGGTCGTCGCGGGCGTCGTCGCGGCGCTCGTGTGGGCGCTGGCCTTCTCCCCGCTGCTGGCTCTGCGTCCGCAGGAGGTGAGCGTGGTCGGCTCGGACGGGACCGTCTCGACCCAGGCCGTCCGTGAGGTCCTGGCCCCCTACGAGGGCGCGGCGCTCGCGCGCCTCGACGTCGCCGTCCTGGGGCAGGAGGTGGCCGACTCCCTCGTGCGGGTCAAGTCGGCGCGAGTGACCCGGTCCTGGCCCCACGGCCTGAAGGTGACGCTCACGATGCGCGTGCCGGTGGCCGTGCGACAGGTCGAGGGCGGGTACGAGGTCCTTGACGGGGAGGCGGTCGTCCTCGAGACCGTCGAGCAGGCCCCGGACGGGCTGGTGACGATCACCTCCCAGGAGCAGGACCCCGACGGGCAGCAGGTGAGCGCCGTCGCCCAGGTGGTGGGCAGCCTCGACGAGGCGACCAGGGCGCAGGTCCGCTCGGGCAGCGCCTCGGAGTCGGGCCAGGTGACCCTTGCCCTGGCCTCCGGCGCGACGGTCGTGTGGGGGGACACCTCCCGGTCGGAGGTCAAGGCCCGTGTCCTGGCAGAGCTGATGACCCTCGAGGCAAGCACCTACGACGTGTCGAGCCCGGGCAGCCCGACGACCTCGTGACCGGCTCGTGACCCGACCGTGACAACTCGGAACACGCCGGGGCTCAATACGGCCGGGCCGTGGAGGCGCCCCATAGCGTTGCCCTCGTCATCGCAGGAATGACATAAGTATAAACCTTAACCTGAGGTTGAAGGTTGAGGGGAGCCCCGACGGGCTCGGCACGATCACCCGGAGGCAGACAGTGGCGGAATCCCAGCACTACCAGGCAGTTATCAAGGTGGTGGGCGTTGGCGGCGGTGGCGTCAACGCCGTCAACCGCATGATCGAGGCCGGCCTGCGCGGCGTCGAGTTCATCGCCGTCAACACCGATGCCCAGGCGCTGCTCATGTCGGACGCCGACACGAAGCTCGACATCGGTCGAGACCTCACGCGCGGCCTGGGGGCCGGCGCCGACCCCGCGATCGGCCGTAAGGCGGCCGAGGACCACGTCGAGGACATCCGCGAGGCCCTCGAGGGTGCCGACATGGTCTTCGTCACCGCGGGGGAGGGTGGCGGCACCGGCACGGGCGCCGCCCCGGTCGTGGCCAAGGTGGCCCGTGAGCTGAGCGCGCTGACCATCGGCGTCGTGACGCGCCCCTTCATGTTCGAGGGCCGGCGCCGCGCCGCCCAGGCCGAGGACGGCGTGAACAACCTGCGCGCCGAGGTCGACACCCTCATCGTCATCCCCAACGACCGCCTCCTGCAGATCGCTGACCGCCACATCAGCGTCGTGGACGCCTTCAAGCAGGCCGACCAGGTTCTCCTCCAGGGTGTCCAGGGCATCACCGAGCTCATCACGACCCCGGGGCTCATCAACGTCGACTTCAACGACGTCAAGTCGGTCATGCAGGACGCGGGCAGCGCCCTCATGGGCATCGGGTCGGCGACCGGGGACGGCCGCGCCCTGGCCGCCACGGAGCAGGCCATCGCCTCCCCGCTGCTCGAGTCCTCCATCGAGGGGGCCCACGGGGTGCTGCTCTTCTTCCAGGGCGGCTCGGACCTCGGCCTGTTCGAGATCTCGGAGGCCGCCAACCTCGTGCGCGAGTCGGTCCACCCCGAGGCCAACATCATCTTCGGCAACGTCGTCGACGGGGCCCTGGGCGACGAGGTCCGCGTCACCGTCATCGCCGCAGGCTTCGACGACGAGCCGGTCTCAGCCGGCCCGGCCGAGACCTTCCGTCCCAAGGCCGTCGAGAGTCCCCTGTCGCGGGCGGCGGCCTCGGCCAGGCCGAGCACCCGGACCCGTCCCGAGCCGGTGGCCGTCCCGCGTGGTGCCCACGCCGCCGACAACCCGGTCACCCGTCCCGTCTCGGCCCCGAGCCCGAGCCCGGCGGTGCCCCTGTCGGCGGTCGTCACCAGCGAGGTGCCGGCCTACGTCGACGACTCCCTGCCCGAGGCGGTCCCCGAGCTCGAGGTCCCCCGCGTCATCGGGGTCGACGCCCAGCGCGACGAGATCGACCTGCCGGACTTCCTGCGCTGAGAGCGCCGAGGTGCTCAGGCGCGCCGACCTGCTCGAGGTCGACCTGGGCCCCTGCGCCCGCGGGTACTTCACGACCCGGGGCGCGGGGGCTCGCCCCGTGGGGCCGAGGGCGCCCTACGCCGGGGCCAACCTCGCCACCCACGTCGGTGACGACCCCGTGCGCGTCCTCGGCCTCAGGCGAGAGCTCGAGGCGCTGGTCGGCGCCGACCGGCACGCAGACGGGCGCGCCACCGTGGCCTGGATGAACCAGGTCCACTCGGCGGTGGCGGTGGTCGCGGGCCCCGGGGGAGAGCCGACGGCTGACGCCCTCGTGCTCGACGCGAGGTCCTCCGGCCCCGGCCCCGCCGGTGTCGGGGTGCTCGTGGCCGACTGCGTCCCGCTCCTGCTGGCAACCACTGACGGGAGCCTCGTGGCGGCGGTCCACGCCGGGCGCCGGGGCATGCTCGACGGCGTCGTGCGCTCGGCCCTCGACCTCCTGGCCTCGCTGGGCGCGCAGCCCGCCGACCTGTGGGCCGCCACCGGACCGTCCATCTGCGGGCGCTGCTACGAGGTCCCCGTCGACCTGCACCGCCACTGCGCCGAGGTCGAGCCGGCCTGCGCCTCGACGACCCGCTGGGGGACCCCCGGGCTCGACGTCGCCGCGGGCGTGCACGCCCAGCTCCGGCGCGCTGGAGTGGGCAGGGTGCGGGCCGGCACCTGGTGCACCTACGAGGAGGAGCGCTTCTACTCCTACCGGCGCCAGCCCGTGACCGGCAGGCTGGCCGGGATCGTCCTGGCCGGTGGGGCCTGAGACCGACCGGCCCCCGACCGGCCTGGGCACGAGCCCCCCGAGCGCCTCCGTGCAGTCGCAGCGCGGTCCCAGCGCGGTGCCAGCACGGTGCCCCTGCGGGGGGCGTGCGTCCTGTGTGCGTCCTGCCTGCGGTGATCGCGAGCGGTCCATCGGGTGCTCCTGCGCTGCTCCCACCGCGCTGATGACACGCCGGGCCCAATGACCCAGGAGCCGCCCGATGGTCGATACCGTTCAGCACGTCCGGGCCGTCGGGGCTGGACAACCCCGGACAGACCCGGACAGACAAGGAGCACCCCCATGAGCGCCCTGCGCAAGATGTCGACCTTCCTGGGCTACGCCGAGCCGGTTGAGGACGCCTACGAGGACGAGTACCGTGTCGGCCGGGCCGGCGAGGACTACGCCGAGGACGACTTCGCGGACAGCGAGACCGGCTACGAGGACGGCTACGAGGACACCTTCGAGGAGGCAGCTGCCCCCTCCGCGGCCGCGCCGGTCGCGGCGCCCGACCTCAGGCGTATCGTGACGGTCCACCCCTCGACCTACAACGAGGCGCGCGTCATCGGGGAGTCCTTCCGTGACGGCGTGCCGGTCATCGTCAACCTGACCAACATGAGCGAGTCCGACGCCCGGCGCATGGTGGACTTCTCCGCGGGCCTCGTCTTCGGCCTCCACGGCGCCATCGAGCGGGTCACCCCCCGCGTCTTCCTGCTCACCCCCGCCACGGTGGACATCGACGACGGCGAGGCGGCCGACGAGCCGCGCGGCCGCTTCTTCAACCAGAGCTGACGGACGGCACCGCGCCGTGGCCCTTCTCGCATCGGTCGTGACCATCGTCTCGGCCCTGCTCAGCCTCTACCTCCTCGTCCTGCTCGTGCGGGTCGTGCTCGACTGGGTCCAGCTCTTCGCCCGCCAGTGGCGACCCACCGGCCCCGTGCTCGTCGTGGCCAACGTGGTCTACGCCCTGACCGACCCGCCCCTGCGCTGGCTGCGGCGGGTGGTCCCGGTCCTGCGCCTGGGGGCGATGGGGATCGACCTCAGCTTCCTCGTGCTCTGGTTCGGCATCATCGTCCTCCAGCGGCTTCTCGCCCTCCTGGTCTGAGGGCCCCGGGGCGCCGCGCCGTCCCGTGCTCCGCCCACGGGTGATCTTCGACGTTCCATATGGCGTGAAGTTGAAGTTCAGGTACTCTGTCCGCATGAGTGACCGGTTCATCCGGTGCTCGTGACACTTTCCGTAACGACACCGAGGTGACGACTATGACGCTTCTGACGGCAGACGACGTCCTCAACAAGAAGTTCCAGGCGACCAAGTTCCGCGAGGGCTACGAGCAGGACGAGGTCGACGAGTTCCTCGACGAGGTCGTCGAGGCGATGCGTCAGCTGGAGGCTGAGAACGCCGACCTCAAGGCCCGCCTCGAGGCCGCGAACAACCGTGTGGCCGAGCTCGGTGAGGGCGCCCCCGTCGCGGCGAAGGTGTCCGAGACCCAGATCGTCGCCCCTGTCGTCGAGGCCAAGCCCGTCGCCGCGGTGCCGGTTCCGGCCGTAGGCGGTGTCGAGGAGCCCTCCGCGGCCTCCGGGATGCTCGAGCTCGCGCAGCGCCTCCACGACGAGCACGTGGCCAACGGCCGCGCCGAGGGGGAGCGCATCGTGGCCGAGGCCCGCGCCACCGGCGAGCAGATCGTCCGCGAGGCCGAGGACCAGCGCAACCGCACCCTCGCCCAGCTCGAGAAGGAGCGCTCCGGCCTCGAGCACCGCATCGACGAGCTGCGTCGCTTCGAGTCCGACTACCGCACCCGCCTCAAGAGCTACCTCCAGGGCCTGCTGGCCAACGTCGAGGACGGCGGCACCGACGCCCCGAACCTGTGACCCGCAGCGGGCGCTGAGGCACCGGCCGCGTCCTGGCCGGGCCCCTGCCCGACTCCGTCCTCCGGGGGCGGTGGCCCGATCCTGGCCACCGCCCCCGGACCACGCCCGGGCGGCGCACGCCGCGCCCCGTGAACCTGTGAAGGACCCATGAGCACGATGAGCCGCAAGCCGAAGGACTCGACCACCGACCCGGGCCACGATCGGGGCGCCGGCACCGAGCAGGACACCGGGGCGACGTCGGTGTGGACGGTGAGTCAGTCGCAGACCGAGGGCTCCGGCAGGGCCCGTCGGCGTCCGGGCCGTGCCGTCGTCATCCTGTGGGTGCTGGCGGTGGCGGTCGTCGTCATCGACCAGCTCACCAAGGCGTGGGCGACCAGGGCGCTGGCCGACGGCGAGCGCGTCGCCGTGCTCGGGGACTGGCTCGGCCTCGTCCTCGTGCGCAACCCCGGGGCCGCCTTCTCACTGGCCTCGGGCCAGACCTGGATCCTCACCGCCGTCGCCGTCGTCGTCTCGGTCGTCGTCGTGCGCATCTCCCGCCGGCTCGCCTCGACGTGGTGGTCCGTGGCCCTCGGGCTGGTCCTGGGCGGGGCGGTGGGCAACCTCATCGACCGCATCCTGCGCGCCCCCGGGGTCTTCCGCGGCCACGTCATCGACTTCATCGACTACGCGGGGTTCTTCGTCGGCAACGTCGCCGACATCGCGATCGTCGGGGCGGCGGGCCTCATCGTCGTCCTGTCCCTGCTGGGCATCGAGATCGACGGCACCCGCGTGGGCGAGGACCCGCAGGAGGGCGAGGCGGCGGCGGCCGCCTCGCTGGGGCGTCGGGCGCGCCGCTCCGCCCGACGCGGCACGGCCGCTCCCGCTCCCGACAGCGACGGTCCCACCCCTGAGGACCCGCAGGTCGGTCAGAGCGGCTCACAGGACGGCGGACGCACCCCGGCTCACGGGCTCAGGGTGGTCGCTCCGGCTGCCGACGGCCAGGATGACCAGGGGAGCCCCGCCCAGGACAGGGCTGCCGAGGAGGACACGGACCAGGGGAGCACGAGGTGAGCTCCAGGCTCCTGCCCGTTCCCGACGGGCTGGCCGGCGAGCGGGTCGACCTGGCGCTGTCGCGGATGACGGGGCTGTCACGCACCCGCGCAGGTGAGCTGTGCGCCACGGGCCGGGTCCTGGTCGACGGGCGTGCGGTGGGCAAGTCCGAGCGCCTGGCCCCGGGGGCGGTCATCGAGGCCGACCTGCCCGAGCCCGCGCCCTTGCGGCCGGTGGCGACCCCTGTCGACGGGATGGCGGTGCTCTACGAGGACAGCGACGTCATCGTCGTCGACAAGCCTGCCGGGATCGCCGCGCACCCCTCGATGGGCTGGGACGGGCCGGACGTCCTCGGTGCCCTGGCCGCGATGCGCGTGTCGGTGGCGACCTCCGGCGCCGCCGAGCGCCAGGGCATCGTCTCGCGGCTCGACGTCGGCACCTCGGGGGTCATGATCGTGGCCAAGGGTGAGCGCGCCTACTCGGTGCTCAAGCGCGCCTTCCGCGAGCACGCGGTCGACAAGGTCTACCACGCCCTCGTCCAGGGTCACCTCGACCCCTCCTCGGGCACGATCGACGCGCCGATCGGCCGCCACCCCGGCAGCCAGTGGCGCATGGCGGTGGTCGACGGCGGCCGGGAGTCGGTCACGCACTACGACGTCATCGAGGCCATGCCCGGGGCCTGCCTGGCCGAGATCCACCTCGAGACCGGGCGCACCCACCAGATCCGTGTCCACATGTCCGCCGTGGGCCACCCGTGCGTCGGGGACGCGACCTACGGCGCCGACCCGGTGCTCACCGAGCGCACCGGGCTGAGGCGCCAGTGGCTCCACGCCCGTGAGCTGGGTCTGGCTCACCCGATCACCGGGGAGTGGATGACCTTCACCTCGGAGTACCCCGACGACCTCGTCCACGCCCTCGACGTCCTGCGCCTGCCCTGACCCGGCCCCGGGGCCGGGTCGGGTCGGTGCGCCGGTCCGCGCGCAGCCAGTGGCTGACCGGCACCAGAGAGCACAAGGAGTGATGATGACCCACCTGCCCTCCGCTGAGCGGCACGGGGCCGGAGCCCCCGCACTGCGCGTCCCCGCGGCCACGGTCGCGTTGGAGCCGGTCACCTTCGAGGTCCTGCGCGGTGACGAGACCGGACCGGGTGCCGACTCCCTGCGCCTGGGTGTCATGGACGTGCGGCTCGAGGTCTTCGTGCTCGAGCAGGCGGTCCCCTTCGTCCAGGAGATCGACGCCAGGGACTTTGAGAGCACGACGCTCCACGTCCTGGCCCGGGGAGCGGACTCCACGCCCCTGGGGGCCGGCCGGCTCCTCACCGATCCTGCTCACCCCGGTCACGCGCACCTGGGACGGCTGGCCGTGCGGCGGCTGGCCAGAGGGACCGGGCTCGGTGCCCGGCTCGTGGCCGCCCTCGAGGCCGCGGCCATCGAGCACGCTGAGCACGCTGGGCGCGCTGCCGGGGCCGCGCAGGCCGCGGACCCGCTCGAGGACCCGGAGGCGGGGGAGGACGGCGCCCCGTCGGGCCCGAGGAGCGTGACCGTCATCCTGTCCGCCCAGGAGCAGGCCATGGGCTTCTACGAGCGCTGCGGCTACCGGGTCGTCGACGCCCGACGCTACCTCGACGCCGGTATCTGGCACCGTGACATGGCCCGCACGGTCCCGGCCCCCAGGGGTGCGGTGGGCGCAGGAGCCGCCCGCGGCTGAGGGCGCCGTGACGCCTCGCACCCCGGCGCGTCCCGGCCCGGGCCGCCGGGGTCCTAGGATGCGTCCATGGCGCACACGAGCAGCAGCGGGACGGGACGCGAGCCGGCCGCCAGGGACGACTTCGTCCACCTCCACGTCCACACCGACTACTCGATGCTCGACGGGGCGGGCAAGATCAAGGACTACGTCGCCGAGGCGGCCAGGCTGGGCCAGCCGGCCCTGGCGGTCACCGACCACGGCTACATGTTCGGGGTCTACGAGTTCTACGCCGCGGCGACCAAGGCCGGGATCAAGCCGATCATCGGCGTCGAGGCCTACATGACGCCGGGGACCTCCCGCTTCGACCGGACCCGGGTGTTCTGGGGGGAGGAGTCCCAGCGCTCCGACGACGTCTCGGCACGCGGCTCCTACACCCACATGACGCTCCTGTCGCGCACGAACGAGGGCCTGCACAACCTCATGCGCATGGACTCCTACGCCTCCCTGGAGGGCCAGTGGGGCAAGGCCCCGCGCATGGACCGCGAGCTGCTCTCCCGCTACGGCGCCGGGCTCATCGGCACCTCGGGCTGCCCCTCGAGCGAGATCCAGACGCGCCTGCGGCTGGGGCAGTGGGACGAGGCCCTGCGCTGCGCCGGCGAGCTTCAGGACATCTTCGGGCGTGACTTCTTCTACGTCGAGCTCATGGACCACGGCCTGGAGATCGAGCGGCGCGTCACCAAGGACCTGCTCGCCCTGGCCAAGGAGATCGGCGCGCCCCTGCTGGCGACCAACGACTCCCACTACGTGCGTCCCGAGGACCGCACGATCCAGGACGCGATGCTGTGCATCAACTCCGGCTCGGTGCTCTCCGACCCCGACCGCTTCAAGTTCGACGGCGACACCTACTACCTGCGTCCCGGGCGGGAGATGCGCGAGCTGTTCAAGGAGATGCCGCAGGCCTGCGACAACACCCTTCTCGTGGCCGAGCAGTGCGACGTCAGCTTCGCCACCGTCGACGACGGCGCCTCCTTCATGCCGGTCTTCCCCGTCCCCGAGGGCGAGACGATGGAGTCGTGGTTCATCAAGGAGTGCTGGGCCGGCATGGAGCGCCGCTTCCACGGCTCGATCCCCGAGGACTGCAGGGCCCAGGCGGAGTACGAGATCGGCGTCATCGTCCAGATGGGCTTCCCCGGCTACTTCCTCGTCGTGGCCGACTACATCAACTGGGCCAAGGAGCACGGCATCCGCGTGGGCCCCGGTCGCGGGTCGGGAGCAGGCTCGATGGTCGCCTACGCCATGGGCATCACCGAGCTCAACCCCCTCGAGCACGGCCTCATCTTCGAGCGGTTCCTCAACCCCGAGCGCATCTCCATGCCCGATATCGACGTCGACTTCGACGAGCGCAGGCGCGACGAGGTCATCGAGTACGTCAAGGACAAGTACGGCTCCGACAGGGTCAGCCAGGTCGTCACCTACGGCGTCATCAAGGCCAAGCAGTCCCTCAAGGACTCCAGCCGGGTCATGGGCTACCCCTACGCCGTCGGGGACCGCCTCACCAAGGCGATGCCCCCGACCGTCATGGGCTCCGACATCTCCATCAAGGGGATGTTCAACCCCGAGGACCCCCGCTACGGCGAGGCCCAGGCCTTCCGCGAGCTCCACGCCGAGGACCCCGACGCCCAGAGGATCGTCGAGCTCGCCCGCGGCCTGGAGGGCATGACCCGCCAGTGGGGCGTGCACGCCTGCGCGGTCATCATGTCCTCCGAGCCGCTGACCGACATCATCCCGATGATGCAGCGCCTCCAGGACGGCGCCTTCATCACCCAGTTCGACTACCCGACCTGCGAGCACCTGGGCCTGCTCAAGATGGACTTCCTGGGGCTGCGCAACCTCACGGTCATCTCCGACGCCCTGGACAACATCGTGGCCAACGGCAAGGAGCCCCTCGACATCGACAACGTGGGCCTGGACGACCGAGGCACCTACGAGCTGCTCGCCCGCGGGGAGACCCTCGGGGTCTTCCAGCTCGACGGCGGGGGCATGCGCACCCTCCTGCGGCTCATGAGGCCCGACAACTTCGAGGACATCTCCGCCGTCGGCGCCCTGTACCGCCCGGGCCCCATGGGGGCCGAGTCGCACACGAACTACGCCCTGCGCAAGAACGGCCAGCAGGAGATCGTCCCGATCCACCCCGAGCTCAAGGAGGCTCTCGAGCCGATCCTGGGCACCACCTACGGCCTCATCGTCTACCAGGAGCAGGTCATGAAGATCGCCACCGACCTGGCGGGCTTCACGATGGGCAAGGCCGACGCGCTGCGCAAGGCCATGGGCAAGAAGAAGATGGACATCCTGGACAAGATGTTCGTCGAGTTCGAGGCCGGGATGGTCTCCAACGGCTTCTCCAAGGAGGCCGTCAAGACCCTGTGGGACGTCGTCGTCCCCTTCGCCAAGTACGCCTTCAACAAGGCCCACTCGGCGGCCTACGGGGTGGTGTCCTACTGGACGGCCTACCTCAAGGCGCACTACCCCACGGAGTACATGGCCGCGCTGCTGACCAGCCAGAAGGACAACAAGGACAAGCTGGCGGTCTACCTCGCGGAGTGCCGTCACATGGGCATCACCGTCCTGCCCCCTGACGTCAACGCCTCGCGCGCACAGTTCTCCGCCGTCGACGGCGACGTCCGCTTCGGCCTGGCCGCCATCCGCAACGTCGGCCTCAACGTCGTCGAGGCGATCGTGAGCGCGCGCAGGGACAAGGGGGAGTTCACCAGCTTCGAGGACTTCCTCGACAAGGTGCCGGCCGTCGTGTGCAACAAGCGCACCATCGACTCACTCATCAAGGCAGGGGCCTTCGACTCCCTGGGCAGGACCCGCCGAGCCCTCCAGGCCTGCCACGAGGACCTCGTCGACGAGATCATCGGGGTCAAGCGCAACGAGGCCGCCGGGCAGTTCGACCTGTTCGCCTCCCTGCTCGACGGCGGTGCCCCGACCGAGGACGCCTTCGGGTCGGGGCCGGTGTTCTCCTCCGAGGTCCCCGACCTGCCGGAGTGGGACAAGAAGGACAAGCTCGCCTACGAGCGCGACATGCTCGGGCTCTACGTCTCCGACCACCCGCTGCTGGGCCTGGAGGGGGTGCTCGGCTCGCTCGCCGACACCGAGATCTCCGAGCTCCACGAGGACGAGGAGCGTCCGGACAACACGATGGTCACGATCGCCGGCCTCATCACGGGCCTGACCCGCAAGACGACCAAGCAGGGCAACCTGTGGGCCATCGCCCAGATCGAGGACCTCGGCGGCACGATCGAGGCGTTGTTCTTCCCCGCGACCTACCAGACCGTCTCCACGATGCTCGCCCCCGACACGGTGGTCACCGTACGCGGCCGGCTCAGCCGCCGTGACGGGCAGGTGTCGATCTACGCCCAGGAGATGACCATCCCCGACGTCTCCCGCGCCACCCACGAGGCGGTCACCATCACCCTGCCCGCCAACCGGTGCACCGGGGCCCTCGTCGAGCAGTTCAAGGAGGTCCTCACCCGTCACCCGGGCATGTCGACGGTGCGACTGACGCTGACGAGCCCCGGCCGGGAGGTGCGCACCCAGCTCGACAGCTCCCTGAGCGTCGAGGCCTCGCCCGCCTTCTACAGCGACATCAAGGCGCTGCTCGGCCCGGCCTGCCTGAGGAGATGAGACGGCCCGCCCGCTGCCTGCTCAGTGTGTCTGCTCACTGTCTGTTCACTGTCCGCTGACAACCGCTCCGCAGGTTCCCGAGGGAAGCTCGACCTCGACGACGTCGCCGGGCGACAGGCGGTGCCCGCGACGGTCCTCGACGCGCCCGTTGACCCTCACGTCGCCGCACTGGACGGCGATCCGCGCCTGCGCGCCGTCCTCGACGAGCCCGGCGAGCTTGAGGAACTGCCCGAGCTTGATCTCCCCGCGCACGGGAACCGACGGGTGGGGGTGTGCGGTCGTCATGGCGCGATCCTTCCCCATCCTGCCGTCTCCTTCCAGGTCAGGGCGCTGACGCCCGCCCGGCGCCGGTCTGCGGAAGGCCCCCAGGGCGAGGCCGACCGGAGGTCCGTCGGAGGTCGCAGACGGCTGGCGGTGTGACCAATCCGGCTCATCCCGGGGCGACGACGCGGTCGATGACCGATGTGGATCACGGTACGGTAACTGTGACCCTGCCCCCGGATTAACGGAAGAACGTATGCGCCGTCTTATCGCGATAGCCGCAGCCGCTATCACCGCCATCGCGCTCCCGCTGACCGCCTCCACGGCACTGGCCGAGCCTGATGGAGCCACCCTCTACGTCTCGGCCTCGGCAGCGCAGGGGGGTGATGGAAGCGCTGCACGGCCCTTCGCCACGATCTCGGAGGCGGTGGCCGCGGCCAGCGACGGAACCACGATCGAGGTCGCCGACGGCACCTACCGCGAGGGCGAGATCTACGTCGGCAAGGACGTGACGATCCGTGCCGCGGACGGGGCCTCCCCGGTCCTGTCCGGCGCGCAGCTGCCCACCTCCTGGTCGGCCTCGGGCTCGGGCACCTGGTCGACCGCCGCGGACATGGTCCGCTTCTGCACCGTGTGCACCACCAACGCCGACCCCTCGGTCGAGGGCATGGCGGCCCACCCCGAGCAGGTCTTCGTCGACGGCCAGCCCCTCACCCAGGTCGCCACGCGGGCCGAGGTGACCGCCTCGACCTTCTACGTCGAGGACCCCGACCCGATCACCCTCAAGGACCCGCGCAACAACACCGCCGGCTACAACGTCAAGCCGCACCGGGGCGCCTCCTACGTCATCGGGGTCGACCCCTCCCAGCACACCGTCGAGGTGACCCAGCACTCGCGCGCGCTGTCCCTGGCGGGCAACGGCGTGACGCTGACGGGCATGACCGTCGAGAAGTACGCCCCCGTCCAGCGCTGGGACTACAACGACCCCGAGATCTCCACCGCCACGGGCGGAGCGATGGTCGTGGCCTCCGGTGACGACGTCGAGCTGTCGAACAACACCTTCCGCCACTCCTCGGCCGGGACCGCGATGGTGGTCTCCCAGGCCAGCCGCGTCACGGTGACCGGCAACAGCTTCGTGTCCAACGGAGGCGTGGGCGCAGGCGTCGACGACTCCTCCGACGTCGTCATCGAGAACAACTACTGGACGGACAACAACACCGCCGGCTTCACGACCTCGGCCTGCACGGCCTACTGCTCGATGGCCGACCTCAAGACCACCCACTCGCAGAACATCCGCTACGCCTACAACACCGTCGACTACTCCGCGGTGGCCGCGGACCACTCCGAGGTCGAGTCCTTCGAGACCAACCGCATGGTGGGCGCGTGGTTCGACGAGGGGACGATCGACTCCGAGATCATCGCCTCGAGCTTCGTCAACACGCCGGTGGCCATCTTCAACGAGGTCTCCCGCAACAACGTCATCGCCTCCAACCTCGTCGAGGGCGCCAACATCGGCATCCAGATCTCCGGCTCGGAGAGCACCCAGGTGTGGAACAACACGATCACCCACGCCCTGACCTCGATCGTCGTCCAGGAGGACGGGCGCTCCGACGGCTGCATGGCCCACGGGGCGGACGGCACCTGCCACGCGGTGGAGAGCTGGTCGGCCTCCCAGGGCCTGACCTGGGACACCGGCGGGACGACGATCTACAACAACATCCTGTCCTCGGAGCAGACGATCGCCGAGGGCGACTTCTGGAAGTACTCCGCCATGGTGCAGGTCACCGGCGGGGAGGACACGAACGGCTCCGGCGGTGTCTACGCCAACCAGATGATCGCCGCCATCGACTACAACGTGTACTACCGCGAGCCGACGACGAACCCGTCGACGACGGTCCTGTGGCAGTACGGGGTCGACCGTGCCGCGCAGACCGTCAACGCCCCGACCCTGGCCGACTTCGCCGCGAGCCCGCACGTCCAGGCCCAGGGCAAGGAGACCAACGGGCTGGACCTGTCGGGGACCCGTGAGACGAACCCGGTGCTCGTGCGGGAGTCGGCCGACGCCACCGCCTGGAAGACCTCCGACCTGCACGCCGCCGACGGCGGCCCCGGTGACGGGACCGGTGCTGCTCTTCCGACCGACGTCGCCGAGGTGCTGGGACTGAGCGCCGGAGGCGCCGTCGACCGCGGTGCCCTGGTCAACGTCGCCTGGCAGGCCGACGGCGCGGCGGCCGGTGCCGCCGCCCCGGCCGCCCCTGCCGCCCAGGAGCAGCCTGCTGCTGCCGCCGCGGCCCAGGCCACGCCGAGCGACGAGGCCACCATCCTCGACGGTGCGCAGGACGGTGGCGCCGTCCAGGCGGGGGCCGCCCAGGCACCCGCCGGCTCGTGGGTCGACCCCGGTCAGGAGCAGCAGGTGGCGCGCAAGATCCAGATGGCCACGGTCGTCGAGCGCACCATGATGGGACTGGGCGCCCTGGCCACGCTCCTGCTCGGCCTGCTCATCGTGCGCCGAGTGTGGTTCGTCTGATCGTCATGTCAGGAGCCGACCCGGGTACCGCGGCGCCCGCCGGCACCCACGGGGTGCGCGGACGGTGACCCGACGGACCGGCGGGGAGGACGGGGCTGCGGCCCCGTCCTCCCCGCCGTCGCACGCGCTGGCCCTCGTCACGGGCCAGCGCTACCCGGTGGGGGAGCGGATGCACACCCTCACCCCGCGCCTGGCCCGGGCTACGGAGCTCGCGCGCCTCGTCCTGCTCGACGTGGCAGCACACGGTGAGGTCCTCACCTACGGAGAGCTGAGCGAGGCGATCGGCGGGGCCGTCCTTCCCCGGCACATGGGACCGCTGCTGCACATGCTCGGGCACGACTGCACGCTGCGAGGGGAGCCGGGCCTGCCCGCCCTCGTGGTCTCGGCGAGCACGGGGGAGGTCGGGACGCCTGACGGGAGCTGGGCGCCGCCGGAGCGCCGGGCGTGCTGGCGCTACTGGGGCGCCCAGGGAGCCTCTCAGGCGCCGGGCTGAGCGCCGAGCCGCCTCGAGACCGGCTCCGGGGCCGAGCGCAGGAAGCTCAGACCAGGGTGGTCGCGCAGGCCCTCGGCCCCGTGGCGGTACCACACGGCGGCGACCGCGGCCACCGCCGCAACAGGACCCTCGACGCGCAACGGGGAGGTGTCGCGGAACTCGAGGAACAGCATGCCGGTGGGCGGGTGAGGGTGGACGGCCTGGACGGCCCCGTACCAGAAGTCGAGCCAGGTCGCGTCCTGCAGGCGCACGACGAGGCGTCGGTCGGTCACGATGAACCGCGCCCACTGCTGCTCCCGCCACTGGTGGGCGGCCATGCGCACCGCGGTCTTGCGGGCCGAGGCGTTGGCGATCGCCTGGGCGCCGATGCCGGCCAGCACGAAGACCGGTGAGCCGAAGTAGAAGCCGCTGGACGTGTAGTAGGTGACGTCGGTGGAGTAGAAGCGGGCGTACCCGCTGCCGGTGTCGAGGAAGACCCGCTCGCCGTCCTCGAGGCTGACGTCCCAGACCCGGACCGCCGGCGCCGGGGAGCCGGCGAGGACGGCCCGGGCCACCGCGCGCGCATGGTCCTCCGAGACGTCGAGGTCGCGCAGCCGCTCGAGCTCGAGGCGCGTCGTCCTCGAGTAGTGGCCCCGGTCGAACCGGGCCTTGCGCAGGACGCTCGTCCCCAGCGAGACCACCGAGACGGTCAGGAGGACGGCGGCGACGAGCCAGGTGGCGCACAGGGTGAGGAACCACAGGGACCACGCCACCTGCCGCTGGGCCTCAGGCGTGCCCAGGCTCCTGGCCAGCAGCACCCAGCTGGCGACGAGGAGCGCCAGACGCACACAGGCGTGGACCACCTGGCGCGCGCGCGGTCCTGTCGGGAGGCTGTTGACACGGTTGACACGGTTGACACGGTTAGCGGGCATGAGGGGATCCTGGGTCGGTCCGTGCCGGGGACCACGCGTTCCGGGGACCAGGGGTGCGGTGTGCGACCGCGGCGGCACGCGCCCTCAGCCTACGCCAGCGCCTCCCGGGTCGGCGGCGGTCGGCGAGGCCGGCGAGGGTAGGCTCGCCCCATGCTCACCCGCACCGACCTGCGAGACACCGACCTGACCGCCCGCGAGCTCGCCGGCGTCCTGCCCCGAGCCTCGCTCGACGTCGCGGCCGCCCTCGACACGGTCGCCCCCCTCATCGCGGACGTGCGCGAGCGGGGTGCGGCGGCGCTGCGTGACGCCTCCGAACGCTTTGACGGCCTGCGCCCCGAGCACCTGCGCGTGCCCGAGGCTGCCCTCGCCGCCGCCCTCGAGGGGCTCGACCCGGCCGTGCGGGAGGGCCTGGAGCTGTCGATCGCCCACAACCGTGCCGGGCACACCGCCCAGCTGCCCACTGAGGTCGACACCGAGGTCGTGCCGGGCGGCCACGTCCTCCAGCGCTGGGTGCCGGTGCGCCGGGTGGGGCTCTACGTGCCGGGGGGCCTGGCGGTCTACCCCAGCTCTGTGGTCATGAACGTCGTGCCCGCCCAGGTCGCCGGCGTCGAGCGCATCGCCCTGGCCAGCCCGCCCCAGGAGGCCTTCGGCGGTCTGCCCCACCCCACCATCCTGGCGGCCTGCGCGCTTCTGGGTGTCACGGAGGTCTACGCGGTCGGCGGCGCCCAGGCGATCGCGATGCTCGCCTACGGAGCGGCCGCACAGACCGAGGCCGACCTGCGGGACGCGGGCGGGCCGGTCCTGTGCGAGCCGGTCGACGTCGTGACCGGACCGGGCAACATCTACGTCGCAGCCGCCAAGCGCGCCGTCCGCGGGGTCGTGGGCATCGACGCCGAGGCGGGCCCCACCGAGATCGCGGTCCTGGCCGACGCAGGTGCGGACCCAGAGCTCATCGCCGCCGACCTGCTGTCCCAGGCGGAGCACGACCCGAGCGCGGGAAGCGTGCTCATCACCGACTCCGAGACGCTTGCCGACGCCGTCGACGCCGCCCTGGAACGGCGGCTGGCGGCCACGAGGCACGCGACGCGGGCCGCCACCGCCCTGGCGGGGCCGCAGTCGGGGGTCGTCATCGTGCGCGACATCGACCACGGCGTGCAGGTCGCCGACGCCTACGCCGCGGAGCACCTGGAGATCCACACCGCTGAGGCACCAGCGGTGGCGCGTCGTGTCCGCAACGCCGGCGCGATCTTCGTGGGCCCTGACAGCCCGGTGCCCCTGGGGGACTACCTCGCCGGCTCCAACCACGTCCTCCCCACAGGGGGGACGGCGCGCTTCGCGTCGGGCCTGAGCGTCATGGCCTACCTCAAGGCCGTCCAGGTCGTCGAGTACGACGCCGCCGCCCTGGCCGCTCTGGCCCGGCCGCTGACCGCTCTGGCACGGTGCGAGGACCTGCCCGCCCACGGTGAGGCGGTGCAGGCCCGCCTCGCTCGCTGACCCGCGGCCGGAGACCGGGCGGGCCGAGCACCGGCTCGGGACCGGCGCGGAACGGCTCAGCGCTGGGCCAGGACGAGGGGGTGGACGGTGGCGGCGCCGGCCCGCAGCAGGAGGCGGGCCGCCACGGTGAGCGTCCACCCCGAGTCCGTCCAGTCGTCGACGAGCACGACCCGGGCGCCCTGGAGCTCGGCCAGCGCGTTGCGGCTCCAGGAGTCCAGGGACAGGGACCGGGCGACCTGGGCGAGCCTGAAGGCGCTGCCCACGTCGTGGCGTCCCGGCTCGCCCCGCGCCTCGACCACGCCCAGGGGCCTGGTTGCGAGCCGGTGTGCCACTGCCCGGCCGAGCTGGCGCACGAGGCCCGGACGGCTCCGCGAGTCGACGATGACGACCACGAGGCCCGCCGTGAGACCTCCGCTTCCGGCATCGGCCGGCCCGGCGTCCTCGGCGTCGATCCGGGCCCCCAGCCGGTCGGCGACCTCGAGCACGGGATCGCGCAGCGCAGGGGGCACCTGCGTGTCGCCGTCCTGGTCGAGCACCGCGCGCAGGGCGGCCGACACGCCCAGGCCGTCCAGGCGGCCGACCGCGATCCCCTCGCCTGCGCGCTCGGAGTCCGGGATGCGTCCCCGCAGCCCGGGCAGGTCGAGCCTGCTCATGCCCACGGGCCACTGCCGGCGGGGCTCGAGGGCGACCCCGATGCGCGAGAGGGACTCGACGGCGGCAGCCACGTCCTGAGCGTCGGGGGCGCCGGGCAGGCTGAGCCCGCCGCACAGGTCGCAGGCCCCGCAGCGCCAGCCCGCAGGCATCTGCGGGTCGTCGAGCGCGCCGCGCAGGAAGGCCATCCTGCAGGCCGGGGCGCGCAGCGCCTCGTAGCGCTCCATAGCCTCCTGCTCGGCCAGCCTGGCCGCCTCGACGCGTCGGTAGCGCTCGTCGTCGTAGACCCAGGGCAGACCCGTCGCCTCCCAGCCGCCGCGCACGCGCCGCACGGCACCGTCGACGTCGAGGACCTTGAGCATCGACTCCAGGCGCGAGCGGCGCAGGCTGGTCACGGCGCCCAGGACGCTCGTTGACACGGGGCCCTCGTCCCCGGCCTCCTCAAGGGCGGCGAGAACCTCTCGCACCTGGGCCTCGGCAGGGAATCCCTGTGCGCCGAACCAGTCCCAGACGGCCCGGTCCTCGGCGCCGGGGAGGAGGATGACCTCGGCGCGCTCGACCCCACGGCCGGCGCGCCCCACCTGCTGGTAGTACGTCACCGGCGAGGACGGGGCCCCCATGTGCACGACGAAGCGGAGATCGGGCTTGTCGAATCCCATGCCCAGGGCGCTCGTGGCCACAAGCGCCCTGAGCCGGTTGTCCTTGAGCTCGGCCTCAAGGCGCTCCCGCTCGGCGGCGTCGGTCTGTCCGGTGTAGGCGGCGACCTCCAGACCCGCCTCGCGCAGCCGCTGGGCGACCTCGCCCGCGGCCGCCACGGTCAGGCAGTAGACGATCCCCGCCCCCTGGGCTCGGCGCACGTACTCGGTGAGCCAGGCCAGGCGGGCGGCCGGGCTGCCCAGGCGGCGCACCGCCAGGTGCAGCGAGCTCCTGTCCAGCGAGCCCCGCAGGACGAGGACCTCGGGGCTCGACCCGCCCGCGGACCCACCGGCCAGCTGCTCGGCGACGTCGGCGGTCACCCGGGCGTTGGCGGTGGCGGTGGTGGCCAGGACCGGGGTCGAGGGGGTCAGGTCCTCCAGGAGGGTGCGGATGCGCCGGTAGTCGGGGCGGAAGTCGTGCCCCCAGTCCGACACGCAGTGGGCCTCGTCGATGACGACCAGGCCCGCGTCCGCCGCCAGGTGGGGGAGGACCTCCTCGCGGAACACCGGGTTGTTGAGACGCTCGGGGGACACGAGAAGGACGTCGATCTCACCGGCGCGGACCTGGGCCTCGACGGACTCCCACTGGGTGACGTTGGCCGAGTTCATCGTGGTGGCCCGGATGCCCGCGCGTCGGGCCGCCGCGACCTGGTCGCGCATGAGCGCGAGCAGCGGCGAGATGATGACGGTGGCCCCGGCCCCGGAGCGCGAGCCGGGGGAGGGGAGGGGATCGCCCGGCGCCCATCGACCCCAGCCCTCGCGCAGCAGGACGGTGGCCACGAAGTAGACCGCCGACTTGCCCCAGCCGGTGCGCTGGACGACGAGAGCCCGGCGGTGCTCGCTCACCAGCGCCTCGATCGCCGTCCACTGGTCGTCGTGGAGGCGAGCACCCGGCTCCGCGACGAGCTCGCGCAGGACGGCCTCGGCGCGCAGGCGGACAGGGGAGTCAGTCGTCGACGGGCTCATGGCACCACCGTAGCCTCACGGTCCCGGCGCCCGCCGCGCCCGGGTCGCGCCTCGTCCCGGTGGCCCGAGGAGGTCGGGCAGTGCCTGTGGCCCAGATAACGAAGGTACCTGTTCAATCTTCTTGACGCGTAGTGAAGGTACCTGTAGTTTCTCGTCGACAGATTCAACAGGTACCGTCAGAATAATGTCGGTCCGCGAAGAGCTCAGGAGCTCGGTCATGGACACGCAGCACGAAGACCAGACACACCAGACAGACCAGACAGACCAGACAGACCAGACAGACCAGGTCGAGCGTCCCGGGGAGGTCGCTCGCGCCACGACGGCCCGCGCCGAGGGGGCCGGTGGCACCCCGGGTGCCGGTGGCGCGCAGGGCGGTGGTGCTGAGCACGCCGGCATCCACGAGCGCCTGCGCCGCCTGGGCCATCTCATGCGCCGCCGGCGCGCCGAGGCGCACCACGTCCACGGGCCCCTGGCGGACACGACCCGCGGGCGCGGCCGGGTGCTGGCCGCACTGCGCATGCAGAGCCCGGTGCCCACCCGCGAGCTCGCCTTCGTCCTCGACATCCGCCAGCAGTCGCTCAACGAGCTGCTCAAGAAGCTCGAGGCGGACGGTCTGGTTGAGCGCACCCCGAGCCAGGAGGACAGACGGGTCATGCTCGTGTCGCTCACCGAGGCCGGGCGCCGGGCGCCCCTGGGGCCAGAGGGTGAGGACCCCCTGTCGGTCCTCAGCCCGGAGGAGGCGCAGACCCTGGCCGCGGTGCTCGACAAGCTCATCGCCTCCCTGGAGGCCCAGCTGGGGCTGGACTCCGAGGAGGAGGACGAGACGTGGCGCCAGGCCAGGCGCCGCATGGGTGAGGAGCGCGTCGAGACGATGATGCGTATGCGCGAGCACGGCTTCGGGGCATGGGGTGAGCCCGGGCCCGGACGCGGTCACAGGGGCGGCCACGAGAACGGCCACGAAGACGGCCACGGAAACGGTCACAGGGGTGACCACGAAGACGGCCACGAAGACGGCCACGGACGCGGGCACAGGGGCGGCCACAGGGGCGGTCACGGAGGCGGCCACGGAAACGGTCGCAGGGGCGGACACGGAGGCGGCCGAGGGGGCAGGGGCCGCCTCGACCTGCCTGACGGGCAGGCTCCGGACCGGGAGTCCCGGGCCTACCGTGGACGCCGCCCCGACCGGCGCTGGTGACCACCGCGTCCCGCCCGCGGGACGGGTCGTAGGCTGGTGGCGTGGACCTGCTCGTCATCGCCGTCGTCGCGCTGCTCGTCATCGCAGCGTGCAACCAGATCGCTCCCAGGCTCGGGCTGGCCTCCCCTCTCGTCCTCCTGGGCCTGGGCGTCGCCGTGGGGTTCCTGCCGATGGTCGGCGCCATCGAGCTCGACCCGGAGATCGTCCTGGAGATGGTCCTCCCGCCCCTGCTGTTCGGCGCGGCGGTGTCGATGCCGGTCATGGACTTCCGTCGTGAGCTCATCGCCGTGGCGGGCCTGGCCGTCGGCCTCGTCGTCGTCACGGCGGTGGTCCTGGGACTCGTGGTCCACACGATCGTCCCCGACCTTCCTGTGGCCTGGGCGATCGCGCTGGGCGCGGTGCTCAGCCCCACGGACGCGGTCGCCGTGGCCATCGCCAAGGACCTGGGGGTCTCCCACCGCATCATCACGATCCTGGAGGGCGAGGGCCTGTTCAACGACGCCACCGCCCTGGTTCTGCTCTCCTCGGCCACGGCGGTAGGGCTCATGACCGACACCCACGCCCTGGAGCCGGGCAGCCTCGTGCTCGACTTCGTCGTCGCCCTGGCGGTCGCCCTGCTCGTGGGGTGGGTGGTCGGGGAGGTGACCACCCGTGTGTGCGCCCGGGTGAGCGACCCGACCGCCAACACCGTCATCTCCTTCACGATCCCCTTCCTCGCCTCGATCCCGGCGGAGCACCTCGGCGGTTCGGGGCTCGTGGCGGCCGTTGTCGCCGGGCTCGTGGGCTCCTACCGCGCGCCGGCCCTCGTCCCGCCGGCCAACCGGCGCACGGCGCAGCACAACTGGCGCACCGTCGAGCTGGTCCTCGAGGGTGGTGTCTTCCTGACCATGGGCCTGCAGGCCTACGGGATCGTCGAGGAGGTGCGCCAGACCACCGGCGGCCTGGCCTGGGCCGGGCTCCTGGCGCTGACGGCGGGGGCGCTGACGGTCGTCCTGCGGGCGGCCTTCGTCGTGCCGCTGCTGGCCTGGTTGCGCAGCCTGGGGGCCCGCTCCCGGCGGCGATACGAGCGGGCCGAGGAACGCATGAGCGCCTTCGAGCAGCGACTGTCGCACGCCTGCGACCTCGATGAGGAGGTGATCGGCGCCCGCGATCTCACGCCGGAGGAGTGGAAGCGTGCCCTGCACCGGTGGTCGGCCCGTCTCGAGCACGGCCGGCGCAAGCAGCGGCGCGCCCGCAACGACCTCGACTACTTCCTCAACGAGCCCCTGGGCCCCCGGGAGGCCTCGGTCATCATCTGGGCCGGGATGCGGGGGGCGGTGACCCTGGCTGCCGCGCAGACCCTTCCGCTGGGGACCCCGATGCGGCCCTTCCTGCTTCTCGTGGCACTGCTCGTGGCCGCCGGATCGCTCGTCATCCAGGGGCTGACGCTGCCCGCCCTCGTCCGGGTGGCCAGGCCGCAGATGGCCGCCGACGGCGCGCTGGAGGACGAGCGGCGCCGCCTCGTGGCGGTCCTGGGCGGGGCCCTCAAGGACACGGCCCTGGCCCAGGCGCTGTCCGACCGCGCAGGCCAGCTCGAGGTCGAGCCCGGCGGTGCGGGCGGGATCACCCGCTCCTTCTCCACCGTCGGGCGAGTGCTGGCCCACGTCGACACCGCGAGGCCCAGGGCAGAGGCCCCGGCCCTGACGACGACTCCGCTGCGCCGCAGGAGGCCGGCGGCACCGGTGACACCAACGGGTCCGGCGGTACGGACGGGTCAGGCAGCGGGCGGGACCTGGCCCCGTTGACCCAGAAGCAGGTACGGGACCTGGCCGTCGAGGCGATCCGATCCCAGCGCGCCGCGCTTCTCGAGGCGCGCGACGAGGGCCTGTTCTCCTCGGCGACCCTGGAGTACGCCCTGGAGCGTCTCGACACCGAGGAGGTCATGCTCTCCGGCCGGCACTGACGGCGGCACCGACGCCGGCACTGACGCCGGCACTGACGCCGGCACCGACCGCTGGCTCCCCGACCTGAGGCGCCGCGTAGACTGCGGGCCGTGAGCACGATCCGTCCCCGCCCCGGCCTCGAGGGCTGCGAGCCCTACGGCGCCCCCGAGCTCGAGGTCCCGGTGCGCCTCAACGTCAACGAGAACCCCTACCCGCCCTCCGAGGCGGTCGTGGCGGGTATCGCGGCGGCGGTCGCCGGCGCGGCCGCCGGGGCCAACCGCTACCCCGACCGTGACTTCCCGGCGCTGCGCACGGCCCTGGCGGACTATCTCGCCGTCGAGTCCGGCGTGCGCCTGCCTCCTGAGCGGATCTGGGCGGCCAACGGCTCCAACGAGGTCATGCTCCACATCCTCCAGGCCTTCGGCGGCCCCGGTCGCCCGTGCCTCAGCTTCGCCCCCACCTACTCGATGTACCCCGAGTACGCCCGAGACACCCTCACCCCCTTCGTCACCGAGCGGCGCTCTGACGACTTCACGCTCGGCTCCCCCGACAGCGACGACCCAGGACAGGGGATCCAGGGGATCACGGAGGCCGTGCGGGCCCACCGCCCCGCCGTCATCATCGTCGCCAGCCCGAACAACCCCACCGGGACCGCGCTGCCGACACACCAGCTCCGTGCCCTGCTCGATGCCGCCCGGGGCAGCGGTCCGGTCGACCTCGAGGGCCGGCCCTGCGACGCCCTCGTCGTCGTCGACGAGGCCTACGGGGAGTTCCGCCGCCCCGGGGTCCCCAGTGCGCTCGAGCTCCTCGAGGACAACCCCCACCTCGTGGTCACCCGGACGATGAGCAAGGCCTTCGGCATGGCGGGGCTGCGCCTGGGGTACATGGCAGCCGGTACGAGCGTCGTCGAGGCGCTGCGTGTCGTTCGCCTGCCCTACCACCTCTCGGCCCTGACCCAGGCGGCGGCGCTCGCCGCCCTGGGGCACCGCGAGGAGCTCATGGCTCAGGTCGCCTCCCTGCGCGCCGAGCGCGACGAGCTGGTCACGTGGCTGCGCTCCCGTGGCCTGACCGCCCACGACTCCGACGCCAACTTCGTCCTGTTCGGCCCCTTCGCCGACCGCGACGCGGTGTGGCGCGACCTGCTCGACGACGGGGTGCTCATCCGCGTCGTCGGCCCGCCGGGGTACCTGAGGGTCTCGGTGGGCACCCCCGAGGAGACGGCGCGCTTCCGCGCCGCGCTCACCCGGACCCTGTCCTCGCCCGAGCACACGACCGCGCAGGAGGCCCTCGCATGAGCCGCACCGCCCGTATTGAACGCACGACCAGTGAGTCCTCGGTCGTCGTCGAGATCGACCTGGACGGCACCGGGCGCACGGAGATCTCGACCACCGTGCCCTTCTACGACCACATGCTCACGGCGCTGGGCAAGCACTCGCTCATCGACATGACCGTGCGCGCCACCGGGGACACTGACATCGACGTCCACCACACCGTGGAGGACACGGCCATCTGCATCGGGCAGGCGCTGCGCACCGCCCTGGGGGACAAGCGTGGCATCCGGCGCTTCGGCGACGCCCTCGTCCCGCTCGACGAGGCCCTGGCCCAGGCCGTCGTCGACGTGTCCGGCCGGCCCTACCTCGTGCACGACGGGGAGTCCGAGGCCTTCGTCCACCACCTCCTGGGCGGGCACTTCACCGGCTCGATGGTCCGGCACGTCCTCGAGGCGATCGCGTACCACGCGGGCATCTGCCTGCACGTGCGCGTCGTGTCCGGCAGGGACCCCCACCACGTCGCCGAGGCCGAGTTCAAGGCCCTGGCCCGGGCGCTGCGCGCCGCGGTGGAGCCTGACCCGAGGGTCGAGGGGATCCCCTCGACGAAGGGGGCGCTGTGATGGACGACGGACGTGGTGCGGGCCGGAGGCACGGCAACGGCGGGGACGGTGGGGACGAGGACATCGACGCCCGGTTCGCGGCCATGATGGAGGGGCTCGACCTCGACGACGCCCTGGCTCCCGGCGCCGCGGCCCAGGGGGCCGCGGGGCAGAGCGCCCCCCGTGAGGACGGCGTGTCGGACCCCGCCGAGGCGGAGGCGGGAGCAGCGGGTCCCAAGGCCGTCAAGGTGGCGGTCGTGCTCACCCCGATCGCCAAGGTCGAGACCCTGGCGGGCCTGTGCGCGATGAGCGACCTCGACTGCACCGTCGTGCCGGCCTCGACGGGCGCCCTCGCGGTCAAGGAGTTCGTCTCGGCGCACGCCCAGTGGGATGTCGCCGAGCTTCTCGGCGGGATCGAGACCGAGCCCGCCGAGGCCGCAGAGCTCGCCGGGTCCCTGTCGCGCTTCAGCCGCGGCGGCGCCATCCTCCTGACCGCGGACCTCGCCACCGACGTCGGCATCGAGAAGGGGCTGTCGGGCACGATCACCGCCCGGCGCTACGACAACGGCGCAGCGGGGGAGGAGGCCTCCGCCGGGCTGCTTCTGGCGGGGGTCGACCAGGTCGTCGAGGACATCCTGCTCGGCGTGGTCAGGGCCGAGGACGTGCGCGGAGCGGTGCGGACCACCGAGGTCAGGCCCGGCGGTGCGCTGCGCTGGCTGGGGCGGGGCCTGCGCAGGACCCGTGGACAGGGCCGTGACGGCGGGGCGGAGCCGGGCGACCCGGGTGAGCCGGGAGGGACGAGCACCACCGAGGGCGGCGGGGCCTGACTCGCCTCCGGTGCTCGGACGGGGCGTCGACGACGTCGGCAGGAGCTCGTCTCCGCCGCGCCGGTCCCATCCGTGGCCGCGGGTGGCCGCGGGTGGCCGCGGTGACTCTCAGCGGCCGCCCTCAGGGCCGGGTGGCTGCGCCGCGACCGGGTGGCTGGGTCGCGCTAGGCCGGTGTGGCGATGCATGAGAAGCCACGGCTGCCGTTGACCGTCCACTCCACCTCACTGGGACCCAGGACGGCGACCTCGGGGTCGCTGATGCCGTAGGCGCGAGCCGCCTCGGCCGTGCAGGTGGCAATGACGGTCGGGTCGGCCTCGAGCTCGGCGTCGGTGCGCCCGCTCGTCGCGGCGTCGAGGGTGCCCGTGGCGAAGACCTCCCAGGAGTGCGCCTGGGCGCAGTCCACCTCGGAGGCGCTCGAGATCCCCGAGAGCGACACGATGCCTCCCAGGCAGGTCCCCACCGCATGGGGAGGTGTGGAGGCCTGTGCGCTGGGGTCCGTCTCCTGGGCAGCCGGTGCCGCCGTGCCCGCGGTTCCCGTGGCCTGCGCGCTGGCGGCCTGCACGGCCGAGTCGTTGAGCCCGCTGCCTCCCAGGGCGGAGCTCAACGTCGGCACCGCCCACCCGGTCAGCGCGCCGAGGACCAGTCCGGCCACGAAGCCGAGAACCGCGGCAGCGACCGTCTGCCGGCGGACCCGCCGCTCCTCGGCCAGGGAGTCCTCGGGGGAGAGCACGGGCACAGAGGCGGCGGACGGGTTGCCTGGCCGTGCGCCGGCGGGCAGGAGCTGGGGGGCCGGTGGGGTCGAGGACGAGCCCAGGGCGACGGTGTGCGCAGTGGGCGCGCTCCCGGCCGCACCCGACAGCAGCCCGGCCTCGGCGAGCCGAACCGCCACGACCGGTCCGGCGACGGTCAGGTCGCCGTTGCCCATGGCGTCCTGGATGGCGGCCAGGGCCTCGGTCAGCTCGGTGCCGTTGCGGTAGCGCTCCATCGGGTCCCGGCTCATGGCGCGGGCGAGCACCGGCCGGATCTCAGCGGGGATGACGGGCTCGTCGAGCCGGACCGGGGTGTCGAGGTCGCGCACGATCTCGGGCAGGGAGCGCACCGAGCCGTCCAGGCCCCGCCGGGGACCACGGCCCGTGAGCAGGAAGAACAGGACCGCGCCCATCGACCACACGTCCCCGCTGGGACCTGGCGTGCTCAGCGCGAAGGCCTCGGGAGGGGCGAAGTCCGGGGTGAGGCACTCGAGGGTGACCGTGGGGTCCTGGCCCTCGCGCTCGACGGCGGCGATGCCGAAGTCGGTGAGGCGAGGAGAGCCGTAGGAGTCGAGCAGGATGTTGGCGGGCTTGACGTCGCGGTGCAGGACCCCGGCGTCATGCGCCGCGCCCAGGGCCGAGGCGGCCGCGCGCACGAGCGCGACGGCGTCGGCGGGAGCCACGGGACCGCGCGCCACGAGGTCGACCAGGCTCCCCCCGTCACAGCGCTCCATGACGATGAAGGGGCGGTCGTCGGGCAGCACCCCGGTGTCGATGAGCGACACGACGTGCGGGTGGCCCGTGATCCGGCCCGCTGCCTGGACCTCACGCAGGTAACGGCGCCGGTTGCGCTCGTCACTCAGGGGGCGCGAGTCGATCTTGACCGCCACCGGACGGGCCATCGACTCCTGCACGCCGCCGTAGACGGTGGCGAAGCCGCCGCGGCCGATGACGTCCAGGAGCCTGACCCCCGGGATGTGCAGCTGTGCGGTGGCCTGAGGCGGCGGTGGGGGGACGGGGGTGCTGGTCACCGCGCCATCCTCGCGCCTGAGGGCCCGGTCTGGGAAGTCGGGGGCGGGAACGGCCGGCGCAGGGACCGGGCTCGTGCCGGGGCCGGGTAGGCTTCGGGGCGTGAAAGCACCCAGGGTGGTCGTCCTGTCCTACGGAAGCGGTAACGTGCGCTCGGCCGTGCGCGCCCTTGAGCGCGTCGGTGCCAGGGTGGACCTGACCGACGACGCGCAGGCCGTGGAGCGGGCCGACGGCCTGGTCGTTCCCGGCGTCGGAGCCTTCGGAGCGGTCATGGACCAGCTCCGGGCGGTCGACGCCCCGCGTCTCATCGAGCGCCGCCTGGCGGGGGGCAGGCCGGTGCTGGGCATCTGCGTGGGCATGCAGGTGCTCTTCGAGTCCTCCGCCGAGCACGCCGCGGACGGGGCCGGCATCGAGGGACTGGCCCAGTGGCCCGGCACCGTCACCCGTCTGCAGGCCGACGTCGTACCCCACATGGGGTGGAGCAGGGTCCGTCCTGCGGCGGGCTCGGTGCTCTTTGAGGGCCTGGACGAGGAGCGCTTCTACTTCGTCCACTCCTACGCGGCCACCACCGACCCCGCGGCCCTGCTCGGTCCGGGCCCCACCCGCCTGCCGCTGACCACATGGGCCAGGCACGGCCAGGACTTCGTGGCCGCGGTGGAGAACGGGGCGCTGTGCGCCACCCAGTTCCACCCCGAGAAGTCCGGGGACGCCGGGGCGAGGCTTCTGCGCAACTGGCTGAGGACGCTGTGACGCGCAGCTGAGCCGCCACTCAACCGCCGCCGAGCCGCGGCTCGTACCCACCGTCTGCACACACCGCTGAGCCGCCGCTGACCTACTGCTGACCTACCGCTGACCCAGCGCCCGCACCCGACCAGAGGAGTTTGACCATGCTCACCCTTCTTCCCGCCGTCGACGTCGCCGACGGCAAGGCCGTCCGCCTCCTCCAGGGAGAGGCCGGCTCCGAGACCGACTACGGCAGCCCGGTCGACGCCGCGCTCGACTGGGTCGCCGCCGGCGCGCAGTGGATCCACCTGGTCGACCTCGACGCCGCCTTCGGGCGCGGCTCGAACGCCCCCCTGCTGGCGCGCATCGTCGCCGAGGTCGGTGTCAACGTCGAGCTCTCCGGGGGGATCCGTGACGACGCCTCCCTGGCGCGCGCCCTGGACGCGGGCGCGGCGCGGGTCAACCTCGGCACGGCGGCGCTCGAGAACCCCGAGTGGACCGAGAAGGTCATCGCCGAGCACGGCCAGGCCATCGCCGTGGGCCTTGACGTACGCGGCACGACGCTGGCCGCGCGCGGCTGGACCCGGGAGGGCGGCGACCTGTGGGAGACCCTCGCCCGCCTCGACGCCGCCGGCTGCGCCCGCTACGTCGTGACCGACGTGACCCGCGACGGCACCTTGACGGGCCCCAACACCGAGCTGCTGCGCCAGGTATGTGCCCGCACCGACGCCCCGGTCGTCGCCTCCGGCGGCATCGCGGGACTCGATGACCTGCGGGCGCTGACCCGGCTCGTGCCCGAGGGCGTCGAGGGGGCGATCATCGGCAAGGCCCTGTACAACGGCAACATGACCCTGTCCGACGCCCTGGCGGTGGCCCGCGGCCAGGAGCCCGGTAAGTGAGGAGCGACCCGCGGTGAGCGACCAGGACGGGCCCGTGTCCCTGGCCGCCCGTCAACGACTGTCCCGCCTCCTGGCGGCACCCACCGCCTTCCCCCACGACGACGGCTCGGTCGACCCCGGGGTTGGTCAGGCCCTCGCGGAGGACGACGAGCACCTGCGCCTTGAGGGGCTCGTCGCGGCCCTCGACGGCGGACGGGTTCTCATCGGGCTCCAGCCCCACTCCCGGCAACGGCAGGAGGGCTGCGGCTCCCGCCCCGGGGCCGGGGAGGACGAGCCCGCGGTCCCCAGCGTGGTCGTGGCCGACGGACGCCGTGCGCTTCCCGTGTTCACCGGCGTCGTGGCGCTCACGGCCTGGCGCCCGGAGGCGCGGCCTGTCCCGGTGGCCTCGAGCCGTGCCGCCCGGCTCGCCCGCCGGGAGGCCGACGGCCTGTGGCTCGTCGACCCCGGGACGCTCGACCTGTGCGTGCCGCGCTCGGCGGTTGCCGCGCTGGCCAGGGAGCGCCGGTGGGTGCCACCGTGGCGTGACGACCCCCTCCTCGCCGAGCTCGGTCGTGAGATCGGCGCCGTCCCGGGGGTCGGGGGAGTGCGGATCGAGCCTGGTCGGGGTGCGGCGCTGCGGGTCCTCGTCCAGCTCGGGCCCGAGGGCGCCGCCCAGGTAGGGAGCGTGCTCGCCCGGTGCGGCAGGGTCGTGTCGGACCCGGCCTGGGCCGAGCGCCTCGACGCCGTCGAGCTGTGCCCCCTGCCCCCGTTGCCCCGTCCTCCCCGTCCTCCCCGTCCCGCGAGATCGGGACAAATGGCACCCCGAGATCGGGACTTATGACACCCCGAGATCGGGACAAATGGCACCTCGAGTTCGGGAGAAGTGGGGTGGTTTCAGGGGGTGAGTGCAATGGGTGGTGCTTGGGAGAGGGGCTGGTTGTGGTGCGTGGGGTGTGGCCTGGTGTGGTTCGCGATGGTGTGCGGGAGCTGATCGAGTCGGGTTGGTTGGCTCGCGAGGCGGGGGCTTGTTTCTCGGTGCCTCAGTCCACGGTGTCGGACTGGTGCAGGCTGTGGGGTATGAGGATGCGGCACGGGGCCAGGGAGGGCGGGATGGTCGGGACGACCAGGCCTGCTGGGCGTGGTCGGGGCGGGTCGGGGGACGGGTTCGAGGTGATGGTCCGGGGTACCGGGCACGGCAGGCGTCTGGGGGCTCAGGGGCGCGGCGCGATCGCTGCGGGCCTGGCCAGGGGTGATTCCCTGGCCTCGATCGCCCGGTTCCTGGGGGTGGCTGTCTCCACGGTCAGCCGCGAGGTCGCTGCCGGCGGGGGCCGGCAGGCCTACGGGGCCTGTCAAGTTTTTTGTGTAAGCGGGTTGTTCAGAGGTGGGGGTTGATTCGGTCGGGGTAGGCGGTGGCGAGCTGGGCGAGGGCTTGTTTCCAGTTGGTGGTGATCCGGCCCTCGACCACGCGTGGCTTGGCCTTGCGCTTGTCCGCGGGCAGGTTCCTGTCCTTGTCGCGTTCTCGTGCCCGCTTGTCCTCGATGTTGCAGATCGCCAGCCACAGCAGCTTGACAGCGGCCTCGTCGCTGGGGAAGTGGCCCCGGTTCTTGGAGATCTTGCGTAGCTGGTAGTTGAGCGACTCGATGCTGTTGGTCGTGTAGATGACCCGGCGCAGCATCGGCGGGAACGCCAGGGCCTGTCAAGTTTTTTGTGTAAGCGGGTTGTTCAGAGGTGGGGGTTGATTCGGTCGGGGTAGGCGGTGGCGAGCTGGGCGAGGGCTTGTTTCCAGTTGGTGGTGATCCGGCCCTCGACCACGCGTGGCTTGGCCTTGCGCTTGTCCGCGGGCAGGTTCCTGTCCTTGTCGCGTTCTCGTGCCCGCTTGTCCTCGATGTTGCAGATCGCCAGCCACAGCAGCTTGACAGCGGCCTCGTCGCTGGGGAAGTGGCCCCGGTTCTTGGAGATCTTGCGTAGCTGGTAGTTGAGCGACTCGATGCTGTTGGTCGTGTAGATGACCCGGCGCAGCATCGGCGGGAACGCCAGGAACGGGGTGAAACGCTCCCACGCCCTGTCCCAGGTCGCCACCGTCTCGGGGTACTTGTCCCCCAGGGGAGAGCTGCTGAAGGCCGCCAGGGCCTCCAGGGCGGGGCGTGTTCATGGTCTGTGTAAGCCTCTTGAAGGACTGATGACTGTGACTGATGAGAAGACTGGTCCTGCTGGTGGGCGGGGCGTGGTTGAGGATCTTGTTGCCTCGGGTGGCTTGGACGGGTTGTTCGAGCGGATCGACTCGGGTGAGGTGGGGTTGACGGGCGCCGACGGGCTGCTGCCGGCCCTGCTCAAGGAGGCCCTGGAGCGGGGTCTGCAGGCTGAGCTGACGGAGCATCTTGGCTACGACAAGGGCGAGCAGGCGCCGGTGGCTCGTGGCAACGCCCGCAACGGCACCACGGTCAAGACGATCAGCTCTGAGGTCGGCTCGTTCGAGATCGAGGTCCCCCGCGACAGGGCCGGCAGCTTCACGCCGCGGCTGGTCAGGAAGGGGCAGCGGCGGATGGACGGTCTGGACTCGATGATCATCAGCCTGTACGCCGGTGGTATGACGGTGCGCGAGATCCGCCACCACCTGGAGTCCACGCTCGGTGTGGAGCTGTCGGTGGGGACGATCAGCAGGATCACGGACGCCGTGGCCGAGGCGGTCCTGGACTGGCAGCGCCGCCCGCTGGAGGAGTTCTACCCGGTGGTCTACCTCGACGCGATCCGCGTCAAGGTCCGCGTCGACCACAGGGTCACCACCCGCTCGGCCCACATCGCCGTGGGTGTGGACATGGACGGGATCAAGCACGTCCTGGGTATCTGGGTCCAGGCCGAGGAGGGCGCCTCGTTCTGGGCGCACGTGTGCGCCGAGCTGGCCAACAGGGGCGTCAAGGACGTGCTGATCGTGTGCTGTGACGGGCTGACCGGCCTGCCCGAGGCGATCGAGGCGACCTGGCCCGACTCCATGGTCCAGACCTGCGTGGTGCACCTGATCCGTGCCTCCATGAGGTTCGTGGCCTACCAGGACCGTAAGAAGGTCGCCGCTGCTCTCAAGCAGGTCTACGCCGCCCCCAGTGAGGAGGCCGCCCTGGAGGCCCTGGCGGCCTTCAGCAGCTCTCCCCTGGGGGACAAGTACCCCGAGACGGTGGCGACCTGGGACAGGGCGTGGGAGCGTTTCACCCCGTTCCTGGCGTTCCCGCCGATGCTGCGCCGGGTCATCTACACGACCAACAGCATCGAGTCGCTCAACTACCAGCTACGCAAGATCTCCAAGAACCGGGGCCACTTCCCCAGCGACGAGGCCGCTGTCAAGCTGCTGTGGCTGGCGATCTGCAACATCGAGGACAAGCGGGCACGAGAACGCGACAAGGACAGGAACCTGCCCGCGGACAAGCGCAAGGCCAAGCCACGCGTGGTCGAGGGCCGGATCACCACCAACTGGAAACAAGCCCTCGCCCAGCTCGCCACCGCCTACCCCGACCGAATCAACCCCCACCTCTGAACAACCCGCTTACACAAAAAACTTGACAGGCCCCGGCCACGGCGTCCGTGATCCTGCTGATCGTCCCCACCGACAGCTCCACACCGAGCGTGGACTCCAGGTGGTGGCGGATCTCGCGCACCGTCATACCACCGGCGTACAGGCTGATGATCATCGAGTCCAGACCGTCCATCCGCCGCTGCCCCTTCCTGACCAGCCGCGGCGTGAAGCTGCCGGCCCTGTCGCGGGGGACCTCGATCTCGAACGAGCCGACCTCAGAGCTGATCGTCTTGACCGTGGTGCCGTTGCGGGCGTTGCCACGAGCCACCGGCGCCTGCTCGCCCTTGTCGTAGCCAAGATGCTCCGTCAGCTCAGCCTGCAGACCCCGCTCCAGGGCCTCCTTGAGCAGGGCCGGCAGCAGCCCGTCGGCGCCCGTCAACCCCACCTCACCCGAGTCGATCCGCTCGAACAACCCGTCCAAGCCACCCGAGGCAACAAGATCCTCAACCACGCCCCGCCCACCAGCAGGACCAGTCTTCTCATCAGTCACAGTCATCAGTCCTTCAAAGAGGGCTTACACAGACCATTGAACACGCCCGGCCTACGACCCCCAGGCCCGCCACGCCCAGGCCCGGGCCGCCAGGGCACGGCCCAAGGCGCGTGTGCTGGACTCCAACGACCAGCTGCGGGCCCTGGTGGTCCAGGGCCTGAGACAGCGGTGGTCGCCCCAGCAGATCAGCCGCCGTCTGGCTGCGGACCACCCCGAGCGCGATGATCTTCGTGTGAGCCACGAGACGATCTACCAGTCCCTGTACGTCCAGGGCCGAGGGACGCTGCGCGCCGAGCTGGGCCGTCACTACAGGCTGCGTACCGGGCGGAGTCGGCGCGTGCCACGCTCGGCCCTGGCCGGGCCCCTGGCCTCCAGGCCCTGGCTGGCCGACGCGCGTATCAGCACCCGCCCGGCCCAGGTCGCCGACCGGGCCGTGCCAGGCCACTGGGAGGGCGACCTGGTCATGGGCGCGGGCAACCGCACCGCGATGATCACCCTGGTCGAACGCACCACCCGCCTGGTCCTGATCGCCCCGCTGCTGACCGACCACACCGCCACCACCGTGGCCACGGTGCTGGAGACCATGATCAAGGGCCTGCCCCGCTCCATGGCCCGGTCCCTGACCTGGGACCAGGGCGGCGAGATGGCCCAGGTCGCCCGCTTCAGGACCGCCACCAACCTCGAGGTGTACTTCTGCGACCCCCACAGCCCCTGGCAACGAGGAACCAACGAGAACTGGGGTGAGTGGCGTTTCTCGGACAGGGGAGATTTTCGTCTCTCTTCTGATTCGATAGGATGGAGCCATGTCAAGGGCGAAGTACTCGGACGAGTTCAAGGCGCAGGTTGTGCGTGAGGTCGTCGAGAAGGACCGGACGATCGCGTCGGTCGCGGCCTCCTACGACCTGGTGCCCCAGACGGTGGGGAACTGGGTCGCGAGGTACAGGAAGGAGCACTCCAGCCAGGAGGAAAGTGAAGCAGTCGCAGAGTCCGCGCAGATAGCCAGGCTCAGAGCGGAGAACTGCGAGCTGCGCCAGGAGAACGAGTTCCTGAAAAAAGCGGCGGCCTTCTTCGCGCAGGAACAGCGGTGAGCGACAAGTACAAGCTCATCAACCGCGAGGAAGGCAGATACCCTGTTGCCTCCATGTGCCGCTGGGCCGGGGTGTCCAGGTCCGGGTACTACTCCTGGCGCGAGCGGGCTGAGTCGAGTCGTATCAGGAGACGGGAGGAGCTGGCGGTTCTTGTGCGGGCCGAGTTCGAGGCCTCCCACGGCGCCTACGGGTACCGGCGCATCGCGGCAGCCCTGCGACGTCAAGGCGTGTCAACCTGCCAGGACACTGTGCGTGCGGTCATGCGCGCCCAGGGCCTGAGAGCCGCGCAACCGCGCCGGAAGGTCCGTACCACCGTCCCGGCCCGTGACCTGGGCGAGCGTCCCGACCTCGTGCGCCGTGACTTCACGGCCGAGAAACCCGGAATCAAATGGGTAGGTGACATCACCTGTATCCGCACGTGGGCTGGGTTCGTGTATCTCGCAACGGTGCTGGACTGCTGCACGAGGAAGGTAGTCGGTTACGCGATGGCCGACCACATGCGCACCGACCTCGTCCGTGACGCTATCGACATGGCGGTACGCAGGTGCCCCCACAAGAGAGGGGTAACCATATTCCACTCCGACAGAGGCAGCCAGTACACCTCTCAGCAGTTCTCCGACCACCTGAGGAAGTATGGCATACGGCTGTCCGTCGGGCGCACCGGGGTGTGCTGGGACAATGCCTGGGCGGAGTCATTCAACGCGACTCTTAAGAACGAGAGGGTCCACCGCATGGTGTACCCTACACGTAGGAAGGCAGTGAGCGACATTGCCTCATGGATTGAGCTGACATACAATCAGACACGTCTCCACTCGACCCTCGGCTACCGCACCCCCAACGAGGTCGAAGGCGAGCACCTAGGCCGCAGACAAGCGGCCTGACACACCAAAAACACACAGTCCGAAAAACACCCAGCACTCCAAACACCAACGGCCTGATCCGCGAGTTCTTCCCCAAAGGCACCGACCTGTCGACCTACCCCCTCCACGCCTTCGAACAGGCCCAGCACCTCCTCAACACCCGCCCCCGCCAGACCCTAGACTGGGCCACACCCGCAGAAGCCTTCAACAGGCTCCTGCAGAAAACAGAACACGACACCACCATTGCACTCACCACCTGAAACCACCTACTGGTTCCGGCAGGTGCGGGCGGAAGGGCCCGATCGACGGCGTGGCCGGCGTGGATCGACGGGCCGGCGCGGGTTGACGGGTTGGCGCCCTGGCGTGACGGTCAGCCGGGGCGTCCGGGGCGTGGCTGGCGCCCCCACCCGGGTGTGATGCACAGAACAGGCGTGTAGTGGCCGGGGGTCGGCGGGGAGAAACCGTGGAATCGCGCCGATCCCCCCGACCGGCCCCCATCGCGGGGACGGTCGGGGGGCCCTGAGATGTGCAACGACCCCCTCGACGCACACAGACACCCGCTCCGCCTGCTACAAGACGATCATTGTTCGGCTCAATCACAGGCATCCACCTGGGCCGCGAGGGTAGTTGATGTGTGTACCACCTCGCCGCCCCCACCAGCACACCCAACCGCGGGGAGCGCGCCCCGACCCCGGACCAGCCCCGGCCCGGCCGACGCTAACCAACCCGGACCCGGCCCGGCCCCGGCCCGACCCCGATCCGGCCCCGGTCTGGCCAACGCCGACCAGCCCGGTCCCGACCCGGCCCAGGGCCGAGTACCACGGCTGACAGGGCACACACCCCGTCCCCGCACACCCCGGCCACCCTCGACCGGTCATGTGTCCCTCGACCGGTCATGTAACTTTCGACCGGGCTTTCGCTGTCACGTAGACGGTCGACAGTCACATGACCGGTCGACGAAGGGAAGTGCTGGACGCCCAGGCGGGGGGCTCGGCGAGAAGACCAGCCCGATGTACCACTTCCCCCGATCTCGAGGTGTCATATGTCCCGATCTCGAGGTGTCATTAGTCCCGATCTCGAGGTGCCATTTGTCCCGATCTCGAGGTGCCATAAGTCCCGATCTCGCGGAGGGGTGGGCAGGGTCACTGCGCGGTCGAAGGCGCTGGGCTGTCGGGAGGGCGCGCGACCTGCTAGGGTTCTCAACCGACCGGCCGGAGTCTGTCTCCGGCTCGCAAAGCGGAGAGATCCCACCTGGGTCCCGAGTCAGGGGCCGGGTCATGCGAGGAGTGATCCTCGGCGGTCGTGCCCCTGTGCGCGACCGCGCTCGGGCGAGCACATGTGGGGCCTTCGCGCGCGTACCGCGGCGGGGGCCCTCCTCGTCGTGGCGGCCACCGTCACCAAGAGTGAGGAACAGTCATCAGCGAGCCCCGTATCAACGAACGGATCCGCGTCCCAGAGGTGCGCCTGGTCGGCCCCAGCGGCGAGCAGGTCGGCGTCGTCCGCCTCGAGGACGCCCTGCGCCTGGCCGAGGAGGCCAATCTCGACCTCGTCGAGGTCGCGCCTGACGCGCGCCCTCCGGTGTGCAAGCTCATGGACTACGGCAAGTTCAAGTACGAGTCGGCCATGAAGGCGCGCGACGCCAGGAGGAACCAGGCGAACACCCAGCTCAAGGAGATCCAGTTCCGCCCCAAGATCGATGAGCACGACTACGCCACGAAGATGGGCCACGTCGAGCGCTTCCTCAAGGGCGGGGACAAGGTCAAGTGCATCGTCCGCTTCCGCGGTCGTGAGCAGTCCCGCCCAGAGCTGGGCATCAGGCTGCTCCAGCGCGTGGCCGAGGAGATGTCCGAGCTGGGCACCATCGAGTCCCACCCGCGCCAGGACGGCCGGAACATGGTCATGGTCCTGGCCCCCACCCGCAAGAAGGCGGAGGTTAAGTCCGACCAGCGCCGCCGTCGTGAGGAGGCCCGGGCCAGCCGCCGGGCGGAGAAGCACTCCCACCGGACGAGGAAGCCCCAGCCGGAGGAGCGCGATCCGCAGGACGACCAGGCCGCGCCGGATCAGACCCAGGGCTGAGCCCTCCGGGCGCTCAGACCATCACCCACCCCGCGGCAGACCGTGCGGGGTCCGCAGCCCGGGCCGTCCAGGCCAGGGCCGAGAAGAGGAAATCGAGAATGCCGAAGAACAAGACGCACTCCGGTGCCAAGAAGCGCTTCCGGGTCACCGGCAGCGGCAAGCTCATGCGTGAGCAGGCCAACAAGCGCCACCTGCTCGAGGGCAAGTCCTCCCGCCGCAAGCGCAAGCTCGCCCTGGACCAGCCGGTCTCCAGGGCGGACCGTCGTCAGGCCAAGAAGCTGCTCGGTCGCTGAGCGCCCCACCACCTCAAGGAGTCATCACATGGCACGTGTGAAGCGGGCTATCAACGCCCAGAAGAAGCGTCGTACCGTCCTCGACCGCGCCTCGGGCTACCGCGGGCAGCGCTCGCGCCTCTACCGCAAGGCCAAGGAGCAGGTCACCCACTCCGGCGTCTACGCCTTCCGCGACCGTCGCGCCCGCAAGGGCGACTTCCGTCGCCTGTGGATCCAGCGCATCAACGCCGCCGCCCGTGCGGAGGGCATGACCTACAACCGGTTCATCCAGGGCCTCGGCCTGGCCGGGGTCGAGGTCGACCGTCGCATGCTGGCCGAGCTGGCCGTCAACGAGCCCGCCGCCTTCTCGGCTCTTGTCGACGTGGCTCGCAAGGCCCTGCCGGAGGATGTCAACGCCCCCCGCGCCTGAGTGAGTCGATCGTAACCGGCGCGTGACCTTGCGCCGGACCATCGTCCTAGTCAAGACTTGTGCCTCGGCCCCGCCCACGGGACCGGGGCGCTTGTCGTACCGTCCGTGCCGTGACGGTTGACGGGGCCCTGCTCATTCACCGTCCCTGAGAGGAAAGTATGGAGCACGTCGTCGGCAACGAGCGCTTCTTCGACCCGGAGGACATCTTCTTCTCGGTCACCGACGCCAAGGGCGTCATCACGCGGTCGAACTCCACCTTCGTCCAGCTGTCCGCCTTCGGGCGCGATGAGCTCATCGGGGCGCCGCACAACCTCATCCGCCACGAGACGATGCCGGCAGGCGTCTTCAAGCTCATGTGGGACGACCTGTTCCAGGGCCTGCCGGTGTGCGCCTACGTCGTCAACAAGGCCAACGACGACCTGGACTACCGTGTCTTCGCAGTCGTGGTCCCCGTCGGTGAGGACTTCCTGTCGGTGCGCATGAAGCCGCAGAACGACGAGGTCCGCACGCTTGTGGAGTCGGTCTACGAGACGGTGCGCGCCGAGGAGCGACGGGTCGCGGGCGAGGGCGCCTCCCGCTACGAGGTCGGTGTCTACGGTGCGGGTGAGCTGGCAGCGGCCATCGCGCCGCTGGGCTTCGGCTCGTTGTACGACATGACCCAGGCGCTGCTGCCCACCGAGCTCCAGCTTCTGCTGGGTGCGGGGGTGCGTGTGCCCGAGACCCCTGAGGCAACGGGCCCGCTGAGCAGGATCCTCGAGGTCGTGCGCACCGTCGAACGCGACTCCGACGCCCTGGTGCGCCAGCTCGACGAGTACAGCCGCCTCCTGGGGGCCCTGGACGCGCGGGCCTCGGAGATGGACGACATGTCCCGTCGGGCCCGTGAGGTCATCGCCGGAGTCTCCTCGGTCGGCAGCCCGGACGCCGACTCCTCGGCGCCGCGTACGAGCGAGCGGGTCTCGACGGCGCTGAGCAGGGCCGTCGACATCCTCGCGTCCCTGCCCGCGGAGATGGACGAGCTGAGCCGCCAGGTCATCCGCCTGCGCTTCCTGGCCTCTCAGATGCGGCTTCTCACCCTCATGGTGGGGCGCTTCGCCGCCTCGGCGGTCCACGACGGCGAGGAGGACGCCCTGGCCTCCATGACGCTGCTGTGCCGGGCGCTGGAGGAGGGCACGGGGAACCTGTCGGAGACGAGCGAGGCGGTGCGCAGCGGGGTGGCCGAGCTCGATGTCCACACCCGTGCCCTGGTCAAGGACCTCGACTCCACCCAGCGCCCCCTGGACCGGTGGGTGCGCACCCTGCGCGACGAGGGCGCCGTGCTCCTCGAGCCTTCTTCCGAGCCCGTCGACGACGAGGCCGCCTCCGACGACGTCGCCGACGAGCCCGCCCAGGAGTCCGCGGAGGCCACGGCCTCCGAGCAGGGTGACCGGGGCTCGGCTGGCGATCAGGCCGATGACGATCAGGCCGCCGGCGAGCCCGAGGACGAGGTCGAGGACGAGGCCGCTGCCTCCGACGACGCCGCCGGCGAGCCCGAGGACGAGGTCGAGGGCGAGGTCGCTGCCTCCGACGAGGGCTGCGCGGCGGTGGTCGCGCGGGTCGAGGCCCTGGCGCAGCAGGGCTTCCCCGAGGCAGGACCGATGGCCGCCTTGGCCGCGGAGTGCCGCGGGCTCGAGCTGCCCTTCGACAAGGAGGCCTTCGACGCCGGCTTCCGGGTCCTGCACGAGGAGCTCGAGGCCTACACCGGCGCGGAGGAGGGCTGAGGCCACCTCGACAGGTGTCAACAGGTGCTCACAGGCCGAGCCGTGACCGGCGGGGTCGTGTCCGAGATGCGGACACGGCCCCGCCGCAGTTGACCCCGCAGCAGGCGACGGCCTAGGTTGACGGCGTGACCCAGGATCTCGCAACCCGCCCGGCGGTATCTGCCCGCCTCGGCGCACTGCGCGTCCTGTGCTCCATGTGTTGTCAGGCCTGACCGGCGCCTGACGCTCCGAGACGCATCATCCCTCGGAGGCTCCGGCGCACCGCGTCCGGAGGCACGGCGGCCGAACCACTCGGCGCACCACGGGTCCAGCCTCGATCGGGACACAGCCTGACATCGGCTCTCCGGACGCTCACAACCTCCCACCACTGAGGAAGCGATGAGCGAGACATCCGTGACAGCCCAAGCCCCGACGACCCCGACCGACCGGCAGCCCCAGCGGTCCTCCCAGCGCCCTGTGCGCCCTCCGCGGGCCGGTCGTTCCAACGGTCAGTGGGCCGTGGACGGGCGCAAGCCCCTCAACCCCAATGAGGAGGTCAAGCAGCTCAGCCCGCCGCTCGAGGTGCGTCGGCGGGTGGAGGAGCGCTACGCGCTGGAGGGCTTCGACTCCATCGACCCCGACGACCTCCATGTGCGGCTGCGGTGGTGGGGCCTGTACACCCAGCGCAAGCCGGGCATCGACGGGGGCCGCACCGCCCAGCTCGACGTCACTGAGCTCGAGGACTCCTACTTCATGCAGCGCGTGAGGATCGACGGAGCCGTCCTGTCGGCCGAGCAGGTCGAGACCCTGGGGGAGATCTCCACCACCTTCGGGCGGGACACAGCCGACATCACCGACCGTCAGAACATCCAGTTCCACTGGATCAGGGTCGAGGACCTGCCCGAGATCTGGCGCCGCCTCGAGGCCGTGGGCCTGTCGACCATCGTCTCGGCGGGGGACACCCCGCGCGCCTTCCTGCTCAGCCCGGTGGCGGGTATCGCGGCCGACGAGATCATCGACCCGACGCCGGTGGCCGAGGCCATCAGACGCACCTACATCGGCGATCCCGAGCTGGCCAACCTGCCGCGCAAGTTCAAGACGGCGATCACCGGACACCCCAGCCTCGACATCGTCCACGAGATCAACGACATCTCCCTGGTGGGAGTCGTCCACCCCGAGCTCGGACCCGGATACGACCTGTGGGTCGGCGGCGCGCTGTCGACCGCGCCGCGCCTGGGGGAGAGGCTGGGCGCCTTCGTCACCGCCGAGCAGGCCGCCGAGGTCTGGTACGCCACGATCAGGATCTTCCGGGACTACGGCTACCGGCGCCTGCGCGCCAAGGCACGGATGAAGTTCCTCCTGGCCGAGTGGGGGCCCCAGCGCTTCCGTCAGGTCCTCCAGGACGAGTACCTCGGCTACGAGCTCCCCGACGGGCCCGCCCCGCGCTCGACCGCCGCGCGCGCCGACCACCTGGGCGTCCACGAGCAGAAGGACGGCCTCTTCTTCATCGGGGCCTCACCGGGAGTGGGCAGGATCGGTGGGAGGCGCCTGAGCGCCGTGGCCCGGCTCGCCCGCAGCGTCGGCAGCGACAGGATCCGCTTCACCCCGCTGCAGAACCTGCTCATCCTCGACGTCGAGGCGGACAAGGTCGACGAGCTCGTCGCCGGCCTGGAGGAGCTCGACCTTCAGGTCAGGCCGCGTCCGTTCAGACGGGCCACCCTGGCGTGCACGGGCATCGAGTTCTGCAAGTTCGCGATCGTCGAGACCAAGGACCTCGCCTCCCGCGTGGCCGCCGAGCTCGACGAGCGCCTGGCCGACCTCGACCTGGACCGTCCCCTGAGCCTCAACGTCAACGGCTGCCCCAACTCCTGCGCGAGGATCCAGATCGCCGACATCGGTCTCAAGGGACAGATCATCACCGTCGACGGGGCCCAGGTGCCGGGATTCCAGGTCCACCTCGGTGGCGGCCTGGCCGACTCCGGGCGGGAGGAGGCGGGTCTGGGCCGCACCGTCCGGGGGCTCAAGGTGCCCGCCGACGGCGTGGCCGACTACGTCGAGCGGATCACCCGCCGATTCGTCGCCGCCCGCCGGGACGGCGAGACCTTCGCCCAGTGGGCGCACCGAGCCGAGGAGGAGACGCTCGTATGACCCAGCAGACCCAGCAGACCCAGCAGACCCACCAGACCGCCCCGAGCGTCCCGGGGACCGAGAGCCCGGGCGCCCCCCGGGCCCTGCGCCCGGCCGAGGAGCTCCAGGCCCTCGTCGAGGACGCGGCCAGGTACCTGGGAGGTGAGGGCTCGGGCCCGGAGGCGAGCGCGGAGGAGGTCATCGCCTGGGCCGCCCGGACCTTCCCCGGCACGCTGGCCGTGGCCTGCTCCATGGCCGACGCCGTCCTGCCCCACCTCGTGGCGCGCCAGGTCCCCGGCGTCGACGTGCTGTTCCTCGACACCGGGTACCACTTCCCGGAGACCTACGGCACCCGGGACGCCGTGGCCGCCAGCCTCGAGGTGCGCGTCGTCGACGTCCTGCCCGCGCTGAGCCTCGAGGAGCAGGACGCCGCCTGGGGCCCGCGCCTCTACGAGAGGGACCCCACGCGCTGCTGCGCGCTGCGCAAGGTCGAGCCCCTCCAGCGTGCGCTGACCGGCTACGAGGCGTGGGTCACCGGGGTGCGCCGGGAGGACGCCGCCACCCGGACGCACACCCCGCTCGTGACCTGGGACTCCTCACGCAACCTGGTCAAGATCAACCCGCTGGCGGCGTGGACCCTCGACGACCTCCTGGCCTACGCCGAGAAGCACCGAGTCGTGGTCAACCCGCTGCTGGCCGACGGCTACCCGTCCATCGGCTGCCAGCCCTGCACTCGGCGCGTCGCGCCCGGTGACGACCCCCGTTCCGGCCGATGGGCCGGATTCGCCAAGACAGAATGCGGAATCCACCTATGACCCTCCTCGACACCGCCCCCGTCGCCCCGCTCCCCGCCATCCCCGGCCCGACCGCCGCGCCACCCGCCGTCGAGCCCCTGTCGGACCTCGACGTGCTGGAGTCCGAGGCGATCCTCATCATCCGAGAGGTGACCGCCGAGGTCGAGCGCCCGGTCCTGCTGTTCTCCGGGGGCAAGGACTCTGTGGTCATGCTCCACCTGGCGGCCAAGGCCTTCTGGCCGGCGCCCATCCCCTTCCCGGTCCTGCACGTCGACACCGGGCACAACTTCCCCGAGGTCCTGGCCTACCGGGACGCCACCGTCGAGCGCCTGGGCCTGCGGCTCGTCGTGGCCAAGGTGCAGGACTACATCGACGACGGGCGCCTGCGCGAGCGCCCCGACGGGACGCGCAACCCCCTGCAGACCCTGCCCCTGCTCGACGCCATCGAGCAGGGCCGCTTCGACGGCGTGTTCGGCGGCGGGCGGCGCGACGAGGAGAAGGCCCGCGCCAAGGAGCGGGTGGTCTCCCTGCGTGACGCCTTCGGACAGTGGGACCCGCGCAACCAGCGCCCCGAGCTGTGGAACCTGTTCAACCCCCGGCACGCCCCGGGGGAGCACGTGCGTGTCTTCCCCCTGTCGAACTGGACCGAGCTCGACGTGTGGAGCTACATCGAGCGCGAGGGCATCGAGCTGCCCAGCCTCTACTACGCCCACGAGCGGCAGGTCTTCGAGCGCGACGGCATGTGGCTCGCCGTCTCCGAGGTCACTGCCCCGCGCCCCGGCGAGCAGGTCCTCACGCGCACCGTGCGCTACCGGACGGTCGGTGACATGTCGTGCACCGGAGCCGTCGAGTCGAGCGCGGCGACCATCCACGACGTCGTCGTGGAGGTGGCGGCCTCCACACTCACCGAGCGCGGCGCCACCCGCGCCGACGACCGGCTCTCCGAGGCCGCCATGGAGGACCGCAAGAAGGAGGGCTACTTCTGATGACCACTCTGCTGAGACTGGCCACCGCAGGCAGCGTCGACGACGGAAAGTCGACGCTCGTCGGAAGGCTCCTGTACGACTCCAAGTCGGTGCTCATCGACCAGCTCGCGGCCGTCGAGCGGGTCAGCGCCGAGCGCGGCCTGGACGGCGCGGACCTGGCGCTGCTCACTGACGGCCTGCGGGCCGAGCGGGAGCAGGGCATCACCATCGACGTCGCCTACCGGTACTTCGCCACCGCGCGCCGATCCTTCATCCTGGCCGACTGCCCCGGGCACGTGCAGTACACCCGCAACACGGTCACCGGCTCCTCGACCGCCGACGTCGTCGTCCTGCTCGTCGACGCCCGTCACGGCGTCCTGGAGCAGACGCGGCGGCACCTGGCCGTCGCCGCTCTCCTGCGGGTGCCCTCGGTGGTCGTGGCGGTCAACAAGATCGACCTCGTCGACTTCTCCCAGGAGGTCTTCGAGACCATCTCGGCCCAGCTCGAGCGGATCGCGGCGGCACTGGGTGTCGCCCGGGTGCACACGATCCCCACCTCGGCGCTCCTGGGGGACAACGTCGTGGAGCACTCGGCCTCGACCCCCTACTACACCGGCCCCACCCTCCTGGAGCTTCTTGAGCAGCTGCCCGCCGAGGTCTCCAGCCCGGGCAGCGCACCGGACGGGACGGGGCTGCGGCTGCCGGTCCAGACCGTCATCCGGCCCCAGTCCGCCGCCCTGGACCCACGCCTCCAGGACTACCGCGGCTACGCGGGCCAGATCAGCGCAGGGGCCGTCAGCCCCGGCGACGAGGTCGTCGTCCTGCCCTCGGGACGACGCTCGACCGTCACCGACATCGACCTGGCTGAGCGTCCCCTGTCCCGGGCGGTGGCCGGTCAGAGCGTCACGCTGCGTCTGGCCGACGACATCGACATCGCCCGCGGCGACCTCATCGCCGCCGCCCAGGACGCCCCGGTCCCGGTGCGCGAGCTCGAGGCCACCGTCTCGTGGCTGGCCGAGTCCCCGTTGCGCCCGCGCGCCCGGGTCCTGCTCAAGCACGGCGCGCGCACCGTGCAGGCCATCGTCTCCCAGGTCCTGGGGCGCCTCGACCTCGACGACCTCACTGAGGTCGAGGCCGACTCCCTCGCGCTCAACGACATCGGTCGGGTCCACCTGCGCCTGGCCCAGCCGGTGCCCCTGGAGGACTACGGCGCCTCGCGCGCCGGCGGAGCCTTCCTGCTCGTCGATCCCGCCGACGGCGCGACCCTGGCCGCCGGCATGGCCAGACTGCGCTCCCCCGCCGGGGAGAGACCGTGAGCGCGCCGCCGACCGGTCCCGGGGAGGTCACCCTCGTCGGGGGCGGGCCCGGGCCCGCCGGGCTGCTCACCCAGGCCGGCAGGCAGGCCCTGGACCGGGCCGACGTCGTCGTCCTGGACCGCCTGGCGCCCCGGGACGCGGTCCCTCCGGGCACCGAGATCATCGACGTGGGCAAGGAGAACGGCTTTCACCGTGTCGTCCAGGACGAGATCAACGAGATCCTCATCGACCAGGCCCGTGCCGGGCGCAGGGTCGTGCGCCTCAAGGGCGGTGACCCCTACGTCCTGGGGCGGGGCGGCGAGGAGGTCGCGGCCTGCCGCGCCGCCGGGATCGAGCCTGTCGTCGTCCCCGGGGTCACGAGCGCCGTCGCGGTGCCTGCCGCCGCGGGAATCCCCCTGACCCACCGCGGCACCGCCCGAGCCTTCACCGTCCTGGACGGGCACGGCCCTGTGGGAGACCTCCCCCTGGGCGGGGACCACACGCTCGTGGTCCTCATGGGCGTGGCCACCCTGCGCCCGGTCGTCGAGACCCTCATCGACCGGGGCAAGGACCCGCTCACCCCGGCCGCCGTCATCGAGAACGGGCTCCTTCCCGGACAGCGGGTCACCACCTCCCCGATGCGATGTCTGCCCGACGTCGCCGAGCGCACCGGCGTACGGCCCCCCGCCGTCGTCGTCCTCGGTGACGTCGTCGCCCTCAGCCCCCACTGGAACGGCTGAGCGCCCCACGCGGGCGCTCCTACGGAAGGCATCCACGTGAACCGCAAACTCATCAAGCTCGCCATCGTCGGATTCGGGGCACAGCTCGTCGACGGGGCCCTCGGCATGGGCTACGGCGTGACCTCCTCGACCCTCCTGCTCCTCGTCGGCCTGTCCCCGGCCCTGGCCGTGACCTCCGTCCACCTCTCCGAGGTGGGAACGACCCTCGTGTCGGGCGTCTCCCACTGGCGCCTGGGCAACGTCGACTGGCCCACGGCCGTGCGCCTCGCGCTTCCCGGCGCGGTCGGAGCCTTCGCGGGCGCCACCGTCCTGTCCCACCTGTCCACCGAGGCCGCCCAGCCGGTGACCGCCTCGATCCTGCTGGTCCTGGGCGCCTACATCATCGTGCGCTACCTGCGACCGATCACCGTCAGGCCGCGCACGCAGGCCCGCACCGGATTCCTGGCCCCCCTCGGTCTGGTCGCCGGGTTCGTCGACTCCACCGGGGGCGGCGGCTGGGGGCCGGTGGCCACGACCACCCTGCTGACCACCGGCAGGCTCGAGCCGCGCAAGGCGGTGGGCACGGTCGACACCTCGGAGTTCCTCGTGACGGTCTCGGCCTCCGCCGGCTTCCTCCTGGGCCTGGGTACCGCAGGCATCGACCTGGGTATCGTCCTGGCCCTCCTGGCCGGCGGGGTGGTGGCCGCCCCGCTGGCGGCCCTGGCGGTCTCACGCCTTCCCGCCCGGCTCCTGGGAGTCGGGGTGGGCGGACTCATCGTCCTGACCAACCTGCGCACGCTGCTGTCGGCCGCCGACGCCGGCACCGAGGTCTCCCAGGGCGCCTACCTGCTCGTCAGCCTCGTGTGGGCAGGTGTCGTCGTGTGGACCCTGGTGAGCCTGCGGCGCCGGTCGGTCCCCATTGTCGAGGAGGTCGGTGCCGCATGACCGCTCGTGTCCCCGCCCCGCCGCGCCCCGCCCCCCGCATCCCGACCAGGCCCTCGGGCGGCCACGGCCCCGAGCCCCACGGTCCTGAGCCCCACCTGGCCGGCCACGGGGCGGAGCGGAGCTCGCCCCACCTCCAGACGCGTCGGCACGAGTCCAAGCCCGCGGTGCCGGCCGGGCGCAGCCTCGTGCTCCTGGCCCACGGCTCGGGCCACCCGGAGGGCAGGGCCGTGGCCGAGGCCATCACGAGACAGGTCTCCCGCAGGCTGGGCTCGCACGGGGCGCGGGTCACACTGGGCTTCCTGCGCGAGATGACCCCCTCGGCGGCCCAGGCTCTCGAGGGCTCCACGGACCCCGTGGTCCTGCCCCTGTTCCTGGGGCGGGGCTACCACGTCCGCGTCGACATCCCGCGGGAGCTGAGCGACCACGGAAGCGGCCAGATCGTGCCCCACCTGGGCTCATCACCCCGCCTCGTCCCGGTCCTGTGCGACCGCCTCGACCAGGCCGGGGCCGCGACCTGCGACGCGATCGTCCTGGCCGCCGCAGGCTCCTCCGACCCGGGAGCCCGCCAGGAGGTCGTGGACCTGGCCCGAGCGCTGGAGGCACGTCTGGGCCGCACGGTGGAACCGGGGTACCTGTCGGCGGCCAGCCCCCGGGTGGTCGACGCCGTCAGCCTGCTGCGCTCCCGCGGGCACCGGCGGGTGGCGGTCAGCTCCCTGCTGCTGTCCGACGGCGTGTTCCAGCAGGCGCTGGGCGCGGCGGGGGCCGACGTCGTCACGGCACCCCTGGGCGCCCACCCAGAGGTCGTCGAGGCGGTCGTCGAGGGGTACCGCGCGGCGGCCGTGCTCACGGGGTCGCGGCCCCCGGAGGGGTAGCCTCGGCCCATGAGCGCGCGCCCCGAGGCCCGACAGGTCCTGTCCAACCCCGGCTCCGCGCGGGTCACGCGGGTGGCCGGGCTGGCCCGACGCCAGGCGCGCGAGCGGCACGGCCGTTTTCTCGCCGAGGGCCCCCAGAGCGTGCGCGAGGCCGTGCGCCACGCTCCCGAGCACGTCCTGGACGTCTATCTCACCGAGGCCGCTGCCGAGCGCCACCGGGAGATCCTGTCCCAAGCCCGCCGGTCCGGGATCCACACCCACCTCGTGAGCCCCCCGGTCATGGCGGCGATGAGCGCCGACGCCCAGGGGGTGCTGGCTGTCGTGGGCCTCGGTGCGCTCGCGGCCCCGGGGCGGGGCAGAGGGGCGGCTGGCGGCTCCACGGCGGGCTCCGTGGAGGACTGGTCGCAGGCCCTGGCCGGGGCCAGGCTCGTCGCCGTGCTCACCGAGGTCCAGGACCCTGGCAACGCCGGCACGATCATCCGGGCCGCCGACGCAGCGGGAGCCGACGCCGTGGTCCTGGCCCGCGGATCGGTGGAGGCCACGAGCCCCAAGGTGGTGCGCTCGACGGCGGGGTCGCTCTTCCACCTGCCGGTGCTCACCGGCGGCAGCCTGGAGGAGGTCATGGGGGCGCTGCGGGCCGCCGGGCTGACGCTTCTGGCCGCCGACGGAGGCGGGCCGGTCGACCTCTTCACCGCCGACGACCTCCTGGCGGCCCCCAGCGCCTGGCTGCTGGGCAACGAGGCCCGTGGCCTGGCCCCGACGGCCCTCGAGCAGGCCGACGCCGTGGTCTCCATCCCCATCTTCGGGGCCGCCGAGTCCCTCAACGTCGCGACCGCGGCGACGATCTGCCTCTACGCCTCGGCCCGCGCCCAGCGCTGAGGACCCGCGGGCGGCCTCATCCCAGCACGGCGAGCAGGTCCCGCAGGCTGGCCACGACGAGGGCCCCCGGGGCGTCGTCAGGCAGGGTCACCGAGGTGCCCGGGCGCACGAGCAGAGCGGCAGCCGTCCCCGCCGCCCTAGCCGCCGCGATGTCGATGCCCCGGTCTCCCACGCACAGCACCTGGCCCGGGTCCAGGCCGTGGCGCTCGATGAGCAGGAGGTTCATCGCCGGGCTCGGCTTGCGCTCGATGCCGTCGGGGGCGCAGACCATGTCGTCGACCCTCAGGCCCAGTGCCCGCAGCAGGTGGGTGGCGCTGACCCGGTCCCGGTGGGTGGCCACGAGGTTGAGCCCCCCGAGCCGGCGGACCCTGTCCATGACCTGGCGGGCCCCGTCCATGACCGGCGCCGGCCGGTGACGCCATCGCTCCTTGAGGGCGGTGTAGGCGCTGTCCATGACGCCGGGGTCGAGGTCGCGCTCGCGGCTGAGGGACTCGATGGCGTGGGCGATCGAGCGGCGGGTCAGGGAGGTGACGTGCCGGACGTGCTCGGGCTCGCAGTCGCCGAAGGCCGCCTCGCTCAGGGCGCGGTCGACCTCGGGGTAGGTGTCGACGAGGGTGCCGCCCATGTCCCAGATGATGTGATTCATGGCACTATTGTCGCAGGCTGGGTCCGTGGGCGGGAGGGCGTGCGACGCCCCGGTGGTCTCGGCAGGTGGCGCGTGCTGCGATCGCGTGCGGGGCGGTGTTACGGTTCGGGCACGAGCCTGCGGCGCCCGGCCGCCGGATGACGACGAGGAGGAGCGCGGTGCGCGCCTGGATGTGTTGCTGTCGCTGTCGCTGAGACGGCCTTCCGACCCATCCGCTCCCGACCGAGACGAGGTGCTCGTGCACACCCCAACCCCGCCTGCCAGTGACCCCAGACTCCCTGAAGGCCCGCCCGACGGCGGTCAGGACGTCTCCGCCGAGGTCCTCGTGCGCATCAGCCACGTGGTCAAGCGCTTCGGGGACTTCACCGCCCTGGACGACGTGTCCCTCGACATCCACCGCGGTGAGGTCGTCACCGTCGTGGGGGCCTCGGGCTCGGGCAAGTCCACCCTGTGTCGCACGATCAACCGCCTCGAGACCATCGACTCGGGCACGATCGAGGTCGACGGCGTCCCCCTGCCCGAGGAGGGCAAGGAGCTCGCCCGCCTGCGCGCCGAGGTCGGCATGGTCTTCCAGTCCTTCAACCTCTTCCCCCACCTGAGCGTCCTGGACAACATCACCTTGGCCCCGGTCAAGGTCCGCGGTATCGAGCGGGCGGCCGCCCAGGAGCGGGCCAGGTCCCTGCTTGAGCGCGTGGGCCTGGCCGACCAGGCCGCCAAGCGCCCGACCCAGCTCTCGGGCGGACAGGCCCAGCGCGTGGCCATCGCCCGGGCGCTGGCCATGGACCCGAAGGTCATGCTCTTCGATGAGCCCACCTCGGCCCTGGACCCCGAGATGATCAACGAGGTCCTCGACGTCATCAAGGACCTGGCGGCCTCCGGGATGACGATGCTCGTGGTCACCCACGAGATGGGCTTCGCCCGCTCGGCCGCGGACCGCGTCGTGTTCATGGACGCGGGCCAGATCGTCGAGGCCGGTGCCCCGGCGGAGTTCTTCTCCCACCCGCGCACCGAGCGCGCCCGAGACTTCCTGTCCAAGGTGCTCAGCCACTGACGAGCCACTGACGAGCCACTGACGAGCCACACCCAGTCCACCCGCGTTCCCGGCCCTGCGCCGACCCGCACCGACCTGCCACCAGCCGTACTGAGCGCGCAACCCGCGCGGTCCCCGGCCGTCCACCGATCCGTGAAAGGAACCACCATGGCGCCACTGTCCCGCCGACTCCTCCTGACCTCCTCGGTCTCCGCCTCCGTGGCCCTGGCCCTGGCGGCCTGCGCCGACACCGGTGCCGACGGCCAGGCCGTGTCCTCCGCGACGGGGGGCGTTGACTTCGACACCGCCGTCGCCTCCGGCCCGGTGGCCTCTGAGGAGGCCGTCGCCGCCTCGACCTGGGCCTCAGCCGTCAAGGCGACGGGCAAGCTGCGCACGGGCGGGACGAAGACCTCCCAGGTCTTCTCCATCGAGGACCCGGCCACCGGCAAGCTGACCGGCTTCGACGCCGGCCTGGCCATGGCCCTGGCCCGCTACATCATCGGGGGCGACTCGCCCGCCTCCCTGCTCGAGGTCACCCAGGTCTCCTCTGACACCCGCGAGACCTTCCTCATCAACGGCAACGTCGACGCCGTCATCGCCACCTACACGATCACTCCCGAGCGGGCCGAGAAGATCTCCTTCGCCGGCCCCTACTACTCCTCGGGGCAGATTGTCATGGTCACCTCCGACAACAGCGAGATCACCGGGGTGGAGTCCCTGGACGGCAAGAAGGTCGCCGTCCAGTCCAACTCGACCTCCGCTGACGCCCTGGCGGACAAGACCCCGGGGGCGCAGCCCGTGCCCTTCGAGACCCACTCGGCCTGCGTGGCCGCCCTGACCGCGGGGCAGGTCGAGGCCTATGTCGTCGACCAGGCGCTGGCGCTGTCTGAGATCGTGAGCAACGACGCGCTCAAGATCGTCGGGGACCCCTTCACCGACGACCCCTACGGGATCGGCCTGCCCAAGGACTCCGACGCCCAGGCCTTCGTCAACACCTTCCTCGAGGAGATCGCCGCCGACGGCACCTGGGACTCCATCTGGCAGGCCACGATCGGCACGATCCTGGGAGGGTCGGCTCCCGAGCCTCCCGCCGTCGGCTCGGTCCCCGGCTCCGAGACCGCCTGACCCGGCCTCCGACCGCCCGGCCCCCAGCGGGGGCCGGGCGGTCGGGCCCGCCCTGTCACCTACACGACCCCAGGAGCCTCATGACGGTCCTCACCGACAACCTCGACCTGCTCGGGCAGGGACTGGCCACGACCCTGCTCATCGCCCTGACCGCCTACGCCGGTGCGCTCGTGCTGGGCACCGTCATGGCGGTGTTCCGCGTCAGCCCCGTCCCGCCGCTGCGCCTGGTGGGCGCCGCCTGGGTGACCGTCGCCTGCAACATCCCGCTGCTGTGCCTCATGATCCTGGCTGCCTTCGCCCTACCCCGGGCGGGGGTGCCCGTGTCGCTGCTGGGGGCCGCGATCGGGTCCCTGACCTTCTCCGCCTCGGGCTTCGTGTGCGAGACGGTCCGCTCAGGGGTCAACTCGGTGCCCAAGGGGCAGATCGAGGCCTCCCGGGCGCTGGGCATGCCCTTCTCGATGACCATCACCCGCATCGTCCTGCCCCAGGCCCTGGCTCGCACCGTCCAGCCGCTGGTCAACATCTTCATCTCCTGCCTCATCGGCTCGGCCCTGGCGGCTGCCATCGGCGTGCCCGAGCTGACCAGCGTCACCCAGTCCCTCAACCGCCAGTACGCCGAGGCCGTCATCACCTTCCTCACCTCGGGCCTGACCTACCTCGCCATCGCCTTCGCGGCCACGAAGGTCGGGGGAGCTCTCGAGCACCGTCTGGCCTCGGGACGGGAGGCACAGGCATGACGATGGCCTCGACCCGGCTCGTGACCCGTCGGGCGCGCTCGACCGGGCCCACCGACTCGGCCCTGCTCTTCGACGCTCCGGGTCCGCGGGCCAGGCGCCGCATCCTCATCGTGTCGGTCCTGGTCACGGTGCTCCTGGCCGCCGCGGTCGCCGCCGCCCTGGCCCAGCTCGCCCAGACCGGCCAGCTCGACTACCCCAAGTGGCGATACTTCGCTGGCCAGTCGGTCGTCCGCTACCTGGGCCGGGCCCTGCGCGACACGCTGACTGTCACCGCCGCCAGCGCCGTGCTGTCCTTCCCCCTGGGCGTCGTCCTGGGCTGGGCTCGGCTGGGAGCCGGTCGGGTCGGCAAGGTGGTCGTGGGAGCCTGGATCGACGCCATGCGCGCGATCCCCATGCTCCTGCTCATCTACTTCTTCCTCCTCGTGGTCCCCCGCTGGGGCCTGACCCTCTCCCCGTTCTGGATGCTGTCGGTGCCCATCGTCATGTGCACCTCGGCCACCACCGCCGAGGTCTTCCGCTCAGGGGTGCTCTCCCTGGACCGAGGGCAGAGCGAGGCATCCCTGGCCCTGGGACTGAGCCGCGGGCAGACGATGCGTCTCGTGCTCGCCCCGCAGGCGCTCAGGATCATGCTGCCCACCCTCATCACCCAGCTCGTCGTCATCCTGAAGAACTCCTCCCTGGGCTACGTCGTTGCATACGCCGAGCTCATGTACGCCGCTCGGCTCCTGGAGTCCAGCGCCAAGGCCACGGTGCTCCTCGACGTCTACCTGCCCGTCTACATCATCGTGGCGCTGCTCTACATCGGCCTCAACTGGTCCTTGGGGGCCCTGGCCCGCCGTATCGAGGCCCGCACCCGCTGACACGACTCGCGACGTCGGTCGCAGAGCCTGCCGTGCGGGGAGCGGGCGGTCCGCGGCGTCCGCGGCGTCCGCGTCGACTCGGCTCAGCCCGCCCCGCCCAGGTCGCGGCGCCGGTAGGCGGCCAGGCCCACGAGGAGGCCGACGACGCCGACCGCTGCCTGGACGGCCACGGGCGTCCAGCTGACCCGACCGACGACGTCGACCTGGTGGCCCAGGACGCTGAGGTCCTGAGCCCAGGAGGGCAGCTCGACGATTCCGCCCATGAGCTGTGCGAAGGCGCTCCAGGACACGACCGCCCACGCGAGAGCCACCCGTCGTGGTGCCAGGCCCACGAGGGCCAGGGCGATCCCGACCGCGGCCACGAGCCCCGGAAGCTGGGAGACGGTCAGGACGAAGGCCCGCGCCACCGCGTGGTCCGCCGTCAGCTGGGTGGAGGTGACCCCGGCCAGCACCGCCCCGGCCAGGACGAGGAGCACCGCCCCCTGTCCGAGGGCCGCAGCCGCCTGGGTCAGGAACAGCCCCGTGCGACTCACTCCGGCCGCCGCCTCGGCCTCGGTGTACCCGTCGCGCTCACTGGCGGCCAGGGAGGTGGCACGCTGCACTGCCGCCACGACCACGAGGAGCACGGTGAAGACGGTGAGCAAGGACATGAACTGGACGACCGCACTGCCCGCGGCCATCTTGTCGACGTAGGCGGCGGTCGGTGAGCCAGGCTCCAGCAGGTCGGTGATGGACCCGGACATGGCGCCGAACAGCGCCGACACGGCAGCCACGGCGGCTGCCCATCCCACCGCCGAGGCCACCGTGAGCCGCGTGAGAAGACCCGCGTGCCCCCGCACCCGCCACCGTCGCCGGCTGGCTGACAGGTCCGGCAGGTAGCCACCCAGGTGCTCCCGGCCCGCGTAGGCGACCGCGGCCACGGCACCCACCGCCAGGCTCACGACCGCGCACAGGACCACCGGAGCGACACGGTCGTGGGTGTAGGGCTGGACGAGGTCACGCCAGGCCAGGGGAGAGACCCACCGCAACCAGGCTGCTGTGGTCTCGTCGGCCGCCACCCGCAGCGCGAAGGAGGTGCCGAGCGCCACCAGGGCCAGGGTGCGCGCGCCTGCCGCGCTGCGCGCCAGCTGGCAGGCCAGTGCGGTCAGGCAGGCGAAGGCCCATCCTGTCACCGCCACGCTCCCCGCCAGGGCCCAGGCCCCGCAGCTCGTCAGCTCCTCGACGGAGCCGGCCAGGACCGACAGGATCCCACCGACGCCGGCGGCCAGCAGTCCCACCGCACCGCACACGATGACCATCGGGGCGAGGAAGGGCACGGCGCGCCCGGCTCCGGCAGCGCGCAGCGTCTCGGTCAGACCCCGCTCCTCGTCGGCGCGCAGGACCCGGCAGGTGAGGAGGACGGACATGAGCCCGGCGCACACGAGCAGATAGGTGCCGATCTCCCACTGGGTGAGCTGGCCCACGGTGCCCGGCAGGGGCAGGACTCCGTACAGAAGGCGTGTCCCCGGTGAGGCCCGCATCCCCTCGATGAGGGCCGCCCGCGACTCCAGGGACGGGTAGACCTCCCCGTAGCTGGGTGCTGCGGCGGTCAGGCCCCACAGCGGCACGGTCCAGGCCAGGACCGTCAGCCTCACTCTCCTGGCCGTCAGCCGCAGCGCGGCGACCGTTCCGGCCGTCTCAGCCCGCCAACCGGACACAGGAGCTCCGGCGGCGCTCATGAGGTCGCCTCGTAGTGGCGCAGGAACAGGTCCTCCAGGCTCGCCGGCTCACAGGTCACCGCGATGAGCCGGTGCGCGGCCAGCACGCCCAGGACGTCGGGCACCCGCGGCGCGGGCACCTGAACGACGATGCGCTCCCGGCCGGTCTCGACTCGCATGCCCAGACCCTCCAGGTCGCCGCGGGCCCGCGCGAGGACGCCTGCCTCGCCGCCGGCCTCGATGCGGTTCTCGGACAGTGACCGCAAGGTGCTCAGGTCACCGCTCTCAACGACCCGTCCGGCCTTGACGATCGTCACCGCCGAGCACAGGCGCTGGACCTCGTCGAGGATGTGGCTCGACAGCAGCACCGTGCGCCCGTCGGCGGCGGCCTCGGCGATCTCCTCGGTGAACACCCGCTCCATGAGCGGGTCGAGGCCCGAGGTGGGCTCATCGAGGATGAGCAGGCGCGTGGGGGCGGCCAGCGCCGCGACGAGGGCCACCTTCTGGCGGTTGCCCTTGGAGTAGGTGCGCACGCGCTTGGTGGGGTCGAGCTCGAAGCGCTCGATGAGCTCGCGCTCGCGGGCAGCGTCCCGGCTGCCGCGCAGGCCAGCCAGGGCGTCGAGGACCTGGCCGCCGGTGAGGTCGGGCCACAGGGCGACGTCACCGGCCACGTAGGACACCTCCCGGTTGATCGCGCTGGAGTCCCGGCCCGGTCGGCGTCCGAGTACGCGGACGTCTCCGGCGTCGGGCCGGAACAGCCCCAGCAGGATGCGGATGGTCGTGGACTTGCCCGCCCCGTTGGGGCCGAGGAACCCGTGGACGGAGCCGGGGGCGACCTCGAGGTCGAGCCCGTCCAGGGCGGTCAGGCGCCCGAAGCGCTTGACCAGGCCGCGGACCCGGATGGGTGCGTCCGCGTTCCGTGGCCCGGTCCCGGTGGGCGCGGGCGGCGCCGTCATCGGTCCTGCGCTGGCGGACGTCGGCTCACGGGTGCCGGAGGGCAGGGCTGGTGGGGTCGGTGAGCTCACAGAACGGGGTCCTTTCCCGCCGAGCGGCGGATCGTGGCGGCGATGTCGGGGTCGGTCATGAGCAGATCGAGGAGGTGGACGGCGAAGGCGCGCTGAGCCGGGTGGGGGTACCCGGTGACCACCATGACGTGGCTGAGCCGCCACAGGGCCCGGCCCAGCGCCCCGTCGGGCAGGTCGGCAAGGGCCCTGACGACCGCCGTCTTGTGGCGTAGGCACAGTGCGTAGGTGTTCTGGGCGAGCTCGTGGGCCTGCTCGAGCCCCTCGGGAGCCCGGAGCCTCGGAAGACGGCTGAAGGCGCAGACCTGTCGGGCGCACAGCTCCATGTCGGCGTCGTCGAGCTCCTCGACGAAGGCCGCGGCGGAGTCGGGGATCATGCCCAGAGCGGCCATGACCTGCTTGATCTGCCTCTCGGTGCGCACAGCGGCGACGTCGCCGCCCGCCTTGCGCACGCGGTCCTCAAGATCGTCGTAGAAACGGGTGAGTGCCGTCGGCGCGGGAGACAGGGCGCTACCGGACTCCACCCGGGCGATGAGCTCGTCGATCCGCACCGCCTGCTCCTCAAGGCTGCGCCGCTGCGCCTCGATCGTCCCGCGGGCGGCTCGCAGGTCCTGCAGCACGGTGCTTCGGTCGGCGCCCCTGGTGTCGCTCGACAGCATCTCGGCGACCTGAGACAGGGACAACCCGCCCTCGGCAAGCCAGCGGATGCGCAGGAGCCGGGCCAGGTGCTCGACGCCGTAGTGGCGCTTGCCTCGCACGGTGGGTGGTATCTCCAGCAGCCCGAGGCGGTGGTAGTGACGCACGGCCCGGGGCGTCGTCCCCGCCAGGTCGGCCATCTCCTTGACTCGCATGGCCCCATCCCAACAGGTGACGCAACGTCACCGTCAAGCAGCGCCGCGACCAGGGGACGGTGAGCGCTCGGGAGCGCTACTCGGACCCCAGGCGGGTCCTGTGCTGGGTCCGCGGTTGTCCGATACCTGTGGTCAGGGACGTCGTCGGCGTGCTGGGGCAGGAGCATCCAGCGCTGGCGATCGTCGTCGACGAGATGCAGGACCTCGACGACGAGCTCATGGGTGCGCTCCTGGCCATCGAGCACGAGGCCAGCCAGCAGGGCTGGCCGTCTGGCGGGCCGCTGACGCCTCGCCCTTGACCCTCCAGGACGCGCAGGCCGCGGAGAGGCTCGGGCTCGACCAGCTCGACTCCATGTTCTTCCAGGCTCGGAGGGACCGTGCCACACCCGCGGAACGCGACTACCTCATCGCCATGGCGGCCGACCGGGGGCAGCCCTCCTCGAGCGCGACCGTGGCCGAGCGCCTCGACAGGCATCCGAGCTCACTGGGGCCGGCACGGGCCAACCTCATCGCCAAGGGCCTCGTCTACTCCCCGGAGCGTGGTGTCATCGCCTTCACGGTCCCGGGCTCCAGCCAGTTCATCGACCGCAGGCTCGAGGCCGACGGGCCCGCCTGAGCGGTGCCGACCGCGTCGGCGTGCACGACCCGCGGGCGCGATTTCTGGGCGCCGTGCACCGCGGACTACCCTGGGCGCGGAGCAAGCACCACGGGAAGGTTCGCAGATGACTGACGCAGCCGGCGCGCTGTCGCCGCTGGACGAAGCGGGTATCAACGCCCTCGTCGCCGAGGGGCTGGCGGCCGTCGCCGCCGCCAGCGACCTGGCCGCCCTCAAGGAGGCCCGCCTGGCCTACACCGGCGACTCCTCCGTCCTGGCGCTCACCAACCGGGGCATCGGCGCCCTGGACCGGGCCGACAAGCCCGTCGCCGGCAGGCTCCTCGGTGGCGCCCGCGCGCGCCTGGCCGCCGCCCTGGCCGAGCGCCAGGAGGTCCTCGAGGCCGAGGCCGAGGCGCGCATGCTCGACACCGAGGCGGTCGACGTCACCGTTCCCACCGACCGGTCACCCGCCGGGGCGCGCCACCCCCTGGACCTGCTCATCGAGGAGGTCTCCGACTTCTTCGTCGCCATGGGATGGTCCATCGCCGAGGGCCCTGAGCTCGAGCACGAGTGGTACGACTTCGACGCGCTCAACTTCGACCCCGACCACCCGGCCCGCCAGATGCAGGACACCTTCTACGTCGACGGCGCCAGCCTCGGCGCGGCCCCGGGGGAGGCGGCCAACCTCGTCCTGCGCACCCACACCTCGCCCGTCCAGGCCCGTGCGATGCTGGCCGCCGAGCCGCCTCTCTACATCGCCTGCCCGGGCAAGGTCTTCCGCTCCGACGAGCTCGACCAGACCCACACCCCGGTCTTCCACCAGGTCGAGGGACTGGCCGTCGACAAGGGCCTGACCATGGCTCACCTCAAGGGCACCCTCGACCACTTCGCGCGCGCCATGTTCGGGCCCCAGGCCCGCACCCGCCTGCGCCCCTCCTTCTTCCCCTTCACCGAGCCCAGCGCCGAGATGGACCTGTGGTTCCCCCAGAAGAAGGGCGGAGCCGGGTGGATCGAGTGGGGAGGCTGCGGCATGGTCAACCCCAACGTGCTCATCGCCTGCGGCATCGACCCCGAGGTCCACACCGGCTTCGCCTTCGGCATGGGCCTGGAGCGCACCCTCATGCTGCGCCATGGAATCGCTGACATGCACGACATCGTCGAGGGCGACCTGCGCTTCTCCCAGCAGTTCGGCACGACCGGAAAGGGCAACTGACATGCCGTACGTCCCCATCGAGTGGCTCCGCGAGCACGTCGAGGTCCCCGTGGGCACCACCGCTGAGCAGCTGGCCGCCGACCTCGTGCGCGTCGGCCTGGAGGAGGAGGGCGTCGTCCCGCCTGCCGTCACCGGCCCTCTCGTCGTCGGCAAGGTCCTGACCCTGGAGTCCAAGGAGCAGTCCAACGGCAAGCTCATCAACTACTGCCGGGTCGACGTCGGGCCCGAGCACAACGACGCCCCGGGCACGGGCAAGGAGCCCTCAGAGCTGCCCAGCCGCGGCATCGTGTGCGGTGCCCACAACTTCACCGTCGGTGACTCGGTGGTCGTCAGCCTGCCCGGGGCCGTCCTGCCCGGAGGCTTCGCCATCGCGGCCCGCAAGACCTACGGCCACGTCTCGGACGGCATGATCTGCTCGGCCAGGGAGCTGGGCATCGGAGAGGACCACGACGGCATCATCGTGCTCGACCGGTGGCTGGCCGACGAGGGCCGCGACCTCGCCGAGACCCCGGCCCCCGGTACCGACGCCGTCGGCCTGCTCGGCCTGGGCGAGGAGGTCCTCGAGATCAACATCACCCCTGACCGGGGGTACTGCTTCTCGATGCGGGGGGTGGCCCGCGAGTACTCCCACTCCACGGGAGCCGCCTTCACCGACCCCGCCGACGCCTCCGACCCCGGTCTCTACCCGCAGGGCGTGGCGCAGGCCGGCCCCGGAGGCTACGACGTGCGCTTCGCCGAGGACCTCGCTCCCGTCCACGGGCGCCCCGGGGTCGACCGCTACGTCGCCCGGGTCGTGCGGGGCATCGACCCGACCGCACCGAGCCCGACCTGGATGCGCGACCGTCTCACGGCGGCGGGCATGCGCCCCATCTCCCTGGTCGTCGACGTGACGAACTACGTCATGCTCGACCTGGGGCAGCCGCTGCACGCCTTCGACCTGGCCAAGCTCGCCGCCCCGGTGGTCGTGCGCCGCGCCCGGTCGGGGGAGACCCTCACCTTCCTCGACGAGGTCACCCGCACCCTGGATCCCGAGGACCTCGTCATCTCCGACTCCCCGCAGGGGGAGGGCTCACGCCCCCTGGTCCTGGCCGGGGTCTTCGGAGGCGCGGAGGCGGAGATCGACTCCTCGACGACCGACGTGCTCATCGAGGCCGCCCACTTCGACGCCGTCTCCGTGGCCCGCTCCGCGCGCCGCCACCGCCTGCCCACCGAGTCCGCCAAGCGCAACGAGCGGGGCGTCGACACCGCCCTCGCACCGGTGGCCGCCCAGCGCGCCGTCGACCTTCTCGTCACCTACGGCGGCGGGACCGCCGACCCGCACGCCACCGATGTCGACCGCACCCGGGCACCTGAGCCGATGCTCGTGCGCGCCGACGCCGCCGAGCGCCTCACGGGCGTGCCCTACGGCACCGCGCGGGTCGTCGAGCTGCTCACCACGATCGGCTGCGAGGTCGAGCCGGCAGGCTCCGACGACGAGGGCGGCGAGCTCCTGCGCGTGACGGCCCCGACCTGGCGTCCCGACCTCGTGGGTGCGGCCCACCTGGCCGAGGAGGTCGCCCGCCTCGACGGCTACGACAACATCCCCTCCATCGTGCCCACCGCCCCGGCAGGCACCGGCCTGTCGGTCCGGCAGAAGGCTCGGCGCGAGGTCGTGCGCGCCCTGGCCGGGGCCGGGCTGACGCAGGTGCTGTCCTACCCCTTCATCGGGGACGTCCACGACCGCCTCGCCCTGCCTCCCCAGGACCCGCGGCGCCGCGCCGTGCGCCTGGCCAACCCGCTGGCCGAGGACGCCCCGTGCCTGCGCACAAGCGTCCTGGACACCCTCGTCGAGGTCGCCAGGCGCAACATCTCCCGGGGCCTGGGCGACGTCGCCGTCTTCGAGACCGGCACGGTCACCCACCCCGCGGGCACGGTCCCGGCACCGATCCCGGGCGTGCGTCAACGGCCCTCGCACGAGGAGCTGGCCGCCATCGAGCGGGGTATCCCCGCCCAGCCCGAGCACGTGGCGGCGGTGCTGGCCGGTGACCGGGAGCGTCCGGGTGTCCTGGCCGCAGGCCGCCCCTGGGACTGGGCGGACGCCGTCGAGCTCGTGCGTACCGTCGCCTCGGCCCTCGGGGTGGCGCTCGAGGTCAGTGCGCCCGCCTCCCCCGTCGCCCCCTGGCACCCCGGACGCACCGCCGAGCTGCGCCTGCCCGCCACCCGTGAGGGACGCGAGCTGCGTCCCGGCGCCCTCGTGGCCCACGCCGGTGAGCTCCACCCCCAGGTCCTGCGCTCCGTGGGCCTGCCCGAGCGCGCCTGCGCCGTCGAGATCGACCTCGAGCCCCTGCTCGACGCGGTCGAGGCCTCCGGGGTGCTCCAGGTCGGTCCGGTCTCGACCTTCCCGGTCGCCAAGGAGGACCTCGCCCTCGTCGTCGACGAGGAGGTCACGGCAGCCCAGGTCGAGGCCGTCATCGTCCAGGCGGTGGGAGACCTCGCCGAGGAGGTGCGGCTCTTCGACGTCTTCCGCGGCCCCCAGCTCGGTGAGGGGCGCAAGTCCCTGGCCTTCTCCCTGCGGCTGCGCGCTCCCGACCGCACCCTGACCGCGCAGGAGACCGCGGCGGTGCGCAAGCGCGTCGTCAAGCGGGCGGCCAAGGCGGTGGGGGCCGAGCTGCGGTCCTGAGCTCCGCCTCCCGTTGTGGTGGTGGTCACGACCGGCTATTCCGGGTCCCGAGTCCCACACGCCGGAGGCGAGGGACGTGAATACTGGAGCCATGAAGATCCTGCTCGCTGTGTCCTCGCGCCACGGCTCCACCGAGGAGATCGGGCACGTCATCGCCGAGCGCCTGCGCGCAGCAGGTCACGACGTCGACCAGGCCCGCCCCGAGGACGTCGTCGACGTCACCCCGTACGGCGCCTTCGTCCTGGGCAGCGCCGTGTACATGACGCACTGGACCAACGAGGCCGTCGCCTTCACCGAGCGCTTCAGGGACGCCCTGCGCGCCCACCCGGTGTGGGCCTTCTCGGTGGGCCTGGCGGGCCTGCCCAAGGGCAAGGTCTCCGACCCGCACCGGATCGGCCCGGTGCTGCTGTCCATCGACCCGGAGGACCACGTGACCTTCCCGGGGACATTCGACCCGAGCAGGCTGTCCCTGCGCGAGCGCTCGATCGCGACCCTCGGCGGCGCCACCGAGGGCGACTTCCGCGATCTCGACGCGGTGCGCGAGTGGGCCGACGCGATCGCAGGGACCCTGTCCTCGGGAATATGACGCGCGGCCGGTGACCGGGGACGTCCGTCCCCGGCGCCATGTCCATGATGCCGCGTGGACGGGATGGTGTGAGCAAGGCTACGTGCCTGCCACACCATCCCGTTATGGATTTCTATGCATCCCAGCGTATGGTTTGCGCATGACTTGGACCATCGCGGTCGCCGGAGCGACCGGGTACGCCGGGGGAGAGGTCCTGCGGATCCTCTCGGCCCACCCGGACCTCGAGATCGGCGCGCTGACCGCCAACTCCTCAGCCGGCACCCTCCTGGGAGCCCACCACCCCCACCTGCCGCTGCTGGCCGACCGCGTGGTCGAGCCCACCGACGCCCAGCGCCTGCGCGGTCACGACGCAGTCGTCCTGGCCCTGCCGCACGGTGCCTCCGGTGCCGTGGCCCGCGCGCTGGAGGAGGCTGGCACCGGCGGCGCGGCCGGCCCGGTTCTCGTCGACTGCGGGGCAGACCACCGCCTGACCAGCGCCCGGGCGTGGAGCCGGTTCTACGGGACCGAGCACGCCGGCGCGTGGACCTACGGCATGCCCGAGCTCCTGCACGCAGGGGAGGACACGGCGCAGACCCAGCGCCGCGAGCTGGCGGCCACCGACCGCATCGCCGTGCCCGGCTGCAACGTGACCGCCGTGACCCTGGCGGCCCAGCCGGGTGTGGGTGCGGGCCTTGTCGACCCCACCCGCGTGACCGCCGTCCTGGCGGTCGGCTACTCCGGGGCGGGCAAGGCGCTCAAGCCGCATCTGAGCGCGGCCGAGGCCCTGGGATCGGCCCAGCCCTACGCCGTGGGCGGCACCCACCGTCACATCCCCGAGATCATCCAGAACCTCGAGGTGGCAGGTGCGTGCGAGGGCACGGTCGGCCTGTCCTTCACCCCGGTGCTCGTGCCCATGAGCCGCGGCATCCTGGCCACCGTGACGGCGCCGGTCACCCCGGCGGTCCTCGACGCCCCCGACCCCGAGGGGACGCTGCGCGCCCCGTGGGAGCGGGCGTACGGCCACCCGGGCACCGGGGAGCCCGCCGTCCACCTCCTGCCCGAGGGGACCTGGCCGGTCAGCGGCGCGGTGACCGGCTCCGGCCTGGCCACCGTCCAGGTGACCCTCGACAGGCAGGCCGGCGTGGCCACGATGGTCTGCGCCGTCGACAACCTCGGCAAGGGCACCGCCAGCGCGGCCGTCCAGTCCCTCAACCTCGCCCTGGGCCGTCCGGAGACGACGGGCCTGACCCTTCAGGGAGTCGCACCGTGAGCGTCACAGCAGCACAAGGATTTCGCGCCGCCGGCGTGCGCGCCGGGCTCAAGGCCTCGGGGAAGCCGGACCTGGCCCTCGTCGTCAACGACGGCCCCCTCGACGTCGCCGCGGGCGTGTTCACGACCAACCGGGTCGTCGCGGCGCCGGTGGTGTGGTCCCGTGAGGTCATCGGCGGTCAGGACCAGGGCGGTGAGCCCGGCTCGGCCCGTGCCGTCGTGCTCAACTCCGGATCGGCCAACGCCTGCACCGGGCTCCAGGGCGCGCAGGACGCCCGGCTGACGGCCCAGGAGGTCGGCAGGCTCCTGGGGGCCGCCCCCGACGAGGTGCTCGTGTGCTCCACGGGCGTCATCGGCACCCCACTCGACATGCCCAGGCTCCTGGACGGGGCGCGCTCGGCGGCCGAGACCCTGGCTGCCGGCGCCCAGGCCGGGCACGACGCGGCCGTCGCCATCATGACCACTGACACCGTCCCCAAGGAGGACACGGTGGTCAGGGACGGCTGGACCGTAGGCGGCATGATCAAGGGGGTGGGCATGCTCGCCCCCGGCCTGGCCACGATGCTCGCGGTCCTGACCACCGACGCGCAGGTCGACGCCGCCGGGGCCCAGCGCGCGCTCGAGGCAGCCACGGCCCGTACCGTCAACCGCATCAACTCCGACGGCTGCATGTCGACCAACGACACCGTCGTCCTCCTGGCCTCGGGCGCCTCGGGCGCCAGCCCCGACCAGGCCGAGCTCGAGGAGGCCCTCACCGAGCTCCTGGGGATGCTCGGCAGGCGCCTCGTGGCGGACGCCGAGGGCGCCACCCACGACATCGCCGTCACCGTCACCGGTGCGGTCAGCGAGGCCGCCGCGGAGGCCGCGGCGCGCACGGTCTCGGCCTCCAACCTCCTCAAGTGCGCGGTGGCGGGCAACGACCCCAACTGGGGCAGGGTGCTGTCACAGCTGGGGACGGTGCCCGAGGAGGTCTGCCCCTTAGACCCCGATAAGGTCGACGTCACGATCAACGGGGTGACCATCTTCCGCCACGGCGCCCTGGGGGAGGACCGCTCGAAGGTCGACATGACCCCGCGCGAGACCCGCATCGACATCGCGCTGTGGGCCGGCAGCGCCGAGGCCACCGTGTGGACCAACGACCTCACCCACGGATACGTCACGATCAACGCGGAGTACACGACATGAGCACGAAGTTCCCCGCATACCTCACACCGACCCAGAAGGCCTCGGTGCTCCTCGAGGCCGTCCCCTGGCTGCGGACCTACAAGGGCACGACCGTCGTCATCAAGTACGGCGGCAACGCGATGGTCGACGAGCACCTCAAGCGGGCCTTCGCCGCCGACATCCTCTTCCTCCACCAGGTCGGTCTCAAGCCCGTCGTCGTCCACGGCGGCGGGCCCCAGATCTCCGCGATGCTGGGGCGCCTGGGCATCGACTCGGAGTTCCGCGGAGGCCTGCGGGTGACCACCCCCGAGGTCATGGACGTCGTGAGGATGGTGCTGACCGGCTCGGTCCAGCGCGAGCTCGTCAGCCTGCTCAACAAGGACGGCTCGGCCGCGGTGGGGATCTCGGGGGAGGACGGCGGGCTCCTGTCCGCCCGCCAGCGCCGCGCCACCATCGACGGCGAGAGCGTCGACGTCGGTCTCGTGGGCGACGTCGTCGAGGTCGACCCGCGCTCGGTCACCGAGCTGCTGGCCATGGGCCGTATCCCGGTCATCTCCTCGGTCGCGCCGCTGGTCACCGACTCCACCACCGTCCTCAACATCAACGCCGACACGGCCGCCGCGGCACTGGCCGTGGCCCTCAAGGCGCAGAAGCTCATCATGCTCACCGACGTCGAGGGGCTCTACGCCAACTGGCCCGACAAGTCCTCCATCATCGGCTGCATCGGAGTCAACGAGCTCGAGGCCCTCCTGCCCGGCCTCGCCTCAGGCATGATCCCCAAGATCGAGGCCTGCCTGCGGGCGGTGCGCGGCGGCGTGCGCCAGGCCCACATCGTCGACGGCCGGCAGCCGCACTCGATGCTCCTGGAGATCGTCACCGACTCCGGCGTCGGCACCGAGATCCAGCTCGAGCACGCCAAGGTCATCCGGCACGCAGGGGAGGCCCCGCGGTGAGTACCCCGACCACAAGCGCCACCGAGCAGTGGCGCCAGCGCTACGCCCGCAGCGTCATGAACACCTTCGGCACCCCCGAGCGCGTCCTCGTGCGCGGTCAGGGCGCCCGCGTGTGGGACGCCGACGGGGTGGAGTACGTCGACCTCCTGGCGGGCATCGCCGTCAACTGCCTGGGGCACGCCCACCCGGCCCTCGTCGAGGCGGTCGGGGCTCAGATGTCCACCCTCGGCCACGTCTCCAACCTCTTCACCACCCCCGCCCAGGTGAGCCTGGCCGAGGAGCTGGCGGCCCTCACCTTCCCAGGCGCCCCAGCCCAGGACGTCAGGGTCTTCCTGGCCAACTCCGGCACCGAGGCCAACGAGGCCGCCCTCAAGATCACCCGCCTCCACGGCGGCCCTGCCCGCCCGCGGGTGCTCGCACTCGAGCAGTCCTTCCACGGGCGGACCATGGGCGCCCTGGCTCTGACGCACAAGGCCTCCTACCGCGAGCCCTTCGAGCCGCTGCCCGGCGGCGTGGAGTTCATCCCCGCCGGGGACCTCGAGGCGCTGCGCCAAGCGATGGGACCCGACGTCGCCGCCCTCGTCCTCGAACCGATCCAGGGCGAGGCCGGGGTGCGCGAGCTCGGACCGGGCTACCTCGAGGCGGCACGCGAGCTGACCGCCCAGGCCGGCGCGCTGCTCGTTCTTGACGAGGTCCAGACCGGCATGGGCCGCACCGGCGGGTGGATGGCGCACCACGCGCTGGCCCCCGGGGTCGTCCCCGACGTCGTCACCCTGGCCAAGGGGCTGGGCGGGGGGATCCCGGTGGGCGCGGTCGTGGCCTCGGGCCCGGCCGCCGACCTGCTCGGTCCTGGACAGCACGGCACGACCTTCGGGGGCAACCCAGTGGCCTGCGCGGCGGCTCTCGCGGTCATCCGGACCATGAGGTCTGAGGGCCTGCTCGCTCGGGCCGCGTCCCTGGGCGAGCGCTGGTCGGCCGATCTTGCCGGCCTGCCCGGCGTCACCGAGGTCCGTGGACGGGGTCTGCTGCGCGGCGTGGGGCTTCAGGAGCGGGTCGGGCCCTCCGGCGAGGTCGCCGCCGAGCTGGCCCGACGGGGCTTCATCGTCAACGCCCCCCGGCCCGACACCCTGCGCCTGGCCCCTCCGCTCATCCTGTCCGACGCCGAGGCCGACGCCTTCACCGACTGCCTCGCGCTCGTCCTGGCCGAGCGCCTCGGGACGGGGGGAGGGTCAGCATGACCGCGGACCCCGAGCACGAGGCAGTCGCCCCGGCGCCCGCCACGAAGGCGGCGCGCCACGCCCTCATCGCCCAGATCCTGGCCAAGGAGCGCGTCCGCTCCCAGGCAGAGCTGCGCGACGCCCTGGCCGCCCGCGGAGTGAGCACGACCCAGGCGACGCTCTCGCGCGACCTTGTCGAGCTGCGGGCGACCAAGGTCCGCTTCACCGGGGGGACCCAGGTCTACGCGATCCCCGAGGCCGGTGCCCCCGGGCAGGTCAAGATGCACCAAGGCTCCGGCGGTGACGCCTCCCTGGCTGAGCACACGACGGCACGCCTGGCACGCTGGTGCGCCGACCTGCTCGTCACGGCCGAGTGGGCCGGTAACCAGCTCGTCCTGCGCACTCCCGCCGGAGCGGCCCAGCTCCTGGCCAGCGCGGTGGACGACTCCATGCTCCCAGGCGTGCTCGGCTGCGTCGGGGGTGACGACACCCTCCTGGTCGTCACCCGCGACGAGGAGGTGGCCGCGCGGCTCGCCGGCCACCTCCTGGCACTGGCCGATCCCACAGCGCGCGCCTGAGAGGCCCCGCCCGGCGTCCGACGCGACGGGCGGGTCCACCCCATCCCACAACGGTGCGTCCCTGCACCAGTCGGAGGAGAAATGACATGAGCACGCACAACGACCCTGTTGATCATGCTGATCCTGTTGTCCTGGCCTACTCCGGAGGGCTCGACACCTCCGTGGCCATCGGATGGATCAGGGAGCGAACGGGCCGAGACGTCGTGGCGGTGGCCGTCGACGTCGGTCAGGGCGGCGAGGACCTCGAGGTGATCCGCCGACGAGCCCTGGACTGCGGTGCGGTGCGTGCCTACGTCGTGGATGCCCGGGAGGAGTTCGCCTCCGACTACTGCATGCCCGCCCTCAAGGCCAACGCACTGTACGAGGGTGCCTACCCGCTGGTGTCCGCCCTGTCCCGCCCGCTCATCGCCAAGCACCTCGTCGCCACAGCCCGCCAGATCGGCTCGTCGACCGTCGCCCACGGATGCACGGGCAAGGGCAACGACCAGGTGCGCTTCGAGGTCTCCATCACCTCGATCGCCCCGGAGCTCCAGTGCCTGTCGCCGGTGCGTGACCTCGCCCTGACCCGTGACGTCGCCATCGACTACGCCGTCGCGCACCGCCTGCCGATCGAGACCACGCGGCACAACCCCTTCTCCATCGACCAGAACGTGTGGGGCAGGGCGGTCGAGACCGGCTTCCTCGAGGACCTCTGGAACGCCCCGACCAAGGACGTCTACGTCTACACCGACGACCCCGCCTATCCTCCCGTGCCCGACGAGCTCATCATCACCTTCGACACGGGGGTGCCGGTGGCCATCGACTCCGAGGGGGTCACGCCCCTGGAGGCCGTCCAGGAGCTCAACCGCCGTGCAGGCGCCCAGGGCGTGGGCCGCATCGACGTCGTCGAGGACCGCCTCGTGGGCATCAAGTCGCGCGAGGTCTACGAGGCCCCCGGTGCGGTGGCCCTCATCGAGGCCCACCGTGCCCTCGAGGCGCTCACCCTCGAGCGGCTCCAGCGCCGGTTCAAGCGCCACGTCGAGCAGACCTGGGCCGAGCTGGTCTACGAGGCCCAGTGGTACTCACCGCTCAAGGAGTCGCTCGACGCCTTCGTCGAGGACACCCAGCGCTACGTGAGCGGAGAGGTCCGCCTCGTGCTCCACGGCGGCAGGGCGACGGCCACCGGCTGGCGCTCGCCCGTTGGTCTGTACGACTTCAACCTGGCCACCTACGACACGGGGGACACCTTCGACCAGTCCTCCTCACGCGGGTTCATCGACATCTACGGCCTGCAGTCCAGGCTCGTCGCCGCCCGCGCCGCTCGCGAGGGCCAGGCCGGTACGACACAGGACGACGCTGCGCCCGTCTCCTGAGCGCGCCGCCCGGACGCGGGCCGGCCCGCGTCCGGGCAGACGGACGGGCTCGTCAGGACGCCCCGGCCGAACCCCGTGTCTGGCGGGGCCCGCCCGACCCGCCGGATGCCGGTAGGGCGGGCTTGGCACTGCCCTTGTCTGCCGTGCGGCGCAGGAAGCGGGTGTCGTCGTTGGCGTAGGCGTAGTAGGCGCCGATGAGCAGCCCGCCGCCGACGAAGTTGCCCAGCAGCGCGACCCCGACGTTGGCCAGCGCCAGGGGAACGTCGATCCCGTGGGTCAGGCCGACCACCGAGAACAGGACCGTGTTGGCCACCGAGTGCTCCAGGCCGAGGAAGGCGAAGACGAAGACGGCGATGATCATCGAGAAGACCTTCGACCAGTCCTCGTGGATGTAGCCGTTGTAGATGAGGAGCATCGCCAGGTTGATCATGAAGTTGCACAGGATCGCCCGGACGAAGAGGTCCCCGATGCCGGAGGCGGAGGACAGGTAGCCGAGCTTGGTCTCCACCGAGTGGACGGCCATCTCGCCGGTGGGTCCCTCGAGGAGGGAGGAGAAGCGGTAGAGGATCGCGAACACCAGGCCGCCGAGGAAGTTGCCGAACAGGCACAGGCCCAGGACCCGCAGGCCCCTCCACCACGAGGTGCGGCGGTAGTAGGCACCGACGACCACGACCATCATGTTCGAGGTGAGCAGCTCGGACCTCGTGTAGTAGATGAAGACCAGGGCCGGGCCGAAGCACAGCGCACCGAGCACCCTGCCCACGCCCGCCATGGACGTGCCACCGACGCCCAGGGAGTCGAAGATCCCGATGATCGCGTAGTTGACGACGTAGAAGACGGCGACGATCATGCCAGCCATCGCAGCGCGCATGAGGTACCGGTGCGCGATCGACCCGGTCATCTGGGTCTTGGTCTCCAGGGCCTCGAGCACCGTCGAGATGAACTGCTTGCCGGGGAAGAGCGCGTTCTGGGAGTCGGCCATGGGGCCCATCGTCCCACGCCCAGACACGCGCCACGCCCGAAACGGCCGGAGCACCTCATCGCATCCTGACAACCGCGGACTGCGTGCACCCGAACGGCCCGTGCCCGGCGTCGCGTCGCTATAGACTGCGGTCGCTCTCCCCACCCTGAGAATCGCAGGAGCCCGGCATGAACGATCGTTCCGACGACCACATCCCCTCCCCGCCCCAGCCGCCCGGAGACGACGGCAGCCCGGACGCGGTCTCCTGGCCTCCCGGCGCGCAGGCCGCGGAGGTGGACGACGCGAACGACACGACGAGCGTCGAGGCCACCGACGGTGCTGACCCGGTCGACCCGGTTGACCCGGTTGACCCGGTGGACAGCAATGTTCCGCCGCCTGCCCCCGGGACGGGCGGAGCGCCGTATCCCTCTGCGCCGCCTGTGCCGCCCGGGCCGCAGGCACAGCCCTGGCCCGGGGCCGCCGCGGCCTCCGGGTACCCCGATGGGTCCGGCGGTGCGAGCGTCCCCCTGGGAACCGCCTCGTGGCCCGTGGGCGCCCCGGCGCAGGCCGGCCCCGGGGCTCCGGTACCCCCGGGGGCCGGCGCTCCGGTGCGGCGCTCGGTCGAGGCCCTCGAGCTGGCTCACCTCGTGTCCCCGGCGGGCCTGGTCACCGTGGGCCTCGTCCTCCTGGCCGCTGTCGTCCCCGCGCTCGTCTCGGGGATCCTCCTCAGCGCCGGTCTGGAGGCCGGGAACGTCCCCCTCGAGGGCTCCTCCCTGCTGCAGCGCATCCTCGTCGCCTCCGGTGTCGTGGTCGGCGGCATGGTGAGGGTGAACCATGAGATGTTCTCGGCCTCGGTGTCGATGCTGTGCCTGGGCCCCCTGACCGCCATCGGCGCCCTCACGGCCTGGGTGACGCGCCGTCGCGCTCCTGACGACTCCCGCGCCACCCGCGTGGGTCCGGTCCTCCTGCGCTCAGCAGCCGAGGGACTCCTCGCCGCGGTCGTCACGACGCTGGTGACGGGTCTGGGCCGGGTCACCGCCGGAACCGGTTCCTCCGACCCCCTGGGCCTGTGGGGCTCGGAGGAGATGACCATCGCCCCCTCGGCGCCCAGGATCCTCCTGCTCGTGCTGCTCGTCGCGACGGTGGGTGCCGCCGTCGGGCGCCTGTCCCGCCTGCCCGCCTCCTCGGCGCCCGCATGGTGGTGGCGCTGCCGACAGATCCGTGCCGAGCTCGCCCAGACCTGGGTCGTCCTGGGAGCCGCCTTCGGTGCGGCGCTGCTCGTCGTCATGGTCGGCGCCGCCCTGGACGACGTCAGCACCCTGCTCGTCCTCCCGATCATGGCGCCCAACCTCGTCGTCGCGTTCATCGCCCTGGGGACGCTGGGGGGCCTGAGCCTGTCGGCCTCGGAGGCCTTCGGGTCATCGGAACCGACCGACACCGTGTACGCCTGGAGCGAGTCGGCCTGGGGGTGGCTGCTCGTCGTCCTGGCCGTGCTCGCGCTCGTCGTGGTCGCGCTGCGCGTGGGCGTGCGCAGGCAGCGTCTGGCAGGGCCCCAGTGGACTCGGGTCTGGCAGCTGCCTACCGTCTGGCTCATCGTCTGGGTGCCCGTGGTCCTGCTCGCGGTGTCCGGCGGTCTGTCGGTCTCCAGCTCACTGATCAACATGAGGGCCAGCCTGTACCCCTCTGTGCTGGCGCTCGTCACCGCGCCCCTGGCCGTGGCCCTGGCCTCAGCCGCGGCTGAGGTCCTGCCGGCGGTCGTCTACCAGCTCTTCCCCCGGGTACTCCAGGTGCTCGTCGGGCGCCAGGCCCTCCAGTCCTGGCTGGTCGGGGCACCGCAGGGCGTCCCTGCCCCGGCGCAGGCCGCCCCGGGAGTCCCCGGGGCCCCGGTGGCGCCGCCCGCCGCCGGCGTCCCGGCCCCGGCACAGGCCGTCCCGGCCCCGGCGCAGGCTGCCCCGGCCCCGGCGCAGGCCGCCGCGGCTTCCGCGACCTCCCCGGCGCCCCTGCCCGGGGCGCCGGCCACCGGCCAGCCGGTCGTCCCCGCCCAGTCGGCCGGGTCGGCGGCCGCGCCCGGCGTGCCGCCATTGGCCCCACCGCCCCCCTTGTCCCCCTCGGGGCGCCGGCGGGTGCGGCTGGGACTCCTCGCGGTCGCGGTGCTCGCCCTTGCGGTCATCGCAGGCGTCGTCGCCGTCCACGTGCTCAACTCCTCCAGGACGCCTGAGGCCGCCGCGCGCGAGTACGTCGAGCTCATCGCCTCCGGCCAGGCCGATGCCGCCACGGCGCTGGTCGACCCCGGTGTGCCCAACGACGAGCGCGGCCTGCTCACCGACGCCGCGATGGCGGGGCGGACCTCGACGATGACCGTCGAGGAGGTCACGCTGGCCTCCGAGGACTCAGAGGACTCTGGAGACTCTGGGGACTCCTCGACAGTGATGGTCGACGTCGTCTACCAGGTCGACGGGGAGCGGCGCCAGGCCCAGGTCGAGGTCTCCCGGAAGGACAACTCGATGCTCGTCCTCCACGAGTGGGAGGTCTCCAGCTCCTTGGCCGTGCCCTGCGAGATCACCGCCGAGATGGTCGACTCGGTCGTGGTCGGGCAGGCCACCATCGAGATGGGGCAGTCCTCTCAGGACGAGGACTCCCAGGACGACTGGGGCTACGGCGGCTCGGTGACCGAGCGCACCGTGACGGCCTACGCCTACCCGGGTACCTACACCGTCTCCGCGCCCGAGGACCTGTCGAGCTACGTGACGATGGACGACGTGACGCTCGATGTCGGTGGAGCACGGGACTGGGGTGTCGCGGCCGTCTCCATGACCGTCGAGGCCAGCCCCGAGCTGGAGGACAAGGTGCTCGAGGCGGTGGCCAGCGCCGTGGAGAGCTGCGCCTCGGTGCCGGGCAACATGGACTCCCAGTGCCCCTACTCCGTGCAGGGAACCGACCTGCAGTCGCTGACCGTGACATCCTCCCCCACGGAGATCACGGAGATGACGACCTCCTCCTTCACCTCCGGGCAGGCGACGATCACGATCAAGCCCAACCCGACGCAGTGGAACCCCGACCCTGACGAGAAGGAGGTCGACTTCGTCATGGTGGGAACCATCGACTTCGACGACAAGGGCGAGCCCACGATCACGGTGGAGGAGTCCTGGTGACCCGGTCCTGGTGACCCGGTCCTGGTAACCCGGTCCTGGTGACCCGGTCACCCCGTGCGTCGGGCCCCCGCCACCGTGGCGGGGGCCCGACGCACGGGACGCGGGCCCACTCGCGTGGGTGCAGGCCGCCGTCGCCGGGGACGGCGTGGGGGATGATGGACCCATGAGCTCGACGAGCACCGAACCCGGCCTCCACCCCGACACCCCAGCCGACCCTCCCTCGATGAGCCTGTGGGGAGGCCGCTTCACCGGAGCTCCCTCCCAGGCGCTGGCCGCCCTGAGCGTGTCGACCCACGTCGACTGGCGCCTGGCGCGCTACGACATCGCCGGCTCCCGCGCTCACGCCCGTGCTCTGGCAGCGGTCGGCCTGCTCGACGCCTCCCAGCTCGCGGCGATGATCGCCTCCCTGGACAGTCTCGAGCACGACGTCGTCTCGGGCGCCTTCACCCCGGCACCCGAGGACGAGGACGTGCACACGGCACTGGAGCGCGGCCTCATCGAGCGCGCGGGACAGGACCTGGGAGGACGCCTGCGCGCGGGCCGCTCGCGCAACGACCAGATCGCCACCCTCATCCGGATGTACCTGCGCGACGCCGCGCGCCGCACGGCGGGCCTCGTCCTCGACGTCGTCGATGCCCTCGTCTCGCAGGCGTCAGGCGCCGGTGCGGCGATCATGCCCGGGCGCACCCACCTCCAGCACGCCCAGCCGGTCCTCCTGGCCCACCACCTCCTGGCCCACGCCTGGCCGCTCATGAGGGACGTCGAGCGCATGATCGACTGGGACGCCCGGGCGGCCGTGTCCCCCTACGGCTCCGGGGCGCTGGCCGGCAACACCCTGGGCCTGGACCCCGACGCCGTCGCGGCCGAGCTCGGCTTCGAGGCCGCGGTCGACAACTCCATCGACGGCACCGCCGCGCGCGACGTCGTGGCGGAGATGAGCTTCATCCTGGCCATGACCGCCGTCGACCTGTCCCGACTGAGCGAGGAGGTCATCATCTGGGGCACCAAGGAGTTCGGCTTCATCACCCTTGACGACGCCTACTCGACGGGCTCGTCGATCATGCCCCAGAAGAAGAACCCGGACGTCGCCGAGCTCGCCCGAGGCAAGGCCGGCAGGCTCATCGGCGACCTCGCCGGGCTCCTGGCCACCCTCAAGGGCCTGCCCCTGGCCTACGACCGGGACCTGCAGGAGGACAAGGAGCCGGTCTTCGACGCCCTCGACACCCTGGCCGTCCTCCTGCCCGCGGTGGCCGGGATGGTCGACACGATGACCCTGCACCGCGAGCGCATGGCCGAGCTCGCCCCCCAGGGGTTCTCACTGGCCACCGACGTCGCCGAGTGGCTCGTCAAGAAGGGGGTGGCCTTCCGCGCCGCCCACGAGATCGCGGGAGCCTGCGTCAAGGCCTGTGAGGAGCGCGGGATGGAGCTGTGGGAGCTGAGCGACGCCGAGATGGTCGCCATCGACCCCCGGCTGGGACCGGGCGTGAGGGACGTCCTGAGCGCCGAGGGCTCGGTGGCGGCCCGCGACGGGCGCGGGGGAACCGCTCCGGTCCGGGTGCTTGAGCAGCTGGCCCGCGCCGGCACGCATGTGGCCGAGCTGCGCGCCTTCTGCCTGGAGGGGTCCGTCCTCGACGGTCCCGGCGCCACGGTGCCGGAGGACTGACATGCCCGTCGTGCCAGCCGGGTCCTGCGCACCCGAGGCCTGCGGGCTGGGGGAGGGCCTGCCCGGGGACGTTCAGCGGGTCCTGGCACTGGACTCCCTGGAGGCGGCGCCGCTACTCCTCGGAGCGGTCGTGTGCGCGACCGACGCCGAGGGAACCGTCTGCGTGCGGATCACCGAGGTGGAGGCCTACCGGGGGCGGGAGGACCCCGGCTCCCACGCCTACCGGGGTCCCACCGCCCGTAACGCCTCGATGTTCCGCGCGGGCGGCGTCATCTACGTCTACCTCACCTACGGCATGCACCACTGCCTCAATGTCGTCACCGGGCCCGAGGGGCTGTCCCGGGCCGTGCTGCTGCGCGGCGGCGAGGTGATCGAGGGCCTGGACCTGGCGCGCTCCCGCCGGCCACGCGCTCGTGCGGACCGCGACCTGGCTCGGGGGCCCGCACGCCTGTGCGCCACCCTGGGACTGACCCGCCTCGATGACGGCGCCGCGCTGGGGGCGCCCGGCACCCGCGTCGCCCTCGTCCTGCCAGCGCCGGGGCGGGCCCCGGCTCCAGGCACGATCCGTACCGGGCCTCGCACGGGAGTCGCCGGCCCCGGCGGCACCGAGGACTACCCCTGGCGCTTCTGGATCGACGGCGATCCTACCGTCTCTCCCTACAAGCCGGCCGCACCCAGGCGTCGCCGGCGCGGGCCGGACGCGACAGCAGGGCCCTGATGCCTGAGAGGTACTGGAACCACAACGTCGCCTTCCATGACGAGCTCGTCGCCGACGCCGCCACCCGGGGCGGCCGGGCCATCGACGTCGGCTGCGGAGAGGGCCTGCTCCTTGAGCGCCTCGCGGAGGTGTGTGAGGAGGTGGTGGGCATCGACCTCGACCCGGTGACGGTGGAGCGCGCGCGGGCCCGACTCGACGGGACCGCGGGGACGACGGTGCTGGGCGCCGATATCCTGGACCCGGCCTCCACGCGGGGATTGGGGGTATTCCAGACCGTGAGCTGCGTGGCCGTCCTCCACCACCTGCCGCTCGAGTCGGGCCTGGGGCACCTGGCCGGGCTCGTGGCGCCAGGCGGGCGACTGATCGTCGTCGGGCTCGCCGCGAACAAGAGCGCCTGGGACTGGATCGTCTCGGGGCTCGCCGTGCTGCCGATCCGCGCCGCGGGCATCTGGCACCACGAGACGCCTGATATCGGTGTCCCTCTCGCCGAGCCCAGCGAGTCCCTGGCCGAGATCCGGCGGGCGGCGGCGCGACTGCTCCCGGGCTCCCGGGTTCGGCGCCGCCTCTACTACCGCTACACCCTCGTCTGGGACCGCTGAGGCAGGTGGCGGGCCGGGACCGCGGCGCCGTCGTGGCACACTGGCTGCCTGCGGGGCGCGCCGTCCCGGACCGGTGGCCACGGGGCGCCGGGGAGACGCACGAAAGGCAAGCACGACAGTGACCGACATCCTGGATGAGCTGCAGTGGCGGGGCCTGGTGGCCCAGCACACCGACATCGACGCGCTGCGTGCGACGCTCACCGGCGGCGCGCTCACCTTCTACTGCGGTTTCGACCCGACGGCCCCGAGCCTCCACCACGGCCACCTCGTGGCGGTCAAGGTCATGCGCCACCTCCAGCTCGCCGGGCACCGGCCGCTGGCCCTGGTCGGCGGTGCCACCGGCCTCATCGGCGACCCCCGGGCCAAGGGGGAGCGCTCCCTCAACACCAGGGAGGTCGTGGCCCAGTGGTCCGCCGGACTCCAGGCCCAGCTCGAGGGACTGCTCGACTTCACCGGCGACAACCCCGCCCGGATCGTCAACAACCTCGACTGGACCGCCGAGCTGAGCGCCATCGACCTGCTGCGCGACGTCGGCAAGCACTTCCGCATGGGGACGATGCTCTCCAAGGACATCATCGCCAGGCGCCTGGCCAGCGAGGAGGGCATCTCCTTCACCGAGTTCAGCTACCAGATCCTCCAGGCCAACGACTACCTCGAGCTCTTCCGCCGACACGGATGCACCCTCGAGGTCGGCGGCAACGACCAGTGGGGCAACCTCGTGGGAGGGATGGACCTCATCCGCAAGGTCGAGGGGGCCTCCGTGCACGTCATGACCAACCCGCTCATCACGAAGGCGGACGGCACGAAGTTCGGCAAGACCGAGGGCGGGGCGGTGTGGCTCAACCCCGAGATGCTCAGCCCCTACGCCTTCTACCAGTTCTGGCTCCAGGCCGACGACGCCGACGTCGTGCGCTTCCTCAAGGTCTTCACCTTCCTGGACCGCGAGGAGATCGAGCGGCTCGAGGCCGCCACCCAGGCCGACCCGCGCGCTCGGCAGGCCCAGCGGGTCCTGGCCCACGAGGTGACGACATGGGTCCACGGCTCCCAGGCCACCGCGCAGGCCGAGGCGGCCACCGCGGCCCTGTGGGGCACCGGAGACCTTCGGGCGCTCGACGCCCCGACCCTGGCCGCAGCCACGGAGGCGCTTCCGGCCACCGAGCTGAGCGTGGGAGGGTCGACCATCGTCGACCTCCTTGTGGGCACCGGCCTGGAGAAGGGCCGCAACGCCGCCCGCAAGACGGTGGCCGCAGGCGGGGCCTACCTCAACAACGTCAAGGTCACCGACGAGGACGCACCCGTGGGCCAGGAGGACCTGCTGGCCGGGGGGATCGTGCTCATCCGCCGCGGCCGACGCAACCTCGCCGTGGCCCGCAGTGCCTGAGGGAACGCGCTGCGAGCACCGGAGCGAAGCCACCTCGCAGCATGTGGGCCATGTGGTCACTGTCACCGCGCCCCCGTTTGACCCGGGGTATGCCGCTGCGTAATGTACTCCGCGGCCCGGCGGCCGATGATCTGTTCAAGAACACGTGTCGCCGGGAGCCGAGCAACTGAAGAGCGAACCACGTGGGAGACCGGGATCACTGGTCCTGGATTTGACCCGACGATGACGGTTCACTAAAGTTGATCGGGCGCTTCCGGAGCGAGGTGGTACGCGATGGCGTACTCGCTGAGAACCGGTGGGTGTGTTGTTTGAGAACTCGATAGTGTGTCATGTTTTTTATGTCATGTTTTGTTCTTCTGGGGTCTGGTTCCTGCGCGGTTGTGTGGGGGTTGGGTTCTGGGGGGATGTTTTTGTTTGGGTTCAGGTTTTTGTTCTCTGGACTGTTTTGTTTTGTTTGGAGAGTTTGATCCTGGCTCAGGACGAACGCTGGCGGCGTGCTTAACACATGCAAGTCGAACGGGCTGCGCCTGCCCTTGTGGTGGGTGTGGTTAGTGGCGAACGGGTGAGTAACACGTGAGTAACCTGCCCCTCACTCCTGGATAACCGCTTGAAAGGGTGGCTAATACGGGGTGTTCTGGTCCTGCTGCATGGTGGGGTTGGGAAAGATGCACTGTTAGGGTGTTTTTGGTGGGGGATGGGCTCGCGGCCTATCAGCTTGTTGGTGGGGTGATGGCCTACCAAGGCGGTGACGGGTAGCCGGCCTGAGAGGGTGGACGGCCACACTGGGACTGAGACACGGCCCAGACTCCTACGGGAGGCAGCAGTGGGGAATATTGCACAATGGGCGGAAGCCTGATGCAGCGACGCCGCGTGAGGGATGGAGGCCTTCGGGTTGTGAACCTCTTTCGCCAGTGAAGAAGGCGCTCCTCGTTGTGGGGGTGTTGACGGTAGCTGGATAAGAAGCGCCGGCTAACTACGTGCCAGCAGCCGCGGTAATACGTAGGGCGCGAGCGTTGTCCGGAATTATTGGGCGTAAAGAGCTCGTAGGCGGCTGGTCGCGTCTGCCGTGAAATCCTCTGGCTTAACTGGGGGCGTGCGGTGGGTACGGGCCGGCTTGAGTGCGGTAGGGGAGACTGGAACTCCTGGTGTAGCGGTGGAATGCGCAGATATCAGGAAGAACACCGGTGGCGAAGGCGGGTCTCTGGGCCGTTACTGACGCTGAGGAGCGAAAGCGTGGGGAGCGAACAGGATTAGATACCCTGGTAGTCCACGCCGTAAACGTTGGGCACTAGGTGTGGGGGCTCTTTCCGGGGTCTCCGCGCCGTAGCTAACGCATTAAGTGCCCCGCCTGGGGAGTACGGCCGCAAGGCTAAAACTCAAAGGAATTGACGGGGGCCCGCACAAGCGGCGGAGCATGCGGATTAATTCGATGCAACGCGAAGAACCTTACCAAGGCTTGACATGTTCCGGTCGCCCGCGGAGACGTGGGTTCCTCCTTGTGGGGCCGGTTCACAGGTGGTGCATGGTTGTCGTCAGCTCGTGTCGTGAGATGTTGGGTTAAGTCCCGCAACGAGCGCAACCCTTGTCCCGTGTTGCCAGCACGTCGTGGTGGGGACTCGCGGGAGACTGCCGGGGTCAACTCGGAGGAAGGTGGGGATGACGTCAAATCATCATGCCCCTTATGTCTTGGGCTTCACGCATGCTACAATGGCCGGTACAGAGGGTTGCGATGTCGTGAGGCGGAGCGAATCCCTTAAAGCCGGTCTCAGTTCGGATCGGTGTCTGCAACTCGACACCGTGAAGTCGGAGTCGCTAGTAATCGCAGATCAGCAACGCTGCGGTGAATACGTTCTCGGGCCTTGTACACACCGCCCGTCACGTCATGAAAGTCGGCAACACCCGAAGCCCGTGGCCCTACGGGGAGCGGTCGAAGGTGGGGCTGGTGATTGGGACGAAGTCGTAACAAGGTAGCCGTACCGGAAGGTGCGGCTGGATCACCTCCTTTCTAAGGAGCTGTGGCTGGTGGCCTGCTGGGTGTGTGGCCTGCGCGTGGTGCGTGGGCGCCTGGTGGGCTGGTGGCCCGGATATCGTGGCATGAGGAACCGCTGACCCTCCTGCTGCCCCCGCCTGGTGTGTGGGGGTGTGGGGGGTTGGTGCCTGACTGGTTCGTGTGTCTGCTTGTCCTGCCTGTGTGGTGGGGTGGTGGGTGCGTGGGCTGGTCGGGGTGGCACGCTGTCGGGGTTCTGGGGCGGTGCGCCCTGGTGCCTGGCTGCTGGCCCTGTCCCTGTGGGGGGTGGGTGCTGGTGGTGTGGGTGGGTTGGTTGTGAACTGTATAGTGGACGCGAGCATCTTTCTTTGGTCTTGCCGCGGCCGTGTGGTCGTGGCGGACCGTGATTGTTTTGTTGGTTTGTTGTGTTGTTTGTTTCTATGAGCGTTCGGTGGATGCCTTGGCATCAGGGGCCGATGAAGGACGTGGTGGCCTGCGATATTCCTCGGGGAGCCGGCTGACGGGCTGTGATCCGAGGGTTTCCGAATGGGGGGACCCGGCGCCCGTCATGGGGCGTCACTCGTACCTGAATTCATAGGGTGCGGGGGGTGACGCGGGGAAGTGAAACATCTCAGTACCCGCAGGAGAAGATATTCCGTGAGTAGTGGCGAGCGAAAGCGGATGATGGTTAAACCGTTGTCGTGTGATACCCGGCAGGGGTTGCGGCGGCGGTGTTGTGGGGCGTTCCTGTTCCTGGTCTGCCGGCTGGGTGCGTAGTGATCAATCTGGTGGGTAGCCGAACCCCTTGGGACGGGGGGCCGTAGTGGGTGAGAGCCCCGTAGGTGAAACCTGCTGGACTGCGTGGGGGCGTTCCCGAGTAGCACGGGGCCCGTGGAATCCTGTGTGAATCTGCCGAGACCACTCGGCTGCCTGAATACCTCCTGATGACCGATAGCGGATGAGTACCGTGAGGGAATGGTGAAAAGTACCCCGGGAGGGGAGTGAAAGAGTACCTGAAACCGGGCGCTTGCAAGCCGTCAGAGCCCGCCTGTGCGGGTGATGGCGTGCCTTTTGAAGAATGAGCCTGCGAGTCAGTGGCGTGTCGCGAGGTTAACCCGGTGTGGGGGAGCCGTAGCGAGAGCGAGTCCGAAAGGGCGCCACAGTGGCACGTCCTGGACCCGAAGCGGGGTGATCTACCCATGGCCAGGTTGAAGCACGTGTAAGAGCGTGTGGAGGACCGAACCCACCTAGGTTGAAAACTGGGGGGATGAGCTGTGGGTAGGGGTGAAAGGCCAATCAAACTCCGTGATAGCTGGTTCTCCCCGAAATGCATTTAGGTGCAGCGTCGCGTGGTCCCGGGCGGAGGTAGAGCTACTGGGTGGCTGATGGGCCCCACAGGGTTACTGAGGTCAGCCAAACTCCGAATGCCGTCCGGTCGAGCGCGGCAGTGAGACCGCGGGGGATAAGCTCCGTGGTCGAGAGGGAAACAGCCCAGATCGCCGGCTAAGGCCCCTAAGCGTGTGCTAAGTGGGAAAGGATGTGCGGTCGCGCAGACAACCAGGAGGTTGGCTTAGAAGCAGCCATCCTTGAAAGAGTGCGTAATAGCTCACTGGTCAAGTGGTCGTGCGCCGACAATGTAGCGGGGCTCAAGCACACCGCCGAAGCCGCGGACCTGCAGCGTGGACCTTACGCCGCCGCCTGTTGGTGGTGGTGTCAGGGGCTGTGGGTGGTAGGGGAGCGTCCTGCACCGGGTGAAGCCTCGGAGTGATCCAGGGGTGGACGGTGCGGGAGTGAGAATGCAGGCATGAGTAGCGATACTAGGGTGAGAAACTCTAGCGCCGAATGACCAAGGGTTCCAGGGCCAGGCTAGTCCGCCCTGGGTGAGTCGGGACCTAAGGCGAGGCCGACAGGCGTAGTCGATGGACGACGGGTTGATATTCCCGTACCGGCGTAGTACCGCCCATGCTGACGCGCGGGTGCTGACCCACGCCGCTGGTCGCGTGCGGGCCCTGTGGTGCCTTCGGGTGCTGTGGGGTCCTGCGGCTGGTGGTCTGGGGACCCTCCGTGCAGGTAGGCAAGCGTGTTAACAGGGGTGACGCACAGTGGTAGCCTCGCGGGCCTGATGGCTTGGCCCGTTCAAGCGCGCAGCCCGTCTCCCAGGCAAATCCGGGAGGCAGCCCCCCTGTGGGGGCAGAGGTGAGGCGTGATGGTGACCCCACCGCTGGTGGGGGAAGCAGGGTGATCCTGGGGTGCCGAGAAAAGCCTCGACGCGATGGTACGAGCCGCCCGTACCCTAAACCGACACAGGTGGTCGGGCAGAGTATGCCTAGGCGCACGAGATAATCATGGTTAAGGAACTCGGCAAAATGCCCCCGTAACTTCGGGAGAAGGGGGGCCCGAGCCCTGAAGCCCCGTCGCGGGCTAGGGGTGAGGGCCGCAGAGACCAGGGAGAAGCGACTGTTTACTAAAAACACAGGTCCGTGCGAAGCCGCAAGGCGATGTATACGGACTGACGCCTGCCCGGTGCTGGAAGGTTAAGAGGAGCCGTCATCCCCACGCTCGTGGGGTGCAGCGGTGAATTTAAGCCCCAGTAAACGGCGGTGGTAACTATAACCATCCTAAGGTAGCGAAATTCCTTGTCGGGTAAGTTCCGACCTGCACGAATGGCGTAACGACTTCTCCGCTGTCTCGACCATGAGCTCGGCGAAATTGCACTACGAGTAAAGATGCTCGTTACGCGCAGAAGGACGGAAAGACCCCGGGACCTTTACTATAGCTTGGTATTGGCGTCCGCTATGGCTTGTGCAGGATAGGTGGGAGACCGTGAAGCCGTCACGCCAGTGACGGTGGAGTCGTCGTTGAAATACCACTCTGGCCATGGCGTGCGCCTGAACCTCGGCCCGTGATCCGGGTCAGGGACAGTGCCTGGTGGGTAGTTTAACTGGGGCGGTTGCCTCCTAAAGAGTAACGGAGGCGCTCAAAGGTTCCCTCAGCCTGGTCGGCAACCAGGTGTTGAGTGCAAGTGCACAAGGGAGCTTGACTGCGAGACCGACGGGTCGAGCAGGTACGAAAGTAGGAACTAGTGATCCGGCGATCCCGAGTGGGTGGGTCGTCGCTCAACGGACAAAAGGTACCCCGGGGATAACAGGCTGATCCTGCCCAAGAGTCCATATCGACGGCATGGTTTGGCACCTCGATGTCGGCTCGTCGCATCCTGGGGCTGGAGCAGGTCCCAAGGGTTGGGCTGTTCGCCCATTAAAGCGGTACGCGAGCTGGGTTTAGAACGTCGTGAGACAGTTCGGTCCCTATCCTCTGCGCGCGCAGGAGACTTGAGAAGGCCTGTCCCTAGTACGAGAGGACCGGGACGGACGAACCTCTGGTGTGCCAGTTGTCCCGCCAGGGGCACGGCTGGTTGGCTACGTTCGGAACGGGTAACCGCTGAAAGCATCTAAGCGGGAAACCATCTTCAAGATAAGGTCTCCGCACCACCCCCGGGTGGTGGAAGGCCCCCAGCAGACCACTGGGTAGATAGGCCGGACGTGGAAGCGGGGCAACCCGTGCAAGCCGACCGGTACTAATAGGCCAACACAAACAACACCCCAAAAAGCAAACCACGAAGCACACGCGCGTCCACTATACGGTCCACGACCAACCCCCCCCACGCGGGCACACACCCCACCACCACACGGTAGGCCCGGGGCAGCACCACACAACACACCACCCACACCAGGTGGTAGCCCATAAAGAACGTCTCGGTGGTCACAGCGGGAGGGACACGCCCGGCCCCATACCGAACCCGGAAGCTAAGACTCCCAGCGCCGATGGTACTGCACCCGCCAGGGTGTGGGAGAGCAGGACACCGCCGAGCACACACCACAGTCAGGCCCGGACCGACACCACGTCGGCCCGGGCCTGACCCACACCCACACCGCCGGCCGTGTAGGCTCGGACCACCCCACGGCGCACGATGCCAGGAACCCTCAGGACAGCTTCAGGAAAGAAGGACCATGCCCCACGACAGGCGCGACAGCTCCCGGCACTCGGGCGGGTCCGGTGGCGCACGGCGCCATGACCGCCACGGGATCGGCGCCCAGGACGCGCAGCGCCAGCGGCGCGGGCCCGCGCGGGACGGCGAGCGGCGGCGCCAGGACGGCGACTACCAAGACTTCCGTGGCGCTCGTGGCGCTCGTGGCTCGCGGGACGGCTGGGAGGACCGGCGCGGCGAGCGCGGCGGCCGGGACACCCGGCGCCAGGACGGCGACTACCAAGACTTCCGTGGCGCTCGTGGCTCGCGGGACGGCTGGGAGGACCGGCGCGGCGAGCGCGGCGGCCGGGACACCCGGCGCCAGGACGGCGACTACCAAAGCTCCCGTGGCGCTCGTGGCGCTCGTGGCTCGCGGGACGGCTGGGAGGATCGGCGCGGCGAGCGCGGCGGCCGGCCCGAGCGACGGGGGCCGGCGGCTGGCGGGGCACGGGGCTCCCGGCCGCCGCAGCGGGCGCGCGTGCCGGAGCCGCCCGTCCCCGCGGACGTCCTCGCCGAGCACCTCGAGGCCCCCGCTCGGCGCGAGCTGCGTGCCTTGGGCCGGGCGAACGCCGAGAACGTCGCACGACACCTTGTCATGGTCCAGCGTCTTGTCGACACCGACCCCGAGACGGCTCTCAGGCACGCCCGCTACGCCGCCTCCCACGCCGGTCGCGTCGCGGTCGTCAGGGAGTCGGCAGGCATCGCCGCCTACCTCGCGGGGCACTACCAGGAGGCCCTGCGGGACATTCGGGCCGCCCGCCGCCTGTCGGGCCTCGACCTGCACCGCGCCATCGAGGCGGACTGCGAGCGGGCGCTGGGACGCTACGACCAGGCACTGAAGGCCGCCAAGGGCGCTGACCCCGCCCAGCTCGACGACGTCGAGGAGGCCGAGATCGCGATGGTCGTCTCGGGGATCAGGCAGGAGATGGGACACCCCGAGCTGGGCCTCATGGTCATCGAGGAGGCGATCATGATGTTCCGCGGCGATCGTGAGACGCTGCGGCGCCTGCACTCGGTGCGGGCCGACAGGCTCGAGGAGCTGGGGCGCCTCGAGGAGGCCGAGGCGGTGCGCCGACGCATCGGCCTCGGGCCCCAGCCGCACGATGACGCGGTCGAGGTCTACGACGTCTCTGAGGAGTCCTTCGAGGACGACATCGACGCCGACGATGCCGCCGATGCCGCCGATGCCGCCGATGCCGCCGATGCCGCCGATGCCGCTGATGCCGCTGATGCCGCTGACGGGCCTGCAGCCGACGAGCAGGTGGCGGCCGGTCAGGACGGCGAGGGCGCCACCGAGCACGGGGCTCAGGTCGCTGGGCGGGCTGTTGCCGACGACGCTGCGTGGTCGGGCTCCTTCGCCGAGAGGGTCGAGGCTGAGATGGCCGAGATCCTGGGAGAGGACGCCCCGGCCGCCGACGAGGAGGACTGAGATGACCGCCGCACCGCAGGCCGGGGCCCCTGCCCGGCTGCTGGGATCCGCTGCTCCGCTCGACAGCGCCTACGACGTCGCGCTGCTCGACCTGGACGGCGTGTGCTTCGCCGGGGACGCCCGGATCCCCCATGCGGCCGACGCCGTCAACGCGGCCCGCGCCCGGGGGATGCGACTGTCCTTCGTCACGAACAACGCCTCCCGGGCCCCGGCGGCGGTGGTCGCCACGCTGGCCCGCAACGACATCGAGGCCCGTCCCGAGGAGGTCTTCTCCGCCGCGATGGACGGCGCCGCCCTGCTGCGCGAGCACCTCGAGGAAGGCGCCGCCGTCCTCGTCGTCGGAGGTCAGGGCCTTCGCGAGGCCCTGACCGACGAGGGCTTCACCCTCGTGACCTCCGCCGAGGACCGTCCGGCCGCCGTCGTCCAGGGCTATGACCCCGGCGTGGACTGGGCGCTGCTCAGCGAGGGCTTCTACGCGATCAGCGCCGGGGCCCTGCACGTGGCCACCAACCTCGACGCGACCCTGCCCACCGAGAGAGGCTTCGCGCTGGGTAACGGCAGCCTCGTGGCGGCGATCGTCAACGCCTCGGGTCACGAGCCCATCGCCGGGGGCAAGCCCTTCCCCGGGATCTACCGCAGGGCGCTGGCGCGCAGCGGAGGCACGACCCCCCTGGCCGTGGGTGACCGCCTCGACACCGACCACGTCGGCGCCCGCGCCGCGGGCATCGCCTCCCTCCACGTCCTGACCGGGGTCTCGACCGCCAGGGACGTCGTCCTCGCCGCTGCCGGACAGAGGCCCACCTTCCTCCACACCGACCTGCGGGGCCTGGGCCAGCCCCATCCCGAGCCGGTGCGCACGACCAGCGACGGCACGACGTGGTGGCAGGTGGGCCAGGCCCGGGCCAGGGTGCGCGAGGGCGCCGCCGAGCTCGAGGGCCGCGGCCCGCTGCTCGGAGGCCCTCAGGACGTCGTCGAGGTCGGCCTCGACGACTACCGTGCCGTGGCCTGCGCGGTGTGGGAGCACCTTGACGAGCACGACGGCGACGCATCGGGGCTGAGCGTCCCAGGTCTGCGGGTCCAGGACTGAAGGACGGTGCCCGGATGACGCAGAGCACGGCGCAGGACCCGCCCCGCCCGGGGCCGGTGCGTCCGAAGGACCTCCCGCCGTCCCCCCGGGACCTGCCCGACCACGGGCTGCATCTGGAGGCCGCCGAGGCCCTGCCCCTGGGGCAGCGCGCCGAGGAGCTCACAGCCGTCCACGCCAGCCTGGCCGCGGTCCTCCGGGAGGCACAGGACTGAGGCCGGCGTCGACCGGAGTCCCAGGGCAGCCAGCCGGGCGTCCTCCGCCCGGTCGAGCTCCCAGGCCGTCACCGGCACCCGACGCCGGGGCCCTTCCCGAGAGCGCACCCCGACCACCGACTTGACCGACAACCAGGAACCGACGACCCATCAGGCGCGAACCGCATGGCACGACTCATCCGCATCGACTCCGAGCTGGTCCGACGGGGACTCGCGCGCTCGCGCGCCCACGCGGCCCAGCTCGTCACCGACGGGCACGTCACGCTCGACGGGGCCGTCGTGGACAAGCCGGCGCGCCAGGTCGACCCCGCCCAGGCCATCGAGCTCATCGTCCCGGGCGGCGACGACTACGTCTCCCGGGGGGCCCACAAGCTCGCCGGTGCTCTCGACGCCCTCGAGGCCAGGGGCTTGGCCCCCCGGGTCGCCGGCCGCAGGTGCCTGGACGCCGGAGCATCGACCGGGGGCTTCACCGACGTCCTCCTGCGCAGAGGCGCCGAGCACGTCGTCGCCGTCGACGTCGGCTACGGCCAGCTCGCCTGGTCCCTGCGCTCCGACTCCCGCGTCACCGCCATGGACCGCACCAACGTGCGCACCCTCGACCCGGCCGCCGTCGCCCCGCCGCCCCAGCTCGTCGTGGGGGACCTGTCCTTCATCTCCCTGACCCTCGTCCTCGAGCCTCTCGTCCGCTCGGCCGCACCGGACGCCGACCTGCTCCTCATGGTCAAGCCCCAGTTCGAGGTCGGCAAGGACAGGCTCGGACACGGGGGAGTGGTGCGTGACAGCGAGCTGCACGTCGAGACCGTCCTGTCCGTCCTCGACCGGGCCCACGTGCTCGGCCTGGGGGTCGACGCCGTCGAGGCCTCCCCCTTGCCGGGGCCGGCGGGCAACGTCGAGTACTTCGTGTCCCTGCACGCCCGGACCGCTGGGAGCCCGCAGGACCTCACAGGTCCCGCCCTCACCCAGGAGGTGCGTCGCGCCGTCGCCCACGGGCCGGCGGGAGGGCCGGGCGCGCAGGACACCACCACGAGGAGGAGCCGATGAGCCTCACGACCCCACAGGACCGCAGACCCCGCCGGGTCATGGTGCTCCAGCGCGACCTCAACGACAAACCGGTCCCCCCGCACCGCAAGGCCGCGCCCACCGCCACGGCGGTGGCCCGGGCCGAGGCGGCCCTGCGTGCCCACGGGGTCGAGCCCGTCGGGCCCCAGGACGACGCCGACGTCGACCTCGTCCTCGTCCTGGGAGGAGACGGAACCATCCTGCGCGCCAGCGAGGTCGCCCGTGAGCGGGACGTGCCCCTCCTCGGGGTCAACACCGGCCACGTCGGCTTCCTGGCCGAGGCGGACCCCGACGCCGTCGAGCGGGTCGTCGCCGAGCTCGTCTCGGGCGCCTACACCGTCGAGACCCGCATGACGATCACCGTCGAGGTGCGCGCCCCCGACGGCACCGTCTCGCGGGGCTGGGCCCTCAACGAGGGCGCCCTGGAGAAGCGCGACCGCGCCCGCATGCTCGAGGTGGCGGTGGGGGTCGACGGGCAGGCCGTGTCCTCCTTCGGCTGCGACGGGCTCATCATGTCCACTCCCACCGGGTCGACGGCCTACGCCTTCTCCGCCGGAGGCCCGGTCGTCTGGCCCGAGGTCGAGGCCCTCCTCCTCGTGCCCCTGGCGGCCCACGCGCTGTTCACTCGGCCGCTGGTCCTCGGCCCCGACTCCTGCCTCGAGGTCGTCATCCAGAACTCCGGCTTCGGTGGCGCCGAGGTGTGGTGCGACGGCCGACGCTGCCTCCAGGCGCCGACCGGCTCGCGTATCCGCGTCACCCGGGCCGAGCGTCCCGTACGCCTGGCGCGCCTCAACACCGCTCCCTTCTCCAGCCGGCTCGTGCGGAAGTTCGACCTGCCCGTCCAGGGCTGGCGGGCCGCGTCACCCGAGAAGGCCGACCCCCAGGACGACGATCGATGATCGAGTCCCTCCACATCGAGGACCTCGGCGTCATCGAGCGCGCTGACCTCGTCGTCAGCCCCGGCCTGACGGCGCTGACCGGTGAGACCGGCGCGGGCAAGACCATGGTCCTCACCTCCCTGGGGCTGCTTCTCGGGCAGCGGGCCGAGGCCGCGACGGTGCGCACAGGGGCCGCCCGCGCCCTCGTCGAGGGGGCCTTCGCCCTCGACCCGTCCTCGCGGGCAGCGGCCCGGGCCCTGGAGGCCGGGGCCGAGCTCGACGGCGACCTGCTCCTGGCCACCCGGACCGTGCCTGCGCACGGACGCTCGCGCGCCCACCTGGGAGGCAGGGCGGTCCCGTCCTCCGTCCTGACCGAGGTCGGCGCCCAACTCGTGTCGGTCCACGGCCAGGCCGACCAGATGCGACTGCGTTCGGTGGCCGCCCAGCGCGCGGCCCTGGACGGCCTGGGAGGCGCCGAGCACCGCGAGCTGTGCCGCCGCTACGCCCGCGCCTACGCCGCGCACCGCCAGGCAGCCCAGGAGCTCGACACCTGGCGGGCATCGGCCCGGGCCAGGGCCCAGGAGGTCGAGGCCCTGCGCACCGCCCTGGCCGAGCTCGAGGCCCTCGATCCCGCCCCGGGAGAGGACGAGGCGCTCAGGGCCGAGGCCGACAGGCTCGACCACGCCGAGGACCTGCGGCGCGCGGTCTGCGCGGCGCTGGCCCTCCTGGCCGGGGACGAGGAGACCGGCCAGGGGTCGGGACCCGAGGTCACCGCCCTGCTGGCCTCCGCCGACCGCGCCCTGGCGCCGGCCGCGCGCCTCGACCCTCAGCTGGCCGAGGCCGCCGAGCGGGTGCGCGGGCTGGGGATCGTGGTCGCCGACGTCGCCGGGGAGCTCGCCGCCTACCTCAGCGCGCTGGACGCCGACCCCGTGCGGCAGGCCTGGGTGCACGAGCGTCGGGCCGAGCTGACCCGCGCCTGCCGGGGCATCGGGGCCCCCGGGGTCGAGCACGAGGACGTCGACGCCCTCCTGGAGTGGGGGCGCAAGGCCGCCGAGCGGCTCGCCGAGCTCGACGGGCCGGTCGACACCGGGGCCCTCCTCACCGAGGCGCTCGAGGCGGCTCAGGCCGAGCTCGAGGGGCTCGCGGCCGAGCTGACCGAGGCCCGCACCGGGTTGGCGCGCCGTCTCGAGCACGCCGTGACCGCCGAGCTCGAGGGGCTCCAGATGCGCGGGGCGCGGCTCCTCGTCGTGCTCGACGCACTCGAGGAACCGGGCCCCACCGGCGCCGAGACGATCCGCCTCGAGCTGTCCGCCCATCCCGGTGCTCCCAGCCTGCCCCTGGGCAAGGGGGCCTCAGGAGGCGAGCTGTCCCGCATCATGCTCGCCCTCGAGGTGGTCCTCGCCGAGGCCGCCCAGCCCGACCCGCAGCTGGCGACCCAGGACGCAGACCGTCCTGGTTCCCGTCGACGCACGCTCGTCTTCGACGAGATCGACGCCGGCGTCGGGGGGCGCGCGGCGCGGGAGGTCGGTCGCCGCCTCGCCCGGCTCGCCAGGAGCCACCAGGTCATCGTCGTCACCCACCTGGCCCAGGTCGCCGCCTGGGCGGACACCCAGCTCGTCGTACGCAAGGAGAGCGCACCGGGCCCCGAGGCCTCCCTCGGTGCCGGACCCGCGCCCGACGGCGCCATCGGCGTCGACGGCGACGATGGCGACGATGGCGACAATGAGGTGGTTCTCACGCGCACGAGCGTCGAGGCCGTGGCCGGCCGCGCGCGCGTGCGCGAGCTGGCCCGGATGCTCTCCGGCCACGAGGACTCTCAGGCGGCCCTGCGCCACGCCGCTGAGCTTCTCGAGGAGGCCCGCATGGCACAATCCCACGCGTGAGGAATCCGTTACGCAGGCCCACGCCGTCAGCACCGGGCCGTTCCGGCGGCGTGGTGCGGGTCGACGCGCGCACCAAGAAGCTGACCAAACGGCTTCAGCCCGGTGAGATCGCCGTCATCGACCACACCGACCTCGACCGGGTCGCCGCCGAGGCGCTCGTCGAGTGCCGGCCGGCCGCCGTGCTCAACGCCGCCGCCTCGGTGTCCGGACGCTACCCCAACCTCGGCCCGGGCATCCTCATCGAGGCCGGAGTTCCCCTGGTGGACGACCTGGGCCCGGACATCATGCGCCTGCACGACGGGCAGCGCGTCGCCGTCGACCTCGAGCCCGACTCCCCAGGGGCCGGTTCCGTGCGCCTGTCGGGCAAGGACGGTGTCATCGCGCAGGGCCAGGTCCAGACCAGCGACACCATCGACGCCGCCATGGAGGCCGCCAAGGAGGGACTGGCCGTCCAGCTTGAGGCCTTCGCCGCCAACACGATGGAGTACATGCGCGGTGAGCGCGACCTGCTGCTCAACGCCGTGGGCATGCCCGCCGTGCGCACCGACATGAACGGACGGCACGTCCTGGTCGTCGTGCGCGGGTACTCCTACAAGGAGGACCTCAAGGCCCTCAAGCCCTACATCCGGGAGTACAAGCCGGTCATCATCGGCGTCGACGGCGGCGCCGACGCCGTCCTCGAGGCGGGCTTCAAGCCCCACATGATCGTCGGCGACATGGACTCGGTGTCCGACAAGGCCCTGACCAGCGGGGCCGAGGTGGTCGTCCACGCCTACCGGGACGGGCGGGCCCCCGGCCTCAAGCGCGTCGAGGACCTCGGCGTCGAGCACCTCGTCTTCGCGGCCACGGGCACGAGCGAGGACATCGCCATGCTCATGGCCGACGAGGCCGGCGCCGAGCTCATCGTCGCCCTGGGCACGCACGCCACGCTCCTGGAGTTCCTCGACAAGGGCCGTGCCGGGATGTCCTCGACCTTCCTGACCCGGCTCAAGGTCGGAGGCCGGCTCATCGACGCCAAGGGCGTCTCACGCCTGTACCGCACCCGCATCTCGGGCTGGCAGCTCACCCTCCTGGCGCTGGCCGGACTCGTCGCACTCTTCGTCGCCCTGGCAGCCACCCCGGGCGGCCAGACCCTCCTGGGGCTGTCGGGCGCGATGTGGGACGAGATCGTCAACTTCTTCCGCTCGCTGCTGGGCATCGCCCCGAAAACGCCCCCCGTCTGAGCAAGGACAGGACCACTCATGATCGACTTCCGCTACCACCTGGTCTCGCTCATCTCCGTCTTCCTCGCACTGGCGGTCGGGGTGGTCCTGGGTGCCGGACCGCTGCAGAACTCCCTGGGCACCGCCCTCAACGACCAGGTCGCCACCCTGCGGGCCGACCGCAACGCCACCCAGACCCAGCTCGAGCAGACCGAGGCGGCGGTCCACGAGCGCGACGCGTACATCACCGCCGCCGCCGACTCCCTCCTTCCCGGGACGCTGGCGGACAAGAAGGTCGCCCTGGTCGTCATGCCCGAGGCCGACGGCGGCGACGTCGACACGGTCGTGGAGATGCTCGAGAAGTCCGGTGCCACCGTGACCGGCCGGGTCACCCTGACCACCGCCTGGGTGGACCTGTCCCGTGAGACCTTCCGCGCGACCTACTCGGGGCAGTTCTCCGGCTACCTCGGCACGACGCGCTCCTCGGAGGCCGACGCCATCCTCGGGGAGGGGCTCGCGACGGCGCTCACCTCGGACACGGCGGACGCCTCGGCCCTCATGGACCTCCTGACCGCCTCGGACACGCCCTTGGTGACCGTCGACGCCGAGCCCACCGGCGCAGCCGACATGATCGCCGTCGTCGGTCCGCGCACCGCCGTGGCCACCGGCTCCACCGCCGACGCCACGCCCTCACAGGACCCTGCCGTGTGGGCGACGGCCCTGGCGGGCACCGCCTCGGTCAGCCCGACCGTCGTCGTGGGCTCGGCCGACCAGGACACCGACGTCGTCGCGCTCCTGCGCTCGGCGCGGGCGCAGGTGACCACGGTGGACTCCGTGGGCCAGAGCACCGCAGCCGTGTCGACCCCGTTGGCCCTGGCCTCGACCGCGGCGGGCACCATCGGCGCCTACGGCTTCAACGAGGGCGCCGACGCCGTCCTCCCACCGGCCGGATGACCGCTCCCGCCGGGACGGCCGGCTCCCGCGACACGGGTACGGCCCCGCTCCCCGGGGCCGTGGCAGCCGAGGAACCCACGACCGGGACCCGTCCCGGGCGGCCGGTCATCTAGGCTGGTCGTCATGACCGCACGCACCGCACCAGGACCCGCAGACCACCGGCGGGACCACGGGCCGGTGGCCGTGGCGCTGGCCGCCCTGGGAACGACCCTCGGCTGGTCGGAGTCCCTGGCCGGGCTGCCAGGACTCGCGCCGTCCTTGCCGTCCTTGGAGCGGACCAACTTCCGGGGGCGCACGGTGAGCCTGCGCGGAGGAGCCGGGGTGGCCCTCGGCGCCGTGGCCGCGGGGCTGGCGACCGGCCGCGCCGGCGCCCCGGCCGCCCTGGCGGCCGCCGCCGGGGGAGTCGCCGGGCTCGTCGACGACCTCGACGCGGGAGCACACGACGGCGAGGAGCCCGCCAAGGGGCTGCGCGGTCACCTGGGCGCTCTTGCCGCGGGACGCGTGACCACCGGCGTGGTCAAGATCGCCGTCATCGGTGCCGGGGCCCTGGCCGCCGGGACGATGCTGGCGCGCACGCGAGCCCGGCCGGGGACCCGGACCACCGGGCTCGTCGCCGACGCCGCCACGAGCGCCGTGCTCATCGCCTCATGGGCCAACCTCCACAACCTCCTGGACCTGCGGCCCGGCAGGGCGCTCAAGACCGCCTGCCTGACCGTCTCGCCGCTCCTGGTCGACCCGCGTCCGCTCTCGAGCACCTCCCGCGCCCTGGCGGCGGGTGTCGTCGGCGCCGCGACCGCGGCGCTGCCCGAGGACCTCATGGAGGACACGATGCTGGGGGACACCGGTGCCAACGCCATCGGTGCGCTGGCGGGCACCGCCGTGGCCGCCCACCCGAGCAGGGTCGCGCGCACGGCGGCGGCCGCCGCCGGCGTGGCGCTCGTGCTGGCCAGCGAGAGGATCTCCTTCACCCGGGTCATCGCCTCCACCCCGGTGCTCGCCGCCGTCGACGCACTGGGGCGCCGGGAGTGACGACGCCCCCCGCGAGCCGCCGGCCCGCCGCGCCCGAGGGCGGCGGCCGGGCGCAGGCGCTGCGGAGCCACGGGCGCGCTGCAGGCACCGTCGCCGGCCTCACGCTGGCCTCACGTGTCCTGGGCTTTGCGCGGTGGGTCGTCCAGGCCACCTGCGTCGGCGCGGGCACTGTCGCCGGGGCCTACTCGACGGCCAACCAGGTGCCCAACGTCCTGTACGAGGTCGTCGTCGGCGGCGCCCTCGCGGCGACCGTCGTCCCGCTCCTGGCCTCAGCGGTGGGTGCCGGGCGCCAGGAGGAGGTCTCGCGCACCGCCTCGGCGCTCCTGGGTGTCGTGCTGGCCGTCCTGGCGCCCCTGGGACTGGCCCTGGCGCTCCTGGCCGACCCGGTTGCCGGCCTGCTGCCGACCTCCCAGGGCGTCGACCCCGGGCTCCAGCGGGACCTCGTGGCCTCCTTCCTGCGCATGTTCGCCCTCCAGGTCCCCCTCTACGGGCTGGGCGTCGTCCTGACCGGCGTGCTCCAGGCCCACGGGCGCTTCACCTGGCCGGCGCTCACCCCCATCGCCTCGAGCCTGGTCGTCATGGCCGCCTACGCCGCCTACGCCAGGATGACGGCCCCGACCGGCACCGCTCCCTCGAGCGCGGCGCTGGCCGTCCTGGGGTGGGGCACGACCGCGGGGGTCGCGGCACTGTCCCTGCCGCTGGCGTGGCCGGTGGCCCGCCTCGGCGTGCGCCTGAGACCGAGCCTGCGTCTGGACCGCCCGACGGCGGTGAGGGTCCTGCGCCTGGGCGGCGCCGGACTCACCGCCCTCGTGGCGCAGCAGGCGAGCGTCGTGACGGTGCTCGCCCTGGCCCGAGCGGGTGGGACAACAGGCACCGTGGCCGTCTACCAGTACACCCAGGCCGTCTACGTCCTGCCCTACGCCGTCCTGGCCGTGCCGGTCGCCACCGTCGTCTACCCCCGGTTGTCGGCCGCCTTCGACAGGGAGGCCCGGCAGGCCCGGGAGGCTCACGACCCCACCGCCGGCCCCACGCAGGGCGCGGGGGACCAGAGCCCCGCATGGGCCCTGGCAGCCCGCTCCACCGCGGTCGTGGGGGCGGTGGCCGTGGCCGGATCGGCGATGCTCCTGGCCGCGGGCCACGGCGCCGAGCGGTTCTTCGCCCTGCTCACCGACGTCGAGGGCATGGGCGCCTCCCTGGCCGTCCTGGCACCCGGCCTCGTCGGGTACGCCCTGGTGCTTCAGGCCACCCGGTCCCTTCTGGCCGCCGACCGCGCCCGGGCCGCCGCATGGGCCTCTGCCGCCGGCTGGGCCGCGGTCATCCCGGCCTCCTGGCTGGCTGTGCGCCTCATGGCGCCCGACGGCGGCCAGGGTCCCGCGACCCTCGTCGCCCTGGCCGCGGGCCAGACGACGGGGATGGTCGTGGGCGGCGCGGCGGTCCTGGCCGCCCTGGCCCGGGCGGGCGGCCCCGGGGTCCTGGCCCCCACCTGCCGGGTCCTGGCCCTGAGCGTCCCGGTCGCCGCCGTGGCCGGAGCGGCTGTGCGCTGGCTCAGCACCCAGGTGCCGGCGGACGGAGCCGCCATCGTCCTGGGGGCGCTGGGCGCCCTGGCAGCCGCGGCCGCCGTCCTGGCCGCCGCTCGCCTGGCCGACCCCACCGTTGTCGGTGCGCTGCGCCGCCCGGGCGGGCGCCCGGGGCCGAACGGACCGAGGAGGACACGGGCCGGCACCGAGGCGGGCGCCGACCCGAGAAACGAGGCGGAGCCACGGGCCCGCACGCAGGAGGAGAGCACATGAGTCCCACCGGTGACCACAGGGACGACAGAGACGACAGAGACGACAGGGACGACAGAGACGACAGGGGCGACCCGGAGGCCGTGGAGGCCACGGTGGCCGGGGTGACCGGGGACGAACGCCTGCGCGTCCTGGAGCTGTGCGGCTCGGCCGCCGGGGGAGTGCGCTCCCATCTCGCCCAGTGCGCCAGGATCCTGGCGGCGGCGGGCCACGACGTCATCGTCGAGGCGCCCGCCGCGGTCATCGCCGGCTCCGACCTGGGCGGTGCCCGGGCCGAGGCCCTTGAGATCGGCCCGAGGCCGGCCCCCTCAGACACCGCCGCCGTGGCCAGGCTGCGTCGGCTGGGCGGGCGTGCCGACGTCGTCCACGCCCACGGCCTGCGCGCAGGCGCCCTGGCCGCGCTCGCGCTGGGACGACGAGCCCCTGGGCGCACCCGTCTGGTCGTCACCGTCCACAACCTGCCGGTCGGGGGCAGGCTGACCACGACCCTCGGACAGCGCCTCGAGGCGCTTGTGGCCTCGCGGGCCGACGCCGTCCTGGCCGTCAGCCCCGATCTGTCCGAGCGTCTCCTGGCGCGAGGCGCCACCGAGGTCGACATCGCCGTCATCCCCGCCCCCGAGCACCGGGGCGAGGAGATCGCCCCGCCGGCCTCCTCGGTGGACTCGGCCTGGGGCACCGCCCGGCCCCGCCTGCTCACCGTCGCGCGCCTGGCGCCCCAGAAGGGCCTCGACCTGCTGCTCGAGACCGCCTCGGTCCTGGCCGGGATGAGGCAGCGAGGCAGCCTGCCGGGCTCTGAGGACCTTGTCTGGGCGGTGGCCGGCGACGGCCCGGGCCTGCCCGCGGCCAGGAGCCGGATCATCGAGCAGTCCCTGCCCGTCAGGCTCCTGGGGCGCCGCGAGGACGTCCCGGCCCTCCTGCGGGCCGCCGACGTCGTCGTCCAGACGAGCCTGTGGGAGGGCCAGCCCCTGGCCGTCCAGGAGGCGATGCGCGCGGGAGCGGCCGTGGTGGCCACCGACGTCGGTGGCACGGCGGTCACCGCACGCGGCGCGGCGCTGCTCGTGGCCCCCGACCCCCGGGAGCTCGCGACGGCGATCAGGGGGCTGCTCACCGACGCCACGGCCCTGGAGGCGGCCAGACGGCGCTCGCGCGTGGCCTCCGGCGGGCTGCCCACCGCCGAGGACCTGGCGGCCCAGCTCGACGCGGTCGTGACCGGCCCCGCCCACGGACCGCGCTCCGCGGCCAGGGACTGAGGCCGCGGGCCCCGGCGCGTCCCGACCGGGAGCCCAGGCAGGCGGGGCGGATGCGTCAGTCGTGTGACGAGACGCGTGCTACGTTGAAGTCCCGTGAGCAGCGCATCTCAACGACTCGGCGGGAACCGCACCCGCGTCCCCAGGCACGTCTTCGTCACCGGAGGGGTCGTGTCCTCCCTGGGCAAGGGCCTGACGGCATCGAGCATCGGGCGCCTTCTGCGCTCGCGCGGCCTGAGCGTCGTCATGCAGAAGCTCGACCCGTACATCAACGTCGACCCGGGCACCATGAACCCCTTCCAGCACGGGGAGGTCTTCGTCACCGAGGACGGGGCGGAGACGGACCTCGACATCGGCCACTACGAGCGCTTCCTCGACGTCGCGCTGTCGGTGAGCGCCAACGCCACGACCGGGCAGGTCTACTCCACCGTCATCGCCAAGGAGCGCCGAGGGGAGTACCTCGGAGACACCGTCCAGGTGATCCCGCACGTCACCGACGAGATCAAGCGCGTCATGCGAGCCCAGGCCGAGCCTGACGCCCAGGGGGAGGTCCCCGACGTCATCATCACGGAGATCGGCGGCACGGTCGGGGACATCGAGTCGCTGCCCTTCATCGAGGCCGCCCGTCAGGTCCGCGCCGACCTGGGGCGGCGGAACGTGGCCTTCGTGCACGTGTCCCTCGTGCCCTTCCTCCCGGCCGCCGGTGAGCTCAAGACCAAGCCCACCCAGCACTCGGTGGCCGCCCTGCGCTCGATCGGCATCCAGCCCGACGCGCTGGTCCTGCGCACCGACCGCCCGCTGCCGGCCGGGGTCACGGACAAGGTGGCCCTCATGTGCGACGTCGACCAGGAGGCCGTCGTCGAGTGCGTCGACGCCTCCTCCATCTACGAGGTGCCGCCGACCCTCCACCGCGGCGGGCTCGACGCGTTCCTCGTCCAGCGCCTGGCCCTGCCCTTCCGCGACGTCGACTGGACCGAGTGGAACGGCCTGCTCGAGCGCGTGCGCCGACCGCGTCACACGCTGAGCGTCGCCCTCGTGGGCAAGTACGTCGACCTCCACGACGCCTACCTGTCGGTCTCCGAGGCCATCCGCCACGCCGGATTCGCCTGCGACGCCAGGATCGACCTGAGGTGGGTCGCCTCGGACACCTGCGCCTCGCCCGACGGGGCCTCGGCCGCCCTGGCGGGGGTCGACGCCGTCGTCGTGCCCGGCGGCTTCGGCGTCCGGGGCATCGAGGGCAAGATCGGCGCGCTGCGCTGGGCCCGCGAGCACGGGGTACCCACCCTCGGGCTGTGCCTGGGGCTGCAGTGCATGGTCATCGAGGCGGCCCGGCACCTGGCCGGCCTGGAGGGGGCCTCCTCCACGGAGATGGACCCGGGGACGGACGAGCCGGTCATCACGACGATGGACTCCCAGCGCGGCGTGGTCGACGGCCAGGAGGACCTCGGCGGCACGATGCGCCTGGGGGCCTACCCGGCGGTGCTCTCCGAGGGCTCGCTCGTCGCGGCCGCCTACGGCACGACCGAGGTCTCCGAGCGCCACCGGCACCGATTCGAGGTCAACAACGACTACCGCGAGCTCCTGGAGTCGGTCGGCCTGCACGTCTCAGGCACCTCCCCCGACGGCTCCCTGACCGAGTTCGTCGAGCTCGACAGGTCCCAGCACCCCTTCTACGTGGCCACCCAGGCCCACCCCGAGTTCAAGTCCCGACCGACGCGCGCCCACCCGCTGTTCGTCGCCCTCGTGAGCGCGGGCCTGGAGCGGTCCGGGGCCACGTCCCCGGTGGGCCCGCAGGACCACGCGGCCGCCGCCGACGACCAGGGGCCCGGGCAGGTGCGGTCATGAGCGGGACCCGCATCGAGGACGTCCACGACATGAGCCGAGACGTCGTCGAGCACGCCAGCGTGTGGTCCGGCCCGATCTTCACCGTCGAGGACGACGTCGTCCTGAGCCAGGGGGCGGCGCCGGTGCGCCGCCAGACGGTGGCGCACCACGACGCGGTGAGCATCGTGGCCCTGCGCGAGGGGGAGGACTCCGGACAGCCCGACGGCTCGGCCGAGATCCTCCTCGTGCGCCAGTACCGCCACCCCGTGCGCGCCATGCTCTGGGAGATCCCCGCGGGCCTGCTCGACGTGCCCGGCGAGCCGCCGCTGCTGGCCGCCCAGCGCGAGCTCGCCGAGGAGACCGACCACGCCGCCCGCCTGTGGCACGTGCTCGTCGACACCTACGCCTCACCGGGCTTCACCACCGAGGGGGCGCGCTGCTTCCTGGCCAGGGGGCTGCGCCTGCTCGAGGACGACGAACGAGTACCCCGCACCGAGGAGGAGGCCGAGATCCGTCCCGCCTGGTTCCCCCTCGAGGAGGTCGTCGAGGCGGTCATGTCCGGCGCCGTGCACAACCCCTCGACCGTCGTGGGGGTGCTCGCCGCACAGCTCGCGCGCGCCAGGGGATATGCGGGTCTGCGCGAGGCCGGAGCACACTGGCTCCGCAGTCCCAGGAGCCTGTGACCGGTCCGCTGCCGGTTGGCTGCCGGTTGGCTGCCGGTTGGCTGCCGGTCTGCTGTCGGTTGGCTGTCGGTCGGCTGACCGGCCCGCCGCAGCCGGTGGGACGGCCCGGGAACCGCGCGAATACGTCAAACGATTAATGATGTGTGCGTCAGCGCGTTAATCGTTTGACTCTCTGGCAAGCGGGGTGCACACTGGTGGTGTCGGACACAGCCGTCCGGCGAGACCATCCCGTCCGAGAGGGACCACCATGCCGACTCTTGCCGAGGTCGCCAGCGCTGCCAGGGTGTCGACCGCCTCCGCCTCGCTCGTGCTGTCAGGTAAGTCGGAGGGGCGTGTCTCGGCGGCCACCGCAGCCCGGGTGCGTGCGGCGGCCGAGGAGCTGGGCTACGTGCGCGACGCCCTGGCCGGTGGCCTGCGCAAAGGCCGGACCCGCACCCTGGGGGTCCTGGCCGAGCAGGTGCTCTCGACGCCCTACGCCGTGTCCATGATCGACGCCATCCTCACGGCCTGCCGCGAGCTGGGGTGGTCCGTGCTCATGACCGACGCCGGGGGACGGGCCGAGCACAGCGCCGCGGCCCTGCGCGAGCTCCAGTCCCGGCGCGTCGACGTCATCATCCACGCCGCGATGTACCACCAGGAGGTCCACGTCGACCCAGAGCTGACCAGGGTCGCGGTCCTCAACGGCTTCGCCGACCGCGACGGCGTGGCGGGCGTCGTGCCCGACGAGGTGGACGCCGCCCGCCAGGCCGTGGGGCACCTTATTTCGCTCGGCCACCGGCGCATCGGGCACGTCACCGACTCCCGCTCCAGGACGGTCGCCTCCGAGCTGCGCCTCCAGGGCTACCACGAGGTCCTGCGCGAGGCGGGTATCGAGCCCGAGGCGGGCCTGGTCGTGCGCGGGGCCAACAACCCGGCCGGAGCCGACGAGGCCGCGCGCAGGATGCTCGACCGCCCCGACCGGCCCACCGCCGTGTTCTGCTACAACGACGGGATGGCGGCCGGCGTCTACCGCGCGGCCGCCGAGCTGGGGCTGTCGGTGCCCTCCGACCTGTCCGTCGTCGGCTTCGACGACCTCACCCTCATCTCGACCAACCTCGCCCCCGCGCTCACCACGATGCGCCTGCCCCACTACGAGATGGCCGACTGGCTGACCCGCGCCCTCGTCGGCGCCGCCGACCCCCCTCCTCCCACGACGACCCGCTTCCCGTGCGCCCTGGTCGAGCGCGGCTCGACCGCGCCACCCCGTGAGCGCTGAGCGTGCGCTCAGCCCCTCCAGACCCCCGGGGTCGCTGACCCCGGCCCACACTCCCGTCATGACGAACCCAAAGGAGAGCCCATCATGATCACCACCCGCCGGACCTTCCTCGGGGCGAGCGCCCTGGCAGCAACTGCGGCCACCCTGTCGGCCTGCTCGTCCCAGCAGGGGAAGTCCGGCTCCTCCGGCGTGACCCTGTGGACCCACAATGGGGGCAACAAGGAGGAGCTCGCCGTCGTCAACAAGGCCGTCGAGGCCTTCAACGCGGCCAACCCCGACACCCCGATCACGGTCAAGCCCTACCCCCAGGCCTCCTACAACGACGCCATCGCGGCGGCGGCCACGGCGGGCGACCTGCCCGACATCCTCGACCTGGACGGCCCGATCATGCCGAACTGGGCGTGGGCGGGCTACCTCGCCCCGCTGACCATCTCCTCGGACCTGGAGGAGTCTGTCATCGACTCGGCCAAGGGCTACTGGAACGACACCCTGTACTCGGTGGGCCCCTACGACACGTCCTTGTGCTTCCTGGCCCGCAAGTCCGCCATCGACACCATCGGCGCACGCGTGCCCACCGTCGACCAGCCCTGGACCCGGGCCGAGTTCGACGACGTGCTCACCAAGCTCGGCGAGCTGCCCGACTACGAGTTCGCCATCGACATGGGCGTGTGGGACACCGCCGAGTGGTGGCCCTACGCCTACTCCCCGATGCTCCAGTCCTTCGGTGGGGACCTCATCGACCGCGAGACCTACGCCACCGCCGACGGATTCCTCAACAGCGCCGAGGCCGTCGAGTGGGGCACGTGGTTCCGCAGCCTCTTCGCCAACGGCCTGGCCTCCCAGACCCCCACCGAGGACGGTCAGGACTTCATCCAGGGCAAGGTGCCCATGGTCTACACCGGCGGCTGGAAGGTCCTCCAGGCCCAGGAGACCCTCGGTGCCGACGAGGTGCTCATCCTCCCGCCGGTCGACTTCGGCAAGGGGGCGCACGTGGGCGGAGGCTCGTGGCAGTGGGGCGTCTCGGCGACCTCCGCCAACCCCGAGGTCGCCACGAAGTTCATCGAGTTCCTCATGCGCAAGGAGTACCTCGTGGAGTACTCCAACGCGATCGGCAACTTCCCCTCGGTCGAGTCCGCCACGCCGGAGACCGACTACTACGGGGAGGGCAAGCCGCTCGAGCCCATCTACGAGATCGGCACGACCTACGCCCTGCTGCGTCCGGCCACCCCCGGCTACAAGGTCATCTCCTCGATCTTCGACAAGGCCGCCCACGACATCGTCTCGGGCGCCGACGTCCAGCAGACCCTCGACCAGGCGGTCAAGGACATCGACGCCGACATCGAGTCCAACAACGGCTACAAGGCGAGCTGAGCGCCTAGGCGCCCGCCGCTACCTCCCAGATCCCACCCAGACCACATCCGAGACCGGTGGGGGCGCCCCGGCGCCCCCACCGGGAAGGGAACACCATGCCAACGTCCGCCAGGGGGCGCAGCCGCGCCCTGCGCAAGGAGGCCCGGACCGCCTGGATCATGTCCTCGCCGGCGCTGCTCCTCCTCCTGCTCTTCATGGGCATCCCCATCCTGCTCACCTTCGCACTGTCCTTCACTAACACCCGGCTCATCTCGCCCAACCCCCCCAGCTTCGTGGGCCTGAGCAACTTCACCCGCGCCTTCACCTCCGACCCGACCTTCATGAGGTCGCTGACCAACACGGCCTTCTTCGCCCTGGTCGTCGTGCCCTGCCAGTCGGGGCTCGCGCTCGCCCTGGCGATCCTGGTCAACCAGAAGGTCAAGGGCGTGACCGCCTTGAGGACCATCATCTTCATGCCGGTGGTGACCTCGATGGTCGTCGTGTCCATCCTGTGGAGCTTCTTCTACGAGGACAACGGCCTGGTCAACTCGATGCTCAACACGTTGACCGGAGGGGCGTGGACCGCGGTGCCGTGGCTGACGAACCCGGGAACCGCCATGCCGGCGATCATCGTGCTGTCGATCTGGCAGGCGGTGGGCCTGCACATGATCATCTGGCTGGCGGGACTGCAGATGATCGACCCGTCCCTCTACGAGGCCGCCGACCTCGACGGGGTCAACGGCTGGCAGCGCTTCCGGTACATCACCTGGCCGGGACTGCGGTCCACCATGGTCTTCATCCTCGTGACCATCACGATCGCGGCGCTCGGGCTGTTCGTCCAGGTCGACGTCATGACCGCCGGCGGCCCCCAGGACGCCACATCCACACTCGTCTACCACGCCGTGCGCAAGGGCTACCGCGAGCAGGACATGGGTTACGGGAGCGCGATCTCCCTCATCTTCTTTGTCGCCGTGCTCCTCATCTCGCTCATCCAGCGCTGGCTCACCAGGGAGAAGGACTGACATGCCTGAGAAGCCTGAGAAGCCTCACACGCTCGCCGCGCCCCGCTCGGAGGCCGAGGCGGTCGCAGCCCCGGAGCGGGTGCGCCACGGCCGGGCGGCCACCCGACGGCGCTCGCGGGTCCTGACCTACGTCGGTCTCGTGCTCGCCGCCTCCGTGGCGGCTCTTCCCCTGCTGTTCATGATCGTGTCCTCGCTCAAGAAGGACTCTCAGATCTTCGCCGACCTGGGGTCGATCAAGGCGTTCCTCCCGGTGGGCAGCCTGAGCCTGGACAACTACACCGGCGTCTTCCAACGGGTCCCGGCGGCGCACTTCCTGCTCAACTCGATCATCGTGACCGTCGGAATCGTCGTGCTCGGTCTCGTGGTCAACTCGCTCATCGGATTCGCCATCGCCAGGATGCGGTGGAGGGGCAAGGGAATCGTCCTGTCCCTCGTTCTGGCCACTCTCATGGTGCCCTTCGAGACCATCGCCGTTCCGCTCGTCTACTGGGTGGCCAAGCTCCCCACGGTCTCGTGGGTCGAGGACGGGTTCCTGCTCGAGCAGGGCATGCTCAACACCTACCAGGTGCAGATCCTGCCCTTCGTGGCCAACGCCCTGGCGATCTTCCTGTTCGCCCAGCACTTCTCCGACATCCCCAAGGAGATCGACGAGGCGGCCCGCGTCGACGGCGCCTCCTGGTGGACGATCTACCGCCGGATCATCGTGCCTCTGTCGGGGCCGACCTTCGCGACGGTCGCCATCATCACGATGCTTCCGGCCTGGAACTCCTACCTGTGGCCGCTCATGGTCGTCCAGGACGAGGCGCTGCGCCCCGTGAGCGTCGGCATGCAGTACTTCTTCCAGCTCAACCCCGTGTGGGGGGAGATCATGGCGTACGGCACCCTCATCACCCTGCCCGTGCTCATCATCTTCGTCCTGTTCCAGCGCTCCTTCGTCGCCTCGCTCGCGGGGACGGCTGTCAAGGGCTGAGCCGGTCGCGCCCGCCACCGTCATTCTCAAGGGAGGAGACAGATGACACCCCCAGAGCCCTGGAGCCCGTCCCGGCGCAGGCTCCTGGCGACGACCCTGACGATGACCTGCGCCGCCGGCGCGGGTGGCGCCCTGGCCCTGGCCCTGCCGGGGCGGGCCAGGGCGGCCGCCAGCCGCCGGGCGCTCTTCCACCTCACGCCCCGGTCCGGCTGGGCCTGTGACGCCCAACGCCCCTACTACCTGGGCGGTGAGCTGCACCTGCCCCACCTCCAGGCTGAGCAGGTCGCCGGCCCGGGAGGGTGGCGGCTGGCCACCTCCAGCGACGAGGTCGTGTTCACCGACCGCGGCGACATCATCCCGCTTGAGGGCGACTTCCCGGCGTGGAGCGGATCGGCGGTGGTCGACACCCACGACACGGCGGGATTCGGTGCCGGGGCGGTCATCGCCCTGGTCACCCGCCTGCCCGGCAACGACATGACCCACCAGGCCCAGTACCTCCACTGGTCGACCGACGGGGGCCGGACCTTCTCTCGCCTGAGCGAGCCCGTCATCCCCAACACCGACGCGCTCAGCGCGAGGACCCCTGAGGAGATCGACAACGCCCGCTGGTTCCGCGACCCCAAGATCCTGCGCGACGAGGCGCGGAACAGGTGGGTGTGCGTGATCGGCCGGGCCCGCTACCTGTCCTTCTACGTCTCGACCGACCTGCGCCACTGGAGCTGGACCTCCAACTTCGACTACCTGACTCCCGGGTCGGGCAACGGCTTCCTGGGCGGCATGGAGTGCCCCGACCTGTTCGAGATGACCGCCGACGACGGCACGAGCGCCTGGGTGCTCGGAGCCTCCATGGACGGCTGGGAGCACGGGAGCCTGGGCACCTACGCCTACTGGGTGGGTTCCTGGGACGGCGAGCGCTTCGTGACCGACAACCTCGTGCCCCAGTGGCTCGACCACGGTTTCGACTGGTACGCCGCGGTGACCTGGCCATCGCCCGACGAGCCCCTCACGGTGCGCCACGCCATCGGCTGGCTCAACAACTGGAAGTACGCGGCGCGGCACGTGCCCACGATGGACACCGACTCCTACAACGGCCAGTACTCCGTCGTGCGAGAGCTGCGCATGCGCCACGAGCCCGGGGGCTGGTACTCCCTGGTGTCGCGGCCTGTCAGCGCCCTGCGCGCTCGGCTTCCCCGGGTGCTGGAGTACGAGGACCTCGTCCTGGACGACTCGGCCGCGGTCCTGCCCTGGTCGGGCCAGGCCTACGACCTTGAGCTCGACATCGACTGGGACGGGGCGACCAACGTCGGGGTGTGCGTGGCGCGCTCGGCTGACGGGCGACGGCACACGAACGTCGGGGTGTGCGACGGCCAGGTCTACGTCGACCGCGGCCCCTCGGAGCTCCCAGGGGTGCCCTTCGCACCCTACACCCGTGCCCACGCGCCGATCGACCCGCAGTCGCGGCACGTGTACCTGCGTATCCTTGTCGACCGCGGCAGCGTGGAGGTCTTCGTCAACGGGGGCCACACCGTCTTGTCGAACCAGCTCTACCTGGAGGAGGGAGACACCGGCCTGTCGCTGTACGCCGACGGCGGCACCGCCACCTTCTCCTCCATGACACTGCGCACGGCCTGGCCCATGAGGGCGGTGCGCGCCAACGCGAACGGAGACCCCTCATGAGCCTGCACCTCGCCGACCACTGGGTATGGGACCACTGGATCGCCGACGACGGCGAGCAGTACCACCTGTTCTTCCTGCGCGCCTCACGGGCCCTGCACGACCCTCACCGGCGCCACTTCCGCGCGAGCCTGGGCCATGCGGTCTCCCCAGACGGGCGCGCCTGGTCCCTGCGCCCTGACGCGATCGTCCACAGCGACGGCCCTGCCTTCGACGACAAGGCCATCTGGACCGGCTCGACCGTGGTCCGCCCCGACGGCTCCCTGCGGGTGTTCTACACCGGGGTGTCCCACGCGGAGCGCGGGATGGTCCAGCGGATCGGCTGGGCGGACTCCCACGACGGGACGACCTTTGAGCGGGCGACGACCGAGCCGCTTGAGGCCGACGGGCGCTGGTACGAGAAGTGGCACCCCGCCCTGCCCTGGGACGAGGCGTGGCGTGACCCCTTCGTCTTCCACCACGAGGGAGCCTGGCATATGCTCGTCACCGCCAGGGTGGCCGGCGTCGAGCACAAGCGCGGCGGCGTCGTGGGGCACGCCGTCTCCGAGGACCTCGACCACTGGGAGGTCCTGCCCCCGTTGAGCGGTCCCAGCGCCTTCGGCCAGCTCGAGGTCTGCCAGTCCCGCTGCGTCGACGGCGAGCATCTGCTCGTCTTCTCCTGCGGGGACGACATGCAGGCCGAGCCCGGCCCGGGAGGGGTCTGGGTGGCTACCGGCCAATCGCCGCTGGGCCCCTGGGACGTTGACGGCGCGCGCTACGTGAGGCCCGAGCACCTCTATGCGGGGCAGCTCCTCCAGGACCGAGAGGGCAGGTGGGTCTTCACCGGCTTCAACAACATCGTCGACGGCACCTTCGTGGGGACACTGCCCGACCCGCTGCCCTGGGAGGACGTCGAGCTCATCGCGCCTCGCTGACGTACGCCGGTCAGTCCGCCCTGGGGCCTGGCGTGGGGTCGGGGCGGGGTGATCGGCCGGGCCCCGACCTCATCGGGCTCGGGTGGTTCTCGGGTGCTATCGGTCCAGGCCGGGGGACTTCCTGTGCGCGGGTGGCGCCGGGGCGCGATCCTGGCCGGCAGCGGCGGCGCGGGCGGTGATAGCGGTCTTGACCTGTCGGGGTGTGCGGGCGGAGGCGGCCCCGGTTCCGTGGGCAGGCGCCTGGACCGGAGCGGACGCCGGGGCGGGGAAGGTCGCCGCGCGCACGGGACCCGGGCCACCCGCCCCGCTCGCGACGGTCGAGACGGTCGTCCCGCTCGGGACGGTCGTCCTGGTCGGGATGGTTGGGGCGGGTGCTGGTGGGGGCGGGGTCTGGGGCCCGGGCCCGGCGTGGGGCTTGGCGCGGCCGGTGATCGCCTCCAGGAGCTCGCGGGGCGTGATCCTCCCCGCCCCGGGAGGCGCCCCCGGACCGGGGTCCGTGGCCGGCGTGGACGCGGGGATCGCGGCCTGGTGGTGGGCGGCGGCGACGTCAGCGGCGATCGTGGCCGGGGTCCACGGCGGGGCCCTGGCACTCAGAGCCGTGACCTGCTCGGCGCTGCGTGCCTCCAGGACCACCCGGGCGTGACGCAGGTTGCGGGCAAGGGACCGTGAGGCGGTCAGCACCGCCCGGAGGCGTAGCCGGCAGCCCGCGCGACGCTCGACCGGGACAGCCAGCACAGCCTGCTCCAGGACGTCGGCCACGCTCTTGTTCTGGGACCCGATCGAGGAGTTGACCCGATCGACTCCCATCGAGGGCAGCCCGCCGATCAGCACCGGGTCACCCGGCCCGTAGGTCACCTGGTCGGACTCGTGAAGCACCACCAGGGCCTTGTCCACCAGCCCCACCGCCTCCCGAGCCCTCGACCGGGAGAAGCCATGCTTCCCTCTCAGGTCCCCTGAGACCTTGTCGATGAAGTCCTGGCGGGCTCGTTTGACTGTCTTGGAGGCTGGGGCGCGTCCCTGGGCGCGGTAGGCGCGGATGCCCTCGAGCAGCCGCTGGGCGCTGAGCAGGCTCAGGGCCGAGAGCTGACGATCGAGCTGACGGGTGAACTCCCCCGACAGGGCCCGCAGCCCGGGGTTGCCACCGGTGTGGAAGAACACCTCCACCGGGGTCGGTCAGTGCCACGCCAGGGAGCTGGCCGGCGCCGCAGCACCCCCCTCCCACACCAGCACCCGCTGACCACCAGCCCGACCAAAGGTGAACATGTCCCCCTCAACCAAACCAGCGCCAGAAGCAGGACCAGGACCGGCACCGGTGGACGGGCTCACAGGCGCGGGCCCCTGCCAGCCCCAGAACCAGGCTCGGGACCCGGCTCGGAACCAGGCCCGGGACCCGGCTCAGAACCAGGCACGGGGCCCGCCTCGGGCTCAGGGCCCGCCTCGGAACCAGGCACGGGGCCCGCCTCGGAACCAGGCCCGGGACCCGCCTCGGGCTCAGGGCCCGCCTCGGAACCAGGCCCGGGGCCCGCCTCGGGCTCAGGGCCCGGGCCGGTGCCCATGTCAAGGTCTGGGCTGGGGTGCTGGGTGGCGATGGCCGCGGCGGCCTGGGCGGCAGCGGCCGAGAAGTCCTCCCACAGGGTCTTGTCCTGGGCCTGGGCCAGGAACACCAGGTGGGGTACCGCCTCCTCCAGGCTCGCCGACCCCACCGTCATGACACCGGTCAGGCAGTACGCCGGCACGAAGCCGACCACCTGGTCAGGACCCACCGCGCCCAGCCGCTCGATCACCCCGTCCACGATCGGCCGACCGGTGTCATCGTCATCCAAGGAGTCCTTGGTCGGGGAGTTGAACACGCTGCAGCCCATGCGCTCACGCAGCACCGGGTCAGCCATGTCCTGGGCACTGCCCGCATCGGGGTACAAGATCCCCAGGACCGGTGTGATCTTCAGGGCCGGGCCCGAGACCTCACCCCACAGGCGCATCGCCCCCATCGCCGTGCGTGCCAGGCACCACCACCGCTGGGGCGGGAACGGAAGGGCCATCCCCTCCAGCCAGGCCTCGACCACCGGCTCCCACTCCCAGGGGTCGGTGATCCAGAACCTGCCCTGAGCAAAACCGTCAAAACCGAAACGCCGCCACACGTAGAGCACCGACTCCGGAAACACGCCCGAGAACCGCTCCAGGTGCTCCGCCGACACCGGACGCCCCACACCCATCGGACGATAGCCGTGATAACCCAGCAGCCCGTCCTGCAAGGACTCCTCAACCCACTCCAGGTCCCAGGGAAGATCAACCACGACACCCACCCTACCCACCCACCCCGCCCCACGTCCCCACCTCGCGTGCACAGACCCCCGCCCCGGACCCTCCCCGGGCCCTCCCCGACCTGCCTGGTCCCGCGTTCGTACCTTGTGCGTCCAGAGCGCACGATCAAGGTACGCACCCGAGACCGAAGGTACGAACCCGGCGCCAACCCGGTACGAACACGGTGCCGAAGGTACGAACCCGGCGCCACCCCGGTACGCACCCGATGCGGAAGGTACGAACGCGGCGCCAGCCCGGTACGAAGTCGATGCCGAGGGTACGAACGCGGCGCCACCCCGGTACGCCCCCGGTACCGGGAGCGCGTCATCGGGGGCGGGATCCGGACCGCAGTCGGAGCCCAGGCCCCCGCCTGGGCCCGCGTTCGTACCTTGTGCCTCCAGAGCGCACGATCAAGGTACGCACCCGAGACCGAAGGTACGAACCCGGCGGCACCCCGGTACGCCCCCGGTACCGGGAGCGCGTCATCGGGGGCGGGATCCGGACCGCAGTCGGAGCCCTGGCCCCCGCCTGGGCCCGCGTTCGTACCTTGTGCGTCCAGAGCGCACGATCAAGGTACGCACCCGACACCGAAGGTACGAACACGCCGCCGACCCGGTACGAACACGGTGCCGAGGGTACGAACTCGGCGCCAGCCCGGTACGAACACGGTGCCGAAGGTACGAACCCGGCGCCAGCCCGGTGCGCACCCGATGCGGAAGGTACGACCGCGGCGGGAGGTGCGCGACGTCAGGGCGCGCGGGCCGCCGCCTCGGCCCCGACAGGCGGGCACAGCGCCTCATAAGTGCCACCTCTGGCTGGTCTGCGTGCTTGATGCCACGTCATACACGCCTCTCTCGACTTGCCCTCCTCGAATAAGGGTACAAAGATCTTCGTTAAAGTAGGTGCCCGGTCCCGACCGGGGCGGCGAGCGAGACGCGGGGGAGGAGTAGTGATGAGCCAGTCTGACGACGACTCCACACGTTCCCGGGTCCTCGACCTCATCGTCGAGAAGGGTCCGGTGTCAGCCGCGCAGCTCGCCAAGGTGCTGGGCCTGACCCCCGCAGCCGTGCGGCGCCACCTCACCGTGCTCGAGGAGCGCGACGAGATCCAGGTTCACAGTCCCTCGGGCACCGGCAAGCGGGGCAGGGGCCGCCCGGCACGCTACTACGTCGCCACCGCCGCCGCCCGCTCGACCTACGCCGACGGATACGCCGAGCTGGCCGGGCGTGCCCTGGCCTACCTCTCCCAGGTGGCCGGGGAGCGCGCCGTCGACTCCTTCGCGGCATCGCGCGGGCGGGACCTCGAGCGGCGGTACATGCCCGTGGTCGAGGCCGCGGGCAAGGACCCCTCCGACCGCGCCCGTGCCCTGGCTGACGCCCTGACGATGGACGGCTACGCCGCGACCGTGCGCGACGTCGGGGACGGCACCTACGCTGTCCAGCTGTGCCAGGGCCACTGCCCGGTGCGCGACGTCGCCGGCCAGTTCACCGAGCTGTGCGATGCCGAGACCCAGGCGTTCTCCCGGCTCCTGGGCGTGCCCGTGCAGCGTCTGGCCACCCTGGCCGGGGGCGAGCACGTGTGCACCACCCACGTCCCTATCGCCATGCCCGCCCTGCGCAAGCGCGCAGCGCGGGCCGCAGCCCACACGCGGGGCCGTACGCCCCAGCGACCGGAAGGAACCCGATGACTTCACCAGCCACCGACACCGTGCGCAGCGACGACGAGATCATCGACTCGATCCCGACGACCTACGGATTCGGCTGGCACGACTCCGACGAGGCCGGGGCCAACGCCAAGCGGGGTCTCGACGAGCAGGTCGTGCGGGAGATCTCAGCGATCAAGGGCGAGCCGGAGTGGATGCTCGCCAAGCGGCTCAAGGCCTACGACATCTTCGAGCGCAAGCCCATGCCCACCTGGGGAGTGGACCTGTCGAGCCTCGACATGGACGCCGTCAAGTACTACGTGCGCTCCACCGACCGCCCCGCCACCTCCTGGGACGACCTGCCCGAGGACATCCGGACCACCTACGACCGCATCGGCATCCCCGAGGCCGAGCGCGAGCGCCTTGTCGCGGGCGTGGCGGCCCAGTACGAGTCCGAGGTCGTCTACCACCAGATCCGTGAGGACCTGGAGGAGCAGGGTGTCATCTTCGTCGACACCGACACCGCGGTGCGCCAGTACCCCGAGCTCGTCCAGGAGTACTTCGGCACGGTCGTGCCCGCGGGGGACAACAAGTTCGCCGCGCTCAACACCGCCGTGTGGTCGGGCGGCTCCTTCATCTACGTGCCCAAGGGGGTCCACGTCGAGATCCCGCTGCAGGCCTACTTCCGGATCAACACCGAGAACATGGGCCAGTTCGAGCGCACCCTCATCATCGCCGACGAGGACTCCTACGTCCACTACGTCGAGGGGTGCACGGCCCCGATCTACTCCACCGACTCCCTCCACTCGGCCATCGTGGAGATCATCGTCAAGAAGAACGCACGCGTGCGGTACACGACGATCCAGAACTGGTCGAACAACGTGTACAACCTCGTCACCCAGCGCGCCACCTGCGCCGAGGGCGCCACGATGGAGTGGATCGACGGCAACATCGGCTCCAAGCGCAACATGAAGTACCCGGCGGTCTACCTCATGGGGCCCCACGCCCGCGGGGAGGCCCTGTCCATCGCCTTCGCGGGGGAGGGGCAGCACCAGGACACCGGCGCCAAGATGGTCCACATGGCGCCGCGCACCTCAAGCCACATCGTCTCGAAGTCCATCGCCCGCGACGGCGGCCGCTCGGCGTACCGGGGCCTGGTCCAGGTCATGCGCAACGCGCGCCACTCCAAGTCCAACGTCCTGTGCGACGCCCTGCTCGTCGACGAGATCTCCCGCTCGGACACCTACCCGTACGTCGACGTGCGCACCGACGACGTCGAGATGGGCCACGAGGCCACCGTCTCGAAGGTGAGTGCCGACCAGCTGTTCTACCTCATGCAGCGTGGTCTGAGCGAGACCGAGGCGATGGCCACGATCGTGCGCGGCTTCGTCGAGCCCATCGCCCGCGAGCTGCCCATGGAGTACGCCCTGGAGCTCAACCGCCTCATCGAGCTGCAGATGGAGAACTCGGTGGGCTGAGCCAGCCGCCCCGCCCACCGACCCGACGACGCCGGGACCTCCCGGCACAGGAGCACCCCTATGCCTGACCTGTCCACCGACCACTCGCGAGCGAGGCTGGAGGCAGACCACTCCCACGGCGCCGCGCCGAGGTACGTCTCCTCCCGGGCCGAGCGCCCCACGTCCTTCGATCCCGCCGACATCCCGGTGCCGCGCGGGCGCGAGGAGGAGTGGCGCTTCACCCCCGTGCGCCGCTTCGCCCCCCTGTTCGACCTCGAGGCCGTGTCCGCCGGCACGGGGGCCGGCGCCCTGAGCGTCTCGGTCGACGCCCCGGCGGGCGTCGAGGTCGAGACGGTCGATCGTGACGGCCCCCGCGTCGGGGCCGTCGGCGCTCCGGTGGACCGCACCGGCGTCGTGGCCTGGGCTGCGGTCCAGCGGGCGACCGTCGTCACCGTGCCCGCCGGCACCCGCACCGAGCGCGCCGTCCGGGTCGGTGTGCTCGGTGGCGGGCAGGACGAGGGCCCTGTCGCCCAGCACCTCGTCATCCTCGCCGGTCAGGGGTCGGTGGGCACGGTCGTCATCGACCACACCGGCGACGCCGCGCTGACCCAGACCGTCGAGATCTCGGTGGCCCCCGGTGCCGAGCTGACCGTCGTGTCGATCCAGGGCTGGGACGACGAGGCGGTCCACGCCGCCAACCACCGTGCGGAGGTGGCCGCCGGTGGGGCGCTCAAGCACGTCGTCGTCTCCCTGGGCGGGGACGTGCGCATCTGCCCCGACCTCGGCTTCTCCGGTGAGGGAGGGCGCGTCGACGCCTACGGGGTGTACTTCACCGACGCCGGCCAGCACCAGGAGCACCGCCCCTACGTCGCCCACACCGAGCCGCGCTGCTACTCGCGGGTCACCTACAAGGGTGCCCTCCAGGGGGAGCGCGCCCACGCGGTGTGGGTGGGCGACTGCCTCATCGACTCCGGCGCCCGGGGCACGGACACCTACGAGCTCAACCGCAACCTCGTGCTCACCGAGGGCGCCAAGGCCGACTCGGTGCCCAACCTCGAGATCAAGAACGGCGACATCGAGGGTGCCGGGCACGCCAGCGCCACCGGGCGCTTCGACGACGAGCAGCTGTTCTACCTGCGCTCCCGGGGGATCCCCGAGGCCGAGGCCCGTCGTCTCGTCGTCCTGGGCTTCTTCAACGAGATCATCGCCGAGATCGACGTCCCCGAGGTCGAGGAGCGGCTCATGTCCGCGATCGAGGCCGAGCTCGAGGTCGCCGGCCTCCTCCGACCCGGCTCCGCCCCGGACCCCGCCTGACCCGGTGCGCGCGGGCGCCCCACGGGCACCGACCCGCGCCTCCGGAACTGACCGCCGCCACCACCTGCCACACCGTCACCGCCGGCACCTCCCGCCGGACCCTCGCTGAAAGAGCATCGATGAGCACGCTGAGCATCACCAACCTCCACGTCCAGGTCGCCACGAACGACGGCCCCAAGCCGATCCTCAAGGGCGTCGACCTCACGGTCGGCTCCGGGCAGGTCCACGCCATCATGGGCCCCAACGGATCAGGCAAGTCCACGCTGGCCTACGCGATCGCCGGGCACCCTGACTACGAGATCACCGACGGCCAGGTCCTGCTCGACGGCGTCGACCTGCTCGAGCTGAGCGTCGACGAGCGCGCCCGGGCCGGTCTCTTCCTGGCCATGCAGTACCCGGTGGAGGTCCCCGGGGTGAGCGTCGCCAGCTTCCTGCGCACCGCCAAGACCGCCCTGGACGGCCAAGCCCCCAAGGTCCGCCAGTGGGTCGGTCAGGTCGACGAGGCGATGCAGCGCCTGCGCATGGACCCCTCCTTCGCCCAGAGGGACGTCAACACCGGCTTCTCCGGCGGGGAGAAGAAGCGCTTCGAGATCCTCCAGATGGAGCTGCTGCGCCCGCGCTTCGCCGTGCTCGACGAGACCGACTCCGGGCTCGACGTCGACGCCCTGCGCATCGTCTCCGAGGGAGTCAACCGCCTCCACGAGGAGTCCGACGCCGGCTTCGTCGTCATCACCCACTACACGCGCATCCTGCGCTACATCACCCCCGACTTCGTCCACGTCCTCGTCGACGGCCGCGTCGCCGAGGAGGGCGGGCCCGACCTGGCCGAGCGCCTCGAGAACGAGGGCTACGACCGGTTCCTGGCCTGAGTGCGCGCTCGGCCGCTCCCACGCGTCCGACGAGCCCACGAACCACACCCGTCCAGGGAGGCACACCGATGACCGCACCGCTCCCCGCCCACCCGGCACAGCCTCTGGCCCCCGCAGAGGTCGACGCGCTGCGCGCCGCCTTCCCCTACCTCGAGCGACCCGCTCGCCACGGCGGAGCGCTGGCCTACCTCGACTGGGCGGCCACCTCCCAGAAGCCCGAGGCGGTCATCGCCCGCGAGGCCGAGTTCTACCGCGGCTCCAACGGAGCCGCTGGACGCTCGACCTACCAGCTCGCCGACGAGGCCACCGCCGCGTGGCAGGACGCCCGCGCCGCGGTGGCGGGCTTCGTCGGGGCGCGCCCCGACCAGCTCGTCTTCACCAAGAACGCCACCGAGGCCCTCAACCTCCTGGCCCTGTCGATCGGGCACGCCAGCCTCGGACGCCCCGCCGACCGGGGCACGGGGGAGCAGGGGGCCAGCAGCCGGCTGCGCCTGGCCCCCGGGGACGAGGTCGTCGTCTCCCGCGCCGAGCACCACGCCAACCTCGTGCCCTGGCAGGAGCTGTGCGCCCGCACCGGCGCCCGCCTGCGCTGGCTCGACCTCACGCCCGAGGGCCGTATCGACCCCGCCACCACCGGGGTCATCACCGAGCGCTGCCGGGTGGTCGCCCTCACCCACGCCTCGAACGTGACCGGTGCGGTCACCCCCCTCGAGCAGGTGCTGCCGGCGGCCAGAGCCGCCGGGGCCCTCGTCGTGCTCGACACCTGCCAGTCCGCCGCGCACCTACCCCTCGACTTCACTGCGCTGCACGCAGCAGGAGTCGACGCCGTCGTCCTGTCGAGCCACAAGATGCTCGGCCCCACCGGCGTCGGGGCGCTCGTGGCCCACGAGGACCTCCTGGCCGCCATGCCTCCGGTCCTCGCCGGCGGGTCCATGATCGAGGTCGTCACCATGGAGTCCTCGACCTACATGGCAGGGCCCTCCCGCTTCGAGGCGGGCAGCCAGCCCCTGGCCCAGGCCGCCGGCTGGCAGGTCGCCGTCGAGCTCCTCGCAGGCATCGGGATGGACCGCCTCCACGCCTCCGAGCAGGCCCTGACCGCCCACCTGCTGGCCGGGATGGAGCAGGTGAGCGGCCTGCGCGTCCTGGGCCCGCTCGACCTCCACGACCGGCTCGGCGTCGTGTCCTTCACCGTCGAGGGCGTCCACCCCCACGACGTCGGCCAGTACCTCGACTCGGTGGGCGTGGCGGTACGCACCGGCCACCACTGCGCCCAGCCGGTCCACGCCCACTTCGGGACGCCGTCCTCCTCTCGCGTATCCTTCGGACCGACCACGACCCTGGAGGAGATCGACCGCTTCCTGACCGCCGTGGCCGACGTCCGCGCCTACTTCCGGAGATGAGCATGAACGAGCTCGACCAGCTCTACCAGCAGGTGATCCTCGACCACTCCCGCGAGCGGCACGGCGCCGGCGCCCTCGACACCCCCGACGGAGTGTCGCACCAGGTCAACCCCACCTGCGGAGACGAGGTGACCCTCGGGGTGCGGGTCGTCGGTGACCGGCTGGAGGCAGTGGGCTGGGAGGGCCAGGGCTGCTCGATCTCCCAGGCCTCGATCTCGGTCATGCACGACCTCGTCGACGGGGCGGACCTGGAGACGGTGGCGCGTCTGGAGGAGGACTTCCACCTCCTCATGCACTCCCGGGGCAGGGGCGTCGAGGACGACGTCCTCGACGAGCTCCAGGACGCCGCCGCCTTCGAGGGCGTCTCGAAGTACCCCAACCGAGTCAAGTGCGCGCTCCTGGGCTGGATGGCCCTCAAGGACGCCCTGGCCAAGTCGGGGCGGGCGCTGCCGGCGGTCGAGCGCCCCTGACCCGGCACCGACCGAGAGCCAACCCGCCCCCGACCGCCGCCCCACACCCGCTGACCAAGGAGGAGCCATGAGCACCAACCCCGAGGACCTCGACAACCCGATGGCGGCGCGCCACGCCGTGCCGCAGCCGGCGGAGCTCGACGCCGCCGCCGTCGAGGAGGCCCTGCGCGACGTCATCGACCCCGAGCTGGGCATCAACGTCGTCGACCTCGGCCTGCTCTACGGCGTGTCCATCGAGCCCGACGGCACCACCGTGCTCGACATGACCCTCACCACCGCCGCCTGCCCGCTCACCGACGTCATCGAGGAGCAGGCCCAGCAGGCCCTGGCCCACCTGACCGACGCGGTGCGCATCCAGTGGGTCTGGCTTCCGCCGTGGGGGCCGGACAAGATCACCCCCCAGGGCCGCGAGCAGCTCCGGGCACTGGGCTTCAACGTCTGAGGCCCCGGCGCCGGGGTGACGGCGGGTAGCCCTCCCCGTCGTCATGGTTTCTCCGCAGTGAGCGGCATCGCTATCGTTGGGTCATGCGCTCGCGAGGCATCTGGTCGGTCACATACAGGATCGAGGGTGCCCCCTGCGACCGGCTCGACGACCCCTCGACGATCACGGCCCTTCTCAAGGACACGGCCGACCTTGCCCGGCTGACCGTGGTCGCCGCCGTCGAGCACCGTTTCGCTCCCCAGGGGGTCAGCGCCGTCCTGGTCCTGTCCGAGTCCCACGTGGCGATCCACTCCTGGCCCGAGACCGGCACCGCGTACCTCACCTTGACCAGCTGCCGCCGGATCGAGGTGGGAGTCGTCGACGCCATCGGGTCCTGTGCAGCGCGCCTCCTGGGCGCCCGGGCGGTCACCCACGCGGCGGTGGAGCTGTGAGCAGCACGCGAGCCCGGCTCACGGTCGGTGAGGTGGTCCAGGGCCGGGAGCGGTCCCTGCGCGTCGAAGGCTGCCTGCTCTTCCTGCTGTGGGATGACGAGGACCGTAAGTTCTACACCTGGGAGGAGTGGCAGCTGTCAGGAACGCACCACGGCGACACGTGGGTCGAGGTCGATCACGACGATGGTGCCGTCTTCCTCTACGAGCCCATGCACTTCGCGGAGCTCCTCGATCCGCGCACCGTCGTCGTCGGGCAGCACTACACGCTCGTCAGCGGAGGCATCGTGTACGACGCCCGGGTGACTGAGGTCGGTCGGGGCACTCTCGACCGGATCCTGGGCAGGACGACATGCCGTCTGAAACGGGGTCAGCAGTTGGACTACGCCGATTTCGTGCTCACCGACGCCGCCGGCAGGAGGACCGCTGTCACGATCGACCGCCTCGGCAGGAGGGGACTCTTGTCCTACCGCAAGCAGCGCCTCAAGTCGGCTGCCCAGAGGCGCATGTTCGGCAAGGTGATCTCCCCGCCCGGTGTGCCGCGTGCCGTCGTGCTGAGTGCGCTGGGCCTGGTCACCGTCGTGGTGGCGGGCGCCATGCCCCGGGGGTGTGACCAGGAGCGGCGCTGCGAGGAGGGCGAGGAGGACTGCGCCGGGACGACCCGCCCGGTGTACGGCGGTGGCGGCGGCGGAGTAGGCAAGTAGCGAACTGACGACGAGGAGGAAGAAGGATGAGGACGATGAGGACGATCACGGCTGTGGCGCAGGAGACGGTCGGCGGCTCGGGGCTGGACTGGCAGACCCTGCTGGCCACCGTCGTCTACGCGGTCCTGGGGGTGGCGCTGCTCATGCTCTTCGCCTGGGTGGTCAACACCGTGTTCCGGCTGGACCTGCGCCGCGAGCTCATCGAGGACCAGAACACGGGCCTGGGTGTGGCCTTCGCCGGGACCGCGGTGGCGATCGCCCTCATCATCGCGGCCACGGTCGTCGGCTGATCGTGCACGCACCAGCGGTCATTGCTCTCCTGTGCGACGACCAGGCCCCCGGGGCGCGGTGAAGGGCTCCGTGATGTCCCGTGGCGCCGGGCGGCAGCGTGAGGCCGCCGCCCTGTTCGCCGCGGCGCTCCTGGCCGCGGTCGGTGGGCTGATCTACGAGCTGATCCTGGGCACGGCAGCCTCCTACCTCATCGGCGACTCGGTCCTCAGCTTCAGCCTGGCCACCGGCATCACCCTGTTCGGCATGGGCGTGGGATCGCTCGCGGCTGCCCGCGTGCGCGGCAACGCGGCGGTCGTCTTCGCCGTCAACGAGATCCTGCTCGGCCTGGTGGGAGGCAACTCGGTGCTCGTCCTCTACGCCGCCTTCGGTCTGACCGACCTGCACTGGTGGGTGTTCACGGGAGCCAGCCTCGCCATCGGCGTGCTCATCGGCCTGGAGATCCCCCTGCTGGTCAAGACCTTCCAGAGCTTCGGGCGGCGCTCCTCGGTCGAGCTGCTCAGCAGGATCCTCGCACTGGACTACTTCGGGGCACTGGTAGCCTCCCTCGTCTTCCCGCTCGTGCTCCTTCCTCAGCTGGGGCTCATGCGCGGGGCCTATCTCGTGGGGGCGCTCAACGTCCTGGTGGCCATGGTGGTGCTGTTCCAGGTCGACGCCCCGCGCAAGGTCCTGTACGGGGGAGTGGCGGCGGCACTGCTCCTGCTGGCCCTGTTCGTCGGGGCCAGCCACCTGGAGCGGAGCATCGACTCTCGGACCTACAGCGACCCGGTGGTCTACTACGAGCAGACCGAGTACCAGAAGATCGTCCTGACCAGCTACGGCGAGGACATGCGCCTCTACCTCAACGGGCAGCTGCAGTTCTCCAGCCTCGACGAGGCCCGCTACCACGAGACGATCTCGGCAGCCGCGATGACCTCGGTGCGGGCCCCGGCCCGGGTGCTCATCCTGGGTGGCGGGGACGGGCTGGCCGCTCGTGAGGTCCTGCGCTACCCGGGGGTGGAGCATGTCACCGTGGTCGACATCGACCCGCGCATGACCGAGCTGGCGCGGACCAACCCGCACCTGCGCCGGCACAACGACGACTCCCTGTCCGACCAGCGGGTCGAGGTGGTCAACGCAGACGCCTTCAGCTTCACCGCTGACCATGACCCGGGGCTCTACGACGTCGTCCTGGTCGACCTGGTCGACCCCTCCAACGAACGGCTGGCCAAGCTCTACTCCGTGGAGTTCTACCGTCAGATCGACGCCCTCCTGGCTCCCGACGGCGTCATGGTCACCCAGGCGACCTCCTCCTACTTCACTCCGAACGCCTTCTCGATGGTGGCGTCCACTGTCGCCGCGGGGCAGCCCGACCGGCAGATCCACCCCTTCAGCGTCAACGTCCCGTCCTTCGGGGAGTGGGGCTTCGTGCTGGCCACCTCCAGCCCCGACGCGCTCCTGGCCGGCCACCTTCCCGATGGCCTGAGGTACCAGAGCGCCGAGCTCCTGCGCTTCATCGTGCTCGACCACCCGGCCCCGACGACGCCCAGTGAGCCCTCTACCCTCCTCAACCCCAGGATCGTGCGCACCTACAACGAGGACATGTCCCAGTGGAGGTACTACTGACCGTGTGCGCCACGGAGGCGGTCTGCGGGCGCACGGGCCTCCACGCCGTCGACCCACAGGTCGCGACGGCCGATCCCGACTCCGCCGAGCACGACGCCGAGCAGGCCGCAGCCGGCCAGCCACAGGCTCGAGCGCTCACCCGCCTGCGCCAGCGGAGCAGCGTCGAGCAGGACCTGCGGCAGGTCGAGGACGCCGCCGAGCTGGGCGATGCCAAGGCTGATGAGCACAGGTGCCCAGGCCGCTGCCCGGCCACGCGGCCACGTCCCGCACAGCAGGGTCGTCACCCCGGCCGCGGCCAGGGCGGCGGGCAGCTGCCCGCCGACGAGCCGGACGGCGTCGGCCCAGCTCGTGCCCAGGACCCTCACTCCGGCCCACCCGGCTGTCATGGTCGAGACCGCCAGCGTCACTCCCGCGGCGAGAACACCGACGCCCCACCACGAGACGAGGATGCGGGCGCTGCCCGTGCCGGTGGCGCGCTGGGCCTCCAGCCGGCCGGCGCGCTCGTCGGCGACCGGGCGCCCGCACAGGGCCACGGCCTGGGAGGCCGCCAGGCACCCGACCAGCGTCCCGATGTACCTGAGGAAGGAGGTGCCGGGGTCCTCCCCGCTCAGCAGCGATCCCAGGGACCCTCCCTCGAGGCCGCCCTGGCGCGCCGTCGTGACCACGTCCTGGCCCATGGTCGTCAGCACCGCGCTGGCCGCCGCCGTCCCGGCGGCCCAGGCCAGGGCCTGGTACCGGCACAGGCGCACCGCCAGGGTCAGGGGGCCGCGCACCCTGAGCGGGCGCGGGGTGCGCCGAGGAGGGCGCACCAGTCCTGCACCCAGGTCCCGTGCCGCCGCTGCCGAGCCCGCCGCCACGAGGAGCGCCGCCAGGGCCAGGGCGGCCACGGCCAGCGGAGCCAGGTCGTTGAGACCGCCGGGATCGACCTCACCGCGCAGCGAGAAGGGGAAGCAGGCCCCTGCCCAGCCCCAGCCCTCGGCGCACGCGGCTCCGTGCCAGGCGAAGAGCAGGGCCATGAGGACCAGGCAGGCGCCACGTGCCGCCGTGGCGTCGGCCAGGAGCTGGCAGACGAGCAGGGTGCCGGCTGCCGCCAGCGCACAGGTCAGTGCCACCGCGGCGCCGTAGGCGAGCGCGTCGGCGGTGCCGGCCCGCGCCAGGGTGAGCAGGCCTGCACCGGCGCCCGCTCCCAGCCCGAGGCACTGCACTCCCAGGACCAGGGCGGAGCCCGCCAGCTGCGTGACGGCCCCGGCCCCCACCGCCCGGAGCGTCTCGGCTCGGCCCGCCTCCTCCGCGGCGCGCGAGGCGGCCACGGCGCGCAGGACGATGACGACGCCCAGGACGAGGCAGGTCAGCGCCCCGAGCTCCCACACCGTGAGCTGCACGACGTCGGCGCCCTCGGGCAGGGTGCCGTACAGGAAGGTCGAGGTCGTGTTGAGACGCGCGGAGGCCACGGCACGGGCCAGGTCCGCCGCAGTGGCGTAGGTGCTCCCGTAGCTCGGCGCCAGGACCGCGGTCAGGAGGCCGACCGCCACCGGCAGGGCCGTCAACCAGGTCCGTTGCTCGCCCAGGCCGATGCGGGCCACGCGCCCGACCGTGGCGAGAGCCGCTGCCGGCCTCGCGGCCTCGGGCGCTGAGGACGGTGCTGACGGCGGAGCGGGGGACCTCGGTGAGGTGCTCTTCGTGCTCATCGTGCCGTGGCCTCGTAGTGCCGCAGGAACAGGTCCTCCAAGGAGGCGGGTACACAGGTGATCTCTGACGCCCGCGCCCCCAGCAGCACGCGCAGGACCTCGGGGACCCACCGGGCCGGGACCGAGACCTCCGTGGCGCCGTCGGCCCGCTCCACGGGTGCGTCGACCTCCTCCGGCAGGGTGAGCCCGACGCCGTCAGGGAGCCGGAAGGTCAGGTGCGAGGCCCGCAGGTGGCGCAGCTCGGTCAGCAGGCCGGACTCGACGGTCCTGCCGTCCTTGATGATGGTGACGGTCCGGCACAGGCGGTCCACCTCGGCCAGGACGTGGCTGGACAGCAGGACGGTGCGCCCGTCCTCGGCGACGCGGCGCACGGCGCCCATGAAGACCTCCTCCTGGAGGGGGTCCAGGCCCGAGGTGGGCTCGTCCAGGACGAGCAGGTCGCAGGGTGCGGCCAGGGCGGCCACCAGCGCGACCTTCTGCCGGTTGCCCTTGGAGTAGGTGCGTACCGGCTTGGACGTGTCCAGGCGGAAGGCCTCGATGAGCTCTGCCTCGCGGCGCCGGTCGCGCGCGCCCCTCAGGGCGGCCAGGGCGTCGAGGGTCTGGCCGCCGGTCAGGTGGGGCCACAGGGCGACGTCGCCGGGGACGTAGGCGGTGCGCCTCGTCACGGCGCCGGCTCCGTCGGCCGGGTCGTGGCCAAGGACGCGGACCGTGCCGCCGTCGCGGTGGTACATGCCCAGCAGGACCCGGATCGTGGTGGACTTGCCCGCTCCGTTGGGGCCGAGGAATCCGTGGACCTCACCTGCCTCGACCCTCAGGCTCAGCCCGTCCACGGCGCGCAGGCGGCCGAAGGTCTTGACCAGGTCGTCGACCTCGACGGCGGGTCCCTCGTGTCCTCTCATGCCCCCAGGCTCGGGTGTGACGTCGCGTCGCACTCAACTCCGCAGAGGCATCGACATGTGATCCCACGCCGACCCGCCGCCGACCCGCCGTGCACGCGGGCAGGCGGTGCGTGAGCGCTGCCCGACCTCCTGCTCAGGCTGTCCGCCAGTACTCGATGGCTGCGAGCAGGCGCTCCTCGAGGAACCGGGCGACCCGGGTCGAGTGCGGGCAGACCCCGGCGATGAGCCTGAACAACGAGCTGACCACGGCGGTGTCGACCTGGTTGGCCAGGTCCCTGAGCTCGTCGGTGGTCAGGCGGTCCTCAAGGCGGGTGACGAGCCAGTCGGCGTGCTCGGCCAGCTCGGCCGCGGTGGCGGACTCCAGGTCGCTTCCGTAGGCCGCGAGCGTGGCAGCGTCGAGCTCGGCGTCGGGCTCGGGGAAGAAGTGCTCAGCCTCGGGCGGCATCTGGCCGCGATAGCAGGCCAGGTCGACGATGTCGCGGTCGTGGCGCACGGCGGCGCGTGTGCGCTCGTCAGGTGCGTCGCGCTCCATCCGGTCGAAGAAGGCCGCCATCCGCGGGGGCATGGGGGACACGGCCAGCCCTTCCTCCGCGCGCTCGAGCAGAGCACGGAGCATGTCCCGCTGGCGGGCGGCCTCCTCCAGGTGCGCCTCGACGGTCGACAGGGCGGCGCGCAGGTCCTCGACCACGCCCGCGGCGGCGCTCCGCCCGTCTCCGCCGGTGCAGGACCCGGTCTGAGGGCCGACCGGGTCCTGGCCCTGCTCGGTGCCTGACCGCCCCGGCGCAGCCTGCAGCACCCTCGCGACGGCGCTCAGCGGCATCCCCGCCTGCACGAGCCAGCGGATCCGGGACAGCCGCGCCACGTGCGCCAGCTCGTAGTCGCGCCACCCACCGCGCTCGGGCGGCACGGGCAGCAGGCCCAGGGCGTGGTAATGGCGCACCGTCCTGACGGTCGTCCCCGTGAGCCGGGCGATCTGTGCAACACGCATGGGGAGAGTTTCCCCCAGACGGCCCCAGCCGTTCCGGCAGGCCGGCGGCCCCGACACGCTAGTGTGCTCGTGTGCCTTCGCTGTACTCCCTCAAGACCTGGTACACACGTCGTCTGCACCTGCTCGTCAACGCCTCGGTGCGTCGCGGGATCTCCCCGGACCTGTGGACCGCCGTCGGTGTCGCGGCCGCCTGCGTCGGCGCCGGGGCCGTCGTCATGGGATGGTGGCCCCTGGCCTTTGTCGCCCTGGCTGCTCGTCTCGGCGGGGCCAACCTCGACGGGGCGGTGGCCCGCGCCCGCGGGGTCGCCCGTCCCTTCGGGTTCGTCCTCAACGAGCTCGGTGACCGGGCCTCCGACCTCATCATGATGGCCGGCGTGGTCGGCCTGGCCCTGCGCACCGGCGCCCCACACACGACCATCGGCCTGCTGCTCGTGGCCGCGCTCGCCGCCACCGTGCCGACCTTCGTCTCCCTGGCTGCGGCCGGCGCCGGCGCCCCGCGCCTCAACGGAGGACCGGTGGGCAAGACCGAGCGCTGCCTGGCCGCCGTCGTCGCAGCCGCGCTGCCCGGCCACCTCGACCTCATCGCCTGGATCCTCATCGCAGGCTCCCTGCTCACCGCCGCGGTACGCCTCAGGCGCACCGCTCTCACCCTGGCCGGCTCCGGTGCCCTCCGGGACGACCAGGCCGGCTCACGGGGGGCATGAGGATGGAGCCGCTGCACGCCCTGGCCGCCTGGCCCGTCGAGGCAGGGGTGCGGACCGGCGTCGTCGACTGGCTCCTGGGAGGCGACCGCGCCTGGAGCCTCACCCTGCCGGGCGTGGGCTGGACGCTGACCGGACGGGCCGTCTTCCTGGCCGTCGCCGCCGTGGCGGTGCTCCTCGTCGCCGGCGTCGGCGTGGCCGCCTCCGGCAAGTCCGAGCTCAGGCGCCGGTGGACCACCTGGGCGATCATCATCCCGGTGGTGGGCATCCCGATCTGGGCCGGGCGCGGCACCACCGCCCTCCTGGCGGCCGTGCTCTCCGTCCAGGCAGTCAGGGAGCTCGCCCGCCTGACTCGCCTGCCCCGGGCCGAGACGGCCCTGCTCGGGGTCCTGGCCGTGGCCTACCCTCTGGCCGCCTGGTTGCGTCCCGGGCTGCTCGGGCTGGCCCCGCTCATGGTCCTGGTCTGCGCCCTGCCCGCCGTCCTGGCCGGGGACACGGTGCACGGCCTGCGCCGGGCGAGCCTGACCGGCTTCGCCTCGGTCTGGATCCCCTGGTCGCTGGCCCACCTCGTCATCCTGTGGCAGGACGCCTTCCTCATCGCCTTCGCCGCCGCGGCCGCCGATGTCGCGGCCTGGACGGGAGGGACGAGCCTGAGGCGCTTCGCCTGGGCGCGTCGCCCCCTGTCTCCTCTGTCGCCCAACAAGACCGTGGGCGGGATGGTCGGTGCGCTCGTCGGGGCGGTCGTCATCCTCACCCTCCTGGGACAGATCACGGCGGGCCTGGTCATCGCCGTCGGCCTGGGCGGAGTCCTGGGCGACCTCATCGAGTCCATGGTCAAGCGCACCGCCGGGGTCAAGGACGCCGGCGCCTGGCTACCCGGCTTCGGCGGCCTGCTCGACCGGGTCGACTCCCTGCTCCTCGTCCTCCCACTGGCTGCGGTGCTGGGATAGAGGAGACGTCGTCCACTGGTCACCCACCTGGTACCGCCGAAAGGAGCCCGTCATGCCGTCCATGCCGTCCCTTCCGTCTTTGTCCGCCCGGCCCTCCCTGCCGTCCCTGCCCGGGGGCGCAGCGGTGGGCTCGGCCGGTCGGCGTCTGCGCTCGATCGTGCGCACCCCCGCCAAGGTCACCTGGCGCGCCGTGGCCCGCCAGAAGCTGTGGTCGGCGGTCATCGCCCCCTTCGGCGGGGTGCACGTCGAGGGCGACTTCGACTCCGAGGGCCCGTACGTCGTCGTGGCCAACCACGGCTCGCACGTGGACACCATCGCGCTTATGAGCGCCTCGCCCACGATCATGAGGGTCGTGACCGTGGCTGCCCAGGACTACTGGTTCACCAGCCGTCCCCGGCGCCTGGTGGCCCGGGGCCTGCTCGGCGCCTACCCTGTTCGGCGCGACGGTCAGGGCGCCTACGAGGAGCTGCGCGGCGTGCTGGCCAACCGGGTGGCGGAGTCGATGAGCGTGCTCATCTTCCCCGAGGGCACCCGCTCCCGGGACGGACAGCTCGGCCAGTTCCACTCCGGAGCCGCACGCCTGGCCCGTGACTTCGGCATCCCCGTGCTGCCGGTGGCCCTGGTGGGCTCCAGGGAGATGATGCCCAAGGCCGGTGGTCTGCCGCGCTACTCACCGGTGGAAGTCCGCGTGGGCACCCCCATCGAGCCCTCAGACGACATCGCCGGGGTGAGCGCGCAGGCCCGTCAGCAGGTCCTCAGCCTGCTGGAGCGCCCGCGCCGCCCCATGCCGGTCTCCGACATCCACGTCCTGGCGGGCCAGCTCATGCGAGGCGCCCGGGGCGACGCCCTTATGGTCGCCTGGGGCGCAGCCGAGGCCATGTCCTTCCCCGTCATGGCGGAGATGAGCCAGGTCTGGCTCGGCGTCGCCGAGCCCGAGCGCCTGTGGCGGCGCGGAGCCGCCGTCGTCGCCGGTTCGGTGGCCGGTGTGGCCGTCCACCACCTGCTGGCGCGCTCGGGGCGCAGCCTGCCCGCTCCCTGGACGACCCCGAGCATGCGTCGGGCCGCCTCCGGCTACCTGGCGCAGGGACCGTCGGGCTACTGGAAGCAGGCGCTGACCGGCATCCCGGTCAAGCTCTTCGCCGCCGAGTCCGGGCGCCGTGACCTGCCCCTGGGGAAGGTGGTGCTGCACGCGGCGGGGGAGCGAGGCCTGCGCATGGCCGCCGCGACCGCCGTCGTCGTCGCCGCCCACAGGCCCCTGGGCCCGCTCGTGCGCCAGTACTACGGGGTCTACCTCCTGGCCACGGGGGCGGTGTTCGGCGTGCTCCTGCGCGGCGTCGTGCGGCACTGGGAGGACTGAGGGGCTGAGGGGCACGGCGGGGACGTGCCGGCTTCGTACCTTGTGCCTCCTGAGCGCACCCGTAACCCCCGCACCGAACGCACAAGGTACGAACGCGGCGGGGGCGGGGTTCGTACACGGTGCACAAGGTACGAACGCGGCGGGGGCGGGGCCGCGGGTGGCGGCGCGGGTGAGGGTCCGGCGGGCGAGGTCCTCCTCGCGGGCCCGGCCGGTCCTCACAGCTCGGTGTCGGCCACCGCGAAGGTGTCGCAGGCCTGGACCGAACCGGTGTTCATCCCCGTGGTGAACCAGCGCACACGCTGCTCGGAGGACCCGTGGGTCCAGGTGTCGGAGTCCACCGAGGAGCCCGAGCGCTCCTGGATGTGGTCGTCGCCCACGGACTCGGCGGCCAGGACGGCCGAGGAGATCTCCTCCTGCGTCGGGGTGACGAGGAAGGGGGTCCCGGTGTCCGGGTCGACCGTCGTCGAGGCGTAGTGCACCCACAGCCCCGCGTAGCAGTCGGCCTGGAGCTCCAGGCGCACCGAGTCCGAGGTGGCGCCCGCCCCCGAGCGGTCGGCGGAGGCCATCGTGCCCAGCTGGTTCTGGATGTGGTGGCCGAACTCGTGGGCGACGATGTACTCCTCAGCCAGGGGCGTGTCGGCGGCGCCGAGGGTCGACTCCATGTCGGAGAAGAAGCGCATGTCGAGGTACACGGTCGAGTCCCCCGGGCAGTAGAAGGGGCCGACGGAGGACGAGGCGGTGCCGCAGGCGGTCGAAACCGACGTGCCGTCCCACAGGTGGAACTCCGGGGCGACGTAGGCGGTGCCCGCCTGGGCGGGGAGCTGTGCGCCCCACACGGCGTCGAGCGACTCCGCGGTTGCCGCCATCCGGCACTGCGTGTACGTGTTGGCCGCCTCGCCGTTGGCCGTCTCCCCGCTGCCGCACACCGACATGTCGATGCTGGACGCCTGGGTGGAGGTGCCCGCGTCCTGGCCGGGGGCCAGGGCGGTGAGGTCGATGCCCGTGACCTGGCTGAGGACGACCAGGGCCAGGACCATGAGCACCGATCCTCCCCCCAGGGCGGCCCCACGGCGCCCGCCCCCGGTCGAGACGCGGTTGGGGTTGACCTTGATGTCGCGGTTGAAGCTCATGGTGACCTCGTCGTGGTCTCGTGGTGGTCGGTGGTGGTCTGGTGGTCGCCTCGTGCGGTGCGGACCGAACCCGCCCCGCACTCGGAGCCCCGGCAGCGGTGAGCGCCACGCGCACGGCGGGCAGGCCCCAGGCTAGCGGCTCCCGTCGCAGGACGGGTGACGGGCGGAGCTGGGCCGCCCCGGAGCACGCCACCCGGGTACCCTGATGTGGTGCTCTACGACCTGCTGTACAAGACCGTCCTGACCCGCATCGACCCCGAGGTCATCCACGACGTGTGCCTGGACGCGATCGCGGTCACGAGCAGGGTGCCGCTCCTGCGCGACGTCGTGCGCCAGGCATGGGGCCGGCGCCCGCTGTTCCCGGTGCCCAGCGCCAACCAGGGAGGTCCCCTGGCCCGGCCGGTGCCCGGAGTGCTGGGCCTGGCGGCCGGCATGGACAAGGAGGGCCAGGCGGTCGAGGGCCTCGACATGCTCGGTTTCGGCTTCATCGAGGTGGGCACCTTCACGGCCCGGCCCCAGCCGGGCAACGACAGGCCCCGCATGTGGCGCTACCCGCAGATGCGTGCCGTGCGCAACCGGATGGGCTTCAACAACTCCGGTGCCGACGAGGCCGCCCGGCGGCTGCGCGAGCTGCGCTCGACGCCCCGGGGGCGCTCCATCGTCGTGGGGGCCAACATCGGCAAGACGAAGACGACGCCGTTGTCCGAGGCTGTCGAGGACTACCGCTACTCCGCCGCGGCGGTGGCGCGCTGGGCCGACTACCTCGTGGTCAACGTCTCGAGCCCCAACACCCCGGGGCTGCGTGAGCTCCAGGGCGTGGAGTCGCTGCGCCCCATCCTCCAGGCCGTCCGCCAGGCGGCCGACTCGGCCGCGGGACGCCACGTGCCCCTCATGGTCAAGATCGCCCCGGACCTGGCGGACGAGGACATCGACGCGGTCGCCGACCTCGTCACCGACATGGGCCTGGACGGCGTCGTGGCCACGAACACGACCATCGACCACGACCTGGGCGAGGGAGGCCTGTCCGGCTCGCCGCTGCTTCCTCGCTCCCTGGAGGTCGTGCGGCGTCTGCGCTCCCGGCTGGGGGAGGGGCCGACGATCATCGGGGTGGGGGGAATCTCCTCGATCATGGACGCCGAGCTCATGCTCGACGCCGGGGCGGACCTCCTCCAGGCCTACACCGCCTTCATCTACAACGGTCCGGCCTGGCCGGGCCGCATCAACAGGGCGCTGGCCACCGCCCGGCGCCCCCGCGCCTGACACGGCGGTGGCGCCGGTGCTCGGCGGCGCCACCGCGGACCCTGCCTCAGGCGGGGCGCTGCTCGGGGGAGCGGGTCCGGGCGGGGTCGCGCTCGACGACGTCGCCCAGGGCTGCGTCGACGGCCGCCATGACGTCCTCGTCGAGGACGACCCCCGAGGCCTTGACGTTCTCGACCAGCTGCTCAGGACGGGAGGCTCCCACGATCGCCGCCGAGACGAAGTCGTGCTGGAGGACCCAGGCCAGGGCGAGCTGCGCCATCGTCAGGCCCGCCTGCTCGGCCACCGGCCGGAGGCGCTGGACCGCGGTGAGCACCTCCTGGCGCATCCAGGCCTCGATCATCTGCTTGCCGCCCTTGTCGTCGGTGGCCCGTGAGCCTGGAGGCGGTGCCTGGCCGGGCAGGTACTTGCCGGTGAGCACCCCCTCGGCCATCGGCGACCACACGATCTGACCCAGTCCCAGCGCGGTGGAGGTCGGTACGACCCGCTCCTCGATGACCCGGTAGAGCGCCGAGTACTGCGGCTGGTTGGACACGAGGCGGAATCCCATCTGGGAGGCCAGCTGCTGGCCGGCGTCGATCTGCTCGGCGGTCCACTCCGAGACGCCGATGTACAGCGCCTTGCCCGCGCGCACGACGTCGGCGAAGGCCTGCATCGTCTCCTCCAGCGGGGTGGCGTAGTCGTAGCGGTGGGCCTGGTAGAGGTCGACGTAGTCGGTACCCAGGCGCCGCAGGGAGCCGTTGATGCCCTCCATGACGTGCTTGCGCGACAGCCCGACGTCGTTGGGGCCCTTCGGGCCGACGGGCCAGTAGACCTTCGTGAAGATCTCGAGGGACTCGCGGCGCTCGCCCTTGAGCGCGGCCCCGAGCACCTCCTCGGCCGCCGTGTTGGCGTAGACGTCGGCGGTGTCGAAGCTCGTGATGCCCAGGTCGAGGGCGGTGCGCACGCAGGCGGTGGCGGCATCGGCCTCGATCTGCGAGCCGTGGGTGAGCCAGTTGCCGTAGGTGATCTCGGTGACCTTGAGGCCCGAGCTGCCCAGATGACGGTATGCGACCATGCTCACCAGCCTAGACGAAGCACGCCGGACGGGGACCGGGCTGCGCCCTGCGAGAACCCGGGACGGGGACCGGGTCAGGAGGGGTCAGGAGGGGTACTGCCGACGGCGGACCTGCGGGCTGGGACGACGCAGGCGGCGCAGGTTGAAGCAGCGGCTGAAGACGTACCAGAACAGCACGCCCTGGGCCTTGACCTCCTCGACCCCGAACTTCGCGTAGAGCCTGCGGCGTACGAGCCACCAGCACACGATCGCGTCGAGGATGGCCAGGAAGAAGACGGCGTAGAGCCCCAGGAGGAGCATGAGGCTGAGCCCGGAGGAGCCGGTGGAGGAGAAGCCGAAGACGATGATCATGAGCGCGATGCTCAGCGGCAGGAACAGCTCGCCCACGCTGTAGCGGGCGTCGACGTAGTCGCGGACGTAGCGCCTGACCGGCCCCTTGTCCCTGGGGGGCAGGTAGCGCTCGTTGCCGGTGCGCATCGCCTCGTCCTGGAGGCGCCACGCCTCGTCACGGCGGGCGCGCGCCTCGGCCTTGGCCGCCTTGCGGTCCGTGGGCACCACCGGGTGCAGGCGCCGCGCCTCGGCCTCCTTGCGCTTGGGGGTGGCACGGCCCTTGCCGCCGACCTTGGCCGGGGGCGCGGGCTCCGGCGTGTCCTGGGCGGCGTCGCGCTTGTTGAACAGCTTCACGGGTGACAGGTTAGCGGCTCGGGAGGGCTACCCTCGCACCATGATCACCGTCGACGCCGTGCGCAGCGCCGTCCAGGACTCCGTCGAGGACATCGTCTCGGACCTGGTGGAGCTGGTCGCCCTTCCCTCCGTGTCCGCCGCCAGCCACGACCAGGCGCATGTGCGCGCCAGCGCCGAGCACGTCGCCGGCCTCCTGCGCGCCCAGGGCCTGAGGTCCCAGGTCCTCAGCGTCGAGGGGGCCGACGGCGTCCAGGGCCGTCCCGCGGTCCTCGCGCACGTCGAGGGGCCCGAGGGGTCCCCGCGCGTCCTGCTCTACGCCCACCACGACGTCCAGCCGGTGGGCAACCCGGCCGCCTGGCACCAGGAGGACCCCTTCGTCGCCGAGCGCCGCGGTGAGCGGCTCTTCGGCCGGGGCACGGCCGACGACGGCGCAGGGATCGTCGCCCACGTCCACGCCCTGCGGCTCCTGCGGGAGCTCGACGGCGCCCTGCCCTGCTCGGTGACGGTCTTCGTCGAGGGGGAGGAGGAGGTCGGCTCGCCGACCTTCCGCGAGTTCCTCGACGCCCACCGTGAGCTCCTGGCCTCTGACGTCATCGTCGTGGCCGACTCCTTGAACTGGAAGGTCGGGGTGCCCGCGCTGACGACCTCGCTGCGGGGCCTGGTCCAGGTCGACGTGCGTCTGGACGTGCTCGACCACGCCCTGCACTCGGGCGGGTACGGCGGACCGGTCCTCGACGCCGTGACCTCGATGTGCCGCCTCGTGGCCACCCTCCACGACGAGCAGGGGGACGTGGCCGTCCCAGGCCTGGTCGCCCGGCCCGAGGCGGCACCCGGCTTCCCGGAGTACCCCGACTCACAGTTCCGGGCCGACGCCGGCGTGCTCGACGGTGTCGACCTCATCGGAACCGGGGACCTCACCGCACGGCTGTGGACGAAGCCGGCCCTCACCGTCATCGGCATGGACGTCACGCCCCTGGAGCTGGCCGGCAACGTGCTCGCCCCGAGCTGCACCGCCAGGCTCTCGATGCGCGTGGCCCCCGGGCAGGACCCGGACGAGGCGCTCGAGGCGCTCACGGCCCACCTGGAGTCCCGCGCCCCCTTCGGAGCGCGCCTGAGCGTGGGCGCCACCGAGACGGGCCCCGCCTTCGACGGCTCGGCGAGCACCCCGGCCGCTCGCGCGGCCGCCTGGGCGCTGGCCACCGCCTTCGGCACCGAGCCGGTCGAGATCGGCCAGGGCGGCTCGATCCCGTTCATCGCGACCCTCCAGGAGGCCTTCCCCGAGGCGCAGGTCCTCGTCACCGGGGTCGAGGACCCTGACTCCCGCGCCCACGGCGAGGACGAGTCGATGCACCTGGGCGACCTCGAGAAGGTCGTGCTCGCCGAGGCCCTCCTCCTGGCTCGCCTGGGTGGCGCGGTCGAGGCCTCCTGAGCCCGGTGCCGTGAGGGTCCTGCTCGCCCCGGGGGGCATGCACCCCCAGCCGCACGGTGTCCCCCTGACCGAGCTCGGCCTGGGCGCCGGCGCGGTGGCCGAGGCCCTGGCACGAGGGTGGGCACGGTCCCGTCCCGGGGACGGCCTGCGCCTGCTGCCGCTGCCCGACGGCGGCGCGGGCGGCGCCGCAGAGCTCCCGGCGGGGACGGTCGCCGCCCGCCTGGACCTCAGGGGCACGGGGCCCACCGGCCAGGAGCGAGGAGCGCGGCTCGTTCGCCTGGGACCGGGCTGCGACGCGCCGGGCACCTGGTTCCTCGACGCCGCGGCCCTCTGCCCCGTTCCGGCCGACCCCGACCAGGCCCGCCGGGAGGCTGAGGAGGGCAGCACGGCAGGCATCGGCCAGGTCCTGGGAGCCGCCCTCGAGGTGGTCGGGCCCGACGAGGAGCTCGTCGTGGGCATGGCGCGCACGGCGGTGCACGACGGCGGGGCGGGCCTCATCGAGGCCCTGGGCGGGTCGGGGCCAGCGGTCCGGGCGCTGCGCGGGCGCCGTCTCGTCCTGGCGCTGGCCGACACCTCCCCCCTGGGCGGGCTGAGCGGGGCCGGCCGGGCGCTGGCGGAGCTCGCCGACCTGGGGCCTGAGACCGCCCAGGAGGTGGACCGGCGGGCCTGTGCCCGGGCCACCGGCCTGAGCACCGACCTGGCCTCCCGTGTGGAGCGGGCAGGGCAGGGCGAGCGGGTGCCGCGGGTCGGGCTCGCCGCGGCGGCGCCGGTCCCGACCGTGACCGCCTGGGGGACCGGGGCCGGCGGCGGCTGCGCCCTCGTCCTGCGAGCCCTGGGCGCCCGGGCGCTGCCCGGGGCGCGGGTCATGGCGGCCCTGCTCGGCCTCGAGGGGGCCCTGGGGGACCGGGACCTCGTGCTCACCTCGGCCGGGGAGGCCTTCGACGTGCTCGAGGACTGCGTGCCCCAGGTCGTCGGGAGGGCGGCCGGGGCGCTGGCCCTGCCGGCGGTCCTCGTCGCGGGCAGGGCGGGCGTGCCCCGCGGGGAGCTGGCGGCTGCGGGCCTGTGCGCCTCCTACGGCCTCGAGGACTCCCGGGCCGCGGCGCCCGCGTGGGACTCAGGCGGCGCGGGAGCCGTGGCGGCGCGTCTCGAGGCGATCGGGGAGCGCCTGGCCCGGACCTGGTCGCGCTGAGCGGGACCTACTGTGCCGGGGCGGTCGATCCGCGCACGATGAGGTCGGGGGTGAAGAGCATCTCGGTGTCATCCGGCTGCTCGCCCCCGATCGAGGCCAGCAGGGTGGTGACCGCGGCCCGGCAGATCGCCTCGACCGGCTGGCGCACGGTCGTCAGGGGCGGGTCGGTCATGGGGATGAGCGGGGAGTCGTCGTAGCCGATGACCGACAGGTCGTCGGGGACGACGAGGCCGGCGGCCCGCGCCCCCGAGATGACGCCCAGGGCCATGATGTCCGAGGAGCACACGATCCCGGTGCAGCCGTGCTCGAGGAGCTGGCGGGCGGCGCTGGCGCCGCCCTCGTAGGTGTAGAGGGTCTCGACGATGCGCAGCGGCTCGTCGGGCAGGGCCGTGCTTACCGCGTCCTCGTAGCCCGCGCGCTTGCGCTGGGCGGGGACCATGCGGCCCGGGCCCATGGCCAGGCCGATGCGCCGGTGCCCGAGGCTGAGGAGGTGGTCGACGGCCATGCGGGCCGCCGCCCGGTCGTCGGTGGTGAAGCCCGGGGCCTTGATCGTCGGGGCGTTGCCGTTGATCGTCACCAGCGGCACGCCTCGCTCGCGCAGGCGCTGGTAGCGGGTGACGTCACCGCCGGTGTCGGAGTGGCGCCCCGACACGAAGACGATGCCGGCCACGCCCCGGTCGACGAGCATCTCGACGTACTCGTCCTCGCTCGTGCCTCCAGGGGTCTGCGTGCACAGCAACGGGGTGTGTCCGCCCGAGGCGAGGAGCTGCTCGATCTCCTGGGCGTACAGGGGGAAGATCGGGTTGCTCAGCTCGGGGACGACGAGCCCGACCAGGCCCTTGGAGGCCCGGTGCAGGGTCTCGGGCCGCTCGTAGCCCAGCACGTCGAGGGCGGCGAGCACCTGCCTGCGGGTCACCTCGGCGACATTCGACTTGCCGTTGAGGACACGCGAGACGGTGGCCGTCGACACCCCGGCCTGCTCGGCGATGTCGGACAGGGTGATGCGCTCGTGCACGGTGGTTCTCCTCAGTGAGTCGGCATGGGTCTGCGCGGACGGGTCCGGATGTGTGTGCGCGGTTCGTCACGTGTCGGCGCTGGACGGCCCTGGTGATCCCTGGTCGGCACGGAACAGGATAGCTGCTCACCGACCCCCGGCCGCGGTGGGGTCGGGCTGCAGGACGGCCACGAGCGCGCCGCAGCCTGCGGCGGTGACGACGAGCTCGCCGGCGCCCTGAGCGGGCTCGCCGGGGACGTGAGGGTCCTTGGCGGCGATGTCGATCCTGGCGCTCAGGGCGTCGAAGCACTCGATGCTCTCCACGCCCCCGGCGCCCAGTGCCGCCAGGGGCAGGCGCAGCGTGCCGGCGGGTCCTCGCGCCAGGACGACGAGCACGTCGCCGTCGGGATGGGTGCGCGTCCACGCGACGATGTCGCCCTCGGCGTGGACCCACCGCAGGCCCCCGTGGCGCAGGGCCGTGGAGCCGGCGCGCATCGCCGCCAGGTGGCGGTAGCGCTCGAGGACCACCCGGTCGACAGGGCCCCAGGACCCGGTGTCGGCGACCTCGTCGGCCGCCGGCGCACCGTCGGGACCCGTCGCCCAGGGGATGGTCGTGCGGGAGTGCTCGCCGGTCACCCCGGTGGCGCCCAGCTCGTCGCCGGCGAAGACCGTGGGGACCCCGGGGGCGGTGAACAGGGCGGTGGCGGCGAGGAGCTGGAGCTCGCGGGAGCGCACGACGGTGCGCAGGCGCGGGGTGTCGTGGGAGCACAGGAGGTTCATCGAGGCCGCCACGGCGCTGGCGGGCAGGTGCGCTGTGTACTGCCGCACTCCCCGCACGACCTGGGCCGCGTCCAGGTGCGGGACGGGCATCGGGATGCCGAGCCAGGTGAGCCCGTCGGCGGGGTCGGGGTCGGACAACCAGGCCCACAGGGGCCGGGTGAAGCCGACGTAGTTCATCGTGCCGTGCCACCCCGAGCCGGTCAGGTCCCCTGAGGCGTCGTGGCCGTGCTCGGCCACGAGCCACAGCCTGCGGCCGGTGTCCTGCTCGACCTGGTCCATCGTCGCGCGCATGTCGGCGGCCACCTCGTGGGCCAGGTCGACCTGTCCGTGACGGCCGGTCATGTTGGCCACGTCGGTGCGCCAGCCGTCGGCGCTCACCGGAGGGGCGAGCCAGCGCGCCGTCACGGAGGACGGGCCGCGCACGAGCCGCTCGCGCAGCTCGGGGCTGCGGTGGTCGAGCTTGGGCAGCGAGGGGACGTCGAGCCAGGAGGCGTAGCGGTCAGGGTGGTGCTCGAAGTGGTAGAACCCCGCCTCGACCGCCCCGGCGTCGGCGCTCGCGGCGGTGAACCACTCGTGGGTGACGCCGGTGTGGTTGGTCGTCAGGTCGAGCACGAGGCGCATCCCGCGGGCGTGGAGCGCGGCGCTCAGCCGGGCCAGGGCCTCGGTGCCGCCCAGGAGCTGGTCGACGTCCTCGAAGCTCGTCGCGTCGTAGCGGTGGACTGAGGCCGCGGGGAAGACTGGGGTGAGGTAGACGACCGTGACGTGAAGGCGCTCGAGCCACTCGAGGTGGTCGATGATCCCCTCCAGGTCGCCGCCGTACCAGGCCGTCGAGGTCTGCGGGCCCGCAGCAGGGGGCTCGTCGAGCCAGTCCCGGCGCCGGGCCCACGGGGGCGCCTCACGCCCTGCGGGCGCCATCCGGTAGGCGAAGCGGTCGGGGAAGACCTGGTAGCACACGGCGTCGTGCACCCACTTAGGTGCCGGGTCGCAGGCCAGGACCTGGAAGTCGGTGGAGTCGGGCACGTCGTGGTCGGACAGCCCGGCGGCGTGGTACCACAGGTAGGGATCGGCGCCGGTGGGGGAGATGAGCAGGAAGCGGTAGCGGTTGACCGGGTTGACCAGGCGGACCGGTCCGTGCCACCAGGACCCTGCGGGCGTGCGGGCGACCCGTTCCATCATCGTGATGACGGGCTCGCCGTCGACCACCTGACGCAGCACGACGCGCTCGGGGTCGTGGGCCGCAGGCACCCACAACCGGGCGGTCAGCCCGGCCCCGGGGGCGCGCCGGCCCCACAGGTAGGACGGGCCGGTGTCGTGGTGGGGCTCGGCCAGGTGGTCGACGGCGGTGGTCCTCACGATCCGGGCCCCTGTCAGCCCTTGACGGCGCCGGCGGTCGCCCCGCCGACGATGTAGCGCTGGAGGTACTGGAACAGCGCGATGATCGGGACCATCGTCATGACCGAGCCGGCGGCGAAGATCCCCAGGTTGTTCGACCTGTCACCCGACAGCAGCCCGTACAGGCCCACGGCGAGGGTCTTCTTGGAGTCCTCGGTCAGGAAGATCGACCCGAGCAGGAACTCCGAGATGATGCCGACGAAGGCCAGGAGGAAGGTCGTGGCCAGGATGGGCCTGAGCGCGGGCAGCAGGATCCTGGTGAAGACCTGCCAGTGGGTGCAGCCGTCGAGGATGGCGGCCTCGTCGAGCTCCTTGGGGATCGTGTCGAAGGTGCCCTTGATGAGCCAGACCTGGCCCAGCGCCCCGCCCAGGAGGGCCAGGCAGTAGCCGGTCAGCGTGTTGAGACCCAGGACCGGGACGACGTCGCCGATCTCGGAGATCATCGTGTAGATGGCGATCATCGACAGGATCGCCGGGAACATCATGATGAGCAGCAGCGCGAGGAGGCCGCCGCGCCGGCCCTTGAAGCGGAAGCGGCTGAAGGCGTAGGCCGCCAGGGAGGACAGGAAGACCTGGACCCCGGCGACGACGAGGCACACGAGGATCGTGTTGAGGTACCAGCCGGTGAAGTCCCCCTTGGCCCCCGACAGGAGGGTCTCGTAGTTGACGAGGCTGACCTGGGTGGGCACGAGGCTGGTCGAGGCCACCGTGCCCAGCGGGTTGAGGGAGGCGGAGATGATGTAGAGGACCGGGAAGGCAGCGAAGGCGAGGGCCAGGACCCCCACGACGTGGCGCCAGCCGATCTCGCGGAACCAGCGCCCGAAGGGCATCTTGTTCTGTGCGGCGGGGGCCTCGGGGGCGGGGGACGGGGACGATGACGGGGATGAAGATGTCATGATGCGTGTCTCCTGGTGACCTCAGTGGATGTCCTCGAGGCGGCGGGTCGCCCTGAACTGGAGGGCGGCCATGACGCCGGTGATGGCGAACAGGACGACCGACACCGCCGAGGCGAAGCCGTAGTCCGCCCCCGAGCCGCCGAAGGCGATGCGGTAGACCATCGAGATGAGGATGTCGGTGCCGCCGCGGGTGTACTCCCCGGCGGGGAAGGGGCCGCCCTCGGTGAGCAGCTGGATGGCGTTGAAGTTGTTGAAGTTGAAGGCGAAGGTGCTCACAAGCAGGGGTGCGACGGACACGAGGAGCAGAGGCGTGGTCACGCGGGTCGTCGTCTGCCAGGCGCTGGCCCCGTCGATGGTGGCGGCCTCGCGCACGTCGTGGGGGATCGACTGGAGGGCGCCGGTGCACACGATGAACATGTAGGGGAATCCCATCCACGTGTTGGTCAGGAGCACCGCGACCTTGGCCCAGGTCGGGTCCCCGAGCCAGTTGACCGACAGGTGGAGCATCTCGTTGATGAGCCCGAAGTCCTTGTTGTAGAAGTTGGACCACACGAGCAGTGAGATGAACCCGGGGACGGCGTAGGGCAGGAGCATGAAGGAGCGGTACAGGCGCCGGCCCCGCACGCGGTCGTCGTTGAGCGTCAGGGCCAGGAAGTAGCCCAGGCCGAAAGTGAGGAGCACCGAGCCGAAGGCGAAGACGAGCGTCCACGTGAACGCCTTGAAGAACTGCGACCCGATCGAGGAGTTGGTGAAGAGCCTCTCGAAGTTGGCCAGGCCCACGTTCTGCTTCCAGGACTGGCTGAGCTTGTCCCCGGCGGCGTTGACGAAGTAGTCGGAGTCGCCGACCTTCTGGACGGTGTAGACCTCCCCGGTGTCGGTGTTCGTGATCGAGTCACTGGCCTCGTCGTAGACGAGGCGCTTGGTGCCCTCGAAGGCGTTGCGCACGCCCTGGACCTTGATGGCGGTCGTGTCGGAGACCGTCAGGGACAGGGTGGAGATCGCCTCGTAGGCGGCGTTGACCTCCTTGGGGGTCAGGATCGTGTAGCCCTCGGCCGCGGTGACGTAGCCGTCGGTGACCGTGACAGCCTGGGGGTCGGCCTCCTGGACGGTCTCGCCGTCGGCACCGTAGAGGACCTCCTCGGTGTCGGGGTCGACGAGGAACAGGGAGAAGGGGCCGTCGACCGCCGAGCCGGTCGTGGCCACCGTCAGGTTGTAGATCGGGGAGTCGGCCGCCTGGACCACGGAGTTGTTCGTGATCGTCGTGATGGCCTCCTCCTTCGTGCCGCGGAAGCCGTCGCCGAAGTTGGTGAAGGCGGTCTGGATCGTCAGGATGATCGGCACGATGAGGAAGACCGCGAGGAAGAAGGAGCCGGGGAAGAGGTACTTGGCGGGGACGAAGCGCTTCGTGGAGTACAGGACGAACAGGGCCGCGGTGGCCAGGAGCACGACGACGAGCCACATCCACATCTTGTAGGACACGAGCAGGGGCACGAGGTAGACGGCGGCGGACAGGGCGGCGCCCAGGACGAGGACGCGCACGAGCACCGAGAGGATCGTCGTCGTCCTCTCACGCGGCGTGGCGGCCCGGGGCGAGGGGGTGGGATCTGAGTCCACTGGATGAGCCTTTCAGGGGGACGGGTGGCGGCACGGCAGACCGCCGGTGGGTTGCGGGGCAGGTCGGTGCGGGACGGGGAGGGATGCGGGTGGGCGCGCTGAGGGCCGGCGGGACGGTCGTCCCGCCGGCCCTCAGCAGTGGTGGAGGCGATCAGGCCAGGGCGGACTTGATCTCCTCGCCGGCGCTCTGGATCGTCGAGGTCGGGTCGGCCCCGCCGACGATGTTGGCGTAGGCCTTGCCCAGTGGGCCCCAGATGGCGGCCATCTCGGGGATGGAGGGCATCGGGTCGGCGTTGCTCGTGGCCAGCTCGGTGAAGGTGACCATGTCGGGGTCGGAGGCCTCGAGCGTGGTGACGAGGTCCTTCTGGACCGGGGGCAGGGGGTTGACGGCGTACATGGCCTCGGCGATCGTGGAGTCCTTGGCGACGTCGGCCACGAAGGTCTCGGCGAAGGCCTTGTTCTTGCCGCCGGCGGCCACGTAGAAGGCGTTGACGCCGGCGAAGGCGCGGGCCTCGCCCATGCCCTCGAAGCCGGGGATCTTCGTGACGCCGTAGTCGATGCCGGCAGCCTTGATGTCGGCCAGGGCCCACGGGCCGGACACGAGGTAGGGGGCCTTGCCCTCGGTGAACAGGGAGATGGCGTTCTTGTCGGAGATCGAGGTCTTGAGGACTCCCTGGCTGCCCAGCTCGCCGATCTTGCCGGCCGCCGCGACCGAGCCCTCGCCGCCGACGCCGATGTCGTCGGGGTTGAGGGAGCCGTCGGCGTTCTTGCCGAAGAGGTAGCCGCCTCCGGAGGTGTAGAGCGGCTGCATGTGGTAGGCGTCGCCCTTCTCACCCACGGGCAGGGAGAGGACAGCCTCGGTGCCCGCCGCCTGACCGGCGGCGGCAAGCTCCTCGATGGTGGCCGGCTCGGCCACGGTCGTCAGGGCCTTGTTCGTGTAGAGGGCCAGGGTCTCGACGCAGTAGGGCACGCCGTAGGTCTGGCCGTCGTAGGTGACCGCGTCGAGGGCGACCTGCTGGTAGTTCCCGGTGGCCGTCGAGTCGAGGGTGACCGGGGAGATCGAGCCGTTCTGGACGAGGTTGCCGATCCAGTCGTGGGCGGCCACGAGGATGTCCGGGCCGTTGCCGGCCTGGTTGGCGGAGATGAAGTTGGCCTGGAGCTCGCTGGCCACGGACTGGACGGCCACGGTGATGCCCTGCTCCTCGCCCCACTTCTGGGCGACGTCCTTGAGGGCGCCGGCCTTGACGTCGTCGGTCCAGATGACGAGGTCGGCGTCGGCGTCGCGCACGACGGCGCCGTCAGAGGCGGAGGCGGAGGCGTTCGCCGAGGAGCCGGAACCGGAGCCGGAGTCCGAGGACCCGCAGGCTGTGGCCGCGGCCAGGGTGGTGGCGATGGCAGTCATGGACAGGAACGACCGGCGGTTGAGAGTCACCGTGATTCTCCTTCGAATCGGATGGGCAGCTGACCCGTTGCACAAGAAATGTAACGCCTCCGTGCAAGACTTGCAAGCGGTTCTGCATAGTTGCACAAACGTGTCTCAGGTCATGAGGCGCTCGTGGGTCAGGGCTCCGCCGCCCCGGGGTGAGCTGCTCAGGCGACCGTGCTGGCGACGACCCACACCGTCGTCGTCGGCGGGACGACGAGGCGGCCACCCTCCTGGAAGAGCGCCGCCGAGGACAGCAGCACCTCGGCGTGCACGGGCAGGTCGATGGCCTGCTCGGTGGTGTTGACGAGCACGAGGATGTCGCGGGCCAGGAGCACGACGGCCTCCGGGGGGCACCACGTGAGCCCGCTGACGAAGGCGACCGGTGCTGTGGCCAGGTCGTGCTCACGGCGCATGCGCGCCGCGTGCCTGACGGTGGCCAGCGGGGAGCCGAACAGCGAGTCCTGCGTCGCCGAGCTGCGCATGATGACGGCCGCCAGGTCGAGGGGGTCGGAGGGCTTGTCCTGGTCGAGCAGGTCGATCTCGTCGCCCTGGCGCAGGTAGACCGCGCCGGGCAGGGCGAGCATGAGCGTGAGCAGCGCCATCGAGCGGCGGTGGCGCAGGTCGGCGTCGACCTCGAACCAGCGCCTGCCGTCGCCGGGGTCGTCTGCGCCGACGAGCCGGGAGCTCGGGAGGTGGCGCCAGACGGGGGCGGCGCCGAAACGGTCGTGCTCGGACAGCGAGCTCGTGATGTGCCGGGTCAGGGACTCCCGGTCCCACCGGGCCAGCATGAGGCGGTCGTCGCGTAGGTGGTGCAGCCAGTCGTCCTGGAGGTGGTGGCGCAGCGTCTCAGGGTAGTCGGCCGACACGTCGGCGCCGACGATGCCGTCGTCGACGTGCTCGGCGACCATCGCGTGCAGGATCGTGAAGTACTCGCTCAGCCGCTCGAGGTTCGTCTGGTCGGTGATGTCGGGCGGCACGATCGTGCCCAGGTCGATGCCGTCGGCCCCGGCGGCCAGGAAGGCGGCCGCGCGCTCGAGCAGCCCCTCTCCCTCGCGCTCCCGACCCACGACGATGGGGTTGTCGGGACGCACGTGCGCCCCGGTGACCGGGCCGATGGCGCCCGAGATGCGCACGACGACCCGCAGCCCCAGTCCGTGGGCGCGGTCGGCGAAGTCACGGAAGGAGTCGAGCCCGCCATCGGTCTCCAGGAGGGAGGGGCGCACGAGGACCACACCCGATCCCAGGGAGCGCACGTGCTCGAGCAGGCCGTAGAGGCCGTCGAGACCGTCGGCCCCGAGCTCGGGGGAGCCCAGCTCGTAGACCATGCCCTCGCGCCACCACTCGCGGGGGCCGTTGTAGACGCGGTGGACGAGCGTTGTCGTCGTCATCACGGCAAGGGGCTCCCTTCAGCCGGGCGGCGCCCGGCGCAGTCGGACGGCCAGCACGGGCATCGGCATGACCAGGGTCGCGCGTGTGTGGCGTGGCCCGCCATGACCTTCTGAACGTCGGTGCGTCCCTCATAATAACCCGTGCCATGGGATACCTTGGTCGCCATGTCCAAGCGTGAGACGGCGGCCTGGGCCACCGCGTCCGAGGACGCCGCCGGACTCGTGGGATACGGCGGCCACGACGTGTGCCGATTCGTCCCCGAGCCCGCCAAGAACCCCCAGCGCACGCCCTTTGAGCGTGACCGCGCGCGCATCCTGCACTCCTCGGCCCTGCGGCGCCTGGGGGCCAAGACCCAGGTCCTGGGGCCCTCGAGCGACGACTTCGTCCGCACCCGACTCACCCACTCCCTCGAGGTCGCCCAGGTCGGCCGGGCACTCGGCCAGGCCCTGGGCTGCGACCCCGACGTCGTCGACGCGGCCTGCCTGTCCCACGACCTGGGCCACCCTCCCTACGGGCACAACGGGGAGAAGGCCCTCGACGTCGTCGCGGCCTCGATCGGAGGCTTCGAGGGCAACGCCCAGACGCTGCGGATCCTCACCCGCCTCGAGCCCAAGACCCTCGATGCCCGGGGGCGTCCTGTTGGGGTCAACCTCACCCGGGCGGGCCTGGACGCCGTGGCCAAGTACCCCTGGGCCAGGGGGCAGGGGCCGGGCGGGCCCCAGGGGCCCAGCGCGCGCAAGTACTCCTGCTACGAGGAGGACCGTGAGGTCTTCGACTGGATGCGCCTGGGCGCCCCGGGTCACCGACGCTGCCTGGAGGCCCAGGTCATGGACTTCTCCGACGACGTGGCCTACTCGGTGCACGACGTCGAGGACGCCGTGGCCCTGGGACGTCTCGATCCTGCCCGCCTGGCCTCCGAGCGGGAGCTCGAGGCCGTCATCGAGGCGACCCTGGACTGGTACGGCACGGCCACGAGCGCCCAGGAGCTGGGCGCCGCCTGGGACCGCCTCATGACGCGCTCGACCTGGATCAGGTCCTACGACGGCTCACCCGCCGACGCCGCGAGGCTCAAGAACCTGACGAGCGAGCTCATCGGCCGGTTCGTCTCGGCCGTGGCCGGGGCCACCCGTGCCGCCTACGGGCAGGGACCGCTGACCCGCTACACCGCCGAGCTCGTCGTGCCGGCCCGGACCGCCGCCGAGATCCTCGTGCTCAAGGGCGCCGCCGTCCACTACGTCATGGCCCCCCGAGAGCACGAGCCGGTCTACCTGCGCCAGCGCACCGAGCTGTTCGACCTGGCCGACGCCCTGCTGTCCTCGGGTGATCGCCACCTCGAGCCGGTCTTCGCCTCCGCCTGGCGCCTGGCCGAGGACGAGGCGGGCCGCACCCGGGCGGTGGTCGACCAGCTCGCCTCCCTGACCGACACCTCCGCCCGCGCCTGGCACGCGCGCCTGTGCGGCCTGCTGTCCGAGATCTGACCCGACCCGGGCACCGGTGCCGCGGGCTGTGAGCGCCGGTGAGCGTCGGTGAGCCTCAGCAGTCCACAGGCCGGGGGCTGCGAGCCGGTCCCCGCCTCCGGCTCACCTAGGATGCCCCCATGGCGGGACTGATCAAGCGCGAGGACATCGACGCCGTGCGCGAGCGCGCCAGGATCGAGGACGTCGTCGGCGAGCACCTCACCCTCAAGCCCGCGGGCGTCGGGTCGATGAAGGGCCTGTGCCCCTTCCACGACGAGCGCACCCCCTCCTTCAACGTCCGGCCCCAGCTCGGGCTCTTCCACTGCTTCGGCTGCGGCGAGGGCGGGGACGTCATCGCCTTCGTCCAGAAGGTCAACCACCTGTCCTTCACCGAGGCCGTCGAGCACCTCGCCGCCCGGGTGGGAGTCCAGCTGCGCTACGAGGACGGCGGGTCGGTGGTGCGCCGCGCGGTCGAGCCGGGCACCCGCCAGCGCCTGCTCGAGGCCAACCGGGTGGCCGAGGCATGGTTCATCGAGCAGCTCTCGAGCCCCGGCGCGCGGGCGGGACGGCGCTTCCTGGCCGAGCGGGGCTTCGACAGGCAGGCAGCCGCCGACTTCTCGGTGGGCTACGCCCCCGCCGGCTGGGACAACCTCGCCAACGTCCTGAGGTCCTCGGGCTTCACCGAGCGCGAGCTCGTCGAGTCCGGGCTGTGCGGCCAGGGAGGAGCGGGCGGCAGCAGGATCTACGACCGCTTCCGCGACCGCCTCATGTGGCCGATCCGCGACGTGACCGGCGCGACCGTCGGCTTCGGCGGGCGCCGCCTGTCCGACGGCGACGCGACCGTCCCCAAGTACCTCAACACCCCCGAGACGGCTGTCTACCACAAGTCCCAGGTCCTCTACGGCCTCGACCTGGCCAAGTCCGAGATCGCCCGCAGCCACCGGATCGTCGTCGTCGAGGGCTACACCGACGTCATGGCCGCCCACCTGTCGGGCGTGCGCACCGCCGTGGCCACCTGCGGCACGGCCTTCGGCCCCGAGCACGTGAGGATCGTGCGGCGCCTGCTGGGCGACGTCGCCGACCCCTCGGCCGGCGTCATGGCCGGCAACCGGGCCCGCGGGGGAGAGGTGGTCTTCACCTTCGACGGCGACGCCGCCGGCCGGGCCGCCGCCCTGCGCGCCTACGGGGAGGACCAGCGCTTCGCCGCGCAGACCTTCGTGGCGGTCGACCCCCACGGGCTCGACCCCTGCGACCTGCGCATGGAGGAGGGGCCCGAGGGCATTCCCCGCCTCCTGGAGCGACGCCTGCCCCTGTTCGAGTTCGTCATCAGGACCTCGCTGTCCGACCTCGACCTCGACACCGCCGAGGGCAGGGTCCGCGGGCTGCGCGCCGCCGCCCCGGTCGTCGCAGGCATCCGTGACCGGGCCCTGCGGCGGGAGTACACCCGCCGCCTGGCCGGGTGGCTGGGCCTGCCCGAGGCCGAGGCCGTCGGTGCCGTGCGGGCCGCTGAGCGGCGCGGGCTGGTCCCGTACGGCGCCGACGGCCCCCCGCCGGTGGTGGAGACCGACAGCCCCAGACCCGGACTGCCCCGGACCGAGGACCCGGTGGCCAGGCTCGAGCGCCAGGCCCTCGAGCTCATCATCCAGCTCCCCGTGGTCGCCGTGGCCTCCGGCGCCGAGGACATCGGCGCCGACGCCTTCACCGTGCCCGTCCACCGCGCGGTCTTCGAGACCATCGAGGCGGCCGGAGGCGCCTCGGAGGTCCCCGGCCTCGTGGCCCGGGCCCAGGAGGCCGGGCTCGCGGCCGACCAGGCCCTGCACCGGGCGACGGTGCACTGGATCGAGCAGGTGCGAGCCGGGGCCATCGACGTGGTCGACGCCGCCATCACCGAGCTCGCGGTCAGCCCCATGCCCCTTCCGCCGGCGCGCGGCGGGCGCACGGGCGAGACCGACCCCGAGGACGTGCAGCGCTACGCCACCGGCGTCCTGTCGGCCCTGGCACGCACCGGCATCACGCGCACTCTGGCCGAGCTGCGCGCCCGCCAGCGGCGCATGAGCCCCGACGACCCCGCCTACCGGGACCTCTTCGAGGAGATCGTCGGCCTGGAGAACCGCCGTCAGCAGATCGCGCAGCGGGGCTGAGCGCGTGTCCACGGAGCTCGACCCCAGGCCCGCCCTCGTCCTGGTCAACCTCGGAACCCCCACCTCCCCGACGGCCCGGGACGTACGCCGTTTCCTGCGCGCCTTCCTGTCCGACCGGCGCGTGGTGGAGACCAGCCCGCTGCTGTGGCGCCCCGTGCTCGAGGGCGTCGTCCTGCGCGTGCGCCCCCGCGCCTCGGCCGCCAAGTACGCCACGGTGTGGAGGCCCGGGCACGAGCGCGAGCACGTCGGCTCCCCCCTCATGCACGCCTCGCTCGCCCAGGGCAGGCGGCTCCAGGAGGTCCTGGGTGAGGAGGTCCTCGTCGCCGTCGCCATGCGCTACGGGCCGCCGGCCCTGCGCCAGGTCGTGGCCGGGCTGCTTGAGGCCGGGTGCCGCAGGATCGCCGTGCTGCCCGTCTACCCGCAGTACGCAGCCTCCTGCCAGGCCTCGGTGGTCGACGAGGTCGCCCGCCTCCTGCTCTCGAGGCGGGACCAGCCCGAGCTGCGCACGGTGCGCTCCTTCCCGAGCGCACCGGCCTATATCGAGGCGCTGGCCCAGACCGTCGAGCGCCACTGGGAGGCGGTCGGGCGACCCGACCCGAGCGCGGGGGAGCGGCTCGTCCTGTCCTTCCACTCCATCCCCCAGGCGATGCACGACGCGGGGGACCCCTACCGCTCCGAGTGCCTGGCCACGGCCCGGGCCCTGGCCCGCAGGCTCGACCTGCCCGAGGGGCTCATGGTCGTGGCCTACCAGTCGGTGTTCGGGCCGGCACGGTGGATCGGACCGGCCACGATCGACGTCGTCTCCGAGCTGGGCCGACAGGGCTGCCCGCGCCTCGACGTCATCTGCCCCGGCTTCATGGCCGACTGCATCGAGACGCTCGAGGAGATCGACCAGCTCAACCGCGAGGCCTTCGTCGCCGCCGGCGGCGGAGCCTTCCACTACCTTGCCTGGGGCAACGACTCCGAGGGCGCGATCGCCACGCTGACCGAGCAGGCGCGCACGGTGCTGGCCGGGTGGACGGCGGTGTGACCCGGCGGGTGCGGACGGCGAGACCCGTCACACCCCTGTCACCATCCGCCGGTAAGGTACGGCATCCTAGTGCGGTCACGTCCTCCGGCGCCGTCGGAGGGTGAACCACGACACCAACCTGAGGAGTCATCGATGCACCTGCAGTGGTGGTCTGTCCTGCCCTTCGCCACGATGCTCGCCTGCATCGCCGTCCTGCCCCTGGTCCCCGCCGCGGCGCACCTGTGGGAGCGGCGCTCCAGCCAGCTGGCGATCTCGCTGGTCCTGGGACTGCCCGTCGCGGTGTGGATGTGGGTGGCCGGCGGCTGGCAGGTGGTCTTCCACACCGTCGTCGAGTACGGCCAGTTCATCTCGCTGCTCCTGGCGCTGTTCGTCGTCTCGGGGGGCATCTTCCTGGCCGGGGACATCGAGGCCAGCCCCCGCAACAACACCGTCTTCCTCGCGGTGGGCGCCGTCCTGGCCAGCTTCGTGGGCACGACCGGGGCCGCCATGCTCCTCATCCGGCCGCTGCTCAACACGAACAGGGAGCGGCGCTACCGGGTGCACACCGTGCTGTTCACGATCCTCATCGTGGCCAACTGCGGCGGGCTGCTCACACCGCTGGGAGACCCGCCGCTCTTCCTGGGGTTCCTGCGCGGAGTTCCCTTCACCTGGACCTTCAGCCTCCTGCCGGAGTGGCTGTTCGTCAACGCGATGCTCCTCATCAGCTACTTCGCGCTCGACACGTGGTTCTACTCCCAGGAGCCCGCCTCCGCGGTGCTTGAGGACCGCACCGAGATTCAGCCCCTGGGGCTGAGGGGAGCCTCCAACTTCGTGTGGTTCGCCGTCATCATCGCGGCCGTGGCCTTCGCGCCCTCGGTGGACGTCCACGCCATCGAGGAGGGGCACGCCGGGCTGCTCGACTGGATCCCGCTGCGCGAGATCATCATGCTCAGCGCGGCATGGGCCTCCTACAGGACGGGTGACAAGAGGGCCAGGTTCGAGGACAACCAGTTCGAGTGGGGTCCGATCGCCGAGGTCGCCACCCTGTTCATCGGCATCTTCCTCACGATGATCCCCGCCCTGCACTACCTCGATGAGATCGCCCCGCGCCTGCCCCTCAACGAGATCACGTTCTTCATCTTCACCGGCGGGCTGTCCTCGGTGCTCGACAACGCCCCGACCTACGTCACCTTCTTCGAGATGGCCGGGCAGCTCGACAACCCTGGTGGCGCCCTCGTGGCCGGGGTGCCGGAGGTCTACCTCGTGCCGATCTCGCTCGGTGCGGTGTTCTGCGGCGCCATCACCTACATCGGCAACGGCCCGAACTTCATGGTCAAGTCGGTCGCCGACGCCGCCGGGGTCCAGATGCCCACCTTCGGCGGCTACGTCGGCAAGACCTTCACCTACCTCGTCCCCGTGCTCGTGGCCATGGTTTGCCTGTTCATCGCCCAGCCGGTGTGGGCCAAGGCGATCGGCGCGGTGCTCACGCTCCTGCTCGTGGCCAACAACGCCAGGCTCATCGCCACGAGCCGGCGCTCGGCCCTGGCCGACCCCGAGCCCGTGCGGGACTGAGGCCTGGGACGCAGGGCCCGGGCCCCGCGCCGCACACGCCCCGGGCCCCGCGCGCTCGGCGGCGCGCGGGGCCCGGGGGCGTGTGCCCGGAGAGCCCGCTCGGGCTCTGAGGGGCTGAGCCTTCCGGCGTCTCAGGCGCTCGCGGAGGCCTCCTTGACCCACGCGATGAAGTTCTCCTCACCGCTGCCGGTCAGCTCCGCCATCGTGTGTCCCTGACCCCACACGGTTGCGAAGTCCACCGAGGTGCCGGCGGCCGCCAGGGCGAGGGCGAGGTTGATCTCCACGGTTGAGGCGGTGTCGCCCTGCTGGATGCCGGTGCGGATGCGCCAGCTCGGGGCGACCGACGAGGTGCCCGACCCCTGTGAGGAAGCGGCCAGGTAGTACATCGGGTCGTACATCTGCTGACGGGTCAGGACGTCGGTGCCCACCGAGTCGGTGGTCGTGAAGTCGGAGTCGTAGCCCGCCGAGCCGTAGTCATCCGACCAGTCGGTCAGGCCCGCGTACCGCGCCTCGCCGGAGGCGATGACGTCGCGAGAGATCTGGGAGAAGTGCGCGGTGGTCTCACCCACGCCCAGGACGAGGTTCTCGGTCTGGCCGCGGTCGACGCCGTCGAGGGCTCCGACGTCCTTGGACGGGCTCTTCTGACTGACGACGAAGGCCTCCAGGCCCGTGACCGTGGCCGTGTTGGTCGCCGCGTCGTAGGTCACCCACTGGGTGTCGGCGTTGAGGGAGGCGATGTACTCCTCGACGGTGTTGTAGGTCGTGGACTCGGTCGAGCTCGCGGTGCCCTGGTCGCTGGGGGCGGAGGCGTCGCTCGAGGAGTCGGTGGAGGAGTCGGAGGCGGCGTCGGGGGCCGAGCCGGTCGGCGGGGTCCCGCTGGGGGTGGACCCGGAGTCCGGACCACCCGAGGGCGGGGTGCCACCGGAGGCGCCGCCCATGCCCGCCATCTCGGTGGTGTCGGGGGTGTAGGGGAAGGTGGTGGCGGCCAGGAAGTCGTTGAGGGACTGCTCGATGACGCCGACGACGTGGTCGTAGTAGCTGCCGGCGAGGTAGACCCCGGAGCCGGACTCCTCGAGGGTCAGTGCGGTGCCTGAGGCGTCGGTCAGGCCCAGGGCGTTGAGGTGCTCGGCGTAGGCCGCTGCGAGGTCCTTGGAGTAGGCCTCGGTCCAGGTCCCGGAGGCGCGAGTGCCCTCGGTGGAGAACTGGCCCATGTTCCACTCGTAGGCGGCGTTGGCGGAGTCCAGGCTCGTGATCGGGCACCAGCACATGGCTCCGGCGATCGCGTCGGACAGGGCGGTCCCCTCGGCGTCTGTGGTCGCCGCGCCCAGGGCCTCGAGGTAGGGGGTGTAGAGCTCGGAGTCCCCCGAGGCGCCCATGACGGCGCTCTGGGCGCCACCGCCGGAGTGCCCGAAGACGTAGACCTGCTCGGGGTCTGCGGGCAGGGAGGCGGCGTTGTACCGCAGGTAGCGCACGGCCGCCTTGAGGTCCGTGACTCCCCACGGCGCGTTGCCCGCAGCGGCCTCGGTCGTCGAGTCCTTGCCCCGCAGACCGGCGTGGACGTAGACGAGGCCGGCCTCCATGTAGGCCGAGACGGTGTCGTAGCTGTACTCGCTGGGCGGCTGCTGGGCGGAGTAGCCCGGGGTGTTGACCGGCATGACGATCGGGGCGGTGGCTGCCGTGTAGTCCCCGACCGCACCGTCGGCGGCCACCTCGGCGGTGAAGGTGTCGTCCCCGTTGTCCGTGGCGCTCAGGTAGGCGCCCGGGACGTAGATCCCCAGGGTCTCAAAGCTCGTGTCCTGGGGGCTGGCCACGTAGGACAGCCCGATCTGGTAGTACACGTCGTTGTCGGAGTCATACGACCAGGAAGCCGGGTCCAGTGCCAACGAGGCCGAGGCCGTCCCCGTGCTCGAGGCGGTCGAGGAGCTCTCGTCCTGGGAGCCGCACGCGCTCAGCCCCACAGCCCCCAGGAGGGTGGCCACGGGAACGGCCGTGACCAGCGTCCGTCGTGAGATCGTCATTGCCGATGTCCTTTCGTGGATGGGCCTGCTGCCGAACACCATTGAAATCCGGAGTGGTGAGTGCGGGGTCAGCGGATGCTGTGCGCCCCCTGTGCTGTTCGTCGCGATCGTGCACGAGTCTGGTCCTGGTGGGTCATGACTCGCGAGATCGGGACTTATGGCACCGCGAGATCGGGACTTATGGCACCGCGAGATCGGGACTTATGGCACCTCGAGATCGGGGGAAGTGGTACGTCGCGGTCGGGGTCATGGGGGCGGGGGACCCGGGTCGGTCGGTGGAGAGCGCTGTCTCCGTGGCGTGCTGTCGGGTGGCTGCCGACGGGGATGGTGCGTCCGTGTCAGGTGGGGCCAGGTGCCGGGGGTGGTGCACACATCAACTATCTTCGCGACCCAGGTGGATTCCCGTGATTGAGCCAAAGAATGATCGTCTTGTACCAGGCGGAGACCCTCCCTGTGTGCATCGACCGGACCGTTGCACATCTCAGATGCCCACCACCGCCCCCACCACGAGGACCAGCCGAGAGAATCGGCGTCATTCCAACGATTCCCGACACGGACCCCCAACCACCACCCGCCTGTTATGTGCATCACATCGTCGTGGGGGTGCGGGCATCCCGCTCCGCGAGCCCGTGGCTGACCAGCACGCCCGAGGCTCCTGGACCACCACCCCGGGGCGTGCCGGCAGCCGGGCCCAGCGGCTGCCCGGCTCCCCCGAGATCAGGACGCACGACACCCAGCCTCCCAAGACGAGGCGCCAGCCCACGGCACCCGACGCGCGCCACCAGACACGTGCCAGATGCGGCGAACTCGAGGTGCCACTTCTCCCGATCTCGAGGTGTCATAAGTCCCGATCTCGAGGTGTCATTTGTCCCGATCTCGGGGTGTCATTAGTCCCGATCTCGGGGTGTCATTTGTCCCGATCTCGGGGTGTCATTAGTCCCGATCTCGGGGTGTCATTAGTCCCGATCTCGGCGGGGTCAGCGGGTGCCGGGCGCCGTGACGAAGTCGATGAGCTCCTCCATCCGCCCCAGGAGGCTGGGCTCGAGGTCCTTGTAGCTGCGCACCGAGGCCAGGATCCGCCGCCAGCCCCGGGCGACGTCGGCCTGGTCGGCGTGCGGCCACCCCAGGGCCTCCAGCGTCCCGTACTTGATGTCAGTGCCCCGCGGGACCTCGGGCCAGGCGCGCAGGCCCACTCGCTCGGGCTTGACGGCCTGCCAGACGTCGACGTACGGGTGCCCGAGCACGAGGACGTTGTCCCCTCCGGGCATGGACCGCACCCGCTGGGCGATTCTCGACTCCTTGGACCCGGCCACGAGGTGGTCGACCAGCACCCCGGCGCGGCGCTGGGGCGAGGGGGAGAACTCGGCCATGACCTCCTCGAGGTGGTCGACGCCGTCGAGCATGAGGACGACGACCCCCTCGTGCCGCAGGTCGTCGCCCCAGACCTTCTCAACGAGCTCGGCGTCGTGACGGCCCTCCACCCAGATCCGCGAGGCGCGTGCGACTTTGGCCCGGTCGTTGTCCACGGCGTAGGAGCCCGAGGCGGTCAGGCGCCTGCCGGCGGCCGACACCGGTCCTGAGGCCGGCCGGGGCGCCGGCTCGGGCGGGTCGAGGACGACGGGCCTGCCCTCCAGCCAGAACCCCGGTCCGAGCGGGAAGCCGCGACGCACCCCGGTGCGGTCCTCCAGGACGACGATGTGGCGCCCACCGGACTTCTCCACGGCCACCGCCGCTCCGACGAACCCGGTCTCGCGGTCCTCGACGACCATGCCCCGGGCCACGGGCACCCGCACCGACTCGGGTCGCACCGCGTGCGGTCCGACCCGGTGGGGGTCGGTCTCCAGGACGTCGGCGCCGTACCGGTCCGCCGCTCCCAGCGACCTTGGCGGGCGCTCGCGCGTCGTGGCGGGACCGGGAGTTGCGCGGCGCCCCTTCTCGGAGTGCTCCGGGGCCCGTGGGGCCCGGGATGCGCTGGCCGCGGCGCGCTCGCGCAGGGCCAGGCGGCGGGCGGCGGTCGATCCGGGCACCGGGCCCGGGGTGGGACGAGGGGGCGTGTTCACTCAGGGCACGGTAGGGGAAGGTCACGCACATGGGCGGTCTGACCCGCCGGGCCGCGGCGTAGGATGGCACTCGTGCCCGGGGAGTGCTAACCCGCCGCGGGCCGGGGACGGATGAGCGGCGCGAGGGCGCCGACGCAGGAAGGAGGGCCGCGATGGGCGACGACCGACGCCTCCAGGTCCTGTCGGCCATCGTCACCGACTACGTGCGCACCCGCGAGCCCGTGGGCTCCCGGGCCCTGGTCGAGCGCTACCGGCTCGGTGTGTCCCCCGCCACGATCCGCAACGACATGGCCGTCCTTGAGGACGAGGGCTACATCCACCAGCCCCACACGAGCGCGGGGCGGGTTCCCACCGAGAAGGGGTACCGTCGCTTCGTCGACGAGGTGGCGCGGGTCAAGCCCCTGTCGGCCCCCGAGCGTGAGGCCATCACGGCCCTGCTGTCGGGCGCGGTCGACCTCGACCAGGTGGTCGTGCGCACGGTGCGCGTCCTGGCGCAGCTGACCGGTCAGCTCGCCGTCGTGGAGTACCCCAGCCTGCGGCTGACCGCGTTGCGCCACGTCGAGCTCGTCGCCATGGGTCCCAGAAGGGTCCTTCTCGTCATCATCACCGACACCGGGCGCGTCGAGCAGCGCACCGTCACGATCCCTCGCGCCCCCGGCGGCGGGGAGACCACCGTCGACCCGGTGGCGCTCGAGGCGCTGCGCACCCGGCTCAACGCGGCCCTGGCCGGACGCCGCGCCGGTGAGGTCCTGCCGGTCCTCACCGCGCTGGCCGAGCAGGCCCCCGAGGCCGAGCGCCTCCTGCTCACCGCGGTGAGCGGCGAGCTCCTCGACGCCCTGCGCCCCGACGCTGAGGAGCGGCTCGTCGTGGCGGGAACCGCCAACCTGGCGCGCTCGACCCCCGACTTCTCGGCGATCGGCCCCCTCCTGGACGCCGTCGAAGAGCAGGTCGTCCTCCTGCGGCTGCTGGCGGACCTGGGCCGGGCCGGAGGCGACGAGTCGGGCATGCGTGTGTCCATCGGATCGGAGAACCGTGAGGACGCCCTGGCGGAGGCCTCGGTGGTCACCGCCTCCTACGGGCCGGGCACCGGGCAGGCCGTGGCCCACCTGGGCGTCATCGGCCCCACCCGCATGGACTACCCCGCCACGATGGCGGCCGTACGCGCCGTCGCCCTCTACCTGTCCCGTTTCCTGGCCGGACCCGAGGGCCAGGACGGCTGAGCGGTCGCCCGGACCACCACCACACCCACGACGAAGGAACAGCGAACTCCAGTGAGCGACTACTACGAGGTCCTGGGGGTCAGCCGCCAGGCATCGGCCCAGGAGATCAAGAAGGCCTACCACAAGAAGGCCCGCCAGCTGCACCCCGACGTGGCCGGTCCGGGTCACGAGGAGGAGTTCAAGGCGGTCACGGCCGCCTACGACGTGCTCTCCGACGCCGAGAAGCGTCGCATGTACGACCTGGGCGGGGAGGACGCGGTACGGGGCAACGGCTACGCCGGCGGCTTCGGCGGGGACTTCACCGACCTCGGCGGGATCTTCAACGCCTTCTTCGGCTCGGGTGCGGCCTCCCGTGGCCCGGCCTCGCGCTCACGCCGTGGCCAGGACTCGATCGTGGCCCTCGAGGTCGAGCTGGCTGACGTCGCCTTCGGCGCCACCAAGACGGTGACGGTCGACACCTACGTGACGTGCACGACCTGCCAGGGCACGTGCTGCGCCCCGGGGACCTCGCCGGTGACCTGCTCGGAGTGCAACGGGCAGGGGTCGGTCCAGCACATGCAGCGCTCCTTCCTGGGCAACGTCGTGACCTCCTCCCCGTGCCGGGCCTGCCAGGGCTTCGGGACGGTCATCGCCTCCCCGTGCCCCGACTGCGCGGGCGAGGGCCGCCAGCACGTGCGCGCCGACGTCGAGGTCAACGTCCCGGCCGGTGTGTCCACCGGGACCCGTATCCGCATGTCGGGCCGCGGTGCCGCAGGACCCGCGGGCGGTCCGAGCGGGGACCTGTACGTCGAGATCCACGAGCTTGCCGACGAGGCCCTCACCCGTGAGGGCGACGACCTCTACACCGAGCTGCGCGTGCCGATGACGGCAGCCGCCCTAGGCGCGAGCTTCCCGCTGACGACCCTGGACGGTGAGCGCACCGTCTCGGTCAAGGCGGGTAGCCAGGGCGGCGACGAGGTGGTCCTGTCGGGCCTGGGGGTGGGGCGCCTGCGCCGCCCGGGGCGCGGTGACCTCCACGTCCAGATCGTCGTCGAGACCCCCACCCGGCTCGACGACAGGCAGACGGCGCTGCTCCAGGAGCTGGCGGCCCTGCGCGGCGAGGACGGCTTCGCCCCCGCCAGGGAGGAGTCCCTGCTCGGCAGGCTCCGGGAGAAGTCCCGCTCCAAGCGTCGCTGAGCCCGGGCGGCTCCGGGCCGCCCGGTTCTTGTCCGGCAGCCCGGGGGTGCCAGCCGCCCCGGTGCCTGTCCGGTCGCCCGGGGGTGTCAGGCGGACGGGGCCGGGCGGGCTCCGAAGATCGCCTGGCCCACGCGCACGCAGGTCGACCCGGCCATGACCGCCTCCTCGAGGTCACCGCTCATGCCCATCGACAGCAGTCCGTCCCCGACGGTCCCGGCCTGCCTGCCGGCGTCGCGCAGCTCGCGCAGCAGGTCGAAGCAGGCGCGCACCCGTCCAGTGTCCTGGCTGCGGGCCGCCAGCGTCATGAGCCCGCGCACCCGCAGGGACTGGTAGGCGGGCAGGTGGGCGAGGAAGTCGGCGACCTGCTCGGGCGGCAGGCCGAACTTGGAGTCCTCCCCGGAGGTGTTGACCTGGACGTAGACGTCGAGGCCGCGCCCGGCGGCCTGGAGGCGCCGGTCGAGGGCCTGGGCCAGGCGCAGGGAGTCCAGCGACTGGACCTCGTGGGCCACGAGGGCGGCGTCGCGTGCCTTGTTGGTCTGGACGTGGCCGATGAGCACCCAGTGGATGCCCAGGTCGGCCAGGGCCTCGGCCTTGCCGCGGGCCTCCTGGACCTTGTTCTCGCCCATCTGCCTGACCCCGGCGGCGTGCGCGGCGCGCAGGCGCGCCGGGCTCACGGTCTTGGTCACCGCCAGCAGCCGGACGCCGGCGGGGTCGCGTCCGGCCGTTCGGGCCGCGGCCTCGATCCTGGCGCGCACCGCGGCCAGGCCCTCGGTGACGCGTCTGACCTCCTGGGGGTCGGGGGAGGGGGCGGGGGCCGGCAGGGCGCGGGAGGCGTCACTCATGGCCCCGGACGCTAGCACCGGGTCGGCCTCCTCCTCGTAGGCTGGGGGCGTGACCGCCCCAGTCTTCGTCATGACCCCCCAGACCCTCGAGCCTGCCGGCGCTGTGGCTCTGGCCGGCGTCGGGGACCTGCTCACCCTCGGTGGCCCCGAGGGCCGCCACGCCGTGTCGGTGCGGCGCCTGCGTGCCGGCGAGCGGGTCGACCTCGTCGACGGCGACGGCCTGCGCCTGGTGTGCGAGGTTCTCGACGCCGTGGCCCAGGGCCGCAAGGACCGCCTCGCGGTGCGGGTGGTCGAGCGCCTGGTCGAGCCCGCTGAGTCGCTGACCTTGGCCCTGGTCCAGGCCTTGGCCAAGGGTGACCGGGACTCCCAGGCGGTGGAGACCGCCACCGAGGTCGGGGCGGGACTCGTCCTGCCCTGGCAGGCCGAGCGCTGCGTGTCGGTGTGGAAGGGGCCTAAGGCGGCCAAGGGGCGCGATCGCTGGCAGGCCACGGCGCTCCAGGCCGCCAAGCAGGCGCGCCGGGCCCGCGTGCCGCGGGTCGCCGAGCCGATGGGCACCCCGGCGCTGGCCGACTGGACGCGTGAGGTCCGCCTCTGCGGCGGTCTGGTCCTCGTCCTGCACGAGGAGTCCGACCGCCCGATCGGCGATGTCCCCCTGCCCGAGCCCGACCGGTCGGGGGAGGGGCGGGCGCCGGTCCTGGCCGTCGTCGTGGGCCCCGAGGGCGGGATCTCCGAGGCCGAGACGGCGCTGCTCGAGGCCGCCGGCGCGGTGACGGTCCGCCTGGGTCCCCACGTCATGCGCACCTCCTCGGCCGGCCCGGTGGCCCTGGCGGTCCTGGCCCAGCGGGCCGGCCTGTGGGGCCAGGGCGCGTCCTGACCGGGACGGTGACCAGGGGCGATCGAGCCTGTCGGTGGGAGGTGGGACAATGTCCTACGCTTCCCCGCCCCGACGATGAAGAGGTCCTCCGTTGAGCAAAGAGACTGACCGCGCTGAGCTGCACCGCGCCATCTGGCAGGTCGCCAACGAGCTGAGAGGCTCGGTGGACGGGTGGGACTTCAAGGCCTACGTGCTGGGCTTCCTCTTCTACCGCTTCATCTCCGAGAACCTGACCGAGTACATCAACGCACTGGAGCACAAGGCGGGCTACGAGGACTTCGACTACCGGTTCCTGTCCCAGGACGCTGCCGAGGAGGCGCGGGAGGGCATCGTTAACGAGAAGGGCTTCTTCATCGCACCGGGGGACCTGTTCGTCAACGTGCGGGCCCGGGCTCCCCGGGACGAGAACCTCAACGAGACGCTGGAGAGGATCTTCAAGAACATCGAGGCCTCCGCCACCGGCACCGGCGCCGAGTCCGACCTCAAGGGGCTGTTCGACGACGTCGACGTCAACTCCACCAAGCTGGGGCGCACCGTTGCGCAGCGCAATGACAAGCTCGTGCGCATCCTCAACGCGATCGGTGACCTCAACCTGTCCTACGGCGAGTCCTCGATCGACACCTTCGGGGACGCCTACGAGTACCTCATGACGATGTACGCCTCGAGCGCAGGAAAGTCCGGCGGCGAGTTCTTCACCCCCCAGGAGGTCTCTGAGGTCCTCGCCCGCATCGCGGTCATGGGCAAGACGAGCGTCAACCGGGTGTACGACCCTGCCTGCGGGTCGGGGTCCCTGCTGCTCAAGCTCGCCACCGTGCTCGGCAAGGACAAGGTGCACGGCGGCTTCTTCGGCCAGGAGATCAACCTGACCACCTACAACCTGTGCCGGATCAACATGTTTCTGCACGACATCAACTTCGCCGACTTCAACATCGCCCACGGGGACACGCTCACCGATCCCGCTCACTGGGACGACGAGCCCTTCGAGGCGATCGTGTCCAACCCGCCCTACTCGACGAACTGGGTCGGCAAGGACGACCCCGCCCTCATCCACGACCCCAGGTTCTCGCCGGCGGGAGTCCTGGCTCCGAAGTCCAGGGCCGACCTCGCCTTCACGATGCACATGCTGTCCTGGCTGGCGGTCAACGGCACGGCGGCGATTGTCGAGTTCCCCGGGGTGCTCTACCGCGGGGGCGCCGAGGCGAGGATCCGGAAGTACCTCGTGGACAACAACTACGTCGACGCCGTCGTCCAGCTTCCGTCCGACCTGTTCTTCGGGACGACGATCGCCACGTGCGTGATCGTGCTCAAGAAGTCCAGGACGGACAGCTCCGTGCTGTTCGTGGACGCCTCGCGTCAGTTCGTGCGCTCCGGCAACAAGAACAAGCTCTCCCCGGCCAACCGGGAGATGATCCTCAGGACGATCGAGGAGCGTAAGGAGGTCGCGCACACGGCGGCGTTGGTGAGCCCGGAGCAGATCGAGGACAACGGCTACAACCTGTCGGTGTCCTCGTACGTGGAGGCCGAGGACACCCGTGAGGCGGTCGACATCCGGGCCCTCAACGCCGAGATCGAGCGGATCGTGGCACGCCAGGCCGCGCTGCGCGCGAGCATCGACGCCATCGTCGCCGACCTCGAGGGCGGTGCGAGGTGAGCCGCATCGACGACATGCTCCAGGAGATGTGTCCCGAGGGTGTTGAGTTCCGAGAAATAGGAGACTTCGCAACTCTAGTCCGTGGAAGCGGGATGCCGAGATCGTCATTCAGGGAGTCAGGTACGGGCTGCATTCATTACGGTCATATCTATACTCGGTACGGTGTTTATGCGTCTCGAACAGAAGGGTTCGTTGATTCAGAGTACGCGTCGAAGCTCACGTCTGTCTCTCCCGGAGATCTGGTGGTTGCCAACACGAGCGAGAATGTTGAGGATGTTGGTAAGGCTGTTGCTTGGTGTGGAGAAGTTGATGTAGTGACCGGCGGACATGCTACGGTGCTGAAGTCTGAGCAGAATGCCAAGTATCTCTCATACTACTTCCGCACCCACCACTTTTTTGCCGAGAAAATAAGGCGTGCTTGCGGCACAAAGGTGATCGAGCTTCCGTTGTCGGGGCTGTCTCGAATTAAGGTTCCTGTGCCTCCGCTTGCGATCCAGCACGAGGTCGTGAGAGTATTGGATCAATTCACTCAGCTGGAGGTGGAGCTGGAGGCGGAGCTGGAGGCGCGCCGGCGGCAATATAACTACTATCTTAATGGGCTGATGAGCCTTGACTCGTCGGTTTCGCGCATGAAGATTTCGGATGTATGTGCGGCTGTCTATTCAGGGGGTACGCCCAAGGTCACTGATCGTTCACTGTACGGGGGAAATATTCCGTGGCTGAGGACGCAGGAAGTTGATTATAGGCCGATATGGAGTACGCGTGAGTTCATCTCAGACGAGGGGTTCAGGTCGTCGTCCGCGAAGTGGGTTCCCGCCGACAGCGTGATCCTCGCCATCTCGGGGGCAGGGGCAACTCGTGGACGTGTTGCTATCAATAGGGTGCCGGTGACCACCAACCAGCACTGCTGTGCGATGGTTCCAGATCGCTCGCTCATCACCGCCGAGTACCTCTATTACTGGCTTGTGCGTGCGTATGACGACCTTCGGGGTCGGGGGCGAGGTCATCGATTGGACCTGACCTTGAAGATAGTCAAAGACTACGAGGTGCCCGTTCCATCCGTGCGGGAACAGTCTCGTATCCTCGAAGCCCTTGGTCAGTTTGACGCGCTGGTCAACGACCTCAGCTCGGGATTGCCTGCGGAGATCGAGGCCCGTCGTCAGCAGTATGAGTACTACCGGGACAGGCTTCTTGCCTTCCCGGAGAAGAGGTGACGGCCGGTGGTCGGGAAGCATATCGAGCTGTTCCTCGTCGACGGGGAGCCAGGGGGTATCACCACCGCGAACGTCTCCGGCTGGACCGGCCATGTCCTCGCCGGGCCCCGGACGGCGCTGACCCGCCTCCTGGCCCGGGACGAGGCGCACAGGAACGGCGTGTACCTTCTGCTCGGCGAGGACCCTGAGTCGATCGACAGCACACGCTGCTACATCGGGCGGACCGAGGACTTCTCGATGAGATTCCGCCAGCACGATCGAAAGAAGGACTGGTGGGACCGGGCGGTGCTCATCAGCTCCAAGGAGGACTCCTTCAACGAGGGCCACTGGGGCTACCTTGAAGCACGTCTGGTCGACATCGCCAGGAGGGCGGAGCGATCCTCCCTACCCGACAACCTTCAGACCCCGCAGTTGCGCAAGCTCTCCGAGGCCCAGATCTCCGACGTCGAGGCGTTCCTTGACCAGATTCACGGCATCTTGCCCGTCCTGGGCGTCCACGTCCTGCGCACCGCAACCGGGCCCGAGCCGGAGGATCGTTCCGACCCCGTGCTGTCACCGGTGTTCACCCTGGTCGTCCCCCGGCGAGGGGTTGAGGCCCGTGCACGCGTGATCGGCGAGGAGTTCGTCATGCTGGCAGGCTCCCACGTCGTAGGAGCCTGGAACGCCGCAGGGCGAAGCGAGCAGACCCGACGCGCCTACGACTCCTACCGGGCCCGGCACGCCAAGCTCGTGGCCGACGGCAGCATCGTCGTCGAGGGGGCGATCGGGGTGCTCACCCGCGATGTCCCATTCACCTCCCCGTCAACCGCCGGGGCCGTCGCCACCGGAGCGGCCTGCAACGGTCGGAGGTCATGGAAGACCGACGGAATGGCGTACGGTGACTGGGAGAACCGCGATCTCGCCGTCGACCAGCCCAGCGCGCCCTCACCGATCGCAGGAGGCCTCTGATCATATGCCTGTCCACGACCGTCCCGGCCCCGGAATCGAGCCGGTGCTCCTGACCGACGAGGCTACCGTCGTCGGCCTCTACGATCCTGAGAGCGGATCACGCTCCGGCTACCAGTCGGAGGCCGAGCTGGAACGCGCCCTCATCGCCCAACTGCGGGAGCAGGCCTACGAGTACGTCGTCCTGGAGTCCGAGGCCGATCTGATCGCGAACCTCCGCGCCCAGCTCGAGACGCTCAACGACTACACCTTCACCGACCAGGAGTGGAGGCGCTTCTTCGAGACGTCCATCCTCACCCGGTCCGGCGTCGACGAGATCGCCGAGAAGACGCGTCGTATCCAGGAGGACCACGTCCAGGTCCTCCAGCGCGACAACGGCGAGTCGAAGAACATCCGACTCATCGACAAGCAGCGAGTTCACAACAACCGACTTCAGGTGACCAACCAGTACACCGCCGACGACGGCGCCCACAAGAGCCGCTACGACGTGACCGTCCTCGTCAACGGCCTGCCCTTGGTTCACATCGAGCTCAAGCGCCGCGGGGTGGAGATCCGCGAGGCCTTCAACCAGATCAACCGCTATCAGCGCGACTCCTTCTGGGCAGGCGCAGGCCTGTTCGGCTACGTCCAGATCTTCGTTATCTCCAACGGCACCCACACGAAGTACTACTCCAACACCACCCGCCTCGACCACATCACGGAGTCAGGGCGCACCCGGCGGCAGGCCAAGGCCGCTACCTCCGACTCCTTCGAGTTCACCTCCTGGTGGTCCGATGCCACTAACGCCCCCATCGCCGAGCTGACGGACTTCACCGCGACCTTCCTCGCCAAGCACACCCTCCTGGCCGTCCTCACCCGCTACTGCGTGCTCACCACCGCCGGCAAGCTGCTCGTCATGCGGCCCTACCAGATCGCCGCCACCGAGGCGATCCTGCGACGTATCGGCACCGCATCTGCCCACGGGCTCACCGGCACCATCGAGGGCGGTGGCTACATCTGGCACACCACCGGCAGCGGCAAGACCCTGACCTCCTTCAAGACCGCGAAGCTTGCCGCCGGTCTGGAGGGCATCGACAAGGTGGTCTTCGTCGTCGACCGCAAGGACCTCGATCACCAGACCATCCGGGAGTACAACCGCTTCGCGCAGGGCACCGTCTCAGCCAACCAGTCCACCGCCCAGCTGGCCAGGCAGATCGACGACCCGTCGGTGAGGATCATCGTCACGACCATCCAGAAGCTCTCGACCTTCGTCAAGGGCCACCGCGCCCACCGCATATACGACGGCCACGTCGTCCTCATCTTCGACGAGTGCCACCGCAGCCAGTTCGGTGACATGCACACCGACATCACCAAGGCGTTCCGGAACTACCACCTCTTCGGGTTCACGGGTACCCCCATCTTCGCAGCCAACTCCAGCTCGGGGGGCGACATCAGGCTGCGCACCACCGAGCAGGCCTTCGGCAGGCAGCTGCACGCCTACACGATCGTCGACGCCATCCGCGACAAGAACGTCCTGCCCTTCCGCATCGACTACATCGACACCGTCAGGATGCCCGCCTCCGTGCGCGACGGCGAGGTCAGCGGCATCGACGCCGAGCGCGCCCTGCTCGACCCGGAGCGTCTCAGACAGGTCGTCACCTACATCCGCGAGCACTTCGACCACAAGACGAGGCGCAACTCCGCCTACACCCTGGGCCAGCGGCGCCTCCTGGGCTTCAACTCCCTGCTGGCTACCGCCTCGATCAAGGCCGCCCGCGCCTACTACGCGGAGTTCCGGCGCCAGCAGGAGACGCTGCCGGCCGACAGGCGCCTGAGTATCGGGATCGTCTACTCGTACGCGCCCAACGCCGACGCGCCAGGGGAGACCCTGGCCGACGAGTCCGTCGACCCCACCGCCCTGTCGACCGATGACCGAGCCTTCCTCGACGACGCCATCACGGACTACAACACCCAGTTCGGCACGACCTACGACACGAGCGCCCAGGGTTTCGAGGGCTACTACGAGGACATCTCCAAGCGCCTGGCCGAACGACAGATCGACCTGGTCATCGTCGTCAACATGTTCCTCACGGGCTTCGACTCCAAGACCCTCAACACCCTGTGGGTGGACAAGCCCCTCCGCGCCCACGGGCTCATCCAGGCCTTCTCCCGCACCAACCGGATCCTCAATGCGGTCAAGTCCTACGGCAACATCGTGTGCTTCCGTGACCTCCAGGAGGAGACCGACGAGGCGATCGCGCTGTTCGGGAACAAGGACGCCGGCGGCCTGGTGCTGCTCAAGGCCTACGCCGAGTACCTCGCCGACTACCTGGACAAGGTCGCCCGGCTGCGCGAACGCTTCGAACCCGGCCGCCGCATCGACTCCGAGGCTGAGAGCCGAGCCTTCATCACGCAGTTCGGCGCGATCCTCCGGCTGCGCAACATTCTGACCAGCTTCGACGACTTCTCAGGTGACGACGTGGTCGACGAGGCCGAGCTGCAGGACTACCGCAGCGTGTACGTCGACCTTTACTCCCAGATGCGTCGCACCTCTGATGCGGACAAGGAGGTCGTCAACGACGAGCTCGTCTTCGAGATGGAGCTCGTCAGGCAGGTCGAGGTGGGGGTCGACTACATCCTCATGCTCGTCGAGAAGCACCGTCAGGGCGTCCCCGGCGGTCAGGACCGCGAGATCCCCGTCGAGATCGCCCGAGCGGTCGCCTCCAGCCCCACGCTGCACTCCAGGAGGGACCTCATCGAGGACTTCGTGCGCTCGGTGTCCGCCCACGGCGACGTCGCCGCCCAGTGGCACGACTTCATCAGCCTGCGGCGCGAGACCGAACTCGAGGACATCATCAGCGGGGAGAGGCTCCAGAAGGACGCGACACTGGCCTTGGTCGAGGACGCGATGCGAGACGGGTACGTCCCCACCGAGGGCACAGGCATCACGAAGATCCTTCCGCCGGTCTCCCGCTTCCACCGCCCGACCGACGGCAAGGACGGCTACGACGCCAAGAAGAAGCGCGTCGTCCGTGCCCTTGCCGCCTACGTCGACCGCTTCCGCGTGCTCGGCGGCCCCGCATGACCCCCCGCGGGCGTCGTCCGGCCGGAAGCCCTGACGCAAGAGACGCCATCCTCACCGCCGCCCGCGCGGCCTTCGCCCGGGAGGGGTTCTCCACCTCCCTGCGGGGCATCGCCCGGCAGGCCGGGGTCGACCCCGCCCTGGTGCACCACTACTTCCCCGACCGCGCCCGCCTCTTCGCCCAAGCCGTCATCGTCGACGCCGAGGGCGCAGGTCTCGACGTGGAGGCCGTGGTCGAGCGTCTGGCCTCCCTGCGCGCCGAGGACCTGGGGGAGGGGGTCGTCCGCCTCTTCCTGACGACCTGGCAGACGATGGGCGCTGACCGCTTCACCGCCATGGTGCGCGCCGCCATGACCGACGACCTGGCGCGCACGAGCCTGCAGTCCTACATCTCCAGCGAGCTCCTCGAGCCGGTCATCGCACGGCACGCCGCCGACCGCCCCGTCCTGCGCGCCCAGCTCATCGCCAGCCAGATGCTCGGGCTCGGCGTGGCGCGCTGGGTCACAGAGGTCTCCGAGATCGCCGCGGCCGACGTCGAGGACCTCGTGGCCATCTACGGGCCGACGATCCAGCGCTACGCCACCGAGGACCTTCCCGGCGCGTGAGCTCCTGCTCCGTTCACCGTCGCGTTCGCACCTTGTGCCTCGCGATTGTCAGGGGCGCCCGTCGCGTTCGTACCTTGTGCCTCGCGATCGTCAGGGGCGCCCGTCGCGTTCGTACCTTGTGCCTCGCGATCGTCCCTTGGAGGTGCGCACCCGCTGCACAGGGTACGAACTCGCCGGTGGGCCCGGTGACCCCGGTGACCCCGGTGGCCCCTGCCGCCTGGACAGCCCCGCAGTGAGGGTGACGGCGTCAGAGAAGGGATGCTTGCTCACCTGGGCACCGGAAAGTAGATTCATCACGTGATGAAAAATCCTTCACCGGCCGTCCGCACCCGGGACCTGCGGGTGACGCGCAGCCGAAAGCAGATCCTGCGCGGCATCGACCTCGCGCTCGCGCCGGGCACCGTCACCGGCCTGCTCGGCCCCTCGGGCTGCGGCAAGACCACCCTCATGCGCGTGCTCGTCGGCGTCCAGCGCTACGAGGGGGAGGTCCTCGTCCTGGGACACGCCCCCGGAGCCCCGGCGGTGCGAGGCCGCACCGGCTACGTCACCCAGTCAGCCGCGATCTACCGCGACCTGACCGGCAGGCAGAACCTGCGCTACTTCAGCCGGCTGGCCGGACCTCGATCCCGCGACGTCGACGAGGTCCTCGACCTCGTGGGCCTGGGTGCCATCGCCGACCGCCGGGTCGAGACCTACTCGGGAGGAGAGGCGGGGCGCGTCTCCCTGGGATGCGCCCTCGTCGCGGCGCCTGAGGTCCTCGTCCTCGACGAGCCGACCGTCGGCCTGGACCCCGTGACCCGTGAGGAGCTGTGGGAGTCCTTCCGGCGGCTGGCCGAGTCCGGAACGACCCTGCTCGTGTCCAGCCACGTCATGGACGAGGCCTTCCGCTGCGACCAGGTCCTGCTCATGCGGGCAGGACGCCTCCTGGAGACCACGACCGCACCGGAGCTCCTGGAACGCACCGGTGCGGCCACCCTTGACGAGGCCTTCCTTGCCGTGATCCGTACGGAGGAGCCATGAGCCCCAGGACGTATCTCGCGACCACCGGACGGATCCTGGCCCAGCTGCGTGCCGACAGGCGCACCGTTGCACTCATCATGGGGGTGCCGGCGGTCCTGCTCACCCTCCTCTACTTCGTCTACTCCGACCAGAGCGGCGGCGAGGTGCTGTTCAACCGGGTGGCCGTCTCGATGATGGCGATCCTGCCGATGCTCGTCATGTTCCTCGTCACGAGCGTGGCCATGCTGCGCGAGCGCACCTCGGGCACCCTCGAGAGGCTGTGGACCACCCCTGTCCACCGCGCCGACCTCCTGCTCGGCTACGCCACCGCCTTCACGCTCACAGCCGTGGGCCAGTCCCTCCTCCTGTGCGCCGTGGCCGCCTGGGCCCTCGACGTCACGATCGCCTCGAGCTGGGCCTGGGTGGTCCTCACCGCGCTGCTCGACGCCTTCGTCGGAGTCGCCACCGGCCTGGTCACCTCCGCCTTCGCCCGCTCGGAGTTCCAGGCCGTCCAGTTCATGCCCGTGGTCATCAGCCCGCAGATCTTCCTGTGCGGGCTCCTCGTCCCCCGCGACGAGCTGCCCCGCGCCCTGGAGCTGGCGGGCAACGTGCTGCCGATGAGCTGGGCCAACGACGCCGTCGGCGAGCTGGCCTCCTCAGCGGGCGTCTCAGGCGACTTCTGGCGCAACATGCTGTGGCTCGCGGTCGCGGGGGTCGTCGTCCTCCTCCTGGCCTCGATGACGACGCCGCGCCGGTCGCGCTGAGCCTGACGGCACGGGCGTTTCGGGTGCGGGGCGGTGCGCCTATCCTGGTCCGAGGAGCTGTGGTGCCTGCAGGCCGCCTGGCCTGGGGGCGGGGGCGGAAGGAGCATCCCGATGACGACGACGACCTCGCGGGCCGGGAGTCACTGCCTGCTCGACGTCGCCTACCGCACGATCGACACCCCGGTGGGCCGTCTGCTGCTGGCCGCCACCGACACCGGCCTCGTGCGCGTCGCCTTCGAGCGCGAGGGCTTCGAGGCGGTGCTGGAGTCGCTGGCGCAGGCCGTCAGCCCCCGGGTCCTGGAGGCGCCAGCCCGTCTCGATCGGGTCGCCGCAGAGCTCGACGAGTACTTCGCAGGCCAGCGGCAGGCCTTCGACGTGCCCCTGGACCACACGATGTCCTCAAGGGCATCGGGCTTCCGGCAGCTCGTCCAGCGCTACCTTCCGCGCATCGGCTACGGGACCACGCGGACCTACAAGGAGGTCGCCGAGCTCGTCGGGCACCCCCGGGCGGTCCGGGCGGTCGGAACGGCCTGTGCGACGAACCCCTTGCCCGTCGTGGTGCCCTGCCACCGGGTGCTGCGCACCGACGGCGGCCTGGGCGGGTACCTCGGCGGCCTCGAGGCCAAGACGAGGCTGCTGGCGCTGGAGCGGGCGGCATGACCCCCGCTGGCGCCGAGCCCGGCGGGAACCTGCCTGAGCCGGTCGAGACAGGCGGCCTCGTCATCGGCGACGACGGTCTGGCGCGCCCGGCGTGGGCCGCCACCGACCCCCTCCTGTGCGAGTACTACGACACCGAGTGGGGCATGCCCGTGCGCGATGAGCAGGGCGTGTACGAGCGCCTCAGCCTCGAGGCCTTCCAGGCGGGGCTGTCCTGGGTGACCATCCTGCGCAAGCGACCCGCCTTCCGCGCAGCCTTCGACGGCTTCGACCCCGACCGGGTCGCCGACTACGGGCGGGAGCAGGTCGACCGGCTCATGGGCGACGCGCGGATCGTGCGGAACCGGGCGAAGATCCTCGCCACGATCCGCAACGCGAGGGCCACGATCCGCCTGCGGGAGGCCGGCGGGCTGGCCGAGCTCGTCTGGTCCTTCCAGCCCTCCGAGACACCGACCCCGCGCACGCTCGCCGAGATCCCCACGAAGTCCCCCGAGTCGCTGGCCCTGTCCACCGCGCTGCGCAAGGAGGGCTTCGCCTTCGTCGGCCCCACGACGATGCACTCCCTCATGGAGGCGATCGGCATCATCGACACCCACCTCATGGGCTCCCATCGGCGCGGCGCCTCCGGCGTCTGGCCCGCATGACCCCGGGACGAGCCCGGAACCAACCCAGGTGACCAGCCCAGGACGAGCCCAGGGTGGCCCAGCCTCATCGACCCGGGTCACCTGCTGCGTGCCCGCAGGTCCTTACCCTCCGCGTGCGCCCGGGGGCGCCCGGGGTGGACGCGGAGGCGGGGTGGACGCGGAGGAGGGGTGGACGCGGAGGAGGGGTGCCCGTGGTCACGCCCTGCCTCGAGGAGAGGAGGGCCATAATCTCTTGCACTAGAAGAAACTTCTAGGCACACTTACCTGCGGCCGCGAAGCCGCGCCCCACACGGCGCAGGCCGGACGGGGGAGAGGGCGGGCCGGCCGCCGCGAGCACGCAGGAGCACGCATCAGCACGGAAGGGGTGCCATGGACAGCACCGCGACGAGGACGGACGAGGACTCCGGCCCTCGCCCCGAAGAGCTGGCCGCCGAGCTGCTCGAGCACGTCGGCGGCATCCACCGACCCGCCGGCCGCGAGCTCCGCGGCTCCCTCCAGGGGGAGCGCGCCGTCCTCCACCACCTCGAGCGCTGCGGGCAGTCCTCCTCTCCGGGGGAGCTCGCCGAGGCTCTGCACCTGAGCTCGGCGAGGATCGCCAACATCCTCAAGGCCCTCGAGCGCAAGGGCTGGGTCGAGCGCGTCCACGACTCACGCGACCGGCGCCGCGTCCGGGTCCGGCTCACCGACCACGGCGTGCAGTGCGTCGCCCGCTTCAAGCACGAGGCCGTCACGACCATCGGCGCGATCATCGAGGCCCTGGGCGAGCCCGACGGCACCGAGCTGGTCCGCATCATCGGACGTGTGCGCAGCCTCGTCGAGGCCGGCGTCATCACCATGCCCCCGCCCCCTCCCGACTAGCGTCCCGCCCACCCCGAGAGCGCACCGCCCCCGCCGTCCCGCCCCGGGGCGACGGGCCGGCGCGCCCGAACAGGACCTGCAGCACGCCCCGGGGCACCACACACACAGGAAGGAGGACCGCATGATCACAGCGCTGTCCTACCTCAGCCGCCGGGAGCGGGGGATGGTCGCCCTCACCCTGGTTCTTATCGTCGTCCAGGTCTGGCTCGACCTGCTCCTGCCCGACTACATGTCCCGGATCACGACGCTCGTCCAGACCGAGGGCTCCCAGATGAGCGAGGTCCTCACCCAGGGCGGCTGGATGCTCGCCTGCGCCCTGGGCTCGATGGCCTCGAGCGTCGTCGTGGGCTACCTCGCCGCGCACGTGGCCGCGGGACTGGCCCGCACCCTGCGCACCGCCGTCTTCGAGCACTCCCTGGGCTTCTCGACCGCCGAGGTCTCCCGCTTCACGGCGGCCAGCCTCATCAACAGGGCGACCAACGACATCACCCAGATCCAGAACGTCGTCGCCATGGGCCTACAGGCAGTCGTCAAGGCCCCGATCCTCGCGGTGTGGGCCGTGCTCAAGGTCGCGGGCAAGAGCTGGCAGTGGTCCGCGGCGACCGCGGTGGCCGTCCTCGTCCTGTGCATCATGCTCACCGTCATCCTCACCGTCGCCGTGCCCCGTTTCCGCAGGATCCAGGGACTGACCGACGTGCTCAACCGCGTGACCCGCGAGCACCTGACCGGGATCCGCGTCGTGCGCGCCTACAACGCCGAGGCCTACCAGGAGGCGGCCTTCGGGAGGGCCAACGACGACATCACGAGGACCAACCTGACCGCCAACCGGGTCATGGCCGTCATGAACCCCGGGATGAGCCTCATCAGCGCGGGACTGACCCTGTCGGTCTACACCATCGGCGCCCACCTCATCAACGACGCCGGTCAGCCCGAGCGCCTGGGCCTGTTCGCCGACATGGTCGTCTTCTCCAACTACGCCATGCAGGTCATCATGGCATTCATGCTCCTGACCATGGTCTTCATCCTGCTGCCCCGCGCGCAGGTGGCGGCCACCCGGGTCCTGGAGGTCATCAAGACCGTTCCCGCCGTCGCCGACCCCGCCTCGACGGCCGCCCCGCCGGCGCGCAGCGGCACCATCGTCCTGGAGAAGGTCTCCTTCCGCTATCCCGGCGCCGCCGCCGACGCCCTGACCGACGTGTCCCTGAGCGCCGCCCCCGGCCAGACCGTCGCGATCATCGGCGCCACCGGCGCGGGCAAGACGACCCTCGTCGACCTCGTCCCCCGCTTCCAGGACGCGACCTCGGGACGGGTGCTCGTCGACGGCGTCGACGTGCGCGACTACAGCCTGGAGGACCTGCGCTCCCGGATCGGCTACGTCCCCCAGCGCTCCTACCTCTTCGCCGGCACCATCGCCTCCAACGTCGACTACCCGGGCCAGGGGGCCGACCCCCAGGCGCGCGAGAGGGTCGTGCGGGCCGTGGCCACGGCCCAGTCCACCGACTTCGTCGAGGCCAAGGAGGACGGCTACGACGCCGAGGTGACCCAGGGCGGCACGAACCTGTCAGGAGGCCAGCGCCAGCGGCTGTCCATCGCCCGTGCGCTGGCGGCCGAGCCGGAGATCCTCATCTTCGACGACTCCTTCTCGGCACTGGACTACGCCACCGACCGCGCCCTGCGCCAGGCCCTGGCACAGCGCTCGCCACGTGCCACGACCCTCGTGGTCGCCCAACGCATCGGCACGATCCGGCACGCCGACCGCATCGTCGTGCTCGAAGCGGGACGGGTCGTGGGTCAGGGCACCCACGACGAGCTGCTCGAGACCTGCCCGACCTACCAGGCGATCGCCCGATCCCAGCTCACCGAGGAGGAGCTGCGCCATGCCTGAGCACACCACAGAGTCCGTCGACCGCCTCCTCCAGCCCCGGCGCCCCGCCCCTCGGCGCCCCATGGGCGTGCGTGCGGGGTTCATCCACTACCTGCGCCCCCACGCGAGGACCATCGCCGTGTCGACCGTCATGGCGGTCGGGGGTGCGGCACTCAACCTCGTGGGCCCCTCGAAGCTGTCGGAGATCACCGACCTCGTCACCGAGGGCCTGTCGACCTCGATCGACCTGGAGGCCATCGGCTCCCTGGCCGCGCTGCTCGCCGTGCTCTACGCGGCCGGCTTCCTCCTGTCCTTCGTCCAGGGCTACCTCATGGCCGGGGTCGTGCAGGCCTCGACCCGGTCGATGCGCAACGACATCGCGCGCACAATCAACCGCCTGCCCCTGTCCTACCTCGACACCCGCTCGACCGGTGACGTCCTGTCCCGGGTGACCAACGACGTCGACACCGTCGCCCAGTCGATGAACCAGAGCCTGTCCTCCCTCGTGTCCTCCCTGACCCTCCTCGTGGGCTCGGCGACCATGATGCTGCTCACCAACTGGATCATGGGGCTGGCGGGCATCGTGACGGTCCTGCTCGGCGTGCTCCTCATGGGCTCGGTCATGAGGCGCTCGCAGCGCTACTACGCCGAGCAGCAGACGCGCATCGGCACGCTCAACGGCCACGTCGAGGAGACCTACAGCGGGTTCACGGTCGTCAAGGCCTTCAGGGGCGAGCAGCGCGCCTCCGACCTCCTGCACGAGCACAACGACGCCCTGTACACGGCGGCCTGGAGGAGCCAGTTCCTCTCGGGCCTCATGATGCCGATGATGATCTTCGTCGGGAACCTCTCCTACGTCGTCGTGTGCGTCGTCGGCGCGGCGCTGGCCCTGCGGGGCCACATCAGCTTCGGGGTCATCGTCGCCTTCATGGTCTACGTGCGCCTGTTCACCCAGCCGCTCCAGACCATCGCCCAGGTGGCCTCGACCTTCCAGCCCATGATCGCCGGGTCCCGGCGCGTCTTCAGCCTCCTGAGCGAGCGCGAGATGGGGCCCGACGGCGATCTCGCCCCCGACCCCCAGCGGGCGCGCGGCGAGATCGTCATCGACCATCTGCGCTTCGGCTACACCCCCGAGCGCACGATCCTCACGGACTTCTCGGCCCGGGTCCGCCCGGGCCAGAAGGTCGCCATCGTCGGCCCGACAGGGGCGGGCAAGACCACGATCGTCAACCTCCTCATGCGCTTCTACGAGGTCGACGCGGGCACGATCACGATCGACGGCACCGAGGTGCGCGAGATGAGCCGGTCGGGCCTGCGCGAGCTGTTCGGCATGGTCCTCCAGGACACCTGGACCTTCGAGGGGACCCTGCGCGACAACCTCGTCTACAACCGCCAGGGGGTGTCGGACGAGCGCCTCGACGAGGTCTGCGCCGCCACCGGCCTGACCGAGCTCGTGCGCCGGCTGCCCCAGGGCTACGACACCGTCCTGGACGAGGCCACGAGCCTGTCGGCAGGGCAGAAGCAGCTCATCACCATCGCACGGGCGATGATCAAGGACGCTCCCCTTCTCATCCTCGACGAGGCCACCTCCTCGGTCGACACGCGCACCGAGGCGGTCGTCCAGGAGGCCATGGACCGTCTCATGAGCGGGCGGACCTCCTTCGTCATCGCCCACCGCCTGTCCACGATCAGGAACTCCGACCTCATCCTCGTGCTCGAGGGCGGCGACGTCGTGGAGTCCGGCACCCACGACGAGCTCCTCGCGCTGGACGGGGCCTACGCCGAGCTGTACAACAGCCAGTTCGAGCCCGCCGCCTGAGCCGTGCCCCCGGCAGCGGACGGCCGGGCGGCGCAGGAGGTCCAGGCGCGCGTGCCGGTAGACTCCGGGGCGATGACGACCCCAGCAGCCGCCTCCGCGGTGATCACCTCCACGACCACGTCAGCCACGTCGGCCACGTCGGCCACGTCGGCCACGTCGGCCACGTCGGCCGCCTCCTCGAAGGCGGTCACGCGCAGCCTCGTCCTTCCGGGTGACCTGCCCCCCGTGTCCGTCCTGGGCGTGCGCGACGAGGTCCTGCGCGCCGTCGAGCGCGGCTTCCCCGACGTCGACATCTACGTGCGCGGCACGACCGTGACCGCCAGCGGGCCGCAGGAGCGCGTCGAGACGGTCATCGTCCTGCTCTCCGAGCTCGTCGACGTCGCCCGGGCCGGCACGCCCCTGACCGCCGACGCCGTCGAGCGGGCCATCGGCCTGCTCGACGGCCAGGTCCGCCCCACCGAGGTCCTCGCCGACGACGTCCTGACCGCCCGGGGCCGGACCATCCGCCCCAAGTCCCTGGGGCAGAAGGCCTACACCGACGCCATCGAGCGCTCGACGATCACCTTCGGCATCGGGCCCGCGGGCACCGGCAAGACCTACCTGGCCATGGCCAAGGCCGTCGACGCCCTGGCCCGTCGTCGGGTCTCCCGCATCATCCTGACCCGCCCGGCGGTCGAGGCGGGGGAGAACCTGGGCTTCCTGCCCGGCTCCCTGACCGACAAGATCGACCCCTACCTGCGCCCCCTGTACGACGCCCTCCACGACATGCTCGAGCCCGACGCCCTGCCCCGGCTCATGGCCGCGGGCACCATCGAGGTCGCGCCCCTGGCCTACATGCGTGGACGCACCCTCAACGACGCCTTCGTCATCCTCGACGAGGCGCAGAACACGACACCCGAGCAGATGAAGATGTTCCTCACCCGCCTGGGCTTCGGCTCCACGATGGTCGTCACCGGGGACGTCTCGCAGATCGACCTGCCCGGCTCGCGCACCTCGGGCCTGCTCGTCGTGCGCAGGGTCCTGCAGGGCGTCGAGGGGGTGGAGTTCTGCGAGCTCGGTGCGGCGGACGTCGTGCGGCACCGGCTCGTGGGACGGATCATCGAGGCCTACTCGCGCTACGAGGCCGACAGGGCCGCGGAGTCGGACCCCGAGCGTCCCCCGCGCGCCCGGCGCCGCCCACCGTCTGACCACCGGGAGAGGAACCGCCCATGACCACCGAGGTCCTCAACGAGACCGAGACCCCCGTCGACGGGGCCGAGTTCGCGGCCCTGGCCGACCACGTCCTGCGGACCCTGCACGTCAACCCCCTGGCCGAGCTCAACATCCTGTTCATCGACCCCGAGCCCATGGCCGAGCTCCACATGCGCTGGCTCGAGCTGCCCGGGCCCACCGACGTCATGAGCTTCCCCATGGACGAGCTGCGCCCCGGCACCGCCGAGGAGGAGACCCCGGCCGGGACGCTGGGCGACGTCGTCCTGTGCCCCCAGGTCGCCGCGACGCAGGCGCTCGAGGCAGGTCACTCCGCCGTCGAGGAGATGCTGCTGCTCACCGTCCACGGCATCCTCCACCTGCTCGGCTTCGACCACGCCGAGCCGGAGGAGAAGAAGGAGATGTTCGACCTCCAGCGCAAGCTCCTCCTCACCTTCCTGGCGGAGAGGGGCGCATGAGCGGCACGCCCGTCGTGCAGCTGGTCCTGGCCGCTGTGCTCGTCCTGGCCCTGGGTGCCGCCCTGTCCGCCGGGGAGGCCGCCCTGGGCCGCATGACGCGTGCCGCCGCCGAGGACCTGGTCGAGGACGGCCGCCGTGGGGCACCGCGGGTGGCCGCCCTGGCCGACCGCCGCCCCCAGGTCCTGGCGGGCCTGGCCGCCGTGCGCGTCGGGGTCGACATGCTCGGCGCCGTCCTGCTCACCCTCGCCCTGGCCGGGGTGCTCGACTCCTGGTGGCAGGTGCTGTGCGGCGCGGTCGCCCTCAACGCGCTCGTCCTGGGCGTCCTCGTGGGCGTGTCGCCCCGCTCGGCGGGACGGCGCAACCCGGCGGGCACCCTGCTCGTCCTGGCCCCGCTGCTCGAGCGGATCGACTCCCTGGGCGCCCCCTGGCGGTGGCTGGACTCGCGCTACGGCCGCGCGGCGACCCTGACCGACGCCGAGGCGCGCGCCGAGGTCACCGAGGACCTGCGTGAGATGATCGACGAGATCGGCGACTCCGACTCCATCGAGCACGAGGACCGCGAGATGATGCGCTCGGTGGTCGAGCTCGGGCAGACCCTCGTGCGCGAGGTCATGGTCCCGCGCACCGACATGGTGACCATCGACGCCCACAAGCCGGTCTCGGCGGCCATGCGCCTGTTCGTGCGCTCGGGCTACTCCCGGGTGCCGGTCGTGGGGGAGGACGCCGACGACGTGCGCGGCCTGGTCTACCTCAAGGACGTCCTGCGCCGGCTGTCCGAGCACCCCGAGCACGAGGGGCGCCCGGTGTCGGCCTTCGTGCGCGAGCCGGTCTACGTCCCGGAGACCAAGCCCGCCGACGACCTGCTGCGCGAGATGCAGGCCGGGCACGTCCACATGGCCCTGGCCGTCGACGAGTACGGCGGGATCGCCGGCCTGGTCACGATGGAGGACCTCCTGGAGGAGGTCGTCGGCGAGCTGACCGACGAGCACGACCCCGCCGAGCCGGAGGTCGAGGACCTGGGCGAGGGCCGGTTCAGGGTGCCCGTGCGCCTGGGCCTGGACGAGCTCGGAGCCCTGTTCGACCTGGAGATCGACGACGACGACGTCGACACCGCCGGGGGCCTGCTCGCCAAGGCCGTCGGCCGGGTCCCGCTGCCCGGTGCCAGCGGCCAGGCCCAGGGCGTCCACCTCCGTGCCGAGGAGGCCACGGGCAGGCGCCGTCAGGTGGCCACCCTCGTGGCGAGCAGAGCCGCTGATCCCCGGGCCGCAGGCCCCGACGACCCAGGAGACTGAGGGACATGACCGACGAGACGACTGACAAGACGACCGACGACACGAGCGGGCGGGCCGCAGTCTTCCGCTTCCCCAGCGACGAGGAGCTCATGGCCGGACCCAACGCCCTCGAGGCCGACACCGATGACGACCCTGAGGCCCAGGGCCCGGCCTCGGCCCGGGCCGAGATCCTCGTCCCCGAGGTGCCCGAGGGGTACCGGGCGGGCTTCGCCTGCCTCGTGGGCCGGCCCAACGCCGGCAAGTCCACCCTGACCAACGCCCTGGTCGGCACCAAGGTGGCCATCACCTCCGGGCGCCCCCAGACCACCCGTCACAACGTGCGCGGTGTCGTCCACCGGGACGACGCCCAGCTCGTGCTCGTCGACACCCCGGGCCTGCACCGGCCCCGCACCCTGCTGGGCAAGCGGCTCAACAACCTCGTGCGCGAGACCCTCACCGACGTCGACGTCATCGCGCTGTGCGTCCCGGCCGACGAGAAGGTCGGTCCGGGGGACCGCTACATCGCCCGGGACGTCGCCGAGCTGGGCACCCCGGTCGTCGCAGTGGTCACCAAGTCCGACACCGTCCCGCGCGCGCGCCTGGCCGCCCAGCTGCTCGCGGTCGACGCGCTGGGGGACTGGGCGGACATCGTCCCGGTCTCGGCGGTCGCCGGTGAGCAGGTCGACGTCCTGGCCGAGGTCCTCATCTCCCACCTGCCGCCCTCGCCGCCCCTGTACCCCACCGGTGAGGTCACCGACGAGCCGCAGGCGGTCATGATCGCCGAGCTCGTCCGCGAGGCCGCCCTCGAGGGCGTGCGCGACGAGCTGCCGCACTCCCTGGCGGTCGTCGTCGACGAGATCGTCGACCCGCAGGCCGCCGACCACGACGGCTCCGCCGTCAAGGGCGCGGGACAGCGCCTCCAGGTGCGCGTGAGCCTCGTCGTCGAGCGCGACTCCCAGAAGGCCATCATCATCGGCCGAGGAGGAGCACGCCTCAAGGAGATCGGGGTGGCCGCCCGCCGCGGCATCGAGGAGCTCGTCGGCCGCAAGGTCTACCTCGACCTCCACGTGCGCACCGCCAAGGACTGGCAGTCCGACCCCAAGGCGCTGGCCAGGCTCGGGTTCTAGGACAGGTTCCAGGACAGGCGTGCGTCGTCGCCCCAGGCCCAGGGCCCAACCGGCCCGCCCGAGCGCAGCCGAGCTGCGCTCGGGCGGGCGGTGGCTGCGCGACTTCCCCCGGCGCTCCTGGCGGCTCCTGCGCAGGATGTGGGTCGCCGACCGCAGGCGGAGCCTGCTCATCGTCGCTGGCCTGGTCGTGCTCGCCGGGGTCCTGGCTCTCCTGGGCGCCGGGGGCACCGAGATCAGCGAGATCCTCGCCACCGTCGTCCTGGGCGCCCTCGTCCTGGCCGTCTCCCGGGACCACCGCACCGTCGGCTCGGTCGTCGTGTCCGTCCTGGCGCTCAGCCTCGTGGGGACCCTGGCCGGACCGCGCTGGACCCCCGAGCCGCTCACCACGGACATGACCCCCGTCACCTCTGACACGCGCATCGGCGGGCAGGTGCTCACCACCGCGGTGGGCTCCTACGAGGTCGACACCTCCACCGTCACTGTCACCCAGGCCGACGGCAGCCAGGTGCAGGCGCTCCTGCGGCGACCGGTGGGGGTGCGCGCCCCCACCCCGGGGGTCGTCTTCCTCCACGGGGCGGGCACCCAGAACATCGAGGGCTTCACCGAGCAGGCCACCGCCCTGGCCTCGGCGGGGATCACGACGATCGTGCCGGCCAAGCCCATGGAGGACTACTCCACGACCGCCCGGGACTATCCGGCCATGGCGCGGGACTACCAGCGCTCGGTCGACTACCTGCGCTCCCTCGAGGGCGTCGACCCCGAGCGCGTCGGCCTGTACGCCGAGTCCGAGGGCGGCTACCCGGGCGTGGTCCTGGCAGCCCGCGACCAGCGGATCGCCTTCCTCGTCCTGGCCTCGGCGCCCGTGGTCGAGCTGCGCCAGCAGGCGACCTTCGCCGCCGGGTCCTACCTCGAGCGCGTCGGGGTGCCCGCCCCGCTGCTCACCATCATCGCCCGTGTCCTGGGCAGCCAGGACATGCCGGGGGGCGGCTTCGACTACGCGGACTTCGACGCCCGCCCCTACGAGGAGCGGATCACCGCGCCGGTGCTCATGGTCTACGGCACGGCCGACGACTCGATGCCCCTGGTCCAGGGGCCGTTGACCATCCGCAGGTCCCTGGCGGTCAACGGCAACACGGCGCTGACCGTGCGCTACTACGAGGACGCCAACCACGGCCTCAAGCTGGGCGCGAGCACCGACGGCCCCCTGGCGCCCGGCGTGGCCCGCGACCTGGCCCGCTGGGTCGACGGCCTGCCCACCACCGCCCACGCCCTGCCCCACGTGGCGGGGGCGACTCCCGTCCAGGACTACTGGGCGCGCGCCCCCGGGCCGACCCGGTGGTACGCCTCGGGTGACCTCATGCTGGCCGCTCTGGGCCTGGGCCTGGGCCTGGTGCTCCTGGCCTGCCTCGTCTGGCTGGTCGGCCAGGGGCCGCGCCTGCGCGGCCGGCGGGGCCTGCACCTGCCCGACCCCCTGGGGCGGTGGACGGCCTCCCTGTGCCTGAGCGTCGTGGCGGCCTGGGTGCTCTACCTCGCCTACATCTGGGCCGTGGTCATCCTGGCCATGAGCTATCGGACCAACCACTGGCTGTCCTACGGGGGATGGCTCCTGGCCCAGGCCACCGCGCTGGGCTCCGTCGTGCTCCTGGTCAAGGTCGTCCAACGGGCGGCGACCATGCGAACCGCCCCGTCCCGGCCAGCCGCTCTCCGGCTGACCGCCACGGGCCGGGTCGTCCTGGGCTCAGCGCTGACCGGGGCGGTCATCCTGCTCGTCGCCCTGTCCTACTGGGGCCTGTTCCCGATGCTCGTGTGACAGGACGCCCCAGGTGGAGGACGTCGTCCGGTCATGCGACGCGGGGGACCGGTGTGCGCGACACTGGTACCCGACGTACCGGACCGACCAGCGAAGGACACCGCAATGACGCCACCCCCAGCCGCCACCGACGCCGGCACCCGCACCTGCCCCGACGACCTGTGGGAGCTCGGCTCCCGCGCGGTGGACCGTGCCCGGGCCTGGGCGGACGCCTCGGTGGACGAGCCGACACCGCGCACCGCCAGGCTGCTCGCGACGATCCTGGCCGACCCCGAGGGCCTGGCCTTCACGACCCGTTTCGTCGACGACGTCATCCGGCCCACCGACCTCGACGTCGCGGCCAGGGCCCTGACGCGCCTGGCCGCGGGCCGCAAGGACTTCCTGCCCCCGGCGCTGACCGCGGCCATGGGTCTGGGAGGGGCTGCCGGGCGCCTGGCGCCGCGCGCCGTCGTCAGGGCCGCGCGGCGCACCTTCCGCGAGATCGTCGGCGACCTCGTGGTCGACGCGACCGACCGGGGGCTCGGCCCCGCCCTGGCCCGGTTGCGCACGGGCGGGAACCGGCTCAACGTCAACCTCCTGGGCGAGGCCGTCCTGGGTGAGGGCGAGGCGGCCCGACGTCTGGCCGAGGTCTCCCGGCTCGTGTCCCGCCCCGACGTCGACTACGTGTCGGTCAAGGTCTCGGCCGTCACCGGCCCGCACAACCCCTGGGGCTTTGAGGAGGTCGTCGCCCACGGCGTCGAGGCGCTCACGCCCCTGTACCTCCTGGCCCGCGATCACGGGACCTTCCTCAACCTCGACATGGAGGACTACAAGGACCTCGACCTCACCATCGCGGTGTTCACCGCGGTGCTCGACCAGCCCGAGCTGCGCGGCTACGAGGCGGGCATCGTCCTGCAGGCCTACCTGCCGGACTCCCTGGCGGCCATGGAGCGCCTCCAGCAGTGGGCGGCCGCCCGCGTCGAGGCCGGAGGCGCGCGCATCAAGGTGCGCGTGGTCAAGGGCGCCAACCTGTCCATGGAGACCGTCGACGCCGAGATCCACGGCTGGGAGCTGACCACCTGGCCCACGAAGCAGGACACCGACACCGCATACAAGCGGATGCTCACCTGGGCGATGACGCCCGAGCGCACCCGCGCGGTCCGCCTGGGGGTCGCGGGCCAGAACCTCTTCGACATCGCCTTCGCCTACGAGCTGCGCGCCTCCCGGGGCCTGGAGGACACCGACGCCGTCGAGTTCGAGATGCTCTCGGGCATGGCCACCGAGCTCCAGGCCGTCGTGCGTCGCGACACCGGCCACCTGCTCCTGTACGTGCCGGTGGTCGACCCCACGGAGTTCGACGTCGCCATCGCCTACCTCGTGCGCCGCCTGGAGGAGAACGCCGCACCGGCCAACTTCATGTCCGGGGTCTTCGACATCGCCACCGACCCCGAGGTCTTCGCCCGCGAGCGCGACCGCTTCCTGGACTCCCTCGCCCAGGTCGACCCCGCGGCGCCCCTGCCCGCCCCCCGCCGCCTCCAGAACCGCCAGGCCGAGGAGGAGGCCGGACCCGGCCACGCCGAGGGCACCGTGGCGGAGCAGGCGCGCAGGCCCTTCGTCTCCGCCCCCGACTCCGACCCGGCGCTCGCGGTCAACCGGCAGTGGGCGGAGCGGATCGCCCGGGCCGTGCCCGGCTCACGCCGTGGTCTCGAGGAGGTCACCGCCTCCGCGCAGCGCCTGGCGCAGACCGCGGACGTCGACCTGCTCGTGACCGCCATGAGCCGGGCGGCCGGCGACTGGCACGAGCTGGGTGCCGAGGGTCGTGCGGCGGTCCTTCACCGGGTCGGTGACGTCCTGGCCGCCCGGCGCGGCGAGCTCATCGAGGTGGCCGCCTCCGAGGCGGGCAAGACGATCGACCAGTCCGACCCCGAGGTCTCCGAGGCCATCGACTTCTGCCACCACTACGCCGCCCAGAGCCTCCTGCTTGAGGACCCCGGCTACATGCACGGCTCGGTCCTGCGCCCGGTCGACGTCACCGTCGTGGCCTCGCCGTGGAACTTCCCGCTCGCCATCCCGGTGGGGGGCGTGGCCGCCGCCCTGGCCACCGGCTCCACGGTCGTGCTCAAGCCCGCCCCGCCCGCCAGGCGCTGCGGCGCCGAGATCGTGCGCGCCTTCCACGACGCCGGCGTTCCCGAGGAGGTCCTGGCCCTGGCCGCCATCGAGGACGGGGAGGTCTCCCGGCACCTGGTCACCCACCCCGGGGTGGGCCGGGTCATCCTGACCGGTTCCTACGACACCGCACGACTGTTCCGCTCCTGGAGGCCCGAGATGCACCTGCTGGGGGAGACCAGCGGGAAGAACGCCATCATCGTCACCCCCTCGGCCGACCCCGACCTGGCGGTGCGTGACACCGTGTCCTCCGCCTTCGCCCACGCCGGGCAGAAGTGCTCGGCCAGCTCCCTGCTCATCCTCGTGGGCTCGGCGGGGCGCTCGGCCCGGATCGCCCGTCAGCTCGTCGACGCCACCGCCTCCCTGCGGGTGCGCGGGCCCGAGCACCTCGACTCCCAGGTCGGCCCGGTCGTCCAGCCCGACGACCCCAAGGCGCTGCGCGGCCTGACCCAGCTCGGTGCGGGCGAGCACTGGGTGCTGCGTCCCGAGCACCTCGGGGACGGGCTGTGGAGGCCCGGGATCCGCGCCGGGGTGGTGCCCGGCAGCGAGTTCCACCACACCGAGTACTTCGCCCCGGTGCTCGGGGTCATGCGGGTCGAGACCCTGGCCGAGGCCATCGAGGCGGTCAACGCGGTGGACTACGGGCTGACCTCGGGCCTCCAGACCCTCGACTCCACCGAGCTCGAGCAGTGGCTGGAGTCAGTCCAGGCCGGCAACCTCTACGTCAACCGCGGCATCACCGGCGCCATCGTGCGCCGTCAGCCCTTCGGGGGGTGGAAGCGCTCGGCCATCGGCTCGACGACGAAGGCGGGCGGGCCGAGCTACCTCCTGGGCCTGGGGGACCTTGTCGCCCTCCAGGCTGAGCCCGCCGAGGACCTCGAGGCCCACGACGACCTGGCCGCCACCCTCGATCCCCGGGTCGCATCCGTCTACGACGCGGTGCGCACCGGGCTCGACCGCCACGAGGTGGCCGCTCTGCGTCGGGCGCTCGTGGCTGACGCCGAGGCGTGGCAGGAGGCCTACGGGCGTGCCGTTGACGTCACCGGCCTGGCCTGCGAGCGCAACGTCCTGCGCTACGTGCCCACCGAGGTGGTCGTGCGCGCGGGGGCGGGAACGGCGGTGGCCGACCTGGCCCGCGTCCTGGCGGCCGGGGTGCTCGCCGGAGGCCCCCTGCGCCTGTCGGTGGCCGAGGAGCCGGCCCCCGCCCTGCGCGAGGCCCTCGAGGGCGCGGGGGTCGAGGTGAGCCTCGAGGCGCCCGCGGTGTGGGATGCCCGCCTGGCCGACCTGGCGGGCTCGGGCGCTCTGGGCGTGCGCGTGCGCGTGCTCGGCCCCCGGGACCAGGACCCGCAGGACCGGTGGGCACAGGCGTGCTGGGTCGCCGCGGGCAGCCCCGACGTCGCCCTGTACACCGGCGCCGTGACGGCCAACCCCCACGGCGAGCTGCTGCCCTTCGTGCGCGAGCAGTCGGTGAGCGTGACCGCCCACCGCTTCGGCACGCCCCTGGACCTGGCCGAGGGCCTGCTCTAGGGCACAAGGCTCGGTGTCGCGCGCCGCTGTGTGACAACAGCGGCCGCAGTGCTGTAGGTTCGCCTCGTGCGCGTGACACCGAGCCTGCTGCTTAGTCGCCGCGGCGGGGCCTGACCAGGCCGGCACCCCGACCGCGGCCACTTCGCGTTGCCAGCCACCGGGTCCCCCGGAGCGACCAGCGGCACCTCAGGCCGCTGGGTCGACCACATCCGGAACACCTCCGGACCGCCGTCGGACCCGTGCTCAGCACAGCACCCCCAGGAGTACCCCATGCGTACCGCACGCCCCGCACCCCAGCAGCCCTCCGGCATGCCCTTCGGCAAGTACGTGCCCTTCCTCGACACACTGACCACCGACCTGCCGGACCGCACCTGGCCGTCCCGACGGATCACCCACGCCCCGCGCTGGCTGAGCACCGACCTGCGTGACGGCAACCAGTCCCTCATCGAGCCGATGGCCCCGGCGGCCAAGCGGGCCTTGTTCGACCTGCTCGTCTCGATGGGATTCAAGGAGATCGAGGTCGGCTTCCCCGCCGCCTCCCAGACCGACTTCGACTTCGTGCGCTCGCTGGTCGAGGACGGCGCGGTCCCCGAGGACGTGACCATCTCGGTGCTCACCCAGTCCCGCGGCGACCTCATCGACCGCACCCTGGACGCCTGCGTCGGCCTGCCGCGCGCCACCGTCCACCTCTACAACGCGCTCGCGCCCCTGTTCCGCGACGTCGTGTTCCGTATGAGCCGCGACGACGTGCGCGAGCTGGCGGTCGACGGCACCCGGCAGGTCATCGCCCGTGCCGAGAAGGTCCTGACCGAGGACACCATCTTCGGCTTCGAGTACTCACCGGAGATCTTCGTCGACACCGAGCGCGAGTACGCCCTCGAGGTCTGCGAGGCCGTCATGGGGGTGTGGCAGCCCGAGACCGACCGGGAGATCATCCTCAACCTGCCCGCCACCGTCGAGCGGGCCACCCCCAACGTCTACGCCGACCAGATCGAGTGGATGAGCAGGAACCTGTCCCACCGCGAGGCCGTGTGCCTGTCCCTGCACACCCACAACGACCGGGGCTCGGGCGTGGCGGCCACCGAGCTGGGCCTGCTGGCCGGTGCCGACCGTGTCGAGGGCTGCCTGTTCGGTCACGGTGAGCGAACCGGCAACGTCGACCTGGTCACCCTCGCCCTCAACCTCTTCAGCCAGGGCATCGACCCGATGCTCGACCTGTCGGACATCGACGAGATCCGTCGCACCGTGGAGCGCTCGACGCAGATGGACGTGCCCCCGCGCACCCCGTATGTCGGCGAGCTCGTCTACACCTCCTTCTCGGGCTCCCACCAGGACGCCATCAAGAAGGGCTTCCTCGCCCGGGCCAAGCAGGTCGAGGACGCCAAGGCCCAGGGGATGGACGCCCAGGAGGCTGAGAACGCGGTGCCCTGGTCGATGCCCTACCTGCCCATCGACCCCCACGACGTGGGACGCTCCTACGAGGCGGTCGTGCGCGTCAACTCCCAGTCGGGCAAGGGCGGGGTCTCCTACCTGCTCAAGCACTCCCGCAACCTCGACCTGCCCCGTCGCCTGCAGATCGAGTTCTCCCGCATCGTCCAGCGCCACACCGACACCTACGGCGGGGAGGTCTCCTCCGACAAGATGTGGACGATCTTCGCCGACGAGTACCTGCCCGCCGCGGCGGCGCCGGGCGCCGAGTTGCCGGCCTGGGGCCGTTTCGAGCTCAAGGCCGCGACGCTGACCAGCAGCGGGGAGGAGGACTCGGTCCTGACCGTCACGATCGCCGACGGCGGGCGGCGCCAGCTGCTGACCGCCTCGGGCAACGGCCCGCTCGACGCCTTCGTCACCGCCCTGGAGCAGACCGGCGTCGAGGTGCGGATCCTCGACTACGCCGAGCACGCTCTGAGCCAGGGCCGTGACGCCTCGGCCGCCTCCTACGTCGAGTGCGAGGTCAACGGGCAGGTCCTGTGGGGAGTGGGGATCGACCCGTCGATCACGACCTCCTCCTTCAAGGCGGTCATCTCCGCGGTCAACCGCGCCCTGCGCTGAGGCCGGCGGTCGGGATCCCGGTCCCCGTGGCGCTGCGGCTCTACCGCGACGAGGCCCTCGTCCTGCGGACGTACCCGCTGGGCGAGGCCGACCGCATCATCGTCATGCTCACCCGTCACCACGGGCAGGTGCGCGCCGTCGCCAAGGGGGTGCGTCGTACGACCTCCCGCTTCGGCGCGCGCCTGGAGCCCTTCTCGATGATCGACGTCCAGCTCCACGCCGGGCGAAACCTCGACGTCGTCACCCAGGTCGACACGATCTCGCCCTTCGCGGGCGCGATCTGCGCGGACTACGCGGTCTTCACCTGCGCGGCGACAATGGTCGAGACCGCCGAGCGCCTCACCCACGACGACGGCGACCTGGGCACGACAGAGTCCCCCCAGCAGTTCCTCCTGCTCTACGGGGCCCTGTCCGCCCTGGCCCGCCGTCGCCACGCACCCGGGCTCGTGCTCGACTCCTACCTCCTGCGGGCCCTGGCACTTGCCGGCTGGGCTCCGTCCTTCTACGACTGCGCCCGCTGCGGGGCCCCCGGGCCCCACGCCGCCTTCCACGTCCAGGCAGGCGGGGCGGTCTGCCCGGACTGTCGCCCGGCCGGCTCGGTGGAGGTCGACACCCAGACCATGATCCTGCTCGGTGCCCTCCTGTCGGGCCAGTGGGTCGTCGCCGACGCCTCGGGCGCACGCGAGCGGGCGCAGGCGGCCGGGCTGGTGTCGGCATACTTGACCTGGCACCTCGAGCGGCGCCTGCGCTCGCTCTCCCACGTCGAAAGGGCCTGACCGTGACCGCAGACCAGCTCCCCGCACCGGCGCCGGCCGCCTCCCGGGCCGGTGCAGGTGCCGACCCCGCGGACGCTGCCGGCCCTGACGGACGCGTGCCGCTGCACCGTCCCGGGCTCGAGCCTCCTGCGCTGGCTGCCGGCACGGTCCCCGGCCACGTCGCCTGCGTCATGGACGGCAACGGACGGTGGGCCAACGCCCGTGGGCTGCCACGCACCGAGGGCCACCGGGTGGGGGAGGCCACCATGATGGACGTCATCGCCGGGGCCGTCGAGATCGGGGTCGAGGAGCTGAGCGTCTACGCCTTCTCCACCGAGAACTGGCGCCGTTCCCCGGCCGAGGTCCGCTTCCTCATGGGCTTCACCCGCACCGTCCTGCGTGCCCAGACCGACGACCTGCTCGAGTGGGGCGTGCGCGTGCGCTGGGTGGGGCGCGAGCCCAGGCTGTGGAAGTCGGTCCTGTCCGAGGTCCGTCGCTCCGAGCGGATCACGGCCGGCAACGAGCGGATGGTGCTCAACATGTGCCTCAACTACGGTGGGCGCGCTGAGATCGCCGACGCCGCCAGGGCGATCGCGCTCGACGTCGAGGCGGGTCGGCTCAAGGCCTCGGCCGTCAACGACAAGACGGTCCAGCGCTACCTGTACGCCCCCACGATGCGCGACGTCGACCTGTTCATCCGCACCGGGGGGGAGCAGCGCACCTCCAACTTCCTCATGTGGTCCTCGGCCTACGCCGAGCTGTACTTCTCCGACCTTCCCTGGCCCGAGTTCGACCGCACCGAGCTGTGGCGCGCCTGCCAGGCCTACGCCCACCGTGACCGCCGCTTCGGGGGCGCCGTCGACGCGGTTGCGGGCCAGTAGCTCCGGGGCCGGCACGCTGGTCCCCGCCTACGGGGAGCGCTCTGGTGACGCGAGGTGCCCCTCCCCGGTATCACCGCGAAGCCCCGGTCTCGTGCCACCAGTCCCGTACTCATGCCGCGAGCCCCGGCCTCGTGTCGCCGGTCCCGGCCTCGTGCCACCAGCCCCGGACCGGCCCGTGTCCCCGTCCCACCCCGTGGGAACAACCATCGAGGCCCTGCGGGTGGGGAGGCGCGTGGCGGCATGAGGCCGCCTGTCAGGCAGGGGATCCCTCCTCCGCCCGGGCCGAGCACGAGGCGCACAGGCCGAAGAACTCGGCGGTGTGCTCCATGCTCGTGAAGCCGTGCTCGGCCGAGACCGAGGAGATCCACGCCTCGAGCGCGCCACCGGCGACCTCCACGGTGTGCCCGCAGGAGCGGCACACGATGTGGTGGTGGTGCTCGGGGCGCTCGCAGGCGCGGTAGAGGGTCTCGCCCTCGGCGTTGCGGACCTGGTCGACGTCGCCCGCCTCGGCCAGCGCCGTGAGGTTGCGGTAGACCGTCGCCAGGCCCACCCGGGTCCCCTCGGCGTCGAGGGCGGCGTGGATCTGCTGGGCGGAGCGGAACTCCTCGGTGCGCTCCAGGATGTCGGCGACCGCAGCCCGCTGCCATGTCGCGCGCGGGCGGGTGGCCCTGTTCGTCCGGCTCATCGGCGTGCCTCCTCGTGGCTGCGGCTCCCACCCCGGCGGGTCACCGCCCGCGCCAGTCCCGACACCAGCGCGACCAAAGTGTAGGCCACGACGAGCAGGACGACGATCGTCGCCCCCGGAGAGGCCGCCACGACGTAGGTGATGGTCAGCCCCGACACGCAGGCGACGACCCCGATGCCCATGGCCAGGTGCATGGTCAGGCGGAAGGAGTGGGACACGAGCTGGGCGATGGCCACCGGGACGATCATGACCGCCGAGACGAGCAGCGCCCCGACCACCCGCATCGAGACCGACACCGTCAGCGCCGCGACGACGGCGACGGTCACGTTGAGGGCCGCCGTGGGCAGGCCGATGGCGCGGGCGAACTCCTCGTCGTGGGACAGGGCGAACAGGGGCCCGCGCAGCCCCAGGCCCACGAGGAGCACCCCGGTGGCCAGGACGATCGTGAACCACGCGTCGGAGACCGACACCGTGGCGATGGACCCGAAGAGGTAGCTCGTCAGGTTCGTCGTCGTCCCGCCTGCCAGGCGGATGAGCAGGACGCCGCCCGCGATCCCGCCGTAGAACAGGATCGCCAGGGCCACGTCCCCCCGGGTGCGCCCCCGGGCGCGGATGAGCTCGATGCTGATGGCGCCCAGCACCGAGGCGACGATCGCCCCCGGAACCGCCCACGCGTCGCGGGGCGAGGCGTGGGCGGCGGCCCCGGCCAGCCAGCCCAGGGCGACCCCGGTCAGCGCGACGTGCCCGATGCCGTCGCCCAGGAGCGCCAGCCCGCGCTGGACGAGGTAGGTGCCCACGACCGGCGCCGCCAGGCCCACGAGGACGGCGACGATGAAGGCGCGCTGCATGAGCGGGCTGGAGAGCATCTCGGTCAGAGTCGTGAGCGTCATGGGCGGGCGCCTCCGGGACGGTTGGTCGAGGTGGTCAGGGCAGGCGCGTGGTGGGCGGGGCGGCTCGCGTCGTGGGGGTGGGCGTCGTGGCCGTGGTCCCCGTGGGCAGCGGCCAGCTCGACGGCGGGTCCGTCGGAGGCGATCCGCCCGTCGTCCAGGACGACGGCGCGCTCGACGACCTCGGTCAGCTCGCCCATCTCGTGCAGGACGGTGACCAGCGTGACCCCCTGGTCGCGTAAGGACCGCAGGATCGATGCGAGGGCCTCGCGTGAGGCCCGGTCGATGCCGGCCAGGGGCTCGTCGAGGACGAGCAGCTCGGGGTCGCGCACGAGGGCACGGGCGATGAGGACCCGCTGGGACTGCCCCCCGGAGAGAACCTGGACGTGGTCCCCCGCGCGGTGGGCGAGCCCGACCGCGTTGAGAGCCTCCAGGGCGCGTCGCCGCGCCCGGGCACCGCGGTCGGCGAAGGGGCGTGCGCCGGACAGCAGGCCCGAGCGGACGACCTCGAGCGCCGTGGCGGGCACCCCGGAGGAGGCGCTGACCCGCTGGGGGACGTAGCCCACCCGTCCCCAGGGCACCGACCGGCGTCGCGCCACGTCGTGGCCGAACAGGCGCACCCGCCCCGAGCGCAGGGGGTGCAGGCCCAGGATCGTGCGCACAAGGGTCGACTTGCCCGAGCCGTTGGCACCCAGGAGCGCGACCGACTCCCCAGGGCCGACCTGGAGGTCGACCCGGTCGAGAACGAGGTCGGCGCCCAGGACCACCGAGGCCTCCCGCACGTCGATGACCTCCCCGCTGCTCGCGGCTTGCCGACCAGGCGGGAGCCCGGCCCCCAGGGACGGGGCCGAGCTCCCGCGTGACGCCGCGGCGTCGGAGCCTGAGACGCTCACTGGCAGGCCAGCGCCGTGCGCAGCTCGCCGAGGTTGGTCTCCATGGCGGTCGCGTAGTCGCCGTCCTGGGGGGCCGACTCGATCGGGTTGAGCACCGCGGTCGTCGCGCCGGTCTCGGAGGCCAGCGCCTGCGCGGTCTCGGGTGAGACGAGCTCCTCGGTGAAGATGACCGTCGTGCCCGTGGACTCCACCACCTGCTTGACCGCGGCCAGCTCGGCGGGGCTGGGCTCGTGCTCGGGGTCGAGCCCGGAGATCGAGGCCTGGGTGAGGTTGTAACGCTCCGCGAGGTAGCCGAAGGCCGAGTGGGCGGTCACGAAGGTCGTGCGCTCGCACTGCCCCAGGCCCTGGGTGTAGCTCTGGTCGATGCCCTCCATCGCGGTGCGCACGGCGGCGAGATTGGCCTCGAAGTCGGCGGCGTGGGCCGGGTCGGCCTCGGCCAGCGCCGCCTCGATGGCCTCGGCGGCCAGGATCATGCGCTGGGGGTCGAGCCAGAAGTGCGGGTCGAGGGTCTCGTCAGTGTGCTCGTCGGTGTGCTCGTCAGTGGCCTCGTCGGTGTGCGCGTCAGTGGCCTCGTCGGTGTGCGCGTCGGTCGCCTCCTCGCCGTGGTCGTGGTCGTCGACGACGCCGTCGTGGTGGGTGAGCTCCACCGAGTCGGCCAGGTCGAGGACGGTGGGGCCCGAGACCTGCGTGAGGGCGTCGTCGAGGGAGGGCTGGAAGCCCGAGACGTAGGTGACCAGGTCCACCGAGGACAGGTCCTGGACCTCCTTGGGGGAGAGCTCGAAGTCATGCGGCTCGGCGTTGGTGGGGGTGACGCTCGTGACGGTGACGTGCTCGCCGCCGACGGCCTCGGTGAGGTACTGGATCGGGTAGAAGGAGGCTGCGACGCTTACCGTCCCCGACCCGCCCGACCCGCCCGAGGAGGACGAGGAGGACTCAGAGTCCGAGGACAGGGCCGAGCATGCGGTCAGGGAGCCGGCGAGCGCCACGGCGGCAGCTGCCGCCAGGGGCCTGCGTGAGGGTGCGCTGAACAGTTTCATGGGAACCATTCTCAATCTGTGGGCGGAGCACGTCAAACCTGCGCGCCGGACCCCGCCGGAGGTCAGGCGGCACTCGCGTGCGTCGAGCGCGATCCGTCCCACCAGGCACCGTGACGCGACCAGGGCGGCTCCGCCCCTAGACTGGCGGCACTCGTTCCCACCAACCAGGTGCGGACAACGACGAACATGAGGAGTCACACGGTGGCACAGACCCCCTCGACGCTCGACCGCGTCATCAACCTCGCCAAGCGCCGCGGCTTCGTCTTCCCCTGCGGGGAGATCTACGGCGGGACACGTTCGGCCTGGGACTACGGCCCGTTGGGCGTCGAGCTCAAGGAGAACATCAAGCGCCAGTGGTGGCAGTACATGGTCCGATCCCGCGACGACGTCGTGGGCCTGGACTCCTCGGTCATCCTCCCGCGCGAGGTCTGGGTGGCCTCGGGACACGTCCAGGCCTTCACCGACCCGCTCGTGGAGTCCCTCCACACCCACAAGCGCTACCGGGCCGACCAGCTCATCGAGGAGTACGCCGAGCGCAAGGGCCTGGACCCCGAGTCCGTCACGCTGTCCGACGTGCCCGACCCGGTCACCGGTCAGCCCGGGGCCTGGACCGAGCCCAAGGCCTTCTCCGGGCTGCTCAAGACCTACCTCGGCCCGGTCGACGACGACGCGGGGCTGCACTACCTGCGCCCCGAGACCGCCCAGGGAATCTTCGTCAACTTCGCCAACGTCATGAGCGCGGCGCGCAAGAAGCCGCCCTTCGGCATCGGCCAGGTCGGCAAGTCCTTCCGCAACGAGATCACCCCGGGCAACTTCATCTTCCGCACCCGGGAGTTCGAGCAGATGGAGATGGAGTTCTTCGTCGAGCCCGGCACTGACGAGGAGTGGCACCAGTACTGGATCGACCACCGCAAGGCCTGGTACGTCGACCTGGGGATCGACCCGGAGAACATCAGGCTCTACGAGCACCCCGCCGAGAAGCTCTCCCACTACTCCAAGCGCACCGTGGACCTGGAGTACCGCTTCGGCTTCGCCGGCAGCGAGTGGGGCGAGCTCGAGGGGATCGCCAACCGCACCGACTTCGACCTGGGCACCCACGCCGAGCACTCCGGCAAGGACCTGTCCTACTTCGACCAGACCCGTGACGAGCGCTGGGTGCCCTACGTCATCGAGCCCGCGGCCGGACTGACCCGCTCCCTCATGGCCTTCCTCGTCGAGGCCTACCACGAGGACGAGGCCCCCAACACCAAGGGAGGGGTGGACACCCGGATCGTGCTGCGCCTCGACCCGCGCCTGTCCCCGGTCAAGGCCGCGGTCCTTCCGCTGAGCCGCAAGGAGGAGCTGACCGGGCCCGCCCGTGAGCTCGCCGCGCGCCTGCGCCGGTCCTGGAACGTCGAGTACGACGACGCCGGCGCCGTGGGCCGACGCTACCGCCGCCAGGACGAGGTCGGGACCCCGTGGTGCGTCACCTACGACTTCGACTCCCCCCAGGACGGTGCCGTCACCGTGCGCGAGCGCGACACGATGGCCCAGGAGCGCATCCCCCTGGAGGGCGTCGAGCGCTACCTTGCCGAGCGCCTCGTCGGCTGCTGACCGCCTGCCCGCCCCGTGGGCCGCTGCGCCGCGGGAGGGCCACCGCCCGGGCTCACGGGACCCGTGCCCCGCGCCCCGCCTGCGCCCTTGCCGGGCGGGGGCGGGGCGCGCGGGCATGATGGCACCGTGAGCCACGCAGCCCCAGAGCCAGACGCCCCCACCGAGCCCGGCCGGCAGGACGAGCCCGGAGCGCCCAGCGCCCCGGGCGCACCCGGCCACGGGCACTCCCACTCAGGCCCCCTCGACCTGCCTGCCGGTGAGGCCAGGCGCGTGCGCCTCGTCCTGGCCGCCATCGTCGTCCCGCTCGTCGTGGCCACGATCATCGGCCTGGTCGTGCTGTGGCCGGGCAGCTCCTCGCTCGTCGGCTCCCAGCCCTTCGCCGCGGAGGGGACGAGCCTGGAGACCGCGCAGATCACGAGCCTGGACGTGGCGGACTGCCAGGAGGCGGCCCAGGCCCTGGGGGCGGCTGCCAGCGACGGCCTGCTCGCCGACGCCGTGTGCGCGCGCGTCACCTCCGGCGCCGGCCAGGGCCTGGTCCTGCCGGTCCACATCCCCTCCGAGTCCCTGACCAGCGCCGACGTCGGCGACCGGCTCTCGGTCATGTACACCCCCGCGGCGCTCAGCTCGGGCACCCCCTACGTCTTCGTCGACTACGCCCGGCAGGTGCCGGTGGCCGCCCTGTCCCTGGTCTACCTCGTGCTCGTCGTGGCCGTGGCGGGCAGGAAGGGTGCCCTGAGCGTCCTGGGCCTGGTCCTGTCGAGCGCCGTCGTCCTCCTGTTCATGATCCCCGCCCTGCTCGACCTGGCCTCGCCCATGTGGGTGACCCTCGTGGGCGCCAGCGCCATGATGCTCCTGGCCGTCTACATCGCGCACGGCATCTCGGTGCGCACGACCACCGCCCTGCTGGGGACGATCGTCGGCGTCGTCATCACCGTGGTCCTGTCGCTGTGGGGCGTCGAGGCGGCCAACCTCACCGGGGCCACCGAGGACGCCTCCCTCACCCTGGCCTCGCTCGTGCCGGGACTGAGCCTGAGGGCGCTGCTCACCTGCGGCATGGTCATCGCGGGCCTGGGGGTCCTCAACGACGTGACGATCACCCAGGCCTCGGCCGTCTGGGAGCTGCACGCAGCCAACCCCTCCCTGGGCCGCACCCGCCTGTTCACCGGTGGGATGCGCATCGGCCGGGACCACATCGCCTCGACCGTCTACACCCTCGCCTTCGCCTACGCGGGCACCGCGCTGCCGCTCATCCTGTCGGCCTCCCTCATCGACCGGGCAGTGGTCGACACGATGCTCAGCGGCGAGATCGCCGAGGAGATCGTGCGCACCCTCGTGTCCTCGATCGGTCTGGTCCTGGCCATCCCGGCCACGACGGCCATCGCGGCGGCGCTGTGCCGCACCACCCCCGTCCTGGCGGAGGCGGGACCGGCCGCCCGCCGTCGGCGCGCCGACGGCGGTGCCGCCGACCAGGGCTCAAGGTCCTGACCGGCCAGGCGGGGCGACCCGGCGGCAGGCGGGCCCGCGGGGCCGGTGTCCCACGGCGGGCGGGGCCGGCCCCTCAGCCCCCTGAGGCGTCGGACTCGGCCTGGCCCAGCAGGACCCTCTCGTCGGCCGTGAGGTAGGGGGAGTCCAACCACCCCTCGGGCAGGTGGGGGCGCTTGGGGGACCCCGCCCGTCCGCGCGGCCCCTCGACCGCCGGACCGGGGTAGGGGACGGAGACCGGGAGACGCTCGCGCATCCGGGCCAGCGCCGAGTCGAGCTCGTCGAGGGTTGACACGCCCATGAGCTCGCCACGGGCCCGTCCGCCCACCGGGTAGCCCTTGAGGTACCAGCCCACGTGCTTGCGCAGGTCACGCACGCCCCGGTCCTCGCCCATCTCCGCAGCCAGGAGCCGACCGTGCTCCATGATCGTCTCGATGACGCCGTCGAGATCGGGCCGGGCACGCTCGGGGGAGCCGTGCAGCGCCGCGACGATGTCGGCGAAGAGCCACGGGCGGCCCTGGCAGCCGCGTCCCACGACGACGCCGTCGCAGCCGGTCACGCGCATCATCTCCAGGGCGTCCTCACCGCTCCAGATGTCCCCGTTGCCGAGCACCGGCAGGTCGGTGGCCTCCTTGAGGCGCGCGATGGCCTCCCAGCGGGCCTGGCCGGCGTAGTGCTGACGGGCCGTCCGGCCGTGGAGGGCCAGCGCCGCGATCCCGGCGTCGCGGGCCGCCCTGGCCGCCTCGAGGTAGGTCTCGTGCTCCTCGTCGACGCCGATGCGCATCTTGACGGTCACCGGAACCTCCCGGTCACGGCCGGCGGCGCGCACCCCCGCCTCCGAGGCGCGGACCGTCTCGCGCAGGATCGCCGCGAGGAGGTCCTTCTTCCACGGCAGGGCCGCGCCGCCTCCCTTGCGCATGACCTTGGGCACCGGGCAGCCGAAGTTGAGGTCGATGTGGTCGGCCAGGTCCTCCTCGACCAGGATCCGCACCGCCTGGCCGGCCACGACCGGGTCGACGCCGTAGAGCTGGATCGAGCGCACCCGCTCGGTCGGGTCGGTGCGCACCATCGCCAGGGTCTTGTCGTTGCGCTCGACCAGCGCCCGGGTGGTGACCATCTCGGTGACGTACAGGCCGGCCGGGGCCCGGAGCCGGCCGTCGACCTCGAGCGGCCCCTCCTGGGAGGGCCGCAGCCGCTCGGGCAGCGCCTGCTCGCCGTAGCGCCGGCACAGCCGCCGGAAGGAGGCGTTGGTGACCCCGGCCATCGGGGCCAGCTCAACCGGGGTGGGCACCTCGATCGGTCCGATCCGCAGGACCGGCGGCACCCGGTCGCTGCCGGGACCCGGCGCGCTGAGGTGGTCTGGGGTCGGCGGCTGCTGGCTCACCGGGCCATGCTGGCACACCGTGGGCCCAGGGCGGCACCAGCCGGCGGGTCGGCCGGCGAACGGCGCGGGCCGTGGTGCCGTACAGTGGGTGGGTGACGACTGCGCCCCACAGGAAGACCCTTGTGCTCGTCCGCCACTCCAAGGCGGGGCACGACGCTCCCACCGACCTCGAGAGGCAGCTGACCTCCAAGGGGCGAACCATGGCCGACGAGCTCGCCCGGGTCCTGGACCGCAGGATCTCGGAGATCGACCTCCTCCTCGTCTCGCCGGCCGCGCGTGCACGGCAGACGGCCCGACCCCTGCAGGACCGGCTGCGCACCGGCCAGGTCCGGGTCGAGCCGGAGATCTACCACCACGGCCCCCACGGCATCCTGGGGCTGCTCGAGCCGCTGCCCGAGGCCGTGCGCACCGTCGTCGTGGTCGGCCACGAGCCGACCGTGTCGATCCTCGCGCACACCCTGCACGACACCGACGACGACCTGGCCGGCCAGGTGTCCTTCGGCGTGCCCACCGCCACCGCGCTCCTCCTCGAGGTCACGGGCCCCTGGGCGGGGCTCGGACCGCAGCAGGCCCACCTGTCCGAGATCGTCACCGTGCGCCGCTGAGCGGCGGGCCCGAGCCTGCCGCCGAGGAGCCACCGAGGATCCACCGTCAGGCCACGAGGGAGTGACCGACGAGCACCGCCGGTACCGCCCTCACAGCAGCTCGAGGACGGCCCTGAGGTCACGCACGTGGACCGCGGCGGGCGCCTGGCGGACGACCACCGGCTTGGCGTCGAAGGCGATGCCCAGTCCCGCCGCGGCGATCATGCCCAGGTCGTTGGCCCCGTCGCCCACGGCGACCGTGCGCTCCATCTCGACGCCGTCGGCCCGGGCCCACTGCCTGAGCAGCCGGGTCTTGACCTCACGGTCGACCACCCGCCCCTCGACCCTGCCGGTCAGGCGGCCGTCGGCGACCTCCAGCCGGTTGGCGGCGACGTGGTCGATGCCCAGGCGGGCCGCCAGGGGGGCCGCGACCTCCTCGAAGCCCCCTGAGACGATCCCCACCCGGCAGCCTGAGGCGTGCAGCTCCTCGATGAGCTCGACCGCTCCGCGCGTCAGGCGGGTCTGAGCGACCACCTCATCGAGGACCTCGACCGGCAGGCCGGCCAGGGTCGCTACCCGCTCGCGCAACGAGGCCTCGAAGTCGAGCTCGCCACGCATGGCCCTCCCGGTGATCTCAGCGACCTGGGCACGGCTGCCGGCGTGCTCGGCGATGAGCTCGATGACCTCCTGCTCGATGAGGGTGGAGTCGACATCCATGACCAGCAGGCCCGGACCCTTGGCGGCGAGCAGGCCCGAGGCTCGGGCCCCGCTGACGCGTTCACTCATGATCCGATGCTAGATGATCGCCCGGCCACGCGGTGGCGACGCCCGGGCCCCGCAGCGACGCCGCCGCCCCGGGGGCTCTCAGCCCCCGGGGCGGCGGCAAGGGACCGCGGCCGAGTGGTCAGCGAGAGGGCCGGTCGGTCTGGTCGTGCCCCGTCAGGTCGTGCACGGGTCAGGGACGCTGGTCGGCCCCGGGCCCGCGAGCCCGGCCCGGGGCCGACCGGTCGGTGGTCAGCGGACGACGACCTGGCCCTTGGCGACCACCGTGATGCCGGACTCGGTGATCGTGAAGCCGCGCTCGCGGTCGTGCTCGGGGTCGATACCCACCATGGCCCCCTCCTCGACGACGACGTACTTGTCGAGGATCGCGCGGTTGACCACGGTGTTGCGGCCCACGACGGCGCCGTCCATGAGGACCGACTCCCGCACCGAGGACCAGGAGTTGACGCGCACCCCGGGGCTGAGCACCGAGGAGATGACCTCACCACCGGAGACGATGACCCCGGGGGAGACGATCGAGTCGACGGCGTGGCCCAGGCGCTCGTGGTGGCCGTAGACGAACTTGGCCGGAGGCATGGAGGCGGTGTACCCGGCGAACAGGGGCCAGCGGTCGTTGTAGAGGTTGAACACCGGGGACACGCTGATGAGGTCCTGGTGGGCCTCGTAGAAGGCGTCCACGGTCCCCACGTCACGCCAGTAGTCCCGGTCGCGGTCGGAGGCCCCCGGCACGTCGTTGTCCTTGAAGTCGTAGACCCCCGCGGCCCCCTGCGCCACGAACCACGGGACGATGTTGCCTCCCATGTCGTGCTTGGAGGACTCGTCGGCGGCGTCGGCCGTCACCGCCTGCAGGAGGGCGTCGGCGTCCATGATGTAGTTGCCCATCGATGCCAGGATCTCCTCGGGGGAGTCGGGCAGCCCCGGGGTGTCCTTGGGCTTCTCGACGAAGGCCTTGATCCTCCCGCGGTCCTGGGGGTCGGTCTCGATGACGCCGAACTGGTCGGCCAGCGAGCGGGGCTGGCGGATCCCCGCCACCGTGCACGGCAGGCCCGAGGCGATGTGGTGGTCGAGCATCTGGGAGAAGTCCATGCGGTAGATGTTGTCCGCACCGGTGATGACGACGTAGTCAGGCCGCTCGTCGTCCAGCAGGTTGAGGGACTGGAAGATGGCGTCCGCGCTCCCCAGGAACCAGTGCTTGCCGACGCGCTGCTGGGCCGGGACGGGGGCGATGTAGTTGCCGAGCATGTCCGAGACCTGCCAGGTCTTGGAGATGTGGCGGTCCAGGGAGTGGGACTTGTACTGGGTGAGGACGACGACCTTGAGGAAGCCGGAGTTGATCATGTTCGACAAGGAGAAGTCGATGAGGCGGTAGATGCCTCCGAAGGGGACCGCCGGCTTGGCGCGGTCGACCGTCAGGGGCATGAGGCGCTTGCCTTCACCGCCGGCGAGGACGATTGCGAGGACACGAGGAGAGGCCATGGCCCCACCCTACGTGAGCCGGGCCACCTCGGGGGCGCGAATGGGAGCCGGGATCTCATCGGGGGCACAGGGCCAGCCAGGGCCAGCCAGGGCCAGCGGGCCGGTGCGTCCCCGTCGGCCGCGAAACCCGCACGCCGGGAGCCTCGAGCCGATACGGTCGGAAGGGGAGGTCGCCGGGGGCGCGCCCCGCGCCCCGAGCGGTCCCCACCACGTCATCTACCGCGCGCCCGGGCGCGCGAGCGAGGAGACTCACCCATGCGGGTAGACCTGCTGACCAAAGAATATCCTCCGTACATCTACGGCGGCGCCGGAGTGCACGTCAACGAGCTCGCCAAGGTGCTGCGCCCCCTGGCCGAGGTGCGCGTCCACGCCTTCGGCGGGCCGCGTGAGCCCGGGACCGAGGGCGCCGACCCCGGCGTGACCGGGTACCCCGAGATCGCCGAGCTCGAGTCCGCCAACCCGGCCCTGCGGACCTTCGGGGTCGACCTGGAGATGGCCGCCGGGTGCCAGGGCGCCGACATCGTCCACTCCCACACGTGGTACGCCAACCTCGCCGGGCACCTCGCCTCCCTGCTCCACGGCGCCCCCCACGTCCTGTCCGCCCACTCCCTGGAACCGCTTCGCCCCTGGAAGGCCGAGCAGCTCGGCGGGGGATACGCGCTGTCCTCGTGGGCCGAGCGCACCGCCTACGAGGCCGCCGCCGGGATCATCGCGGTGTCCAACGGCATGCGCTCCGACATCCTGCGCTCCTACCCGGCGGTCGACCCCGATCGCGTCAAGGTCGTCCACAACGGCATCGACCTGGCCGCATGGCAGCGCCCCTCGGGGCCCGAGGCCGACGCCCGGAGCCAGGCCACCCTCGCGCGCCTGGGCATCGACCCGAGCCGGCCGACCGTCGTGTTCGTCGGGCGCATCACCCGCCAGAAGGGCCTGCCCCACCTCCTGCGGGCCTGCGAGCTGCTCCCGCCCGAGGTCCAGGTCGTCCTGTGCGCCGGCGCGCCCGACACCGCCGAGATCAAGGCGGAGGTCGAGGGGCTCGTGGCCAGGCTGCGGGACAAGCGCACCGGCGTCGTCTGGATCGAGGAGATGCTGCCGCGGCCCGAGCTCATCGCGGTGCTGTCGGCCTCGGACGTCTTCGTGTGCCCCTCGGTCTACGAGCCGCTGGGCATCGTCAACCTCGAGGCGATGGCCGTCGACCTGCCCGTCGTCGGCTCCGCCACCGGCGGCATCCCCGACGTCATCGTCGACGGCGAGACGGGGTACCTCGTGCCCATCGACCAGGTCCAGGACGGCACCGGCACCCCCAAGGACCCTGCTCGCTTCGAGGCGGACCTCGCCGAGCGCCTCACCGCACTGGTCATGGACGAGTCCCTGGCCAAGAAGATGGGGGCAGCCGCCCGCACGCGCGTCGAGGAGCACTTCGCCTGGGAGGCGATCGCCGAGCGGACGATGGACGTCTACCGCTGGGTCCTCGACCAGGGCTGAGCGCGGGCCGCTCCCTCCACCGCCCCGATCCACCGCCCCGACCGCAGGCCGTGCCCCGGAGACCGACCGTCCCCGGGGCACGGCCGTCCCGTCAGTCCCCGTCAGCGCCAGCCAGCGCCAGGCAGCGCCAGCCAGCGCCAGGCAGTGCCGGTCAGGGGCAGTCAGCGTCTGTCAGCGTCTGTCAGCGTCTGTCAGCGTCTGTTAGTGGGCCCACCACTGCGTCGCCGCGCCCACCCCCCGGCGGGCGACGACGAGCAGGGGCCGCAGGGCCTCGAGGCGGCGCTGCGCCTGGGTAGCCGAGACGGCGGCGCCGTCGTTGGCCAGCGCGGTGGTGCAGATCGCCTCCAGGCGCAAGGAGCGCTCAAGGAGCGCCTTGCGACGGGGCTCGAGCGTCGGGGGGACGAGCCGAGGATCGGCCACCGCGGAGACGAGGTCGGAGAGCTCCTCGGCCAGCTCCGGGCGCTCACGGGCCAGGTCCAGGCTCACGAGGACGTCGATGGCCTCCTCAGTGGCCTCGTGCACCTCACGACGTGCGTAGGTGGGGTCGGCGGGCGCCACCGCGGTGTCCTGCTCGGTGACGTGCCAGGTCACCGAGGTGCCACGGCGACGGGGCACGAGCAGCACCCGGCGTCCCTGCGCCGTCTCCAGGACGACCGCCTCACCGACGTCGAGCGCCTCCCGCAGCCCCGGCACGGGGTCGGCGGGGGACACGAGGACGGCGCCCACCCGCAGCAGCGGACCCAGGTCGTGCAGCCACGACCCCAGGTCGAGGCACCCCAGCCCCCACGGCGCGACGTCGTCGGCCACGAGGTGGGAGCCGTCAGCCCCCTGGACGACCTGCGCCCCCCGGGAGGAGGGCAGCGGCGCCCACAGTGCCAGCAGGACGGAGACGGGCAGGTCCAGGGTGCTCACGTCCGGAGACACTATCGCCTGCGCGGCCCCGGCTCCCGGCGGCGCGCCCCGACCCCGGGGCGCGGGCCACGGGGAGACCGGCCCTGCCGGGCGTCCCGGCAGAAGTCGCCCAGGAGATAGGCTGGGGTCATGACCACGGTGCTCGCCCTCGACGACGTCTCGCTGCACCGCGGGACGACCCAGATCCTCTCCCACGTGAGCTGGAGGGTCGAGGAGGGGCAGCACTGGGTGCTCCTGGGCCCCAACGGAGCGGGCAAGACGACGATCGCGCGCATCGCCGCCGCCCGGCTCTTCCCCTCCTCCGGCGTCGTCGACCTCCTTGACGAGCGGATGGGCAGGGTCGACCTCTCCGAGCTGCACCCCAGGATCGGCCTGTGCTCCTCCGCCCTGGCCGGGCACGTCCAGGGCTCGGAGACCGCCCTGTCGGTCGTGCTGTCGGCCTCCTACGGCCGTATCGGCGTGTGGCGCGAGCAGTACGACGACCTCGACGTCGAGCGCGCCAGGGCGATCCTCGCCGCGCTGGGCGCCGGGCCCCTGGCCGGGCGCGCCTGGGGCAGGCTGTCCTCCGGGGAGCGCAAGCGGGTCGAGATCGCCCGCGCCCTCATGCCCGACCCCGAGCTGCTCATCCTCGACGAGCCCGCCTCGGGGCTCGACGTCGCCGGGCGCGAGCAGCTCCTCACAGCCCTCACCGACATCGTCGGGGCGCCCGGCGCCCCCTCGGTCGTGCTCGTCACCCACCACCTCGAGGAGATACCGGTGGGCTGGACCCACGCGCTGGCGCTGCGCGAGGGGCGGGTCGTCGCCCAGGGCCCCCTCGAGGGGGTCGTCACCGACGAGGTCATGACCGCCACCTTCGACCTGCCCCTGGCGGTCTCGACCGACCGGGGGCGGTACACGGCTCGCGGCGCCCCGCCCCCTCGTCCCTGAGTCGCCCCAGGTCCGGTCCGGGAGCCGGAGACGAGCACGACAGAACACGACACGTAAGGAGACCGCGATGGCATGGCTGTGGTGGATCGGAGCCTCACTGGTCCTGGGCGTCATCGAGACGCTCACGGTGGACCTCACCTTCCTCATGTTCGCCGGCGGGGCGCTCGGCGCCGCCGGCGCGGCCGCTCTGGGAGCGCCGCTGTGGGGGCAGGTCCTCGTCTTCGCGCTCGTGTCGACCCTCCTGCTCGTGGCCGTGCGGCCCTGGGCCAAGCGCCACCTCCTGTCGGGCACGCCCGAGATGCGCACGAACGCCGAGGCTCGTATCGGCCGCCAGGCCGTCGCCCTGACCGCGATCGACGTCCGCGGCGGGCGCGTGCGTCTGGACGGCGAGGAGTGGAGCGCGCGTCTGGCTCAGACCACCGGGACGGACGGGGGCGGCACCCCGGGCAGGGTCGAACCGGGGACCACCGTGACCGTCACCGACATCGACGGCGCGGTGGCCGTGGTCAGCCCCTCCTGAACCCCAGGGCCGGCAGCCCGTCGGCCCCCGACATGAAAGGACCTCATATGAACGAGCTCGCAGTCTTCCCGCTCGTCGTCCTCATCCTCCTGCTCCTGTTCGTCATCGTCGCCATCATCAAGGCGGTGAGGATCGTCCCGCAGTCCTACGCGATCATCGTCGAGCGCCTGGGCAAGTTCCAGGCCGAGTACGGCGCGGGCATGCACTTCCTCGTGCCCTTCATCGACCGCGTGCGCACGACCGTCGACCTGCGCGAGCAGGTCGTGTCCTTCCCGCCCCAGCCGGTCATCACCTCCGACAACCTCGTGGTGTCCATCGACTCGGTCATCTACTACCAGGTCACCGACCCCAAGCGGGCCACCTACGAGATCTCCAACTACCTCCAGGCCATCGAGCAGCTGACCGTCACGACGCTGCGCAACGTCATCGGCGCGATGGACCTCGAGCAGACCCTGACCAGCCGCGACCAGATCAACGGCCAGCTGCGCGGCGTCCTGGACCAGGCCACCGGCCGCTGGGGCATCCGCGTGAGCAACGTCGAGCTCAAGTCCATCGACCCTCCGGCGTCGATCCAGGGAGCCATGGAGCAGCAGATGCGTGCCGAGCGCGACCGGCGTGCGGCCATCCTGACCGCCGAGGGCGTCAAGCAGTCACAGATCCTGACCGCCGAGGGCGACAAGCAGTCGGCGATCCTGCGCGCCGAGGGCCAGGCCCAGTCGGCCATCCTCAAGGCCCAGGGCGAGTCCCGCGCGATCCTTCAGGTCTTTGACGCCATCCACCGCGGCAACGCCGACTCCAAGCTCCTCGCCTACCAGTACCTCCAGACCCTGCCCAAGATCGCCAACGGGACGAGCTCGAAGATGTGGATCGTGCCCACGGAGTTCACCGCCGCTCTCGACGGGATCGCCGGGGCCCTGGGCGGAGGCTCACCGACCGGCCCGGGCACCGGGGGCTCCGGGGACGAGGAGCGGGTGGGTGTCGACCTCTCCGGTATGGACTCGGGTCTCGACATCGCCTCGGACCTGGCCCAGACCCACCTCCAGGCTCCCGAGGAGGCGCTCGCCCAGGCACGCGGTGAGGTCGAGACCGCCACCCAGGTCGCCGACGGCTCCGTGACCTCGGGCTCTCAGTCCGCCGAGACGACGACCCTCCCCACCCGTCGCCCCGGCCAGGAGCCGCCGGCCTCGATCCCGCCCGTCGGCTACTGAGCCCCGGACGGCCACGATCATCCTGTGGTGACAGCGCGGTCTCCCCGACCACCCTGCCCTGGCCGGAGACCCGCACACCTCCCACTGACTGCGCTGGCTGTGCAGGCTGTGCAGGCTGTGCAGTTGCCGCCCGCGCCCTTGCGACGACGAGGAAGGACCGTCCCACGTGATCATCGAGCTCGACGACGCCGCCGACCCGCGCCTGGTCGACTACACCGGGTTGACGGACGTCGCCCTGCGGCGCCGCCTGGAGACCGACCGCGGCCTGTACATGGCCGAGTCGACCAAGGTGATCGCCCGCGCCGTGGCCGCCGGGCACGCCCCCCGGTCCTTCCTCATGGCCGAGCGGCACCTGGAGCAGATGGCTCCGGTCATCGCCGCCGCCTCGGGCTGCGACGGGCGTCCCGACGGGGGAGAGGTGCCGGTCTTCCTCGCCCCGGAGGACCTGCTCGAGCACGTCACCGGCTTCCACCTCCACCGGGGGGCCCTGGCCGCGATGCACCGTCCCGCCCTGGCCGGGGTCGGCGAGCTGCTCGCCGCCTGCCGCGACGGGGACGGGGCCCGACGGGTGGCGGTCCTCGAGGACCTCGTCGACCACACGAACGTCGGGGCGGCCTTCCGCTCAGCCGCCGCGCTGGGCGTCGACGCCGTGCTGGTCACCCCGCGCTGCGCCGACCCGCTGTACCGGCGCAGCGTGCGGGTCTCGATGGGCACCGTCTTCCAGGTCCCGTGGACCCGCCTGCCCCGGTGGCCCGACCTCGACGGGCTCCACGCCGCCGGCTTCACCGTGGCGGCCCTGGCCCTGTCGCACGACGCCGTCGACCTCGGGCAGTTCTCGGCGAGCCCGGCGTGCACCTCCCCGGGCTCCCGGGTGGCGCTCGTCCTGGGCACCGAGGGCGACGGCCTGGGCCGGCGCACGGTGACCCAGGCCGACGCGGTCGTGCGCATCCCGATGACGGGCGGTGTCGACTCGCTCAACGTGGCCGCCGCTGCCGCCGTCGCCTTCTGGGAGCTGCGGGTCCGCGGCTGAGCGCACGCAGGGCCGCGACGGGACACGACAGGGCGGGGCAGGAGGGGAGAACCCTCCTGCCCCGCCCTGTCATGCGGTGGTGAGCCGGCCGCACCGGCAGGTGCTCAACCGGTGCTCAGTCGCCTCAGTCGTCTCAGTCTTCCTTGGCGGTCACCTTGAGCAGGGTGGCGCCGGAGGAGACCTCGCCGTCAGCGACGACCTCCACCGAGGCGAAGGTGGCGGTGTTGGTCACGAGCACCGGGGTGGTCAGGGGGTACCCGGCCTCCTCGATGACCGTGCGGTCGACGCGCACGAGCTCCTGCCCGGCGCTCACGCGGTCGCCCTGGGACACCTTGACGTCGAAGCCCTTGCCCTCGAGGTTGACGGTGTCGAGGCCGACGTGGATGAGGATCTCGACGCCGGAGTCGAGGTTGATGCCGAAGGCGTGCCCCGAGGCGGGCGCCACGACGACGGTGCCGTCAGCCGGGGCGGTCACGACGATCTCGCCCACCGGGGTCAGGCCGGCGCCGTTGCCCACGGCACCCGAGGAGAACACCGGGTCGGCGACGTCCTCCAGCGCCATGACCTCACCGGACAGCGGCGAGGCGATCTGCGTGACGGCGCCCGGGACGAGAGCGGGCTTGGGCTCGGCGGCAGAGGCGCCAGCCTGCTCGGCGGCCAGGTCGGCCTCCACCTGAGCCGGGTCGGCCTCGACGGCCCCGCCACCCAGGCCCGCCGCGGCGCGCTCGTCCTTCGTGCGGTAGTTGAACATGACGATGAGCGCGAAGGAGGTGAAGAAGGCGGCGGTGATCGCGATCGCGTACAGGGCCATCGGGTCGAAGATCGGGATGGTCAGCAGCGAGGTGAAGGCGAAGGTGCCGGTCTGGATGCCGCCGCCGATACCGGTGATGAGGCCACCGACCGCGCAGCCGACGAGCATCAGCGGGTAGATGCGCTTGAAACGCAGGTGGATACCGTAGAGGGAGGGCTCAGAGATACCACCGAGCAGGCCGGCAGCCAGCGCACCGGAGGCCGTCTGGCGCATCTCGCGGTCGCGGTCACGGATGGACCACACGAGCACACCGGCCGTGGCGCCGAAGCAGGCGAAGTTCCACGAGCCCATCGGACCCTGGATGAAGTCCATGTGGCCCGTGGCCGGGCTCGCGATGTTGGCGAGCATGAGGGCGTTGAGCGGCCAGTGCAGGCCCAGCGGCACGAGGAAGGGGTAGATGAGCGGGATGAGGATCGCGAAGACGATCGGCGCGTTGCCGTTGAGCCAGGCCAGGCCCGAGCCCAGAGCGGTACCGAGCCAGATGGACATCGGGCCGATGAGGAAGGCGGTCACCGGCATCATGATGACGAAGGAGAAGAAGGGCACGAAGACCATCTGCACGTTGGCGGGGAAGATCCGCGTCAGGCCCTTGTAGACCAGGGCCAGGACGGCCACCATGATGAGCGGCACGAAGACCTGGCCGCCGTAGTCGTTGAGCTGCATCGGCAGGCCGAAGACCCGGGCCACACAGGACTCGGTTCCCAGGGTCTCGTTGGTCGTGCAGGTGACCTGGTCGCCGAAGGTCAGGGCGGCGCGGTACAGGCCCGAGCCCTCCGCGGTCTCGGTGTAGCTCGTCGAGCCCAGGCTGATGAAGTTGGGGGTGAGCAGGGCGGCCATGACCGCGGTGCCGACCCACGGGTCGATGTTGAGCTTCTTGGAGGCGTTGTAGGCCACCATGACCGGCAGGAAGTAGAAGACCGCGCGCCACATCGTGTCGACGTAGACCCAGCTGGCTCCCTTGGCGGCGTCGTCGCGGAAGTCGACGATGCCCAGGGCGTCGAGGACGGCCTCGAAGGCGATGATGAGGGAGGCGCCCAGCAGCACCGGCAGCAGGGGGCGGAAGGAGTCCGACAGGTACTCGAAGAAGGCGTCGACCCAGGCGTTCTTTCCCCTGGCCTTGGCGCGGGCCGCGGCCTTGACGTCGGCGTCGGACTGGGCCGACTGCGACTTCATGGCGGGAAGGTCCATGATCTGGGTGTACACACCCTGGACGGCGCCGCCGATGACGATCTGGTAGCGGTCCCCCGCCTGGGGGACGGCGCCCATGACGCCGGGGATGGCCTCGACGACCGCCTTGTCGACGACGGAGGCGTCGTTGAGCTCGAAGCGCAGGCGGGTCGCGCAGTGGGTGAGGTGGATGATGTTCCCGGGGCCGCCGACGGCCTCGAGGATCGCCTCAGGGGTGGATGTTGTTGTTGCCATGGAAGGCCTTTCCATCGGCCGTCCCGGCACCCGGCACCGGGTGTCGAGACGGTCAGGGTCGGGGATGAGCCCGCCGCGACGGGCTGACCTTTGAAGGCTACCGTCTTTGTCACCGGTCGGCGGCATCCTGACCGAACTCGTACGGTCCTCGCACGCTCCTGCCGACGGCCGGGCGGCTCGGTCCCGGGGGGCCTGGGAGCGCCTGGCGCCCGAGGTGCTCCACATGGTCGGTTCGCGGCACCCCGCCAGACCGGCGTCCACAGGCGCGGGGCGGGGCGGGTGCGCACGGTCCGACCCTGGAGGAGGCCGGCGCGACCTCCTTGCCGGCCCGCGGCCCTGCGGTGGCGCAGGGGCGCGTCCCGCAGAGCACGACCACGAGGAGCCCCACCATGAGCACGACCCTGCCCGCCTCCGCCCCCTCCGCCGGGCCCACCCCACCGGCGCCCCAGCCCTCCCCGTCGCCCCGTCGAGACCCCGGTCCGCCGGGGGCGGCTCCCGAGCCGGACCGGGACGACAACGGCATGTACGGCCCGCGCGGGTGGTCCGTGCGCGCGGGGGTCTGGCACGAGCTCGCCCGCTGCCGGGACGAGCTGCGCTCGACGGTCATCCCGGCGGACTACGGCTTCGCGCCGGCGGGCCTCATCGGTGACGACGGCGTCCCGGTGGACGACTACACGCCCTTCCACGACATGGGCCCCGGCACGGCCCGCCGGCTCCTGGAGGTCCTGCCCGGCCCCCAGCTCGAGGACCGGCAGAACCTCGGTCCCACCCTGGGGGTGCTCCTGCGCGCCTGCGTCGGCGCCCGGGGACGGGTGCGCCTGTCCGGCTACGCCATCGGTCCGCAGAGGCGCGACGAGCGCGTGAGCGTCGAGGGGCTGTGGATCGCCGACCCCGACCTGCTCGAGTACGAGCTGTGCGAGACCCACGACGAGCACTGCCGCTGCAAGGAGCTGTGGGAGCTCGTGCGCGGGCGCTACGACCTGGACGCCCTGGCCTCGCCCGACGAGGCCTCGACCCTTCGGCGCCACTGGACCCACGGTCCGGTCGGCACCTGGCTGTGGTGGGACTGACCCGCCCGGACAGCGGTCTGTGAGCGAACCGTCACCCCGCTTGTGGCGCATCACCCGGCCGCGACCGCCCCGGTGAGGCGGTCGCGGCGCGGTGTGCCCGTAGCATGTTCGGCGTGATCAACGTCCAGGCACTGACCATGCGCATCGGCGCACGCACGCTCGTCGAGGGGGCCTCCTTCCGCGTCGACAAGGGCATGCGGATCGGGCTGGTGGGGCGCAACGGTGCCGGCAAGACGACGATGACCAAGCTCTTAGCGGCGGCGAGCGCCGCGCAGGGCACCGGCAGCGCCCCCGCCGACGCCGACGAGCGGCACAGCCTCGACGCCGTCGAGCACGAGGGGCGTATCACCGTCACCGGCTCGGTGGGCTACCTGCCCCAGGACACGAAGGTCGGTGACCTCGCCCAGGTCGCGCGCGACCGGATCCTGTCGGCACGAGGCATCGACGCCCTCCTCGTGCGCATCCGACGGGCCGAGGAGCGCATCGCCTCGACCACCGGCGACGCCCAGGCCAAGGCCCTGGACCGCTACTCCCGGCTCGACCACGAGTTCACGATGGCCGGGGGCTACGCGGCGGCGTCCGAGGCGGCGCGCATCGCCGCCGCCCTGGGCCTGTCCGACCGCGTCCTCGACCAGGAGATCGGGACGCTCTCGGGCGGTCAGCGTCGCCGCGTCGAGCTGGCCCGCGTCCTGTTCCAGCAGCCCGACGCCCTGCTCCTGGACGAGCCCACCAACCACCTCGACCACGACTCGGTGCTGTGGCTGCGTGACCACCTGCGCAGCTACTCCGGCGGGTTCGTCGTCATCAGCCACGACGTCGAGCTGCTGCGCGACACCGTCAACCAGGTCATGCACCTGGACGCCACCCGGGGCGCGCTCGACGTCTACCACCTGGGATGGGACGCCTACCTCAAGCAGCGGGCCGACGACGAGCACCGCCGTCGTCGGGAGCGCGCCAACGCCGAGAAGAAGGCCGCCGCCCTGCGCGCCCAGGGGGAGAAGATGAGGGCCAAGGCGACCAAGGCGGTGGCGGCCCAGCAGATGCTGCGCCGCGCCGACAGGCTCCTGTCCTCCCTGGAGGAGGAGCGCACGGCCGACAAGGTCGCCCACCTGCGCTTCCCCGACCCGGCCCCCTGCGGCCGGACGCCCCTGCGCGCGGCCGGGCTGACGAAGGCCTACGGCTCCCTCGAGGTCTTCGCCGGGGTCGACCTGGCCGTCGACCGCGGCAGCAAGGTCGTGGTCCTAGGCCTCAACGGCGCGGGCAAGACGACCCTCCTGCGGCTGCTCGGGGGCGTCGAGGAGCCAGACTCCGGCGAGGTCCTGGCGGGGCACGGGCTGAGGATCGGCTACTACGCCCAGGAGCACGAGACCATCGACACCGACCTCACGGTCGTGGACAACCTGCGCGCCGCGGCCCCGCAGATGGACGACACCCAGGTGCGCTCGGTGCTGGGCTCCTTCCTGTTCTCCGGGGCCGACGCGGACAAGCCCGCCCGGGTCCTGTCCGGCGGGGAGAAGACGAGGCTGGCCCTGGCGAGCCTCGTCGTGTCCAGCGCCAACGTCCTCCTGCTCGACGAGCCGACGAACAACCTCGACCCCGCCAGCCGCGAGGAGATCCTCGGCGCGCTGGCCACCTTCACCGGCGCCGTCGTCCTGGTCACCCACGACGTGGGGGCGGTGCGGGCCCTGTCCCCCGACCGGGTGCTGCTCCTTCCTGACGGCGACGAGGACCTGTGGGGGGAGGACTACCTCGATCTCGTCGCGCTGGCCTGACCGCCCGCCACGGTGAGTGCCGTCACGCCAGGGCCCCGGGCGCGACGTCGTAGGGTGGTGGAAGACAACCGCCCCTCGGGGTGTTGAGGCCCTCGGGGCGCTGGGGGCCGGTGAGCCCGGCCCGCGGACCCCGCATGACAACACATGACGACACCACGACACCACGACGACACAGGGAGACGACCATGACACAGACGACGACTGAGACGACCGGCGCCGCCGCGACGGACGCCCAGGAGCACGAGGTGGTCCTCACCGAGGCGGCAGCCGCCAAGGTCGCCAGCCTCCTGGTCCAGGAGGGCCGTGACGACCTGCGCCTGCGGGTCGCCGTCCAGCCCGGGGGCTGCTCCGGCCTGGTCTACCAGCTCTACTTCGACGAGAGGCTCCTCGACGGTGACGCGCTGCGCTCCTTCCCGACCGGCTCCGATGAGCTCGCCTCCGTCGAGGTCGTCGTCGACCGCATGAGCGTGCCCTACCTGTCGGGCGCGACCATCGACTTCGCCGACTCCATCGAGAAGCAGGGCTTCACGATCGACAACCCCAACGCCGCAGGCACCTGCGCCTGCGGGGAGTCCTTCCACTGAGCCGAACCCCCTGCGAGGCAGCCCGCCCGCAGGCCGTCAGGACGGCCGGAGCCGGCTCCGGCCGTCCCACCATGAGAACCAAGGAGACACCGTGCGTCGCACGCCCCTCGTCGCCCTGCCCTGCCTCGTGCTGAGCGCAGCCCTGGCCCTGGCCGGCTGCTCGGACTCGTCCCAGACCAGCTCGTCGGCCTCTGCCTCCCAGGCGGCGGCGCAGGCCACCGCCACGGCCGTCGACTGCTCGACCCAGACCATCGAGACAGACTCCGCCGCGCTGCCCGAGGTCTCGGGCGACCCCGGCACGCAGCCGAGCCTGACGTGGAGCGGGCAGGAGGCGCCCTCGGCGCTGACGGTCAAGACCCTGACCCAGGGCACCGGCACCGTCATCGAGGGGCAGAACGCCACCGTCGCCGTGTCCTACTCGGGCTGGCAGTGGGACGCCTCGGAGCCCTTCGACTCCTCCTACTCCCGGGGCAGGCCGACGGTCTTCGCGCTCAACTCCGTCATCCCCGGGTGGACCTGCGGGCTCGCGGGCCACGCCGAGGGCGACCGGCTGCTCATGTCGATCCCTGCCGACTTGGCCTACGGCGATGACGAGACGACGGGCCAGCCCACCGGCACGCTCGTCTTCGTCGTCGAGATCGGCGGCGTCTACACCTCCGACTCGGTGGCGCAGGCCACCAAGGACGCGACGATGGAGGGCGAGCAGGCGCTGGCCGACCGTGGCATCACCCTGAGCGGGGAGCTGGGCGCCGCGCCGACGATCTCGGTCAACTCGGGGGCCGCCGAGCCCACCTCCGTCGAGGTGATCGTCGTGGCGCGCGGCACCGGCACCCCGGTGGCCGCCGACTCCACGCTCGTCACGCATATGGCCTACTCGCCGTGGGACAACTCCGAGCCGCAGTCGAGCTGGGACATCGAGGAGGTCCAGCCCGTCGACATGACGCAGGCCACCGGCCTCGAGGGGCTCGTCGGGGTGCCCGCGGGATCGCGCGTCGTCCTGCTCCAGCCCGCCAACGCCACGACCGGGTCCCCGGCCACGGCATGGGTCATGGACATCGGCGCGGTGATCTAGAGGCGGTCCCGGATACCGGTCGGTCCGGCTGACCGGGGGACCGGTGCCAGGACGCGTCTCGGCCCGGGAGCGGGAGACCGCTCCCGGGCCGAGACGCGTGTCTGGTCGGGTCTGGGCGGGCTCTGCACAAGGATCGCCCGCGTCGCCCTCAGCGCAGGATGAGGCCCTGGGTTCCGGCGACCGCCGCCGTCAGGCGCTCGGAGACGTCCTGCCAGTTCGCGATGTTCCACACGGCGGCGACGTAGTCGGCCTTGACGTTGAGGTAGTCGAGGTAGAAGGCGTGCTCCCACATGTCGACCATGAACAGCGGGATGGTGCCCACCGGCACGTTGCCCTGCTGGTCGAAGAGCTGGAAGACGACGAGCTTGCCCGACAGCGAGTCGTAGGCGAGGACGGCCCAGCCGGAGCCCTGGATACCCAGGGCCGCCGCGGCGAAGTGCTTCTTGAAGGCGGCGAAGGAGCCGAAGGAGTCCTTGATCGCGTCGGCCAGGTCGCCCTCGGGCTCGCCGCCCCCGGTGGGGGACAGGTTCTTCCAGAACACCGAGTGGTTCGTGTGCCCGCCGAGGTTGAAGGCGAGGTTCTTCTCCCACAGGTTGATCGCAGCCAGGTCGTCGGCGGCGCGAGCCGCCTCGAGCTGCTCGAGGGCGGCGTTGGCCCCGGCGACGTAGGCCGCGTGGTGCTTGTCGTGGTGGAGCTCCATGATCTTGGCGGAGATGTGGGGCTCGAGCGCTGCGTAGTCGTAGGGGAGCTCGGGAAGGGTGTACACGGCCATGAGCCTGCCTTTCGTGTGCGGTAAGGCCTCGGTGCGTCCCTGCTCCGTCTGCCCGGCCCGACCACGGGGGCCGGGCAGCGGAACTGGTTAGGACCGAAGTCCTGGACATCTGTCATCGTAGGTCGTGGGGCGGTCGTCGGGAACTGGCGGGACGTGCGATTACACTGACCGCTGAACGTCCATCGCCTTGTCCCGGGAGGACCCCATGACCGACCAGGCCGACACCGACCGCATCGAGCTCCTCGTCTTCTCCGACGACTCCACCGTCCGCAACGACGTCGTCGACGGCGTGGGACGCCGCCCGGCCAAGGGGCTGCCCCTGGTGTCCTGGACCCACGCCGCCACGGCCGAGGGGGTGCGCCTGGCCATCAAGGACCGGGCCGAGGCGGGCCTGGATCCCTTTGCCGCCCTCGTCCTGGACGCCGAGGCCAAGAAGCTCGGTGGCATGGGACTGGCCCACGAGCTGTTCACCGAGCTCGACAACAGGCCCCCGGTGGTCCTGCTCACCGCCCGACCCCAGGACCACTGGCTGGCCGCGTGGTCCAAGGCGGAGGTGGTCGTGTCCCGGCCGCTTGACCCGATGAGCCTCCAGGAGGCCGTGGCCGAGGCCCTCACCTCGCGCCCGGGCACCGTCGTCCCCGCCGGCTGACCTCCCTCCCCGCCGAGATCGGGACTCATGACACCTCGAGATCGGGACATATGGCACCCCGAGATCGGGACATATGGCACCCCGAGATCGGGACATATGGCACCCCGAGATCGGGACTAATGACACCCCGAGATCGGGACATATGGCACGACCGGGCGCAGCACGCGGTGTCCCGCCACCGGGTCCGCCCGCCTCGGAGAGCTCAGTCCCGCTCGGGGAAGCCGGCCCCGGTGGCGAGTACCCGCTCGTGACGGGCGGCTGCGCCCACCGGCCACGACAGCCCCTCCAGGACCTGTTCGCCGCCGTCGACCTCGACCAGCCGGGCGCCCTCGTCCAGGGCCCACCCCGCCAGGAGAAGGGTCTCCTCGACGCTCGCGCCGCCCCCGACCCGTGCCGGCCGCTGGACCACCTGGGCGGTGGATCGCAGAGCCTCGACCGCCGGGCGGGGGTCCGCACCGGGCGGGGTGAGTGCCGATCCCGCGAGCATCCCCCAGCGCACGGCCACCAGCTCCCAGCCGCCTGCCTCCCGCCGTCGGGCGGCAATGAGGTGGGGGCACCCCAGGAGGGGGCGGGCACGTTCGGCGCGCACGGTGGCTGCCAGGAGGCTGCGCAGCCGACGGGTCCACAGGCCCGCCTCCTCGTAGCGCTCTGCAGCAGACAGCTCCCCGATCCGCTCCAGCAGGGGAGCGGCGACGAGGTCGACCTCCCCGGACAGAGCCCGCAGGGCCTGCTCCGGGCCGCCGAGCTGCTCGCCACGGCGCAGTTCGCGCATCCCCCTCCCGTCCCAGGCGCGCAGCCGCAGCACGGACTCCGCTGCGCGCTGGGCCTCCTGGAGCGCCGAGCGGGACGGGAAGGGGCCCACGGCGCGGGGCGCCTCCTCGCTGGGCAGGACGGTGGTGGAGGCCAGGTGCGGCTCGGGCGCGGGCACGAGGCGTAGCCAGGGCCTGCGGTCCGGGGAGCGGGAGCGGCGGTTGACCGGGGGGTCGAGCTCGGCGATGAGGCGCAGCTCGCGCACTCGGGCCTCGATCTCGGTCGGTGTCTCGATGACGCGCACGCCTACGGCGGTATCGAGCATCCGCGCTACTGTGGAGCGCTTCTCCGCGGCGGTGAAGTAGGAGCGGACCCGACGGCGCAGGTTGACGGCGCTGCCGACGTAGAGGACCTGGCCGGCCGGGGACAGGAACTGGTAGACGCCGGTGGTGGCCGGCAGCCCGTCGGCCATGCGGCTCTTGGCCCGGCGCCGTGCGGGCACGGGGTCTCCGAGAGTCGCCAGGTCCTCCAGGTGGCACACTCCGAGCGGGGCGAGGGCCTCGAGGGCCGCGTGGAGGACGTGGACGGTGGCGCGGGCGTCGTCAAGGGCACGGTGGGTGGGAGAGGTGGGGGAGCCGACGAAGGAGGCGAGCGTGCCCAGGCGGTGGTTGGGCACGTCCGCTCGGCTCCACGCCTTGCGCGCCATCGTGAGGGTGTCCAGGACGGTGGGCTCCTGCCAGTCCAGACCCAGGGCGCTGGCGGCACCGCGCAGGTGGCCGACGTCGAAGCGTGCGTTGTGCGCGACAAGGACCGTGGCCTCCCGCCCCAGCTGGGCCCACTGGAGGAAGGACAGGAGCGCCTCTCCCACCGGCGGGGCGCTGACGACCATCGCGTTCGTGATGCCGGTCATGACCGTGATCTGGGCGGGGATCGCCGCACCGGGGTTGACCAGGGTGGCGAACTCCGCCTCGACGGCGCCGCCGCGGACCTTGACGGCCCCGATCTCGGTGACCGCGTGCGCACCGGGCGGCCCGCCGGTCGTCTCGAGGTCGACGACGACGAAGGTGACCTCACGCAGTGGTGTGCCCATGTCCTCGAAGGCCGCCTGCGCGCCGCGCGCGGTGCGCCCCGAAGCGTGAGGGGCCGAGGATGCGTGGTGAGGCACGGGGTGAGGCTAAACTGCGGTGAGCAGCCGATCCAGCCGTCACTCGGTCCCGCGCGGACAGGGCAGCCGGGCGGCCCGTCCGCTCGATCCGCCCGCCGAGGAGCACAGGAGGTCCCGCGTTGGGGTACCGAGGTATCAAGGCCGCCGTGGGGCCGGCCATGGAGATGCTCTACCAGCCCTGGATCCGGGGCGAGGAGAACATTCCCGCCGAGGGCGCCGCGATCCTGGCCTCCAACCACCTGGCGGTCATCGACTCCTTCTTCCTGCCGCTGCTTATGGACCGCGAGGTCGCCTTCATCGGCAAGTCCGACTACTTCACGGGCAAGGGAGTCAAGGGCTGGGCGGTCAAGCGATTCATGACGACGGTGGGCACCATCCCCGTGGACCGCTCGGGAGGGCGCGCCTCCCAGGCGGCGCTCCAGGCAGGCATCGACCGGCTCAACGCCGGTGAGCTCTTCGGCATCTACCCCGAGGGCACGCGCAGCCCCGACGGGCGTCTGTACCGGGGCAAGACCGGGGTCGCCCGGATCACCCTGGCCACGGGCGCGCCGGTCATCCCGGTGGCGATGATCGGCTCGGACCTCGCCCAGCCGATCGGTCAGGCGATCCCCTCGACCCGCCACCGGGTGGGTATCGTCGTCGGTGAGCCGCTCGACTTCTCCCGCTACAAGGGCCTCGACAACGACCGCTTCGTGCTGCGGTCGATCACCGACGAGATCATGTACGCCCTCATGTCCCTGTCAGGGCAGGAGTACGTCGACCTCTACGCCGCTGACGTCAAGAAGGCGATGGACGCCGAGAAGAAGAGCGCCGAGGAGGTCGTGGCCGAGATGCTCGCCGCCCAGGCCGCGGCGCGCCCGGCCGCCCCGGTGGCGGAGGCCCCTGGTGGCCGTCCGGCGCCCGACGTCGAGGTCCCCGAGCCGCCGGCGGACGAGGACGGCGATGACGGCAGGGGTGAGGCCGGGGATGTGTCTGCGGGCTCGGACGCGGAGGCTCCAGCTGGGCAGGGCTCGGAGGATGACGAGCCCACCGGGAGCTCCCAGAACTGAGGCCTCCGGGGTCGGGTGAGACACGACCATGTGCGATCGGTCGGACGCTGAGAGAAGGACCGGGCAATGATCGGCAGCACTGTCTTTGTGGGCGTCGGCCTCGCGATCGTGCAGGTGGTTCTCCGGGTCAGCGGGGACGGCGCAGCGGCTGACGTCGTAGGAGATGTGGGCAGCCTGTGGGACCGGCTGAGGGAGCTGCGGCCGACTCCTGGACGGAGTGTTGTCTCTGGTGAGCGGATCGCCGAGGAGATCGCGCGCGAGCTTCCCGTCGATCAGGCGGAGTATCGGTACGTGCCGGAGGCGGATTGGGAGGTGGCCTCGGACAAGGTGGCGGGGATGCTGCGCGGGCTGTCGGACGCTGACCGTCGCGGCGCGGGGTATCACTGGGAGGTTCTGAGGGACACGCTGCTCGACTCCGGCGGGAGGGACCGTCGAGCAGAACTGGCCGACGAGTCGGCGCGGGTCGCCTTTGACTGGGTCCTCGAGGTCGCCTGCCAGAAGGTGGTCGCCTGCTTCACGCAGCCCGAGGCGCTGCAGCTGGTCCTGGAGAATTTTAAGGAGACCGGGGACGTCCTGCGGGAGCTGCGTGACCGCCCGGTTCCCGGGCAGCCTGTGGGTCAGGTGCTCCAGGGGCATCGGGACAAGCTTCGTTCCCTGGCTCCCGAGACGCTCAAGGACCGGGAGCGGGAGATAGCGGCGCTCGAGGAGTTCGTCATGCGGGGTCAGGAGACCTGGCTCGCCTATGAAGCCAGGATGCTGAGCGGGAAGACCGCCCTCATGGCGACCTTTGCCCTCCGTCCTCCCGACGGGGTCCGCGTGGTGTCCTTCTTCGTCCGCAAGAACGAGGCGGGACGCGGACGGAACGACTTCGTCTTCCAGGTCATGGCGCAGCTTGCGGATATCCTGGGAGACAGGTACGTGCGATCCCTTCAGATGGAGGAGCAGCCGAGTGCTCTAGCGCAGGCTCTGCGGATGACTGCCCTGTCCTGCGAGGCGCAGAATAATACTCTGGTTCTGCTCATTGAGCCTTTCTCACCGGGGTTGTTTGTTGAGGCTGATGATGACGAGGGCTGTGGCGGTGATGTGGGTGATGGTGTGCGGGTCGAGGGTGACGTGTTGGAGGGCCTTGAAGTGCTTGAGCATGGCATTGGCCCTCTCGGCAGGCGAGCGCAGACTGGCGTGCAGATGGTTGTAGGTGGCGTCGTCGGGGCAGGGTCTGGCGCCCTTGACGGGTGTGAGCACGCCGATGCCGGCGCCGATGTAGCCCTTGTCGGCCAGGGTGGGCATGCCCTGGGAGGCGGCCTTGTACAGGGCGGGCAGCGCGTGGGCGCGCGCAGCGGTCAGGTCGTGGGTCGAGCCCGGCTCGACCGGCGAGACCCACACCGGGAATCCGGTGTGGTCGGTGATGACCTGGACGTTGCCCCCGAAGGCCTTGTGCTTGCCCGAGTACCACGAGTGGTTGCCCCGTTCGGTGCGGGCTGCGACCCTGTCGGTGCGGATCAGGGTGCCATCCAGGCACACGAAAGGCTCACCCTTGTGGCGCAGCTGGGTGATGACCTCGATCAGGTCAGGGGCCTGGGAGGAGATGACCTGGAGGGCCTCATGCAGGTACCTGTAGGCGGTGGCGATCGAGATGCCGGCGTCTCGGGCCAGGGTGCGCATGCTGGTGGCCTCGTTGAGCCAGCGCAGCACCATCACAGCCTGCACCCAGGGCGTCGCCGCCCTCTGATGAGGCCGAATGTCGTGCCAGCGGCGGTGAGCCGCCAGCCAGGCTGACACGGTTCGGGCGGTAGCGGATGGCACGTCAAGGGTGGCACGATAGGACAGCATGCGGGGACCTCGCATTCAGGGGTGCTTCTTTGGTCAGAACCCATCCTGGATGCGCTCCCCGCGTGCACCCCCACACGACACGCACCCTCCCCCAGCATCCCAACGATCAGGCCGGGTGCACGCCCCACCCCGGTGAGAAAACCTCATTGATGGGCTCGACGAGGACGCCTACTTCGAAAACCCTGATGCCCCCGGCGCCGCCTCGATCCTCTCGGTGTTTCCACGCTCTCTCCCGCGCGGCGTGAAGGTCGTGACAGCCTCGCGCCCCAACCCTCCGGTGCCGACGGACGTGGTGTGCGAGGACCGGCAGACGGCACGGTCGGAGGACCTGGAGCCGTCGCCGCATGCTGAAGCGAGTGTGAGCCCGGAACAGGTCAGGGAGTTCTTCGGTCACCGGTTAGGGCTCCCGATCGGTACCTTCCTCGCTGCTTGTGAGGGGATGCTGACGGCGCAGGACCTCCACGCCCTGGTGAGTCGAGGTGGCGATTCTGTCACGCTGGGGGAGGTGGAATCCTTTGTGGCCGGCGAGCTGGGACGGCTGCTTCTGCCGACCGATATCAGTCGTGGGAAGCGCACGGTCATGGCCTACCAGCTGGGCCACGACATGGTGCTTCGGGAGGTGCTCAGGCGTGTTGATCCACTCAGCTTTGGTGAGGGGGATGATCTCGAGGACGAGCAGTGGTGGGCCGAGCTGCGCATGCGCGCCCTGCGGTCGAGTCGCGAGGCTATCGTGGAGTGGGCGTGGGATCTGACCAACCAATACGGCTGGTCGGACACGACGCCGTCCTATCTTCTGAGCGACGGATACCAGGCGGTTGTGCGGGACGTTCTCGGAGACGAGGGTGTTCCTGAGCTGCTCGCTCACTCTGCACGCAATGACGAGATCGTTCGACGCTACGGTGGCGCGCACCGCTCCTTGCGCGCCATCGACGAGACCGCTGGCGCGTTGTTGACATCGTCCGACAGCAACCTATCTGAACGTCTGCTGGAGGATGTGCTCGCTATTGCAGAGGAGCGGGCACGGTTGGCCCGCGGAAGCATATATGTTCCCGGCCTGCTGAGCCTGAGCGTAGATTACTTCGATCTCGAACCTCAGGTGCTCCTCGACCGGCTGCTGAGTATCGACGACATGAATAATCGGGTCGATGCTATCGTGGAAGTTCTTGACAGCGTGATATATGGAGGGCAACGCCGATACTATAGTGAGTGCATCTTGAAGGCTCTCGACTCCGTCGGCGAACAGGAAGTTGTGCGAGCGGACAGTGTTCGTATATCTCGAGCGACGGTGCTTGCTGGTCTTGGCAGAATGGAAGAGGCTGAATCGGTGGTCGCCTCGGTGGAGGCGCCAGCATGTCGTTCCGAGGCATTCGTTGGTGTGGCATGGGTGCTGGTTGAGGCTGGTAAGACGGACCAGGCGTTGGAGGTCGCGACCCTGGCGGAGGAGGCGGCCGCCGCTGAGTCTGCTCTGGGGCGGCAGGCGGAGGCGCTGGTTGGTGTGGCGCGGGTGCTGGTTGAGGCTGGTGACAAGGCCAGGGCACTGAACGCTGCCAGGCTTGTGGATGATCCGTGGCTCCGGGCGGAGGCGCTGGTTGGTGTGGCACGGGTGCTCGTTGAGGCTGGTGACTCCGACGGGGCGCTGGGGGTTGCGACCCTGGCGGAGGAGGCGGCCGTCGCTGAGCCTGCTCTGGGGCGACGGGCGGAGGCGCTGGTTGGTGTGGCGCGGGTGCTGGTTGAGGCTGGTGACTCCGACAGGGCGCTGAAGGTCGCAGTGTTGGCGGAGGAGGCCGCGGTCGAGTCTACTTTGGCGTGGCGGGCGGAGGCGCTGGTTGGTGTGGCGCGGGTGCTGGTTGAGGCTGGTGACTCCGACAGGGCGCTGGAGATCGCGACCCTGGCGGAGGAGGCCGCGGTCGAGTCTGCTCCGTGGTTTCGGGCGATGGCGCTGGTTGGTGTGGCGCGGGTGCTTTCGGGGGCGGGTGACACGATCAAGGCGCTGGAGGTCGCGGAGCTGGCAGAGGAAGCCGCAGCTGAGTCTGCTCCGGGGCTGCGGGTGGAGGCGCTGGCTGGTGTCGTGCGGGTACTGGCTGAGGCTGGAGACGCGGACAAGGCGGCGGAGGTCGCGGAGCTGGCGAAGGAGAAGGCCTTCGCCGAGCCTGATCGGTTGCGGCGAGCAATGGCGCTGGTCGATGTCGCACGGGTGCTGGCTGAGGCTGGAGACGCGGACAAGGCCATGGAGGTCGCGGAGTTGGCGGGCGAAACGTCCGCTGAGTTTGATCCGTGGCTGCGGACGGCGGCGCTGGCTGGTATTGCGGGGGTGCTGGTTGAGGCGGGTGATCCGGTTAAGGCGGCGGAAGTCGTGGAACTGGCGGGCGATACGGCTCTTTCTGAGTCTGATTCTTTGCGGCGAGCCGAGGCCTTAGTTTGTGTGATGCAGGTGCTGGCTGACGCGAGTGACGCGGTTCAGGTGCTGAAGGTCGCGGAGCTGACGAAGGAAACGGCCGCTGTCGAATCTGATCCGTGGCTGCGGGCGGAGGTGCTGGCCGGAGTGGCTCGGGTGCTGTCCGAAGCCGGGAGAGCTGAGCGTGTCATGAGTATTGTCCGAGACGAACTCCGGTGGGCCGATGGCGTCACGGAGCGAGGCGGCGCCGCCGAGTACTGCGGACGACTCGCCAGCATCTGCGTCGACGTCGCAGATGCCCCAGGAGTGACCGAGGCGGAGATCTCGGAATGGCACGGCTCGGCTCGGGGCTTCCTGGCCCGCTCCTGGCTTTTCGGGGCCTCGGTCTGGGAGCACTTCGACGTGTTGTCTCGTGTTGCCCCTGACCTGGCGTGTCGTCTCATCGACGCACGACTGCTGAGCGGGCACACCTCCGTGTCAGGTCGGTGAGAGTGCCGAGGTGAGACAGGAGCCGGGCACGACCACGGTGCGACTGAGCGGCTCGTCGCGCCGGCATGAGGCCTGCGAAGGCGTCAAGACCCCTCGCGGTCAGGCCCACAGTCTCGTGGGGAAGCGCCTCCTGGCCAGTGCTGCGCCGTCCTGAGATCGGAGGGCCGTGCACGATGCGGCGATCTCGAGGTGTCACTTGTCCCGATCTCGAGGTGCCATAAGTCCCGATCTCGAGGTGGGGGGCTGGGCGGGTGGCGGGCGGGTAGACTGCCTGGGAGGCACGGCATGTGCCGCCACGTCTCGGCAGCCGGCGGGCCACCCCGGTGGCGTCGAGGCGCAAGCCATCAACCTGAAAGGTTCTCGATGTCGATCCGTCGCGTCGCCCTGCTCACCGCGGGCGGCTTCGCCCCCTGCCTGTCCGCCGCCGTCGGCGACCTCATCGAGCGTTACACCGAGGTCGCTCCCGAGGTCGAGATCATCGCCTACCAGTACGGCTACCACGGCCTGCTCACCGGCAACTACGTCGTCATCGACGACGAGGCCCGCAAGACCGCCGGCACCCTGCGCGAGTTCGGCGGCTCGCCGATCGGCAACTCCCGCGTCAAGCTGACCAACGCCAAGAACCTCGTCGAGCGCGGGCTGGTCGCCGAGGGCGTCAACCCCTTGGAGTTCGCCGCCGAGCAGCTGCGCAAGGACGGCGTCGACGTCCTGCACACCATCGGCGGGGACGACACGAACACGACCGCCGCCGACCTGGCCGCCTACCTCCACGACAACGACTACGAGCTGACCGTCGTCGGACTGCCCAAGACCATCGACAACGACGTCATCCCCGTGCGCCAGTCCCTGGGCGCGTGGACGGCCGCCGAGGAGGGGGCGGGCTTCGCCTTCAACATCATCGGTGAGCACCGCTCCAACCCGCGCATGCTCATCGTCCACGAGTGCATGGGGCGCAACTGCGGCTACCTCACCGCCGAGACCGCCCGGCGCTACCACGAGCTGCTGGCCACGAAGAGCTGGGCCCCCGCCCTGGGCCTGACCCGCGAGCGCTGGGACGTCCACGCCGTGTTCGTCCCCGAGGCCAAGCTCGACATCGCCGCGGAGGCCGAGCGCCTCAAGGCCATCATGGACGAGCAGGGCAACGTCAACATCTTCCTGTCCGAGGGCGCTGGCGTGCCCGAGATCATCGCGGAGATGGAGGCCGCCGGCCAGGAGGTCCAGCGCGACCCCTTCGGGCACGTCAAGCTCGACACCATCAACCCCGGCCAGTGGTTCGCCAAGCAGTTCGCCTCCCTCATCGGGGCCGAGAAGGTCATGGTGCAGAAGTCCGGCTACTACTCGCGCGCCGCGGCCGCCAACGCCGAGGACCTCGCCCTCATCAAGCAGATGTGCGACCTCGCGGTCGACTGCGCCCTCAAGGGAGTCTCGGGGGTCATCGGCCAGGACGAGGAGAACGACGACGAGCTGACCGCCATCGCCTTCCCGCGCATCGCCGGGGCCAAGCCCTTCGACATCACCCAGCCCTGGTTCACCGCGCTCATGGCCGAGATCGGCCAGAGCGTCGAGGCCGCCGAGGTCGCCCCCGGGCACTGAGAGGCTGAACGGCGTCGCTGAGGGGAACTGACCGAGGCCCGCGGCAGGCCCTCTCCGACAGCGCGCCTCCCAGCGTGCCTCCCAGCGCGCCTCCCGGAGTCCAAGGAGTCCAAGGCCCCCGCGTCCCGCTCTGCGGCGGGATGTGGGGGCCTTGCACGTACCTCACCTATGCTGGCGGCCGTGATGAACGACCTCAACGCGCCCCGCGCCGCCGTGCCGAGCTGGCGTGCGCGCCCCGCGTACCAGCAGCCGTCCTACCCGGACGCCGCCGCCCTGGAGGCCGTGGGCGCGGACCTGCGCTCCCGTCCGCCGCTCGTCTTCGCCGGTGAGGTCGACGCCCTGCGGGCGCAGATGGCCGCAGCCAGCCAGGGGAGGGCCTTCGTCCTCATGGGCGGGGACTGTGCCGAGTCCTTCGAGGACTCCTCGGCCACGTCCATCAGGCTCAAGGTCCAGACCATCCTCCAGATGGCCGCGGTGCTCACGTACGCCGCCTCGACGCCCGTGGTCAAGATCGGGCGCATGGCCGGGCAGTATGCCAAGCCGCGCAGCGCCGACACCGAGACCCGTGACGGCGTCACCCTGCCGTCCTACCGCGGCGACTCGGTCAACGACCACGCCTTCACCCCCGAGGCCCGCGTCCCCGACCCCGCCCGCATGCTCGAGGCCTACCTGCGCGCCGGCACGACGCTCAACCTCATCCGCGCCTTCACGATGGGAGGGTACGCCGACCTGCGCGAGGTCCACTCCTGGAACCGCGGGTTCATGGCCAACCCCGCCTACAAGCGCTTCGAGTCCTTCGCCGTCGAGATCGACCGGGCGATGCGGTTCATGGAGGCGGCCGGCGTGGACTTCGACGCACTGCGCCAGGTCGACTTCTACGCCTCCCACGAGGCCCTTCTGCTCGAGTACGAGGACGCGATGATCCGCCAGGACTCCCGCTCCGGGCGCCTCTACGACACCTCGGCCCACCTCCTGTGGGTGGGGGAGCGCACCCGGGGCGCGGGGGACGCCCACGTCGCCCTCCTCGAGGGCGTCCACAACCCGGTGGGCGTCAAGATCGGTCCGACGACGAGCCGCGACGAGCTCCTGGCCCTCATCGACCACCTCAACCCCAACGGCGACCCCGGGCGCCTGTCCCTCATCACCCGCATGGGGGCCCAGCGCATCCGCCAGGCCCTGCCGGCCCTTGTCGAGGCGGTCCAGGCCGACGGTCGACCGGTGACCTGGATCACCGACCCGATGCACGGCAACACGATCACCTCCGACAACGGCTACAAGACCCGTCGCTTCGACACGATCATGGCCGAGGTCCGGGGCTTCTTCGAGGTCCACCGCGAGCTGGGGACCGTGCCCGGGGGCATCCACGTCGAGCTGACCGGGGACGACGTGACCGAGTGCCTCGGCGGTGGCGAGCAGATCGACGAGGCCGCCCTGGCCCGGCGCTACGAGACCCTCGTGGACCCCAGGCTCAACCACCAGCAGTCCCTCGAGATGGCCTTCGAGGTCGCCGAGCTGCTGCGGGGCTGACCCCGGGGCCGGGGGCTCGACCAGGTGCCCGACCGGGGGCTCGCAGCGGCTCGGAGCCGGGGCTCACACGACGGTGAGGGTGACGGTCGAGCCCTTCCTCACGCTCGTGCCCGCCGCGGGATCGGTCGAGCGCGCCGTGCCGAACAGCCCACCGAGCACGTGGGAGATCTCGACGACGAGGCCGGCGGCCTCCAGCGCCGCGGTCGCCTCCTCCTCGCTCATCCCCGTCACGTCGGGGACGGTGACCATCTCGGGTCCCTTGGACACGACGAGGTCGACCGTGTCGCCCTTGTAGTACCCCACGGCCTGGGCCTGGGGGTCGGAGGAGATGACGAGACCCTGCGCGACCGTGTCGGAGTAGGCCTCGGTCGTCGCCCCCAGGGCGAGCCCTGCTGCCTCGAGCGTCGTCGTCGCGTCCTCCAGGCTCATGCCGGTCACGTCGGGGACGGTCGCGGGCTGGCGGCCGCGGGACACGACGATGGCGACCGCCGTGGAGTGGTTGACCACCGTGCCCGCCCCGGGGTCGGAGGAGATGACCTGTCCCTGCGTGACGTCCTGGGAGTAGTCCTGCGTGACCGCCCCCAGGGCCAGTCCCGCCTCGGAGATGGCGGTGGTGGCCTCCTCCTGGGTCATGCCCGTGACGTCCGGGACCTCGACCTGTTCGATACCCCGGGAGATGACGGCGGTCACGGCGTCGCCCAGCCGCAGGCGGATCCCCACCTCCGGCGAGCAGGAGATGACCAGCCCGGAGGCGACGGTGTCGGAGTAGGCCCGTGTCGGCGCGCCCCACACCAGGCCCCGGCCCTCGACGAGCGCCTTGGCGTCGTCCTGGCTCAGGCCCCGGATGTCGGGCACCGCGACGGTCCGTCCGGGGCCCTTCGTGACGTACCACAGCCCCGAGGCGCCACCGCCCAGGACCACCAGCGCCCCGACGGCGAGCACCGCCCTGCGGCGGGGGGAGCGGCCGGAGCGCCGCGCCACCCGGGTGGTCTCCTGGTTGTCGGCACTGCGGTCGAGCTCGTCGCGCGCCAGGGCGCGGGTCGTGGAGTCGCTGCCCGCTGACCGGTCCTGGGGGCCGATCGAGCCGATGGGCAGGGACACGGTGCGCATGCCGGCTCCCGGTTCGGACCCGTCCTGGGCGTCGTGGGCCTGGGACTGACCGGACTCGTCGGCCTCCTGCGAGCCGCTGGATCCCTCCTCGCCCTCGCCCTGCACGCCCATGGCCGTGCGCGCGGCCTCGGCGTTGGCCGTCAGGACGTCCTGGGCGCGTCCTGCCCCCGGCCTCCCCGCGCGCTTGACCCCCAGCTCGGCCTCGTCAAGGCCCGCGACGGTCGTGCGCAGCAGGCTCAGTGCCTCGTCGGCCTCCTCGAGCCGCTCCTGGGGGTCGCGGCGGGTCATGGCGGCGACGAGCTCGTCGACGCGGCGCGGCAGGCCGGGCACGAGCGCGGAGGGTGCGGGGATGTCCTCGTGGACGTTGCGGAAGGCGATCTGGATGGGGGAGTCGGCCGCGAAGGGCTGCTCGCCGGTGAGCAGCTCGTAGACGATGATCCCCACGGAGAACACGTCCGCCCGCGGGGTCGAGGCTCCTGAGGTGATGAGCTCGGGGGCGAGGTAGGCGGCCGTCCCCAGGACGTTGCCGGTCGTCGTCTGGGTCGCCTCGGTCACGGCACGGGCGAGACCGAAGTCGGCGACCTTGGCCACCGCGCCGTCGGCGGGAAGGAGGACGTTCTCGGGCTTGATGTCCCGGTGGACCAGGCCCGCGCGGTGGGCGGCGCCCAAGGGGCGCAGCACCTGGGCGGTCAGCCCCAGGGCCTCACCCACCGTCAGGGGGCCTGAGGAGATGAGGTCGCGCAGGTTGGTGCCCTCGACGAGCTCCATGATGATGTAGGCCACCCCGTCCAGGCCGCCCTGGTCGTAGACGGCGACGACGCCGGGGTTGGACAGCCGTGCCGCCGCCCGGGCCTCGCGGCGGAAGCGCGCGACGAAGTCGGGGGAGTCGGCCAGGTGGGGGTGCATGAGCTTGAGCGCGACGACCCGGTCGAGCCGCCGGTCGTGGGCGCGGTAGACCGTGGCCATCCCGCCGCGCGCCACTCGGTCGACGATCTCGTAGCGAGAGTCGACCAGCCGACCGATGAGGGGATCCTTGACCACGGGCAGAGTGTAAGGTCCCCCGCCGTCGCCCACGGTCACCGCCGCGCAGCCCCTCAGGCCCTCCGTGAGGTCAGGAGAACGGACAGCTCGTGCAGGTCCTGGACGGTGGCGGCGTCGAGCTCGCTGCCTGCGCTCTCCAGCGCCCTCAGGCCCTGGTGCAGGTGGGTGTCGATCTCCTCCTCGACGGCCCCCAGGGCGCCGCAGCCCTCGATCAGCGCGGCCGCCCGGTCGACCTGGTCGGGGGTGGCCCGCGGGTCGGACAGGACCTCGGCGAGCAGCCGTCGGCCCGGGGCGTCGGCTCGCTGCCAGGCCAGCGCCACCAGGACGGTCCGCTTTCCCTCGCGCAGGTCGTCCCCGGCGGGCTTGCCCGTGACCTCGGGGTCTCCGAAGATGCCCAGGACGTCGTCGCGCAGCTGGAAGGCCACCCCTGTGGCCTCACCGAAGGCCCGCAGCGCCCGGTAGCGCGGGTCGTGAGCCGGGACGCCTCCCAGGAGCGCGCCGATGAGCAGGGGGTGCATGACCGAGTACCGGGCGGACTTGTGGCGTACGACCCGCAGTGCGGTCCGGCGCATCGCCTCTCCTGCGGCCACAGGGTCCTGCCCGGGGTCGGGCAGGTGCTCGACCTGTGAGCGCACGTCGAGGAACTGGCCGACGGCGACCTCGGCGGTCATGTCGTCGAAGGCCTCGCGGGCGGCCAGGGCGTGGTCGGGCGATCCGCCGCCCGCCACGTGCGCGGCCCCCGCGGCCCCCATCTCCGCCCCCGCCACCGACAGGAGCAGGTCGCCGGCGAGGATGGCGGCGCTGCGCCCGAAGAGGGCGGCCTCACCGACCATTCCCACGGCCCGGTGGGAGGCGGCGAAACGCTCGTGCGTGGCCGGCCTGCCCCGGCGCGTGAGCGCGGCGTCGATGACGTCGTCGTGGACGAGCGCGCTGGCCTGGTACAGCTCGAGGGCCGCACCAAGGCGTTGGGCCGTCGGGCCCGTCAGCACCGCGTCGCGCTCGTGGCCCTGCGCGGACAGGGCGACGCCGACCGCACCGAGCACAGCCCGCATCCGCTTGCCGCCCTCGAGCTGGTCCTCGGCCGCCTCGAGCAGCTCGGCGTCGACCGGTGCCGGCCCGTCGAAGCGTTCCCGCAGGCACCGGAAGACCTCTGCGATCCTGTGGTCGACGCCCTCGCGCACCTGCGCCATCGTCGTGGTGAGGTTGCTCATGGCGCTCAGGGTAGCCGAGCCGCCAGCGCCGCCACCGCCCGTCCGAGCGCTGTGCCGGGACGGCCGGGAGGGGAATAAAGGCTACAATTGAAGGGTTGTCTGCGTCGGTGGCGTGCGTCGGGTCCCACGACGCCGCCTGATCCGGCACCTCCGCCCCCGCGAAAGGAACTCCGTGGCTTCTTCCACCGCTGTGCGCAAGCGCACCGAGCGAGCCGACGACGTCGACGAGGCCCCCGAGGACAACGAGGACTTCGACCTCGACGAGGACTTCGACGTCGAGGAGGCTCCCGAGGACTCGGAGGACACCGATGACCCCGGGTCCGACGATGACGATGATGACGTCGACGAGGACGACGAGGACGACGAGGACGACGAGGAGTACGGCTCCCAGGACGAGGACGACCTCGACGACGAGGAGGGCGCCCAGGACCCCCGGGCCCAGGAGGAGCCCGCTCCCGAGCTGCGCGACTACTACCTCGACGTGAGCCTGGAGGACAACGGCGACGGCACCAAGCGTCGCCCCTTCAACACCCCTGAGGCCCTCAAGGGCGTGCGTCTGGCGCCGGGGGCGACGCTGTTCGTGCGCAGCCGCACCGTCGTCGAGGGCCTGGAGATCGCCGGCAACGGGACGCTCGAGGACCCCATCACCCTTGCGCCCTACGGCCACGGTCCTGTGCCCCGCTTCGTCATCCCCGACGAGGAGGAGCCGGTGGTCGCGCGGGACTTCCTGACCCACAACGGGTTCATCTTCCGCGGCTGGATCATCAAGGGCATCAAGATGTCGCCCTCGGTGGCGGCGCTGACCGGCGAGCTCGACCGCATCCGCCGGGAGGAGGCCGAGAAGGCCGCGGGCAAGAAGTCGGGCCGCCGTCGCGGCGGGGACAAGGACAAGGACGGCTCCTTCACCGTCTCGGACACCGACGAGGCTGACGAGCCGGCGCAGAAGGTCGTGACGGCGGGCGCCACGGCGGACCCGGTCAAGGACTACCTCAAGCAGATCGGCAAGGTGGCCCTGCTCAACGCCGCCCAGGAGGTCGAGCTGGCCAAGCGCATCGAGGCAGGCCTGTACGCCGAGCACCTGCTGGGCACCGAGGGCAACGACCTGGAGGCGAGGTACCGCCGCGAGCTGCACTGGGTGGCCCAGGACGGCCAGCGGGCCAAGAACCACCTCCTCGAGGCCAACCTCCGCCTCGTGGTGTCCCTCGCCAAGCGCTACACGGGGCGGGGCATGCTCTTCCTCGACCTCATCCAGGAGGGCAACCTCGGGCTCATCCGGGCCGTCGAGAAGTTCGACTACACCAAGGGCTACAAGTTCTCCACCTACGCCACCTGGTGGATCCGCCAGGCCATCACCCGGGCCATGGCCGACCAGGCCCGGACCATCCGCATCCCGGTGCACATGGTCGAGGTCATCAACAAGCTGGCCCGCGTCCAGCGCCAGATGCTCCAGGACCTGGGGCGCGAGCCCACGCCCGAGGAGCTGGCCCTCGAGCTGGACATGACCCCCGAGAAGGTCATCGAGGTCCAGAAGTACGGTCGGGAGCCGATCTCGCTGCACACCCCCCTGGGTGAGGACGGCGACTCGGAGTTCGGTGACCTCATCGAGGACTCCGAGGCGGTCGTGCCCGCCGACGCCGTCAGCTTCACCCTGCTCCAGGAGCAGCTGCACGCCGTGCTCGACACGCTCTCCGAGCGCGAGGCCGGCGTCGTCTCGATGCGCTTCGGCCTGACCGACGGCCAGCCCAAGACCCTCGACGAGATCGGCAAGGTCTACGGGGTCACGCGCGAGCGCATTCGCCAGATCGAGTCCAAGACGATGAGCAAGCTGCGTCACCCCTCGCGCAGCCAGGTGCTGCGCGACTACCTCGACTGACCCGACGCCGTCGTGCTGCTGCTCGAGATCCTGGGTGTGGTCACCGGGACCGCCTGCGTGTGGCTGGCGGTGCGCCAGAACGTGTGGACCTTCCCGGTCGGGCTCGTCAACAACGCGTGCTTCCTGGCGATGTACTGGGTCGCCGGCATCCGAGCCAACGCCCTGCTCCAGCTCGTCTTCGCCGCCCTGGCGGTACTGGGCTGGAGGTGGTGGCTGCGCGGGGACCGCGGTGACGGGCCCCTGCGCGTCCACCGGCCCTCGACGCCGGCCCTGGCGGCCGTCACCGGCGCGACAGGGGCCTGCGCGCTCGGTCTCGTGGCCCTTGTCGGGGCGACGACGGAGTCCCCGACCTGGGTCCTGGACGGGGTGACGACCGCGACGTCCCTGGGCGCCCAGTTCATGCTCGGGCGCAAGTGGGTCGCGAGCTGGTACCTGTGGATCCTCACCGACGTGCTCACGATCGCGATGAACCTCACCGCCGGCCTCTACCTCACAGCCGGCCTGTACGCGCTGTTCCTGGCCCTGTGCCTCCAGGGCCTCAGGCAGTGGCGCCGTCAGCTGGACGGCGCCGGGCAGACACCGCCCGGATCCGCGCGAGGGCAGATCGGGCCCGCCCCGGCAGCCCCGGCACCCCGGTCCCACGCAGCGGGTGTCGGTCTATGAGCCCCCGGACCCCCCGCGCGTCCGCGGACCGGCCCCTGAGCCACGGACTCGTCGTCGGCAAGTTCTACCCGCCCCACGCCGGGCACCTCAACCTCGTGCGCCACGCCCTGTCCCGCTGCCGGACCGTGACCGTCGAGGTCCTGTCCTCCAGCGCCGAGTCGCTGCCCGGGGAGCTGCGCGCGGCCTGGCTGCGCGAGCTGCTGCCCACCGCTCGCGTCGTCCACGGCGTCGATGACCTCGAGGTCGACTACGCCAGCGAGGCCGCCTGGCAGGCCCACGTGGGGATCATGCGCGACCTGCTCGACCCGGCTGACGGGCCCGTGGACGCCGTATTCACCTCGGACTCCTACGGCCACGAGCTCGCCGCGCGCCTCGACGCCACCTGGGTGCGGGTCGACCCCTCCCGCCTGGGCCTGCCCGTCAGCGCCCGTGCCGTGCGCGCCGACCCGGCGGGCCACTGGTGGGCGCTGCCCGCCCCCGTGCGCGCCTGGTACGTCCGCCGCGTCGTCGTCCTGGGCGCCGAGTCCACCGGCACGACGACCCTGTCGAGAGTCCTGGCGGCCCGCTACTCGACCCCGTGGGTGGCCGAGTACGGCCGCCAGTGGTCCCAGGACCGCCCGGGAGGACTGGAGGCCCCGTGGGTGAGCGCGGAGTTCGACCTCATCGCCCAGGTTCAGGCGGGCTTGGAGGACGAGGCTGCCAGGCGCTCCCCGGTGCCCCTGCTCGTGACGGACACCGACGTCCTGGCCACGGCGGTGTGGCACGAGCGCTACGTCGGCTCGCGCTCGGCCACCATCGAGGCCCTGGCCGCCCGCCGCAGGCCGGACCTGTACATCCTGACCGGTGACGACATCCCCTTCGTCCAGGACGGGCTGCGCGACGGCGAGCACATCCGTCACGACATGCACGCCCGGTTCCGCGAGGTCCTGTCCGACTCGGGAGTGCCGTGGATCGAGGTGCGCGGGGACCGCGCCCGGCGTTTGGCCGCGGCCACCGCGGCCGTCGACGCCCTCGTCGAGCGCCCCCGAGAGCTGTCCGCACCGCTGCCGGAGCACCATGTCGGTGCCTGCGCGCTGGGGAGCACCAGTGCCGCCACGCCTACCGAGGAGCTGCCATGACCGTCCCCTACGGCCACGTCCCGAGCTCCCCGGTGGTGCCCGCCGCCCACCGGGCGGGGCGCACCACCTCACCCGGGGCCCTCGACGTCGCAGACGTCTTCGCCGAGTCGGCACCCCCGGCGCAGGGCCCGTCCCTCGATGAGAAGCTGCGGCGCGCCTACTACTGGATGGTCAACGAGGCCGTCATCAGCCCCCACTACGACGTCGAGTTCGATGCTCCCGGGCAGGTGGCCCAGACCTCCGTGGCCCTGGGGGAGACCGGGGCCTGTCTCCGGCTGCCGACCGGGCCCTCCTACTCCTCCTTCGTGCTGCTGCCGCTGCTGACCTTCGCCGTGCGGGGGCGCTGCCTCCTTGTCGGCGGCCCGGGCCGCGGCAAGACCACGTCGGCGGTGCTCATGGGGGTCATCGCCGGCTACCCGCTCGCGCAGGTGCGTCGTGCGATGCAGCACGGCCACCCCCAGCTGACGGTGTCCGACCTGTTCGGCGCCCCGTTGCCGCGCGACCTCGTCAGCGCAGGCTCCCTGTCGGAGGTGGAGGTCTCCTGGCGCTCCTGGCTGAGGATGCGGGTCAAGATCGTCGACGAGTACAACCGCATCCCCACCCGCACCCAGTCGGCGCTGCTGACCGTCCTGTCCGACGGCTACGTCGAGTCCTACGACCAGGTCCTCGACACCGGTGACGCCGCCTGGTACCTCACCGCCAACGACGACCTCGGCGGCGGCACCTACGAGGTGGTCGAGGCGCTGCGCGACCGCATCGACGTGACCGTCCAGGCCCTGGGCTTCAACTCCCGGTTCCTGCCCGGGCTGCTTGCCCGGGCCGAGAGGGGGACCCACCCCGAGCGCCACGTGCCCACCGAGATCGTCTTCTCCGACGCCGAGCACGAGGAGCTGTCCGCCCAGGTGCGGGCCGTGCCGATCGAGCCGGGCACGCTGCGGCGACTGGCGTTCTTCGCGTCCCAGCTCGAGGTCTGCGAGCGTGCCGCCTCGCAGTTCGAGTACCGCTCGAAGGACACCGCGCGCCTGGCTGGCGGCGACGTCGCCGAGCTCGCCGCGCGCACGACCGGCCGCGACCACCTCACTGACATCGGCGACCAGACCCTGTCGGGCATGTCCGTGCGCGCCATGCACACCGCCCTGACCTACTCCAAGGCGATGGCCTACTTCCGTGGGAGCCCCAGGGTGGGCCTGGACGACCTGCGCGCGGTCCTGCCCTTCGTCCTGCGAGACAAGATCCAGCCCAATCTCGACAGCCCCGCCTTCGCCACCGAGGAGGGCGCCTTGCTGCGCTGGGACCGCGTCGCCTGGCTGCGGGGCCTGTTCGACCAGGCGTGCCACGCCTACGACGCCGCCCAGCTCGACGCCGTCGACCCGGTGGGGGAGCTCCTTGAGGAGCTGCACGCCGGCCTCGACGGGGTTCCCGCCGCTCAGGTACGTGCCCGCCTGGCGCGCATCGAGCACGAGCTGCGGGCTCTGCGCGACCCGGGCAAGCTCTACGGTCACGTCTTTGAGGACGCCATGGCCCTGAAGTACGCCCACCAGCGCTACTCGGCCTATCTGTCCTGGCTCAAGTGGTCGGGGAGATGAGCCGGTGAGCTCCTGGCGCTCGTTCCTGCGCAGGCGGCGTCAGGACGCCAACGACGTGCTCGCCGCGCACGCGCGAGCGCCCGGTGATCAGGTCCTGGCTCGCCTTGCCGACCTCGAGGAGCCCGCCCGGCGCCTGGCCACAGCGGTCCAGGACGAGGACGACGACGAGGACCTCGACGCGTGCTTCCTTCAGCTCGTGCGGCTGGCCGCCGAGCACCCCGGTGCCGAGGACCCCGTGTGGGGGCGCCTGGAGCAGACCCTCGCCGTGGCACCGTGGTGGCTGCGCTCCCCGCGGGAGGTCGTCGGGGTGCTCACGACACCCGTCCCCGGGGCCGAGCCCGACCGGACATGGCTGACCTGGCTGGAGCTCATGGGCCTCTGCCCGGCCCGCGGGCCGACGGGCGCAGGTGCGGCCGTGTCGCCGACCCGCCTGGCCGTCCTGGCCGGATGGCGCCACGGGGCGGTGCGCCTGCGCGAGGCAGCCCTTGAGACCCTGGCCTCCTGCCCCGACGCGGTGGGCCCGGTCCTGGGCGCCGGACCCTGCAGCGTGGCCCGGCTGGCCGCCCGGGCCCGAGCCGAGCGCTGGTGGTGGCCCGGCAGGTCCTCACCCGCGCACCACCTCGTCGGCGGCTTCCGCGGGGACGGCGGTCCCTGGCTGACGCGCCCACGCCCGCACAGCGCCGACGGCAACGCCTGGTACGTCGTGGCCGACGGCCTCGCCTGGGCCGTCCTCGCCGACGTCCACGGCGCCGCCGTCGTGCCCGTGGGCACGGCTCCGGCTGACGGCCACCGGGCCGCGCGGGTCGACCTGCCCGGCCCCGACGGCGCGGTCCTCGGCTTCGTGGAGCGCAGCTACCGCCTGAGCGTGAGGGCGCCTCGATGACCCCGACCCACGAGGACTACGAGCAGGGACTCACCCGGGCCTGGCCGGCTGCCCAGGCCGTGTGGAGCCCCTCGACCCGCCTCCACGCCCCCACCGTCCACGCAGCCGCAGGGCCCGACGGTGTCGAGACCGGCGAGGACCGGCCTGGCTCTGCGCTGGCCTGGCTGGACCTGTCGACGATGAGCGTGCACGTCGACACCGGCGTCATGGCCGCCCTCGGCCTGGGGGTCCAGGACTGCCTGGCCGTGCTCGCCCACGAGGTCGGTCACCACGTCCTGGCCCCCGGGGACATGACGACGGCCGCCCGTGTCGCCGCCCGGGTCCGTCACGCCCTGGTCGACCGTGACGATCTCGTGCCCGACGTCGCCAACCTCTGGCTCGACCTCGTCATCAACGACGAGCTCGCCCACCGCCGCGGGATCGACGTCACCCGGGTCCTGGCGCCCCACGGACCTCGCCAGGGGGTCAGCACCGTCTTCGCCACCTACCTGCGCTGCCTGGAGCTCCTGGGGCGGACACCCCTGGGATCTCTCGTGGAGCCCGGACAGGCAGCCGAGAGCGAGGCGCGTGTCATGGCCCGTGTCGCCCGGGTACACGCACGGCGCCTGGTCAAAGGCGCCGAGGGCTTCGCCGCTCTCGTCCGCCCCCTCCTGCCGGAGCCGAGGCAGTCCCGGGCCCCGGTCGTCCCCCAGGGCTGCCGGGGGGTGGCCGGGCTGCGCCGTCTTCCCGACGGCCTCGTGGGGGACGCCTCCCTCGTGGCACCGGTGGTCCACCCCGTCCTGGACCCCGAGGTCATGGGCGGGTCCGTGCGGACCCGCCCCGAGGAGCCCCGACCGCCGTCGCCCCCCACGCGGCCCGGCGACACCCAGCGCTTCGAGCCCGCCGACCTGTACGCGGTCGCCAGGGCCCTGGGCGTCGAGGCCGACGAGCGTGCGGTGGCTGCCCACTACTACCGTGAGCTCGCCGCACCGTACCTCGTTCCCTTCCGCGACCCCCGCCCGCGCAGGCGCAGCGAGCCGGTTCCCGGGGCCCTGGAGACCTGGGAGCTCGGGGAGGACCTGACCGAGATCGACTGGACCGCGACCGTCCTGGCATCGCCCGTCGTCGTTCCCGGGGTGACCACCCGCAGGCGCCTTGAGGAGGAGCACCCGGGCGGGGACCCCAGGCGTGTGCCCATGGACCTCGACCTCTACCTGGACTCCTCGGGATCGATGCCCGACCCCGCCCACGTCCTGTCCCCGGTCGCCGTGGCCGGCACGATCCTGGCACTGTCGGCCCTCAGGGCAGGGGGCCACGTCCAGGCGACCACCTGGTCCGGACGCGACCAGATCGCCACGACCAACGGCTTCACCCGGGACGCCGAGGCCGTCATGAGAGCCGTCGTCGCCTTCTTCGGGGGAGCCACGAGCTTCCCGCTGCCGCTGCTCGAGCGCACCCACCTGCGAGCCGGGGGCGGCGCCCGTACCACCCGCCCCTGCCACATCGCCGTCGTGTCCGACGCCGGGGCCACCTCCATGGTCGATGACGTCGGGGACGCGGGCGGGGACGACGGCACCGGCGCCGCCCCCCTCGGACACCAGGCGGTGGGGACCGCCGAGCGGGCCCTGGTCGCTGCAGGCGGAGGCGGGACGCTCCTGCTCAACTGTCATGAGGCGACCCTGGCTGGCCTGCGCCTGCCCGCCGGCTACGAGACTGTGCTCATGACGACCATGGACGACGTCGTCTCCCGCAGCCGGGAGCTCAGCCGCAGGACGTGGAGGAGAGGCGGATGAGGCAGCACGAGACCGCGGCCGGGTTCGGCCTGCCGCGCACAGCACTCGCTGTCGAGGCGGTCACCCAGGCTCTGCACGAGGCCCTGCCCGGACCGCCCCTGGCCGTTCTCATGGCGGATCTGGTCTCGGCCGGCACCGACTGGCAGGCCCCTGGCGTCGACGGCGACGCGGTGCTGGCCGACGCGGTGCGGGACACCGGCCTGTCACTGCCGGCCCTCGACCAGGCCATGGGCGTCGCCGCCGGGGACAGCCGCGACGAGCCCCCGTGCGAGCTCTACGTCCTGGCGTCGGTCATGCTGCGCCGGGTCCACCTCGAGGACGCCTCGGCGCGGGCCCTGCGCGGCCGCGGACCCGAGACCGGCGCTCGGATGCTCGCCCGCGCCCTGGTCATGGTCTCGCGGTACCTCCTTCCCTGGGCAGCCCCGGAGTCCTGGGTGCGCGAGCCCGAGCGCCGCGAGGAGCTGTGCCGCCTGTTCCTGGCGGGAATGGGCCTGGTCCCTCGTGGGGAGGACGAGGCGACCGCGTTGGCCGCCTGGGAGTCCGTCTCGGCGCTGGCCGGCGCCGAGGCCGCCGAGGAGCTGCGTACCGAGGAGCTGCGACGAGCCGAGCTCGCCGAGGCGCTGGCCCGCAAGCGTGCAGCCGAGGCCGCAGCACGCTACGTGGGGTACTGACGTGGACCCCGTGGATCCGGTTGCCCCCGCCGACCCCGCCGTGCAGGCCGCCGCTGGTCCCCGCAGGGGGCCCGGCGGCTCTCACAAGGCGTTGGGCGCTGCCCTGGGGGCCGCGGGACGCGCCGACTACGCTCCCATGAACGCCGCCGTCCTTTCCGACTCCGAGCGCTGGCCCACCCTGGAGGCGGCAGCCGTGCGCCAGGTGCACCGCCTCTACGACGAGCCCGGAGCGCCGGTGTGGACGCACCGGTGCGGGGACCGTCTCACGAGCGCCGACCTTGACCGCCTGGCCCGGCTGGGCGAGCGGCTCCGGGACGGCTCCCTCGCGCAGAGACGCACCGGCGCGTATCCGCGCGCGGCACTGGTGGACTCGGTCATCCGGCCTGCCCTGGGCTCCGTGCCGCGCTACCGGGCCCTGGCCCGCGCGGGCAGGCTCGGGCCGGGAGCCCGACTGGAGGACCTGCCCGTCGCCAACCGGGAGGACCTGCGCCGGGACCTCGCCTCCCACGTCGCCCTCGACGCGGACCTCGACCGCATCGTCCAGGGCACGTCCTCGGGATCGACGGGCGCCGCCATCCGCTTCCCGGTCGACCCCCTGGCGCCGGGCGCCGACGTCGTGCTCCTGCGCTGGTGGTTGGAGCGCCTGGGCGTGTCCTGGGAGCTCGACGCCCTCCGACCCGAGCGTCTCGCTCTGGTCCAGGTCGTCGACCAGGGACGTGCCTTCACCTACGCCTCGGCCATGACCGCCCACGGGCCGGGGGCCCGCATGGCGCGCATCAACCTAGACCCCGCTGCGTGGACCGCCCCCGACGACCCGGCCCGGTGGCTGGCGCGCCACGACCCCCTCGTCCTGTCCTCCGCCCCGCTGCCCCTTCTGCGCCTGGCTGACACCGCGCCCGGTCTGCGCCCCCGCGCCGTGGTGTCGGGCACCTCCCACCTCAGTGCGCGGGCACGCACCCGGCTCGAGCGCACCTGGGAGGCGCCCGTCCTCGACGTCTACGGGCTGGAGGAGTGCGGCATGGTAGCCGTCGACCCTGACGGCGCCGGGTGGAGGATCGTCCCGGGCGTGCACGTCGAGGTCCTCGACGCCGCGGGTGATCCCCTGCCCGCCGGTGAGCGAGGAAGGCTCGTCGTCACCACCGGCATGAACCCGGCCATGCCGCTGCTGCGCTATGACACCGGGGACCGAGGCTCCGTCGCCAGCCGGCACGACCCACGCGCCCCCGGCGGGGCGGAGCTGCTCATCACCGCCCTGGAGGGCAGGGGCACCGTCCGGTACGAGAACGCCTGGGGTGACTGGGTTCCCTCTGTCAGCCTCACACAGGTGCTCCAGGCGCGCGGAGCCGCCGTCTGGTCGGTCCACCAGAGGGCGGACGGCCACCTGGACGTGCTCGCCGCCGGTGTGACCGGCACGCTCGGCCCGGACCTGGCCCGCGAGCTGCGGACCGGCCTGGCCACCCTGCTGGGCCAGCCGGTGAGCGTCCACGAGCTCGCCGACTCCCACAGGTCCTCGCGCCGCTTCACCTCGGCGCTGTCCGGGCACGACGGCCTGGACTGAGCACCTGCACCGGTGGCCGGTACGCTCTGCCTCCGCCCAGTCTCAGACCGCCCCCTGACGGGCCAGGACGACCTTGACCGTCTTGAGCAGGATCTGCAGGTCCAGGGAGAAGGTCCAGTTCTCCACGTAGAACAGGTCGAGGCGCAGCGCCTCCTCCCAGCACAGCGCCGAGCGCCCGTTGACCTGCCACATACCGGTCATCCCCGGCTTGACGAGCAGCCGGCGGGCGGCCGTCTCGTCGTAGAGCTCGACCTCCTGGGGGACCTGCGGGCGCGGTCCGATCAGGCTCATCGACCCCTCCAGGACGTTGAACAGCTGGGGGAGCTCGTCCAGGGAGGTGCGTCGCAGCACCGAGCCGATCCGCGTGATCCGGGGGTCGTGGTCGACCTTGAACAGGGGTGTGTCCGCCGTCCCCTGGCGCGCCAGGAGCGCGGCCAGCTCACGGTCAGCGTCGACCCGCATGGTCCGGAACTTCCAGATGCGGAACTCCCGGCCGTTGAGCCCGATCCGGGTCTGCCGGAAGAACACGGGCCCGCGGTCCTCCCTCCGGATGAGCAGGGGGATGACGATCCACACCGGCAGGAGGAGGGTGATGAGCAGCGCGGCGGCGACGAGGTCACCGACCCTCTTGACCCGGGCACGCAGCCTGCCGAAGGAGCTTGTCTGGATCTCGAGCAGCGAGATCCCGCCGATCGGACGCAGGTGCAGGCGCTGGCCTGAGACGTCGAGTACCGAGGGGACCATGATGAGCTGGCTCGTGGGCCCCAGCGCCCAACCGATCCTGCGGATGTCGGGCGGGGTGAGCCTCGGGGTCTGGGTGATGACGAGGGTGATGCCCTCGGCGCCGGCGAGGGACTCCTCCAGGTCCTCGACCTCGCCGACGACCGGGACCGACAGGGCGGGGGACTCGTCGGGGTCTGAGTCGGCACCGGCCAGGAACGCCCCCTGGGGTGTGAGCCCCAGCTCGGGGCGCTGCTCGATCGCGGCTACGACGGAGGCCACCGACTCCCGGGAGCCGACGACGTAGGTCGGGTGGGTGAACGTACCCCGCCGCCTGGCCCGCACGAAGTAGCGGCGGGCCACCCAACGCCACATGAGCAGGGCGAGGAAGCCCAGGGGCAGCGTCGTGAGGAAGTAGGCCCGTGGCAGCTGGACCCCGCTGAGGTAGGACAGGAGAGCCAGGGCGCCGAACTCGGTGGCCGTGGCCCGCGTGGCGCGGAGGAACTCATCGGGCCCGTAGCCCAGGATGCGTTCGACGTGGCACTTCATGGCGACGAGGAAGAGCCACCAGCTCAGGACGATGAAGGCGCACAGCGTCGTGCTGCCGGTCGACGGACCGGCGACCGAACCGCTCATCGCCATGTCGGCGGCCTGGACGTTGAGCACGTTGCAGGTGAGGATCGCCAGCGTGATGATGAACAGGTCGCCGGCCTGGAGGAGGCGTTGGAACCGGGCTGTCGAGTGCGGTCCGGTGGTCTTCGGTGCGCCACAGGGGACGATACGGGCTTGAGACATGGTCTTTCCAGGATCGAGCAGGTTGACGGCGGGGCCAGGAAGGGGGACAGGGGGTCTGCTGTCTCGTCGACAGGCTTGGTCCGGATCTGGTGGGTCATGCAGGGCGTCTCGTGGTGCGGGAGAAGGCTGTCTGCCTGCCTTTCTGCCGGGGGTGCCGGCGGCTCGATGACGGGGCGGGGCGGGCCCCTAGGACGCGGTGCGACGCCGTGCGGACCGTCCCCGGCGGGGCTGCGCGACCCGGTTGACGACGGTGCCCACGACGCTGCCCCCGCCCTGTTCGACGGCGAGAGCTGCCTCCCGCAGACGGTCCTGGGTCGTGGCGCCCGCGCGGGCCACGAGCACGGTGTCGTGCCCTCCGGCCAGGACGACCCCGTCGGTGACCTCCCCCAGGGGCGGGGAGTCGATGACGACGACCCGGTCGGCGGTCAGCTCAGCGAGCAGGTCGGCCATGCGGGTCGAGCCGAGCAGCTCGGAGGGGTTGGCGGTGGTCAAGCCCGCGGGCAGGACCTCGAGGCCTGCGACGGCCGTGGGGGCCAGGGCCTGGCCGAGAGCGGCCCTGCCCACGAGGAGGTCGACCAGGCCGGGGCGTCTGCCCAGGTCCAGGACCTCGGAGAGCACCGGAGAGCGCAGGTCGCCCTCGACCAGGACGACGCGGTGACCGGCCAGGGCCATGACCCGGGCCAGGCCGGTTGCCACGGTGGTACGGCCCTCGGCACGCCCCGCCGAGGCCACGACGAGGGTCCCGCGCCCTGCGCCGGCCCCGGTCCGGCGCAGGGCGGTGCGCAGCATGCGCAGTCGCTCCTCGGCCGGCCCGTCAGCGGACCGCGACCCCCGGCCCCTGCCCAGCTCGGCCGACTCCGGGACGAGCCCCAGCGCTCCGGCCCCGATCTCCGGTGGCACCTCCGCCACTGATCGGACCGTCGTGTCCAGGCTCCGTCTGACGACGACCCACGTGTAGGCCAGGATGATCCCTACCAGGGCGCCGAGGACCACGAGGCGCGCCGGGGCAGGCGAGCGGGCCAGGCCCGAGGCGTCCGCCGAGGACATGGGGACCACGTTGACGGGGGAGCCCTGTCCCTCGAGGCGCTCGATCTCGGCGGCCGCACGGTTGACGACCTCGTCGGCCAGCGCCCGCGCCTGCTGCGGGGAGTCGGCCGTGGCCGACACGGTGATCGTCAGCGTGTCACTGGTGTGGGCGACCGAGACCGACTGGGACAGGGCGGAGGGGCTCGTGTCCAGCCCCAGGGAGTCCACGACCTGCCGGGCCACCGCCTGGGAGGTGAACACCGGAACGAAGGCCTCGGCCTTCTGGTTGGCCAGCTGGGAGGCGGCGTAGTAGGACTCGGTCTGGTCGGTGCCCTGGGAGGGGACGTCGACACGCACGTAGGCGGTCGCCGAGGCCGTGTAGGAGGCAGGCAGGAGGGCGGCCGCGCCGCCGGCCGCGAGAGCTCCGACCAGGGCGCCCAGAGCCAGCGTCCCGAGCCGCTGCCGGGCCGCCGTGAGCAGTTCCGCAAGTGTCATGTCCATCCCATCTCCCGCCGTTCGCAGGGCACCGGCACAGGGATCGTGCTCGGTCCGTCGCGACACGGCGCGGTCGTTCACTTCATCGAGTTGATCGCCCGCAGCGAGCCTGTGAGCGGTGCGGCGTTGAGCGCCAGAACCGCGGCCGAGACCGCGCAGAACACGAGGGCCGCGACGGCTGCCACCGGCAGTCCCAGGCCAAGGAGGGCCGACCTCAGGGCGCAGCCGGCCAGGCCGGCCCCGGCGGCCGACACCGCGTAGGCGCCCAGGCCGCGGGCCGGCAGGACGCTCGAGATCCTGCCGCCCAGCTGGCGCACGCTCAGCCGCAGCAGGGCTGCCGCCATGACGAGGTTGACGGCCACCGAGGCCAGTGCGGGTCCGACGAAGCCCATGACCTCGTACAGCACCGGGCACAGGACCGCGTTAGCGGCGACGGACACCAGGGACACGGCCATGAGCGTCCTCGTCCTGCCCGAGGCGCTCAGGATGAGCGAGAGGCCGGCGAAGCGGATCATGGCCGTCAGGAGGTAGAGGCGGAAGACGGTGCCGCCCGGCAGGTAGCGCTCCCCGTAGAGCACCTCGATGAACTCGGGGGCCACGACGAGGCAGGCCACGCAGAAGGTGACCGTGGTCAGGTAGCCCACCGTCAGGTAGTGCCTGAACAGCTCCAGGACACGCTCGTGGCGCCCGGCGCCGACGTACCTGGTCACCACCGGGATGATGACCGTGAGGAAGGATGCTGCGACGACGTCGAAGGGAAGGATCGCCGTGCAGTTGGCGTAGATCGCGTACATCTGGGTGCTCTCGTTCATCCCGATGACCAGGGCGCCGATCTGCCGCATGAGGGAGGCGGTCATGACGTAGACCGCCATGGGCAGGCAGAAGGCGAGCACCTCCTTGACCCGGTCTCGGTGCGGCCGCATGAGCGTGATCGCGAAGGCGCCCCTGCGGAAGGTGTCCCAGAACCACAGGACCGACAGGACGTCCAGGACAAGCAGCATCGCCAGGAGGATGGCGATGCTCGAGGTCAGCAGGGCCGTGACGACGACCGCGCTCAGCTTGAGGGCCGAGAACACCAGGTTCCTCACCGCGATCGTGCGGGCCCGGCCGATCGACACGACGAGCACCTGGAGGACGGTCGTCATGTTCGTGAGCATGGGGCGCAGGGCGAGCAGAACGACCAGCGGCACCAGGTCGTCGTTGGAGAAGTAGCCGCCGATCACGCCGCGCAGCGCGACGAGCACGAGCGCGGTGCTCAGGCCGGTGAGGACCTGGAGGACGACGACGGTGCGCACGTACTCGCGCGAGGACCCCCTCCCGCCCTCACGGTTGAAGAAGTAGTTGACCGCGTCGGCCAGCCCCAGGACGGTGGCGTCCGCGCACAGCGTCACGAGCAGCACCCCCTGGGCGTAGGTGCCGTAGGCGTGCAGCGACAGGCTGTGCGAGAGCACCATCGTCGAGACGATCCCCGTGCTGAGCGTCACCAGCTTGACCCCCGCCAGGAGGAGGGAGTCGACCGAGCTGCCGGAGCCGGGCAGGCGTGGGCTCACCGGAGCCTCTTGACCGGGACCGCGGGGTTGCCCGCCACGATCGTGTCGGGTGGGACGTCCTTGGTGACCACGGCGTGGGAGGCCACCACCGCACCCCGGCCGATCGACACCCCCTTGAGCACGGTGGCGAACTCCCCGATCCACACGTCGTCGCCGATGACCACGGGCGCCGACTCCGCCTCGGTCCAGGACCACAGCGGGCCGCCGTGCTCACCGCGGGTCATGCGCTCGCGGGCCTCGACGGAGGTGGGGTGGTTGTTGTTGTCGTAGATGCGCACGTGGTTGGAGATGATGACTCCCGTGCCGATAACCAGCGACTCGGTGGCGCCGATCATCGTCGAGCCCGCCCCGCCGATCCAGCAGTGCGATCCGATCTCCAGGCGACCCGCCCCCAGGGTGTACAAGGAGCAGTCGAGGAACACGTGGGTGCCGATGACCACCGAGGGCCTGGCGCTCGAGCCGGTCGAGCACCGCGCGAAGGGGCCGAGGACGACGTCAGTGCCTGCCACGAGGGCACCCCGGGCGCGCGCGGCGGCGAACTGGCGCCTCGCGGTGCGCCTGCGGGCGGCGTTAACCAGCTGTGACGGGGAGACCATGCATCCCCCTCCTCTCGTCGTCAGGGGGCAGGAGCTCACCGGCCCTGGAGGCCAGGAAGGGGATGAGGAAGAACAGCCCCATGTTGTAGACGTAGATCTCGGAGACGGCCATGACCGACATGGCCGCGTAGACCGACACGAGGGCGGCGCGCGCCCAGGGGGAGCAGGCCGAGGCGTCCGCTCGTGCGCTCGCGGCCGTGAGCAGCGCGAGGAACAGGCCCAGCGCGACGAGGCCGCCGTCGTGGATGATCTGCAGGTACTGGTTGTGGGCCTGCCACAACAGGCCGGCTGCTCCGGGGACGAACGCCCCGAAGCTGTCGTTGATGCCGTACCCGAGCAGGGGGGATCGTCCTAGGATCGGCAGGGCGGTGTCCCAGATGTCGGTACGGCCGGTGAGGTCGACCGACTTGCCCAGCAGGACGCGGATGGCCGGGGCGAAGGCGGTCTGCACCCGCAGGAGGACGACCAGGACGCTGACCGCCACTCCCAGGACCGTCACCCCTCGCATCGACAGCAGGCCGCCGCGCCGGGGGCGGGCCAGGACGAGGGCGTAGAAGACCAGGGCGACGGCCAGGCCCACGTAGGCGGTGGCCACCTGCAGGGTGACGATCTGGACGACGCCGGTCGCGATCGCCAGCACCGTGCGCCATCCCCACCGGCGTGCGGTGGTCGAGTCGTGGAGGAGGGAGACGAGCACGGCGGGGAAGATGCAGTCGGTCACGCGGGTACGGATGCCCAGCAGGTAGGAGTGCTGGTCGTAGAGCCCGTCGCCCAGGGGCGCCACCGCCCCCGTGCCGGTCATGATCATCACGTAGTTGACGAGCAGGTAGGCCAGGAGGAGGTCGGCGATGACCCGCAGGAGCCGTCTGCGCGACTCGCCGTCGGCCTGGGCGTGCAGGTCGATGAGCATCACGAGGCCGAGCTGGGAGAGCGTCGTGTAGCCCCAGTTGAGCAGGTCGCCGCCTCGGTAGACGGTGGGGGCCAGGAAGGACAGGCGGTAGAGGACGAACAGGACGAGCACCGTGGACAGCGCGGTGCGTCGTACGAGGTAGAGGAGGGCCAGCCCCGCCAGGACACCCGCGGTGGCCACCTTGACCAGGGGGGCCAGGGACGGGTCCTGACCGACCATGATCGGCTTCATGAGCACGAGGCACACGCCCATGAGCCCCAGGTAGCGCAGGGGGTAGCACCTCTGGAGCCGGCCGCGCGTGGCCGGCGCGAGGCTCGCTCCGCTCCGGGGACGGGCCGGGACGAGCGGTGCGGGACGGATGAGGCCGGCGGCCTCAGCGGTAGAGCTCAACGTAGCCCTCCATCATCGCCCTGGCCGAGTAGGAGGCAGCCGCCCGGTGCGCCGCCGCGCTCATCGAGGCGTAGAGGCCCGGGTCGTCACAGATCGAGGTCACGGCCCGTGCCACCTCCCCGGCCTCGGGCGCCACCAGTGTGCCGGTGCGCCCGTCGTCGACCAACTCGGCCACGCCTCCCACGGCGGTGGCCACGACGGGCAGGCCGGAGGCCATGGCCTCGATGATGCTCATCGGCTGTCCCTCGTAGGTCGACAGGAGCATGAACAGGTCAGCCTCGCGGTAGAAGGAGGCCGTGTCCTGCTGCTGGCCGGTGAAGCGGACCGCCGAGCCGATGCCCAGCCGCCGGGCACGGTCCTCGAGCTCGGACCGCAGGGGGCCGTCTCCCACGAGGGTGAGGGTGAGGTCCCGGCCGGAGGCGAGCAGCCTGGCGGTGACCTCCAGGAGCAGGACGTGGTTCTTGGCCTCGGCCAGGCGGGCCACGCACAGCAGCCGCAGCGGTCCGTGGGCCCGGGAGCAGGGTCCTGGAGCCCGGTCCCCGGGGCCCTGGAAGGCGCTGAGGTCGACGCCGTTGCTCACCACTGGCACGGCGGCGGCCTCGAGGCCGTACTCCTGGCTCACCGAGGTGGCCACCTCGTTGCTCACGGCCACCGGCACCACCCCGTGACCGAAGGCGTAGCGGTTGACCCGCCTGAGCAGCGCCACCCCCGTCTCCCGGCGGGCCAGGTTGTGGACCGTGTGCACCATGGTCAGCGGCCGGCCGTGGAGCCTGGCAGCGGGCAGGACGTACTGCAGGACGGGCAGGTGGGTATGGACGACCGTGGGCCTGAAGCGGCCCATCTCCGCGCGTAGTCGGCGCACGACACCCAGGTCCGGGCCCCTGCGCTTGCCCAGCGGGACGACGGCCAGGCCGGCGCGCTCCATCATCTCGTGCACCGAGGTGCCGCCTGCGTGCAGCGAGACCACCTCGACGGCGTGCCCCGCGGCGTCGAGCTCGCGGGCCAGGTGGAGGACCATCATCTCGGCACCGCCGGTCACCAGTCCGTGGAGCACGAGCATGACCCGCATGGCCGGTCCCCGGTCCTCCGCGAGCGCCCGCGTTCCCGCACTGAGGCGGGACCCTGGAGCGGCGACGACCCGGTTCTCGGAGCTGTTCGGCGTCATCGTCCTACCTGCTCTCCTGGGCGACCGTCAGCGCGATCTGGTCGAAGACGGCCTCGACTGAGTAGGCCGTGGAGCGGGTGTGGATCTCCCGCCGCATCGACTCGATCGTCTCGGGCGGCAGCGCGATGAAACGCAGCAGCGTCTCCTCCAGGAGGGCCGGCTGGTCGAAGTCGTAGCTCAGGCCGGTCGCGCCGTCCTCGAGCATCTCCGAGTAGTACCGCCAGCGGCTGGCCACGACGGGCACGGAGGCGTGCATCGCGTCGATGATCGTTCCCGGGACCCCCTCCCCGATCCACTCGGTGGGGAAGATCAGCGCGTAGTAGGGGCTGATGGTCCGCACGCTGTCCTCGGCTGGGACCCTGCCCCGGTAGCGCACCGACGGGGCGCGATCGACCAGGGCGCGGAACTCCTGCTCGTAGGAGTCGTCGACCGGGCCGAAGATGTCGAGGGTCACCACCGGGGACTGCGCCGTGCGGTTGATGGCCTCGACCGCGCGCACGGCGTTGTCGACTCCCTTGACCGCGGTGACGCGGCTGAACATGCACAGCCGGTGGGGTCGCTGCCTGTCGAAGCTCGGGTTGACCGCGACGTCGCCCAGCGCCTTGAAGTTCGGCAGGTAGGAGGCGTTGCGCACCCCCAGGTCGTGCAGCCTGGCCGCGAGACTGCGGGACTCGACCCAGTTGACCCTGAAGGAGTTGAGGTAGCTGGCCAACCGGCCCGAGGGGTCGCCTGCGACGTCGTCGGCCAGAGTGCCCCCGATGAGGTTGTGGTAGATGCGCTTGTCAAAGACCCTGGCCATGAGGGACAGGAGGGGGAAGAACACCCGGCGGCCGTTGTTCGACAGCAGCACGACGATGTCGTCGCAGCTGAGCAGGCACCTGACGAGCTCCCGGGAGACCCTGACCGCCTGATGACGGTACCGCAGGGTGTCCACGGGGCAGATACGGGCTGCGCCGAAGTGCTCGACCATGCAGCGGTACAGGGTCCTGGTCTTGACCGTCTGGCCGTCGACGAGGGTCCCCTGAGGATCGATCCGGCCGATGATCCCTATTCTTCGTGGTCTCATAGCAGGACCCCTTTGAATGTCTTCCGCTCCGGCAGGGAGAGGCGCTGGGAGAACTCGTGGTCGAAGCTTGGCGGGAAGAAGTCGGCGAGGCCGTTGTTGTCGGTGAACGTGATCTCACCGAAGTAGACACGGCCGTCGACCTCGTAGAAATCGACTCGGGCGAGCGGGAACCCTCGTCCGAGCTCCTCGGCCAGGGCCACCATCGTTGCCAGCTGGGTGGGGCGGGGGATGCTCTCCGCCCATTCCACGTTGTAGCCGTAGTCGAAAGGTGCCCGGCTCCAGTCCGGAAGGTAGGTTCCCAGGGTCTTGCGGACGAATCTTCCCTCGATCCCGAGCGCGAACTGGACCTGTCCGTCGAAGGTGAAGAACTTGTAGTCTCGCAGGCCCCCGCTGTCGTCGACCATGTAGGGGTGGCCGATGATCCGCGGCTCGCAGAAGTCGTAGTGCAGCTGGAACCCCCCTGCCATCGAGGCCCGCCGCCGCAGCCAGGTGGCCAGCCTGCGGCGGGTCCGCTCGACGTCCAGGGTGCTCCTGTCGGTGACGATGACGTTCCACCCTGAGCCGTGGGTGGCCTGGAGCACGAAGCTGTCCGGCAGGGAGCGGAAGTCGATGAGATCGGGGGAGTCCCACACCCCGAGGAGATCGACGAGGTACTCGGAGCCGATCCTGCGGGCGACCCAGTCACGGACGAGGTACTTGTCGGCGAGCCTGCCCTTGAGGGGGGTGGAGTCGTAGAGCTTGAGCCACTGGATCTTCTCGCCCATCGTGCGGGGGGACTCCAGGTCGCAGTCGTACCCCTTGGTCAGGCGGTACCACCGTTGGAGCTCCGCGCGGTACCGCTCGGGCTCCAGGTGGCTGTTCCAGCGGTGGACGGCACCGCGCAGCGCGGTCTGGCCCCACCGGGGTAGCACAGTCAGTGTCGCCTCCTTGACGCTCACAGCCCTGTGAGAGCGGGCCGCGCTCGTCCTCGTCGCGTTCACCGCAGGCCCCTTCTGCGTCGCCTCGCAGCGTTGAACAGCTGCCAGGACAGCAGGTAGGCGGCGTCGAGGGTCGGGATCCGCTCGACGTTCCTGTAGAGGTTCCACGTCCTCCTGACCGCCTTGACCTTGTTGCTCGACAAGGAGCCCGGCGTCTTGCGGTACCTCGCCAGGTACTCGTCCAGGCCGTGCAGGCGGTGCCCGGCCCGCATGACCTGCAGCCACGTCGCCGCGTCCTGCCCGCGACGAAGGTCGGGCATGACGAGCAGGCCGCGGTCGATGACCTCGGTGTCGATGAGGATGGTGTGGCTGCACGTCACCGTGTTCTTGAGGAAGTCCCGGTATCCCATCGTGGGTGGGACCCTCACGTAGTTGCGGTGGGTGCCGTCGTCCTCGATCGTCTCGTAGGAGGTGAAGCACGCCCCCGCACCGGTGGCGGACATGAAGGCGATCTGACGCTCCAGCTTGTCCGGCATCCACAGGTCGTCGGAGTCGAGGTAGGCGATGTAACGGCCCGTCGCGTTGGCCAGGCCGCGGTTGCGTGCCAGGGCTGCTCCCCTGTTGACCGGCTGGGTGAAGGTGCGCACCCTGCTGTCGGTCCGGGCGACCGCCTCGGTGATGGAGCGGGTGCGGTCCTGGGAGGCGTCGTCGACGACGAGGACCTCGAGGTCGGACATCGTCTGGGACAGGACGCTGGAGAGGGTCTCGGTGATGTGCTGCTCGCTGTTGAAGGAGGCGATGACGACCGAGACGAGCGGGGGCGCGCCCGGTGAGCGCTCTCGGGACCGTCCGGGAGAGGACGCAGTTGTCATGTCGACGTCTGTCATGTCGACGTCGTCGAATAGAGCTCGGGGGCGGGCAAGAGGTATTTCTCCTTCAGGGATCGCAGGCTTGCTGGGGACTGTGAGCGGCGCCCGGACGAGAAAAGTCTCGACGGGCGCAGCGGTCGGCGGGGAACTCAGTGAGGGTGGGACGAGGGATATTTCGCGGGTGAGGGCCCGCGTACGACTGATAAGCAGGGAGGTCAAGTTGACGTTGACAAAAAGGGACGCCTTCAGGAAGATCCGAGGCGCGATGTCATCGTGCCACCCATTCAGTTCTCGTGTCAACATCTGGGCGCGTCTTGATCGGCATTTCCTTGCATATCAGGTGCTAGTCGATCACACAATTCAGATGAGTTAATCGAGCGCACTCAATCGTGTTGTCAAGGGATCCTTACCCTCGGTCCCTCCGTGGACGGGGAGGGTGGGCGCTGCGCCTGTGGTCCTGGTCCGGTGGGAGGCGCCCGGCTCGGGCGGGAGATGAGACATGGGGCGCCCGCCGGTGCGTCGGTAAGGTGGGTGGGCAAGGCCAGAGTGGGTCCATGACCGCATCAGGAATATCAGCCACCTCAGCAACCTCGGCAACATCAACGGCCTCGGCGCTGCGCCCCTACCTCAACTTCAGGGCCGAGACGGCCCGTGCGCTCGACTTCTACCAGTCGATCTTCGGCGGCGAGGTGACGGTTCTCACCTTCGCGCAGGCGGGTACCCTGCCCCCGGACCACCCTGCCGCCGCCCTGTGCATGCACGCCGAGCTGCGCTCCGACGTCGTCCACCTCCTGGCCTCCGACGCTCCGGAGGGTGTCGCGCCGCAGGAGCTGGTCCGGGGCAACGACATGCACCTGTGCCTGCTGTCCGACGACCTCGAGACGGGTCGGGCCTGGTTCGAGGCGCTCAGCGAGGGTGCTGAGGTCCACCTGCCCTTCGAGGTGCAGTCCTGGGGCGACGCCTTCGGCATGCTCACCGACCGCTTCGGCACCCGGTGGATGGTCAACGCCCACGCCGGAGCCGCGGACGGTGGGAGCGGCGAGCCTGAGGGCGCGTAGCGGGGTCGGGCAGGCCCGGGAGCGGCGGTGCGTGACCGCCACGCCCGGGCCCGCCCGGTCACGACGCCGTCTCCGCGGCCCCAGCGCCGCCCCGGCGTGGCAGTAGCGCTTCGGTAGCGCTTCGTAGTGCTGTCGTAGCGCGGTCGTGGCTCCGCCGACGACCGCTCAGGCGCCCTGGGCCAGGCGCGAGGACTCGTCCTGGATGAACAGCGCCCTGCGCTCGAGGGCCTGCCTGTTCTGCCGACCGTGGTGGGCGCAGAACAACAGCTCGCCCGCGGCCAGGACGACGCGCACGAAGGCCTGGGCGCCGCAGGCGTCGCAGCGGTCGGCGGTGGTCAGCGGGCGCTCGGGGGTGGAGCCCGCATCGGCGGTGGCCGCGTCGGCGGAGGAGGTCGTGGCCGCCTCGGTGATGCTCGTGCTCATCGTGCTCATGCAGGCATTCCATCACGCGCCACGGCACCTCTTGGCCGGCGGGAGGCCCGTTCCGCCCCCGGCGCAGCGCATGCGCCGACGGCGAACGCGTCCCGTGACCCGGCCAGATCCGCTCCGACGGCGGACACCACAGCCCGCCCGCGGCGGGGCAGCGGGACCGCCGGGCGCTCATCGGCTAGATTTCGGCCGTGCCCCAGACCTCGAGCTCCTACTCCGCCCGCCACCTCTCCGTGCTGGAGGGTCTCGAGGCGGTGCGCAAGCGCCCCGGGATGTACATCGGATCCACCGACCAGCGGGGCCTCATGCACTGCGTGTGGGAGATCATCGACAACGGCGTCGACGAGGCCCTCGAGGGCCACGGCGACCTCATCTCGGTGATCATCCACGCCGACGGCTCGGTCGAGGTGCGTGACACCGGCCGCGGCGTGCCCGTCGACATCGAGCCGGGCTCGGGCCTGACCGGTGTCGAGCTGGTCTACACCAAGCTCCACGCGGGCGGGAAGTTCGGCGGAGGCTCCTACGGCGCCGCGGGGGGCCTGCACGGGGTCGGGGCCAGCGTCGTCAACGCCCTGAGCGCACGCATGGACGTCGAGGTCGACCGGGGCGGCAAGACCTACGCGATGAGCTTCCGCAGGGGCGTGCCCGGCGTCTTCACCGACCCGCCGAGCGGGCCGAGCCTGGCCTCCCCCTTCACCGAGTACGTCGAGGCCTCCGAGCTGCGGGTGGTCGGCAAGGTCAGGCGCTCGGTGACCGGCACCCGCGTGCGCTACTGGGCCGACCCCCAGATCTTCCCCGAGCCGGCCCAGTACGACGCCGGGGCGCTGCGCGCCCGCCTGCGGCAGACGAGCTTCCTCGTGCCCGGGCTGACCCTGACCCTGACCGACGAGCGTCCTGAGCAGGAGGCGGCCCGCAGCCAGCGCCCTGCCTCCCAGACAGCCGGCCGCGCCCCGGAGCAGGACCCTGCCATGCGCGCCGAGACGGCGGGCGTCCCGCAGGGGGAGGACCTGTTCGACGCCGGGGACCCCGGTGCCGCCGACGGCACCGAGCTCTTCCGCGCCCGCGGCGGGACCGTCGACTTCGTCGACTTCCTCGCCTCCGACGGCTCGGTCACCGACACCTTCCACCTGACCGGGCAGGGCACCTACACCGAGACCGTCCAGCAGCTCGACCGCGCAGGGCACCTGCGGCCGGTCGAGGTCGAGCGCACCTGCTCCGTCGACGTCGCCCTGCGCTGGGGGGTCGGCTACGACACGGTCGAGCGCTCCTTCGTCAACATCATCGCCACGCCGATGGGTGGTACCCACCTGACGGGCTTTGAGCAGGCGGTCACCAAGGTGCTGCGCAAGCAGATCGAGTCCAACGCCCGGGCCCTCAAGGTCACGAGCAAGGACGGCCGTATCGAGAAGGACGACATCCTGGCGGGCCTGACCGCGGTGGTCACCGTGCGGGTGCCCGAGCCCCAGTTCGAGGGGCAGACCAAGGAGGTGCTGGGCACCGCCCCCGTGCGCCAGATCGTGGCCCGGGTCGTCGACACCGAGCTGACGGCGCTGCTCACCTCCTCCAAGCGGGACCTGCGGGCCCAGTCGCGCGCGCTGCAGGAGAAGATCGTCGGTGAGATGCGGGCCCGGGTCAGCGCCCGGATGCACAAGGAGATCAGCCGGCGCAAGACGGCTCTGGAGACCTCCACGCTGCCTGCCAAGCTCGCCGACTGCCGCTCCGACGACGTCTCCTCCTCGGAGCTGTTCATCGTCGAGGGGGACTCGGCCCTGGGCACCGCCAAGAACGCCCGAAACTCCGAGTTCCAGGCGCTCCTTCCCATCCGCGGCAAGATCCTCAACGTCCAGAAGGCCTCCCAGGCGGACATGCTGCGCAACGCCGAGTGCTCGGCGATCATCCAGGTCGTGGGCGCAGGCTCGGGGCGGACCTTCGACCTGAGCCAGGCGCGCTACGGCAAGGTCATCCTCATGACCGACGCCGACGTCGACGGAGCCCATATCCGTACCCTCCTGCTCACCCTCTTCTTCCGCTACATGCGACCGATGATCGAGGCGGGGCGGGTGTACGCGGCCGTGCCCCCCCTCCACCGCGTCGAGGTCGCGGGCCGGGGGCGGCGGGGCAAGGAGGTCATCTACACCTACTCCGACGACGAGCTGGTCCGGACCCTGCGCCGCCTGGAGCGACAGGGGAGAGGATTCAAGGAGCCGCAGCGGTACAAGGGGCTGGGGGAGATGGACGCCCACCAGCTGGCCGAGACCACCATGGAGCCCGGCCACCGGACCCTGCGGCGCATCACGCTCGCGGACGAGGCCGCCCTGCTCGAGGCCGAGCACGTCTTCGAGCTGCTCATGGGCGCCTCGGTCGAGCCGCGACGCGACTTCATCATCGACGGCGCCGCCCAGGTGGACCGGGAGCGCATCGACGCCTGAGGCGCGGGGCGCCCGTGTCCGGTAGCCTGCCCTGGACCCCAGCCCGCCCCGGGGCTCACCCGCGCGGGGCCCTTGCCGAAGGAGGCGCCCACATGAACGACGTCTACGGCCTCCCACGTCGTAGCGGCCGCTCAGGACCCTGGTCGGTGTTCAGGCCGGGCCCCCGGTCCGCCCTGCCCAGGGAGCTGTCCTGGACTCCTCTGGGTCCCTTCGACAACCGCGAGCTCGCCGAGCTCGTCGCCCGTGCGGAGGCCGTCGACGACCCTCCCTACCGCACGACGGCCGAGGAGACGGCCGAGTACTTCATCGACCCGACCTACTCCGGTGTCGCCGGACGCGACGAGGACGGCGTCATGCGCGCCTTCGGACTCGTGCGACTGCGCCCGGCCGAGCAGATCTACGCCTCGATGACCGGGGTGGTCGACCCCGACTTCCGCAAGCGCGGCATCGGTGGAGCCCTCCTGCACTGGCAGGCCGAGCGGGCCCGTCACCTCATCGGCGCCGAGCGGGCGGGCGCGGCACCGGGGTCGTCGTCGGCCTCCGCGCAGGCGCACGTGGTCACCACCGTCCTGGAGGACGACGAGCGGATGATGACCCACCTGGCCGAGCTGGGCTTCGAGCCGAGGCGCTGGTACAGGGAGGTGCGCCGCCCCCTGACCGAGCCGATCCCCCGGATCAGCCTCGACGGCTTCCTGAGCATCGAGCCGTGGAGCGAGGAGCGTGACGACGCCGTGCGCCGTGCCCACAACCAGGCATTCGGCCAGGGCGTGGGCGCAGGAGCCGTCAGCGCCGAGGAGTGGGGTGCGGGCAGGTCCTACTTCGCCCCGCAGTGGAGCTTCGTCGCCCTGGACCGCTCCGGGGACCGTGCTCGCGTCGCGGGTTACCTCCTGTCGGGCCGCTACGAGCAGGACTGGGACGCCCTGGGCTGGCGGGAGGGCTACACCGACATGCTGGGGGTCCTGGCCGAGTACCGGTCCCGGGAGGTCGCCCCGGCCCTGCTCACCGCGGCGATGCGGGCCTACAGGCGCGACGGCATGGACTACGCCGCGGCGGGGGTCGACTCCGACAACCCCACGGGTGCGGTCGACCTCTACCGCGCCCTGGGGTACACCCCGACCCGTGGAACCATCCTCTACGCCCTGGACGTGTAGGGGCCCGGACCCCAGGGCCCCCGGGACGGGCGCCTCAGCCGACCCCCGCCACCGGCGCGGTCACAGGCGAGCCGGAGGCGTCCCGCCGCTCGTCGGCATCGGGCAGGGCGACGGACTGCCCGCCGCTGCCGACCGCACGAGCCGGTCCCACCCCCACCCAGGCCAGGACCAGCTGGTCCTCGCCCCGCAGGAAGCGCTGGGCGCGCACGCCGCCGGTGGCGCGCCCCTTGGCGGGGTAGCGGTCCAGGGGCGTGACCTTGACGCTGCCCGAGTCCATCCCGGGCAGCGCGCCGGCGGCGTCGGCGATGGTGACGACGACCGCCTCAGCGAGCAGGTCGGCGGGCACCGCCGCCCCGGCGATGACACGCGCCCCCTCGCGCAGGGAGATGCCCGCCATGCCGCCGGCGGCGCGGCCCTGGGGCCGGACCCGTGAGGCCTCGAAGCGCAGGAGCTGGGCGTCGGAGGCCACCATGACCAGGACGTCGGTGTCCGCGGCCGTGCCCGCGAAGACGAGGCGGTCCTCCTCGGACAGGGAGATGACCTCCCAGGCCTCGCCGCTCTTGGGCTCGTCACCCGGTCGGACCCGCTTGACCACGCCCGAGGCGGTCATGAGGGCCACCGGGACGTCGGAGCCCACGGGCACAAGACCCACGACCGTCTCGCCCGGCTCGAGGTCGACAAGGAGCTCGACGGGCTGGCCGCCGGCCAGGGAGGGGGCACCGTCGGTGCGGGGGACCTCGGGGGTGTCGACCACCTCAAGGCGCAGGAGCCTGCCGGTGTCCGTGACCGCGCCGACCTGGCCGCGGGCGGTCACCGACACCTGGCTGACCAGGGCGTCGTGGCGCACGCGCGATCCGGTGCGGGGGACGGGCTCGACGCCGCCGACGCGCGCCACCAGGCCCGTGGTCGACAGCAGGACCCTGCACGGGTCGTCCGGCACGGTCAGGGGCACCTCGGCCGCTGCCGTGAGCAGGCCGGAGGGGGTCTTCTGACCGGCCGAGCCCGCCTGGGACGGGGAGGCTCCAGGTGCCTCGAGGAGCACGGTGCGCCGCGGGGTGCCGAACTCCTCGGCCACGGCCGCCATCTCCCGGGAGACCACGGCCCGCAGACGACGCTCGTCGGCCAGGATCGCCTCGAGCTCCTCGACGGCCCGCGCCAGCTCGTCGCGCTCCTTCTCCAGCTCGATGACCGAGAAGCGGGTCAGGCGCCGCAGCTGGAGCTCCAGGATGTAGGAGGCCTGAGGCTCGGTGAGGTCGAAGACCTGCATGAGGCGGGTGCGCGCCGTCGCGGCGTCGTCCGAGGAGCGCACGACCTCGATGACCTCGTCGATGTTGAGGATCGCGACGAGCAGGCCCTCGACGAGGTGCTGGCGCTCGAGGTGCCTGGCCAGGCGGAAGCGCGTCCGGCGCTCGACGACCGTCAGACGGTGGCGCACGAAGACCTCGAGCAGCTCGCGCAGCCCCAGGGTGCGCGGTTGGCCGTCGACGAGGCAGACGTTGTTGATGCCGAAGGAGTCCTCCAGGGGCGTGTGCCGGTAGAGCTGGGCCAGGACGGCCTCGGGGTTGTAGCCGTTCTTGACCCCGATGACCAGACGCGTTCCGTGCCTGCGGTCGGTGAGGTCCGCGACGTCGGTGACGCCCTGGAGTTTCTTGGCCGACACCGCCTCCTTGATGCGGGAGATCACCTTCTCGGGCCCCACGAGGTAGGGCAGCTCGGTGACTACGATGCCCTTCTTGCGGGGGGTGATGTTCTCGACCCGGGCCGTGGCCCGCGTGAGGAACTTGCCCCGACCGGTGCGGTAGGCCTCCCGGATCCCCTCGAGGCCGACGATCATCCCGCCGGAGGGAAGGTCCGGACCGGGAACGAAGGCCATGAGGTCGGCCAGCGTGGCATCGGGGTGGTCGACGAGGTGGCGCGCTGCGCCGACGACCTCGATGAGGTTGTGGGGAGGCATGTTGGTGGCCATGCCCACGGCGATTCCCGAGGCGCCGTTGACCAGGAGGTTGGGCAGGGCGGCGGGCAGCACGTCGGGCTCGGTGAGCGTGTAGTCGTAGGTGGGGGAGAAGTCGACCGTGTCCTCGTCGATGTCCGCGGTCAGCGCCATCGCCGGAGGGGCGAGACGGGCCTCGGTGTAGCGCGGCGCCGCCGGGCCGTCGTCGAGGGAGCCGAAGTTGCCGTGACCGTCGACGAGGGGCAGGCGCATCGTGAAGGGCTGGGCGAGTCGCACGAGCGCCTCGTAGATGGCGACGTCCCCGTGGGGGTGGAGGCGGCCCATGACGTCGCCCACGACGCGCGAGGACTTGACGTGGGGCCGGTCGGGACGCAGCTCCATGCGGTCCATCTGGAACAGGATGCGCCGCTGGACGGGCTTGAGACCGTCCCGGGCGTCGGGCAGGGCCCGGGCGTAGATGACGGAGTAGGCGTACTCCAGGAAGGAGGAGCGCATCTCCGTGGGCAGGTCCAGGTCGACGATGTGGTCCTCGACCGGAGGAGGCGTCTGCGTGGTGGACTTCGGCATGGGGGCATTGTCGCCGTCGGCGGGCGGGTTCGACGACTCGACACCCGGCAGGCCCGTCCCGGGGCCCGCCCGGCGGGGATCCAGCGTGTCGTGGGCCGGTGGCACAATGATGCCCATGACTCCGACGGACCCCATCGACCGTGGCTCCACGGGCACCTTCGTCGACGCGGTGGCCCGCGCAGGCTACTATCCCGAGCTCGTCCTGGGGACCCTCGACGTGGCGCTGGCGGGCGAGGACGTCCTGGTCGACCTCGTCCAGGCGGAGACGACCTTCGACGACGCCGTGCACCGCCACCTCACCGTCATGGCCCTGACGGGCACCCGCCTCATCATCGTCCACGTCGACGACCTGCCTCGCGAGGACGGGCGTCCCGGCGCCGTGGCCACGAGCGAGGCGGTGCCGTTGTCCCGGATCGCCTCGGTGGCGCTCACCCGCGGCGTGGTCGAGCCCGCGGCCGGAGGCGGCCGCCTGTCCGAGATGACCATCGCCGTGTCCTGGGGCTCGGTACGCCGCCTGGACCTGGAGCCGACGGCCTGCGCCGACCCGACCTGCCAGGCCGATCACGGTCTGAGCGGGGTGTCGATGCCCGACGACATCGTCGTGCGCGTGTCCGCGGGCGTCGAGGGGGACGAGGCCCTGGCCCGGGCCGAGGCCTTCGCCCGGGCCCTGTCGGCGGCCACGACCCGCCCATGAGCGCCGGGACCGACCCGTCCCTGCCCGAGCTCCGGCAGGTCCTGGGGGCAGCCGCAGTCAGCGCCGGGCTGTCCCTGGCAGACGGTCCCCAGGGCGCCCTCACCGACGCCCAGGCCCGACGGGCGGCCCGGGCATGGGGCCTGGACGACCCGACCACCGGTGCCGGGACCGTCGTCGTGCTCGTCGACGGCCTGGGTCTCGTGCAGCTGCGGGAGCGTCGGGGCCACGCCCCCCGGCTGCGTTCCTGGCTCTCCCAGGCCGAGGCGGCAGGAGGCCCCGGTCCCGCCGCGGTGACCTGCCTGCCGTCGACGACCGCCGCGGCGCTGACCACCCTGGGTACCGGTGCCGGGCCGGGACTGACCGGCATGGTGGGGTACAGCGTCCTCAACCCGCTGCTCGGGCGCGACCTTCCTGCCGGGACGGTCCCCTCCGGGGAGCGCAACCTGTGCCTCATCACCTGGGAGGGACAGGCGCCCGACCCACGAGCCTGGCAGGACGTTCCCACGATCTTCGAGCGCGTCGAGGCCGACCCGGCCTCCGGCACCCGGCCCACGGTCGTGTCTGTCGGGCCCTCGCGCTTCGCCGGGTCAGGACTGACGCAGGCGGGTCTGCGCGGTGCCACCCACGTGGGGGTCGACCGGCTCGAGGACCGACCGGCAGCGGCGGCACAGGCTCTGCGTCGAGGCACGCCCCTGGTCTACCTCTACGTCGGCGAGCTCGACCACGCGGGACACGCCCACGGGTGGCGCTCGGCGACCTGGCTCGAGCAGCTCGAGCGGCTCGACGCCGCGATGACCGAGCTGCTTCGTCGGGTCCCCGGGGGCACCCGGGTCGTCCTGACGGCCGACCACGGCATGGTCGACACCGACGAGTCCCTGCGCATCGAGGTGACCGCGCACCCGTCGCTGGCGCGCGACGTCGTCGCCGTCGCCGGCGAGCCGCGCTTCACCCAGCTCCACGTCCCCGGCTCGGACCCCGACACCGCCCGGCAGGTCGCCGACCGGTGGCGCGCCGAGCTGGGGGAGCGGGCCCTGTGGGTCGGCACCCGGGACCAGGCCCACGAGATGCTCGGCCCGGTGGGCCCGCGCGCCCACGGGGTCCTCGGGGACGTGCTCGTGGCCATGGCCGGCCGGTGGGTGGTCGTGGACCCGAGGGTGCACTCGCCCGGGGCGATGGCGATGCCCGGCGTGCACGGCTCCTCGACCGAGGCCGAGACGATCGTGCCGCTGCTGGTCGCACAGGCCTGAGGGCCGCGGGAGCCGTCCGGGCAGCTACTCGGCCAGCTACCCGGGCAGCTACTCGGGCTTGGCGCCGAAGACGATCTCGTCCCAGGAGGGCACCGAGCGGCGCGACCGGCGCCGGGAGCGACGGGCAGGGGCGTCAGGCATCTGCGGCAGCGCCTCCTGGGTGGGGACCTCAGGCACCTCCTCGGTGCGTGCATCGGGCTCGGCGGGCGAGTGCGCCTCCCCGGGCACGCGCGGCAGCTTCGATCCCGCCGGGTGGTTGGCTGACAGCGCACGCCGACGGTCCGTCATCGACACGATCTGGGCGCTGCCCTCGCCCGGGCTCGTGGGCCCGGCCGCCCCGTCGGCAGCGGGGAGCTCGGACTCGTCGAGACCCTCGGGAGGCTCGACCTCGAGCCGGCGGCCCCGGTTGGAGGCAAGATCGGCCAGCAGCGCGTCGGTCGGGCTGTCCGGGGCGGGCTCCTGGGCTGCGTCCCGCTCCGCTCGCACCGGTCCCGCCTCGCCGAGCGCGGGGTCCGGATCGGCCCCGGCGGCCGCGCCCGAGGCCCCGGAGTCCTGGTCGAAGACCGCCGGGCGCCGGGCGGCCGCCGCCTCGGTGAGCCACCTGGCCTCGTCGTCGAGCGCCGTCACCGACTTGGCGGTCAGGTCGAGCTCCCACCGCGCGTGCCTGACCTGCGCGCCCTGGATGAAGGCCAGCGTCACCTGCCAGGGGCTGCGCCCCTCGCGCAGGGCGTCCCACTCCAGGCTCGAGGGCTCCACCCCCCGGGTGGCCAGACGGTCGACGACCAGCTCCCCCAGGACGGGGGAGTCGTTCTCCCAGCCGATCCGACACGCCTGGGCCTGGCCGACCGCCCAGGTCCGCTCGGCCAGGACCGGCCCCTCGAAGCGTCGCACGTGATCGACGCGCAGGCCGGTCGTGGCGGCGACCTCCTCGGCGCTCGCACCCGCCCTCATGAGCGCCTGGAGGTCGCGCGGCCGCACGGTCGAGCCCGGAGCCGGGACCTCGGGAGCGTGCACGAGGGCCGAGGGGCGCGCCCGGCGCACGGCAGCGCGCAGGGCGTCGTCCACGACGATGCTGTACCGCTCTCCCTGGGCATCGGTCATGACGACCACGTCGCCGTTGGCTCCCAGCAGCTCGAGCTCGATCATGGGCGTGGGCCTCCTTACAGTCCTTCGGACATGCCTCAGCGTGCCATCCTTAGCGGCCCACGGCGGGGAGGCGGGGCGGTGTGGCACGCGGGTCTGAGGGTCTAGCCACAGGTCGGGCCCGGGTCCCCCACGAGCACAGTGACGCACGTGACGGCGGCGTGGGACATGACCACAACCCGGATGATTCCCCTGACGGGGCCACGGTGCTATGGTGCGCGTGCCCTGCTCGGCCGGGGCGGTCCGCGGTGCCCTGGGTGCTGTGGACGCCCCCCGCGGCGCCCCTGCGCCGCCGGGGAGCCCCACCGAGAGCCGTCGACGAAAGAAAGTGACGAGGCCATGGCGACCGACTACGACGCCCCGCGCAAGAACGATGACGAGCCCGAGGCCGATTCGATCGAGGAGCTGACCGCCCGGCAGAAGGACCAGTCCTCCGAGGCGATCGAGGAGGACGAGAACGAGGTCGCCGAGGGCTTTGAGCTCCCAGGCGCGGACCTGTCCAGGGAGGAGCTGAGCGTCCACGTCGTGCCCCAGCTCGAGGACGAGTTCACCTGCTCCGAGTGCTTCCTGGTCCACCACCGGGGCTCTCTGGCCTACGTCGACGACGCCACCGGCCTGCCGGTGTGCACCGACTGCGCGGGCTGACCGCGACCCACGGCTCCGTCGCCGGCCGGGGCGCCTGAGCGCCTCGGCCACCAAGCGGGCGGACCGCCGTCCCTGACTCCTTAGGGTCCCGGATGAGCCAACGCACCGGGACCCGTTCCCGCCACGACCCACAGGAGGCCACCATGGGCCTGTTCTCCCGGAGACGACCCGACGACGCCGAGCCGGCACGGGACAGCTCACCCGGCGACCCCGAGCCGGCCTCCCGTGAGCCCGAGGAGGTCGTCGGCGGTCCGTGGGACAGTGCCGACGCCCCTGAGGCGAGCGGATCCACCGTGCGCGTCGACCTCGGTTCGCTGCGTGTCCCGGCCGTCGACGGCATGCAGATCCGCCTCGAGAGCCCCGGTGCCGGGGCCGAGGCCGGGGCCGTCGTGCTGGTCCTGGGCGGGTCGAGCCTGGAGCTGCGTGCCTTCGCCGCGCCGCGCTCGACAGGCATCTGGGAGGAGCTGCGCGAGGACATCACCGCCGAGCTCACCCGCACCCGCGCCTCCCACAAGGTCGTCTCAGGGCCCCACGGCCCTGAGATCCTCGCGCAGGTCCCGGTGCGCGGCCGGGACGGCCACGACTCGACCGTCGCCGTGCGGTTCATCGGCGTGGACGGCCCCCGCTGGTTCCTGCGCGGCGTGCTCCAGGGCAGGGCGGCCACCGACGAGGCGGCCTCCCGCTCGCTGCGCGAGGTCTTCGCCGACGTCGTCGTCGTGCGCGACGGAGCCGCGCGCCCGCCGCGTGAGATCCTGCCGCTGCACGCACCGGGGGCCGGGGCCGCCCCGGAGGCCGAGGACCTGCCGGGTCTCGACCCCCTCTCCCCGGGTCCCACGATCGCCGAGGTGCGCTGATCATGGCAGCGCGCCCGGGGCTGCTGCGGCGCGTGGTCGAGCACCTGAGCGCCGACCGTGACCAGCTCGACGCCGACGACACCACCCGCTCCCTCAGTGCCCTGAGAGGGACGACCACTCCCCTCAACGACCTGCGGGCGCGTGAGCGCGTCCGCGTCGGCGGGGTGCTGCGCGCGGTCACCTACCCGCCGGCCGCCCTCAAGCCGGTGCTTGTCGGCCAGCTCTTCGACGGCACGGGATCGGTGGACCTCGTGTGGTTGGGACGGCGTTCCATCGCCGGCATCTCGCCCGGGGCCCGGCTCATGGTCGAGGGCACGGTGGTGGCCGGCCGCGCCCGCCCGGCCATCTACAACCCCTCCTACGAGATCCTGGGCAGGGGCAGGTGAGCGCGCCCGCAACCGGTCGGGGGCCGCGCGGGACCCGGCGGGGCGGGGGGCTTGAGGCGGTGGGGGCCGAGAGCTTTGACGTCTCCGAGGCCGTCGGGGGCTGGCGCGGCGTCCTCGAGTCCGCCGCACCCACGGTCGTCTTCGTCACGGTCCTCGCCCTGCGCCCCGACGCCCTCCTCGTGGCCCTGGGAGCCTCCCTGGCTCTCAGCGCCGTCTGCCTCCTGGCCAGGCTCGTGGCCGGCCAGCCCCTCACCCAGGTGCTGGGAGGAGCGGTTCTCGCGCTCATCAGCGCTGCCTGGGCCTGGCGCACCGGCCACGCCTCGAACTTCTACGCCACCGGGCTCATCATCAACGCCGTCATGCTGGCCGTGACCGCGGGGTCGATCGCCCTGCGCCGGCCCCTGGTCGGTGTCTTCATCGAGCTGTGGCGCACGGCCTCGGGCCAGGGGGACGGCGAGGACGACGAGAGCGCGCAGGCCCGGGCGCGTGCCTCCTGGCGGACCGACCCCGACCTCGAGGGTCTCAGGCGCCGCTACGCCGTGGCCACGGCGGTTCTGTGCGGGATGTTCGCACTGCGCCTGGTCGTCGAGGTGCCGCTCTACCTCATGGGTGATCCCGCCCTCGGTGCGCTCGGGATCGCCAGGATCGTCCTGGGCGTGCCGCTGTACGCACTGACCCTGTGGTTCGCGTGGCGCATCGCGCGCCCGGCGGCCGCTGGCACCGCGGCTGAGAGCGGCTGAGAGCTGCTGCGAGCCCTGTCGCCCGTCAGGCGGGGGCTCCCTCGACGGGCTCCGGGTCCTCCGCGCCGGAGAAGATGTCCGGGACCTCCCTCAGGGAGGCCTCGCCCTCACGGGCGGTGAGGAACACGAGCTCGTCGCCCCGCTCGAAGCGCTCGTCACGTCCGGGCACGATCGGCCGGTCGTCGCGCAGGATCGCGGCGAGCACGGTCAGCGGCGGCAGGTCGACCTCGCTGACCAGCTCTCCGATGACCGGGGAGTCGTCGGCCAGGGTCAGCTCGTGCATGAGCGCCCCTGACTGGTGGAAGGTGAAGATCGACACGAGGGAGCCGATGCTCACCGCCTCCTCGACGAGCGCTGTCATGATCCGGGGAGTCGACACCGCCACGTCGACGCCCCAGGTCTCGTCGAAGAGCCACTCGTTCTTCGGGTTGTTGACGCGGGCCACCGTGCGCGGCACGCCGTACTCGGTCTTGACCAGCAAGGACACGACGAGGTTGGCCTTGTCGTCCCCCGTGGCCGACACGACGACGTCGCAGTCCTGTGCCCCCGCCTCGGCCAGGGAGTCGACGTCACAGGCGTCGGCCAGCAGCCAGTCGGCCTCGGGGACCGCGGCGACGCGCATCGCGTCGGGTGAGTTGTCGACGAGGGTGATCTCGTGACCGCGGGCGATGAGCTCGCGCGCGATCGAGCGGCCCACCGACCCGGCTCCGGCGATGAGGATCTTCATGGCTCAGGCCTCCTGGGCGGGGGGACGGGACAGGGCCCGCTGCAGGGCGGGCAGCCGGTCGGTGCTGACGGCCACGTGCAAGCGGTCGTTCTCCTGGATGATCGTCGAGGCGCGGGGCACGAGGGCGCCCCCTCCCCGCGAGACCCAGGCGACCCTCGCCTCGACCAGCTCCTCGAGCCTGCCGACGGTCGTGCCCACCCAGGCGACGGCGAGGTCGGGCTGGACGAGGCAGACCTCGCCGGAGGGATCGGAGGCCTCGCGGGAGGTCACCCCGGGAAGGACGCGGCGCATCATCTGCTCGGCGGTCTGGCGGACAGTCGCCACCGTCGGGATGCCCAGGCGCTCGTAGACGTCGGCACGTCGGGCGTCGTAGATCCGGGCCACGACGTGCTCGACGCCGAAGAGCTCGCGCGCCACCCGCGCCGCCACGATGTTGGAGTTGTCCCCGTTGGACACGGCCACGAAGGCGTAGGCCTCGTCGATCCCCGCCTGCTCCAGGGCGTCGCGGTCGAATCCGATTCCCTTGACCTTGCGGCCGTTGAAGCCGGAGGGAAGGCGACGGAAGGCGTTGGAGGACTGGTCGATGACGGCCACCGAGTGGCCCATGCGGTCGAGCTGGACGGCCATGGAGGCACCCACGCGTCCGCAGCCCATGATGACGAAGTGCACGGACGCAACGGTACTCCCGGGTCCTGGCCCCGTGTGCGTGCCAGGCGCCGCGGAGTAGCATGATCTTCCGTGCGTGACTTCGCCGACCGCGTCAAGCGGCTCATCGTCGGTCGGCCGGTGCCCAGCGGGGCGCTGGGCGAGACGCTTCTGCCCAAGCGGATCGCCCTGCCGGTCTTCGCCTCCGACGCCCTGTCGAGCGTGGGCTACGCCCCCGATGAGGTCCTCATCACCCTGGCAGTGGCCGGTGTCGCCGCGACCGTCGTCTCCCCGTGGATCGCCCTGGCGGTGGTCGCGGTGCTTCTCATCGTCGTCGCCTCCTACCGGCAGACCGTCCACGCCTACCCCTCGGGGGGCGGGGACTACGAGGTCGTGTCGACCAACCTCGGCTCCCACGCGGGCCTGGCGGTGGCCTCGGCCCTCCTGTGCGACTACGTGCTCACCGTCGCGGTGTCGGTATCGGCGGGGACCTCCTACCTCGCTGCGGCCGTCCCCTCGGTCTCGCCCTACAAGGTCGAGATCGCGGTCGGGATCGCGACGCTCCTGGCCGTGCTCAACCTGCGTGGCTCCAGGGAGTCCGGAGGCGCCTTCGCCGTCCCCACCTACCTGTACATGGGGGCCATCGGGGTCCTGGCGGTCACGGGCCTGGTCCAGGAGGCCACCGGTGCCCTGGGGAGCGCCCCGTCGGCCTCCTACGAGGTGGTCGCCCAGAGCGGGTGGGAGCAGGGCCTGACGGGGATGGCGGGGGCCTTCCTCGTCCTGCGCGCCTTCTCCTCGGGCTGCGCGGCGCTGACCGGAGTCGAGGCGATCTCCAACGGCGTGCCCAGCTTCCGGCGTCCCAAGTCCCGCAACGCCGCGACGACGCTGCTCATGCTGGGGACGATCTCGGCGCTCATGCTCCTGAGCATCGTCCACCTGGCGGGCGCGACCGGGGTGCGCATGGCGGAGGACCCGGCCACTGAGCTGCTCAGCAACGGGGTGCCGCTGGGGGAGGGCTACCACCAGGACCCGGTCATCGGGCAGATCGCGGCCACCGTCTTCGCCGACGTCAAGCCGATGTTCTACCTCATCACCGTCGTCACCGGCCTCATCCTGGTCCTGGCGGCCAACACCGCCTTCAACGGCTTCCCGGTCCTGGCCTCGGTGCTGGGCCGCGATGAGTTCCTTCCCCGCCAGCTCGCCCTGCGCGGGGACCGCCTGGCCTACTCCAACGGCATCGTCGTGCTGTGGCTGGGGGCGGTGGCCTTCATCGTCGGCTTCGGAGCGAGCACGAACAGGCTCATCCAGCTCTACATCGTCGGGGTCTTCATCTCCTTCACCCTGTCCCAGGTCGGCATGGTCCGCCACTGGACCCGCGCCCTGGCCCTGGCCACCGACCCCGGGGCCCGCCGGAGCATGGCCCGCTCGCGCGTGGTCAACACCGTCGGGGCCGCGGGGACCGGGCTGGTCCTCCTCATCGTGCTCCTCACCAAGCTCACCCGCGGGGCGTGGGTGACCCTGCTTCTCATGGCACTGCTCTTCCTCGTCATGAACAGGATCCGCAGGCACTACCGCAGGGTGGGGCAGGAGATGGCCATCGACGACCTCCACGACGCCAGGGTCCTGCCCGCCCACGTCCACGCCGTCGTGCTCGCCTCACGGCTCAACCGGCCGACCCTGCGCGCACTGACCTACGCCCTGTCGACCTATCCGACCTCCATCGAGGCCGTCACCGTCGACGCCGGCGACGGCGCCGCCGAGCGCCTGCTTGAGCAGTGGGAGGAGGCCGACCTGCCCGTGCCCCTGACCGTCCTGGACTCCCCCCTGCGCGAACTGACACGACCGATCGTGTCCTACGTGCGCTCGGTACGCCGTGAGTCCCCCCGCGACCTCGTCGTCGTCTTCCTGCCCGAGTACATCGTGCGCCACTGGTGGGAGCAGGTGCTGCACAGCCAGACCGCCCTGCGGCTCAAGACCGCGCTGCTGTTCACCCCCGGGGTCGTCGTGGCCTCCGTGCCGTGGCAGCTGGGAGCACCCGGCCAGACCCACGTCCACCGCGGCGTGCGGGCGACCACCCCTGAAGGCATCGCCGACACCGATGTCGCCTCCCGCCGGGCCGAGGCCCGTCGCCTGCGTCGCGCCGGGAGCGGACGATGAGCCCCCGGCGCACTGCTCACCCCCGTGACGCCCACGAGCCGGACGAGCTCGTCCTGGCCGTGGGTGCGCCGGCACACGGCGGCCACTGCGTGGCCCGCCCGGCCGACGACCCCGGGGGACGCGTCGTCTTCGTGCGTCACGCCCTTCCCGGGGAGACCGTGCGCGCCCGCGTCACCGGGAGGGGCTCGAAGGTGTGGAGGGCGGAGGCGGTCGAGGTCCTCGAGGCCTCGCCGGACCGCGTGACGCCGGTGTGGCCCGAGGCCGGCCCCGGGGGAGTGGGCGGGGGAGAGCTGAGCCATGTCGCCCTGCCGGCCCAGCGGGACTGGAAGCGCCGCGTCCTGGCCGACTGCCTGCGGCGCATCGGTGGAGAGACGGTCGCCCGGGCCGTGGCCGGGCTGCCCGAGGCCCAGCCCGACGGGGTCCTCGTCGAGCAGGTCGGCCCCGTCGCCGCCCGGGACACGGGCACCGGGGCGACGGCGGGACAGGGCACCCGCACCCGGATCTCCTTGACCGTCACCCCTGACGGACGGGCGGGGATGCACGCCTTCCGCTCCCGCACGGTCCTGCCGGTGCTCCGCCTGCCGCTGGCCGTCCCGCAGATCCAGGCGCTCGGGCTGACCGAGTCCGGTCGATGGCGCCGGCGCTACCGGCCGGGGACCCGCGTCGACGTCGTGGCCCCCAGCGTGGGGGAGCCGGTCGTCATCCTCGACGGCGCCGTGCACACCGCCGCCGCTCGGCCCACGGGGCGGCGCAGGGTCGAGGAGCGGGTCGACGCCTCCGGGATCGGCCTGGGCGAGCTGTCCTACGGCGTGCGTGCCGACGGCTTCTGGCAGGTCCACCGCGACGCGCCAGCGGCCCTGGTCGACCGGGTCGTGCGCGCCGCCCTGGCGCCGGTCCCCACGGCGGCCGGGACGCTCCCGGGATCCGGTCGCCTCGAGACCCGTGGTGACGCGAGGGTCCTGGAGCTCTACTCCGGCGCGGGGCTGTTCACCCTGCCCCTGGCCATGCTCACCGAGACCGTGCTGTCCCTGGAGGGCAGCGAGCAGGCGGTGCGTGACGCTCGCCGCAACCTGCACGACCTTCCCGGCGCCCACCTGCGCAGCGGCCCGGTCACCGCCGACACCGTCAGGGCCCTGGGCGCGCAGGAGGTCATGGGCGGCGGCCCCGACGTCGTCGTGCTCGATCCTCCTCGTCAGGGCGCAGGTCAGGCGGTGGCCGCAGCCGTGGCCGCCCTGGGCGCGCGCCGCATCGTGCTCGTCGCCTGCGACCCAGCGGCACTGGCCCGCGACACGGCGGTCCTCCTCGGTGCCGGATACGGTCTGGCGGCGATGAGCGCGCTCGACATGTTCCCCCACACCCACCACCTCGAGGTCGTCGCGGTCCTCGAGCGGCCCTGAGCGGGAGGTGGGCTGAAAACCCGGCGGCCCCGTCTGCGGCGCGACTACGATCACAATATGATCACTGTTCCTGGACGCCCTGCCCTGTTCCGCCCGCTAGCCGCCCTGTCGCTCGGCTGTCTCGTGCTCGCCGGGTGCTCCGGCACGGCGAGCACCGACGCCTCCAGCCCGCCCCCGACTCCGGCTGCCACCTGGTCGGACGGGGGCCATGAGGCGTGGACAATCGACCTGGGCCACGCACCGACGGCTGGAGACGGCCGGAGCATCGTGTGGAGGGCCGGATCCCCGACCGACAACCACCCCGTCCTCGTCGAGGACACCCCCGAGCAGGTCATCATCGGCACCGGTACCCAGATCTCCGCCTACGACCCCGCGACCGGCGAGAGCCGGTGGACCGCGACCGTCGAGCCCGTCGGTGAGAACCCGGCCTGCGCGGGGACGGTGGTCAAGGACCGGCTGTGGTGCGCCAGCGGTGTCATCGACACCACGAGCGGCGACGTCGTCCTCACTCCCGAGGCGGTGGGGGAGCGGACCAGCTTCCTCACCGCCAAGAGCATCGTCATCCGCAGTGACTACGACGAGGCCTCCGACACCGTCACCTACAGCGGCCTCGACCCGGTCTCCGGCAGCGAGCTGTGGTCGGTCGACGGTGCGCAGGGCGCCGGCTGGAACATCGAGTCCGACATCGTCGTCGTCGACGGCCAGGTCATCGACGGCACGACCGGGACGACTCTGGCGACACTGGACGTGCCCGACCTGGGTGGCCAGAGCTTCTTCGTGGGCTTGTCACCCTTGCCCGACGGCACCTTCGTCCTTAACTACACGGGCATCACGACCGAGCCCTCGGTGCGTTTCACCGGCGTGGATGCCATGGCCGTCCTCGACGCGAGCGGCCAGCCCCTGCTCCCGCCGACCGTCGTCAACGGCTATGAGGACCTCAGCACCTGCGCCGGCTCCGACGCCGCCCTGGCCGTCATCAACGACATCGAGGGCATGACCTGCATCGAGGGGCCCGACGGTCAGGCGGTCCCGCGGACACCGGAGGACTCCAGCTCCTCGGAGGTGCTCGATCAGGTCGGCCACTACGACCTCCTGGCCTACGACGAGGCCGGTGACGTGGCCGTCTACTTCTCCTACTTCCCCTCCCAGGAGGACCGCAAGGCGGCGATCGTGGCGCGTCGGGGATACTCCACCGTCGACCTGTCGACCTGGGGCTATGAGGACCACAAGGCCTTCCAGGAGCTCCCGGAGGCCTGGCGCTCCCAGGACATGCAGCTGGCCACCACCGATCCCGAGACGGTTCCCACCGGCACCGAGATCCTCCGCCTCAGCGCGACGACGACACCCGACTACGACGTCGACCACTTCTACACGATGACCTACTCCGAGACCACGATGACTGTCGCGCGCTGGGAGCCGGGCGCCCAGTCCTGACCGACGACCGCGACGACCGTGCCGACGGGCGCGGGCGCACGAGGACCCCGGCCGGTCACCGGCCGGGGTCCTCGTGTCACGTCGCGCGGACGTCAGCCGCGGCGCCTGTGGGCCAGGAGCAGCGCCGCGCCCACGCCGAGACCCGCCACCGCCACGAGGGCGAGGGACCCGGCGGCGCCGGTACGCGCCAGCAGGCCGCTACCACCGCCACGGGAGGTCACTGTCGTCCTGGTCGTCGTGATGGTCGTGGTCGTCGTCCGAGGGGTCGTGGTCGTCGTCGCCTCCGGCGTGGTCGGGGTGGCCTCCGGTGTGGTCGGGGTGGCCTCCGGCGTGGTCGGGGTGGGGGTCGGCTCAGGGGTCGGGGTCGGCGTGGGCGGAGTGGCCTCCACCACCTCGTTGTAGAGGCTGACGGCCGTGACCGTGGCGTCTCCCACCGTCAGGCTGACGCTGTCGGAGGTCTCCGTCCCGTTGACGTTGAAGGTCGCTGAGCCCCAGGCCGTCCCCGAGGGCAGGGTCGTGGCGCTCGTGTCCTCGGTCAGGGTGACGGTCGTGCCCCTGGGGAAGGTGTAGAGGGTCGAGGAGTCCTGCTGCTCCCCGACGGTGAGCTGCACCGTGTACGGGTTGGACGGCGGCTTGTTCGTCCAGGTCGGGAAGTTGGCCTCGGTCGAGCCCTGCGGCAGCTCGTAGGAGACGTTGAGGGTCACCGTCGTACCCGCCGGCACCTGGCTCTGGAGGGCGCCGGTCGCGTACTTCTTGACGCTGAAGGAGCCGAAGCCCTGGGTCAGTGTCACGTCGTAGCTGATCAGATCCCTGTAGGACATCGAGGAGCTCAGCTCAGTGCCCTGACCGCCGACGAGCGTGGCCGTGTTCGTGTAGACCTTGCCCGGGACGATCTGGCCGCCCTCGGCGAGGCTGCGGTACACGATCTCGTAGTTGGTCCGAGGGTCGAAGGGGGCGTCGGTGCGGGTGAGCGTCACCGAGGCGCTCGTGCCGTCGGCGCTGATGGTCGGGGTGAGCGTGAAGGTGCCGTGATCCGGGTTGAGGACGGTCCCGTCCCCGCGGGCGACGTCGAAGTAGCCGTCCGCGCCGCCGCCGTAGCGCTCGGGGTTGACCCGCACGTACCAGTTGGACAGGTCGGGGTCGAGGACCTGACCGCCGCCGGTCACGTCGGAGAAGGTCACCGTCGACACGGTGCCCGCCGTCGTACCCAGGTGGGTGGCGATCGCCCCGCCGGAGAACTCGATGTGCCAGGTCACCCCGCTGGAGTCGCGCTGGAGAGAGTTGGCGTACTTGCTGAGGTTCTTCTCGATCCAGGCAATTGGCTGGATCGGCTCGTTGTTCGGGTGGAAGACCGTCGTGGCCGTGCCGTTGAGGTCGAAGTTGCCGTTGTTGGTCGCAGTGGTCTTCTGCGCCATGAGCATCTGGGTGCCCGAGCCCCTGAGGTCACTGGTCGCGACGATCGCGTCGTTGAAGGTGCAGGTCAGGGAGAAGCTGGTGGTCACGCAGTCGCCGACCTTCGTCCCGTTGCCCAGCACGAGGTCGTCGTGCCGACCGATCTCCCTGAACCGGTACTCCTCGGGCAGGGCGATGAAGAAGGACTGCCCCGGCTTGGGGTCCGCGGCGGAGGCGTCCCAGCTGAAGCGCATCTGCACCGGCTCCTCGACGATGGCTGCGCGCCCGGGCTGAGGGGTGCCGTCGTGGTCCGTCAGGACGAGCGGGTTGGTCTCGAGCGTCACGACGATGTTCGGATTGTTCTCGGCGCGAGCAGCAGGTGAGAACAGCGCCGTCATCCCGCTCACGGCGAGGAGAAGAACGGCAAGGAGTAGGGCGGTGCCTTGGTGACGCGTCGCCGGCTTCGGCAGCATCCTGAGCCTCCGATCCAAGGGGGATGATGGGGTGGGGGGAGCCTGTCGCTCGCACGCACGTGCACAGTGAGCTCCTAGAAACTATCAGGGCCTGCCTCGGGGCACCGGGGCCGTTGCCGCATTGCAATGTGAACGAGGGCGTCGGAGCCGTCGAGGTATTGCGTACCGCGGGCGTGACGTAAGCCGGTTCCGACCGGAGGCCCGGCCGGGAGGGTCCTTGCGGCAGGCTTTCGCCGCTGAGCGCCCCAGACCCGGGGCAGGACGGGAACGCCGCGCCACCGCCGGGAGGAGTCGGTTACTGTGACGCGGGGTGCGCCCTGACCGGGCGCCGCAGCAGAACAGGAGCATCGCCGGTGACGATCCCGTCCATTGACACCTTCCACTCCCGTGCCACCCTCGAGGTAGACGGCAACAGCTACGAGATCTTCCGCCTCGACGCCGTCCCCGGCCTCGAACGCCTCCCCTACAGCCTCAAGGTCCTGGCCGAGAACCTCCTGCGCACCGAGGACGGCGCCAACGTCACCGCCGAGCACGTGCGCGCCCTGGCTGCCTGGGACCCCACGGCCGAGCCGGACACTGAGATCCAGTTCACCCCCGCACGCGTCGTCATGCAGGACTTCACCGGTGTGCCGTGCATCGTCGACCTGGCGACCATGCGTGAGGCCGTCGCCGAGCTGGGCGGCGACCCCGAGGTCATCAACCCGCTAGCCCCGGCGGAGATGGTCATCGACCACTCCGTGCAGATCGACTCCTTCGGGCTGCCGTCCTCCCTGGAGCGCAACAAGGAGCTGGAGTACGAGCGCAACGCCGAGCGCTACCAGTTCCTGCGCTGGGGCCAGGGGGCGCTGTCGAACTTCCGCGTCGTGCCCCCGGGCACCGGGATCGTCCACCAGGTCAACATCGAGTACCTGGCCCGCACGGTCTTCACCCGCCAGACCACCGGTGCCGATGGCGCTGCGGTCACCCAGGCCTACCCGGACACCTGCGTGGGGACCGACTCCCACACGACCATGGTCAACGGCCTGGGTGTCCTCGGATGGGGTGTGGGCGGAATCGAGGCCGAGGCCGCGATGCTCGGTCAGCCGGTGTCGATGCTCATCCCGCGGGTCGTCGGATTCAAGCTGACCGGCGCCATCCCGGCCGGCGCCACCGCCACCGACGTCGTGCTCACGATCACCCAGATGCTCCGTGAGCACGGGGTCGTGGGCAAGTTCGTCGAGTTCTACGGCCAGGGGGTCTCCGCGGTCCCGCTGGCCAACCGCGCGACCATCGGCAACATGAGCCCGGAGTTCGGCTCCACCGCCGCGATCTTCCCCATTGACGAGGTCACCCTGGACTACCTGCGCCTGACCGGGCGCGCCGAGGAGGACGTCAGGCTCGTCGAGGCCTACACGAGGGCCCAGGGCATGTGGCACGACCCGTCCCGCCAGGCCGTCTACTCCGAGTACCTCGAGCTCGACCTGTCAACCGTCGTGCCCTCGATCGCAGGACCCAAGCGCCCTCAGGACCGCATCGAGCTGTCCTCCTCCAAGGAGGCCTTCGCCCGGGTGCTGCCCGCCTACGCCCCGGAGCGCTCCAAGCCCACCCCGGTCACCCTGGAGGACGGCACGGTCACCGAGCTCGACCACGGTCACGTGGCCATCGCCTCGATCACGTCGTGCACGAACACCTCCAACCCCTCGGTCATGGTGGCCGCCGGGCTGCTGGCCCGCAACGCCGTGGCGCGCGGGCTGAGGTCCAAGCCGTGGGTCAAGACCTCCACCGCCCCGGGTAGCCAGGTGGTCACCGACTACTACGCCAAGGCGGGGCTGTGGCCGGCCCTCAACGAGCTGGGCTTCAACCTCGTGGGCTACGGCTGCGCCACGTGCATCGGCAACTCCGGCCCGCTGCCCGCCGAGGTCTCCCAGGCGGTCAACGACGCCGGGCTCGCCGTCGTCTCCGTGCTCTCGGGAAACCGCAACTTCGAGGGACGCATCAACCCCGACGTCAAGATGAACTACCTGGCCTCCCCGCCCCTGGTCATCGCCTACGCCCTGGCCGGGACGATGGACATCGACTTCGCCACCGAGCCGCTGGGCACGGACCCCGAGGGCGGCGAGGTCTTCCTGGCCGACATCTGGCCCGACCCCGCCGAGGTCCAGGCCACCATCGACGCCACCATCGACCGGGAGATGTACACGCGCGACTACGCTGACGTCTTCGCGGGCGACGAGCACTGGCAGGGGCTGGACACCCCCACCGGCCGGACCTTCGCCTGGGACGAGGAGTCCACCTACGTGCGCAAGGCCCCCTTCTTCGACGGGCTCACGATGGAGCTGACCCCGGTGCGGGACGTCGAGGGCGCGCGTGTGCTCGCCCTGCTCGGCGACTCGGTGACCACCGACCACATCTCCCCGGCCGGCGCCATCAAGCCCGACTCCCCGGCCGGCCGCTACCTGGCGGCCCACGGCGTGGAGCGCTCGGACTTCAACTCCTACGGCTCGCGCCGCGGCAACCACGAGGTGATGATCCGCGGGACCTTCGCCAACATCCGGCTGCGCAACCAGCTGCTCGACGGTGTCGAGGGCGGCTACACCCGCAACTTCCTCACCGGCGCCCAGGAGTCGATCTTCGACGCCGCCCAGGCCTACCAGGCGGCCGGTGTGCCGCTCGTGGTGCTCGGGGGCAAGGAGTACGGCTCGGGCTCCTCGCGCGACTGGGCCGCCAAAGGCACGGCGCTGCTGGGTGTCAAGGCGGTCATCGTTGAGTCCTTCGAGCGCATCCACCGCTCCAACCTCATCGGCATGGGCGTGGTCCCCCTGCAGTTCCCCGCAGGGGAGTCGGCGGCCTCCCTGGGCCTGGACGGCACCGAGGTCTACTCCATCGAGGGCCTGACGGCGCTCAATGACGGACGTACCCCCGACACGGTGCGCGTGACCGCCCTGAGGGCCGATGGCTCGACGGTGGTCTTCGACGCGGTCGTGCGGATCGACACCCCCGGTGAGGCCGACTACTTCCGCAACGGAGGCATCCTCCAGTACGTGCTGCGCAACCTGGCCCGCTCCCAAGCCTAAGGGCCTCGCCCCGGGTCCCGGCCTCGACAGGGGACCGGGACCCGGGGCGACGGCCTCGTCCGGGAGGACGGCGCGGCTCGGGACGGAGTCGATACACGTAGGTTAACCCAGTTAGTCTTGTGGCTATGGGTATTAGCAAACTGGTGGTCCCGGGTGGTCGCATCGCCGTGGAAGACCGCGGTGAGGGTCCGGTCGTGGTCTGCTCACCCGCGATGGGGGACGTGCGCGACGCCTATGAGCCCTTGGTGGAGGCGCTTGTGAGCCAGGGTTTCCGGGTGGTGACGGCCGACCTGCGGGGGCACGGCGACTCCGACGCCTCCTTTGAGACCTATGGCGACGAGGCGACCGCTGAGGACCTCATCGCCCTCATCGAGCACCTCGGTGCCGGCCCGGTCGTCCTCGTGGGCGCCTCGATGTCGGCGGCCTCGGCGGTCATCGTGGCCGGGCGTCGGCCCGATCTGGTCCGTGCTCTCGTGCTCGTCAGCCCCTTCCTGCGTGGTCCGGTGGGCCTGCTGGCCAGGTGCGCGATGCGGCTGGCGCTGAGGCTGCTTCTCGTACGACCCTGGGGACCGTGGGTGTGGCAAACGTACTCGGCAGGCCTGTGGCCGGGCCTGCCTGATGCCCGGGGTCGCGCTGCCCGTCTGACCGCCCTGGCCCGTCGTCCCGGTTACTGGCGTGCCTTCAGGCTGACCGCGCGCACGGACCACCGGGTGGTCGAGCCGTGGCTGGATCGGGTGGATTGCCCCGCCCTGGTCGTCATGGGGGCGCAGGACCCCGACTGGGCGGACCCGGCGGCCGAGGCGTCCTGGGCGGCTGACGCGATCGGTGCGAAGGACCGGGCCGTCGAGGTCCTCATGGTCCCTCGGGCCGGGCACGCGCCCATGCTCGAGAACCCGCAGCCGGTATCCTCCGCGGTGATCGAGCTCGCCCAGAATGCGGTGACAGGTACGAGGAGGACCCGGTGCCACGAGCAGGACTGACCCCTGAGCGCGTCACCGCTGCCGCCGCGCGACTCGTCGATGCGCAGGGCACCCAGGCGCTGTCCCTGTCGCGGCTCGCCACCGATCTCGGTGTGGCCGCCCCCAGCCTCTACAAGCATGTGGGCGGCCTGGAGGACCTCCTGGGCAGGGTCTCATCCCTGGCGGTGGCGATGTTGGCAGACGCCCTGGCGGTCTCGATCATGGGAAGGTCCGGACGCGACGCACTGACGGCTCTGGCAGAGGCATACAGGAGATTCGCTCACGAGCACCCCGGGCTCTACCCGCTCACGCAGCACCGCAACGTCGAGGCCACCCGCTCAGGTGAGGCCCGCCGCGCCGTCGAGGTCGTCGTGGCGGCGCTGGAGGGCTACCGGATTCCTGAGGAGCGGGTCATCGACGCCGTGCGCATCACGCGTGCGGCGCTGCACGGCTTCGTCGACATCGAGATCGAAGGCGGCTTCGCTCGGCCGGAGCCCGTGGACACAAGCTTCGAGGTCCTGCTGGAGATGCTCGACAGCACGCTGCACCGCCTCGGTCGTTGACCTGACGGTGCCGTGGCGCGGAGCATCCGGGCGCCGACTTGTGCGGCCGGCGGTCCTGACCTCGAGCACCCGGGTGTGAGCAGAACCGCAGCCGCCACGGGGCCGGTAGGAATGACACGTACCGGGCCTCTGTTGTCCGATGATGGTGCCACGCGCTGCGGGTGTGGCGGAGGAACGGGCGGAGCCGCCGCCTGAGACGGACCGGAGAGGACGTGAGGGACGATGAGTGAGCGCACGGGCAGCGGACCTGGAGGACAGGAGCGGATCGAGGAGGTCGACCTCCTGGTCATCGGAGGAGGCAAGGCAGGCAAGTCCCTGGCGATGACCAGGGCCAAAGCCGGTGACAGCGTCGTCATGGTCGAGCGGGACAAGGTCGGGGGCACCTGCATCAACGTCGCCTGCATCCCCACCAAGACGCTCATCTCCTCGGCCAGGGTCCTGCGCGAGGTCCAGGCAGCGGCCGCCCACGGCGTCACCCTGCCCGAGACCGACGGCGGCGTCGGGGCGCTGGAGCAGGCACGCGTCGACCTGGCTGCGCTGCGGGCCCGCAAGGAGGGGGTCGTCGGGGCGATGGTCGCTGCCCACGAGACGATGTTCCCCGCCTCCGGCATGGACTTCGTCATGGGGACGGCGCGCTTCGTGGCCGAGCGCACCGTCGAGATCGCCTTGACCGACGGCTCCGCCCGCCGCGTGCGCGGCAACACGGTGCTCATCAACACCGGCACGACGCCGTCGGTCCCCCCGCTCGAGGGGCTCGACGAGGTCCCCTTCTGGACCAGCGAGGACCTCCTGACCCTCCCCGAGCTGCCCGCGCACCTCATCGTGCTCGGGGGAGGCGTCATCGGTGTCGAGATGGCCTCCCTCATGGGCCTGCTGGGCGTGCCCGTCACGGTCGTCCACGCCGGGGAGCACGTCCTGGACCGTGAGGACGCCGACGTCGCCGCCGAGGTGAGCGCCGGGCTGGAGGCGCTGGGCGTCACCGTGCTGACCGGCGCACGCGCGGCGAGGGTCGGTGCCGCGGAAGGGCGCCGGGGCGTCGTCGTCACGACCGCCGACGGGCGGGAGGTGACCGGCTCCCACCTGCTCGTGGCACTGGGGCGCACCCCGGTCACCGCCGACCTGGGCCTGGACGTCGCCGGGGTCGAGGTCACCGAGCGCGGCTTCGTGCGCGTCGACGAGCAGCTGCGCACCAGCGCCGAGGGCGTCTACGCGGCAGGGGACGTCGCGGGGACCCCTCAGTTCACTCACGCGTCGTGGAACGACTTCCGCGTCCTGCGCGACCTGCTGGCGGGCCGGGAGGCCTCGACCGCCGGGCGCCTCATCCCCTGGGCGGTGTTCACCACCCCCGAGCTCGGGCACGTCGGGATGACCGAGGCCGAGGCGCGCCGAGCAGGTCACGAGGTCCGCGTGGCCACGACCCCCACGGCCGCCGTGCCGCGGGCCAGGACCCTCGGGCGCACGGAGGGCTTCTACAAGGTCGTCGTCGACGCCCGCACCGAGCGGATCCTGGGCGCCGCGGTCATCGGCCCCGAGGCGAGTGAGGTCGTCACGAGCGTCCAGATGGCCATGCTCGGCGGCCTGACCTGGCGCCAGGTCCGCGACGCCGTCATCACCCACCCCACGATGAGCGAGGGGCTCAACATCGTCCTGGACTCCCTGGGCTGAGACAGCGCCTCGCCCGGGCAGGGGACGCTCGGGCGAGGCCGCCCCGGAGCCGGGGCTCAGGCGGGGCGAACCCCCAGGTCCTCCACGCGCTCGGCCCCGGGCAGGGCCAGCAGGAGCTCGCCGGGGACGAGGAGCTTGGAGCGGCGTACCCCAGAGCCGATGAGCACCGTGTCCCGGTCCGCCACGGCGCCGTCGATGAGGAGCCGCCAGTCCCCGGGCAGGCCCACCGGCGTGATCCCGCCGTACTCCATCGCGCTCATCTCCACGGCCCGCTCAACCGGGAGGAAGGAGGCCTTGCGCACGTCGATGAGCCTCTTGACGACGTGGTTGACGTCAGCGAGGTCGGTGGCCCGCACGACGCAGGCCGCGACGCGCTCCTGGCCGGCGCGCCTGCCGGCGACGAGCACGCAGTTCCCGGTGGCCCCGGGGTCCAGGCGGTAGTGCGTGTTGAGGGCATCGGTGTCGGAGTACTGCGGATCGATCTCGACGACCTGCGCCCGACGGGCCAGGGCGGCGCCCGCGGGGGAGGAGTCCTCCAGCGCCCGCAGGGCAGCGGCAACGGGCGCGCCGAGCAGGTCGGCGCGCTCCAGGGCGGGCTGCCAGCCGGTGCCCGCGGCCAGGGCCTCGGCGGGATCACGCAGGTCAGGGGTTCCGTCGGCGGTTCCGTCGGTGCTCATGACCGCATGATGTCAGCCGGGAGGCGGCGCAGTCGGGACACCTCAGCATGTGGTCTCATTGTCGCCGTGCTGCACGTCATCTTCTACGAGCCCCGCATCCCGGGCAACACCGGGGCGGCGATCAGGCTCAGCGCCAACACTGGATCCATGCTTCATCTGGTCGACCCGCTGTTCGACATGGACGACGCGAGGCTGCGCCGGGCGGGGCTGGACTACCACGACCTGGCCCTCACCCGGGTCCACGCGAGCTGGGAGGAGTGCCTGACGCACGTGCCGGGACGGATCCTGGCCTTCACCGCTCGCGCCGAGAAGGCTCACAGCGAGGTCGACTGGCACGGTGACGACGCGCTGCTCTTCGGTCCCGAGCCAACGGGGCTGCCCGACCAGGTCCTCGACCACCCGCGGGTCACCGGCCACGTCCGCATCCCCATGGTGGCGGGCAGCCGTTCCCTCAACCTGGCCAACTCCGCCGCCGTCGGCCTCTACGAGGCGTGGAGGGCGCTGGGGTACCCCGGCGCAGCCTGACCGCCCCCGGCGTTCGACCGGTCATGTAACTCTCGACCGTCGGATAAGGCGCATCAAGGCGGTCGATAGTTACATGACCGGTCGAGCGATACATGACCGGTCGACGGGGGAGGGGCGGAAGCGGGTGTGGTCTGCGTCATGCTCGATATGGTGACGAATCGCACTGAAGGCGGCCTCGGGCCCGTAGAGTGTCCTGTGACGCACCGCAGCGAGAGCCAGGGCTCGGCGAGGAGGCCAGATGTTCCAGATCCGGATTCATGGTCGTGGCGGGCAGGGCGTGGTGACCGCAGCCGATCTGCTCGCCTACGCCGCCTTCAAGGAGGACAAGCACGCCCAGGCATTCCCGTCCTTCGGCTCTGAGCGCACAGGTGCGCCCGTGGTCTCCTACTGCCGGATCTCGACCCGGCCGATCCGCAGCCACGAGCCGGTCCTGGCCCCCGACGCGGTCATCGTCCAGGACCCCACCCTGCTGACGGCCATCGACGTCTTCTCGGGCCTGAGCTCAGGAGGCTACGCCCTCATCAACTCCGCCCGCCCCTTCTCGACCTTCGAGATCGACCCCGCGACGGTCCAGGCCGTGCCCCTGGAGCACCGCCTGACCGTCCCTGCCACCGACCTGGCCATGGAGCACCTGGGGCGGCCCCTGCCCAACGCCGTGCTCCTGGGGGCCTTCACCGCCGTGACTGACGTCGTGAGCCTCGCGGCCGTGTGCGAGGCCGTCTCCGACCGCTTCCCCGGGGTCCTGGGGGAGCGCAACATCGAGGCGGCCCGGGCCGCCCACGAGATCATCGCCGACAAGATCGCCCTCATGACCAAGGAGGACCACGGTGCTGCGTGAGATCGAAGGATCCAAGGCGGTGGCGGCCGCGGTGGCCGCCTGCCGTCCCGACGTCGTGTGCGCCTACCCCATCTCCCCCCAGACGCACATCGTCGAGGAGCTCTCCCGCCTGGTCAAGGTCGGCAGCCTCGACAGCCAGTACGTCAACGTCGAGTCGGAGTTCGCCGCCCAGTCGGTGGCCATCGGGGCCAGCGCCGTGGGCGCGCGCGCCTACACGGCCACGGCCTCCCAGGGCCTGCTCTACATGGTCGAGGCCGTCTACAACGCCGCGGGCCTGGGCCTGCCGGTCGTCATGACGGTGGCCAACCGGGCGATCGGCGCGCCCATCAACATCTGGAACGACCAGACCGACACGATGAGCCAGCGCGACTGCGGCTGGCTCCAGCTCTTCGCCGCCGACAACCAGGAGGCCGCCGACCTCCACGTCCAGGCCTTCAGGATCGCCGAGGAGCTGAGCCTGCCGGTCATGGTGTGCATGGACGGCTTCGTGCTCACCCACGCCGTCGAGCGCGTCGACGTCCCCGAGCCCGAGCAGGTCGACGCCTTCCTGCCCCCCTTCACCCCCGTCCAGCGGCTCGATCCTGATGACCCGGTCACCATCGGGGCGATGGTGGGGCCCGAGGCCTTCACCGAGGTGCGCTACCTGGCCCACCGCAGGCAGCTCGACGCCGTCGGCGTCGTCGAGCGCGTGGGCCGGGAGTTCGCCCAGGTCTTCGGACGGGAGTCCGGCGGCCTGCTCCACACCTACCGCACCGAGGGGGCCCGGACGGTCGTCGTCGCCCTGGGCTCGGTGACCGGGACCCTCAAGGACGTCGTCGACGACATGCGGGACGAGGGGCAGGAGGTCGGTCTGGTGTCCCTGACCTCCTTCAGGCCCTTCCCGCACGAGGCCATGGCCCGGGCGCTGGCCGGGGCACGTCAGGTGGTCAGCCTGGAGCGGGCCTTCAGCCCGGGCCGGGGCGGGGTGGTCGAGGACGACCTGCGCCGGGTCCTGTGGGACCGGCGCGACGGCGTCACGCTGAGCACCGTCGTCGCGGGGCTGGGCGGACGCGACATCACCTCCGCCTCCCTGCGCAACCTGCTGGGACGGGCGGTGCGCGGCGAGCTCGAGCCCCTGGAGTTCCTCGACCTCGACAGCGCCGCGGTCGCCGCCCACCTGTCCGCAGTCGGCGTGCCCGTCCCCCTCACCGAAGGAGCCCAGCGATGACCACCGTCTCCGGGGCGCGGCCGAGCGCCCCCACCAAGTTCTACCAGGTCGGGTCCTTCGCCGTGGGCAACCGCCTGCTGCCCGAGGCCGGCTCGGTCCAGTCCAGCCGCGAGCGCGCCAACACCCTGACCTCGGGGCACCGCGCCTGCCAGGGCTGCGGCGAGGCGCTGGGGGCGCGCTACGTCCTGGACGCCGCCGACGCCGCGGCCCGCCAGGCAGGCGGATCGGTGGTCACGGTCAACGCCACCGGCTGCCTGGAGGTCTTCTCCTCGCCCTACCCGGAGTCCGCCTGGCGCCTGCCCTGGCTCCACTCGCTGTTCGGCAACGCCCCGGCGGTGGCCACGGGCGTGGCCGCGGGCCTGCGTGCCCTGGGGCGCGAGGAGACCCGCGTGGTCGCCCAGGGCGGTGACGGCGGGACCGTCGACATCGGCTTCGGCTGCCTGTCGGGGATGTTCGAGCGCAACGACGACGTGCTCTACGTGTGCTACGACAACGAGGCCTACATGAACACCGGGGTCCAGCGCTCCGGGGCCACGCCCCCCGCGGCGCGCACCGCCACCACCCAGGCGGTCGGCCAGGCCCCGGGCAACGTCTTCGGCCAGGGCAAGGACGTTCCCCGCATCGCGATGGCCCACGAGATCCCCTATGTCGCCACCGCCACGGTGGCCGACCTGCGCGACCTGGAGCGCAAGGTCACCCACGCCATGGGCCTGCGCGGTGCGCGCTACATCCACGTCTTCGTCCCCTGCCCGCTGGGCTGGGGCTCGAAGTCCTCCCACACGGTGCGCCTGGCCCGCCTGGCCGTGGAGTCGGGGCTCTTCCCGGTCTTCGAGGCGGTTCACGGCGAGGTCTCGGCGGTCAGCCCCATCCGGCGCCAGGTGCCGGTGGAGGACTACCTCGTCCTCCAGCGCCGCTACGCCCACCTGTTCAAGCCGACGAAGGACGTCGTGACCATCAGCCGGATCCAGGCGCTGGCCGACCGCAACATCCGGCGCTACGGGCTGCTGTCCCACAGCCAGGAGGTGGCGCCCGTGCTGCCCGACTCCGCTACCGGCGCCTCCTCGACCCTGGGGGCCCGCGCCGACCTCAACGACGCACCCAAGGAGGACTGAGATGAGCCAGACCACGACGCCCTCGGCCCCGGTCGGCGGGCAGCAGCGCCCCTTCGCCATCACCCTGGCCACGGGCTCCTCGCTGGAGAACAAGACCGGTGCGTGGCGCGTCGAGAGACCCGTCTACCGGGACTTCCTCCCTCCGTGCAACGCCGCCTGCCCGGCCGGGGAGAACATCCAGAAGTGGCTCTACGACGCCGAGGACGGCTCCTACGAGCGCGCCTGGAGGACCCTCATGGAGGACAACCCTCTGCCTGCGGTCATGGGAAGGGTGTGCTACCACCCCTGTCAGACGGCCTGCAACCGGGGGCAGGTCGACGAGGCGGTGGGCATCAACGCCGTCGAACGCTTCCTGGGGGACGAGGCGCTGCGCCAGGGCTGGCTGCCCGACCCGCCCGGCCCGGACACCGGCAAGCGGGTCCTGGTCGTGGGGGCCGGCCCCGCAGGCCTGAGCGCCGCCTACCAGCTGCGCAGGATGGGCCACGCCGTGACCGTGCGCGACGCCGCCCCCCGCCCCGGGGGGATGATGCGCTACGGGATCCCCGCCTACCGGCTGCCCCGCGACGTGCTCGACGCCGAGATCGCCCGCATCGAGGCCATGGGTGCGGAGATGGTCATGGACACCAAGGTCGAGCGCGTCCTGCCGGACCTGGAGTCCGGGCAGTTCGACGCCGTCTTCCTGGCCATCGGTGCCCAGATCGGCCGACGCGCCTACATCCCGGCCGGTGAGACCGCGCGGATCCTCGACGCGGTCAGCCTCCTGCGCCGGGTCGAGGACGGCGGGCAGCCCGACGCCGACGACGAGCTCATGCTGGGGCGGCGCGTGGTCGTCTACGGCGGGGGCAACACGGCCCTGGACGCGGCTCGCACCGCCAAGCGACTGGGCGCCGAGGAGGCCATCATCGTCTACCGGCGCACGCGTGAGCGGATGCCCGCGCACGACTCGGAGGTCACCGAGGCCCTTGAGGAGGGGGTGACCATGCGCTGGCTGTCCACGGTCCAGCACGCCGACGGCGGCTCGTTGCGCATCGAGAGGATGGAGCTTGACGAGACCGGCTTCCCCCGGCCCACGGGCCAGACCGAGGAGCTGGCCGCCGACTCGCTCGTCCTGGCCCTGGGGCAGGAGTCCGACCTGGGTCTGGTCGAGGGGGTCCCGGGGCTGAGCGTCGAGGACGGCGTGGTCGAGGTCGACGCCCGGCTCATGACCGGCTACCCCGGGCTGTTCGCTGGTGGGGACATGGTTCCGGCCGACCGGACCGTGACCACCGGCGTGGGCCACGGCAAGCGGGCGGCACGGGCCATCGACGCCTACCTGCGCGGCGAGGTCTACGAGCCGGCCCCCAAGGCGCCGCTGGCCCAGATCGGCGCCATCAACTCCTGGTACTACTCCGACGCCCCCCGACAGGTGCGCCAGCGCCTGGAGGGGGCGCGGCGGGCCCAGACCTTCGACGAGGTCGTCCTGGGGCTGAGCGCCGACAACGCGCTGTTCGAGGCGCGCCGGTGCATGAGCTGCGGCAACTGCTTCGAGTGCGACAACTGCTTCGGGGTCTGCCCCGACAACGCGGTCATCAAGCTCGAGCCGGGCAAGCGCTACGCCTTCAACTACGACTACTGCAAGGGCTGCGGCATCTGCGTCGAGGAGTGCCCCTGCGGCGCCATCGAGATGGTGCCCGAGCTCACCTGACACCCGATCCCGCCGGGTCACGCGCTTGCGGGCGCCGGGGGGGCGCAGGCCCGCGCTGTCGACGCGGCGGGCCTGCGCGTGAGCCCCTCAGAGCATCCCGGCGGGCCGTACGGACAGGTCCTCGATGGCGGCGTCCAGCGGCATGTCGACCGCCAGCCGGACCGTGGCGGCCACCGAGGGCGCGGTCATGTGGTCGGCGGCGCGATAGCGCTGGGGCTCGGTGCCCTCGGCGCGCAGCCGCAGGGAGGCGGCGTGGTGCAGGCGCTTTTGCATCGGGGTGTCGACCCGACCGGGGTAGACGGTGGTCACGCGCACCTGCCCGCGCTCCTCCTCGCGCAGGCAGTCGGCCAGCGCCCGCATCCCCGCCTTGGCCGCGCAGTACAGCGACTGTCCCGGCCAGGTCCGCAGGCCCGCGCCGGAGTTGATCATGACGACCAGGCCGCGCGCCCGGCGCAGGGCCGGAAGAAGCAGGCCGGTGAGGTGGGCGACTGCCACGAGGTCAAGGTCGAGGACCTCGCGCCACCGCTGCGGGGTCAGCTCGTCGACGCGCGCGGCGGCCTCGACGCCCGCGGAGTGGACCAGGACGTCGAGGCGCTCGATCCCCAGGTCCTCCACCGCCCGGGCGACGGCCTCGTCATCGGTGAGGTCCACGGCCTGGGTGCGGATGCGCGCCTCGGACTCGGTGCCCAGGAGCACGGCGAGGTCGTCGAGGTCCGAGGCGGTGCGGGCCATGAGGACGAGGTCGTGGTCGACGACGAGGTTCTGCGCCACCGCCAGGCCGATCCCGGAGGTCGCTCCGGTCACCAGCGCCAGGGGGCGGTGCTGGTGACGGCCGGCGTCGAGCCGGGGAAGGGCTCCGGTGATGACGGGCAGCTCGGCCGCGGGCCGACGTCGGCGCCCCTTGGGCTGGGGGTCCTGGCGGGGCGGCTTGTCGGCGGTCACTGGGCCTCCTTGAGGTAGGGTGCGGCGCCGGGCTCGCCCGGCAGGGAGTAGGTCGCGGTCAGGGTGGCCCGGGCGATGCAGTGCTCGTTGCTCGCGAAGGCCACCGAGGTCGGGCTAGCCTCGTCGTCCAGGCCGAGGGTCTCCACGTCCAGGGCCAGGACCGCGAAGACGTAGCGGTGCTCGCCGTCGCCCGCCGGCGGGTAGGGGCCGAACCACGCGTGCGTGCCGGCGTCGTTGGCCGCGTGGAAGGCGGCGCCCTCCAGCGTCAGGTCGGACTGCCCGGCCCCCTGGGGCAGGGAGGTGACCGAGACGTCCAGGTCCTGGACGGTCCAGTGCCACCAGCCGGCCGGGGTCGGTGCGTCGGGGTCGAAGCAGGACACGACGAAGGAACGGGTCTCCTGGGGGAATCCCGACCAGTGGAGCTCGGGGGAGATGTTGTCGTGGACACCCGTGAACCGGTCCGCGAGGCGCCCGCCGTCGGCGACGTCGTCGGAGGCCAGGGTGAAGGAGGGCAGGGCGGGCATGAGGTCGTAGGGGGAGGGAGGGCGTGGGCGTGTGAGGTCTACGGTCACAGGAGGCTCTCTCTCGAGGCAGGGACGTACGGTACGGGTTCACTGTAGACGGCCGACCTGGTAGGAGCCAGGGCGCGCGGTGCGCGTCCCCCCGGACGTCGGCGGGATGCTGCCGGAGGGCGGTTGGGAGCGGGGCCGGTTGTCGCGTGTCGCAGCCGGGAGCTACCATGCCAATGAGTCGAACACGTGTTCGATCTGCTTCGGTGTTCCGGGCTGCCCCGGGGTGAGGACCGGCAGGGCGAGTGAGGAGGGCAGGGGGCATGGGCGCAGCACCAGTCAGCAACGTCGCTGACGTCGCTGACGTTACTGACGTTACTGACGTTACTGGCGCCGCGAGCCCCCGGCCCGGGGACCGCCTGGCCGCCGCCCGGGCCGCGCTCACCCTGGCCGAGCGCCGCACGGGTCTGCGCGACCCCCAGGAGCGTGAGGTCCAGCGGGCGATGGTCCGTGCCCTGGGCGCCCTGGGCGCCCTGGACGAGACGGTCCCGGGACCCGGGGCCGCAGCGGGAGGCCCGTGGCTCGGCATCGGAGCGGACACCGCCGGGGTGATCAGCCTGGAGGGGTCGGTGTGCGTCCTCCTGGCCGCGGCCGCCCGCAGGCAGGGCGGACAGGGGTGGTGCGCCGTCGTCGGCTACGAGGGGATCGGGTGGGCGGCCGCGGCAGAGGTCGGACTGTCCCTGGAACGGGTCATGGCCGTGCGGGCCGAGGCCCTGGACCCGGCCACCGCCCTGGCGGTGACCACCACCCTGCTCGACGGCGTCGACGTCCTCCTCCTGTCCCCCGGGGTGGCGGACATGCTGCGCCCCCGGGACCGCCGCAGCCTGCTGGCACGGGCCCGCGACCGCCGCTCGCTCGTCCTCACCCCCGTGCCCTGGGAGGGAGCCAGACGCCTGAGCGCCCGGCTGACCGAGGTCGACCAGAGCCTGTGGGGGCAGGGCGGCGCGACCCGCCACCCGCACGCCGAGCGCCATCAGCAGGAGGGAGACGGCATGGCGCAGGTCGTCGAGCTCCACACCGCCGCCCACGAGATGCCCGGCGGACGCCTACGGGCCTTGAGCTGGTCCCTGCTCGAGGCCTCCCGTCCCGGGGCGTCCTGGCGGCTGACCGTCGACGCCGAGGGACCACACGCCGCCCGCGAGCCGACCGGCGTCCTCGCACGGACGGCCTCCGGGCCGGGTGGCCTGGCCCCGGCGGCCCCGACCGACGGGGGGAGCCTGTGAGCCTCGAGACCCTCCCTCGGCTCGTAGCGGTCTGGGTCCCCGACTGGCCCGTCGTCGCCCTGACCCTCGATGCCCGCGAGCAGCGGAGAGCCCGCCCTCGTGACTCTCGTGACGCTCATGACGCCGCCCCCGCGCCCGACCCGGCGCTCAGGCCTGTGGCCGTGGTCGGAGGCCGGGGTGTGGTCGCGGCCTCCGCCCCCGCGCGCGCTGCCGGGGTGCGGGTGGGCATGCGCCTGCGCGTCGCCCGCTCCCTGTGCACGGACCTGACCGTCCTGCCCGCCCGGCCCGAGCGCGAGGCCCGTGCCTTCGAGACGGTCATGGACTGCCTGTCCCAGGTCCTGGCCGAGCCCCTCGTCCTGCGTCCGGGCCTGGCGGTGTGCGGCGCTCGCGGACCCGCCCGCTGGGCCGGTGGGGAGGAGGAGCTGGCCGAGGCCCTCGTCGAGGCGGTCGCACAGGGCGCCGGCGTCGAGTGCCAGGTGGGGGTGGCCGACTCCCTGTCCGCCGCGGTGCTCGCGGCCCGCCGGGGCTGCGTCGTCGCACCGGGGAGGAGCCCAGGGTTCCTGGCCCCCTGGCCGCTGGAGGCGGCCCTGTCCTGCCTGCCCACGCACCGGCAGCGTGAGGAGGCTCGCGCGCTCATCGAGGTCCTGGCCCGGCTGGGTCTGCGCACCCTGGGGGACCTGGCGGCCCTGCCCCTGCGCGACGTCTCCGCCCGCTTCGGCCCGGCCGGGGCGCACCTCCACCGCCTGGCCTCGGCCGCGCCGGGCCCGGTGCCTCGAACCGCGCGACCTGAGACCGACGTGTCGGTCGACTCCACCCTCGACCCTCCCGCGGCCCGCGCCGACGTCGCCGCCTTCGCCGCCCGCGCACTGGCCGAGTCCCTGGCCGACCGCCTGGTCTCCCGGGGCCTGGCCGCGGGACGCCTGCTGGTGGAGGCCCGCTGCGAGGACGGTGCCGAGCTGGCCAGGTCGTGGATGCTCGAGACCACCCCGACCCCCGCCGAGCTGACCGACCGGGTCCGCTGGCAGCTTGAGGGGTGGCTTGCGGGGCGCAGTGGCCGGGCGCCGGCCTCCCCCCTGGTGGGCCTTCGCCTGAGCGCGCTGGAGCTCGTGCCCGCAGGCGCCTCGCAGGCGGGCCTGTGGTCGGCGCCGGGGAAGCAGGGAGGCAGGCGCGCTCGCCGCGCGGCCGAGCGCGTGGAGTCCCTCCTGGGAGCCGGTGCCCTCCAGGTCCCGCTCATCGTCGAGGGCCGCGACCCCCGTTCACGCACCCGCATGCTCGCGTGGGACGAGCCGGCTCCCCCTGCCGGTCACGCAGCCCCCTGGTCCGGGTCGCTGCCGGCCCCCGGGCCCTCGCTCGTCCTGCCTCAGCCCCTGCCTGCCCTCCTGGAGGGGGCGTCGGGCCAGGACGTCGGCGTGAGCGCGGAGGGGCAGCTCGAGACGGTCCCGGCCCTCCTGACTCTCCTGGCCGACCCTCAGGAGCAGGGGGGCGGCCCCACGACTCCCCGACGTCGGGCGGGCTGGTCGGACGGCGCGCTCGGAGCCGGCGCGCTGCGGGTCCTGGCCTGGGCCGGCCCCTGGGCCATGGACGAGTGCTGGTGGCGCCCCGCAGGCCCCTCGCGACGCGCCTACCTCCAGGTCCTCACCGAGCAGGGCCCTGCGGTCCTGCTCGTGCGCCAGGGGCGGTGGTGGGTCGAGGGGATCTACTCCTGACCCGCGACCGGGAGGCTTCCCGCACGCGGGTCCCCGGCGCTGTCCCGACCCGTCAGGCCCCGGACGGGGGGCGGGGCCTGTGCCTGCGACCCAGGACCGCCATCGTGGCCAGCGCCACGAGACACAACCAGGCCAGGCCGATGAACCAGCCGGCCAGGACGTCGGTGAGCCAGTGGTAGGCCAGGTAGATCCGGGAGAGCCCCACGAGAGCCGTCACGGCGAGGGCCACGGCGGCCGCGGCGAGCCTGCGCGGACGCGGCGCCGCGGAGAACACGACGAAGCCGGCCAGGGTCCCGGCGAAGACCGCCGTGTTGAAGGAGTGCCCGGAGGGGAAGGAGTAGGTCGAGGCGGCCTCGCCCAGCAGCAGCGAGGCGCTCGGACGGGCCCGCACGAAGGCGGCCTTGAGCACGACGGTCAGCAGCGAGGAGCCGATCATCGCCGTCGCGAGGACCAGGGCGTGGGCGCGTCGCCCACGCCACAGGAGGACGGCAACGCACAGCACGGTCAGGACCGTCAGGCTCGCGGTCCCCCCCAGGTAGGTGAAGAACCACGCCACGACGGTGGTGGGGGCGCTGCGCCAGGCCACCGCCGAGCTTGTCACCGACGGGTCGTAGGCGGCCAGGTCGTCAGCCTCGACGGCGCTGTCCGCCAACCAGGCGAAGACGGCCAGGGCCACGGCGGCGCCCGCTGCGAGGACCGCCGCCCTGGCCGTGCGCCAGGGGGCGGGCAGCCGGGAGACCAGCGGACGAGGGGGGCGAGAGGGGCGCGAGGATTCGGGCATGGGTCGCACAGTAGTCGTACGGGCCCTGCTGCCCTGACCGCGGGCCCCTCGGGCGCGGCGCGTCCCCGGACGGTGCGCCGCGGGTAGCATCGGCGCCGACCATCGCGGGGTGCCGCCCGTGTGACCACCTCAAGGAGACGGCGTGGCCAAGCTCTACTTCCGCTACGGCGCCATGAACTCGGGCAAGACGACCGGTCTGCTCCAGACGGCCCACAACTATGAGGAGAGGGGGCAGACGGTCCTCATCATCAAGGCCTCCATCGACACCAAGGGCGATGACGCGGTCGTCTCCCGCCTGGGGGTCTCCCGGCGCGTCGACCTGCTGGTCTCGGCCTCGGAGGACCTGGGCGCCCGCGTGCGCGAGCACGTGCGTGCCCGCCTGGCACCGGGTTCCCGGACCTCGTTGCGACAGGCGGTGGACTGCATCCTGGTCGACGAGGCCCAGTTCCTCACCGCGGCGCAGGTCGACCAGCTCATGGAGATCGTGCTCCTCGAGGAGGTGCCCGTTCTGGCCTACGGCATCCGCACCGACTTCCGAACCGTCAGCTTTCCCGGCTCGCGCCGCCTGCTGGAGATCGCCCACTCCCTGGAGGAGCTCAAGACGATCTGCCGCTGCGGGCGCAAGGCGCTGTTCTCGGCGCGCAGGGTCGCCGGCAGCGCCGACAGCGCCGGCGGCTTCGTCTTCGACGGCGACCAGGTGGCGATCGACGGGGCCGAGGTCACCTACGAGGCCCTGTGCGGCACGTGCTACCTTCAGGCTGGCGGGCGCCTGTCCGGGTAGCCGCGGAGGCCTCGGGCGACAGGGACCGCCGGGACCGCATAGACCGGAGAGACCGCCGGGACCGCAGAGACCGCAGGCATCTCGCTCAGGCTTGTACTGGCCCGACTACAAGGGTTAGCGTGAGGCATGGCCGTCGTGTACGCCCTCATTGCCGACATCGTCGGCTCCCGTCGTCTGCCCGACCGGGCCCGTGCGCAGGAGTCCGTCACGGCCGCCCTGGAGCAGGCCCGTCTCGGCCTGTCGATGAGCCAGGATCCTTACGCCACCGTCGGGGACGAGTTCCAGGCGGTGGCTGTCGACCTGGCAGGGGCCCTGACCCTGACGCTGCGCACGCACCTGCTCCTGCCTGACGGGCTCGCCCTGCGCTTCGGGGTGGGGGCGGGGGAGGTCTCCGCTCTGTCCCCGGGGGCGGGCGCCCCCATCCAGGACGGCTCCGCCTGGTGGGCGGCCCGCGAGGCGATCGACCTCGCTCACGGCCTCCAGGAGCGGGGCAGGTCCTTCGCCCGCACCTGGTTGCGCGTGGCCGACGGGGCCGGGACCCTCGTGGACCCGACGCCCACCGCCCAGGGGGAGGCGGTGGCCAACGCCATGCTCCTCCTGCGTGACCAGGCGGTCTCCAGGATGCGCGCCCGCCAGCGCCGGGTGCTCGCGGGTCTTCTCATGGGCGCGACCCAGGTCGAGGTCGCTCGGCGTGAGAGGCTGAGCCAGCAGGCCGTCTCCGAGTTCGTGCGCGGCCCGGGGGCGGCGGTCCTGGAGGCCCAGTCCCTCGTCGACGGCCTCGCTGTCCCTGACCCGTGAACCGCAGGAGGTAGGTCATGACCTCACTTCTCGCCCTGCTGCTGGGCATCGTCTCCCTGACCGAACCCGTTGCCCGCCTCGTCCCGGAGAGCAGGCGCGCCGTCCTCCGCGTCGTCCCGACGGCGCTGGCGCTGCTTGTCGGCGCTGTCCTGGCGGCCGTGCTGGGCCTGGCGACCTGGCAGGCGGGCATCGTGCTCCTCGTGCCCCTGGCCTGGCGCCTGTGGGAGGCCGGCGCCTGCGGGCCTCGCCACGAGCTCGCGCGCTGGGTCGCAGCCATCGGCGTGATGGCCCTCAGCGCGGCCCTGACAGGTCCCGTCGTGGACCGTGCCGCCACCGCGGCCGCGGTCACGGGCGTCCTGCTCATGCTCACCGCACCGGCCAACGCGGCGGTTACCTCGCTGCTCGCCGTGGCGGGGGCGGGGCAGGACGGAGCGGAGCCTCCGCCGCCCCAGGGCACCTCACAGGCACCTGCTGGCCGTACGTCCTCCGGTCACCCGCTGCTGCTGGGCACCCAGGCACAGGTCCCCACGGCCGCCTCCGCGGGCCCGGCGCTCCAGGGCGGCCGGTGGATCGGTCCGCTGGAGCGGGTCCTCCTGCTCCTGCTGGCCGCCGGGGGAGCCCACGCGGCCGTGGCCGCGCTCGTGGCAGCCAAGGGCGTCATCCGCTTCCCCGAGATCTCCAAGGACGACACCGGGGCCAAGGCCGAGGAGTTCCTCATCGGCTCCCTGGCGTCGTGGACCCTGGCGGTCCTGGGGGCCCTGCTCGTGTCGACCTGAGGGACGGGCGCGCCCGCGCCCTGGGCGCGGGCGCGCAGCCGTGGCGCCTACGACCGGCCCAGGTCCGCCGTCGCCGGGTCCACCCCCGGGGCGCGGGTGACCAGCTTGTGCCCCCACCACAGGGCGAAGAAGAAGGGGACGCCCACGTAGGACATGAGGACCTCGCCCACGGGCGCCCCCGAGGCCAGGGGGTCGTAGGCCTGGCCCACGATGATCGCCGTGCAGGCCACGAGCGCGACCACGGCGCCGGCGGGGAAGAAGCGCGCACGGTAGGGAAGCGTGCTCAGGTCCCGGCCCTGGGCCCTCAGGGCCGCGCGGAACCTCCAGTGGCACCAGGAGATGCCCGCCCAGGTGATGAAGCCTGCCAGCGCCGAGACCGTGAGCAGCAGCTCGTAGGCGCGCCCGTCGCCCACCAGCGAGGTGAGGAACCCCGCCAGTCCCACGAGGGTCGTGGCCACCAGGGCGTTCATCGGGACCTGGTGGCGGCTCAGACGGGTCAGGAAGCGCGGGGCGTGCCCCCGCTCGGCCAGGGCGAAGAGCATGCGGGTCGACGAGTACAGCCCGGAGGTCCCTGCTGAGAGCACCGAGGTGAGGATGACGGCGTTCATGATGCTGGCCGCGGCCAGGACGCCGGCCTTGTCGAAGATGAGGGTGAAGGGGCTGATCGAGACGTTCTCCTCGGAGGAGTTGAGCAGGTTGGGGTCGGTGTAGGGGATGAGGAAGCCGATGACGGCGATGGCCCCGACGTAGAACAGCAGGATCCGCCAGAAGATCGTGCGCACCGCCCGGGGAATGGTTGTCTCCGGGTTCTCCGCCTCGCCCGCGGCCGTGCCGATGAGCTCGGTGCCCTGGAAGGAGTAGCCGGCCAGGAGCAGGACGATGAGCACGCCGGTGCCCCCGCCGACGAAGGGGGCCTCGCCCCTGGTCCAGTTGACGGTTCCCGGCGCCTGACCGATGACCCCGGTGATCATGGCCACGCCCAGGGCGAGGAAGACGATGACGGCTGTGACCTTGATGGCGGCGAACCAGAACTCGGACTCGCCGTAGGCGCGGGTCGACAGCACGTTGATGCTGAACAGGACGAGGAGGAACAGGCCCGACCACACGATCGCGGGGACCTCCGGGAACCAGTACTTCATGACCAGTGCCGCCGCGACGAGCTCGGCAGCCACGGTGATCGCCCAGTTGAACCAGTAGTTCCAGCCGATGGCGAAGCCGAAGGAGGGGGACACGAAGCGCGTGCCGTACTCCCCGAAGGACCCCGCTACCGGCAGGTAGGCGGCCATCTCGCCCAGGGACTGCATGATGAGCCACACCATGAGGCCGACCAGGCAGTAGGCGGCGAGCGCCCCTCCCGGGCCGGCCTGGGAGATGGTCGCTCCCGAGGCGACGAACAGGCCGGTGCCGATCGCGCCGCCGATGGCGATCATGTTGAGGTGCCGGGTGCGCAGCGAGCGCCTCAGGCCCTGGTCGGGAGCGGGCGCCTGCCCGGCGCCGGGCTCCTCGGGCCCGTGCAGGTCGACGGGGGCGTCATGTGGGTCGTGGGGATGGGCTGTGCTCACGGGAGTTCCTGGTGCAGGGGACGTGGACGGCGGGGCGTGCCCGCCTGTGCGGCACGGTAGCCGCCCGCGGTCCTGAGGTCCTCATCGTCTCAGGTTCGTCTCAGGTTCCCGGGGCTCCCGGGCTCGGTGGTCGCAGGTGGCTCCGAGTAGAGTGTACATATGTTCGACTCCTGTGTGTCGGGCCCTCCCGCCGGCCGGGCAGGGGAGGGCTCGTGACCCACCGCTACGCCGAGCTCCACGCCCACTCGGCCTACTCCTTCCTCGACGGGGCCAACGAGCCCGAGGACCTTGCCGCCGCGGCGGTCGGGCTGGGCCTGGAGGCCCTCGCCCTGACCGACCACGACGGCATGCCCGGCATCGTCAAGCACGCGCAGGCGGGCCGGGCCCACGGCCTGCCCACGGTCCACGGCGCCGAGCTCACCCTGGCCGACGGCTCCCGTCTGCCCGTCCTGGCTCGCAGCCCGCTGGGCTACCGCCGCCTGTGCTCAGCGATCTCCCGGCACAACCTCGAGGCCGGGAGCCGCGTCGAGCCCGCCCACCGCCTGGAGGTCCTGGCCGAGGCGCTCAGGGCCCCGGGCACCGGAGGCCCGAGCAGCTGCCTGGTCCTGACCGGCACGGCCAACGGTCCTGTGCGCCGCACCCTGGGCGACCCCGGTCGCCCGGAGAGCTGGGACAGGGCGGGGGCCGACGCCGTCCTGGGGCGGATGGTGGAGGTCCTCGGCCCCGACTCCCTGGCCGTCGAGATCGTCCTGGACGGGGGGCACGCTGACGCGGCCCTCACCGCGGTCCTGTCCGAGCTCGCTCGTGCCCATGGCCTGCCGCTGGTGGCCACAGGGGCGGTGCGCTGCGCCCGCCCGGCGGACTCCCGGCTGGCCGACGTCCTGGCCGCCACCCGTCTGTGCGCCGATCTGGAGTCGGTCCGCGGCCACCTGCCGGCGCTGGGCCGATGGCTTCGCGGACCCCGGGAGATGGCCCGTCTTCACCGTCGCGAGCCCCGTGCCGTGGACCTCACCGCGGAGATCGCCCAGGACCTGGCCTTCGACCTGTCCCTCGTGACCCCTGAGCTGCCGGAGCCCGAGGTCCCCGACGGGCACACCCCCGCCTCCTGGCTGCGTGAGCTGACACGACGCGGCGCGCTGAGCCGCTACGGGAGCCGCCAGGAGGACCGCGAGGCCTGGGAGGTCCTCGACCACGAGCTCGACGTCATCGAGTCCCTGGGGTTCCCCGGCTACTTCCTCATCGTGCGCTCCATCGTGGACTTCTGCCAGGACGCCGGGATCCTGTGCCAGGGCAGGGGGAGCGCCGCCAACTCCGCGGTGTGCTACGCCCTGGGGATCACCGCGGTGGACGCGGTGCGGCACAAGATGCTCTTCGAGCGATTCCTGTCCCCGGGACGGGCCGGCTACCCCGACATCGACCTCGACATCGAGGCCTGCCGACGTGAGGAGGTCATCCAGCACGTCTACGACCGCTACGGGCGCGAGTGCGCCGCCCAGGTGGCCAACGTCATCTCCTACCGCCCCCGCTCGGCGGTGCGCGATGCGGCCCGCGCCCTGGGGCACCCGGCCGGCCTCCAGGACGCCTGGGCCGGGCAGATGGACCGCTGGGGCTCGGTGCGAGCCCAGGGCCCGGGGGCAGGAGGAGCCGCCGACAGCTCCTCCTGCCCCCCGGGCGCCCCGCTGCGTGCGGACGAGCCTCCTGAGCAGGTCGTGGAGGTGGCCGAGCGGCTCCTGCGCCTGCCGCGCCACCTGGGCATCCACTCAGGCGGCATGGTCCTGGCCGACCGCCCGGTCACTGAGGTCTGCCCGGTGCGCTGGGGCGCGATGGAGGGGCGCAGCGTCCTGCAGTGGGACAAGGACGACTGCGCCGCCGCGGGCCTGGTCAAGTTCGACCTCCTGGGGCTGGGCATGCTCACCGCCCTGCGCCTGGCCTTCACGAGCCTGGACCAGCGCGGTCAACGGGTCCCCGAGCCCGACGGCGCCCACGGTCAGGGGCGGGGGACCCTGCGGGCCGCCCAGTCCGGCAGGCCCTGGAGCCTGCACACCCTGCCTGAGGAGGATCCCGCGGTCTACAGGCTGCTGAGCGCCGCCGACACCGTGGGGGTCTTCCAGGTCGAGTCCCGCGCCCAGATGGCCACCCTGCCCCGCCTGCGCCCGGCGACCTTCTACGACATCGTCGTCGAGGTCGCGCTCATCCGCCCCGGCCCCATCCAGGGTGATGCCGTCAGCCCCTATATCCGCCGGCGCCTGGGCCGGGAGAAGGTCGACTACCTCCACGACTCCCTCCGACCGGCCCTCGCCAAGACCCTGGGGGTGCCGCTGTTCCAGGAGCAGCTCATGCAGATCGCCGTCGACGCCGCGGGCTTCAGCCCGGCCGAGGCCGACGCCCTGCGCCAGGCCATGGGGTCCAAGCGCTCCGCCGAGCGCATGGAGGCGCTCCACGACCGCTTCGTGGAGGGAATGACCGCACGCGGGGCGGAGCGTGACGTGGCTGAGACGGTCTTCGACAAGCTGCGTGGCTTCGCCGACTTCGGCTTCCCCGAGTCCCACGCCTTCTCCTTCGCCTACCTCGTCTACGCCTTGGCCTGGCTCAAGGTCCGCAGGCCAGAGGACTTCTACGCCGGGGTCCTGGCCGCCCAGCCCATGGGCTTCTGGTCTCCCCAGTCCCTTGTGGCCGACGCCCGCCGCCACGGCGTGCGGGTCCTGCCCGCCGACGTCAACGTCTCTGCCTGCCAGGCCTCGGTGGAGAGGGTCGGTGCCGCAGGGGGGACCGGGGAGACGGAGCCCGGGCCGCCGACCGGGGGCGGGCCCGTCCCGGGCGCTACCGCGCGGCCCCACCCCCACGCCCTGACCGAGCTGGACGTCCACCCGGACCTGGCGGTGCGCCTGGGACTGGCCCGCGTCAAGGGACTGGGGACGCAGACCGCCGCCGCGATCGTCTCCGAGCGCGTCGCGAACGGTCCGTACGCTGATGCGGCCGACCTCGCGCGCAGGGTGCGCCTGAGCCGGACGTGCCTGGAGTCCCTGGCCGCCTGCGGGGCGCTGTCCTCTCTGGGGGTCGGGCGGCGCGAGGCCCTGTGGGCCGCCGGGGTCCTGGCGGGGGAGTACGGGCTGCGCCACCTCCCGGACCCCGCGGGGGGAGCCTGGTACCAGCCGCCCCTGCCGGGCACCGCCGTCGGTGCCAGGGCCCCGCGCCTGGTCGAGATGAGCCGTGCCGAGCGGCAGGCTGCCGACCTCAGCCTGACAGGGGTGTCCACCGAGACGCACCCGATCGAGCTCGTGCGCGGTCGCCTCGCGGCCTCCGGGGTCCTCAGCGTCGCGGAGGTCATGTCCACTGCTGACGGGGCCCGGGTGCGAGCCGCCGGGGTCGTCACCCACCGGCAGCGGCCTCACACGGCGTCGGGCATGATCTTCCTCAACCTCGAGGACGAGACCGGGCTGCTCAACGTCGTGTGCTCGGAGGGGCTGTGGAGGCGCTACCGGGCGGTGGGCAGGAGGGCCCGCGCGCTCGTGGTGCGCGGCACGGTCGAGGCGGCCGACGGGGTCGTGGCCCTGCGCGCCGAGCGTCTTGAGGCCCTGCCCGGGGTCGTCTCCGCAGGCAGCCGGGACTGGTGCTGAGGGGAGGGCAGGCGCCTCGAGCCCGGTGCGTGCGCCCCGCCGCCCCTGCCGGGGCCTCAGCCGTCCCGGGCCGGGTAGGCGGGCAGCTCTCCGACGACGGGCGCGTCCCTGACGTGAAGCTCGGAGTACACCGACCAGGCGACGCTGATGAGAGGCACCGCCACGATGGCGCCCAGCAGGCCCGCGGCGTAGGTGCCCACCGCCACACCGATGATGACGACGACCGGGTGGAGCGAGACCTGGCGCCCCATGATGAGCGGCTGAAGAATGTGCCCCTCGATCTGGCCGATCCCGGCCACGCCCAGGCACACGACGACCATCGTCACGACGCCGTCGGAGGCCAGCGCCACCATCATGGCGATGAGCATCGCGGCAGGGGCGCCGATGATCGGGATGAACGCGCCGATGAACACGAGCACCGCCAGCGGAGCGGCCAGCGGGACGCCGACGATCTGGAGGAAGACGCCGGCCATGATCCCGTCGGTCAGTGCCACGATGACCGTGCCGCGCGCGTATCCCGCGAAGGTGTACCAGCCCGCCCCGGCGGCGCGGTGCACCGACTCGCGCTGCCGGGCGGGCAGCTCGTTGAGGAACCAGCGCCACATCCTGGCGCCGGAGGCCAGGAAGAAGATCGTGGAGAACACCGCCAGCGCCAGGACGGCGAAGACGTCCACGACGGTCCCGGCATTGGACAGGACCTCGCTGGCCAGGGTCGGGGCGTTGTCCTGGACATAGCTCTGCCCCTGGGCCAGCCACGTGTCGACCTGGCCCATGAGCTGGTCCTGGGTGAGGTGGACGGGCAGGGGGCCGTTCTCGAGGAAGTCGACGATCGTGGACACGCCGTCCGAGAACTGGGCGGCCAGGGAGCTCCACTGGTTGGTCACCGAGGACACGACGTAGGCCAGCAGGCCCGCCACCAGGCCCAGGGCGGTGAGCAGGCCCAGGAAGGTCGCGGGGTAGCGCGGCATGACCCGGGCGAAGAGGTTGACCAGCGGCTGAAGGATCGAGGTGAGCACGAGGGCCATGAACACCCCGATGAACACCGGGATGATCCGGGAGGTCGCGAAGAACACGAGGCTGATGACGATGAGCAGTCCCAGCAGCAGCCAGGCGCCGACGCCGCCTCGCACGAGCCAGGAGGGCAGGGTGCTCAGCACCCCGGCCGCGGGCCGGTCCTGCGCACCGTCCTGGTCGATCGGGCCGGGGGAGGGGGCGGGCCGGTCCTCGTAGAGCATCTGCCGGGTGCGGGCCTCCAGGCGCGCCTGCTCGGCACGCTCGATCGTGCGGTCCAGGGCGTCCCGCCCCGAGCGCAGGCGACGCAGCATCCCCAGCACGGGCACCCTGAGCCCACCGGCCCGGCCAGGGTCGCCACCCCGCGCGGGAGCCGGCTCCGGTGCCGTCGTGCCCGGGCGGGCCGCGTCGGCATGATCAGAGGCAACCGCGGGCTCAAAGGCCACCGCGGCCTCCTGGGGCCCTCCGTCGGGCAGGCCGTCCGGCGCGCTCACGGCAGGGCCTCAGCGGTGAGCAGGGCGGACAGGTCGGTCGGCCGACGGGCCAGCCACCGGGCGTCGGCGAGCTCGGCGGCGTCTCCGTAGCCCCACAGCACGCCGATGCACTCCACGCCCGCCTCGCGCGCCCCGAGGGTGTCGTGGTCGCGGTCCCCGACGTGCACGACCCGGGAGGTCTCCGCCCCAGCCGCCTCGAGGCGCTCAAGGGCACGGGTGATGACGGCGCCCTTGGAACCGTCGTGGTCGGCGGGGCCCGCGCCGCTGACCACCGTGAACAGCGGGGACAGCCCCCAGTGGTCGAGGATGAGGCCTGCCAGCTCCTCGTTCTTCGAGGTGGCCAGGCCCAGGGGGACTCCCTGGTCGGCCAGGGCGTGCAGGAGGGGGGCGACGCCCTCGTAGAGCGGGGCGTCGAGCATCCGCCCGCGGTAGTGACGGCGGTAGGAGGCCAGGGCGCGCTCGGTGGCCGCGGCGTCCAGGCCGGCGTAGCCCCTGAAGGTGGCCGACAACGGCGGCCCGACGAAGCTCATGAGCGTGGCGTGGTCCGGCACCGGTACACCGAGTTCGGTCAGGACGGTGCTCAGGGACTCCAGGATGACCGGCGCCGAGTCGGTGATCGTGCCGTCCAGGTCCAGCAGCACGGCCGTGAACTGCCCGGCGGTGCCGCTTGTGCGCGCCCCGCGGCCTGGAGGGCCGCCCCCTGGGGCCGTCGTCGTGGGTGCCATCGCCTCCGCCTCACTCCCTCTTGCTGCCGCTGAGGCCCGGTCGGTTCGTCGTCGTTCGTCGTTGTTCGTCGTCGTTCGTCGTCGTGCATCTCGGTGGCCCGGTCTGCTGACGGGACGGCGCCAGCCTACTAGCGTGGAGTCCATGAGCACCGGTCCACGCACAGGCCCCGACGCCGGTTCCCTCCGGCTCCCTCGTTCGACCGCCGTGGGTCCGGGGCGGGGACGTCAGCCTCGTCTCCTTATCGACGCCCCCGCAGGCTCGTCGCAGATCTACCTCCACGGCGCGCACCTGACCTCCTGGGTGCCCCGTGGGGGCAGGGAGGTCGTCTTCACCTCCCGTCAGGCGGTCTTTGACGGCGCCACGGCGATCCGCGGTGGCGTGCCCCTGTGCCTGCCGTGGTTCACCACCGGTGTCGACGGGCTCCAGCGCCCCTCGCACGGGTGGGGGCGCCTGCGCCCGTGGGTCCTGCGCTCGGTCGAGCAGGAGCGTGACGGCTCGGTGCGCGTGCTCCTGGGCCTGGAGCACGACGGGCTGAGCCTCCTCTACGTCGTCCACGTGGGTCATGAGCTCGAGCTGACCCTGTCCCTGCGCAACACGGGGCGGGAGCCGCGTGAGATCGAGGCGGCGCTGCACACCTACCTGGCTGTCGGCGACGTCACCGCGGTGGAGGTCACCGGCCTGGAGGGCGCCACCTACTCCGACGGCGTCGAGGGGACCCGCGGCAACACCCAGGTCGGGGCGCTGCGGATCAGCGGCCCGACCGACCGGGTCTACTCCTCCCAGGGGCCGGTCACGGTCCGCGACCCCGCCGGTGGGCGCCAGATCCTCGTGACCGGGTCCAACGCCCCGAGCACCGTCGTGTGGAACCCCTGGCGCAGCGGTGCCGCCGCGATGGCGGACATGGCCGACGAGGAGTTCGCCTCGATGCTGTGCGTCGAGAGCGCCGCGGTGCGCGAGCACGCCAGGCTCCTGGGGCCGGGGGAGTCGACCACCCTGGGCACCCGCGTCGAGGTCCTGGCCCTGTCAGACTGACGCGGGCCGGCACCCGACGGGGCTACCGACGGGGCTGAGGCCCTCCAGGACGGTCCACCCCGGTCCTTGTGATGCACGGCACCGGACCTGATGTGCACCCCGCGCCGCGGGCATGCTAAGTTTCTCACCGTCCCGGCGGGCCCGCGCCTGCCGCGACAGCGACACGCAGTGGCGAGCAGTGACAAGCACTGGTCATCACCGACAACTGAGTCCGAGTGGCGGAATAGGTAGACGCGCTAGCTTGAGGTGCTAGTGCCTTATTAAACGGGCGTGGGGGTTCAAGTCCCCCCTCGGACACCGCGGCACTGAGGGCCCGGTCCAGGCACCACCTGGACCGGGCCCTCAGTCATGCTCCTGCCGGGGCAGGGCCGGCGCGGGGCCCGCCTGCGCGGTGGCTGCGGCCCGCACGGGCCGGGGCGCGGCTCCAGGATCGTCGCAACGGCTCGTCGCAACGGGTCGTCCACGAGCGCAGCGAGCCGAGCGGGCGGTCCAGGATGCTGGCGGGCCCCGATCAGGTTGAGCGCTACACTGACCGCGAACCCGCCAGACACGCACAAGGAACACAACGCTGTGACCACCGACGTCCCTCGGCGCCCACGAGCCCTCGTCAAGGCGCGCGTGGCCGTCTACCTCACCTTCCTGGCCAACGGCCTGGGCTTTGCCAACCTCGTGCCCCGCTACCCCGAGATCCTCGTGCACCTGGGCATCACGAAGGCCGAGTTCGGGCAGGCCGTCATGTTCGGATCGGTGGGCGCGCTCGTCGCCGGGCTGGCCGCCTCCTGGCTCATCACCCGCCTGACCTCCGCCCGGGTGGCCTCGGTGGGCATGATGGTCCTCGGGCTGGGCCTGGTGGGGGCGGGACTGGCTGACTCCTGGCTGGTCTTCGCCGTCTGCCTGGCCTGGGTGGGCGGCATCGACGCGATCGTCGACGTCGCGCAGAACGCCCACGGCCTGCGCGTCGAGCGCCGCTGGGGCGGGTCGATCATCACGAGCTTCCACGCCGCATGGTCCCTGGGCGCGGTGCTGGGCGCCATGATGGGACAGCTCATGGCGGGTGCCGGCGTCCCCGTCGGGCTCCACATGCTCGTCGTCCTCGTGCTCCTGTGCCTTGTCGCCGGCACGGCCCTGCCGTGGATGATTCCGGGGCCCGACTCCGCCGACCGCCAGGGCCTGGCGGAGGGCGCCGCAGCACCGCACGGGCAGGAGGCGCCCGGTGCCGACAAGGGCCCTGCCCCCTCCAGGCTCGTCACGGTCGTCGTCATCGCCGTCCTGGGGACCATGTGCGCCGCGGCCATGTTCCCCGAGGACGTGGCGGGGAGCTGGTCCTCCCTCCTCCTGGCCGAGCAGGGGGCCGCCCCGGGCATGGTCGGCATGGGGCTGGTGTGCCTCCAGGGAACGATGATCGTGGGACGGCTCCTGGGCGACACGGTCATCGACCGGCTGGGCCCCCGCAAGGTCATCGCCTGGGGAGGGGTGCTCGTCGCCGCGGGCATGACGATCGCCCTCGTCATCGGGTCCGTGCCCGGCACCCTCATCGGGATGGTCGTCGCCGGCACCGGCTGCGCGGTGGCCGTGCCGGTGGCCTACGCAGCGGCCGACGACATCCCCGGCCTGCGGCCCGGTCAGGGGCTGACGATCGTGTCCTGGCTCGCCCGGGTCATCATGCTCGTCTCCCCACCGGTCATCGGGTGGTTCGCCGACGCGCACGGCACGTGGGTCGCCCTCGTCTACGGACTGGTCGGAGGGGTCGTCCTGGCGGTCAGCTGGCCCGTTCTGCGCAGGCGAGGCCCGAGGGCCGCCTCCTCCTGAGTCGCCGCGGGGAGCGGGTGGACCGGCGCGGGCCTCGGGCAGCGCGCGGCCTCGCGGGGTCTGAGGTGGTCCTACGGCGGGTCGATAGCATGGCGGCATGGAGCCCTTCGAGATCCGAGTCCCTGCCTCCCAGCAGGACGGCGTGTGCCTGCCCGAGCTCGTCCTGTCGGTGCCCGCCGGGTCAGATGTCGAACGCATCGCCGAGATCTGCCAGGACCCGGACATCCAGGAGTGGACTCTCGTCCCTCGTCACTACACCACCCAGGACGCTGAGATCTTCGTCTCCTCGGTCGTCGCACCGGGGTGGGACAGCGGCAAGGAGCTGACCTGGGGGGTGCGGGAGGTGCGCCCGGAGGCTGGTACCCGGCTTGTCGGCATGATCGGGGTCACGCTGACAACAGGTGGTCGCGGAGAGCTCGGCTTCTGGCTCGCTCCCGAGGCCCGCGGGCGCGGCACGATCCTGCGCGCCGCCCGCGCCGTCATCGACGTCGTCTTCGACCCCAGCGGCCCCGTGGGCCTGAGCGCCCTGGGCTGGGCCTGCGACATCCACGACGGCGTCCCCAACTGGGACTCCTGGCGCGTGGCCTGGCGGCTGGGCTTCGTCAAGGAGGCACGGCGCCGTCGTTACCTCGGCAACGACGGCAGCCTGCAGGACGGCTGGGTCGGCACGCTCCTGGCTGAGGACCCCCGTGAGCCGCGTGCGCCCTGGGACGGCCCGCTGCCCGCCTCCGCCGAGCCGACGGGTCGGGGCAACGGCACCTCGCGCACCGCCGGCCGGCGCACCCCCCTGGTCGACCAGGCAGGTGTGGGCGAGCGTGAGGGGGACGACCCCGAGGCCCTCGTGCGCCAGTTCCACAAGGTCTACGGCCTGCCGGTGCGCGTCGACGGCGCGAGCCTGGATCGTGAGAGCCTCCACATGCGCATGTCTCTGGTCGCCGAGGAGTTCGCCGAGCTGACCGGTGCCGTCTACGGGCGCGCCGCCAGGCAGGAGATCGAGGCGGCCTTCAGCCGTGCGGTGTCCGCCGACGACGGCACCCGCGACACGGCCGAGGCCGCCGACGCCCTGGCCGACCTCGTCTACGTCATCTACGGGATGGCCCTGGAGACCGGCATCGACCTCGCCGCGGTGCTCACCGAGGTCCAGCGCTCCAACATGTCCAAGCTCGGCGCCGACGGGCGGCCCATCTACCGAGAGGACGGCAAGGTGCTCAAGGGCCCGGGCTACTTCCCACCCGACGTCGCCGGTGTGCTCGGGCTGTAGGGGACTGATGCCGCGGCGGGGGGTGCTCGAGGCTCCTGGGCAAGGCGGTCGGCTCCGGTGCGCAGCGGGCGCTCCCGCGTCTCCGTGTCGCGAGTCACCCGAGCCCACGCCCGTAACTGTACTGTACGTACAGTACAGTTACGGGGTGACCACGCCACCTTCACCTCCCCGCGCCCGCGACTGGGCGGCACTGGCCGTCCTCACCGTGGCGGTCCTCATCCTGACCATCGACTCCACGGTCCTGTCACTGGCGATCCCCGCCCTGTCCGCGGACCTGGCGCCCAGCGCCACCCAGCTGCTGTGGATCGGCGACATCTACTCCTTCGCCCTGGCGGGCCTGCTCGTCACGATGGGCAACGTCGCCGACCGGATCGGACGCAGGCGCCTTCTGCTCATCGGGACCGTCGGCTTCGGGCTGTCCAGCGCCCTGGCCGCCTTCGCCCCGAGCGCGGAGGCGCTCATCGCCGCCCGCGCCCTGCTGGGTGTCAGCGGAGCCACGATCATGCCCTCGACGCTGTCGCTCATCCGCAATGTCTTCCCCGACCCGCGCCACCGCCGCACCGCGATCGCGGTCTGGTCGGCGGGCACCGCCGGAGGCACGGCGCTGGGCCCCCTCGTGGGCGGCTACCTCCTCGAGCACTTCTGGTGGGGGAGCGTCTTCCTCATCAACATCCCCGTCATGCTGCTTGTCCTGGGCACCGGCCTGTTCCTCCTGCCCGAGTCTCGCAACACCGAGGGCGCGCCGGTGGACCTGGCCTCGGCCGCCCTGTCCGTGGGGGCGATCGTGCCCACGGTCTACGCCGTCAAGACGCTCGCTCACGACGGGCTGACGCCGACGGCGATCGGCGCCGCCCTCCTCGGCCTCACCCTGGGCTGGGTCTTCCTTCGCCGCCAACGCGTGCTCACCACGCCGTTGATCGACGTCACCCTGTTCCGCAACCCCGGCTTCACCTGGGCCGTCGTCTCGGCCTTCATGGCCGTGTTCAGCCTGGCGGGGCTGTTCTACTTCTTCAGCCAGTACCTCCAGCTCGTGCGCGGCTACCCCACCTTCAAGGCCGGCCTGGCCGAGCTGCCCAGCTCGGTGGCGTCGATCCTGTCGGTCGTCCTCGTGGGGTGGCTCGTCATCAGGCTCGGCCAGGGCCGGACCCTGGGGCTGTCACTCGGGACGGCTGCGGCGGGCCTGGCCGGCCTGGCGCTGGCCGAGGGGGCGCAGCGCTATGCCTACCTCGCCGCGGCGCTGGCGGTCGTCGGTGTCGGGGTGGGCGTCGCCTCGGCGGTGGCCAACGCCGCGATCCTGAGCGCGGTGCCCGCGCGCAGGGCGGGGGCGGCGTCGGCCATCTCCGAGACCGCCATCGAGCTCGGCGCGGCCATGGGCATCGCCGTGCTCGGCACCGTCCAGGACACGGGCTACCGCATGCGCCTGGGAGAGGTCGACGAGACGGTTCCAGCGGATGTCGCCGGTGCCGCCCGTGAGTCCCTGGCCACCCTGGCCGGTGTCGTCGACCGTGCCGACCCCGCCCAGGCGGTGCTCTACGACGGTGCCCGGTTGGCCTTCACCCACGCCATGCAGACGACGGCCTGCGTCGCGGCGATCATCCTCGCCGTCGCCGCGGTCATGGCCTGGCTCCGGGTCCCCGCCGGTGAGGAGCTGGGCGGCCAGGGGGAACAGGACGCGACCCGTCCCGAGGCCCGCCCGGCTCCCCAGGAGCAGGCGGTGCGATGAGGAGGTCCAACAGGGAGCGGATCGTCCTGGGCGCCCTCGAGGTGGCGGCGCGCGAGGGCTACGACCGCCTCACCTTCGAGGCCGTGGCCGAGCACACCGGGCTCACCCGCGGCGGGGTCGTCTACCACTTCCGCAACAGGGAGTCTCTCATCGAGGCCATCGCCGACCACCTCCTCGACCAGTGGACGACCGAGGCCCTCGACACCCTGGGCAAGCCCTTCGAGGCCGCCACCCGCGCTGAGCGGATCCGCGCCCTGGTGCGCTCGGTGGTCGACGGCTCGATCCTGCCCGGGGAGCTCGCCTTCATGATCTCGGGCCGGCCGGAGGCGGCCCGGCTCCTCACGGCGTGGGAGACCTTCCAAGCCGAGTGGGTCGGGGACCCCGAGACGCTCACGCCGATGCAGCGGATCGCCCTGCTCGCGGTTGACGGCTACTGGACCAGCAAGGCCTCCGGCACGACCTCGTCCCACCCGACCGACCACGAGACCCTCGAGCTCCTCATCGGGCTCGCGGTCGGGACCGGCGGTGAGCCGCAGACCCCGGCCCAGGAACGGTGACGGCCTCGGGTGGGGGCGCCTGGCGTGCCGAGGGGCGAGGTCGTGGCACGATGGCGCCATGGCCGCGACCGCTCCCACGGGGAGTCCCCACGCCCCACGGTCCTCCCGGGAGCTCACCGGGGTGACCCCCGGATCACCCCTGTCCTGAGATGGGACGGCCTCACCTGACCGGCGGGCCGGGGCGGGCCCCGGCACCGATGACAACAGACAGCCGTGTGCCGCCGCCCCGGCGCCGACCCACCCCGAACCGGAAGGACGCACAGATGACGCGAGTGACCATTGTTGGCGGAGGCTACGGGGGCATCACCCTGGCCAAGGCCCTCGACGAGATCGCCGAGGTCACCCTCGTCGAGCAGAAGGACAGCTTCGTCAACCACGCCGCAGCGCTGCGCGCCGCAGTGGACGCGCAGTGGGCTGAGAAGATCTTCATGCCCTACGACCGTCTGCTCTCGCGCGGTCGCGTCGTCCAGGGCACCGTCCTGGGCGTGTCGGGCACGACGGTCCAGGTCTCGGGCGCGGGCGCCATCGAGGCCGACCAGCTCGTCCTGGCCACGGGAACCGCCTACCCCTTCCCCGCCAAGCACCTCGACTCCTCCTCGGTGGTGGCCAGGGCGCGCATCGAACGGACCCGGGCCAACCTCGAGCAGGCCACCCGGGTGCTCGTGGCCGGCGCCGGGGACGTGGGCATCGAGCTCGTCGGCGAGATCACCTCGGCCTTCCCGCAGATCGCGGTCACCCTTGTGGAGGCCGGGGCGGAGATCCTGCCGGCCAGGGACTACGAGCCCTCGCTGCGTGAGGCCATCGCCTCCCAGCTGGCCGAGCGCGGCGTCGAGGTCATCACCGGCGACAAGCTCGCCTCCCTGCCTCCGGTCGACCCCGGGGTGCTCTCACCCTTCCGCGTCATGACCAAGGGCGGGCGCCGCATCGAGGCCGACATGTGGTTCCGCGCCTACGGCGCCTCGGCCGCCACCGGCTTCCTGGGTGCCGACTACGACGAGATCCGCCGCTACGACGGCACGATCCGCGTCGACGAGCACCTGCGGGTCGTCGGCCACCCCGGCGTGTGGGCCATCGGCGACATCACCGACGTGCGAGAGACCAAGCGGGCCGACGCCGCCCGGGCCCACGCCGAGGTCGTGGCCGCCAACATCTCCTCCCTCATCGCAGGACAGGAGCCCACCGCCACCTACACCCCGCTGCCCGAGCACGTCGTCCTGCCCCTGGGGCCCGACGGCGGCGCCTCCCAGGTCCTGCGCGACGGCCGCCGGGTGGTCCTGGGACCCGAGGAGACCTCCCGGTTCAAGGGCGAGGACCTCTACCTGGGGTACATCTCCTCCCAGCTCGGCCTGGGGGACTGACAGGCAGACGGCCGGGCCTCCCGGCGGCCGGGCCCTCGACGAGGGCGTACGGGCACGGGTCCGGTAGGCGTCCTGACGGCGCACGCCCTCGAGTACGAGGCGTGCGCCGTCAGGACGGGAAGCCGGTAGTGTGTCCCACATGACGAACGACCCGCGGTCCGCGCTCAACCGACTCATCGCCGCCCTCGAGGCGCACCTGGACGCAGCCGCCACCGGTGACGAGCTCTCACCGGCGGTCGTCGCCGCAGAGACCTCGCTGCAGGACGCCTTCTTCACCTACGACGACGCCCTGTTCACCGCATACGGGATCGAGCTGCCCCTCGACATCGTCGACTCCGAGGGCGAGGAGGACGACTTCGACGACTTCGATGACGAGGACGATGACGAGGACGACGACGAGGATGACGACGTCGACTTCGACGATGACGATGACGAGTACGACAGCGACGTCGACGATGATGACGACGATGACGACGATGACGACGATGATGACGATGAGGACGTCGACGACGAGTACGACCGCGACGAGGACGGCGGTGCCTCCTACCGGCGGTCCTGAGCGGTGGTCGGGCCCGGGACGGTAGCGGGGGAGCGGTCGGCGCCGGTGCTCAGCGGGACCGGCAGCATGTCTGCCATGACCGGCATGGCGGTCATGGCAGACATGGACGCAGACACGGACGCAGACACGGACTGAGGCTTGTCCTAGAAGCGTTCCGGGTAGCCGAGGTCAGGGGCTGTCACCTCGTCGAGTGCGCGGCGGATCTGGACGGGCAGGACGAGGTCGTCGGCGGCCAGCACGCCGTGCAGCTGGCTGGGGGTCCGTGCGCCGACGACCGTCGAGGCGACGCCCGCGGCGTCGCGGGCCCAGGCCATCGCTACCTCGACCGGTTTGCGGTCCAGGCCGACCGCGGCGGTAGCCACGGCCTCGACCACGCCCGCGTGGCGCTCACCGAGGTAGGGGGCGACGTAGGAGCGCAGGTGAGGTGAGGCTCCGCGCGAGTCCGGCGGGGTCGAGGCGCGGTACTTGCCGGTGAGGACCCCGCGGCCCAGGGGGGCGAAGCCGATGACACCGAAGCCCAGCACGCTGGAGGCGGGCAGGACCTCCCGCTCGATGCCGCGGGAGAGCAGCGAGTGCTCGACCTCGACGGCGGCCAGCCCTGGGCCGTGTCCGTGGAGCAGGCAGGCGGCGTGCGCGGTGGCCCAGGCGGGGTGGTTGGACAGGCCGACATAGCGGGTCCTGCCCGAGTCGACCGCCCGGCGCAGGGCGTCGACGGTCTCCTCCATCGGCGTCGTGGGGTCGGGGACCTGGACGAGCCACAGGTCGAGGTGGTCGGTCCCCAGCCGGGTCAGCGAGTCGTCGAGGGTGTCCAGGAGCGTGCCCCGTGAGGCGTCGGCGGCCGTGGCGCGGGTGCCTGTGCGCCAGGTGCGCACCCCCGCCTTGGACACCAGGACGATGTCGCGACGGTCGACGTGCTCGGCCAGGAGCGCGCCGATGACCTCCTCGCTCGCCCCCTCGCAGTAGGAGGCGGCCGTGTCCACGAGGGTGCCTCCGGCGTCGAGGAAGATCTCGAGCTGCTCCTTGGCCTCGAGGGCGTCGGTGTCCCGCCCCCAGGTCATCGTGCCCAGGCCGACGGCTGAGACGCGCAGACCGGTTGCGCCGAGCCTCCTGTGTTCCATGGGCCAACCGTAGGCGCACGGGGTGGGTGCGCGCGACGGCACGCCCGCCCGGGTGGTCTCGTGCGCGCTACTTGCGCACGGTGATCGACCAGGAGGCGTTGCCGGTCCGGGTGAACTCGGTGACGGTGTAGCCGTTGTCGGCGGCCCAGGCGGGCAGCGACTGGGTCCCCTGGGTGCAGTCGAAGCCGATGACGAGCTCATCGCCCTTGCTCAGCCCGGCCATCGCCTCCTCGGCCTCGATGACGGGGAAGGGGCACACAAGGCCCTCGGTCTCGAGCACGGTGCGCATGTCGGGTACCTCCTTGGTGGTGACAGACAGAGACAGACAGAGACAGACAGAAGACGGAACAGGGTGGGGTGGTGGGGACGGGAGACACGTGGTCACGCACGGTGGCGGCCGGTCGCGGTGGCCGGAGCCATGCCCGGTGAGGCGCTCACAGCGGTGCGGGCACGCGGGCGGGCTCGGCCTCGTCCTGGGGCCTCGACGCGGCGGCCCGGCTCAACGCCTCCTCACGGGCCAGCCTGCGTGCGCGCCGTGGCCGGATGAGGGTGAGGTAGGCGCTCAGGCCGACCCCGAGCACCTGGAAGACAAGGGCGATCCAGCCCTGCCAGGACAGCAGGGAGGTCTGCACGAGGGCGTTGCCGATCGAGCACCCTCCTGCCCAGGCCGCGCCGATGCCCATGAGCAGGCCGCCGCCCACGGAGCGGTTGATGACGGTGGCTGACGGCACCCGCACCCGGAACTCTCCCGAGGCTCGGGCTGAGGCGTAGGAGCCCAGGACGATGCCCACGATGAGCAGGACGCCCCAGTCGAGGCGGTTGGTGTCCCCGGTGACGATGAAGCCCAGCAGGTTGGAGGTCGGTGCCGTGATGCCCAGGCCGTCGTGGCGACCGGTCGCCCAGGACGCGGGCCAGGCGATGACGGCCACGACGCCCACGAGGGCGCCGGTGACCAGGGGGTTCCAGGCCCGCTCGAACAGGAGGTGGGCCGCTCCTGAGCGCTGTGCGGGCAGCTGGATCCCGACCGGGTGCTGTGCCGCGTGGCGCATCTGCCGGCGTACGAGGAGGACCGTGGCTGCGAGCAGGAGGACGACTCCGGTCCACTCCGGCGCCCCGACCGTGGCCGGGACGGTTGTCAGCCCCGTGGCCCACAGGCCCTGGACCCAGGTGGTCACCGGGGCCAGGAAACCGGTCTTGGAGGCCGATGCCGCCAGGGCGTAGGCGACGAGTGCCAGCCAGGAGCCGACGAGTCCCTCGCCGGCACGGTAGTAGGTTCCGGTGGCGCACCCTCCGGCCAGGACGATGCCGACGCCGAAAACGAAGGAGCCGACGACGACGGCGACCACGGACAGCGGAGGGATCTCGGGGGCGATGACGTCGAGCGCCGTGAGGGCGCCGACACCGACCGCCTGGACGGCGACGGCCACGAGGAGGGCCGTGAACCAGCGCCAGGAGCGGGAGACCCACAGGTCCCGGAAGGCGCCGGTGATGCAGAAGCGTCCACGTTGGAGGATGAGGCCGAGGACTGCGCCCACGGCCAGGCCGGTGATGATCATGAGTGGTCCTTGTCCGGCCGCGACAGCGGCCCGCCAGGGGCCCGGGTGAGTCGACCGCGGCGGTGCGCCGCCGGTCAGGGTGCACACGCGCGTCTCACCCGACGCCCGCAGGATGATGGGGACGGGGTGGTCGCCTGGTCGGGTGGGGCGCCGTGTCCTGGCGGCCCCGGGGGTGCGTGAGGAGCTGTCGTGAGTCCGCGGTGCCCTCAGAACCCTCCGACCAGGCCGCACGTACAGCACCGCGTCCCGCACATGGCGTGGCCGACGGCGGAGCGGACCTGGGGGTTCATGAGGTTCCTTCGGATCAGGCTGCGGCAGCTCGTGTCCCTGCACCGGGCTGCCCGGAGGGTCTGCGCCAGGGGCGCCGACCTGCTGGGCAAGATAGTCCGGATGCCGCCGTCGTGTCCACCACCGCCCACGACCGGAGACGCCGTGGGTCCCGACCGGGGCCGGCCGTCATGCGCCCGGCCTGCGCCGGGCGGTGAGCAACCGTGCCACCCCCTGCTCGGGCAGCTCCGGTGTCGTGCCGCCGAACACGGGGCAGTGGGCGTGGTGGGCGCACCAGTCGCACAGTCGTGAGCGCCGCGGGGTGAACCGTCCCGAGACGGCGCAGTCCTCGACCTCCTCCCACAGGTGGGCCAGTCGGGTCTCAGTGGCATCCAGCTCGGCCGGGCGCGGGTCGTGGGTCAGGGTGCGGCCGTCCTTGAGGTAGAGCAGCTGGAGGCGGGCGGGAGCACGTCCCCGCAGGCGCCGCAGCACCAGGGCGTAGAAGCGCATCTGGAACAGCGCCTCCTCGATGAAGCGGGGCCCGGGAGACCGGCCGGTCTTGTAGTCCACGACCCGCATCGCTCCGTCGGGGGCCACGTCCAGCCTGTCGACGAAGCCGCGCAGGAGCAGCCCCTGCGAGCTCTCCGCCTCAACGAGGAGCTCACGCTCGGCAGGCTCCAGACGGCGCGGGTTCTCCATCCGGAAGTAGGTGGAGATGAGGCCGCGGGCCTCAGCCAGCCACCGGTCGACCTCGCCCTGGTCGCCGAACAGGTCCATGACGCCGGGGTCGGCCGCGCGGTGGGCCTCCCACCGCGCCGGGAGCATCGCCAGGGCCGAGGCCTCGGTCCGCTCAGCGGCAGGCAGGTCGAAGAGGTCCTCGAGCACCGAGTGGACGAGGGTGCCCTTGTGCGTGGCCAGGGAGCCGGGCTCGGGCAGCCTGTCGACGGTGCGCAGACGGAACAGCAGGGGGCACTGCATGAAGTCCTTGGCCCGTGACGGCGAGAGAGCGGCCCGGCGCCCCCCGGTGCGGCCGGCCGTGTCCGAGGCGTCCTGGCCCGGACCGGTCGCGGTGCTCCTCAGGGTGTCGCTCACGGGCACGAACCTACCGTGCCCGGCCGGTGCCCGGCACCGGTGCGGTCGCGGGGCCTGGTCGTGCAGGTTCCCTCCTGCGGCCCGGGAGCCGTGTGCGCGGGGCCGGTACCATGCGCTCATGAAGGACGCTCCAGGCTCCGCCACCGGCGGGCAGGACCGGTGCACCGTCGGTGCGCCCGGTCCGCTCGACGGACAGGCCGCCCCCGGTGACGAGGTCTTGTCGCGCGCCGGGACCGCCCGCTGTGAGCTCGAGGTGCTGGCCCTGCTCGCCGAGTCGGGAGTGCCGGCCCGCTGGCTGCTGCGCCTGGACGGAGCGGACAGGGCGGACGGAGCGGACGGAGCGGACGAGGCCGACGGCGGGGACGAGGGCCCGGGGGCACTGCGCGGTGCCCTGGCCGTTCTCGTGGCTGACGGGGTGTGCTCGCTGTCCGCGGACGGGGCGACGGTCAGGGTCGAGGACGGGGCCGCCGTCCGGGCCGGTATGGACGACCAGGCGGTGGAGGCTGCTGCGGACCGGGCGGCTCGCCTCCTGGGCGGGGTCCGCCTCGACCGCGTGCGCGACCCGCGGCACTGGCGCCGTGAGGTCGAGGACCTCGTCGGCCAGCTTCAGGCGCTTGCCGTCCAGAGCTACTCCCGCCGGGTCCTGGGCCGTGAGCAGGGGGCCGCGGCACTCGCTCACGCCGCCAGGCTCGCCCCGTCGCCGGTGACCCTCACCCTGACCGAGGCCGTCGACGTGCTCGTCGAGCAGATGGGGCAGGGGCACGCCCACGTCCTGACGGCACGCAACAGCCTGGCCGCGGCCCTGCGCGCCACGGGCGAGGCGTCCCGGGCGGTTCCCCTGTTCGAGCAGGTGCTTGAGGGCACGGTCGCCCTCGTCGGCACCGACCACCCCCTGACCCTGACGGCGCGCAACAACCTCGCGGGGGCCGTGCGGGACGCCGGTGAGCCCGACCGGGCAGCGCTCCTGTACGAGGAGGTCGTCCGGGACGCCGAGCGGGTGCTCGGTCCCACCCACCCCGACACGCTGTCCGCTCGGAACAACCTCGCCTACGCCCACGAGTGCGCCGGCCGGCTGGGGCAGGCCGTGAGCGAGCTCGAGACGCTCGTTGACGAGGCGGTCCGCCGGCTCGGCGAGCAGCACCCCTACGTCCCGTCCTTCAGGCGCAACCTTGAGCGCGTGCGCGCCGCCCGGGGTGAGGAGGGCTGAGCGAGGTGGGTCGGGCGGGCCGAGGCGGCTGCGGGACCGCTGGCGCCGGGCAGGGCGATGAGCGTCGGGCCCGACCGGTCGCGTAGGCTCCGGCTCATGCCGTCAGCCACCGCACCCGAGGGATGGGTCCTGGGCCGGGTCGGCGGAGCTCCCGTCGTCGTCGCCCCGACCTCGCTGCTGCTCGGCGCCCTCATCGCCGCCAGCTGGTACCCGCTCGTGTCCTCCGCCCTGACCGGCTTCGGGATCCTCACGGTCCTGGGCGTGGTCGGCCTGACCGTGGCGGGAGTCGCGGTGAGCGTGACCCTCCACGAGCTGGCGCACGGCATGGCCGGCACGGCGCTGGGCCGCCGGCCCGTGCGCTACGAGCTCTACCTGTGGGGCGGACGGACCAGCTTCGGCCCTTCCCGGTCGTGGCGGCCGTGGAAGGACGTGCTCACCTCGCTGTCGGGTCCTGCCACGAACCTGGTGCTGTGGGCCCTGGGCCGGTGGGCCCTGGGCTCCGGGGTCGTCGAGACGGTGCCTGCCTACGTCGCCGTGTGGGCACTGACCTGGGTCAACCTGGCCCTGGCCGCCTTCAACGCCCTGCCCTGCCTGCCCCTGGACGGAGGGCACGCCCTGGCGGCGCTCGTCGAGCAGGTGACCGGGCGCCCCCGTCTGGGCCGGCAGGTCGCCGCTGTCGGGGGCCTGGCGGTCCTGGCACTCATCGCCTGGCGCTGGCTGCTGTGGCCGCTTGTCGTCCAGGGCACGAGGCCGGGGTCCTTCCAGCTCGTCCTGGCCGTCATGGTCGGCTGGCCCATCGCCGCCACCTCCTGGAGGGTCCTGGGGCTTGGGCGCGGGGGCCGGGCCGCATCCCGGGTCGACCTGCGCGAGCTGGCGCAGGCGGTGGCGGTGCTGCCCGCCGCCGCGCCGCTCGAGCAGGTCCGGGCCCGCCTGGCCGAGGGCGCGGCTCTCGTCATCGTCCTCGACGGCTCACGGGTGCTGGGCACGGTCGACGACCAGGACCTGTCCCGGCTCGACCCGCCCCCGGGCGCTAAGGTGACCGCAGGCCAGACGTGCACCGTCCTGCCGGCCGTGGCCGTCACCTCCCAGACGGGTGGACCAGGTGCGGTCTCGGCGCTTGCACGCGCGCGCGAGGTCTCCCGGTGGCTCGTCGTCATCGATGAGGGGACCATTGTCGGAGCGGTCCCCACCGGGGCGCGCTGAGCACCGCCCGCCGCCGTCCGGAGCCGTCGGACGCTGCTCAGGACACGGATGGGCTCCGCTGGTAGCATGACCTGGTTTTGTCAGAAGGAGGTGGGTCCGTGTCCGTCGAGCGCGTCCCGTGGGACGTCGTCGAGCACGCCAGGCACGTTGAGGAGTGCGTGCGCCTGTACGGCTCCGAGCACCCCGACACCCTGACCGCCAGGCACCACCTCGCCCGGGCCTACGAGACCGTGGGGGAGACGGGGCGCGCCATCGAGCAGTACACGAGCCTGCTGGCTGACGCGGACCGCGTCCTGGGGCGCGAGCACCCCCTGTCCGCGCTGTCCTGCTCCCGCCTGGCCCGGGCGCGGGCCTGCGCGGGCGACGTCGCCGGTGCCGTGCCCTTCTACGAGCGTGCCCTGGCCGCCACGCAAGGTCTTCCCGAGGACGACCCCGATGTCGCCGCGAGCCTGACCAACCTCGCAGCCGCCTACCAGGGATGCGGCCAGGCGGTGCAGGCCGTCCCGTTGTTCGAGCGGGCGCTGGCCGTGCGCCGACGGGCTCGTGGTCACGACACCTCGATGGTCCTGGCCGCCGCGAACAACCTCGCCCTGGCCTACACGGCGGTCGGTGAGCCCACCAGGGCGCTGCCCCTGCTCGAGGAGGCGCTCGCCACCGCGGAGGCCGTCCTGGGCTCGCGGGACCTGCTCACCCTGCGGATCCGCATCAACCTGGCGAGCTCGCACCGCACCTGCGGCGACGTCCAGCGGGCCGTCGCCCTGAGCGAGCAGACGCTGGCGGACGTCGAGCACGAGCGCGGCCCCGCCCACCCTGACGTGCTCGCCCTGCGCCACCACCTCGCACAGGCCTGCCACGCCGCCGGGCAGACCGGCAGAGCCCGTGTCCTGCTCGAGCAGGTCCTCGACGAGGCCGACCGCTCGGGGGCCGGGAGCGACCCCGCGGTGCGTTCGGCGGTCGAGGCGGCCTGCGCCCAGCTCGACAGCCTGCCTGATGAACCCGTCTCGATGGCGGGCTGACACGATGAGCCGGACATCATCGGGACGGGACATGATCCCCGTCGCGCTCCTGGCGGCGCTCGCCGTGCAGAACGCCGTGCCGCCCTTCGCCACCGACATGTACTCGCCCGCCTTCCCCCGGGTCGCCCAGGACCTGGCGACGAGCTCGACGGCGGTGGGACTGACCCTGACCGCGTTCTTCGTGGGCATGGGGCTGGGTCAGGTCATCGGCGGGACGAGCTCGGACCAGCGGGGTCGCCGGCTGCCCATCATCGTGGGAGGGGCGGTGTGCACCCTCGGCGGTGTCGTGTGCGCCACCGCGCCGGGCATCGAGGTGCTCATGGTCGGTCGGGTCCTCCAGGGGCTGGGCGGAGGCGCCGCGGCCGTCGTCGGGAGGGCCGTGCTCGTCGACGTCGCCCGCGGCAACCAGCTGGCCCGCACGATGTCGATCCTCATGGCCGTGGGCGCCCTGGCCCCCATGATCGCGCCGGTGGCCGGGGGAGCGGTGCTGTCGGTGGCAACGTGGCGGTCCATCTTCTGGTGCCTGACGGGCTTCGGGCTGTTCATGATGGCCATGGCGGCCGCCCTCGTCCCCGAGACCCTTCCGGTCGAGGACCGCAGGGGAGGCGGGCTGCGCCGTTTCGCCGCGAGCTTCGCCATGCTCGTCACCCGTTCGCGCTTCGTGGGCTACATGCTCACCTCTGCCTTCTCAGGCTTCGCCATGTTCGCCTACATCTCCGCCTCCTCCTTCGTCCTCCAGGAGATCAAGGGCATGAGCACCATGCAGTACTCGGTGTTCTTCGCCTGCACCGCGGGCAGCAACATGCTCATGGCGATCCTCAACTCCCGGCTCGTCGGACGCTTCCAGCCGCGCCGGCTCATCGGTGCGGGCCTGACCATCTCGGCCACCGGCATCACCCTCGTGACGACGAGCGTCCTGGCGCTCGGCCTGCCCCTGGTGCCCCTGTGCGCGGGCTTCGTGCTCACGATGGCGGCCCAGGGACTCGTGTTCGGCAACGCCAGCGCCCTGGCGCTCACGGAGGTCAGGAGCACCGCCGGGGCGGCCAGCGCCCTGCTGGGGCTGGCTCAGGCGACCGCGATGGGTGTCTCCGCCCCGCTGGCCAGCTCCGGTGGGGGATCGAGCGCCCTGCCGATGGTCGCCGTCATGCTCGTGGGCATCGTCGGCGCCTGGTGCGCCTACCTGCTCGTGGGCCGCACCCAGCCCCCGAGATCGGGAGATATGACACCTCGAGATCGGGAGAAGTGACACCTCGAGATCGGGGGACATGGGGTGGTTTCAGGTGGTGAGTGCAATGGGTGGTGCTTGGGAGAGGGGCTGGTTGTGGTGCGTGGGGTGTGGCCTGGTGTGGTTCGCGATGGTGTGCGGGAGCTGATCGAGTCGGGTTGGTTGGCTCGCGAGGCGGGGGCTTGTTTCTCGGTGCCTCAGTCCACGGTGTCGGACTGGTGCAGGCTGTGGGGTATGAGGATGCGGCACGGGGCCAGGGAGGGCGGGATGGTCGGGACGACCAGGCCTGCTGGGCGTGGTCGGGGCGGGTCGGGGGACGGGTTCGAGGTGATGGTCCGGGGTACCGGGCACGGCAGGCGTCTGGGGGCTCAGGGGCGCGGCGCGATCGCTGCGGGCCTGGCCAGGGGTGATTCCCTGGCCTCGATCGCCCGGTTCCTGGGGGTGGCTGTCTCCACGGTCAGCCGCGAGGTCGCTGCCGGCGGGGGCCGGCAGGGGCGTGTTCAATGGTCTGTGTAAGCCCTCTTTGAAGGACTGATGACTGTGACTGATGAGAAGACTGGTCCTGCTGGTGGGCGGGGCGTGGTTGAGGATCTTGTTGCCTCGGGTGGCTTGGACGGGTTGTTCGAGCGGATCGACTCGGGTGAGGTGGGGTTGACGGGCGCCGACGGGCTGCTGCCGGCCCTGCTCAAGGAGGCCCTGGAGCGGGGTCTGCAGGCTGAGCTGACGGAGCATCTTGGCTACGACAAGGGCGAGCAGGCGCCGGTGGCTCGTGGCAACGCCCGCAACGGCACCACGGTCAAGACGATCAGCTCTGAGGTCGGCTCGTTCGAGATCGAGGTCCCCCGCGACAGGGCCGGCAGCTTCACGCCGCGGCTGGTCAGGAAGGGGCAGCGGCGGATGGACGGTCTGGACTCGATGATCATCAGCCTGTACGCCGGTGGTATGACGGTGCGCGAGATCCGCCACCACCTGGAGTCCACGCTCGGTGTGGAGCTGTCGGTGGGGACGATCAGCAGGATCACGGACGCCGTGGCCGAGGCGGTCCTGGACTGGCAGCGCCGCCCGCTGGAGGAGTTCTACCCGGTGGTCTACCTCGACGCGATCCGCGTCAAGGTCCGCGTCGACCACAGGGTCACCACCCGCTCGGCCCACATCGCCGTGGGTGTGGACATGGACGGGATCAAGCACGTCCTGGGTATCTGGGTCCAGGCCGAGGAGGGCGCCTCGTTCTGGGCGCACGTGTGCGCCGAGCTGGCCAACAGGGGCGTCAAGGACGTGCTGATCGTGTGCTGTGACGGGCTGACCGGCCTGCCCGAGGCGATCGAGGCGACCTGGCCCGACTCCATGGTCCAGACCTGCGTGGTGCACCTGATCCGTGCCTCCATGAGGTTCGTGGCCTACCAGGACCGTAAGAAGGTCGCCGCTGCTCTCAAGCAGGTCTACGCCGCCCCCAGTGAGGAGGCCGCCCTGGAGGCCCTGGCGGCCTTCAGCAGCTCTCCCCTGGGGGACAAGTACCCCGAGACGGTGGCGACCTGGGACAGGGCGTGGGAGCGTTTCACCCCGTTCCTGGCGTTCCCGCCGATGCTGCGCCGGGTCATCTACACGACCAACAGCATCGAGTCGCTCAACTACCAGCTACGCAAGATCTCCAAGAACCGGGGCCACTTCCCCAGCGACGAGGCCGCTGTCAAGCTGCTGTGGCTGGCGATCTGCAACATCGAGGACAAGCGGGCACGAGAACGCGACAAGGACAGGAACCTGCCCGCGGACAAGCGCAAGGCCAAGCCACGCGTGGTCGAGGGCCGGATCACCACCAACTGGAAACAAGCCCTCGCCCAGCTCGCCACCGCCTACCCCGACCGAATCAACCCCCACCTCTGAACAACCCGCTTACACAAAAAACTTGACAGGCCCGCCGGCAGGCCTACGACCCCCAGGCCCGCCACGCCCAGGCCCGGGCCGCCAGGGCACGGCCCAAGGCGCGTGTGCTGGACTCCAACGACCAGCTGCGGGCCCTGGTGGTCCAGGGCCTGAGACAGCGGTGGTCGCCCCAGCAGATCAGCCGCCGTCTGGCTGCGGACCACCCCGAGCGCGATGATCTTCGTGTGAGCCACGAGACGATCTACCAGTCCCTGTACGTCCAGGGCCGAGGGACGCTGCGCGCCGAGCTGGGCCGTCACTACAGGCTGCGCACCGGGCGGAGTCGGCGCGTGCCACGCTCGGCCCTGGCCGGGCCCCTGGCCTCCAGGCCCTGGCTGGCCGACGCGCGTATCAGCACCCGCCCGGCCCAGGTCGCCGACCGGGCCGTGCCAGGCCACTGGGAGGGCGACCTGGTCATGGGCGCGGGCAACCGCACCGCGATGATCACCCTGGTCGAACGCACCACCCGCCTGGTCCTGATCGCCCCGCTGCTGACCGACCACACCGCCACCACCGTGGCCACGGTGCTGGAGACCATGATCAAGGGCCTGCCCCGCTCCATGGCCCGGTCCCTGACCTGGGACCAGGGCGGCGAGATGGCCCAGGTCGCCCGCTTCAGGACCGCCACCAACCTCGAGGTGTACTTCTGCGACCCCCACAGCCCCTGGCAACGAGGAACCAACGAGAACACCAACGGCCTGATCCGCGAGTTCTTCCCCAAAGGCACCGACCTGTCGACCTACCCCCTCCACGCCTTCGAACAGGCCCAGCACCTCCTCAACACCCGCCCCCGCCAGACCCTAGACTGGGCCACACCCGCAGAAGCCTTCAACAGGCTCCTGCAGAAAACAGAACACGACACCACCATTGCACTCACCACCTGAAACCACCTGGCACCTCGAGATCGGGGCACAGTGCACACGACGCCATGTGGTCCCTTGTCTCCTGAGCGATGATACGCTCCGGGGCATGCCTGGCAGATATGCCCACTACTTCGCGGACAACCGTGCCAACTGGGACGACCGCGCCGCCTTTCACGAGGCCAGCGGTTACGGCATCGACGATCTCCTGTCCGACCCCGGGCGCATCACCTCGGAGGTCTCCCAGGACCTGCCCTACCTGGGCGATCTGAGCGGGCTCGACGTCATTCACCTCCAGTGCCATCTGGGCCTGGACACGATCTCTCTGGCACGACTGGGCGCTGCGCGCGTCATCGGCCTGGACCTGTCTCCGCAGTCGCTGGCGCGGGCCCGATCACTGGCCGACAGGGCGGGAGCCGACATCGAGTTCGTCGAGTCCAACGTCTACGACGCGCGCTCCGCCGTCGTCGGGGAGGTTGACCTGGTCTACACGACGCTCGGAGTGCTGTGCTGGCTGCCCGACGTTGCCGCGTGGGCCGACGTGGTGGCCTCCCTCCTGCGTCCAGGGGGCAGGATCCTCCTGCGCGACGACCACCCCATGTCCATGGCCGTGGGGGACGACACCACCTGCGGCCTGACCCTCCACGAGCCCTACTTCCAGCAGGCTGAGCCCATGACCTGGGACGACGACGGCTCCTACGTCGAGGCGCCCGAGGGGACCGCGCCGGTGGCTCACACCCGTCACCACCAGTGGAACCACTCGGTGGGGCAGATCCTCACCGCCCTCATCGCCGCGGGGCTCGTCATCGACGAGGTCATCGAGACCCGCCACTCGTCCTGGTGCCGTTGGCCCGAGCTCATGGAGCCCTGCGCGCAGGGCTACCGGTTGGCCGACCCTGCCCACCGTGACCTCCTCCCACTCCAGCTCCTCGTGCGCGCGCACCGTCCTGTGGACGCCTGAAGGCCGTCGTCCAGCGGCGTGGCGCCCCAGGGACACCGACCGACCCCGCGGGTGAGCCGCCGACCGGCGGACGGCGGGACGTGGCACCCCCTTGGCTCACTAGACTCTCCGATGATGACTGAGCACAACAGGACACCGGCGGAGGCGGACGACGCGAGGGCCGGCTTCGACGCAGACCCCTCAGGGGGCCACGGGAGGGATGCCGTGCTGCCGGGACCCCGGGGGGCAGGACCCGTTCTCCCGCCTCGCCACGCCACCCAGGAGGTTCTCGGGCAGGCCGGGCGCCGCGGGCCGTTCCGTTACGGCGAGCGGGTTCAGGTCACTGACGTCAAGGGCGCCAAGAACACCTTCCAGCTCGACCCCCGCGGCTACTTCCAGTCGGTGCGCGGGTCCTTCCACCACCGCGACGTCGTCGGCCTCGACGAGGGCACGGTGCTCACCACGGACTCGGGCCACGAGCTGCTCCTCCTGCGGCCCCTGCTGGCCGACTACGTCCTGTCCATGCCCCGGGGCGCGCAGGTGGTCTACGCCAAGGACTCCGGCCAGGTCATCGCCATGGGTGACATCTTCCCCGGTGCCCGCGTCCTGGAGGCCGGGGTCGGCTCGGGGGCGCTCACCATGAACCTGCTCAGCGCCGTCGGCGAGTCGGGCCACCTGCTCAGTATTGAGCGGCGGGCCGACTTCGCGCAGATCGCCGCCTCCAACGTCGACTCCTGGTTCGGGCGCCACCACCCGGCCTGGGAGCTGCGCACCGGCGACTTCGCCGAGGTGACCGCCCACCACGTCCCGGACGCCAGCGTGGACCGCGTCGTGCTCGACATGCTCGCTCCCTGGGAGAACATCGAGGAGTCCGCCCGCGTGCTCGTACCAGGCGGGCTCTTCCTGGCCTACGTGGCCACCACCACCCAGCTCTCTCGCACCGTCGAGGCCCTGCGCCACAGCCTCCTGTTCACCGAGCCCGAGTCCTGGGAGTCGATGGTGCGCACGTGGAACGTTGACGGGCTGTCGGTGCGCCCCGACCACCGCATGGTCGCCCACACCGGCTTCCTGCTCACCGCCCGGCGCCTGGCGGCCGGATCGAGGCCCTTGACCCGCAAGCGCCCACCTGCCCGGGGTGCCTACGACGACGCCGGCTACTGGGAACCCCAGGACGTGCGCGAACGCACGAGCACCGACCGCAAGGTCCGTCGCGTGCTGCGCGACTGCCTGGCCAAGCAGCCGCAGGACCGGACCCCCGTGCTGCCCGGTACCCCTGATGAGCACGGGGAGGACACGACGAGGACGAACGAGCATGACTGAACCAACGGCCCCGTCTGTGCCGCCCGCCCCCCAGGGGCCCACCGGCACCTCCGCACAACCCCTGGGCATGCCAGCCAGGGACTTCACGAGCCACCAGCTGCGCGAGGCACGTGCCGAGGCGGTGAGCCTGGCCGCCAAGAACGAGCGCCTCGCGACCGCCCTGGGTGCGGCCCGCGAGCGCATCGCCGAGCTCGGCGCCCAGCTCGACGCGGTCACCCTGCCTCCGGTCACCCTCGCCGTCGTCACCGCCCTGCCCGGGCGGCGCCCGGCCCTCGAGGACGAGACGCCCGGCCTCCCCGCGCCGGGCGCGACGCATCCCGCGCCGCCCCGCAGCGAGGGCCAGCACGCCGGTCCGCCTCCGGCTGACGGCCCCACGCAGGCCCAGGTCGTCCTCGGCGGGCGCCCCATGGTCCTGGGCCTCCACCCCGGCCTCGATCCCGCCAGGCTGCGGGTCGGCCGGCTCGCAGCGGTCAACGACCAGATGCTCATCGTCGACGTGCTGCCCGCTCCCGACACGGGGGAGGCGGTCGTCCTCGACGAGGTGGTCGACGAGCACCGTGCCCTTGTCACGACAGGGGCCGGGGCGAGCCGCGTCGTGCTCCTGGGCGGGGACCTCGAGCACGCCGCGCTCAAGACCGGCGACACCCTGGCCCTCGACCCGCGTGCCGGCACCGCCACGGCGGTCATCGAGCGCACGAGCGTCGAGCAGCTCGTCGTGGCCGAGACCCCGGACGTCTCCTGGTCCGACATCGGGGGCCTGGCGCCGCAGATCGAGCAGATCCGCGACGCCCTCGAGCTGCCCTTCACCCACCCCGAGCTCTACCGCCGCTACGGTCTGAGGGCGCCCAAGGGACTGCTGCTCTACGGGCCGCCCGGCTGTGGCAAGACCCTCATCGCCAAGGCGGTGGCCACCTCCTTGGCGGGGTCGGCGCAGGCACCGGGGTCGGGACGTGGGGCCGCCTTCCTCAACATCAAGGGGCCGGAGCTGCTCTCGAAGTTCGTCGGTGAGACCGAGCGCCAGATCCGGGCCATCTTCGAGCAGGCCCGCAAGGTCGCCGCCGAGGACAGACCGGTCGTCGTCTTCTTCGACGAGATGGAGGCCCTCCTGCGCACCCGGGGCACCGGGGTCTCCAGCGACGTCGAGACGATGATCGTCCCCCAGGTGCTGGCCGAGATCGACGGCGTGGAGTCCCTGCGCAACGTCGTGGTCATCGGTGCCTCCAACCGCGAGGACATGATCGACCCAGCCATCCTGCGCCCCGGCCGGCTCGACGTGAAGATCCGGGTCGGACGCCCCGACGCCGCCGGTGCGATCGACGTGCTCGCCCGTCACCTCACCCCCAGCCTGCCCCTGGACCCCGAGGAGCTCGCCGCTCACGGAGGGGACCGGGAGGCGGCCGTGCGTGCCATGGGGGAGGCGGTCGTGCGGGCCCTGTACGCGCGCACCCCCTCCACGGCGGTCCTTGAGGTCACCGACGCATCGGGTGCCACCGAGGTCCTTCACGTCGCGGACCTCGTCTCGGGGGCCATGCTCGCGGCCGTCGTGGCCCGGGCCAAGACCGAGGCCATCAAGGACGAGCTGGCCGGGGGAGCAGGAGGGCTGTCGACGGCGGCGCTGCTGCGGGCGGCTGCCCTCGAGGCCCGACAGAACGAGGAGATCACCGCAGCCGCCAGCCCCGAGGGCTGGTCCCGCGTCCTGGGTGGGCGCGGCCGGGCGATCGCCTCGGTGCGGCTTCTGGGCGCCGACTCCGCTCACCTGGGACAGGAGCCGGTATGAGCCCCGAAGGCGCAGGACCCGGCGCCCCCTTCCTGGGGCCGGTGAGCAGGCCGGTGGGCCTGGAGACGGAGTACGGGGTGGTCCAGCCCGGCAACGTCCGGGCCAATCCCGTCGCCCTGGCCACCAGGGTGGTGGAGGCCTACGGTGCGATCTCGCGCCCGGGCCTGGGGGCGCCGGCCGTGGCCTGGGACTACGAGGCCGAGGACCCGTTGGCCGACCTGCGGGGCGGTCGGGTGGACCGCTCGGCGGCCCACCCGAGCCAGCTCACCGACGACCCGACGCGTCCGGCCCCCTCGGGCCCCGACGCGCTCGACGGGTCTCCTGCGCCCCAGGAGCCGGGGACGACCGGGCACCCCGGCGGTGCCCCCCGGGCGGGGGATCCTGGCGCCGGCCGCCCGGTGTGGAGCAGCCGGTCACGCCCCTCGGCCCTCGAGGCCCGGCTGCCGCGGGCCACGACGGCGGTGCTCACCAACGGTGCTCGCCTCTACGTCGACCACGCCCACCCCGAGTACTCCTCGCCGGAGGTCCTCACGCCGCGGGACGCCCTCGTGTGGGACCGGGCAGGCGAGGTGGTCGCCCGGCAGGCCATGGAGGCGGCCGCGACGCCGGGCGCCCCCGGGGCCCGGGGCACCCGGGGCGGTCCGCACCCCGGGGAGCGGGCCGACGACGCAGCCCCCGGCGGGATCGTCCTGTACAAGAACAACGTCGACGGCAAGGGGGCGACCTACGGCTCCCACGAGAACTACCTCGTGCGCCGTGACCTGCCCTTTCACGTCCTGGCCACCGCCCTCATCCCCTTCCTCGTGACCCGGCCGGTCATCGCCGGAGCCGGGCGGGTGGGTATCGGTCAGCGCAGCGAGAGGCCGGGATTCCAGATCAGCCAGAGGGCCGACTACGTCGAGACCGAGATCGGCCTGCAGACCACCTTCAACCGGCCCATCGTCAACACCCGCGACGAGCCCCACGCCCAGCCCGAGCGATTCCGGCGCCTGCACGTCATCAACGGGGACGCCAACCGCCTTGACGCCCCCATCTACCTCAAGGTCGCGACCACCGACCTGGTCCTGTGGTACCTGGAGCGGGCGCATGACCGAGGCGAGGCCATGGCCGGTCTGGAGCGGCTGCGCCTGACGCGTGATCCGGTCGAGGAGCACTGGCGGCTCAGCCACGACACGTCCCTCAGGCACGCCCTGGCCACCGCGGGGGGCCCGATGACCGCCCTGGAGATCCAGCGCGCGCACCTGGAGGCGGTCCGCCAGGCGGTCACCGAGGACTTCGGCGGCACGGGCGCCCAGCACGCAGGACCGGACACCGCCGAGGCGATCGGGCTGTGGGAGGAGGCGCTGTCCCGCCTGGAGTCCTACGCCGAGGCCCTGGGCGGGCCGCAGGAGACGCAGGCCACCTCCCGGGCGGCCGAGATGATCGAGTGGGTCGCTAAGCTGCAGCTGTGCCAAGGCCTGCGCGAGCGCACTGGGGCGTCCTGGGACGACCCACGGCTGGCCGCCCTCGACATCCAGTGGGCCGACCTGCGCGCCGGGCGCTCAGTGGTCGACAGGATCGTGGCCGCGGGACTGGCCAGGCGGTTGTGCACCGACGAGGAGGTCGCCGCGGCCGCGGTCGTGCCGCCCCGGGGAACACGAGCAGCGGCGCGTGGCCGCGCCGTCGCGGAGCACCCTGAGGTCGTCGGGGCCTCGTGGACCAGCCTCGTCATCGACGCGGCGGGCAGGCCCGACCTGCTGCGCCTGGCGCTGCCCGACGAGGTGGTCCTCGATGAGGCGGGGGTCGATCACGTCCTGGCCGACCTTCGACGCGTGCTTGGGCCCAGCCGCTCCGGTGGGGGAGACTGAGCCCCGTCCCCGTGCGCCAGGCGCACCCGTCCCAGCAGGAGGCACGCGATGACCCAGCACGAGCAGATCCGGCCCTCCGCCGGCCCGGGGGAGGAGACCCCCGCGGGGCCGGCCGGCTCAGGGCAGGCCAGGGTCGTGGGCGTCGACGACATCCTCGACCAGATCGACACCGTCCTGGAGACCAACGCAGCGGCCTTCGTCGAGGGCTTCGTCCAGAAGGGCGGGCAGTGAGCGTCACGGAGCCCGGTGGCCCGGACACGGAGGCCCGGGCACCGGGCACCGGGCGCAGGCCCCCGGCTCGACGGATCCTGGGCCTCGAGACCGAGTACGGCATCACCTGCGCCTCGACCACCGGTGGCCCGCCCCCGATGGACGCCGACAGCGCCGCCCACGAGCTCTTCGACCCGGTCGTCCAACGTTTCCGCGCCTCCAACGTCTTCACCCGCTCAGGCGCGCGCCTCTACCTCGACGTCGGCTCCCACCCCGAGTACGCCACCGCCGAGTGCGACCGGCTCGCCGACCTGCTGGCGCAGGACCGCGCCGGGGAGCTCGTCATGGCCGACCTGGCGGCCCGGGCCAACGCCCGCCTGGCCGACAGGGACGTGCCCGGCCGCATCCACCTGCTCAAGAACAACCTCGACGCGCGTGGGCAGGGCTTCGGCTGCCACGAGAACTACCTCGTGCGACGGCGCGCGGAGTTCTGGAACGACGCCCGGGCCCTCGTGCCCCACCTCGTCACCCGCCAGGTGCTCGTCGGCGCCGGGCACATCCTGCCCGGGCCCCGGGGCGCCCGCTACGTCTTCTCCCAGCGGGCCGACCAGATGGAGGACGCGGTCTCCTCGGCCACGACCCGGGCGCGTCCCCTCATCAATACCCGTGACGAGCCGCACGCGGACGCCGAGCGCTACATGCGTCTTCACGTCATCGTCGGCGACTCCAACATCGCCCAGGGCTCGACCCTGCTCAAGGTCGGCGCCATGGACCTGCTCCTCGACCTGCTCGAGCACGGGGGCGACCTGAGCGACCTCCAGCTCGCCCAGCCCATGCGCGCTATCCGGGACACGTGCCACGACCTGGGCGGGGCGGCTCCCCTGGAACGGGACAACGGCCGCACGATCACACCGACCGAGCTCCAGGGCGAGCTCCTGGCCCGCGTCCTCGACCACTGTCGGGCCGAGCTCGACCTCGACCCGCTGCACGCCGGTGTCCTCGAGCTGTGGGACCGCGGCCTGGAGGCCGTGCGCACAGGGGACCACAGCCTGGTCGAGGCCGAGCTGGACTGGGCGGTCAAGCACCGGCTGCTCACGCGCTACGCCGAGCGCTCTGGCACCGGGCTCGACGACCCCCGGGTCCGGCGCCTGGCCCTAGCCTACCACGACGTCGGGCCCGACGGGCTGCGGCCCGCGCTGGAGGACGCGGGCCTGCTCAAGCGCGTGGTCGACGAGGCGACCTGCCGCCGGGCGGTCGACACCGCGCCGTCAACCACCCGGGCCCACCTGCGCGGGACGGCGGTGTCCCGGGCGCAGGACCTGCGCCGCGACCTCAGTGTCGACTGGGTCACTCTCAGGCTCGACGACGGGAGCCTGCCCCCGGTGTCCCTGCGTGACCCTTTCTCCGCCCAGGACCCGCGTGTCGACGCCCTCCTGGCCGCGATGGACGCGCAGGCAGTGAGCCAGCCCCCTCCCTGCGCCTGAGTCGGTTCTGGCATACTCGCGGGATCACCTATGACTACCTCCGACGACACGACCAACCTGCAGCTCGGCGGAGCTGACGGCAAGCCCCTCACGCGCCGCCAGATGAGGGAGCGCGAGCGCGCTCAGGAGGCCGCGCGGGCTGCTCACGCCGCCTCCGCGGCACCAGCTGGCACGCCCCGCGTCGCGCAGGCCCGCAACGACGTCGGCGTCGGTGCGGTCCCGCCCGTCCCGGTCGCCCCGTCCCACGAGGTGGCGCCCCGTGTCCCCCCGTTCCACGACCTCGCCGAGCGCCCCGGGGTGTCCGGCTCCGCTGAGCCGCCCCACGCCCCCGCGGCCCCGGAGCGCGCCGCTCCGGTCGGCGGTGCGCTGCCTGCCCGTACGCGGTCGCCTCGGCTCGGCCCCCCTGAGGGCGAGGGCGCTCCGCAGGCGCCCCTGGAGGAGGAGCCACCGGTGCTCACACCGGTGCCCGCGCCCTCGGCGCTGCGCCGGGCGGCGGCCAGGGGCGTGGTCCGGGAGGAGCGGCCGCCTGAGCCCGCCACGGAGACGACCCACGTCTCCACCCCTGAGGACCCTGAGGAGGCCTCGCAGGAGGAGCCCGGCACCTCGACCGGAGCCCAGCGCGCCATCGGGGCGACCCTGGGCCGGCCCCGGCCGCGCGGACGCGTCGCCCTGGTCATGGCGCTCGTCGCCGCCCTGGCGATCGTCCTCGTGCCGGTCACGGTCGCGCGGTTCTCCGGGGGGTCGACCGAGACCTCCCAGGCCGCGGCGAGCCAGGGATCTCCCGTGCCGGGTGACGCCCCGATCGACCAGGTCATGGAGGTCGCCGGGCGGGTGGGCTCGGTGCCTGTCGTCTCGTTGTCAGGGCCCCTGACGGCCGTCGACTCGGTGAGCACCGACGAGATCGTCGTCGGCCAGGGCAGGACGCTGGCCACCGGGGAGGCGGTCCTGCTCAGCGTGGCGACCTTCTCCGGGACCGACGGGACGAACACGACCGGGACCTCCTCGGGCAACCGGGTCTACCGGGGGGTCCTCGACGCGGCCTCGCTCGGCGAGGCGCTGGCCGAGGCGGTCGCGGGCGCCACGGAGGGGTCGCGCGTCGTGCTGCGCGCGCCCATCACCGATGTCTCCGGGGCCGTGTCCACCGAGATCACGGTCGTCGACGTCCTGCCGACCACCGCCACCGGCGAGGAGCTGAGCCCTCCCGCCGGCACCCCGGCTGTGACTGTCGGGGCCGACGGCGCGGTGACGGTCACGGTCCAGGGCCTTGCCGCCCCGACCCGATCGGCCTCAGCGCTGCTCGTGCGCGGACAGGGGCAGCAGGTCGAGTCCGACGACGTCGTCATCGCCCGCTACGCGACCGTGAGCTGGGCGGACGGCGCCGTGCGCAACAACACCTACGGCGCCGCGACCGTCCCGAGCCTCATCGACATGACCGACACGCTGGCGGGCATCACCCGCCACCTCGTCGACGTGACGGTCGGCTCCCGGGTCGTGCTGTCCCTGCCGGCCGACCAGGCCACGGGGGACGGTGCGGTGGCGGTCGTCATCGACGTCCTGGCCATCGCCGACGACGACGCGCTCGCGCAGGCATCGGCCACCCCCGAGGCCGACGACGACGGGGTCGTCCACGTCACCCCGTCAGCCGCCCCCTGACGGGCAGGGACCTGGCAGGGTCCGGTCAGAGACCTGTCAGTGGCGGCGAGGACCGGTCCGGGACGATGACGAGCTCGGGCTCCCACGGGGTGCCCCGCCACCGGCGCTCCACGGTCCGCTCCTGCTCCTCCCAGGCCTCGAGGTCCCACGGGTAGGGGTCGCGCTGCCTGATCCGCAGGAGTCTGAGGGGCTGCGGCGCCGTGACCAGCACCCGCACGACCTCCAGGCCCTCCAGGTCCCGGGCCACCGCGGCCAGCGCCCCGCAGCCCTCGAGGAGAAGAACCTTCCCGTCCAGGGGACCGACGAGCAGGTCGTCGCCGGGCGCCGAGCACCGCCAGTCCCAGCTCGGTGCGCGTGCGGCGAGCCCCCGGTCGAGCGCGGTGACGACCCGGGCGCACCTGTCGACCCCGACCTCGAGGCCCTGCCAGCCCGCAACGAGGTCGTCGACGTGCAGGACCCCCGCGCACCGCCGGCCCAGCGCCGCGGCGAGGCGGTCGGCCAGAACGGACTTGCCCGCGCCGGAGCGGCCGTCGATGGCGATGAGCCGCCCGTGGGGGCCAGCGCGCCCGGTGCCCGGGCACCGTCGGGTGCCGGTCGACCTGCGCACGAGCTCGTCGACCGCCTGCCCGAGGACGACGACGCTCGGACGGCGCGCACCCGCGCTGAGGTGGGAGGAAGGATCCACCGCCACAGGCTAGGACACCGTTGGCCCGGGCGAGGGCGGGCCGGACGGGCAGCGCACGCCCGACCGAGTCGCTACCCTTCGGTGAGGGCGCGGCCGGACCGGGTCTCATGTCAGACACCAGTGGCTCACACAGGAGGTCTCTCCCATGACCAGCGACGACCCCAACCAGTACCCCGGGGGCAGCCCGCAACCCGTTCAGCCGCCCTACCAGGGCGGCCCGCCCGGCCCGCCGCCGCCCCCGGGCCACGGCTATCCGGTCTACGGTGTCCCGCGCACGGGAACCGAGGACGACGCCCTGGGCTACTGGTCGCTGGGCCTGGGCGTCAGCTCGATCATCTGCTGCTTCGTCCCGTTCCTCACCGGTGTCGCGGCCATCATCGTCGGGTGCCTGGGTGTGTTCGCCGCCAACGAGGGACGTGCCTCGAACAAGGTCCTGTCCATCATCGGTATCGTCCTGGGCGCCGCGTCGATCATCCTCAACGTCGCAGGCTTCGCCTTCCACCTGTTCAGTCCGCTGCTGAGCTTCTGGTGACAGCACTGGCTCCACCGCTGGCTGAGAGCGCAGCGGCGGGTGCGGTGCCCGACCGTCCGGGGCGGGGGCGGCAGAGCGGACCGTGCGGGCGGTGTAGCCTCGTGCCACCTGAGCCCACCGACACGCTCCCCAGGAGGGTCCACTCACGATGAGCGTCGCGATCCGTGTCATCCCGTGCCTCGACGTCAAGGACGGTCGCGTCGTCAAGGGCGTCAACTTCAAGGGGCTGCGTGACGCCGGCGACCCCGTCGAGCTGGCGCGCCGCTACGACGAGCAGGGCGCTGACGAGATCACCTTCCTCGACGTCTCCGCCTCGAGCGAGGCCCGGTCGACGATGATGGAGGTCGTCTCCCGGACCGCTGAGCAGGTCTTCGTCCCCCTGACGGTGGGCGGGGGCGTGCGCAGCGTCGAGGACGTCGACAGGCTCCTGCGCGCGGGCGCGGACAAGGTCGGCATCAACACCGCCGCGATCCACCGCCCCGAGCTGCTCACCGAGGTCGCCGAGCGCTTCGGCAACCAGGTCCTCGTCCTGTCGGTGGACGCCAGGCGCTGCCCGCCCGGGGTGTCGACGCCCTCGGGCTACGAGGTCACGACCCACGGCGGCAGCCGCTCGACCGGCCTGGACGCGGTGGCCTGGGCCGTGCGCGCCGCGACGATGGGCGCCGGGGAGATCCTGCTCAACTCCATGGACGCCGACGGGGTCACCGGGGGCTTTGACCTGGAGATGCTCGACGCGGTGCGCGAGGTCGTCACCGTCCCGCTCATCGCCTCCGGCGGTGCCGGCCAGGCCGAGGACTTCGCCGCCGCGGCCGACCACGGGGCCGACGCCGTGCTCGCCGCCAGCGTCTTCCACTACGGCACGCTCACGATCTCCCAGGCCAAGGACGCCCTGAGGTCAGCGGGGCACCCTGTGCGCTGAGGCGTTCCCGGTGCGCGGGCGGGGCGGCGCGCACCCGACCGAGTCGCTACCCTTCGGTAGGGCGCGGCCGGACCGGGTCACGCCAGTGCTGGACACCACAGGCTCACACAGGAGGTTCCTCTTATGACCAGCTACGACCCCAACCACGACCCCAACCAGTACCCCGGCAGCTACTCCGGGGCGGACCAGGGCTACCAGGCCGGCCCGCCGCCGTACCAGGGTCCCACCGGGTCCGCGGGCTACGGAGCGTTCAACGTCGCCACCGAGAAGAACAGCCTCGGAAACTGGGCGCTGGGCCTGGGCATCGCCGCGGCCCTGTGCTGCGGAGCGTTCACCGGCATCCCGGCCATCATCCTCGGTTTCCTGGGCCTCCAGGCCGCCAAGGCGGGGCGCGCCACCAACAACGCCATGTCGATCGTGGGCATCGTCCTGGGGGCGCTGGGAATCCTCTTCACCATCATCGGACTCGTCACGGGTGTGTTCGACAGCCTGACCGGCTCCTGACCGATGGGCGTGACCGAGGACCCGGAGGTCATCGAGGGCCGCAGGGGCCTGACGGCGGTGCAGCGCACCGCGGTCGTCGCGTCCTCCCTGCCCGGCGTCGCGCTCGTCGCCTCCCAGGTGCTGGGTCGAGCGGTGCCCTCCGGCCCCGACCTGTGTCTCGTGCACAGGCTCACCGGCTACTGGTGCCCCCTGTGCGGCGGCACCCGAGCCGCCCACGCCCTGGTCCACGGCGACCTGCACGCTGCCATCGGCTACAACCCGTTCGCGCTCCTCGTGCTCCTGGCCGGCGCAGCGGTCCTCGGACGGTGGCTCCTGCACCGTCGAGCCGGCAGGACCCGTCCGCTCGTCTCCGTCCAGGAGGCAGCGGTCCTGGCGGCGGCCGCGGCCGTGTTCGCCGTCGTGCGCAACCTGCCGGGCATGTGGGTCCACCTCGGCCCGCTCCTGGGTCCCGCAGGCTGAGGCCGGCCCCAGGAGCCGGGTGCGCCGTGCGAGAATCACGCGGTGACCGCCCCGCACGACACCGTACCCACCCCGACACCACCCCCCGGGCCGTGCCCCGACGCAGCCCGCACGGGCGCGACGCCGGACCGCTCACCGCTGCCCACCTGGCTCGCCGCACGGCTCAAGCGCGACCGCGACGGCCTCGTCGCCGCGGTCGTCCAGCAGCACGACACCCGTGAGGTCCTCATGGTCGGGTGGATGGACGACGAGGCGCTGCGGCGCACCCTGAGCCAGGGGCGCGTCACCTTCTGGTCGCGCTCCCGCAAGGAGTACTGGCGGAAGGGGGACACCTCGGGCCACCACCAGTACGTCAAGGCGGTGAGCATCGACTGCGACGGCGACGCCCTGCTCATTGAGGTCGACCAGGTCGGCGCCGCCTGCCACACCGGGGCTCGTACCTGCTTCCTCGCAGGCGGCGACCTGGGCGCCGTCCAGGGATCACGTCCCGGCACCTGAGCGGATTTGCCTGACAGGCCGGTGGCCGAGGACGATGGCCGTGGACGACGACGTCGGCTCCCTGGCAGACCGAGTCCCGGGCCACGGCGAGGAGGTGCACCCATGACCGTCTTCGACACCCATGTCGCCGCCGCCAAGGCCGCCGTGGGGCGCCGGGAGCGGCTCACCCCCCTGGAGGACCTGCGCGAGCTCGTGCGCTCGGTGCCCACGACCCGGGACGCCAGCGCGCTGCTGCGCACCCCCGGACGGGCCGTCGCGGTCGTCGCCGAGGTCAAGCGCGCCACCGCCACCTTCGCCGACCTGACCGGGGTGGGCGACCCCGCGGTCCTCGCCCGGTTCTACGAGGCGGGCGGTGCGGCCTGCGTGTCGGTGGTCACCGAGCCGCTGCGCTCCCACGGCTGCCTGGCGGACCTCGACGCCGTCCGCTCGGCCGTCGACGTCCCCGTCCTGGTCAACGACCTCGTCGTGACCCCCTACCAGGTCCACGAGGCGCGCGCCCACGGCGCGGAGCTGCTGCTGCTCGACGCCCGCCTCGACCCGCTCGTCCTGGAGTCCCTCATCGAGCGCACCCACTCGATGGGGATGACCGCGGTCGTCGACGTCCACTCACGGCGGGAGGCGATCACCGCCGTGGAGTCAGGCGCCCGAGTCGTGGCGGTCGACGCCCGCGACCACGAGACGCTGACCGTGGACCGCCGCCGCTTCGAGCAGGTCGCCGAGCTCCTGCCCACCTCGGTGACCAGGGTCGCCACCGGGGGAGTGCGGGGCCCCCACGACGTCATGGGCTACGCTCGCGCGGGCGCCGACGTCGTCATCGTCGGGGAGGCCGTCCTGCGCTCGGCCGACCCCCAGCAGTTCGTCGCCGAGCTCGTCGCCGCAGGCAGCCACCCCGCCCTGCTCACCGCCACCCACAGAGAAGGACTGTAAGTGCCCGCAGCCTCTGCCGCGTTCGCCGCCCACCTGACCGTGCTCGCGCCGTCCGTGGCCGCCTCGTCCGCCCCCGTCGGGCTGTCCCCGACCTCCATCCCCAGCCCGGCCAGGGCGGTGTGGTACCTGGGCCCCGTCCCCCTGCGTGCCTACGCCCTGTGCATGCTCACCGGCATCGCCGTGGCCGTGTGGTGGACCGACCGGCGCTACCGGCGCGCGGGCGGACCGCAGGACACGGTCCTGGACCTCGCGCTGCTGGCGGTGCCTGCCGGCATCGTGGGGGCCCGGCTCTACCACGTCCTGTCCTCACCCGATCGCTACTTCGGTCCTGAGGGGAGCCTGTGGCTCATCCCCAGGATCTGGGAGGGCGGGCTCGGTGTCTGGGGGGGTATCGCCGCGGGCGCCGCCGCATGCGCCTGGCTCCTTCGCCGACGCGGCCTGCGCGTGGCGCCCTTCGCCGACGCCGCCGCCCCGGCGGTCCTGGTCGCCCAGGCCATCGGGCGCCTGGGCAACTACTTCAACCAGGAGCTCTTCGGCGGACCGACGACGCTGCCGTGGGGCCTGGAGATCGACGCGGCCCACCTGCCCCCGGGCTACGCCCCGGGTACCCTGTTCCACCCGACCTTCCTCTACGAGGCCCTGTGGAACCTCGCCGGAGCGCTCGTCCTCCTGGGGCTCGGGCGGCGCCTGACCCGCGACGGCGGGGCCAGCGGCGGCAGGCTCATGTGGGCCTACCTCATGGTCTACACCTCCGGCCGGGCGTGGATCGAGTACCTGCGGGTCGACGACGCCCAGCTCGTGGCGGGGCTGCGCCTCAACGTATGGACCTCCCTCATCGTCTTCCTCATCGGCCTCGCGGGATACATCTGGTCCTCCCGGCGCCCGCTGAGCGACGCCGTCACCGTGCCGGGGCGACAGGACTCCCCGCAGCCCGGCGAGCCGGAGGACCCGCACGACGCCCCGTCGGCCCCCACAGAGCCCGTCTCCGGCCCGGTCTCCGGGTCGGTCTCGGAGCCCGGACCCGGGGAGGACACCGATGCGCAAGCACCGGATCGTGTAATTCCCGCGAAATCACAGGCTGGAAGGCTTCGCGAGGACGAGACGCAGTAGTCCCGCATCTCGGACAACAGTCTGCGTCGCGGGGCGGCAGCGCCCACCAGGACGACGACAAGGACGGTCCGTATGCAGCACACGGCGCCCCAGCCACGACACTCTGCGATGCCCCAGCGCCAGGGGCTGTACGACCCCGCCAACGAGCACGACGCCTGCGGCATGGGATTCGTCGCCCGTCTTGACGGGCAGGCGACCCACTCGGTGGTCACCGACGCCCTCCACGTCCTGGCCCGCCTGGACCACCGTGGCGCAGTGGGCGCCGAGGAGAACTCAGGGGACGGCGCAGGCATCCTCATGGCGGTGCCGGACGCCTTCCTGCGCGATGAGGTCGCCAACCTCCCGGCACCCGGGTCCTACGCCGTCGGGCTCGTGTTCCTGCCCGGCCCCCACGACGGCGCCCAGGCCCGCTCGACGGCGGTCGCGGCCGTCGAGCGCCTGGCCCGGGAGGAGGGACTGCGGGTCGTGGGATGGCGCGACGTGCCCACCGACGACTCGATGATCGGGCCGACCGCCCGCGGCTGCATGCCCGACTTCCGCCACCTCATCGTGTCCGACCGCTCCGGGCGGGCCAACGGGGTCGACCTGGACCGGCTGGCCTACAGGCTGCGCCGCCGCGCCCAGCACGAGGCCGGTGTCTACATGGCCTCGCTGTCGAGCCGCACCCTCGTGTACAAGGGCATGCTCACCACCTCCCAACTCGCTGAGTTCTTCCCCGACCTGACCGATGAGCGCGTGGCCACGCGCGTGGCCCTCGTGCACTCGCGCTTCTCGACCAACACCTTCCCCTCCTGGCCCCTGGCTCAGCCCTTCCGCATGATCGCCCACAACGGCGAGATCAACACCGTGCGCGGCAACCGGAACTGGATGGCGGCACGCGAGAGCTCGATGACCAGCCCCGAGCTGGGCGACCTGTCCTCCCTGCTGCCGGTGTGCAGCCCGGGCTCGTCGGACTCCGCCTCCTTCGACGAGGTCTTCGAGCTGCTCACCCTGGCAGGACGCTCGATGCCTCACGCCATGGCCATGCTCGTGCCCGAGGCCTGGGAGAAGAACACGACGATGGACCCGTCGGTGCGTGCCTTCTACCGGTACTGCTCGGCGATCTGCGAGCCCTGGGACGGGCCCGCCGCCATGGTCTTCACCGACGGCGCCCAGGTCGGTGCCGTCATGGACCGCAACGGCCTGCGTCCCGGACGCTGGACGGCCACGAAGGACGGCACGGTGGTCCTGGCCTCGGAGACCGGGGTCCTGCCCATCGAGGAGTCCAACATCGTCGCGCGCGGGCGCCTGGAGCCGGGCACCATGTTCCTCGTCGACCTGGAGTCCGGCAGGATCGTGCCCGACGCCGAGATCAAGGAGGGCCTGGCCTCCGGCGCGCCCTACGACCAGTGGCTCGACGAGCACATGGTCCGGCTCGAGGACCTGCCGGTGCGCGAGCACGTGGGTCACTCCCCGTCCTCGGTCCTGCGGCGCCAGCAGACCTTCGGCTACACCCACGAGGAGCTGAGCATGCTCCTGGCCCCGATGGCCGTGGGCGGGGCCGAGGCCATCGGCTCGATGGGAACCGACACCCCGATCGCCGTGCTCTCGGACCGGCCGCGCCTCGTCTTCGACTACTTCAGCCAGCTCTTCGCCCAGGTGACCAACCCGCCGCTGGACTCCTACAGGGAGGAGCTCGTCACTTCCCTGTCGATGACCATCGGCCCTGAGCCCAACTTCCTGGCCGACCTGCCCGAGCACGCGCGCAAGCTCGTCATCCCCTTCCCGGTGCTCACCTCCGACCAGCTCGCCCAGCTCACCCACATCGGGCGGGCCCGTGCCGGCAAGGGCTTCACCGCGGTCAAGGTCTCCGGGCTCTTCCGCGTCTCGGGCGGGCAGGCCGCCCTGCGCGAGCGCATCGGTGAGATCTGCGCCGAGATCGACGCAGCGGTGGACGAGGGCGTCTCCTTCATCATCCTGTCCGACCGAGAGTCCACCGCGGAGATGGCCCCGATCCCCTCCCTGCTGCTGACCAGCGCGGTCCACCACCACCTACTGCGCCGTCGGACCCGCACGAAGGTCGGGCTCGTCGTCGAGGCCGGCGACGTGCGCGAGGTCCACCACGTAGCCCTGCTCATCGGCTACGGGGCCGGGGCGGTCAACCCCTACCTCGCCATGGAGTCCGTCGAGGACCTCGCCCGGGCCGGCACCATCGACGTCGAGCCCGCCCGGGCCGTCGACAACCTCGTCCATGCCCTGGGCAAGGGGGTGCTCAAGGTCATGTCGAAGATGGGCATCTCGACGGTGGCCTCCTACCACGGAGCACAGGTCTTCCAGGCCATCGGCCTGTCTGCCGAGCTCGTCGAGGAGTTCTTCACCGGAACCCCCACGCCCCTGGGCGGGGTGGGCCTCGACGTCATCGCCGAGGAGGTCGCCGCACGCCACCGCACCGCCTACCCTCCCTCGGGCATCTCCCCGGCCCACCGCACCCTGGCCACCGGCGGGGACTACCACTGGCGCAGGGAGGGCGAGGACCACCTCTTCACCCCTGAGACGATCGCCCGTCTCCAGCACGCCACCCGCACCGAGCGCCAGGAGGTCTTCCGCCGCTACACCGACGAGGTCAACGACCAGTCCCGCCGGCTCATGACCCTGCGCGGCCTCATGCGCCTGCGCACCGAGGACGTCGTGCCGGTGCCCCTGGAGGAGGTCGAGCCGGTGGAGTCCATCGTCACCCGCTTCGCCACGGGCGCGATGAGCTACGGCTCCATCAGCCAGGAGGCACACGAGGTCCTCGCGGTGGCGATGAACCGCCTGGGCGGCAAGTCCAACACCGGCGAGGGAGGGGAGATGCGTGAGCGGCTCCACGACCCCGAGCGCTGCTCCAAGATCAAGCAGGTCGCCTCCGGCCGCTTCGGGGTGACCGCCGAGTACCTCACCTTCGCCGAGGACATCCAGATCAAGATGGCCCAGGGAGCCAAGCCCGGGGAGGGCGGCCAGCTGCCCGCCCACAAGGTCTACCCGTGGGTGGCCCAGGCACGCCGCTCCACCCCGGGGGTCGGGCTCGTCTCCCCGCCGCCGCACCACGACATCTACTCCATCGAGGACCTCGCCCAGCTCATCTCCGACCTCAAGAACGCCAACGAGGAGGCACGCATCCACGTCAAGCTCGTCTCCGAGATCGGCGTGGGCACGGTGGCCGCAGGCGTCTCGAAGGCGCGGGCCGACGTCGTGCTCATCTCCGGCTTCGACGGAGGCACCGGTGCCGCGCCCCTGACGAGCATCAAGCACGCCGGCGCGCCCTGGGAGATCGGCCTGGCCGAGGCGCAGCAGACCCTCGTCCTCAACGACCTGCGGGACCGGATCGTCGTCCAGTGCGACGGCCAGCTCAAGACCGGTCGTGACGTCGTGATCGCCGCGCTGCTGGGCGCCGAGGAGTTCGGCTTCGCCACGACGGCGCTCGTCGTCTCGGGCTGCATCATGATGCGCAAGTGCCACCTCGACACCTGCCCGGTGGGGGTGGCCACCCAGAACCCGGTCCTGCGGGAGCGCTTCAGCGGACGCCCCGAGTTCATCGTCACCTTCTTCCGCTACATCGCCGAGGAGGTGCGCGAGCTCCTGGCCAGCCTCGGCCTGCGCAGCATCGAGGAGGCCGTCGGGCGCGCCGACCTCCTCGACACGCGGCAGGCCGTCGACCACTGGAAGGCCGCCGGGCTCGACCTGAGCGCGACCCTGACGATGGCCCAGCCGAGCCCGGGCTCCTCCCTCCACCACGCCCGCCCCCAGGACCACGGCCTCGAGGGGGTCCTCGACCGCACGCTCATCTCCCAGGCGGCCCCCGCCCTGCGCAGCGGGACGCGTGTGAGCGTGTCGCTGACCGTGGAGAACACCGACCGGTCCGTGGGCACGATGCTCGGCCACGAGATCGCCAAGACCTACGGCGACGACGGCATGGCCGACGGCACCATCGAGGTCAACCTCACCGGGTCCGCCGGGCAGTCCCTGGGAGCCTTCATGCCCCGGGGCGTCACGATCCGCCTGACCGGGGACGCCAACGACTACGTCGGCAAGTCCCTGTGCGGCGGGCGGGTCAGCGTGCGGCCCGGCCCCGAGGCCGGCTTCGTCGCCGAGGACAACGTCATCGCAGGCAACGTCATCGGCTACGGCGCCACCGCGGGCGAGCTGTACATCCGGGGGAGGGTCGGTGAGCGCTTCGCCGTGCGCAACTCCGGGGCGACGCTCGTGGCCGAGGGCGCAGGGGACCACGCCCTGGAGTACATGACCGGCGGGACCGCGGTCATCCTGGGTCCCACCGGACGCAACCTGGCCGCCGGCATGTCCGGCGGGACCGGGTACGTGCTCGACCTCGACCCCGCCACCGTCAACGCCGAGGCCCTGGCCTCGGGAGCCATCGACCTGGCGCCCCTGGAGGAGGCCGACGTCGAGGACCTCACGGCCGTCCTGGAGACGCACGTGGCCGAGACCGGCTCACAGCGCGCGGCCGCGCTCCTGGCCGACCCCGCGTCCCTGGCCGACCGCTTCACCCGGATCCTGCCGCGCCACTACGCGGCGGTGCGCAGGATCCTGGCCCAGGCGCAGTCCGAGGGCCTGACCCCGTCCGACCCCACCGTGTGGCAGAGCATCCTGGAGGTGTCCCGTGGCTGATCCCCGCGGCTTCCTGACGACGACCGAGCGCGAGCTCCCCTCCTACCGGCCGGTCGAGGTCCGCATCCTCGACTACCGGGAGGTCGAGGACCGTGGCACCCAGGACGAGGCCATGGTGCGTCGCCAGGCCTCGCGCTGCATGGACTGCGGCATCCCGTTCTGCCACTCGGCCTGCCCCCTGGGCAACCTCATCCCCGAGTGGAACGACCTGACGTGGAAGGACGACCTGCCCGCGGCCGTCGAGCGACTCCACGCCACGAACAACTTCCCCGAGCTGACCGGCAGGCTGTGCCCGGCGCCCTGCGAGTACGCCTGCACCCTGGGCATCAACCAGCCGGCGATCACGATCAAGAACATCGAGCACTCCATCGCCGAGGCAGCCTTCGAGGCCGGCCTGGTCGACCCGCAGGTGCCGGCGTTCCTGACCGGCTCGACCGTGGCGGTCATCGGCTCGGGACCCGCGGGGCTGGCGGCCGCCCAGCAGCTGACCCGCGCGGGCCACACCGTGGCCGTCTTCGAGCGCGACGACCTGCCCGGGGGGCTGCTGCGCTACGGAATCCCGGAGTTCAAGCTCGAGAAGGCTGTCCTCGACCGGCGCCTGGCCCAGATGGAGGCCGAGGGGACACGCTTCCGCACAGGCGTCGAGGTCGGCACCGACCTCACCGGCACCGAGCTGCTCGAGTCCTACGACGCCGTCGTCATCGCGGTGGGAACCCCCCAGCGCCGGGACCTGCAGGTCCCCGGCCGCGAGCTGGAGGGCACCGTCCAGGCCCTCGACTACCTGACGGCCGCCACCCGGGAGGTCCACGGCCAGGGCCCCACCTCGATCAGCGCCGAGGGCAAGGACGTCGTCATCATCGGAGGCGGCGACACCGGCGCGGACTGCCTGGGCACGGCGATCCGCCAGGGCGCGGCCTCGGTGACCTCCATCGAGATCATGCCCGCTCCGCCGACCGAGCGGCCCGAGGGCCAGCCCTGGCCCACCTACCCCCGGCTCTACAAGGTCGCCAGCGCCCACGAGGAGGGCGGAGAGCGCCTGTGGGCCACCTCGACGGTCGAGATGATCGACGACGGAGCCGGGCGCGTGGGCTCCCTGCGGCTGACCGAGGTGCGCCTCGAGGGCGGGCGTCCGGTGGCCGTCCCGGGCACCGAGCGCGTCATCCCCGCCCAGCTCGTCCTGCTCGCGATGGGGTTCACAGGAGTCGCCCCGACCGGCGTCATCGCCCAGCTCGGGCTCGAGGTCGACGGGCGCGGCAGGGTCGTGCGTGACGACCAGTGGGCCACTGCGGTCCTGGGGGTCTTCGTCGCAGGCGACGCCGGGCGCGGTCAGAGCCTCATCGTGTGGGCCATCGCCGAGGGGAGGGCGGCCGCGGCGGCCGTGGACCGCTACCTGAGCGGCTCGACGGGACTGGCCTCCCCGGTCACCCCGACGCAGGTCCAGCTCCAGCCCTGAGGCCACCGGTCCCGCCACGTTGCGCAGACGACACCCCACCGGCCTGAGTCGATCCTCTAGGCTTAGCCCATGCGCAGAGCCAAGATCGTATGCACCCTGGGACCAGCCACCGACTCGCCCGAGCAGGTGCAAGCGCTCGTGGACGCGGGCATGAACGTGTGCCGCATCAACCGCTCCCACGGGCGAGCGGAGGACCAGGAGGAGGTCATCGCCCGCGTGCGCGCGGCCGCCGAGGCCTCCGGACGCCCGGTGGCCATCCTCGTCGACCTCCAGGGACCCAAGATCCGCCTGGGCAGGTTCGTGGGCGACCAGAAGGTCATGCTCAACAAGGGCGACGAGTTCACGATCACGACCGACGACGTCCTGGGCACCGTCAAGCGGGTCTCGACGACCTTCAAGGGCCTGCCCGGGGACTGTCGTCCCGGGGACCGGCTCCTCATCGACGACGGCAACGTCGCCGTGCGCGTCGTGGCGGTCACGGACACCGACGTCGTCACGAAGGTCGAGGTGCCCGGCTACGTGTCGAACAACAAGGGCATCAACCTGCCGGGTGTGGCGGTCTCGGTGCCGGCCCTCAGCGAGAAGGACCGCGGGGACCTGCGGTGGGCCCTCAAGATCGGGGCCGACTTCATCGCCCTGTCCTTCGTCCGCTCCGCCGACGACATCGCGGACGTCCACGAGATCATGGACGAGGTCGGTGTGCGCATCCCGGTCATCGCCAAGATCGAGAAGCCCCAGGCGGTGGCCAACCTCCTCGACATCGTCTCGGCCTTCGACGGCATCATGGTGGCCCGCGGCGACCTCGGCGTCGAGATGCCCCTCGAGGCGGTGCCGCTCGTCCAGAAGCGCGCCATCGAGCTCGCCCGCAGGCAGGCCAAGCCCGTCATCGTGGCCACCCAGGTGCTCGAGTCGATGATCCACAACCCGCGGCCCACGCGCGCCGAGGCCTCGGACTGCGCCAACGCCATCCTCGACGGCGCCGACGCCGTCATGCTCTCCGGGGAGACCTCCGTGGGCGCCTACCCCATCGAGGCCGTGCGCACGATGGCCAGCATCATCGAGAACGTCGAGGAGAACGGCGGCGAGCGCATCGCCGCCCTGGGCTCCTACCCGCAGACCCGCGGCGGAGCCCTGACCCGCGCCGCCGCCGAGATGGGCGAGCAGCTCGACGCGACCTACCTCGTCACCTTCACCCAGTCCGGGGACACCGCCAGGCGGCTGTCGCGCCTGCGCTCACCGATCCCGCTGCTCGCCTTCACGCCGCTGTGCTCGACCCGCAACCAGCTCGCGATCTCCTGGGGCGTGGCGCCCTACGAGGTCCCCTCGGTCACGCACACCGACGAGATGGTCGCCCAGGTCGACGAGATGCTCCAGGCCAGGCACCTGGCCCGGGTCGGGGACACGGTCATCATCGTGGCCGGCATGCCCCCCGGCACCCCCGGCTCGACCAACTCGATCCGCGTCCACACCGTCGGCGAGGTCGACTGACGCCGTCCGTGAGGCGGTCTGAGACCGGTTGAGGGGCCGACTGGGGCCGGCCGGGGTCGCCTGGGGCCGGCTGAGCCTGTCCAGGGTGATCCGCCGGCGCCCGCTCGCCCCGCTCAGCCCTCACGGGGGGTGATGAGCGGGGCCAGCGGGGTGACCGGCGAGGGCCGGCACGCGGTGAGTGACCGGCTCACGGGCGGGATTCCGCCGGTCCTGGTACCTCCGGAGGGACTCGAACCCTCAACACTCCGATTTTGAGTCGGATGCCTCTGCCAGTTGGGCTACGGAGGCGCGCACCGCGTCTGACGTGCGGTGCTGTGGATGAGCATACTAGGATCGTGGTGTGAGCAACGAGTCTGGTTCCTCCCGCACCCGCACCGTCATCGTCGCCGAGGACGAGACGCTGATCCGGCTCGACATCGTCGAGATCCTCACCGAGGCCGGTTACGAGGTCGTCGCTGAGGCCGCTGACGGCGAGGAGGCGGTCCGCCTCGTCGACGAGCACCAGCCGGACCTCGTCGTCATGGATGTCAAGATGCCCGTCCTGGACGGCATCACGGCTGCCGAGCGCATCCTCGACAAGCACTCCCTGGCGGTGGTCATGCTCACGGCCTTCTCCCAGACCGAGCTCGTCGAGCGTGCCAGCGCCGCGGGGGCGATGGCCTACGTCGTCAAGCCCTTCACCGCGGCCGACCTCATCCCGGCCCTCGAGATCGCCGCCTCCCGCCACGAGGAGATCCGCTCCCTGGAGTCGGAGATCTCCGACCTCCAGGAGCGCTTCGAGACCCGCAAGCGCGTCGACCGCGCCAAGGGGCTGCTCATGGAGAAGATGGGGCTGAGCGAGCCCGAGTCCTTCCGCTGGCTGCAGAAGACCTCGATGAACCGGAGGCTGACCATGCGGGAGGTCGCTGACGCCGTCATCGAGCAGGTCGGGGGATCCTGAGCCGTGCCCTGAGCCCGGGCGCGCGCCTCATCCCCGGTGCGGCGCCGGGGGCTCCTGGGAGTCCAGGGCGTCCTGGGCGTCCAGGGGGGTGTACAGGGAGCGCAGGCTGCCCACGGCCACGGGCTCGCCGTCCTCGCTGGAGACCCTGACCTCGTAGACCGCCGTGCGGCGGCCCCGGTGGGTCGGAGTCGCCACCGCGGTCACCCAGCCGCGGTGCGCCGGGCGCAGGTGGCTGACGTGGAGCTCGGCACCCACCGGGACCGTCCCCTCAGGGCCGGCCTGTCGAGCCGCGACGGAGGCGGCCGTCTCGATGAGCGCCGCGCTCGCCCCGCCGTGCAGGATCCCCACGACCTGCCGGGCGCCGTCGACGGGCATCCGCACGACCGTCCGCTCGGCCGAGCGCTCGATGACCTCCATGCGCAGCGTCGCCATGAGCGTGCCGCGCTCAGAGTCCTCCAGCCCCGCGGTGCCCAGCGCGCTCGTCGCCGAGACGGCCGAGCCCGCCGGGCGAGGGTCCGGGAAGGGCCGGGCGGCGAAGGCGGGGAAGGCCACGGGCAGGTCGGCGGACTGGGAGGTCGGGGTGTTCTCGTCGCTCATACCCGTAGGCTGGCACGGTGACCACCACCGAGACCAGCCCAGGCACCCTGGAGCCCCCCGCGGGACGGCTCCTGCTCATCGACGGCCACTCGATGGCCTTCCGCGCCTACTACGCGCTGCCGGTCGACAGCTTCACGACCTCGACCGGGCAGACGACCAACGCCGTGCACGGCTTCGTGTCGATGTTCCTGTCCCTGCTCGAGCAGGAGGAGCCCACTCACGTCGCCGTCGCCTTCGACCTGCCCGGCGGCACCTTCCGCACCGAGGAGTACGACCAGTACAAGGCGACGCGCGACGAGACCCCTGCACCCTTCGTCGGCCAGGTCGAGCTGGTCGAGGAGGTCCTGGCAGCGATGCGCGTGCGCACGGTGACCGCCGAGGGATTCGAGGCCGACGACGTCCTGGCCACCCTGGCCGCCCGGGGACAGCAGGAGGGCATGGAGGTCCTCATCTGCTCGGGCGACCGCGACTCCTTCCAGACCGTCACCGAGCGCTGCACCGTCCTCTACCCCGTCAAGGGGGTCTCGACGATGAGGCGCATGACCCCCGCCGAGGTCGAGGAGCGCTACGGCGTGCCCCCGCAGCGCTATCCCCACCTGGCCGCCCTCGTGGGGGAGTCGAGCGACAACCTCCCCGGGGTCCCCGGGGTGGGTCCCAAGACCGCCGCGAAGTGGATCAACCTCTACGACGGCCTCGAGGGGGTCATCGCCCACGCGGACGAGATCAAGGGCAAGGCGGGCCAGTCGCTGCGCGACCACCTCGACGACGTCGTGCGCAACCGCCGCCTCAACCACCTGCGCACCGACCTGGACCTGGGCATCGACCCCGTGCGGGACCTCAGGGTCAGGGGAGCCGACCGGGCCGGGCTGGCACGCGTCATGGAGGTCCTGGAGTTCCGCACCCTGCACCAGCGTGCCGAGCGGGTCCTCGACTTCGACTCCCCGGGGGCCGACTCCCGCGACGAGGGACCGGCACAGGGGCTGGACGCGCTCGAGGTGTCTGTCCTGGGGCACGACCTGCCCCCCGGTGCCCTGGCGGCCTGGCTCGTCGAGCACCTCCCAGCGGGCGACCCGCCCGAGCCCCTGGGCCTCGAGGTCGTCGGGGACATGAGTCCGGGCCGGGGCCGGGCCGGACTCGTCGCCCTGTCGGACGGGGCCCGGGCGGTGGCCGTCGACCTCGACGTGGCGGACGAGGCCGACACGACCGCCCTGGCCCGCCTCCTGTCCGACCCGCGCCGGCCCGTGGTCGTGGCCGACGCCAAGGGTGCCTGGCACGCGCTGGCCGGCTCCGGCATGACGCTCGACGGTGTCGTGGCCGACCCCTCCCTGGCCGGCTACGTGTGCCGGCCGGAGCAGCGCGACTACGACATAGCCACCCTGGCTCAGCGGTGGCTGGGCGTCGACCTCGAGACGCTCGGGAGCGCCTCCCAGGAGGCCGGGACCCAGAGCGCGTTCGACCTGGACGCCCTGGACGGCCGGGCGGCCGGGGCCGAGGCGCTCGCCTCCGCGCGCCGTGCCGCTGTCGTCCTGCCCCTGCAACGTGTCCTTGAGGAGCACATGGCCCAGATCGGCGCCCTCGAGCTCTACGAGGACCTGGAGATGCCGGTCGCCGCGACGCTGGCGGCCATGGAGGACACGGGCATCGCCGTCGACGACGCCGTCCTGGCCGCCCGCGCCGCCGAGCTCGACCGCAGGGTGGCGAGCTCGGCGCAGGCCGCCTACGCCGCAGTGGGCCACGAGGTCAACCTGGCCAGCCCCAAGCAGCTGCAGACCGTCCTGTTCGACGAGCTCGACATGCCCCGGACCCGCAGGACGAAGACCGGCTACACCACCGACGCAGGGGCCCTGGCCGACCTGCTGGCCAAGACCGGCCACCCGTTCCTCGTCAACCTCCTCGAGCACCGCGACGCCACGAAGCTGCGGCAGACCGTCGAGGGGCTGCGCAAGGCCGTGTGCCCCGACTCCCGTGTCCACACCACCTTCCAGCAGACGGTGGCGGCTACGGGACGCCTGTCCTCCAAGGACCCCAACCTCCAGAACATCCCGGCCCGCACCGAGGAGGGGCGGCGCATCAGGGAGGCGTTCACGGTCGGGCCGGAGCACGAGTGCCTCATGACGGCCGACTACTCCCAGATCGAGATGCGCATCATGGCCCACCTGTCGGCCGACGAGGCCCTCATCGAGGCCTTCCGCTCGGGGGAGGACCTCCACCGCTACGTGGCGGCCCTCGTCCACGACGTCGAGGTCGAGGACATCACCTCCGACCAACGCAACCGGGTCAAGGCGATGAGCTACGGCCTGGCCTACGGTCTGTCGACCTTCGGGCTGGCCAAGCAGCTGGGTATCGACAACGCGGAGGCCGCGGCTCTGCGCGACGCCTACTTCGCACGCTTCGGCAAGGTCCACGACTACCTCGTCGGCGTCGTCGAGCAGGCGCGTCACGACGGCTACACGGCCACGATGTTCGGACGGCGCCGCTACCTGCCCGACCTGACCAGCGACAACCGGCAGCGCCGGGAGATCGCCGAGCGCGCTGCCCTCAACGCGCCGATCCAGGGCTCAGCCGCCGACATCGTCAAAAGGGCCATGGTCGAGGTCGCCCGGTCCCTGGAGGAGGCGGGACTGGGCTCACGCATCCTGCTCCAGATCCACGACGAGCTCCTCCTGGAGGTCGCCCGAGGAGAGGCCCAGGAGGTCGAGCGCGTCGTCCGTGAGCGCATGGCGGCGGCGGCGCGACTGGCCGTCCCGCTCGAGGTCTCGGTGGGTCTGGGGACCACGTGGGCCCAGGCCGCGCACTGACCGGCGCACGAACGGCGCTGGCAACGAGGTTGCTACGACGTGACGGAATCCACGTAGGATTGCTGAAAGTTTGTTGGTTACGACGGGGTCACGGTTTGAGATCCTCCTGATAGAGTCCTCATGTGCGTTCCTGGGCATACGCCTTGCGATCGATGTGAACTGTGTGAGCAGTCATGATCCGTGAAGACTCGTGCGACGCAGTGCTGAGCATTCTCAGCGCCGCCCGCACGCGCCGGACCGGAGACGGCCAGCACGGCGAGCACCGTGACGACTGAGAACACAGCGGTGCGGCGTGTCACGCCGTGATACACCACACCGCGTGGAGGCAGTGAGCAGGGTACCGTCCGACCGCGCCGCCTCCCAGTCCGGGCTGGGAGGCGGTCACGGGGAGCGCGCGGTTCTATCCACCCGACCTTCAGTCCGTATTCGGAGCATCCACTCAATGACCACCACCACGCCCAGCCCTGCCCCGGTCGCCGTCAACGACATCGGCTCGACCGAGGAGATCCTCGCCGCCGTCGACGAGACCATGAAGTACTTCGACGACGGTGACATCGTCGAGGGCACTGTCGTCAAGGTCGACCACGACGAGGTCCTCCTCGACATCGGCTACAAGACCGAGGGCGTCATCCTCGCTCGCGAACTGTCCATCAAGCACGACGTCGACCCCGACGAGATCGTCTCCGTCGGGGACGAGATCGAGGCCCTGGTCCTTCAGAAGGAGGACAAGGAGGGTCGTCTGCTCCTGAGCAAGAAGCGCGCTCAGTACGAGCGCGCCTGGGGCACCATCGAGCGGGTCAAGGAGGAGGACGGCGTCGTCACCGGCTCCGTCATCGAGGTCGTCAAGGGCGGCCTCATCCTCGACATCGGCCTGCGAGGCTTCCTGCCCGCCTCCCTGGTCGAGATGCGCCGTGTGCGCGACCTGCAGCCCTACGTCGGTCGCGAGCTCGAGGCCAAGATCATCGAGCTCGACAAGAACCGCAACAACGTCGTCCTGTCGCGCCGGGCCTTCCTCGAGCAGACCCAGTCCGAGGTCCGCACCAACTTCCTCCAGACGCTGCAGAAGGGCCAGGTCCGCTCCGGCGTCGTGTCCTCGATCGTCAACTTCGGCGCCTTCGTCGACCTGGGCGGCGTGGACGGCCTCGTCCACGTCTCGGAGCTGTCCTGGAAGCACATCGACCACCCCTCGGAGGTCGTCGAGGTCGGCACCGAGGTCACCGTCGAGGTCCTCGACGTCGACTTCGACCGCGAGCGCGTCTCCCTGTCGCTCAAGGCGACCCAGGAGGACCCGTGGCAGGCCTTCGCCCGCACCCACGCCATCGGTCAGGTCGTCCCGGGCAAGGTCACCAAGCTCGTCCCCTTCGGCGCCTTCGTGCGAGTCGAGGACGGCATCGAGGGCCTCGTCCACATCTCCGAGCTCGCCCAGCGCCACGTCGAGGTGCCCGAGCAGGTCGCCAAGGTCGGTGACGAGGTCTTCGTCAAGGTCATCGACATCGACCTGGAGCGCCGCCGGATCTCCCTGTCCCTCAAGCAGGCCAACGAGGGCGTGGACCCCGCCTCCGAGGACTTCGACCCCTCGCTGTACGGCATGGCCGCGGAGTACGACGAGAACGGCAACTACAAGTACCCCGAGGGCTTCGACCCGGAGACCAACGAGTGGCTCGAGGGCTACGACGCCCAGCGCGAGGCGTGGGAGGCCGAGTACGCCGCGGCCCACGCCCGCTGGGAGGCCCACAAGGCCCAGGTCTCCAAGGCCCTGGAGGAGGACCAGGACACCGGTTCCGCGGCTCCCGCGCCGGCCGGTGGCACCTCGTACTCCTCGGCCCCCTCGGAGGCCTCGGGCACCCTGGCCTCTGACGAGGCCCTCGCAGCCCTGCGCGAGAAGCTGACGGGCAACTGAGCGGCACCCGCACGACCGGCTCATGATGGCGGCCCGTCCACCGAGGGGTGGACGGGCCGTCGTCACAGGGGCGACCCGGGGTCGCGCTCCCCATCGCCTCGGGTCCTGCGGTGTGTGAGGCTGCAGCCACGACCTCGTGCCACCACACGGTGGCCGACGCCCATGACGGGAGGCACTATGACCACCTGGGAGGAGCTGCCCGCTCTCGTCGCCGCTGCGGGCGACCCCCGCAGCCCGGCGCCACAGCGCAGGCTGTTCGACCTGCTTGTGCGCTCCCACCCTGCGGGTGAGCCCTCGAGGCAGGAGGCCGTCGCCCTGGCCGAGGCCCTCGGAGAGATCGACCGGACCTGGCTGGCGGCCCTCGGCGAGGACCCGGTGCGCACCCGCGAGGAGGTCGACCAGGCCGTCGATCTGTGCCGCGCGGTGCGTACGGCGGCGGGGGAGAGCCTCCTGCCCCTGCGTTTCGCCAGGATCGAGCTGTGCACCTTCTTCGGAGAGGGAGCCGACGCCCTGGAGATGCTGCGCGAGGCGCGCCTGTTCTCCCACGACGGCGTCGACGCCTCCGCGACCCTGGCTGCCGCCAGGCTTCACGACGACTACTCCGGTGTCATCCGCACGACGACAGCCGTCGTGCGGCGACACGAGGCCGACCCGGCCGGAACCGCCCGCTCCTTGAGCGCGAGCCTGCTTCCCTACCTGGCCCAGGGGCGCAAGGTCGAGGCCGAGGACGCCCTCATGGCCCTCGAGGAGCTCGACGTCCCCGACTCCCTCCGGCTCAGGCTGCTCGGTGACCGGCTGGAGTACCTCGGCCTGTCCGGCCAGTGGGAGCGAGGGCTGGCTGTGCTGCGGCACACCGAGCTGGCCGACACCGGGTCCTCGAGCGCCTGGGCGCTGCTCAACGCCGCCGTCGGTGCCAGCCTCGTGCTGCGCGCCGCCAACCGGGCGGGCTACGGCGCCAACGCCCTGGGCGCCACCCTGCGCTGGGCCACCCCGTGGACACCTCCCCTCCAGGTCACCGGCTGGGACACCGTCGTCCACGCCTATGACGCCGTGACCTCCTTCGTCCGCTCCCTGGCCGTGCGCTTCGACGCGCGCAACGGCAACAACGGCGTGTCCTACCGCCAGGAGTCCCGGATGGCGGCCGAGCCCGGGGGGCTGTCGAGACGCTCCTACGGGACGGTGACCGCCGCCGCGGTCGACCAGTCCCGCCTGCCCCACCGGGCCTCCCTCCTGTCCGACGTCAACCAGCTCCTCGTCCTGGCGCGCGGATACGGGCTCCAGTCCGTGCACGAGCGGGCCGTGACCACCGCTGAGACCGTGAGCGAGTCACTGGCCTGCGTGACCGACGACTCCCAGCTCGAGACGGTCGTCGACCTCAGGGTGGCCTTCGCGCGACTTCTCCTCGCCCTGGGAGCCGGTGAGAGGGCCGAGCTCGAGGCCCTCGACACCGCCGAGCTCTGCCTGTCCCAGGGATGGATCGAGCTGGCCAGCGCCAGCGTGGCCACGGCCGCGCGGGCCGCGGGCTCCCGCGGGGACGACGCCTCCCGCCAGCGCCACTGGGACCGGGTGCGCGGGCTCATGGCCGACTGGGGCTCCTCACGCACCAAGGAACGGATCTCTCTCGTGGTCGAGGCGGTCGGCGATCCGGCCACGGCCGCCACGATGATGGCCGTCCTCGGAGAGGCCCTCGCCCAGGGGGTCGAGGAGGACACCTCGCGTGCCTCGGCCGCGCGGGAGGCGTGCAAGCGGGGACGCGAGCTCCTCGGGCGGTCCAAGTCCGTCCCCGACGGGGTGGAGCAGCGGCTCGACGCCGTCGAACGGCAGGTCGCGCCCTTCGGACGCGGTCGAGGAGGCCGCCACCGTGCCGTCCAGGAGGAGGACTCGGCCGACCTGTAGGCGAGGCGGTGCGCCAGGGCGCGGGACCCGAGGCCGGGGTGTGCGCCCCGAGGCCGCGATCCTCTAGCCTCGGGACATGATCGAGCACCGTGCGACCGGGCAGGGCGGCGCGGCGGACCCGGCTGTGCCGACTCGGGTGCGCCTGACCGGCGTCGAGACCCTCAGCCCCGGGACGACCGGCGCCTCGTGGCGGGCCGTACGACTCGTGCCTGAGCGCCTCGTGGCTCCCGGAGGCAGGATCACGGTGGAGCGCGAGCGCCTGCCGCGGTCCCGCGCCCAGGCCATGGCGGCCGCCCGCGCCGCGGTCCTCGACCGCCCCGAGGTCCTCCTCCACGTCAGCGCCTGCCCGTCGGCCACCGCGCTGCGTGTCGAGACCAGGGCCGTCGACCCCGACGCCTGCCGGCGGCAGGCACCCACCGGCTTGCGCGACCGGGCCCCCCGTCCGCCCTGCGGTCCTCCGGAGCTCAGGGCCAGGTGGCTCGCCAGCGCGATGGTGGGGCGCCTGCGCGCCGCCGGCCACCGGGTCGAGCTGTCCGACACGGCCGGCTCCTGCGAGGGCAACGCCGCCCTGTACGCCGCGCTCAAGGCCGCGCAGGACCGTGACGGAGACGGCCGCGCCCCCCTCATCGGACTCGTCCACGTCCCCCCGCCCCAGGTCATGGCGCCCGATGTCGCCTCAGAGGTGCTCACGGACCTCCTCGTCGAGCTGTCCGACCAGGCCCGGCGCGCCCGGTGCGCGGAGGCGGGATGGTCCCGCCTGTCGGTCGGGCGGGGCCGCCGTGCCCTCAGGGTGGGCCTGACCGGGGGGATCGGCGCAGGCAAGTCGACGGTCGCCCGGCTCCTGAGAGCCCGTGGCGCCCACGTCGTCGACGCCGACGCCATCGCCCGGGAGGTCCTCGCTCCCGGAGCACCCGCACTCGCGGCGGTCGCCGAGGCCTTCGGTCCGCGGGTGATGGCGGCCGACGGTGCCCTCGACAGGGCCGCGCTGGCCGAGATCGTCTTCTCCGACCCCTCGTCGCGCGCTCGTCTCGAGGCCCTCACCCTGCCCCGTGTCGCCGAGGCCGCCGCCGAGCGCATGGAGCGTCACGGACGCGCCCGGGTCGCTGTCTACGACGTCCCGCTGCTGACCGAGGGCGCGATGGCTGACCTCTTCGACTGCGTCGTCGTCGTCGAGGCCCCTCTCAAGGCGAGGCTGAGTCGTCTGGCCGGACGGGGCACCGCCCGTACCCAGGCGCTTGAGCGCATGGCCAACCAGGCCAGCGACGCCCAGCGGCGGGCCGTGGCTGACGTCGTCGTGAGCAACGGGTCCTCGCCGGCCGACCTGGTCGACGCCGTTGACCGCCTGTGGGAGCACCTGACCGGGGGCTGACACCCAGGCGGCCTTCCGACGCGCGACCGGCTGCCCCGTACCTGGGACGCACGTGCACGGGTCGCGTAGAGTGTGGGACAGATCCCCTGACCGTGGACGGAGGCTGCCGCATGCCCACCCCTCTCCAGACCCGACGGGGCGCACTCGCCCTGGGTACGACCGCGCTCCTCAGTGCTCTGGCCGGATGCGCCGACTCCGAGAACGACGAGAACAACGAGAACGACGACAACGACGAGAACAACGAGAACAACGAGAACGACGACAACGACTCTGGCGACGACTCCGACAACGACTCCGGCGACGACGGCCAGGACTCCTCGGACGAGGACTGAGGCGGTTCGGGAGGGTCCGGGCGGTGCCCGGAGCACTGAGGAGCGCGGTCGGGCACGGGGTCTTCGGGACGTCCGAGGTGCGACGTAGCCTTGGGGCCATGCGTCCCGTGACCGACCTGCGCCGTACCGACAAGCCTTTCGAGGTCATCAGTCCCTACAGCCCCAGCGGTGACCAGCCCGCAGCGATCGCCGAGCTCGCCGAGCGCCTGCGGGCGGGGGAGAAGGACATCGTCCTGCTCGGTGCCACGGGAACGGGCAAGTCCGCCACGACCGCCTGGCTGGTCGAGCAGGTCCAGCGGCCCACGCTCATCCTGGAGCCCAACAAGACCCTGGCCGCGCAGATGGCCGCGGAGTTCCGCGAGCTGCTGCCCAACAACGCGGTCGAGTACTTCGTGTCCTACTACGACTACTACCAGCCCGAGGCCTACGTGCCCCAGACCGACACCTTCATCGAGAAGGACTCCTCCATCAACGACGAGGTCGAGCGCCTGCGCCACAGCGCGACGAACTCCCTGCTCACCCGCCGGGACGTCGTCGTGGTGTCCTCGGTGTCCTGCATCTACGGCCTGGGTACCCCCCAGGAGTACGTCGACCGCATGACGCCCCTGGAGGTCGGCCAGGTCATCGACCGCGACGAGCTGCTGCGGCGCTTCGTGGGCATGCAGTACACCCGCAACGACATCGACTTCACCCGGGGGACCTTCCGCGTGCGCGGCGACACCGTCGAGATCATCCCCATGTACGAGGAGCTCGCCGTGCGGGTCGAGTTCTTCGGTGACGAGATCGAGTCCCTGGCCACGCTCCACCCGGTGACCGGCAACGTCATCGACTCCGTCGACCAGGTCTTCGTCTTCCCCGCCTCCCACTACGTGGCCGGTCCCGAGCGGCTCGAGCGGGCGCTGGCGGGCATCGAGGACGAGCTCGCGGGGCGCCTGGCGGTCCTCGAGCGCGACGGCAGGCTCCTGGAGGCCCAGCGCCTGCGCATGCGCACCACCTACGACCTGGAGATGCTGCGCCAGATCGGCTCGTGCTCGGGGGTCGAGAACTACTCGATGCACATCGACGGGCGCGAGCCCGGCACGCCGCCCAACACGCTCCTCGACTACTTCCCCGAGGACTTCCTCCTCGTCATCGACGAGTCCCACGTGACCGTGCCCCAGGTCGGTGCCATGCACGAGGGAGACGCCTCGCGCAAGCGCACCCTGGTCGAGCACGGGTTCCGCCTGCCCAGCGCCCTGGACAACCGCCCCCTGACCTTCGCCGAGTTCGAGGACCGGGTCGGTCAGACCGTCTACCTGTCCGCCACGCCGGGCGACTACGAGATGGGGCGCTCCGACGGCGTCGTCGAGCAGATCATCCGCCCCACCGGTCTGGTCGACCCCAAGGTCGTCGTCAAGCCCACCGAGGGCCAGATCGACGACCTGCTCGAGGAGGTGCGCACCCGGGTCGAGCGTGAGGAGAGGATCCTGGTGACCACGCTCACCAAGCGGATGGCCGAGGACCTGACGACCTACCTGGCGGACCGGGGCGTGCGCGTGGAGTACCTCCACTCCGACGTCGACACGCTGCGCCGCGTCGAGCTGCTGCGCGAGCTGCGGATGGGCCGCTTCGACGTCCTGGTGGGCATCAACCTCCTGCGCGAGGGGCTGGACCTGCCCGAGGTGTCCCTTGTGTCGATCCTCGACGCGGACAAGGAGGGCTTCCTGCGCTCGACCCGCTCCCTCATCCAGACCATCGGACGTGCTGCTCGCAACGTCTCGGGGGAGGTCCACATGTACGCCGACAAGGTCACCCCCGCCATGGCCGAGGCCATCGAGGAGACCGAGAGGCGCCGTGCCAAGCAGCTTGCATACAACGCAGAGCACGGTATCGACCCCACGCCCCTGCGCAAGCGGATCGCCGACGTCACCGACATGCTCGCCCGCGAGGAGGTCGACACCGCCGAGCTCCTCGCCGGGGGCTACCGCGGGCACGAGGAGCGCGCCGTGGTCTCCCGACGCAAGCGGGCCGCTCAGGCCACTGTGCGGGAGCGCCTGGCCGGCGCCGCCGAGTCCGAGCTCGCCGCGCTCATCGAGGAGCTGACCGCCCAGATGCGGGCGGCCGCCGCCGACCTCCAGTTCGAGCTCGCGGCTCACCTGCGCGACGAGGTCCAGGACCTCAAGAAGGAGCTGCGGGACATGCGGGCCGCGGGCTGAGCCCCGCCCCGTCCCCCTCTGGGCACCCGCCTCCAGACCTTCGTCCCAGATTCCCTGCAGGGCAGTGAGTGAATAACTATCTGCGGCGGTGAGTACACGCCGGGCCGGGGACATCTGAGCCGCGTCGTGGGGCCCGGGCTCGATGAGTACTCATCGGTTTATTCATCGCGAGTACTATCTATTCCTCTGCGGCTCTGGTTGCTTTCCTGGCAAGGCGGTTCTACCGTTCCCCTGAGCACTCACCCCTATCTCGCGAAGGAGCGGGACGTTATGACAACTGCCTCGTCCGAGGCCGACCCCGGCGAATCCGGGGCCTCCCCTTCCCCGACCGCCAAGGTCTCTCTTGCGGCACTCACCGCCCTCGTCATCGGCTCGATGATCGGTGGCGGCATCTTCGGTCTGCCTCAGCAGATGGCGGCCGCGGCGGCCCCCGGTCCTCTCATCATCGGCTGGATCGTCACGGGCGTCGGCATGCTCATGCTGGCATTCGTTTTCCAGCGTCTTGCCGTCAACAAGCCGGAGATCGACGCTGGCATCTACGGGTACGCCCGTGCCGGCTTCGGTGACCTCGTCGGCTTCTCCTCGGCCTGGGGGTACTGGCTGTCGGCGTGGATCGGCAACGTGGGCTACCTCGTGCTGCTCATGTCCTCGATCGGCGTCTTCCTGCCCGGTTTCGGTGCGGGCAACACGACCCTGGCGATCGTCGTGGCCTCGGCGGTCATGTGGCTCTTCCACGTGCTCATCCTGCGGGGCATCCGCGAGGCGGCCGTCGTCAACGCGATCGTGACCGTCGGCAAGGTCCTGCCCCTGCTCGTCTTCGTCGTCCTGGGTCTGCTCGCCTTCAGGCTCGACGTCTTCACCCAGGACTTCTGGGGCGCTGCCGGGTCGGGGTCGGTCATCAGCCAGGTCAAGGCCATGATGCTCGTGACCGTGTGGGTCTTCATCGGTGTCGAGGGCGCCTCGGTGTTCTCCGAGCGGGCCAGGAGCCGCAAGGACGTCGGTCGCGCCACCATCCTGGGCTTCATGTCCGTGCTCGCCCTGCTCCTGGCGGTCAACGTCCTGTCCTACGGCATCATGGCCCGTCCCGAGCTCGCCGAGCTGTCGGACCCCTCCCTGGCGGGGGTGCTCGAGGCTGCCGTCGGCTCGTGGGGCGCGAAGTTCATCGCCCTGGGACTCATCATCTCCCTCGTGGGGGCGCTCCTGTCCTGGTTCCTCATGTGCGCCGAGATCATGCGGGTCCCCGCTCAGGAGGGGCTCATGCCCTCGGTCCTGGGGCGCGAGAACGCCAAGGGCGTTCCCGCCAACGCCCTGTGGCTGACGATGGGGCTGGTCCAGGCCTTCCTCATCTGGACCAGGTTCAACGCCTCGACCTACACCAACCTCATCCTCCTGGCCTCCTCCCTCATCCTCCTGCCCTACCTCCTGTCAGCGCTCTACCAGGTCCTCATCGCCGTCAAGGAGCGGCGGGGCCAGGTCGACCTCGTCGTCGGCCTGCTCGGCTCGGCCTACGGCATCTGGCTGCTCTACGCGGCCGGGCTCGTCTACCTGCTGTACACGGCGGTCTTCTACCTCCTGGGCGTGCCCTTCTTCATCTGGGCCCGTCGCGAGCAGGGCGGGCGGCTCCTCAAGCCCGTCGAGTGGGCGCTCGTGGCCGTCTTCGCGGTGCTGTCCGTCATCGCCGTCATCGGCCTGGCCACCGGGAGCCTGTCCATCTGACCAACCGGTCCACACCCACCGAGCGGGGCGACGAGGCCCCGCTCCCTACACGGAAGGAAGCGAATATGTCCGATCAGAAGCACGGCGTCTACTCCGAGGTCGGCACCCTGCGACGCGTCATGGTCTGCCGGCCCGGGCGCGCCCACGAGCACCTCACCCCGTCGAACTGCCACGACCTGCTCTTCGACGACGTCCTGGACGTGCCCAAGGCGCAGCGTGACCACGAGGTCTTCGTCAACCTCATGCGTGAGCGGGACATCGACGTCCTCGAGCTGCGCGACCTGCTGGCCGACGTCCTCGACATCCCCGAGGCCCGGTCCTTCATTCTGGACCGCCGCGTCAACCACGCCACCATGGGTGTGGGCGTCGCGGAGGACCTGCGCGCCTGGATGGACGAGATGCCCTCGGCCGAGCTCGGCGAGCTCCTCATCGGAGGCCTGGTCTCCGACGAGGTCCCCGCCGACGTCTTCGGTACGTGCATCTCCCCGTTCCACGTCAACAGCGACGACCCCGAGCTGCTCATCGCGCCTCTGCCCAACACCCTGTTCACTCGTGACAACTCCGCCTGGATCTACGACGGCGTCGAGCTGTCCCGCATGTTCTGGGGGGCTCGTCGCCGCGAGGTCCTCCTGCTCACCGCCATCTACCGGTACCACCCGCTGTTCAAGTACGACTACAACGTCTGGCTGGACACGGTGGACAAGGACATGGGCCACACCTTCATCGAGGGCGGCGACATCATGCCGATCGGCAAGGGCATCGTCCTGGTCGGTATGGGCGAGCGCTCGACCTTCCAGGCGGTCAGCCAGATCGCCAAGTCCCTGTTCGACGCAGGCTCGGCCGAGCGGGTCATCGCCGCGCGCATGCCCAAGGAGCGTGCCGCCATGCACCTCGACACCGTGTTCACGATGTGCTCCGAGGAGGTCGTCAACATCTACGACCCGGTCGTCCGGGCGATGGACACCTTCTCCCTGCGCCCCGACGAGACCGAGCGCGGCGGTATCAAGGTCACCTACGACGAGGGCTACTTCGTCGACGTCGTCTCCGACGCCCTGGGCGTCAAGCTCAACCCGGTGCAGTCCACCGCCGGCCGCTACGGCGCGGAGTGCGAGCAGTGGAACGACGGCAACAACGTCGTGGCCCTGTCCCCGGGGGTCGTCGTGGCCTACGACCGGAACTACTCGATCAACGCCAACCTGCGCGCCGCAGGCATCGAGGTCCTCGAGATCCCGTCCTCCGAGCTCGGGCGCGGTCGTGGGGGCGGGCACTGCATGACCTGCCCGATCGACCGCGACCCCGTCTACTGAGGGTCCTGTAGAATCGGCGCCGTCCTTTTTTCATGTTCGACACTGACGAAGGAGTCTTGGATTATGAGTCATTCTCTGCAGGGGCGTCATTTCCTCAAGGAGCTTGATTTCACGGCTGAGGAGTGGCGTGGGCTGCTTGACCTGGCTGCGGAGCTGAAGGCTGCGAAGAAGGCTGGTCGGGAGGTGCAGCGTCTGGTGGGGAAGAACATCGCGCTGATCTTCGAGAAGACCTCGACGCGGACGCGGTGCGCGTTCGAGGTGGCGGCCTATGACCAGGGTGCGCAGGTGACGTACCTGGACCCCTCGGGCTCGCAGATGGGTCACAAGGAGTCGGTGGCTGACACGGCTCGGGTGCTGGGTCGGTTCTATGACGGGATCGAGTTCCGGGGCAAGAAGCAGGAGCACGTTGAGCAGCTGGCTGAGCTGTCGGGGGTGCCGGTGTGGAACGGTCTGACTGATGAGTGGCACCCCACGCAGATGCTGGCTGACCAGCTGACGATGCTGGAGCACGCGGGGGGCAAGGAGATCGGTGAGATCTCGTTCGCCTACCTGGGGGACGCGCGTAACAACGTGGCGAACTCGCTGCTGGTGGCTGGTGCGCTCATGGGGATGGACGTGCGGATGGTGGCTCCTAAGGAGCTGCACAACCCTGCTGAGGTCGTCGAGCAGGCCCAGCGCCTGGCGGAGGTCTCCGGTGCCAGGGTGCTGGTGACTGACGACGTCGAGGCCGGTGTGGCTGGTGTGGACTTCGTGTACACCGACGTGTGGGTCTCGATGGGTGAGCCCAAGGAGGTGTGGGACGAGCGGATCGGTCTGCTGCGTCCGTACCAGGTCAACGCCGAGCTGCTGGCCAAGACGGGGAACCCGGGGGTGAAGTTCCTGCACTGCCTGCCGGCGTTCCACGACACGAACACCACGGTGGGCAAGGACATCTTCGACAAGACCGGTCTGGACGGGGTCGAGGTCACCGACGACGTGTTCGAGTCCGAGGCCAACGTCGCCTTCGACCAGGCCGAGAACCGGATGCACACCATCAAGGCCGTCATGGTCGCCACCCTGGGAACCTGGGAGTGAGCCCCATGAGAATCGTCGTCGCACTGGGCGGCAACGCCCTGCGCGACGAGGTGTGAGCGGGCCTGCTCACAGGACTCCGCTGAGGAGGACGCGGGGCGTCCGTCGCGGCTGCGGCGGGCGCCCCGCGTCGCGCACCCCACAGCCTTGAGTGCCCGCTCGAGGCCGACGCCGAGGGCCTGGGACGTTAGACTCACGCTGTCATCAGACAACGGAGGGGAGTACTCCCACCAACAGCGACGTCGTCATCACGGCGGACCGCGGCCACGGCCCGGCCCCCGGCGTCGCAGGCCCCGGCCCCGGCTTCAGCCGGGCACTGAGGGCGGGAGGAGACCTCCGGTACCCGACCCGTACCGGAGGTACACGGAGTGGACGTCCACGCCCTGGGATGGATCGCCTTGGCCGCGATCATCCTCACCATGATCACCATCGACATCGTGGGCCACGTGCGCACCCCGCACGAGCCGACCCTCAAGGAGGCCGCCTGGTGGTCGGTGGCCTACATCGCGATGGCGGTCGTCTTCGGCGTCATCGTCTGGCAGGTGTGGGGCCACGTCTACGGCCAGGAGTACTTCGCGGGGTACATCACCGAGAAGGCGCTGAGCGTCGACAACCTCTTCGTCTTCGTCATCATGATCTCGGCCTTCCGCGTGCCCAGGAAGTACCAGCAGGAGGTGCTCCTGGCGGGCATCATCATCGCCCTGGTCCTGCGCCTCGTCTTCATCCTGGCCGGTGCGGCCCTCATCGAGAACTTCTCCTGGGTGTTCTACTTCTTCGGGGCCTGGCTGCTGTGGACCGCCTTCTCCCAGGCGCGTGAGGGCGTCGAGGAGCCCAGTGACCACGAGCTGGAGTACGAGCCAAGTCGCTTCGTGCGCTTCATCTCCCGCGTCGTGCCGATCACCGACGGCTTCGTGGGCGGCAAGCTCATCCACCGGCACGCCGGTCGCACGATGATGACCCCGATGCTCCTGTGCATCATCGCCATCGGCACCGCGGACGTCATGTTCGCCGTCGACTCCATCCCCGCCATCTACTCCCTGACCCGCGAGCCCTACCTCGTCTTCGCCGCCAACGCCTTCTCCCTCCTGGGCCTGCGCCAGCTCTACTTCCTCATCGACGGCCTGCTCGACCGCCTCATCTACCTCCACTACGGCCTGGCCGCGATCCTGGGCTTCATCGGCCTCAAGCTCATCAACCACGCGCTGCACGAGAACGAGGTGCCCTTCATCAACGGCGGGGAGCACTGGGACCTCATCCCCGAGCCCTCGATCCAGGTCTCCCTGGGCTTCATCGTCGTCACCATTGTCATCACCGTCGTCGCATCGGTCCTCAAGTCGCGTTCCGACGCCCGTGAGGAGGAGAACGCGGCCTGAGGCCTCGCCCCGGAGGCGGAGGCCGCCGCCACGACGATGCCAGTAGTCTCCCGGTCGTGACCACCATCGAGCAGGCCCCGGTCGGGCTGAGTGCTGCACAGGTTGACGAGCGCGTCAGGCAGGGCCTGACCAACGCCTACGAGGAGAGGACCTCCCGCAGCGCCGCACAGATCCTGCGCGCCAACGTCCTGACGATCTTCAACGGCATCCTGGGCACCGCCCTGGTCCTCATCCTCGTCTTCGGGCACTGGCCGGACGCGCTCTTCGGCTTCGTCCTGCTGCTCAACACCGCCACCGGCACCATCGCCGAGGTCCGGGCCAAGCGGGCGCTCGACCGGCTCGCGGTCCTGGAGACGCCCCACGCCGTCGTCCTGCGCGACGGCCAGGAGCACGAGGTGAGCGTCGGGCAGGTGGTGCTCGACGACGTCGTGCGCCTGAGCACCGGCCAGCAGGTCCCCGCCGACGGTGAGGTGCTCGTCAGTGACGGCCTGGAGATCGACGAGTCGATCCTCACCGGCGAGTCCCGGCCGGTCAGGCCCGGTCGCGGGGACCTTGTCATGTCGGGGACCACGGTGACCGCCGGCAGCGGCCTGTTCCGCACCACCGCCGTGGGCGGTGAGGCCTACGCCCACCGTCTGGCCCGCGAGGCCCGCAGGTACTCCCTCGTGGTCTCCGAGCTCCAGGCGGGCACGAACCGTGTGCTGCGGTGGATCTCCTGGGTCATCGTGCCCGTCGCGCTGCTCCTCGTGTGGTCCCAGCTGCGTCAGGCCGGGGGCGTCGAGCACGCCCTGGGCACCGGCGCGTGGCGCGTCGCCCTCGTGGCGGGCATCGCCGGGGTCGTGGGCATGGTCCCTCAGGGCCTCGTGCTGCTCACCTCCGTCAACTTCGCGACGGCGGCACTGAGCCTGGCGCGCAGGCGGGTCCTGGTCCAGGAGCTGCCCGCGGTCGAGGTGCTGGCCCGTGTCGACGTGCTGTGCCTGGACAAGACCGGCACGATCACCACCGGCCGCATCCGGCTGGGGCGGGTCCAGGCGGCCACCGGCCCCGAGGACGGCCCGCTCGCCCCCGGCTCCCTGACCGCCCTCACGGTGCTCACCGGGGGGCCGGACCCCAACCCGACGGCTCGCGCCATCGCTGAGGGCCTGAGCGAGCTCGCCGGCCCCGGTGGGCCGGGGCAGGACGACGGACCGGCGGTGCCCGTGCAGGGCGTGAGCGCCGTGCCCTTCTCCTCGCGCCGCAAGTGGTCCGCCGTGCGCTACGAGGGCCGCACCTGGGTGCTGGGCGCCCCGGAGATCGTGCTCGGCCAGGCTCGTGACGGCCAGGACGCCCTCGTCCGTGTCCAGGGCCTGGCCGCCCAGGGGGTGCGGGTGCTCGCGCTCGCCTCCTCCGCCGATCCCTGGCAGGGCGGCCCCGACGCCCATCGCACCGACGACGAGCCGGGCGCCGGAGGCCCGGACGGTGCTGGCGAGGGCGCGTCACAGGGCGGGCAGGACTACGCCCTGCCTCCCGCCCTGGAGCCGGCGGCCCTCATCACGCTCGCCGAGGACGTGCGGCCGGACGCCGCCCGGACGCTGGCCTACTTCCGTGAGCAGGGCGTGGAGGCCAAGGTCATCTCCGGGGACAACCCGGCCACGGTGGCCACCGTGGCGCGCCAGGCAGGTGTGCGCGCGCCCGACGGCGGTGAGCTGGTCGCCCTGGACGCGCGCGAGCTGCCGACCCAGGCCGACACCCCTGAGGACCGTGAGCGCCTGGCCCGGGCACTGGAGGAGGCCAGCGTCCTGGGGCGGGTCACCCCCGAGCAGAAGCGTGCTCTCGTGCGTGCCCTGCGCGCCCGCGGTCACGTCGTGGCCATGACCGGTGACGGGGTCAACGACGCCCTAGCGCTCAAGGAGGCCGACCTCGGCATCGCCATGGGCAACGGCGCCCCGGCCACGAAGGCGGTGGCGCGGCTGGTGCTGCTCAGCGGGGAGTTCTCCGCGCTTCCCGGAGTCGTGGCCCAGGGACGGCGGGTCATGGCCAACACCGAGCGCATCGCCTCCCTGTTCCTGGCCAAGACCGTCTACGCCTCGCTCATCGCCGTCGTCGTGGCGGTCACCGCGATGTCCTACCCCTTCCTGCCGCGCCAGCTGACGATCGTGTCCTCCCTGACCATCGGGATCCCCGCGTTCATCCTGGCCCTGGCACCCAGCAGTCGCCGTTACCGTGCGGGCTTCCTGGGGCGTGTGCTCACCATGGCGGTGCCCGCGGGGGTCGTCGCGGGGGTGGCGACCCTCGTCGTGCACCTCTGGCTGACAGCCACCGGCGCCCCGGAGGCGCAGGTGACCACCGGTGCAACCCTCGTCCTCGTGGTCTCGGGCCTGTGGCTGCTCACCCTGACGGCACGCCCCCTGCTGGGCTGGCGCCTCGGGCTCGTCCTGGCCATGGCGGGGGCCGCGGTGCTCGGGATCCTCGTCCCGGCGGTGCGCTCCTTCTTCCTTCTGGCCTGGCCCACGCCGGGGGTCTGGTGGGTGATCGCCGTCGTGGCCGGCTGCGCCGTCGGCGGGATCGAGGCCGTCCACCTCCTGCGTGAGCGTCTCCGCCCCGCAGACCGGGCCTGAGACGCCCCCGCGGCCGACCACAGGGCTTCGCGGATCCGGGCGGACCGGCACGAGTACCCGGCACGGCCCTCGGGCCCCCGACGATCGTCGCGTACCACTCCGCGGAAAGTGTCACTGTGGACCACAATTGAGTTCCAGCCGTTTCGCCGATGGAGGGACGATCGGCGTGATCCCGCGATTCGTGCTGACTGATGCGCCCGCCGACACGGCCAGTTGTGGTCCACAGTGACACTTTCATGCCGCCTTGATCGGAGCGGGCTGTCACGCTCCTGTCGTGGGGCCGTCGGGGCGCTGAACCAGGTCGGTCCCGGACTCGGGCGCGGCGCAGGAGACGGCGCAGGAGACGCTGTCGAGGAGGCGGGGCTGAGGACCCCGATGACCGGGTTCCACTGCCGGGGCAGGCGCTCTGAGATGAGACCCGCCTCGAGGAAGGGGTCGCCCTCCAGGAGCGTCAGCGTCCCGGCCTAGTCCTGGGCGCGCACGATGATGAGTGCGTCGACAGGCCTCGGCCAGGGCAGCCGGCAGGCCGGGCCAGAAGTAGACGGTCTCGAAGGCCGTGACGACGTCGAAGAAGGAGTCGCGGAAGGGCAGTGACTCAGCTGATCCCTCCACGGCACGCAGGCGTCCGGAGCGCGCCGCGGCGCGGTTGACCCTCAGGGTGGTCTGGACGGCGGTGGCCGAGTGGTCCACGCCGGCCACCTCCCGCCGCGTCAGGAGCAGGATCCGGGAGATCGCCCTGCCGCCACCGCAGCCGATGTCGAGCACGCGGTCAGTGGGCTGGACGCGGGCGGCGTCCAGGCCCCACTCGTGCAGCCTCGCGTGGCCACGGTTCATGGTGCGAACGACCGATGTGAGCGGAGCCGGCCGCCTAGGAGGCGGGGCTGAGGACCCCGATGACCGGGTTCCACTGCCGGGGCAGGCGCTCGGCGATGAGACCCGCCTCGAGGAAGGGGTCGTCCTCCAGGAGGGCCAGCGCGCCTGCCTCGTCCTGGGCGCGCACGATGATGAGGGCGTCGTGGGTCCCCACGTACGGTCCGGCCGCCAGGAGGTGGCCGCGGTCGGCCAGGTCGGCGTTGAATGCCCGGTGGGAGGGGCGCAGCCGGTCGAGGTCCTCGTCCCGGTCGGTGACGTAGTGGTACTCCACGGCGTAGATCGTGCTCATGGAGCCAGCCTACGGGAGCGCGGGGAGCCTCGGGCCGACCGAAGTGGTCAACGCCTCGCCGGCACGGGTCGAACAGGTGTTTGAAGGCGCCCGTTGCGCACCTAGACTCGTGCCCTGTGAACGACTCACTCATCATCCGCGGCGCCCGGGAGCACAACCTCAAGGGGATCGACCTCGACCTGCCGCGCGACGCGATGATCGTCTTCACCGGGCTGTCGGGATCGGGCAAGTCCTCCCTGGCCTTCGACACCGTCTTCGCCGAGGGCCAGCGCCGCTACGTCGAGTCCCTGTCGTCCTACGCCCGGCAGTTCCTGGGGCAGATGGACAAGCCCGACGTCGACTTCATCGAGGGGCTGAGCCCCGCGGTGTCGATCGACCAGAAGTCGACCTCGCGCAACCCGCGATCGACGGTGGGAACGGTCACCGAGGTCTACGACTACCTTCGCCTGCTCTACGCCCGCGCCGGCGTCCAGCACTGCCCCGTGTGCGACGCGGTCATCTCCTCCCAGACCCCCCAGCAGATCGTCGACCGCGTCCGGTCGATGGACGAGGGCGCGCGCTTCCAGGTGCTCGCGCCGGTGGTCCGCGGGCGCAAGGGCGAGTACTCCGAGCTGTTCACCGAGCTGCAGTCCCGCGGCTTCTCGAGGGTGAGGGTCGACGGCGAGACCCACCGCCTGGGCGAGGTGCCCGAGCTGTCCAAGAAGCTCAAGCACGACATCGAGGTGGTCGTCGACCGGCTCGTCGTGCGCGAGGGGATCCGGCAGCGCCTGACCGACTCGGTGGAGACGGCCCTCGGTCTGGCCGACGGGCTCGTCATCGTCGACCTCGTCGACCGAGACCCCGACGACCCGGACAGGGAGCACCGCTACTCCGAGCGGCGGGCCTGCCCGAACGAGCACCCCCTGTCCCTCGACGAGGTCGAGCCCCGGACCTTCTCCTTCAACGCGCCCTACGGGGCCTGCCCGGCATGCACCGGCCTGGGTACCCGCCTCGAGGTCGACCCCGAGCTCGTCGTCCCGGACGAGGAGCTGACCCTGGCTGAGGGGGCCATCGCCCCCTGGGCGAGCCACCAGTCCTACTTCACCCGCCAGCTGGCCGCCCTGGGCGAGGAGCTCGCCTTCGACGTCGACACCCCCTGGCAGGCCCTGCCGCAGCGGGCCAAGGACGCGATCCTGCGCGGCAAGGACTACGAGGTGCGCGTCAAGTACCGCAACCGATGGGGACGGGAGCGCACCTACTCCTCGGGTTTCGAGGGCGTGCTCGACTACGTCATGCGCAAGCACTCCGAGACCGAGTCCGACTGGTCGAGGGAGCGCTACGAGGCCTACATGCGCGAGGTCCCGTGCCCGACCTGCCAGGGCACGCGGCTCAAGCCCGAGGTCCTGGCGGTCAGGGTCGGCGACCTGTCGATCGCCCAGCTGTGCGACCTGTCGATCGCCCAGGCCCGTGACCTCCTGGCCGGGCTCGAGCTGAGCGGGCAGGCCCGCCGGATCGCGGCGAGCGTCCTGACGGAGATCAACACCCGCCTGGGCTTCCTCGTCGACGTCGGCCTGGACTACCTCAGCCTGTCGCGCGGCGCCGCGACCCTGTCCGGTGGTGAGGCGCAGCGCATCCGGCTGGCCACGCAGATCGGCTCCGGGCTGGTCGGCGTGCTCTACGTCCTGGACGAGCCGAGCATCGGGCTGCACCAGCGGGACAACATGAGGCTCATCGAGACCCTTGAGCGCCTGCGCGACCTGGGCAACACCCTCATCGTCGTCGAGCACGACGAGGACACGATCCGCGCCTCGGACTGGGTCGTCGACATCGGCCCGGGCGCGGGGGAGAAGGGTGGTCAGGTCGTGTACTCCGGCGACCTGGCCGGGCTGGTCCGGACCCCGGCCTCTGTGACCGGCGACTACCTCGCGGGCCGACGGCGCATCGAGATCCCCGCGGTGCGCCGCCTCCGGGACAAGGGCAGGGAGCTGACCGTCGTGGGCGCCAGGGAGAACAACCTGCGCGACGTGACAGTCAGCTTCCCCCTGGGGGTGCTCACCGCGGTGACCGGGGTCTCGGGGTCGGGGAAGTCCTCCCTGGTCAACGCGATCCTCTACCGGGTGCTCGCCAACCGCCTCAACCGCGCCCGGGCCGTTCCCGGTCGGCACCGGACGGTGCGAGGTCTGGACAACCTCGACAAGGTCGTCCACGTCGACCAGTCGCCGATCGGCCGCACGCCGCGTTCCAACCCCGCGACCTACACCGGGGTGTGGGACCACATCCGCAAGATCTTCGCCGCCGTGCCCGAGTCCAAGGTGCGCGGCTACACCCCCGGCCGCTTCTCCTTCAACGTCAAGGGAGGCCGCTGCGAGGCGTGCAAGGGTGACGGGACCCTGCGGATCGAGATGAACTTCCTTCCCGACGTCTACGTGCCCTGCGAGGTCTGCGAGGGTGCTCGCTACAACCGCGAGACCCTGGAGATCCGCTACAAGGACAAGACGGTGGCCGATGTCCTGGACATGACGATCAGCCAGGCGGCGGAGTTCTTCTCAGCCACGCCCGTCATCTCCCGCCACCTCAACACCCTCGTCGAGGTCGGACTGGGCTACGTCCGCCTGGGCCAGTCGGCCACGACCCTCTCGGGCGGCGAGGCGCAGCGGGTCAAGCTCGCTACCGAGCTCCAGCGCCGCTCCACCGGCCGGACGATCTACGTCCTGGACGAGCCGACGACCGGCCTGCACTTCGAGGACATCCGCAAGCTCCTGTCGGTTCTTCAGGGACTGGTCGACAAGGGCAACTCGGTCGTCGTCATCGAGCACAACCTTGATGTCATCGCCAACGCCGACTGGGTCATCGACATGGGGCCCGAGGGCGGGCAGGCGGGCGGGACCGTCGTGGCCACCGGTACCCCTGAGCAGGTCGCTCAGGTCCCGCAGTCGCACACCGGCAGGTTCCTCGCTCAGGTGCTCGACCGCCCCTGACGGACCCCCGGGGCACGGCAGGCTCCGGGGCAGGCCGCGCAGGTGACAGCGCCACGGCGCCTGCGTCTGCCCAGCGAGCCTGGCCGGACGGCATCGGAGGCCAGCGGACGGCGCGCTCCGGTGCCTGCTCAGCCGGGATCCGAAGGCGGGGCGAAGCGCGAGGCCCCGGTCTGCGGGGTGCTGGGAGTCTCGCTCGGGGCGACGTGGCCGTCGGCGGCCGGTGCCTCCTCAACGCCGTCGGGGCTCGCCGGCACGCCGTGTCCCGGGTGGGTGGCTGGCACCGCTGCGCCTCCGTCCGCCCTCGCACCACCGCTGAGCGGAGCGTGCCCGGCCTGCGCCTTCGGGGTGGTGGAGTCGGCCGCGGCCTTGTTGTAGGCCAGTGACAGCAGGAAGCACACGATGCCGGCGACCGCCAGGGCCAGGACGCGGGTGATCGAGTTCTGGGAGCTGATGTCGAGCACCGCGAGCTTGAGGACCGCGATCATGACGAGCGTGAGCCCGTAGTGACGCAGGGTGATGGCCCGGAGCCGGAAGCCGATGACGATGCACAGCGCCCCGGTGCCCAGCACGAGCACCGTCATGAGGACCGATCCGAGGTCCTGGCCGGACAGGGCGATGACTGACCACCAGGTGAGAACGCTCATGAGGCCCGCGATCATGATCGCCTCCTGGGGCTGGCGGACCCAGGGGACGAGGAACCTGGAGGCCAGGACGCCCAGGGCCAGTGCGATGACGGTCAGCAGGGCAGTCCAGGGGAGGGACGACGTGATCTCAGCGCTGGCCATGAGGTACAGGGAGGTCACGCCGGCCAGCGCCCACCCCAGGGTGGCCCTCGTCAGCTCCGTGTCGGGGCGCTCGGGGCTCGGGGCGGGCAGGCGCCAGGCGACCTGACCGCTCAGGAAGCGACGGGGTGTCAGGTTCGGGTCGAGCACCCCGAGGAGGAGCACGACCAGGACGAGGGTCCCTGTGGCCGTCGCGTGCAGCGCCACGCTGTTGCTCGGTGGGACCAGGACGCTCAGGAGCAGCGGTGGGACGACGACGAGGTCGGCGGCGACCAGCCAGGCGGACACGCGCAGGACGTCGCCGTTGCCCGTGCGGCACGAGGGGGGGACAACCGACTCGAGGCCGACGACCGCCGCGATGAGGACCGCCAGGCCGACGAGGCCGCCGAGGACCTGCGCCGTGTCGCCCGCCGCGGTCACGAGGGCGGCCGTCCCGGCCACGGTCGTCATCGGGATCACCACGAGGTGCCCCTCGAGGACCGCGGGAACCGCAGCCAGCGCAAGGACGATGACGAACACCGTGAACAGGCCGAGCTCGACGAAAACGGCGATGAGGCCCAGGACAGCGGCTGCGCCAAGAGCTATGGGGGCGGTGCGACGGCGCCACCCGCGTGGCCCGGGGGAGACCAGGAAGGTGATCGGCGCGACCGCGCTCAGGGCCAGGTACCCTGCGGCGGCTACGGGGACGGACGCGCCTTCGCCACGCTCGGCGATGTCGATAAGGAGGAGCATCGTCATAACGAGGACGGTGCAGACGGCCGCCCAGTCCCCTCCGGCCCACGACCGGAACCCTGCCGCCCACAGGCCCCGGCTGGAGTGGAGCAGCTGGATGACCAGAAGCAGGTCGAGACCGAGCACGAGGCCAGCAGCCAGGTAGATCGAGCTCTCGGCCAGCGCGTCGACCGGCGAGGCGAGGACGGTCATGCCCGTGACGACCATCGAGGTGACCGGGTACCACGGCGCCAGGGGCACCGCCTTGCTCGGACGGCTCAGGGCCGCGGCGATGGCGGCCAGGGCGGCCGCGTAGGCGCAGGTGAGCGACCAGGTGCTCGGGGCCTGCGCAGGGTCCTGGGCCTGCCACGCGGCGAAGCCGACTGTGACCAGCGCCCCGATGGTGGAGATGATCGCGGTGAAGAACTGCTCAGTGACCCGTGACAGGACCAGGAGGGCGGCCGCCCAGACCGCCATGAGGACGAATGCCGGTGCGACCGGCAGGAGGCCGTCGAGCAGCACGGCGCCGATGATGGCCACGTAGCCCAGGGTGCCGCCGGTGCCGGTCAGTGTCGCCGCCGCGATGCGCTGGGAGGGCCGAGACCTGGGGAGCCAGGCGCCCCCTGCGACGAGGAGCAGCGCGATCACGCCCAGCGTGCCGATCTTGACGACGTCGGGGATCGAGTCCCAGACGAGGGCGATGAGGCTGACCCCGGCGAGGACGACGAGGAGCGCGGCCGCCCCCGACAGGAGGAACCGTCCGAGGCCGCCGTCCACGGTCCAGCGCGGGGCGGGTTGCGTGGGCTGGACTGGCTGCTTGGGCTGGACTGGCTGCTTGGGCTGGACTGGCTGCTTGGGCTGGACTGGCTGCTTGGGTTGGACGGGTTGCTTGGGCTGGGTGGGTTGCGTGGGCTGGGTGGGTTGCTTGGGCTGGACTGGCTGCTTGGGTTGGACTGGCTGCTTGGGCTGGGTGGGTTGGACTGGCTGCTTGGGCTGGGTGGGCTGCTTGGGCTGTGCCGCGGCTCGTGTCGCCGGTGGTTGCGTCGGGGACGGACGGGCGCCGGCAACAGGAGCACCGTCTGCCGGGCTGACGACCGGCGCCCAGGCCTTCTTCGGACCGGCAGTGCTCGTCGGTTCCGGGAGCTCTGCGGCGGCACGGCTCGCAGCCTCCTGACCGTCTGGGACAGGGCTGGGCCGCGCCGCGGAGGATCCTGCGGGTGGCTTGGAGGGCAACGCGCCCGACGCGACCCTCTGGGCGATCCAGTCGATCTTGCGTTCAAGGAGGTCGAGGCGGGCCAGTACCTCGTTGGTGGCCTGCGAATCGTGAGCGTCGGCGGGGGTCATGGTCGCTCCATCTCGCGAACGGAAACTACCTGGACATCATCGCACATGATGAGCAGTAGCGACAGGGAATGAGCGAGCAGTACTCCCGGGTGTCCGCGACTCGCCGAGAAGTCGAACAGAAACGAACAGGAAACGAACAGATCAGGACATTTGCGCCCACTGTCGGTTAGCCTCGTGCCATGAGCGACAACGGATTGAGCGCAGCCCGGGACAAGATGGAGCGGGCGGGCGTCGCCCCCGAGGCCATCGAGGTCTTCACCCACTACTACAGGTCCCTCGAGGACGGTGCGACCGGGCTCATCCCGGAGGAGACGATCGAGCCTCTCACCGACATCCCGTCCATCGAGGACGTCGAGGTCGACGAGGACCAGGCCCGTGAGGCACTGGCCAGGACCGTGCTCATCAAGCTCAACGGCGGGCTGGGGACCTCGATGGGCATGGACCGGGCGAAGTCCCTCCTGCCGGTGCGCGACGGTCGGAGCTTCCTGGACCTGCTCGTCGAGCAGGTCCGCGCAGCGCGGTCGACCTACGGGGTGAGCCTGCCGCTGGTGTTCATGAACTCCTTCCGCACGCGTCACGACACCCTTGAGGCGCTGGCCGCCCACCCCGACATCGCCGTCGACGGACTGCCCCTGGACTTCCTCCAGAACCGGGAGCCCAAGCTCCGTGCCGACGACCTCACGCCGGTGACCTGGGAGGCGGACCCCGAGCTCGAGTGGTGCCCCCCGGGTCACGGGGACATCTACACGGCCCTCGTGGCCTCCGGTGTCCTCGACGCGCTCATCGAGCGCGGGTACCGCTACGCCATGACCTCGAACTCCGACAACCTCGGCGCTGCGCCCTCGGCGCGGATCGCCGGCTGGTTCGCCGCCTCGGGTGCCCCCTACGCCCCGGAGATGTGCCGGCGGACCCCCGCCGACGTCAAGGGCGGTCACCTGGCCGTGCGCAAGGCCGACGGCAGGATCATCCTGCGGGACACCGCGCAGACGCCTGAGGACCAGATGCACTACTTCACCGACCAGTTCCGCCACCCCTACTTCCACACGAACAACCTCTGGTTCGATCTCGTGGTCCTGCGCCGGACCCTGGCCGAGCGCCGAGGCATCCTCGGGCTGCCCCTCATCAGGAACCTCAAGACCGTCGACCCCGCGGACCGCGGCTCGACCCCCGTCATCCAGATGGAGACGGCGATGGGCGCCGCCGTCGAGGCCTTCGAGGGAGCCACGGCCATCGAGGTCCCGCGCAGCCGCTTCCTGCCGGTCAAGACGACCAACGACCTGCTCCTCGTGCGCTCCGACGTGTACGAGGTCGGCGAGGACGGGCTGCTCACGATGGTGGGGGACGAGGCGTGCACCGTCGACCTCGACCGGCGCTACTACGCGACCGTCAAGGACTTCGAGGAGCGCTTCGCCCAGGGGGTTCCATCGATCCGGGACGCGAGCACCCTGACCGTTCGCGGGGACTGGAGCTTCGGTGCTGACGTCGTGGCCACCGGCGACGCGGTCGTGGGGCCTGACGGCGCTCCGGGTCGCGTGCCCGACGGGGCCCGGATCTGAAGGGCCGGCCGCCCGCCGAGGGCACGGCCGCCGAACAGCAGCGGGCCCGGACCGTCGTGGTCCGGGCCCGCGCGCGGTGGGCGATACTGGAATCGAACCAGTGACCTCCTCGGTGTGAACGAGGCGCTCTAACCCCTGAGCCAATCGCCCGGCGCGGGGACAGGCTATCGAGGCGGGGGTGTGCGCGGCAAATGCCGGTCCGGTGAGGTGGATCACCGCAGTGTCATTTGCCAGGGCGGCGGTGGTCGGTGTTATGGTTTCCCAGCACCGAGCGGTTCCATGGGTCTGTCGGGTTCTTCCGCAGACGTCTGGAGCCGTGACGCCATGCGGATGTGGCTCAGTTGGTAGAGCATCACCTTGCCAAGGTGAGGGTCGCGGGTTCGAGTCCCGTCATCCGCTCCGAGGAGCCGGGAGCAGCCCCAGCATCTCACTGGTGGGTTGGCCGAGAGGTTAGGCACCGGCCTGCAAAGCCGTTGACACCGGTTCGAATCCGGTACCCACCTCGGGCGATTGGCGCAGCGGTAGCGCGCTTCCCTGACACGGAAGAGGTCACTGGTTCGATCCCAGTATCGCCCACGAGCAGGGCCCGGAACCACGCGGTTCCGGGCCCTTGTCGTCTCGGGTCGTCGTCGACGGCTGTGCTCACGTCCCCCCGGGCTCGTCCAGCAGCCCGAGGAGCTCGAAGGCCCGTGCCAGGCCGTCGTCCTCGACCGCAGCGGTCACGAGGTCCGCCGCCGCCTTGGCCTCGGGGGAGGCGTTGCCCATGGCCACCCCGACACCGCCGAGGCGCAGCATGCCGATGTCCACCGACGCGTCCCCCAGGCAGATCGTGTCCTCCAACCGGACCCCGAGGTGGTCGGCGAGCACGGTGAGCGCGTGCTCCTTCGACACCTCTGTCACGCCGACGTCGCCGAAGAGGGCATCGTGCCCGCGCCCGCCCCACGACCCGTGCCTGAGGTGCGAGAAGGTCGTCCGGGCGGCATCGAGGTCCTCAGGGCCCGAGAGCACGTAGCTGATCTTGTTGACGTCCTCGCGCACGAGCTCGTCGGTGTCGATGAGGCCGTGGAGGACTTCGTCGACGTCCTGGGGTCCGAGGTCGGGCTGGGGGAGGGCGCCGTCGCCTCCGGCGAGGTACGCCCGGATCGCGGGCAGGGCCGCCTGGCGGAACCCGGGGGAGGGGTAGAGCCCGGAGTTGGCCTCGAGGTAGAAGGGCAGGTCCCGTGCCCTCAGCCAGCCCACGAGCGCGGCGCAGTCCTGCCGGCTCAGGCACTGGTGCATGACGACCGTGCCCTCGTGCTCGACGTAGGCGCCGTTGGCGCACACCACGCCGTCGAAGCCGATGTCGGTGATCCACCCCGGCATCTCGGCCTTCGAGCGTCCGGTGGCCGGGTAGACCCGGTGGCCCAGGCGGCGCGCGGCGCGGACCGCGGCCACGGCGGACTCGGGCAGCTCGTTGGCGTAGGTGACCAGGGTCCCGTCGACGTCGACCAGGACGAGGCGAGGACGTGTCGTCGTGCTCACCCTTCGACCCTAGACGACCTGGGGGCGCGCTGCTTGTCGGGCGCCTGCTCCCGGGGACCGGGCCCGGGGCGGGGGCTGAAGAGCCGGCGGGCTGAGCCGCAATAGGCTGTCGCCCATGGCAGACCCCTCGACGTACCGCCCCGCCCCCGGCGAGATCCCGACGTCGCCGGGGGTCTACCGCTTCCTCGACCCCGAGGGCAGGGTCATCTACGTCGGCAAGGCCAAGAACCTGCGCGCCCGCCTGTCCTCCTACTTCCAGGACCTCGCGGCGCTCCACCCCCGCACCCAGACGATGGTGACGACCGCCTGCGCGGTGGAGTGGACGGTCGTGTCCACCGAGGTCGAGTCCCTCGCGCTCGAGTACTCCTGGATCAAGGAGTTCAACCCGCGCTTCAACGTCATGTACAAGGACGACAAGTCCTATCCCTACCTCGCGGTGTCCATGGGGGAGGAGTTCCCCCGCGCGCAGGTGGTGCGTGGCGCCCGGCGGCCGGGGACCCGGTACTTCGGGCCCTTCGTCCAGGCCTGGTCGATCCGCGAGACCCTCGACCAGCTTCTGCGCGTCTTCCCCGTCCGCTCCTGCTCAGCCGGGGTCTTCCGTCGGGCCGCGGCCTCGGGCAGGCCCTGTCTGCTGGGCTACATCGACAAGTGCTCGGCCCCCTGCGTGGGCCGGATCGACCCGGCGGCCCACCGCGAGCTGGCAGAGGACTTCTGCGCCTTCATGGCCGGGCGCACCGGCCCCTACCTCGAGGACCTCGAGACCCGGATGCGGGCCGCCTCCCAGCAGCTGGAGTTCGAGCGGGCGGCCCGGCTGCGCGACGACGCCGAGGCGCTGCGCAAGGTCATCGAGCGCAACGCGGTCGTCCTGCCCGACGCCACCGACGCCGACGTCTTCGCCCTGGCCTGCGACGAGCTGACCGCGGCCGTCCAGGTCTTCCACGTGCGCGGCGGCAGGGTGCGCGGCCAGCGCGGCTGGGTCATCGACCTCATCGAGGACGCCTCCCAGGCCGAGCTCATCGAGCGCCTGCTCCAGCAGGTCTACGCCGAGCTGCCCGAGCCCGCCGACCACCCGAGCACCGGGAGCGGTCGCGCCCCGCGCTCGGGCCCGACGACCTCCCTGGGCGTGGGCGGGCGCACTCCCTCCAGCCCGGTCCCGCGCTCCGGCCCCGACGGGTCGCGCCCGCCGCGCGAGGGCCAGGCCGTGGCCACGAGCGTCGACGACGTCGTCCACACCGCCACGACCGCGGTGCCCCGCGAGATCCTCGTGCCGGTCCTGCCCGAGGACTTCGCCGCGGTCGAGGACTGGCTGACGGGGCTGCGCGGCGCCCGGGTCGAGCTGCGGGTGCCCCGACGGGGGGACAAGGCCGCGCTCATGGGCACGGTGGCGCGTAACGCCGAGGAGGCGCTGCGCCTCCACAGGACCCGCCGGGCGAGCGACCTCACCCAGCGCTCGGCCGCCCTTGAGGAGCTGGCCGAGGCCCTCGACCTGCCCGAGGCCCCCCTCCGCCTCGAGTGCTTCGACATCTCCCACACCCAGGGCTCCCACCAGGTCGGCTCGATGGTCGTCTTCGAGGACGGCGCCCCCAGGAAGTCGGACTACCGGCACTTCGTCGTGCGCGGCCCCCAGGGCACGGGCGCCGCTGACGACACCGCGGCCATGCGCGAGGTCCTCCAGCGCCGCCTCAGGCGCCTCCTGGCCGAGTCGGGGTCCCCGGGCGGGGCGGAGCCCGCCCCGGGGGCCGAGGACCCCTCAGGGGACGGCGCGCAGGAGGACATGATCGTCTCGGGCCCGGTCGACCCGGCCACCGGCAGGGCCCGCCGCTTCGCCTACGCCCCCGGGCTGGTCGTGGTCGACGGCGGCCTGCCCCAGGTCGGCGCGGCCCGGGCGGTCATGGACGAGCTCGGCCTCGACATCCCGGTGGTCGGGCTGGCCAAGCGCCTCGAGGAGGTGTGGGTCCCCGGAGAGGAGTTCCCCGTCGTGCTGCCCCGGGGCTCGGCGGCCCTCTACCTCCTTCAGCACCTGCGCGACGAGTCCCACCGCTTCGCCATCTCCCACCACCGCTCCCGCCGCTCCAAGGGGATGACGCGCTCGGCCCTCGACGACGTCCCCGGGCTCGGGCCGGCCCGCCAGGCGGCCCTGCTCAAGGCCTTCGGCTCGGTCAAGCGCCTGCGCGCCGCCTCGGTCGAGGAGATCGCGAGCGTCAAGGGGATCGGCCCGGTCCTGGCCCAGACCGTCGTCGCGCACCTCGCGCCCCGGCCCGGCGGGACCCAGGGCCCCGAGGGGCCCTCCTGAGGCCGGTGACGGGTCCCGGTCCTGTCGGGAGGTCGTGCAGCGGCCGCGGACAGGCGGCGGGAGTGCCACAATCGGCCGTGTGAGGATCCTGCGGGTGTTCAACAACAACGTCGTGCTGGCCAGCGACGAGCTGGGCCGGGAGGCGGTTCTGACCGGCAGGGGCATCGGCTTCGGCGCGCGCCGGGGCGAGCAGGTCGATGCCGGCCTCGTCGCCCGCCGCTACGTCCTGGCCCAGGACGCCGAGAGCCTCGGCGAAGTGATGGCGGGCATCCCCCTGGACCGCATCACCCTCATCGAGCGCACCTTCCTGACGGCCGCCCGCGAGCTGGGCGGACGCGTCCCGGCGTCGACGATCGTGGCGGTCGTCGACCACGTCAACCAGGCCATGGAGCGCGTGCGCGAGGGCGTCGTCATGGACTACCCCATGCGGGCCGAGGTCGCCCACCTCCACCCCGAGGAGCTGGCCCTGGCAGAGCGCATGGTCGAGGAGCTCAACAGCGCCCAGGAGGTCCAGCTGCCCGTGGGGGAGGCCTACGCCCTGGCCCTGCACCTGTTCACCGCGGCGGTCGGGGCCCGCTCGGCCCAGGAGGCGGTGGCCCAGTCGCGGCTCATCCGCCAGGTCATGGAGCTGCTCGCCTCGGCCTACGGGCCCGGCTTCGACGCGGGCTCGGTCAACGCCGCACGCTTCGCCACGCACCTGCGCTACTTCCTGGCCCGGGCCCGCACCGCCCAGGTCGAGGACGGCACCGCCTCGGTCATCGCCGGTGCCCTGCGGGAGGACCGGCCCCACGCCTACCAGGTCGCGCTGCGGGTCAAGGGCCTGCTCGAGCTGCGCCTGGGCATCTCGGTGTCCGACGACGAGCTGGCCTACCTGACGATGCACGTCGCGCGGCTCGAGGCGGGTATCGGAGCCGGCACCTGAGACCGGCCGCGACACCCGCTGCACCACCCGCCACGACACCCGCCACGGCACGGGATGAGCCTGCTGCGGGCCCCGCCCATGACATGCTTGGGACATGGACGCTCAGGACAGCCCGCGCGACCCCCGGCGCGAGCGCACGCGCATCGCGCTGGAGGACACGGTGCCCGAGGGCATTCCCGCCATCGACGAGGCGGCCCCGCAGGTGCCCCCGGCCCAGCGCCCGGAGATGATCATCGTCACCGGCATGTCGGGCGCGGGCAGGTCCCGGGCGGCCATGGCGCTGGAGGACCTCGACTGGTACGTCGTGGACAACCTGCCCCCGCAGCTGCTTCCGGCGCTGGCCGGGATGATGACGACCGTCGGCGCCGGGGTCCACCGCCTGGCCGCGGTCGTCGACGTGCGCAGCCGCGACTTCTTCGCCAGCTTCATGAAGTACCTCGGCGAGCTGCGGGAGACCGGGGTCAACGTGCGCGTCATCTTCCTGGACTCCTCGGACGCCTCGCTCATCAGGCGCTTCGAGTCCTCCAGGCGCCCCCACCCCCTCCAGGGCACCGGCTCGATCCTCGACGGCATCGAGCACGAGCGCACCCTCCTGGCGGGGCTCAAGGCCTCGGCGGACGACGTCATCACGACGACCGACTACTCCGTGCACGACCTCGCCCGCCGGGTCCGCGAGCTCGTGGCCACCGAGTCCGACCTCGCCCTGCGCGTGACCGTCATGTCCTTCGGCTTCAAGTACGGCCTGCCCCTGGACGCCGACCACGTCGTCGACGTGCGCTTCATCCCCAACCCCTACTGGGTCTCCGAGCTGCGGCACCTGACCGGGCGGGACGCCCCCGTGGCCGACTACGTCTTCCGGCAGGACGGCGCGGCCGCCTTCGTCGACGGCTACGCCGACCTCATGATCCCGGCCCTGCCGAGCTACGTCGACGAGCTCAAGCCCTACGTGACGATCGCCGTGGGCTGCACCGGCGGCAAGCACCGGTCGGTGGCCTCCGCCGAGCGCATCGCGGCGCACCTGCGCGCCGCGGGCTTCAAGGTCTCCACCCAGCACCGGGACCTGGGCCGGGAGTGAGGCCCGATGAGCTCGCACGCATCGGCCACATGTGAACGACGGAGGGTGACTCACCGATGAGCAACCACGCCACCATCGACTCCTCGGGCTGGCCCCGGCGCGGGGCGGAGGGCCCCGCCGTCGTCGCCCTCGGCGGCGGGCACGGCCTGTCGGCGACCCTGCGGGCCCTGCGCCACGTCTCCCACCGGCTGACCGCCGTGGTCACCGTCGCCGACGACGGCGGGTCCTCGGGCAGGCTCCGCGAGGAGTTCGGGTGCCTGCCCCCCGGCGACCTGCGCATGGCCCTGGCAGCGCTCACCGACGACTCGGAGTGGGGACTGACCTGGCGCGACGTCCTCCAGCACCGCTTCGCCGGCGCCGGGGAGCTCGACAACCACGCCCTGGGCAACCTGCTCATTCTCGCCCTGTGGCAGCTGCTCGGGGACGAGGTCGCCGGCCTGGCCTGGGTGGGGCGGCTGCTGGGCATCCACGGCCGGGTCGTGCCGATGAGCGCCTCCCCCCTCGTCATCGAGGCCGACATCGTCAACGGGGCCGACCGCCGACGCGTGTCGGGCCAGGTCGCCGTGGCCACGACCCGCGGCCGCATGGAGAACGTCGGGGTGGTCCCCGCCGACGCCGACGCCCACCCCGAGGCGGTGCGGGCCATCGACGAGGCGGACTGGGTGGTCCTGGGCCCGGGGTCCTGGTACACCTCCGTGCTGCCGCACCTCATCCTGCCGGCGATGCACCGCTCGCTCGTGTCCACCCCCGCCCGCAAGGCGGTCGTGCTCAACCTGTCGGAGCAGACAGGGGAGACCGAGGGGATGAGCGCCGCCGACCACCTGCGGGTGCTGGCCGAGTACGCCCCCGACCTGCGCCTCGACGTCGTCATCGCCGACCCCTCGGCGGTCGAGGACATCGAGGACCTCCAAGGGGTCGCCCAGGGCCTGGGTGCCGTGCTCGTCCTGCGCCAGGTGCGCACGAGCGAGACCCTGTGCCACCACGACCCGCTGCGCCTGGCCGCCGCCTTCCGCGACGCCTTCGACGGGGCCGTCGGCGACGTCGGGGAGCCCCGGCCCGCCCACGACGAGAACCCTGCCTGACCCTGACCGACCAACCCAGGAGCATCTGCCATGTCGCTGACGGTGACCGTCAAGGACGAGCTCGCCCGCGTGTCCCCCGACAACGCCGCCCAGAGGCGTGCCGAGGTCGCCTCCCTCCTGCGCTTCGCCGGAGGACTTCACATCGTCTCGGGCCGCATCGTCGTCGAGGCCGAGCTCGACCACGGGGGAGCGGTCCGCCGCCTCCACCGTGATCTCAAGGAGCTGTTCAACATGGACCCCGAGGTCCTCGTCGTCCAGGCCGGCTCCCTCCACCGGGGCAGCCGCTACGTGCTGCGCGTGGTCGACCGGGGCAAGGACCTCGCCCGCCTCACCGGCCTGGTCGACGGCCGGGGGCGGCCGGTGCGCGGCATGCCCGTCGCCGTCGTCCAGGGCGGGCGCAACGCCGCCGCCGCGGCCTGGAGAGGCGCCTTCCTGGCCCGGGGCTCGCTGACCGAGCCCGGACGGTCCTCCTCCCTCGAGGTCACCTGCCCGGGCTCGGAGGCCGCCCTGGCCCTGGTCGGTGCCGCCCGGCGCTTCGACGTGGCGGCCAAGGCGCGCGAGGTGCGCGGGGCCGACCGCGTCGTCGTGCGCGACGGCGAGGCCATCGGCATCCTGCTGCACAGGATGGGCGCCGTCGAGGCCTTCGCCACGTGGGGGGAGCGGCGCTCGCGCCGCGAGACCAGGGGCACGGCCAACCGGCTGGCCAACTTCGACGACGCCAACCTGCGCCGCTCGGCCCGTGCGGCGGTGGCCAGCGGCGCCCGGGTCGAGCGGGCCTTCGAGATCCTGGGCGACGACGTCCCCGACCACCTCGTCCAGGCAGGGCGCCTGCGCGTGGAGCACAAGCAGGCCTCCCTGGAGGAGCTCGGCCAGCTCTCCGACCCCCAGCTGACCAAGGACGCCGTGGCCGGGCGGATCCGCCGCCTGCTGGCCATGGCCGACAAGCGCGCCCACGAGCTGGGCGTGCCCGACACCGAGTCGGTCCTCACCCAGGACATGCTCGACCTGTGACCCCCGAGTCCCGGTGCGGGGCGGACGGGGAGGACCAAACCTGGGACGTGGGTCCTGGACGGGTGTGAAAACGTGCGTCATACACCATCGGCGGCGTCAGCGGGGCCGGATGTGTTCGCCCCTGGCGTGCCCGGCCCTCGCATGTGACCGTCGCGTGACGCTAGACTCACTCGTGCCGGAACGAGAAGGATCCGTCCCACCCGGACCGGAGCACACCTGGTGTGCGAAGAGCTACGAATACGTGCGCCGCGCGCGGCGCACTAGGAGGACACAAAGTGACCACCCGCGTTGGTATCAACGGCTTCGGTCGTATCGGCCGCAACTTCTTCCGCGCCGCCCTCGAGCAGGGTGCGGACATCGAGGTCGTGGCCGTCAACGACCTGACGGACAACAAGACCCTCGCCCACCTGCTCAAGTACGACTCCATCCTCGGCCGCTTCGAGGGCGAGGTCACCTACGACGAGGACGGCATCGTCGTCAACGGCAAGCACATCAAGGTGCTCGCGCAGCGCAACCCCGCCGACCTGCCCTGGGGCGACCTGGGTGCCGACGTCGTGGTGGAGTCCACCGGTTTCTTCACCGACGGCGAGAAGGCCAAGGCCCACATCGACGGCGGCGCCAAGAAGGTCGTCATCTCCGCCCCGGCCAAGAACGTCGACGGCACCTTCGTCATGGGTGTCAACGAGGGCGACTACGACGGCGCCACGATGACCATCGTGTCCAACGCCTCGTGCACGACCAACTGCCTCGCCCCGCTGGCCAAGGTCCTCCACGAGAACTTCGGCATCGTGCGCGGCATCATGACGACGATCCACTCCTACACCGGTGACCAGCGCGTCCTGGACGCCCCCCACGGCGACCTGCGCCGCGCCCGGGCGGCCGCGCTCAACATGATCCCGACCAAGACCGGTGCCGCCCAGGCCGTGGCCCTCGTCCTGCCCGAGCTCAAGGGCAAGTTCGACGGCCTGGCCGTGCGTGTCCCCACCCCGACCGGCTCGCTGACCGACCTGACCTTCCAGGCCGAGAAGGAGGTCTCGGTCGACGCGGTCAAGGCTGCCGTCAAGGCCGCCGCCGAGGGCGAGCTCAAGGGCATCCTGGCCTACACCGAGGACCCGATCGTCTCGACCGACATCGTGGGCGACCCGCACTCCTCGATCTTCGACGCCAACGAGACCAAGGTCATCGGGGACCTCGTCAAGGTCCTGTCCTGGTACGACAACGAGTGGGGCTACTCCAACCGCCTCGTCGAGCTGACCGCCTACATCGGCGAGCGCCTCTGAGCCCGCTTCCGGCAACGATGCTCCCATGACGCTGCGCCCGCGCACGCCCCGGCGTGCGCGGGCGCAGTCCGTCGAAGACGTCGGCCGGCAGCCGCCGGCACCCGCCGGCGCCAGCGCCGGCACGTCCCACCCCGCCACCACCCCCGACCGATAAGAGGCATTCGTATGAAGACCATCGAGTCCCTGGGCGACCTCAAGGGCAAGCGCGTCCTGGTCCGCTCCGACTTCAACGTCCCGCTGGACGCCGACAAGAACATCACCGACGACGGCCGCATCCAGGCGGCTCTGCCCACCCTGCGCACCCTGCTCGACGCGGGAGCCAAGGTCGTCGTCGTCGCCCACCTGGGCCGCCCCAAGGGCGAGGTCAACCCCGACTACTCCCTGGCCCCCGTGGCCACCCGACTGGCCGAGGTCGCCGGCGTGAGCGTGACGCTGGCCGAGGACACCGTCGGTGAGTCCGCCAAGGCGGCCGTCGCCGCCATGGGCGAGGGCGAGATCGTCCTGCTCGAGAACGTGCGCTTCAACGCCGCTGAGACCTCCAAGGACGACGCCGAGCGCGAGGCCTTCGCCGCCGAGCTCGCCGCCCTGGCCGACGTCTTCGTCTCCGACGGCTTCGGCGTGGTCCACCGCAAGCAGGCCTCGGTCTACGACGTCGCGAAGATCCTGCCCTCGGCAGCCGGCCTGCTCGTGCTCAAGGAGATCGAGTCCCTGGGACGGGCCATCACCGACCCCGAGCGCCCCTACACCGTCGTGCTGGGCGGTTCGAAGGTCTCCGACAAGCTCGGCGTCATCGCCAACCTCCTGTCCAAGGCCGACCGCCTCATCGTCGGCGGCGGCATGGCCTACACCTTCCTCGTCGCCCAGGGCCACGAGGTGGGCACCTCCCTGCTCGAGGCCGACCAGGTCGAGACGGTCAAGGGCTACATCGCCACCGCCAAGGACAACGGCGTCGAGCTCCTTCTTCCCGTCGACACCGTCGTCGCCCCCTACTTCGGTGCCGACGCCCCGGCGACCGTCGTCGCCTCCTCGGCCATCCCGGCCGACCAGATGGGCCTGGACATCGGTCCGCAGACCCGCACGATCTTCGCCGACGCGATCGCCGACTCCAAGACGGTCGTGTGGAACGGCCCCGTGGGCGTCTTCGAGTTCGAGGCCTTCGCCGAGGGCACCAAGGCCGTGGCCAAGGCGATCTCCGAGTCCGACGCGTTCTCCGTCATCGGCGGCGGCGACTCCGCCGCGGCCGTGCGCACCCTGGGCTTCGACGAGTCCACGTTCTCCCACATCTCCACCGGTGGCGGCGCCTCCCTCGAGCTCCTCGAGGGCAAGGTCCTGCCCGGCATCGCTGTCCTGGAAGGCTGACACACTCATGACGAACCGCATCCCGCTCATGGCGGGCAACTGGAAGATGAACCTCGACCACCTCGAGGCCAACCACCTCGTCCAGGGCCTGGCCCTGGCCCTGGGCGACGCCGGCCACGACTACGCCAAGTGCGAGGTCGTCGTCATCCCGCCCTTCACCGACATCCGCACCGTCCAGACGATCGTCGACGCCGACGAGCTGGGCATCAAGTACGGCGCCCAGGACGTCTCGGTCCACGACAACGGCGCCTACACCGGTGAGATCTCCACCGCGATGCTCACCAAGCTCGGCGTGTCCTACGTCGTCATGGGCCACTCCGAGCGCCGGGAGTACCACGGCGAGTCCGACGCCCTCGTGGGCGCCAAGGCCCGCAAGGTCCTCGACGCGGGCATGACCCCGATCCTGTGCTGCGGCGAGGCCCTCGAGGTCCGCAAGGCCGGCACGCACGTCGAGTTCGTCCTCGCCCAGGTCCGCGCCGCCCTCGAGGGCTGGAGCGGCCAGGACGTGGCCAAGATCGTCATCGCCTACGAGCCGATCTGGGCCATCGGGACCGGCGAGACGGCCACCGCCGAGGACGCCCAGGAGGTCTGCGGGGCCATCCGCGAGGCCCTGCGCGCCGACTACGGCGACGCCACCGCCGAGGCGGTCAGGGTGCTGTACGGCGGCTCGGCCAAGCCCGACAACATCAAGGAGCTCATGGCCCAGCCCGACGTCGACGGGGCCCTCATCGGCGGAGCCTCCCTCAAGGCGGAGTCCTTCGCCGCGATGGCGGGCTTCTACGCCTGAGCCCTCGCGCGTCGCAGCCCCACCGGGCGCTGCGACGCGATCGAGACCGGGGCCCGGCCACCTCACACAGGGGCGGCCGGGCCCCGGCGCGTTCATCGGGTAGAGTCCGGGGCGGACGGGACCCGGGCGGTCCCACGACTGGCCCCGGGGCTGCCCGACCGGGGCCGTACGACGACGAAGGGAACAACGGCGTGGACGTGCTGCGCATCATCCTCCAGGTGCTCCTGGTCCTCACGAGCTTCTTCCTCATCATGTCGGTGCTTCTGCACAAGGGGAAGGGAGGCGGCCTGTCGGACATGTTCGGCGGCGGCATCTCCTCGTCCGCCGGCACCTCCGGGGTCGCGGAGCGCAACCTCGACCGGATCACGGTGGGCGTCGGCCTCGTGTGGACCGCCACCATCATCGGGCTCGGGCTTCTTGCCAAGTTCGTCTGAGCCACCCGCACCGGGGGAGGCGCCTGAGGAACCCGACCCGCGAGGAAGCGCCGGCGAGCGGGCCCTGCGCGGCTACCTCGCCCACCTGCGGGTCGAGCGGGGGCTGAGCCCGAACACGCTCGCCGCCTACGAGCGCGACCTGAGCCGCTACCTCGCCTTCCTCGCCACCCGCGGGATCATCGACCCGGCGGGGGTGGGGGAGGGGGACGTCGCCGCCTTCCTCGAGGCCCTGCGCACAGGAGCCGACGGCGGCCGCGCCCTGGCCCCGGCCTCGGCCTCGCGCACGGTGACCGCGGTGCGCGGCTGGCACCGCTTCCTCCACGACGAGGGGACGACCGCCTTCGACCCCTCGGCGGCGGTGCGCCCGCCCCAGGTGGGGCGCCGCCTGCCCAAGGCCCTGACGATCGAGGAGGTGAGCAGGCTCCTGGAGTCGGTCGGCCACGAGGACACCCCCGAGGCGCTGCGCGACCGCGCCCTGCTCGAGGTGCTCTACGCGACCGGGGCGCGCATCTCCGAGGCCGTCTCCCTCATCGTCGACGACCTCGACCCGCAGGCGGGCTGCCTGCGGCTGTTCGGCAAGGGCCGCAAGGAGAGGATCGTCCCGGTGGGGCAGCACGCCTGGCGGGCCCTCGAGGCCTACCTCGTGCGCGGCCGTCCCGCGCTGGCCTCCAAGGGCCAGGGTGCCGCCGAGATCTTCCTCAACACCCGTGGCCGGCCCCTGTCGCGCCAGTCGGCCTGGACGGTGCTCCAGCGCTCGGCCGCCCGCGCGGGCCTGGGCGACCCCTCCGAGCAGCGACGGGTCTCGCCCCACACCCTGCGTCACTCCTTCGCCACCCACCTGCTCGCGGGTGGGGCTGACGTCCGTGTCGTCCAGGAGATGCTCGGGCACGCCTCGGTCACGACGACCCAGATCTACACGCGGGTCACCGTCGACCACCTGCGGGAGGTCTACGCCACGAGCCACCCGCGTGCCCGAGGGTGAGCGCCCCGTCCGCACCCTGGCAGCTCCCCCGGCAGCACCCTGGCACTGAGATCCGGCTCGATCCCACGGTTGTCGACTAGGCTGCCCGCGTGAACGACTCCAACCAGCCAGGCATGATCGACCTCCCCGACATCGTCGTCGAGGAGAAGGTGTTCCCTGAACCCGCGCCGCTGGAGTCCCATGGACCGGCTCGCGTCATCTCCATGTGCAACCAGAAGGGCGGCGTCGGCAAGACGACGACGACCATCAACCTGGGCGCCGCACTGGCCGAGTACGGGCGCAAGGTGCTCATCGTCGACTTCGACCCCCAGGGCGCAGCCAGCGCCGGGCTGGGGATCAACGCCAACGAGCTCGACACGACGATCTACGACCTGCTCGTGGCCTCGCGCCCCGACGTCCGCTCGGTCATCCTGCCCACCGGCGTGCCCGACCTCGACATCGTGCCGGCCAACATCGACCTGTCGGCCGCCGAGGTCCAGCTCGTCAACGAGGTCGCCCGCGAGCAGGCCCTCACCCGTGTGCTGCGCCCGGTGCTCGACGACTACGACGTCGTCCTCGTCGACTGCCAGCCCTCACTCGGCCTGCTCACCATCAACGCGCTCACCGCCTCCCACGGGGTCATCATCCCCCTGGAGACCGAGTTCTTCGCCCTACGGGGGGTGGCGCTGCTCGTTGAGACGGTCGACCGGGTACGCGACCGCCTCAACCCCCGTCTCCAGATCGACGGGATCCTGGCCACGATGGTCGACCAGCGCACCCTGCACTCCCGGGAGGTGCTCGAGCGGCTCGAGGACGCCTTCGCCGACCAGCTCTTCGACACCCGCATCCGGCGCACGATCAAGTTCCCCGACGCCTCAGTGGCCAGCGAGCCGATCACCTCCTACGCCCCCGGGCACGCCGGCGCCGAGGCCTACCGGCGCCTGGCACGGGAGATCATCGCCCGCGGTGACGTCGCCTGAGGTCCTCTGAGATGGTCCTGGTCCAGGACGTCGACCTCGGGGAGCGCACCGACGACGGCCCTCGGCGCGTGCCCGGCTTCTCGGTGAGCCTGCCCCAGTTCGAGGGCCCTTTCGACCTGCTCCTCGCCCTCATCGCCCGCAGGCGCCTCGACGTCACCGAGCTCGCCCTGGCGGAGGTCACCGATGAGTTCATCGCCCACATGCGAGCCGACTGGGACCTCGAGCACGCCAGCGAGTTCGTCGTCGTCGCCTCCACCCTCCTGGCCCTCAAGGCCCACCGGCTCCTGCCGCACGACCCCCAGGAGGAGGACGAGGACATGGAGCTGCTCGAGGCGCGCGACCTGCTCTTCGCCCGCCTCCTGCAGTACCGGGCCTACAAGCAGGCGGCGGCGGCGCTGGCCGCGAGGGCCGGGTGGGCCGCGCGCTGCCACCCGCGCGCGGTGGCGCCCCCGCCCGAGCTCGCCGCCCTCCTGCCCCGGCTCGTGGCCACCATCGGGCCCACGGACCTGGCGCGGCTGGCGGTCGGCGCCCTCACCCGGCCGGGGGACCCCGGCGTCCAGACCGTCCACCTCCACGAGCGGGTTCCCGTCGGTGAGCAGGTCGCCCTCCTGGTCGAGCGGCTGCGCCGCCACGGTGTCCTCAGCTTCACCGAGCTGACCGCCGACGCCGGGCGCACGGCCGTCGTCGTGGCCCGCTTCCTGGCTCTGCTCCTCCTGCACCGCCAGGGCAGCGTCGACCTCGCCCAGGAGGAGGCCATGGGGGAGATCCAGGTGACCTGGTGCGCGGGCCAGGACGAGGCCGCGGCGCTGAGCGGGCTCGAGATCGCCGAGGAGTTCGCATGAGCACCCACACGGATCCCACGGGCACGGACCAGACGGACCCCCAGCGGCTGCGCGCCGCCGTCGAGGCGGTCCTCATCGTCTCCGACGAGCCGGTGAGCGCCACGTCCCTGGGTGAGGCCCTCGGGGTCGGTGCGCGGCAGGCCGAGGAGCTCCTGGAGTCCCTGGCCCGGGAGTACACCGGCCAGGACGGTGCCAGGCCACGCGGATTCGTCCTGCGGCGTGCCGCCGGGGGGTGGCGGCTGGCCTCGGCCCCCGACTTCAGCGAGCTCGTCGAGCGCTTCGTCATCGGCGGGGCGACCGCCAGGCTGTCCCAGGCGGCCCTGGAGACCCTCGCCGTCATCGCCTACCGCCAGCCGGTCACCCGGGGGCGCGTGGCCGCCATCCGGGGGGTCAACGTCGACGGGGTCGTGCGCACCCTCCACGCCCGGGGCCTCATCGAGGAGACCGGCACCGAGCCCAGCGGCGCCATCCTCTACCGCACGACCGCCGAGTTCCTCGAGTACCTGGGCATCGACTCCCTCGAGGAGCTCGAGCCCCTGGCCCCCTACCTGCCCGACACCTCAGTCCTGGGGGACATCGAGGACGAGATGACCGGAAGGACCACGCGATGAGCAGCGGACACCTGGACTTCGGCGCCGAGGAGTTCTACGACGAGGACGACCTCATCGAGCTCGACGCCACCGCCGACCCGAGCACCCTGGCGGCCTTCGACGCCGAGGCCCTCGACGAGGACGCCGAGACCCTGGCGATCGCCGAGCGCCTGCGCGCCGCGCGCGGCGGGGCGGACGACCCCCACGTCGAGGGGGGAGTGCGCCTCCAGAAGGTGCTCGCCCGCTCCGGGGTGGGATCGCGCCGCGCCTGCGAGGGCCTCATCGCCGCGGGCCGGGTGAGCGTGGACGGCGTGACCGTCGTCGAGCCCGGGGTGCGGGTCGACCCCCGCGCCCAGGAGATCCGGGTCGACGGCTCGCGCGTCCTGGCCAACCCCGACCTCGTCACCGTCGTGCTCCACAAGCCCGCCGGGGTCGTCACGACGATGGAGGACCCCGAGGGGCGCCCGACCGTCGCCGAGATCGGACGGCGCTGGGTGGCCGAGCACACCGAGGAGCTGACCGATGCCGGCGCGGTGCGCCTCGTCCACGTCGGGCGCCTCGACACCGACACCGAGGGGCTGCTCCTGCTGTCCAACGACGGGGAGCTGTCCCACCGGCTCATGCACCCCTCCTACGAGATCTCCAAGACCTACGTCGCGATCGTCGAGGGGGCGGTCGAGCCCTGGGTGCCCCGCAAGCTCAAGCGCGGCATCGAGCTCGACGACGGGGTGGCCAGCGCCGACAGGGTCGTCGTCAAGGACTCCGGACCCGGCGGCTCGATCGTCGAGATCACCCTGCACTCGGGACGCAACCGGATCGTACGGCGCATGCTCTCCGCGGTCGGTCACCCGGTCGTGCGCCTGTCACGCACCCGGATCGGACCCCTGGGCATCGGCTCCCTGAGGCCCGGGCAGGTCCGGGCCCTCACCGGTGAGGAGATCCGCGCCCTCCAGGACGAGGTGGGCCTGTGAGCACCCCGACCCAGGGCACGCCCCCGACGAACCCCTCAGCCACGGTGTCCACCACCGGACCCGTCCTTGTCGTCGGCTCCGGCCTGCTGGGCACGTCCCTGGCCCTGGCCCTGTCGGCCGCGGGCGTGGAGGTCCAGCTCGAGGACACCTCGCCGACCTCCCTGGCCCTGGCCCGGGACATGGGCGCAGGCAGGCCCCGTGACCCTCAGGACGAGGAGCCCCGGCTCGTCGTCGTGGCCACGCCCCCGGACGTGGCCGCCGCCGTCGTCATCGACCAGCTGGCCGCCCACCCCGGTGCGGTGGTCACCGACGTCGCCTCGGTCAAGGAGCGGGTGGCGGCCGAGGTCAGCGCCTCCGCGGGCCGCCAGGCGCGCCGCTACGTCGGCAGCCACCCCATGGCGGGTCGGGAGCGCTCGGGCGCCGGTGCTGCCGATGCCGACCTGTTCGTCGGGCGCCCCTGGGTCGTCGTGGCCGAGGGCTCGGCCCCCGAGGCCGAGCTGGCGGTGCGCAACCTGGTCGTCGACGTCGGGGCCACGCCGGTGCGCATGGGCGCCGCCGAGCACGACGCCGCGGTGGCGGCCGTGTCCCACGTGCCCCAGCTCGTGTCCTCCCTCCTGGCGGCGCGCCTTGAGGGTCTGCCCGAGAATGCCCTGTCCCTGGCCGGGCAGGGCCTGCGCGACACGACACGGATCGCCGCCTCCGACCCGCGCCTGTGGTCGGCGATCGTCGTCGGCAACGCCGGCCCGGTCACCGGCATCCTGCGCCAGATCCGTGACGACCTCGACCGGCTCATCGACGGCGTGTCCGCGGCGGCGCTGCCCCCGGGAAGCCCGCAGCTCGCGGCGCCCGGACGCGCAGCGGTCCTCGCCCCCGGCGCGGTGGGGGCCGTCACCGACGTCATGACCCGCGGCGGCGCCGGCAGGGCGCGCATCCCGGGAAAGCACGGGGGCGCGCCGCGCCGCTACGCCGAGGTCCAGGTGCTCGTGCCCGACTCAGCCGGTTCCCTGGGCAGGCTCTTCTCCGACGTCGGGGATCTAGGAGTCAACATCGAGGACTTCGACATGGAGCACTCGGCCGGCCAGTCGGTTGGCATCGCGACCCTCTCGGTGCTGCCCAGCGCCGCCCAGGCCCTCGAGAAGGCCCTCGACGCCCGCGGCTGGCGCGTCGTCGTGGCCTGAGCCCGCCCCGCACCACCGCGCTTGGTCGCACGGCCGAGGTGAGGGGCGCTGAGGGATGGCCGGGCGCATGGGTGTGCGTCAGGCGCATGAGTTCTGGCGGTATGCAGGCGCTCAGCACCCGCGAAGCGCCAGAACTCATGCGCCTGATGGTGACTCATGCACATCGTGCGTCGGTGAACCGTATGTCGGCTGCCTGCACCCGCCCGCGGCACCGTCCTGGAGCGCGGAGACCAGGGGAGCTCCGAGCATGGCGCACGGACGCGGCGAGCTGCTGGAGGTTGCCGACACCGCAGTGAGCCGTGCACTGTGCGAGGATTCATCGGCGTCGTCGTGCCGCGCGCGCCCCGCGGTGTGGGACCCTTGGGCGAGTTGACCGAAGGGCTGGAGGAGCACATGGGAGTCGTCGTCGCCATCGACGGGCCGAGCGGGTCGGGTAAGTCGACCGTCTCACGGAGGGTCGCCGCCGAGCTGGGCCTGGCCTACCTCGACACCGGCGCCATGTACCGTGCGGCCGCCTGGTGGTGCGAGCGCAAGGGCATCGACCTCGACGACGCCGTGGCGGTGGCACGGGCGGTCGAGACGATGCCCCTGGTCATGGGGCTCGACCCCGAGGCCCCCGCAGTGGAGTGCGACGGGGTCGACATCGCCGAGGCGATCCGTGACCCGCACGTCTCCCAGGTGGTCTCGAAGGTGGCCACGAACCTTGAGGTGCGTGCCGAGCTCGCCTGCCTCCAGCGCGAGATCATCCACGCCGAGGCCCTCGGGGCGCGCGGCTCGGTCTCCCAGGGCGCGGGCGTCGTCGCCGAGGGAAGGGACGTCACGACCGTCGTCGCCCCCGAGGCCGACGTCCGTCTCCTGCTCACCGCGTCCGAGGCGGCCCGCCTGCGTCGCCGGGCCGCGGACCTCGACGCCGCGGGCAAGTCGGTGGACGCCGCCGCGCTGCGCGACCAGGTCGTGCGACGCGACCGCGACGACGCGACCGTCTCCCAGTTCCTCACCGTCCCGGAGGGGGTCACCCTCGTGGACACCTCGGAGATGGACCTGGGGCAGAGCGTCGAGCACGTCATCTCCCTCATCGAGGCCGCCCTCGACGAGGCCGCCGCGCGCGACGCCGAGGCGATCAAGCACGCTGAGGCGCTGCGTGCCGGCCTGGAGGACTACGAGCTCGACGAGGAGGACCTGGCCCTGCTGGCCGGGGAGGAGATCCCGGCGGGCACCGACGGCCTCGAGGCCGGGCTGCCGGTCCTGGCGGTCGTCGGCCGTCCCAACGTGGGCAAGTCGACCCTCGTCAACCGGGTCCTGGGGCGCCGTGCCGCGGTGGTCCAGGACACCCCGGGCGTCACGCGCGACCGGGTCTCCTACCCGGCCGAGTGGGCCGGGCGGCGTTTCACGATCGTCGACACCGGCGGCTGGGAGGTTGACGTCGAGGGGCTGGACGCGGCGGTCGCCGCACAGGCGGAGGTGGCCGTCGAGCTGGCCGACGCCGTCCTGCTCGTCGTCGACGCGCAGGTGGGCATCACCCAGACCGACGCCTCGATCGTCAGGATGCTGCGCCGCAGCGGCAAGCCGGTCGTCCTGGCGGCGAACAAGGTCGACTCCCCGGCCCAGGAGGGCGACGCCGCGGCCCTGTGGAACCTGGGCCTGGGGGAGCCCTACGCGGTCTCGGCCCTCCACGGGCGCGGGTCGGGCGACGTCCTCGACGCCGCCATGGCGGTGCTCCCGGAGGTCTCGGCGGTGGCCGGCCCGGCTCCCGGCGCGGACCTGCACCGGGTGGCGCTCGTGGGCCGGCCCAATGTCGGCAAGTCGAGCCTGCTCAACTCGATCGCCGGCGCCCAACGGGTGGTCGTCAACGAGGTGGCAGGGACCACCCGTGACCCGGTCGACGAGGTCATCGAGCTCAACGGGCGCCAGTGGGTGTTCGTCGACACCGCCGGGATCCGGCGCCGGGTGCGCCAGACCCGGGGGGCTGACTACTACGCGGTCCTGCGTACCCAGGGCGCTATCGAGAAGGCTGAGGTGGCGGTCGTGCTCCTCGACGCCTCCGAGCCGGTCAGCGAGCAGGACGTGCGGGTCATCCAGCAGGTCGTCGACGCCGGCCGCGCCCTCGTCCTGGTCAACAACAAGTGGGACCTCGTCGACGAGGAGCGCCAGAAGATGCTCGCCTGGGAGGTTGAGCACGACCTGGGCCACGTGTCCTGGGCGCCGCACATCAACCTGGCGGCACGCACGGGCTGGCACACCAACCGGCTCGTGCGTGCCCTGGACGCCGCCCTGGAGGGATGGACGACGCGCGTGCCCACCGGCAGGCTCAACGCCTTCCTCGGCCAGCTGCAGTCGGCCACGCCTCACCCGTTGCGCGGCGGCAAGCAGCCGCGGATCCTCTTCGCCACCCAGGCGCAGACCGCCCCTCCGCGTATCGTCATCTTCACGACCGGCTTCCTCGACGCCGGCTACCGGCGCTTCATCGAGAGGCGCCTGCGCGAGGAGTTCGGCTTCGTCGGCTCGCCGATCCAGATCGGCGTGCGCGTGCGGGAGAAGCGCGACCGCCGCCGCAAGTAGGGCCAGCAGGTCGGCCGTCGGGCCCGGGTGCCCTGGCTCGCGGACCCGGCTGTCCCGGAGCGCTGGCCGCCGGCGCGCCCGCAGGTGGCCGGTGGCAGCCGGCTGCCAGGATGTGGTCATGTGGACCGACCTGTTCGTCATGACCGTCCCGGTGGCCGACAAGGTGGTGCGCACCGTCGTCGTCTACCTCGCTATCGCGGTGCTGCTGCGTGTGGCGGGCAAGCGACTCATGGCGCAGATGAACAACCTCGACCTCGTCGTCGTGCTCCTGCTGAGCAATGTCGTCCAGAACGCCATCATCGGACCGGACAACTCGCTGCTGGGCGGGCTGCTCGGCGCGGTCGTGCTCATCGTGGTCAACGTCGGCCTGGACCGCTGGGCTCAGGTCTCCGGGCGCCTGCGGTGGCTCACCGAGGGAACGGGCTCGGTGGTCGTGCGTGACGGCCGGGTCGACCACCGCCGGCTCAGGCGCCTGGGCACCTCGGAGCGGGAGCTCGCGGGGGCGTTGCACCGCCAGGGCGCCGATGACGTCACGCAGGTCGAGCTCGCGGTCATCGAGCCCGGCGGAGACATCGACGTGCGCCTGCGCCCCGGCGCCCGGGCGGTGACCCGTGACGAGCTCGACGCCGCCGTGGAACGAATCCTGGCGGCCGTGGCGCAGCAGGCTGAGCCCCGCGGGAGGCAGGAGGGGTGAGGATCGTGGGGCGGTTCGGGCGGAGGAGTCGGGCCGGGATGTGTCCGGGACTCGCCGGTTTTGGCCTGTCCCGCGTGGGCCTGCGGCGCCTTTGCGCATGATGACGCCATGACTCGCCCCAGGTCGGCGCCGGGACAGCCAAAAGACGCGAGCCACGTACGTTCCTCCAGGCACTGGCCCCGCACCTCGAGGCGGTCTGCCACGACGGGACGGTGCCCGGGCCGAGGAGTGACCGGGCGGGACGGTGCCCGGGGCGTCTCGCGACGAGGGGTGGCGGTGCACCCGACCGCCGGGGCGGCTCACGCCGCTCAACGGTTGATGACGTCGCGCATAAGCCCGTGAGGTCGCACGTCCGACGTGCGACCTCACGGGCCAGCGAGCGACCTCACGGGCCAGCGAGCGACCTCACGGGTCGACGTGCGACCCGGTGCCGCCCGCCACGATGACGAGCCCGGCCGCCGGGGCGGCTCAGGACTGGGCCTGCTCGGCGATCCACTGGGCGACCCGTCGGGCGCTGTCGGCCTCGGAGAGGTCCTCGACGCGTGTCATGACCGTCCAGCGCACCCCGAAGGGGTCGCGCAGGGAGGCGTAGCGGTCCCCGGAGACGAAGGTGGTGGCCGGCTCCCGGATCACAGCGCCGGCCTGCCTGGCGGCCTCGACGACTGCGTCAACATCGGGGCAGTACAGGCCCATCGAGTAGCAGACCTCTTGACCGGCGGGTGGTGGCACGAGGCCGAAGTCGGGCAGGGGAGCGCCGAGCTGGAGCTTGCCGTGTCCGAGGTCGAGCTCGGCGTGGGCGACGACACCGCTCATCTCGGTGACGTCGACGACCCTGGCGCCGAAGACGTCGCGATAGAAGTCGATGGCTCCGCGGGCGTCGGAAATGACAAGAAAAGGCGTGAGGCTCGTCGAGCCGTGCGGTACTCCGTCGGTGGTGTACTGTCCGGTGACCCCGGTGCGGGGTGCTGCGTCGCTGCTCATGCGGTGAGGCTACGAGAGTCCCGGCGTGCCGGACTTGAAGATTCGCGACAGTCTCGAGCTGGTGGGAGGCAGACGATGACCGAGGTCGACCTCCGTGGTGTCCTCTACCCCTCCCGGTTGCCCTCCTTCCACCGCGAGCCGGCGCCCGAGGCACTGGCCCACCTGCTGCGGTGGGTGTGGGTGCCGCGCTGGGAGCTGGCTCCCGGACAGCGCCTTGTCGAGGAGATTCTGCCGTTCCCTGCCTCCAATCTTGTCGTCGAGCCCGACGGTGTCACTCTCTACGGTCCGACGACGGGCGTCTCAACACGTGTGCTGGAAGGCAGCGGGTGGGCGGTGGGGGCGCTGCTGCGTCCGGCATCCCTCAGTCGCCTGGGAACCGCGCCGGCATCGATCCGTGGAGGCGCGTGCCCGGTGGTGGACGCTGACCTGCACCGCCGGGTCGTCGCGGCCATGGAGGACGCGGATGCGCAGGAGGGCGGGCGGCGGGCGGCGGCGCTCCTCATCGCCTGGGTGGCCGAGTGCGGAGAAGCGGCCAGCAGCGCCGCGCTCGTGGCCAATGACATGGAGGATCTCATCGCCACTGATCGTTCGATCATCCGGGTCGAGCAGGTCGCCGAGCGCTTGGGTACCTCGGTGCGCAGCGTCCAGCGGATGGCGGAGAGGTTCATCGGTCTTCCGCCCCTGGCCGTCATCCGCCGCTACCGGCTCCAGGAGGCGGCGCAGCGTCTGCGGGGCGAGCCCGGGCTGTCGATCGCCGAGGTCGCTGCCGACCTGGGCTACGCCGACCAGGCGCACCTGGCCTCCGACTTCCGCACCGTGCTCGGCCTCACGCCCCGCGACTACCGCAGGCGGCACGACGGCGCCAGATGAGTGCCCGGTCCGATCAGCTGATCTCCGGGCCAGGCTCGGAGGGCGGAAGTTCCTCCTCGCCAAGAGCTGCGTCCTCCCGCGGCGCGGACGCGTCGTCCTCAATGATCTCCAGGATCGTCCCGTCCGGACTGAAACGAGCCCACCGTGCGTCATAGGGAAGACCGGTCGTGCTATCAATGGTCATCATCCCCTCGGGAAAAATGGGTTCACGTTGCACATTAAAACACGCCCCATAAAAGGAGCAATTCATCGCAAGTGCACCGTTAATATGCGCGCATATCGATGCGTTTGAAAAACTCGTTCTTTCGCAGAAAATTGCATCACGATAGTTTGGCGCTCTATCGAATACTGCCTCCGCGAACGTGGTATTCCGGGCGAAGGTCACGCCCTCGAAGTAGGCGTTCTGGTGGAAGGTTGCACCACGGAAGATGACGTTCTGGGTGAATGTGGATCCGCTGAAATCAGTCGTGTTCTTGAAGGTGGTTCGATCGAAGTTGAGCCGCTCGGTGAGGACGGCTCCATGGAGGTCGATGGCGCAGTCGCACCAGAGCTGGTCGTCCTCAACCTCCTGGACGACCTTAGGCAGAGAGCTGGTGGCCTCGCGGCCTGCGCGCAGGTGCCTCCCGAGAACGGCGAGGACCGTGGACTCGACCGCGCCGTCGTCGCTCACATACGTGCGGGCGGGGGTTTTGTCACTATCGTCCGCGGCCTCGGTGGGTTTCTCCCACTGTCCGCGGTTGCTCCGCAGGTAGCCGCACAGGATGTCGACGACGCGCTGCTTGTAGGGGCCCCGGTAGGTGTCGGCCACGTCGGCCAGGGAGTAGACGCCGGCGATCCGCACCTGGGGGGACGGGCTGCCCAGCTGTTGGACGGCACTGACCAGCCTCTGCTCGGCCTTCTCCTGCTCGACATCCTTCCGAGCGAGCTCGGCTGCGGCCTCGGCGCGCTCGGCGCTCGCCCTCTCCCGGTACTTGATGACGAGATATCCGGTACCGCCGATCCCCCCGATAGTCGTCAAGGACACCTTGACCACGTCCAGCGGGCTCGCCCCGGCCCCCGCACTGCGCCAGTTCGTCAGCCACCGGGATGACCACAAGGCGCCCTCGCCCCACACCCACCCGAGCACCGTGAAGACGACCAGCGCCAGGACCACCCACACAAGGATGACGCCAAAAAGCGGCCAGGTCCGGAAATCGCGCAGCCTGCTTCCCCGGCGATCCGCGCGGGTCATGGCGCGCCGGAGCCGCGCGTCCGTGTGGGCGGTGTCGTCCTGTTCCATGCGGGCCCCTTCCGCCGTGCTCGTCGCGTCCTCGACCTCGACTTCGCCATGTTACCGACGCCGCCTCCCGCTCCGCGGTCACGGTGAGCCCTGCGCCGCGGACGTACTTCCGGCCGCGAGTTCGTACGGTAGGGGTACGTACCCGAGGCACACAGTACGAAAGCGAGCAGCCGGGCCCGAGGTCCGGTGCCTGAAGCCCGTGCGGGCCGCCTCTTCTCAGCTCCGGGGTGCCCGTGGCGCCGCGAGGTAGGCCGCCCGCACCTCCGGGTCGAGGCGCTCGACGGCGTAGCGCAGCATCGTGCGCGGCATGGAGGCGGCGTGCGCGTCGAGGAAGGCCCGCAACGCCTCCTCGTCGACCCGCTTTCCCGCCTCACGCAGCATCCACCCCACCGCCTTGTGGATGAGGTCCTCCGGGTCGGCGAGCAGTAGGGAGGCCACGGCGTAGGCGGGCCAGTCGACGCCCGCGCGGGTCGTCGCGAAGGTGGCGAGCACAGCCACCCGCCTCTCCCACAGGCTGCCCGATGAGGCCAGGTCGAGGATCTGCTCCGGAAGAGGGGGAGAGGCGCCCGCGCTGCCCGGCGTCCACGCGGCACGAGGCAGGAGGAGCCAGGGGCCCACAAGGTGCTCGGCCGAGGCGTCCACGAGGTCCCAGTTGTTGACCCTGCCGCGCCCTACCCACTTCAGGTACCGGGAGCCGAGCTCGGCCTGACGCTCCTGTGCGGCCCGGATCCTGGCGTCCGGGACCCGGCCACCCGCCCGGGCGCGTTCGAGGACGCGGTTGAGCGGCCGGATCTCGGCCACCGCGACCAGCAGCGCCGCCATCCGGTCCTCGTGCCAGGGGCTGGCCACGAGCTGCTCGCGCTCGTCGTCGTCAAGCCGGCTGCGCCTGACCACGCCCCGGACCTGCGGCATCGTCAGCCCCCGGAAACGGTCCCCCTCGCCGTAGCCCCCGGGCACGGCCCGCATGTAGCGCTCCATCTGCTCGGCCTTGGCGGGCGATACCAGGGCGGCCAGGGCGGTCTGGACCGCCTGGGCGGTCGTCACGGTCATCGGGGACGCAGTGCTCATCGGAGCTCCTCCCGCGCGGTGGGCGGATCCGGGACGGCGGTCACGGGTCTGCGGCCCGCCGCACCGATAGGCTAGCGGCATGCTGACTCCGGTTGACCCCACCACCACGCCCGCCTGGACGCGCCTGACCGAGCTCCACTCCACCCTCGACCCTGACCTGCGCACGTGGTTCGCCGAGGACCCCGGCCGCGCCGAGCGCTTCTCCTTCGAGCTGGGTGACCTGTTCGTCGACCTGTCGAAGAACTACCTGACCGACGAGGTCCGTGCCGCCCTGGCCGAGCTCGCCGAGGCGGTCGACGTGCCCGGACGACGCGACGCCATGTACGCCGGGGAGCACATCAACGTCACCGAGGACCGCGCCGTCCTCCACACCGCCCTGCGCCGCCCCGCCACCGACTCCCTCGTCGTCGACGGCCAGGACGTCATCGCCGACGTCCACGCCACCCTGGCCAAGGTCTACTCCTTCGCCGACCGGGTGCGCTCGGGGCAGTGGACCGGCGTGACCGGCAAGCGCATCGAGACGGTGGTCAACATCGGCATCGGCGGGTCCGACCTCGGGCCGGTCATGGTCTACGAGGCCCTCAAGCCCTACGTCCAGGACGGCATGAGCTGCCGGTTCATCTCCAACATCGACCCGGCCGACTGCGCCGAGAAGGTCGCCGACCTCGACCCCGAGACGACCCTGTTCATCATCGCCTCGAAGACCTTCACGACCCTGGAGACCCTCACCAACGCCCGCATGGCCCGCGACTGGTTCCTCGCCGCCCTGGCCGAGCGGGGGATCGAGGCCGAGGGCGCCGTCGCCAAGCACTTCGTGGCCGTGTCCACCGCGCTCGACAAGGTCGCCGAGTTCGGCATCGACCCCGACAACGCCTTCGGCTTCTGGAGCTGGGTCGGCGGGCGCTACTCGGTGGACTCCGCGGTCGGCACCGTCCTGGCCGTGGCCATCGGCCCGGAGAACTTCGCCGACTTCCTCGCCGGCTTCCACGTCGTCGACGAGCACTTCGCCACCCGGGCGCCGGCTGAGAACGTCCCCATGCTCATGGGGCTGCTCAACGTCTGGTACGTCAACTTCTACAAGGCCGAGTCCCACGCGGTGCTGCCCTACGCCCAGGACCTCCACCGCTTCGCCGCCTACCTCCAGCAGCTGACCATGGAGTCCAACGGCAAGTCGGTGCGCTGGGACGGCTCGCCGGTGACCACCGAGACCGGGGAGATCTTCTGGGGCGAGCCGGGCACCAACGGCCAGCACGCCTTCTACCAGCTCATCCACCAGGGCACCCGGCTCATCCCGGCCGACTTCATCGCCGCGGCCACCCCCGCCCACCCGACCAAGGACGGGGGAGTGGACGTCCACGAGCTGTTCCTGTCCAACTACCTCGCCCAGACCGCGGCCCTGGCCTTCGGCAAGACGGCCCAGGAGGTGCGTGCCGAGGGCACGCCCGAGGCGATCGTCCCGGCACGCGTCTTCACCGGCAACAAGCCGACCACCTCGATCCTGGCCCCGGCCCTGACCCCCTCGGTGGTCGGCCAGCTCATCGCCCTGTACGAGCACATCACCTTCACCCAGGGCATCGTGTGGGGTATCGACTCCTTCGACCAGTGGGGGGTCGAGCTGGGCAAGAAGCTCGCCCTCGAGATCGCCCCGGCCGTCCAGGGCGACGCCGAGGCCCTCGCCGCGCAGGACGCCTCAACCCGCGGGCTCATCACCCGCTACCGCCAGCTGCGCGGGTGAGGTCCTGAGGGCCCCCGTGCCGGCGTCAGTGCCGGCCCCAGTGTCCTGAGGGTGCCCGACGACGCATCGTGCGTCGTCGGGCACCCTCGTGCTGGAGGGCCGACGGCGACCGACGAGGTCGCGCAGCACCGCTCGACAGCGGCCGGGTGGCTCCGATCGCCCGGCCGGGCGGGCCGTGAGAGGAGATCGCGAGGTGCCGAGCACTGCGCATAGCGGACTACGCGTAGACGACTGAGTGTCTGGAGAACGCGTGGCGGATGACGCATAACTCACTATGCGAGCGCTGACGAGAACGCACGCCCTCGACGCCGCTGCCCCTCGGTGCTCCGTCTCGACGGGCTCGCGCCCGGGCGGGATACCTCTAGGCTTGGTCCCGGAGGTCCGCCGATGAAGATGGCTCAGCTGAGCGCCCGATCCGGTGTCGGGGCGCCGACGATCCGCTACTACATCCGCGAGGGCCTCGTGCCCGCGGGAGAGCTGACGAGCCCCAACCAGGCGGTCTATGACGACCGGCACCTCGAGGCGCTGCGTCTGGTGCGGGCGCTCATCGACGTCGGGGGCCTGTCCGTGGACGGCGCCCGGGCCGTCCTGGCCAATCTCGGCGGCGGTGAGAGTGCTGCCGAGACGCTCAGGGCGGCGCAGTACGCACTCACCCCGGCCCAGGGGTCCGGGCACGCCCAACTCGACGAGGCACTGGCGCGGGTCGAGGCGCTCATCGAGAGCCGCTGGTGGAGCGTGTCGGCGGACAACCCGGCCAGGTGGACCCTCGCGCGCACGCTCCTGGCACTTGAGGAGCTCGGTGCGACCGAGGTCCTCGAGCTCCTCGACGCCTACGCCGCGGCGGCCGAGGAGGTGGCCGACCGTGAGGCCGAGGTCCTCGAGAGAGTGGGAACTCCCCGCGAGGCGGTCGTCAGCGTCGTCGCCCTCGACGTCCTGGGGGACAGGCTCGTGTCGGCGCTGCGCCGGATGGCTCAGGAGGACGCCCTTGTCGCGCGCGGCGGCGGTACCGGCACCCAGGCCGACGGCGGGACCCCGCAGCGGTGACGGTCGTCACCCAAGGGCGATTTCGGCTCGAGCCCGATCGTGGGCTAAGGTTCTACACGTCCCGCTCGGCAGCCCGCCGCGGGGCAACGGGCTGTGGCGCAGCTTGGTAGCGCACTTGACTGGGGGTCAAGGGGTCGTGGGTTCAAATCCCGCCAGCCCGACCAGATGATGGTCACCGTCGAAGGACGGTGACCATTTTTCTGCGCAGACGGAGCGAGCCCCTACTGGCGCGTCAGGACGACGCGTCGTGGGGGCAGGTGGACCCATGGAAGCCGCACCTGACGTTCGGGGCGCGCGCGACCAGTGAGGCCCTGACCGACTGGCACCAGGACCTGCTGCGGGTCCGACGGAGATGACCGTCTGACGGCGATCCCAGGTGCTGCCCGCAGGTAGACTCACACCGCTCGTCGGGCTCGTGCCGCCATCCACCGCTGAGCGTGCTGTCGAACGGAGGAGGGCGGTAAGGAGGGCCGGACACCGTGGCCGATGAGGTCGAGCTGGTTCAGGACAACGAGGGTCTGGCTGTCGTTGGTGAGCAAGGCGCTGTGAGGAGGTTCCTGGAGCAGGCAGGTCTGTGGGAAGCGTCCCAGGACCTTGGTCTTGAAGGACTCGGATCAGTGCTGGACATCGCTCCCGGCGTCGCCGAGGCCGCGTTGAGCGCGTCCTCAACCGCAGGGCGATATGTCAAGTTGACTGAGGAGTCCGCCCGAGACATCAGGGAGCTTGGACTCGTGCCGACCAAGACCGACGGCATCAGCTACGCGATGGTCGGTCAGCCGGGGTCGATCGCCAAGTGGGTCCGGATCGAGACTGGTGTGACGTCATGGCTCACCAACCCTGCGATCCTGTCCGGCGCGGCTGGGATCATGGCACAGCTCGCCAGGCAGCAGGAGATGAAGGAGCTCAAAGGGCTCCTGGAGTCCATCGACGGCAAGCTCGATGACGTACGCCGCGGGCAGAGGGACAAGGACCTCGCCAAGATGGATGGCGCCAGAATGGCCATCGACGAGGCCATGAACCAGCGTGAACACGGTGCCGACCGTGAGACCGCCTGGGGCAAGGTCGAGCACACGAAGGCGACCGTGTTCGAGGTCGAGGCGAAGGCGCTCCGTGAGATCGCAGCCCTGTCGAACAAGGTGGACAAGGACGCCAGCGCCGGGAAGCTGAGGAAGACCGCAGAAGAGATCGCGAAGGAGGCTGCGGTGTGGCTGGCGGTCCTGGCTTCCTGCTTCCAGCTGGAGGACCAGCACGCGATTCTCGAGCTGGACTATGTCAGGGCCACCGCACCGTCGAAGCTGGACGCGCACCGGCTCAGCCTGGACAAGGCGCGGAGCGAACGTCGCGACAAGGTCGTGAAAAGCACGGTCCAGCTGATGAACCGGCTTGACGAGGCCGGCGGGACGGCAAGTGAAAAGATCATCCTCCATTGGAGGGAGGCGCAGGCGGTGGTTGACTCAGTGAACACCGTCGGCAGGCAGATCGATCAGCTCTACGCGCCTCTGGGAATCGAGCCTCAGCGTGCGCCCCTGACAGCGCCCGGCTGGGGGGAAGCGCTGCGTGACCGGCAGCAGTGGCAGAAGGCTCGCGAGGAGATCAAGCCAGCGGCTACGGCTGCTGGGGTCGCGCTGTTCGCATTAGCGGCGGCAGCCATAATGAATGCCAATGATCATGACTCTCCCTCTGATGGAGACGAGTCGGACGAGGACGCCTGACGCAGATACTCACCTCCAAGAGTCCAATGTCCGCCCGGTTCATGGAGTGCGAAGGCTCCTGATCGAGCCCCGGGTGCTCGTGACCTCAGGATCGTCTTGCAGCGCGGCAGCGACGTTCTCTCGGGTGGGTGGGCTGCGGGGAAGCCACCACGCGTGCCGCGAGGGCAGGTGCAACCAGCTGCACCGTGGGTGCGGCGGTCCGTCGTTCACAACCTCCTGAGGAGCGACAGTTAGGTAGCCCTTAGCGCGCGCCTTGCGAGGCGTCTATCGTGCGAGACTCAGCATCTGAGCGGCGATCTTCGTGAGAACCTCCAAGATCATCGTGGGCACTCAGGGCACAAGGTGCATGCCACTTCTCGGCCCATGTCGGTAGCCTGTGGATGCGGTCAGCATCGCCTCCGCATTTGCTGAGAGCATGCGCACATCAGCCCCTGTGGACCTGGAGCAGGGACTGGGCTCGGCAGCAGCTGTCCGTCTTTCCGTCACTTCTGATCGACCCTCGTCACCCCTGATCGACCCTGAGGAGAGCACACCCATGACCGACGGCGTCCCGCCCACCGGCGGAGCATCCAGCCAGATCCTCTTCGCCCCCGCCTACGGCTCCTCGCCCTACCGCGAGCGCACCGTCATCTCCGACATGCAGGACGCACAGGCCTGGGTCAGGTCGAGCGCCGGGGGCTCCCTGCGCGCCGACACGACCACCTTCGCGCGCGGCACGCAGTCCCTGGAGCTGACCACCACCGGCGACCCGGCGCGCCCACTCGCGATCGACCTGGCCCTGGGCGGCGTCGACATGTCCCGCTGCCAGTGGGACCTCATGCTCCGGGCCGAGGACCACCAGACGATCGACAGCATCTGGCTGGAGGTCGGGCAGGACGACTCCTCCTTCCTGCGCCTCGACGTCGTCCCCGACCCCCGGACACTGCGGACGGGAGGCTGGAGCAGGGTGACGGTCAACCGGGCCGCCACCCGCTCGGTCACGGGCCGGCCGGCGCTGTCCCGCGTCACCCGCGTCAGGGTGCGCGTCAACTCCAGGGCGGGCTCCGGGCCCTCCCGCGTGTGGCTGGGCTACCTCGGCCTCCTGCCCGTCGAGGACTCCGGGGTGGTGTCCATCTCCTTCGACGACGGCTACGACACCGACTACACGACGGCGCGCGTCATCATGCAGCGTCACGGCATCCCCACCGGGACCTCCTACGTCATCGCCGACAAGATCGGCCTGCCCGGCCGGATGACCCTCGACCAGCTCAAGGAGCTGCGCGACGTCCACAACTGGGAGATCGCCGCCCACGCCACGACCGACCTGACGACCCTCGACGAGGCCGGCCTGCGCGGGGAGTTCGAGAGGATCAAGAGCTTCCTCATCGACAACGGGCACCACGGCTCGGCACACCACTTCGCCCTGCCCATGGGGCGCTACAACGAGCTGGTCCTTCAGATCGCCCGGCAGTACTTCTCCACGGTGCGCACCATCGACGTCGCCCACGAGACCGTCGTCCCCGGCGACCCGATGCGGTTACGCGTGTTCTACACGGGCCGCTACACCACTGAGGCCCAGGTGACCCGGGCCCTGGCCCTGTGCGCGGAGCACCGCTCATGGACGCACATGGTCTTCCACCGCGTCCTGGCGGTGCCCGACGGCGCCCCCGAGACGGTCGACGCCGCCACCTTCGAGCTGTTCATGTCACGGGTGGCGGACAGCGGACTGCCGGTCAAGAAGATCGCCGAGATCGTCCCCGGCACCTGACAGAGCCCGCGGGCCGCTGCTCGGCCCGCAGGCACCACCCACACCGGCGGGCGCCGGCCTGTCCGACGCCCGTCCGCGGGCGGCCACCCGCGACCCGTGTTTCTCAACCCTGCCGACCCGTCCATCCCGTGCCCACCCTGAAAGCCGCTGATATGCACTGGTCCTTTGGAATGTTCGTCGTCCTGGTGTGCCTGCTCATCGTCATCTCCTGCCTCGTGGTCAAGCTGACCTTCAAGCGCGGGATGAACCCCAGGGACGAGCAGCGCATGCACTCCGGCGGACGCCGCCGCCTACGCACCACCCGGCGCCCCGTCGCCACCCGTGAGGAGGCCGCGGCCTTCGCCAAGGAGTCCGGCCTGCCCCGGGCCCTGGCGAGCACCTCGGGATTCTCCCCGGCCCTGCTCGTCATCAGCCTCGCCCTGGCCCTGTGGCTCTACTGGCGCGTCATCATCACCACCCGGGCGAACTTCGACCCCTGGCTCATCTGGACCTTCAACGTCGTGTTCGTCATCGTCGCCCTCCAGCTCCTCCTGGCCAGCTTCGAGGGCCGCATCCCCGGCGGGCACAAGCACCACCGCATCGCCGTGCTCATCCCCCTGTACAACGAGGACCCCGAGGTGGTCCACCGGATGCTCACCGCCCTGGTGCGCCAGTCCACCCCGCCCGACGAGATCCACGTCGTCGACGACGGCTCGACCCAGGGCTCCTACCGCGAGCAGCGAGAGTGGTTCATGCGGCTCATCGCCGGCGAAGGCATCTACGGCACCTGGCAGCGCACGAGGAACCGGGGCAAGCGTCACGCCCAGGCACAGGCCTTCCAGCAGATCCACGACGCCGACCTCTTCGTGACCGTCGACTCCGACTCCATGCTCGACTATGAGGCGATCAAGGAGATCTCCCACCCTTTCAAGGACCCCACGATCATGTCGGTGGCCGGGGTCATCCTGGCGACCAACTCCAGGGTCAACCTCCTGGCGCGGATCACCGACATGATCTTCGTCGGCCAGCAGCTGACCGACCGCTCCTCGATGTCCCGCCTCGGCTCGGTGCTCGTCAACTCCGGGGGACTGGCCGCATACCGGTACCAGATCCTGGCCGACAACATCGAGACCTACATGAACGAGAACTACCTGGGCCGTCACGTCGAGTTCTCCGACGACTCCATGCTCACCCTCTTCGCCCTGCTCAACGGCCGGACCGTCCAGCAGCCCACCGCCTTCGCCTTCGCCTGGATGCCCGACCGGTGGAGCCACCACTACCGCCAGCAGGTGCGCTGGTTCCGCGGCTCCTTCATCCGCGGCCTGTGGCGCATCCGCTTCCTGCCCCTGGCCTCCTGGGGCTGGTGGCGCCAGGTGACCGGGTGGATGCAGCTGTGGGCCGTCAGCTCGGTGTTCATCTACCTCGTCATCCTGCGCCCGCTGACCACCACGCACGGCATCCCCGTGGAGGTCGTCATCGTGCCCGTGCTCATCGGCCTGGCTCAGAACTCGCGGTACGTGCGCGTCTGGCGCTCTGACATGACCGCCCTCGAGCGCTACACGCTTCTCCTGCTCTCACCGCTGGCCACGCTGTGGACGACCGTCATCCTGCGCCCCCTGCGCATCTGGGGGATGCTCACGAGCGCCAAGATGGGCTGGAACACCCGCCAGCAGATCGAGGTGACCTCCTCAGAGGGGGAGGGGGAGGAGACGGCTCAGGCGGCCCCGGCGGCCTGAGCCGCACCGAGGCTTGTCCTCCGAGGCTCCGAGGCCTCGAGACGGGCAGGTCCCAGGAGCGGGGCCGAGGCCCGGTTGCTATCGTCGGGGCCGCGCGGTGCGCGACGTCCTCGTACCGGGCCGATCGGGCCCAGCCGGAAGGAGAGCCGATGTCCCCCTACCTGCTGCGCCGCCGCGCGGCGCTGGCCACCGTGCTCACCCTCACGGCCTGCGGTGCGCCGGCCTGCTCGTCCACGAGCAGCGCCCCGGCCACCGGCCCCGCCTCGGCTCCCGCGGTCGCCAACCCCTTCGACGCGCTCTACGACCCCGACTTCACCCTGAGCACCCTGTCGGATGAGCCTGTGGCCCCGCTGTCCCGCCCCGAGCGCGCCACCGGCCTCGAGCAGGCCACCGTCGACCCGACCTACGGCACCCTGCTGTACCGGGCCACCGACGCCGCCGACTCCCTCCAGGCCAACGGCTCAGCCCGCATGCGTCACGAGTACAGCCGCCGCCAGGCCTTCAACGCCGACAACACCCGCCACCTGGCTCAGGACGGCTCGGGCGCCTGGCACCTGTACGACTCCACCACCTTCGCCCACCTGGCGGTCCTGACCGATCTCGTCGGCGACTGCGAGCCCCTGTGGCACGCCTCCGACCCCCGCCTCCTGCGCTACACGGGGCGCAACGGCTCGACGACCTGGCGCTCCCTCGACGTGGACACCGGCCGCTCGGAGCTCCTCTTCGACTTCGCCGACGCCACCCCCTGGCCCGAGGCGGCCTCGTACTGGACGAAGGGGGAGGGCACGACAAGCGCCGACGGCCGCTACCTGGCCCTCATGGCCACCACCTACGACGACGCCACCCAGTCCACCACGATCCACGGCCTGGTCGTCCTCGACCTCGACGAGCGCACGATCGTCGGCACCCTCGACGCCGCTGAGTTCCCCGTGCCCCACGCCCTGCCCGACCACGTCTCGACCTCCGCCAGCGGCCGCCACGCGGTCGTCTCCTGGCTGGCAGGGGAGGGCGGGACGGTCGCCTACGCCCGAGACTTCTCCTCCAGCCGCGTCCTGACCCAGGGATCGGAGCACTCCGACCTGGCCTTCGGCCCCGACCACGAGGACTACCTGCTCTACGCCGACTACACCTCAGGCGCACTCGTGGCCCTCGACCTGGACACGGGGGAGTCCTTCGAGCTGCGCTCGCTCTACCCTGAGGCAGGGGAGTCCTACGCCCTGCACGTGTCCGGGCAGGCCCATGACGCCCCCGGATGGGCGGTGGTGTCCACCTACGCGGACAGCGCCGACTACGGCACCACCGCTCCCGCGCCGACCCTGCGCCCGGAGTACCGCAAGGTCTGGCTCGTCGAGCTCGTCCCCGACGGCAGGGCCCTCAACGTCGTCCACACCCGGGTCTCCGAGACCGGCGCGACCGGCTACTTCGCCGAGCCGCAGGCCACCGTCTCACGCGACCTGAGCCGGATCCTTGTCGCCTCGGACCTCGGCTCGGGAACCATCGAGGACTACCTCATCGGCCTGCCGAGCTGGGTGAGGCGCTGACCGTACCTGCTCGGTGGGTGAGGAGCGTGAGGGCCGGGTCCCGGTCGGCCCTTCGAGGGCGTCGTCGAGGGCCCTCGACGAGCGGGCGGCCCATGCGCGTGACCAACCCGTCCGTTAGGGTGGGAGGGCAAGATGCCGGCGGGACGACCCGACGCACAGCGCACGCGGGGACGGCCCCGCAGAACAGGGTCACCCGATGCCTGCTCGCTCCTGCCTCCGCACGGTGCTCACGACCGTCCTGACCCCCACCGCCGCCCTCCGGGTCGCCCTCGGCTGGGGCTCCTTCCTCGTCGTCCTCCTCGCTCGGCCCGTCCTGGGCGCAGGCCTGCCGGCCCTCGCGCTGGTGACGGCCTTGACCACGATCGTGGCCGTCGTCATCGCCTGCGCCTTCGGGGTCGTCATCCAGGCGGAGCGTCTCGCCCAGCGCCTGGGCGACCCCTACGGGACGCTCGTGCTCACCCTGTCCGTCGTCGTCATCGAGGTCATCCTCATCTGCGCCGTCCTGCTCGGCCCGGGTGAGCACACGACCGTCGCGCGCGACTCCGTCATGGCCACGACGATGATCGTGCTCAACCTCCTCGTCGGCGCCGCCCTCGTTGTCGGGGGCCTGCGTCACGGGGACCTGCGGGCCAACCCCACCGGGGTCTCGGCTTACCTCGCGCTTCTTGTCGTCCTGACCGCCGTCGCCTTCGTCCTGCCCGGCACTATCGGCGTCGACGGGTCCTACTCCTCCGACCAGGCGGTACCTGTCATCGTGCTCGTCGTGGTGCTCTACGGGTTCTTCCTCCACCGCCAGACGGGTGCTCAGAGCCCAGACTTCCAGGAGGTCACGGGGGTGGAGCCCGGCAGTGACGCAGGCACCGTCGACCGCGAGACCCGCCAGGGGGCCGGTACGCCACGCCACGAGCACCTGGCCGAGGTCATCGCCAGAGCCGTTGTCCTCCTGGTCACCGTGACCCCCGTCCTCCTGCTCTCACACGACATGGCCGTGCTCCTGGACGACGGTCTGGGCCGGCTCGGGGCGCCGGTCGCCCTGTCGGGTGTCCTCATCGCCACGGTCGTGCTCCTGCCCGAGGGCATCGCCACCGTCCGGGCGGCGTGGAGAGGCCAGGCACAGCGCGTGGCCAACCTCGCCTACGGTGCCCTCGTGTCCTGCGTCGGGCTCACCCTGCCCGCAGTGCTCGCCATCGGCGAGCTGAGCGGACAGAGAGTCGTCCTGGCCGAGACCCCCACGAACCTCGTGCTCGTCGGTGTGAGCCTGCTGCTCACCCACGTGACCGTGAGCGCCCGGCGGCTGACCGCCGTGCACGGCTCCGCCCACCTCGCCGTCTTCGTCCTCTACGGGCTCAGCGTGTTCGCGTGACGGCCCCGAGCGACCGCTCCACCCAGGTCCTCTGCCACGGGGTCTCGACGGCGCGAGGGTGGTACGTCCTGCGAACCCAGGCGACGGCGTCCTGGGACGGCACACCGCTGAGGACAGCCAGCAGCGCCATGGCCGTGCCGGTGCGTCCCACCCCACCGTCGCAGGCGATCTCGACCCGTTCGTGCGCGGCCCGGCGGTGAGCCTCGCGCAGCACGGCCACGGCCCGGTCGGGCTCGGCAGGAAGCCGGAAGTCGGGCCACCGCACCCACAGGTAGGGCCAGCGGGTCACCTCCGGCTCCCTGCCGAGCAGGTAGACGGCCAGCTCGGGGTCGGGGACGCACCCGCGCGGCCGACGGCGCCCGGTGCCCCGGACCCGGCGACCGTCCGGCAGGGTGACGACACCCTCGACGGAGTCCCACGTGCTCACCGTGACAAGCTACCTGGCGCACATGTGTCACTGTGGACCACATATGGGGCTCCGCATGGCTCACGTGACGGAGATGATTGGCGGAATCATGCGGGTCCTACTCGGCACCGAGGCGAGTTGGCCGGGCAGTTGTGGTCCACAGTGACACTTTTTCGTCGAGTGCCAACCCGTCGTCCCCGACGATCACGTCGCCGGTGGCCCTGGCGACCTCAGGCGTGGGAGTCCGCGGCCCGCCGACCGGACTGCCAGGTCCGCGCCGGAGGCTCGTCACGTCTCGCCTCCTCGTCGGCCTCGGTCTGCGCGGCGGTGGCCTGGACGATGCCCTGCGCGTGGTGGACGGGAGCGTAGGTCGTGTGCAGGCGCAGCGGCTCATCCCTGGTGTTGACGACATCGTGCCAGGTGCCTGCCGGAACCTGGATCGACCAGCCGTCGCTCACCTCCTGGGTCAGGGTCAGGTCCTCGGCGCTCGGTCCCATGACGCAGCTGCTCTGGCCGGCGTCGATGCGGATGAACTGGTCGATCTCGGGGTGGGTCTCCAGGCCGATGGGCTCACCCGGCCGGATCGACATGAGCGTGACCTGCAGGTAGGTGCCGGTCCACGCCACCGTCCTGTAGCTCTCGTTGCCCACGGTGGCGGCCTCGAGGTCGAAGACGTTGGGCTGGGGTCCTTTGTCAGTGACGGTCATGATGCTCTCCTTGGGCTCTGCCCGTGCACTGTGCTCACTCGAGCCTACGTAGGTTCCCACACGCACGCGCCCACCTCCGCCCTGCGCGCAGGCGTCCGCTCCCGCCACCGGCCCCTGACCTGCCAGAATCCCCCCATGACCCGCACCCTGGCTCTGCCCGACCTGCCCGACACCGTCGACCTGCGTCTGGTCGTCACCGACATGGACGGCACCCTCCTGGCCGCAGACGGCGCCCTTCCTCAGGGGCTGGACCGCACGACCGAGCTGATGCGGGAGCGCGGAGTCCTCTTCGTGCCGGCCTCGGGCCGTCAGCTCCACAACATCCGTGACGTGCTCGGCCCCCTGGCCCTCGACGGGCCGGTCATCGCCGAGAACGGCACCTACGTCGTCCAGGGCGAGGAGGAGATCCACTCTGACACCCTCGACACGGACCAGGTGCGTGCCGCCGTGGGCGCCACCCGACAGCTGCACGAGACGGGCCAGGACATCGGCGCTGTCGTGGCCACGAAGCAGCGCGCCTGCGTCGAGCGCCGCGACACGCGCTTCGTCCAGGAGTGCTCCCGGTACTACGCCCGGCTCGAGGTGGTCGACGACCTGCTCGCCCTGCCCCTGGACGACGTGCTCAAGGTGGCCGTCTACTCCTTCGGTGACATCGAGCGTGAGGCCGCTCCCACCCTGGCCGCCGCAGCCCCGCAGGCCCAGACGGTTGTCTCCGGACGTCACTGGACGGACATGATGCCGCCCCTGGCCTCCAAGGGGCGCGCCCTGGCCGCGCTCCAGCGGCGCATGGGGATCAGCGCGGCGCAGACGGCCGTGTTCGGCGACTACCTCAACGACCTCGAGCTCTACGACCACGCCGAGCTGTCCTTCGCCATGGCCAACGCCCACCCGCAGGTACTGGCCCGTGCCCGCTACACGGCGCCGGCCAACACCGACCGGGGCGTGCTGCGCACCATTGAGGCGCTGCTCGACCGGATGGCCTGAGCCCCAGGAGCCTTCCGGCACGCTGGGCTCAGCTGCGCAGCGCCCGCCCCAGGGCGTCAAGGGCCTCGGCGCGGAAGTCGCGCATGGCCGCCGACCACGTGCAGTGGTCGGCGCCGTGGTACATCCCCGGCTCGACGCGCACCTGGACGTCGGCACCCGCCTGCCGCAGGCGCTCGGCGTAGCGCAGGTTCTCCTCGACGAACAGGTCGAGCTCGCCCACCCCGATCCACGCGTCGGCGAGCCCCGACAGGTCCTCGCACCGGGCGGGCACCGCCCAGGGCCGGTTCTCCGGCTCCCCGGCGCGGTGGCCGAGGTAGGCGGCCCAGCCCTCGGCGTTGGAACGAGCCGTCCACACGTACTCCCCGCGCCCGGGGACCTCGACGCCCCCGGCCCCGGTGCGGTCGTCGAGCATCGGGTAGACGAGCAGCTGGAAGGCGATCGAGGGCACGGTGCTCCCTGGCCGGTCCGGGCCCGCACCCCGGTCCCTGCGCTCATCTCGCACCCGTTGGGCCAGGGCGGCCGCCAGCCCGCCGCCCGCGCTCGACCCGCCGACGGCGATGCGCGCCGGGTCGACCCCCAGCCGCTCGGAGTCCTCGGTCAGCCAGCGCAGCACGAGCGCACAGTCCTCGATCGCGGCGGGGTAGGGGTGGGCGGGGGCCAGCCGGTAGTCCACCGAGACGACGAGGATGCCGAGCTCACGGGCGATCCTCGTGCACAGCATGTGGTCCTGGGCCGGTGTGCCCGCGATGAGACCGCCTCCGTGGAGCCACAGCAGCGCGCCGGTCGGCCCGGCGGCGGCCCGCTCGGCCGTCTCGTAGACCCACACGGGCACCTCGCCGTCCTGCCCGGGCACGGCCTGGCGCTGCCCCAGGCCCACCGGGAAGACGCGGGAGGCCACTGCCGCCACCCGTGGCGGGACGACGGTGGGCTCCTGGGGCGCGCCGGTGGGGCCGCGTCCCAGGGCGAGCAGGGGAGCGCGCAGCTCCGGGCGCACCCGGCTCAGGCCCGGTCCGAGCTCGTGGCGGCGGACCGCCAGGACGCCGACGGCGCTCAGCCCCGCCAGCGCCAGTGCCCCCAGGGAGGCCCGGCGTCGTCCGGAGGGCCCCATCACCGCCACCACCGCTCCGACCGCACGAGGGGCCAGGGCCGACCAGGATCCGTCACGACGACCTCCTCCCACCGGTCCCCGGCTCAGTAGCGCGGGGGGCCGGCCGGTCAAGAAGCCGTTCGATGTCCTCAGCCGCCTGAAGGGACTGGGGGCCGCCAGCACGATCCACGCCCCGCAGGGCGTCGAGCTGACGACGCTCCTTCTTCGTGGGGCGGCCCGCGCCCCGGGCGCGCAGGACGGGCGCCGGCGCGTCCAGGGGGGAGGGCAGCGGATCCGAGACGTCGTCGTAGGCGGTGCGCGCCACCGGGGCGCCCACCCGCTTGACCAGGATGCGCCTGACGACGAGCCGGCGGTCGAAGCCCCTGACACGCACGCGGATCTCGTCACCGACGCCCACGTGCTGGGCGGGTTTGGCCGCCTCCCCGTTGACGCGCACGTGCCCCGCCCGGCATGCGGCCGTCGCCGCCGAGCGGGAGCCGACCTGGCGCACGCTCCACAGCCACACGTCGACGCGAGCCGAGGACAGGCCCTGCTCGGCGCCGCCCGCCTCGGGCCCAGCCTGTCCCGATCGCCCCCGTCGTCTCGTCATGGTCCCCATCCTAGGACGATCCCCGAGGCGGCCCGGGGAGCACCTCCAGGACGCTCCCGGACGCTCCCAGACCGGGCTCGTCGCGCCCGAAGGGCCCACCGGACGGCTCAACGGCGGCGCGCCCGGTGCGGCCTGCGCCTCAGTGCCCGGCGCGCCCGGAGCAGGACACCCGTGCCGACAAGGGCCAGGCCCACCGCCGCCAGGAGCGCCGGACCGGGCTCGCCGGTCAGCTCGCGCACCGTCGCCGTCGTGCGCTCGGCCACCGAGACGGACCCGTCGCCACCGGCGGCGCAGTCGGTCAGGGTCTCGTGCAGCGCCTGTCGGTCGGCCTCGGGCAGGCCCAGGGAGTAGGCGGAGGCCACCGACACGAAGCGCGACGCGTACTGGCAGCGGTAGGAGCTCTGGGGCCACCACCCGGATCCGCCCGCGGTCTGCCACGTGCCGGTCTCGGTCGATCCCATCGGGCAGGTCGCCGGCCCGCAGCCGGACTTCGACTGGTTGGCCTGCCCGTCGACGGCCAGCAGGTTGAGCGGGTCGTTGGCCGCCAGGAGCCGGGTGCGTGCGTCCCACTGCCAGGCGCCGTGGGCGTAGAGGTAGATCAAGGGGACGACGTGGTCGACCTGGACCGCCGCGGAGGTGTCCTGGCCTCGCTGGAAGGCGACCGTCGTGCCGGTGTAGGGGTCCTCGAGGGTGCCCGACCACACCGTGGCGTCGGGGCACACCGCGGCGCCCTGACCCGCTCCCTCGCCTCGGCCCTGGAGACCCGGGGCCCGGGAGAAGTCAGGGTCGGCCAGGTCCCTGGCGAGGATCTCGTTGCGGGTGTCGCAGCCGTCGCCGTCGACGTCCTCCCAGGACTCGCCGAACCATCCCGTGCGCGAGCCCCCCTCACCCCAGGACACCGGTGCGGGGGAGTCCTCGGGCAGTCCCGCCAGGGCCTCGAGGGCCTTGTCGGCGCTCAGGACCTGGTCGCCCCGCTCGTCCCAGGCTACCTGCGCGGCGGCCGGCGGCCCCACGGGAGCCAGGCCGGCAGCGGGAGCGAGCACCAGGGCCAGAAGAGCCAGTGACCTCATCGGACGGTCCGGAGCCGGGATCTCAGGGGACGATGTACCCGGCGGCGCGGAACACCTCGTACCACTGCTCGCGGCTGAGCCTTGTCCGCGCCCCCGCCGCGGCCGCGCGGACCCGCTCGGGCCGGGTCGTGCCGAGCACCACCTGGATGTCCGCCGGGTGCCTGAGGATCCAGGCCGTCGCGATCGCCTCGGGAGCCACTGCGTACTGCGCCGCGAGGCGGTCGATGACCGTGTTGAGCGCCCCGAAGCGGGCCGTGTCACCGAGGAAGGGGCCGGTGCCGTCGCCGTTCTGGAAAGGAGACCAGGCCTGGACCGTCGTGCCGGTCAGGCGGCAGTAGTCGAGGATCCCGTCGGTGCGCACGAGCGACTGGTCGTGGCGCATGTTGAGGGCCACGCCCTCGGCGATCATGTCGGCGTGGGTCACCGACAGCTGGAGCTGGTTGGCGAGGAGGGGCTGGTCGACCACCGAGCGCAGGAGCTCGAGCTGGCCGCGGGTGTGGTTGGAGACCCCGAAGTGCCTCACCTTGCCCGAGGCGCTCAGGGCGTCGAAGGCGGAGGCCACCTCCTCGGGCTCGACCAGGGCGTCGGGGCGATGAAGGAGGAGCACGTCGATGTAGTCGGTGCGCAGAGCCGCCAGCGACTGGTCGACCGAGGACAGGATGTGCTCGCGGGAGAAGTCGAACCAGCCGAAGCGGATGCCGCACTTGGTCTGGATGATGACCTGCTCGCGCTCGGCGGCGCCCCACCCCAGCGCGGAGCCGAAGCGCTCCTCGCACAGGTGGTCGCGACCGTAGATGTCGGCGTGGTCGAACATGGTGACGCCCTCGTCGAGGGCGGTGCTCACGAGGGAGCGGATCGCGGCGTCGTCCATGTCGGCGACGCGCATGAGACCGAGGATGACGCAGGGGGCGCTCAGCGTCGAGCCGCCCAGGGGGATCATTCGCATGGGCGGAGCCTAGATCATGGTGCCGCGGGCTGCCGCCTGCGGGCGCGGGGCTGTGGACAACCGCCCCGGGAGGTCCCTCAGCCCGGGACCGTGGACAGGTCGTGGGCGGCCGGGGCGTCGAGGTACCAGGTCGTGCGCTCCCCGCGCCCGCAGGACGCCGGGGCGGTGAGGACCTCGGGACGGCCCAGGCCGAGGGCCGCCGCCTGCGCCTTGCCCGCGCCCGCTGCCACGACCATGACCTCCCGGCCCCGCTGGATCACCTCGAAGGTGAGCGAGACCCGCTCGGGGGGCGGCTTGGGAGAGCTGCGCACGGCGACGGTCGTGCCCGCGGCCAGCGCCGCGGCGTGGCCCGGGAACAAGGAGCACACGTGGGCGTCGGGCCCCAGGCCGAGGTGGATGACGTCGAAGCGCCCGTCGGCCGGGCCGCTGCGCTCGAGCTCGGCACGCAGCGCCTGCGCCGCGGCCTCGACGTCGGCGACCTCATCCGGCCCGGGGACGCGGTGGACACGCGCCTCAGGGATCCCGGCGTCCACGAGCGGCTGGGCCAGGGCGTCGTTGCGTTCGGGGTGGCCGCGCTCGACGAAGCGCTCGTCACCGAACCACAGGTGGATCGCCTCAAGCCCGGAGCCAGGTCGCAGGCCCGCGCGCTCCAGGGCTGCGGGCAGCACCTCGGCCAGGGCCTGGCCGCCCGAGCCGCCGGTGAGCACGAGGTGGCCCGCGCCCCGCTGGGCGACGGCGGCTACCAGGGCCGCGGCGGTGTCCCGCCCGGCGTGCTCGGCGGCCTCCGCCAGGTCGGTGTGGACACGGAGCTCAGGGGCGGGTAGGGCCGCAGCGCCCGCTTCGATCGCCTCTCGGGCAGGCGGCTCGGGGCTCACAGGTCGGGTCATGTCAGTCCTCCCGGGAGTGGTCGGCGTCAGCCGCGTCAACGGCGTGAACAGCAGGAACGGCAGGAACGGCACGGTGCGAGCACTCGGCTGCGAATGAGGCCAGGACCTCCTCGTAGACGAGGTCGGGGGTCAGGCGGCGCAGCTCCTCGTTCATCGTCGACACCGGCTCGCGCCTGGCCATGATGACGACCTGAGGCTCCCGGGCGCCGGGCCGGCGGATCGAGACCCGCTCGTGGTCGGTGCGGGCGATGACGAGCTCCCCGGCGGGGGTGCGCGCCGTGATCGTGTCGATGCCGTGGGCGCCGGGGACGTCGACGCGCTCGACGGGCACCCCCAGTCGCAGGCGCAGCCAGCACACGATGAGGGAGACCGCGGCGTTGGCGGGCTCCCCGGCCACGACGATGTCATCGATGCCCTGGTCCCGGAGCACCGGGTCGAGGATCGAGGCGACCATGGCCCGCCACAGGGTGATCCTCGTCCAGGCCAGGTCGATGTCCCCGCGGACCGAGGAGGGGGCCAGGGCGGCCAGGGCCGCCGAGGGGTCGGGCAGGGCCGGGGTGTTCGTGATCCGGGTGGTGGCCAGGCGCCCCAGGGGGCTGGAGGCGGGGTGCTCGGGGGGAACGCAGGGCCACCAGACGACGACCGGCACGTCGGGCAGGAGGAAGGGCACGACGAGGGTGTCGACGTGCTCGGCGACCCTCCCGCGAGGCAGGAGGACGATCGTCTCCCCGGCACCGGCGTGGTGGCCCACGCGGATCTGGGCGTCAAGGCGCCCGTCGGGCTCACAGACGTCGCCCGCCTCGGGCCGCACGAGGGCCACGATCCGGCAGGGGTGGTCGCGGCTGGCCCCGTGGGCGGCCTCGAGGGCCTTCTCCAGGCCTGCGGCGTCGGTGTCGACGACGAGGGTGAGCACCCGGGAGCCGCCGGCCACGCCCTCGTGGGACAGCAGGGCCGAGACGATGCCGTCGGTGGTCGTCGCGTCGAGGGTCGTGATCATGAGCGCCTCCAGGTGCGGTTGTCGCGGGCGAGGAGCTCGTGGGCGCCCTCCGGCCCCCAGGAGCCGGGCCGGTAGTCCTCCGGCCGGCCGTTGGCCGCCCAGTGCTCGATGACGGGGTCGAGGATCCGCCAGGACAGGTCCACCTCGCGCTGGTGGGGGAACAGGGGGGCGTCGCCGAGGAGGGCGTCGAGGATGAGCCGCTCGTAGGCCTCGGGGGACTCCTCGTTGAAGGTGGCCCCGTAGCCGAAGTCCATCGACACGTCGCGCAGCTCCATCTGCGTGCCGGGGACCTTGGAGGCCAGCCTCATCGTGATGCCCTCGTCGGGCTGGATCCGCAGGACGACGGCGTTGGAGCCCACGCCCGCGGTGGCCGCGGGGCCGAAGGGCAGGAAGGGAGGCTGCTTGAAGACGACCGCGACCTCGGTGACCCGGCGCGCCAGGCGCTTGCCGGCGCGCAGGTAGAAGGGGACCCCGGCCCAGCGCCTGTTGGCGATCTCCAGGCGCAGGGCGGCGAAGGTCTCGGTGCGCGAGTCCGGGGCGACCCCGTCCTCATCGAGGTAGGCGCGCACCGGGACGCCGCCCTGGTAGCCGGCCGCGTAGCGTCCGCGCGCGGTCGTCGCGTCCAGGTCGAGCAGCCCGTCGCGCTCCAGGCGCACCGCGGCGAGCACCTTCTCCTTCTCGGCACGCACCTGCGGGGCGCTCATGCTCGTGGGCTCCTCCATCGCCGTGAGCGCCAGGAGCTGGAGGAGGTGGTTCTGGATGACGTCACGGGCCGAGCCGATCGTGTCGTAGTAGCCGGCCCGCGTGCCGATCCCGATGTCCTCGGCCATCGTGATCTGGACGTGGTCGACGTAGCGCTGGTTCCACAGGGGCTCGAACATCGTGTTGGCGAAGCGCAGCGCGAGGATGTTCTGGACGGTCTCCTTGCCCAGGTAGTGGTCGACGCGGAAGACGTCGTCGGGGCGCACGATCCGGCCCACGAGCTCGTCGAGCTCACGGGCGCTGGCCCGGTCGTGCCCGAAGGGCTTCTCGATGACCACCCTGCGCCAGGACCCGGCTGCCTCGTCGACGAGCCCGGAGGCGGCGATCCTCTCGGTGACCGCCGGGAACCACCCCGGAGGGATCGACAGGTAGAAGGCGCGGTTGCCGCTCGTCCCGCGGTCGGCGTCGAGCCCCTCGACCACCGTGGTGAGCCGGGCGTAGGCCTCGTCGTCGGTGAAGGAGTCGAACTCCACGAAGCGCATGCCTGCGGCGAGCTGGTCCCAGATCGCCTCGCGCCACGGCGTCCGGGCCCGCTTGCGGACGTTGGCGGCGACGTAGTCACGCATGTCCTCGTCGCTCCAGGGCCGGCGGCCGACTCCCACAAGGGAGAAGCTGGGGGACAGCAGCCCCCGGTTGGCCAGGTCGTAAACGGCCGGGAGCAGCTTGTGGCGCGCCAGGTCGCCGGTGATCCCGAACATGACCAGGACGCAGGGCTCGGCCACGCGCGGCAGGCGCAGGTCACGCGGGTCCAGAAGGGGGTTGGTCCGGCGACGCGGATCCGCCGCGCCGCTCCGCACTGGGTCGAAGACGTCCACGGAAACCTTCCTGCTCAAAGGCGCCCGTCACCGGGCCTTGCCCGCCCACTGTAGATGATGCCCCCTGCTCAGCCCAGCACCGCGCCGGGCCAGGAGGCCCGCCACCCGCGCCCCGGGCGGCGATCCCCTGCCGAGCCCCTGCCGAGCCCCTGCCGGGCCGGTGCCCGGGCCCTCCGGGGCGCCCCGCCCGGCCCGGGGTAGGCTCGGCACGGGCGCCTCCGGGCGCGCCGGCCATCCCATCGCAGCACGCTGCCGGGCCCACAGGCCCCAAGGGCACGAGCAGGACACGAAAGGCATGACATGAGCGACTTCGCCCCGGCCCCGGCCTCGGCAGACATCGGCGTCTACGGACTGGGGGTCATGGGCGCCAACCTCGCCCGCAACCTGGCCCGCCACGGGCACTCCGTGGCCGTGTTCAACCGCACCCTGGCGCGCACCGAGCGGCTCATCTCCCGTCACGGCTCCGAGGGCGACTTCGTGCCCTCGGCGCGGCTGGAGGACTTCGTGGCCTCCCTTCGGCGTCCGCGCGTGGCGATCATCATGGTCCAGGCGGGTGCCGGCACGGAGGCAGCCATCAACCAGCTGCGCGAGCTGCTCGAGCCCGGCGACATCATCGTCGACGCGGGCAACACCTTCTACAAGGACACCCAGCGGCGTGAGGCCTCCCTGAGGGAGCAGGGGATCCACTTCGTGGGCACCGGCGTGTCCGGGGGAGAGGAGGGCGCGCTCGAGGGCCCGGCGATCATGCCCGGCGGGACGGCGGAGTCCTACGAGCGGCTGGGGCCGATGCTCGAGTCGATCTCCGCCCAGGTCGACGGGGAGCCCTGCTGCACGCACGTCGGCCCCGACGGGGCCGGCCACTTCGTCAAGATGGTCCACAACGGCATCGAGTACGCCGACATGCAGCTCATCGCCGAGGCCTACGCCCTGCTGCGTGACGTCGCCGGGCTGAGCGTGGCCGAGATCGCCGAGGTCTTCGGCTCCTGGCGCCACGGAGAGTTGGAGTCCTACCTCATCGACGTCACCGCCGAGGTGCTGGCGCGGGTGGACCCGGCCACGGGCGAGCCCTTCGTCGACGTCGTGCTCGACGCCGCCGGCCAGAAGGGGACCGGCGCCTGGACCACCCAGACGGCCCTCGAGCTCGGGGTGGCGGTGCCGGCCATCGCCGAGGCGACCTTCGCCCGCGCCGTGTCCTCCTCGACCGCGCTGCGCGCCGCCGTGCGCGCCGCCGACCTGGACCCGGGCACGACCGCTGTGGCCGTGGAGGACCGTGACGCCTTCGTGGAGTCCGTGCGCCTGGCCCTCTACGGCTCGAAGATCGCCGCCTACGCCCAGGGCTTCGACGAGATCGCCACCGCCTCGGCCGACAACGGCTGGGAGATCGACCTGGGCGCCATGGCCCGCATCTGGCGCGACGGCTGCATCATCCGCGCCCGGTTCCTCGACGACATCATGACCGCCTACGCCCAGGACCCCTCCCTGGTCAGCCTCCTTACGGCGCCGGCGCTGTCCGCGGCGCTCCAGTCCGCCCTGCCCGCCTGGCGCGAGGTCGTCGCCACCGCCGCGCGGTCGGGGGTGGCCGCACCGGCCTTCGCCTCCTCCCTGGCCTACGTCGACCAGCTGCGCGCCCCGCGCCTGCCCGCCGCCCTCATCCAGGGCCAGCGCGACTTCTTCGGCTCGCACACCTACCACCGTGTCGACGACCCTGAGGGCGTCTACCACGTGCTGTGGGCCCAGGCCGGCCGCCCCGAGGAGAAGTGGGACTGACCGCCGTGCCCCTGAGCCACGCCCCGGCCCGCGCCTCGGGCCGGGGCAACATCGGTCGTGAGGAGGCCGCCTGGCGCTCCGGCGTGCTGCGCCTCGAGGCGCTCGAGGTCGTGGTCGACCTGTGCGACACCCGGTCGCCCGGGTGCTCCGTGTTCGACGTCCGCTCCACCCTGACCCTCGTCGTCGAGGAGCCCGGGGCGGCCGGCCTGTGGGTGGACTTCGTCGGGGAGCACGTCCGGGAGACGGCCGTCGACGGCGTCATCGTGCCCGTGGCGTGGGACGGGGCGCGCCTGGCCCTGCCCGAGCTCGCCCCGGGCAGGCACACGGTTGACGTCGGAGCCCGGGGCCGCCTGTCGAACTCGGGACAGGGCCTCAACCGCTTCGTGGACCCGGTGGACTCGGCCACCTACCTGTACACCCACTTCGAGCCCTCCGACGCCCGGAGGGCCTGGCCCTGCCTCGACCAGCCCGACCTCAAGGCGCCCTTCACCCTGACCGTCCTGCACCCGGCGTCCTGGACGGTCCTGGCCAACGGCGTCGTCGAGTCCACCAGGCCCGCGGACCACCGCGAGGGCTGCACGGTCACCCGCATGTCCACGACACCGCCCCTGCCCAGCTACCTGACCGCCCTGGCCGCCGGGCCCTGGCACCGGGTCACCTCCTCGTGGTCCTCGCCCCTGCGGCCCGAGGACCCCGCCGTCGAGCTGTCGTGGTCGTGCCGGGCCAGCGTGGCCAGGCACCTCGACGACGAGCCGATGGCCATCACGGCGGCCGGCCTCGACCTGTTCGACCGGGTCTACGGCTTCCCCTACCCGTGGGGCTCCTACGACAGCGTCCTGGTCCCCGAGTACAACCTGGGCGCCATGGAGAACCCGGGCTGCGTCACCTTCAACGAGGACACCTACCTCCTGAGTGACAGGGCCACCCGAGCCCAGCGGGCTGAGCGGGCAGGGACGATCCTGCACGAGATGTGCCACATGTGGTTCGGCGACCTCGTCACCCCCCGCTGGTGGGAGGACACCTGGCTCAAGGAGTCCTTCGCCGAGCACCAGGGGGTCTGGGCCCAGGCCGAGGCCACCGCCTACACCGAGGCGTGGGTCTCCTTCGCCTCGAGGCGCAAGGCCTGGGCCTACCGCGAGGACGCCCGGCCCTCGACGACCCACCCGATCGTCGCGCAGGTCGACGACGTCGAGGCGGCGCGCCAGGCCTTCGACGGGATCACCTACGCCAAGGGCGCGGCGGTGCTCAAGCAGCTCGTCGCCCACCTGGGCCAGGAGGTCTTCCTCACGGCGGCCAGGCGCTGGTTCACCGAGCACGCCTACGGCAACGCCGACCTGACCGACTTCATCGGCACGCTGTCGGAGGCCTCCGGTCGGGACATGTCCTCCTGGGCGCAGGCCTGGCTGTCCACCTGCGGGCCCTCGGTCATCAGCGACGAGATGACGACGGCTGAGGGGCTCCTGACCTCCCTCGTCCTGACCCAGGAGGGCCTCGACCCGCGCACCGGCGAGCAGGTGCTGCGACCCCACAGCCTCGTCGTCGGCCTGTACTCCTTCGAGGGCCCGGGCGGCGAGCTCGTGCGCACCCACCGGCTGCCGGTGTCACTGACCGGGCCCCGCGCCGAGGTCCCCGGCGCCGCGGGCCTGCCGGTGCCCGACCTCGTCACGGTCAACGACGAGGACCACACCTACGCGGTCGTGCGTCCCGACCCCGCCTCCCTGGCCACCGCCCGGCGGGCCCTGCACCGCCTCACCGACCCGCTGACCCGGTCCCTGTGGTGGTCCTGCCTCGACACCCTCGTGCGCGACGCGATCATGGCCCCGGGCGACTTCGTCGAGACCGTGCTGGAGCGCGCCACCGACTCCTCAGAGACCGCCACCCTCACCACCGTGCTCGACCAGGCCCTGACGGCCGCGGTGCGCCTGTCCGAGGGACAGGAGCGCGCCCGGCTCCTGGGGGACCTGACCGGGACCCGCGGCCCGGAGGGACAGGGGGCCTGGGGCCTGCTCATGGCCGCGGCGCCGGGCTCCGACGCCCAGCTCGTGCGCGCCCGGGCCTGGATCCGGGCCGCCGGCGAGGGCCTCGTGCTCGACCCGGCCGCCCGCGCCTCGTGCGCCTCCCGCCTGCGCCTGCTGGCCGACGGCGGGCTGGAGGGCCTGGTTGCCGACAACGACCTGCGTTGGCGGGTCCTGGCCGCCCTGGCCTGCCTCGGGGAGGTCACCGACGCCGAGCTGGACGACCAGCGTCGCACCGACCCCTCGTCCACGGGGGCCGTGCGCCACCTGCGGGCCGTGTCCTCCCTGCCGTCGGCGGACCTCAAGGCCGAGGTGCTCGAGCGGCTGCTCACCGACGCCACCCTGAGCAAGGACCAGGTGGCCGCGCTCGTGGTCGGCTTCGCCGTCGACAGCCACCGCGAGCTGACCGCCGGGAGCACCGGGACCTACCTGGGGGCCCTCGAGGAGCTGTGGGCCTCCAGGCCCCAGGAGTCGGCCACCCGCCTCGCGGTCGGGCTGTTCCCCGCCGCGGGGGAGGCCGGCGACCTCGCGGCCGTCGAGACGTGGCTGGCCGACCACCCCCACGCCCCGGCGGCCCTGCGCCGCCTGGTCCTCAAGGGCCGCGACGACCTGGTCCAGGTGCTGCGGGTGCGCGCGGCCGCTCACTGAGCCGTCCCTGCCATCCGTGCCTTCCGTGCCGTCCGTGCCTTCCCAGCGTCCCCGACCGGAGGGGTCCTGCCGTCTTCGGCGACCTCAGGACGGGCCACGCGTTGCGACGGGAACGGGGGGCGACGGTATGGTGAGCCCATCGCGGTGCGACGGGCACCGCCCTACCTGAGGGGCACAGATGTCGAGCACGCCGATCGAGCCGGATCCCACGTCGACCCAGACCTTCGGGGCAATCGACGTCTCCATGGAGTCGGCGGCGCCGCTCCTGGGCCTGTCGCAGCAGGACCGTGCCGCGATCGCCGCCCTGCCCGCCGGAACCGCTCTCCTGCTTGTCCAGCAGGGCCCGACCACCGGGGCCCGCTTCCTGCTCGACTCCGCCGAGACGACCGTCGGCCGCCACCCCCGCGCCGACATCTTCCTCGACGACGTGACGGTCTCGCGCAAGCACGCCATCTTCGCCGCCCTGCCCGAGGGCGGGTTCGCGGTGCGCGACTCCGGTTCGCTCAACGGCACCTACGTCAACCGGGAGCGTGTTGAGCAGGCGGCGCTGCGTCCGGGAGACGAGGTCCAGATCGGCAAGTACCGGATGACCTACCACCCGGGTCCCCTGCAGGCCGCCTCCCGGTGAGCGCCGTCCCCGCGAAGCGGTCCGCCGCCGAGCCCCAGCCCGAGGAGAGCCCCGCTGCCGTCCCGTGGCCCCGGGACGTGCCGCGCGACCCGGTCATGAAGATCAGCGAGCTGGTCGACCGTCTCAAGACCGAGTTCCCCGCCCTGTCCATCTCAAAGGTCCGCTACCTCGAGGGCGAGGGCCTCATCAGCCCCTACCGCGTCGGCAACGGCTACCGGCGCTACTCCAAGGCGGACATGGAGCGTCTGCGCTACGCCCTGACCGCGCAGCGCGACGAGTACCTGCCTCTGTCGGTCATCCGGGACCGCCTCGCCGATCTCGACGCCGCCGTCGACGCCCCGGCGCCGGCGCCCGTCGCCCGGGTCGTGACCACCGACGGACACGGCCTGCCCTCCTCGACCCTCGGCCTCGAGGACCTCGTCCACCACTCGGGGGCAACGGCCGAGCAGGTCGACGAGCTCGTCGTCATCGGCCTCATCACCCCCGACCCGCAGGGACGTTTTGAGTCCCGCGACCTGAGGACCGTCGAGCTGGCGCTGCGCGCCCACCAGCGGGGGATCCCGGTGCGCAACCTGCGCGCCGTGCGCTCGGCGGCCCAGCGCGAGGCGGACACGATCGCGCTGGCCGTCCAGCACAAGCGACGCCGCTCGGCGACCGCGGGGGAGGACGCGGCCTCGGAGCTGGCGGGCATCGTCGCCGAGCTGCACGCACGCCTGTTGCATGCCGCGGTCCAGGAGACCGACTGACCAGCACGGCGCCACACCGGGCGGCCCGTTTCCAGGACAGGTGGGCGCGACGACCGTAGATTGGATTCATGCGCACCATGACTCTGGCCGCCATTCGCTCGACGGCCCTGGGACACGGTCTGGTCGCGCTCCTGGTCGAGGCCGACGGCCCGGGCGTGATCGCCGTGCCGGTCAGCGCCCGTGAGGGCATCACGCTCTCCGCGCCCGACGTCGCGCCCCGGCCGACATGGCCGGACATGGTCGCCGGTCTGGGCGACGTGCTGGGCGGGCGGGCCGAGCAGGTGCTGCTCGACGTCGACGCCGACGCCCGCCTGTGCGCCTCCGTGGTCCTGGCGCGCGGGGCGGGGGAGGAGCCCCGGCGCACGACGGTGGCCTGCGCCCCCTCCGACGGGCTTCTCCTCGCCCAGGCGCTGTCCCTGCCGATCACGGCCTCAGAGGCGCTCCTGCGCCTCAGGCAGGTCGACCTCGACAGCGAGGACCTGTGCGACCGCCTTGCCGCCTGGCGGGCCGAGCTCGCCCACGCCACCGCCTCCGACGCTGCTGGCTCCTGAGCCCACCGGAGTCCCTCTGTGCGACACGCGATGCTCGTGGGACTCCTGTGAAACGAGATGTGCACTCCGTCACACGAACGTCGTGCTCGCTCCCCGGTTTCCAGCACGATGACGCCGTTTGCTCCGCCCCACCCCTGCGGCGAGCAGACCTCGACCCCGCATTGAGACGGCACCGACACCGCAGTCGGCGCGCCCTTCGTTGAGCACGGGCCCCACTGGATCTATCGTGGGCTCATGCCGGTCAACCACCGGCACCGCGTGCACCTCCCCCCGCACGCCCCGAGCCTGACAGGAGCATGCCAGTGAGCGCGATCGAAGCGAGCCTTCCCGCCACCGCACCCCAGCGCGCCCAGGGGATGCTCTTCGGCGACCCCCTCGCCCAGCTCGACGCCTACACCGGCTTCCGCGGACCGATCGCCTGCCGTGCGGCGGGCATCACCTACAGGCAGCTCGACTACTGGGCGCGCACCGGGCTCGTCGAGCCCTCGATCAGGGGCGCCAAGGGCTCAGGCTCCCAGCGCCTCTACTCCTTCAGGGACATCCTCCTGCTCAAGATCGTCAAGCGGCTCCTCGACACCGGTGTCTCGCTCCACCAGATCCGCACCGCGGTCAACGCCCTCCACGAGCGCGGGGTCGAGGACCTCACCGCCATCACCCTCATGAGCGACGGCGCCTCGGTCTACGAGTGCACGAGCGCCGACGAGGTCATCGACCTCGTCCAGGGCGGGCAGGGCGTCTTCGGCATCGCCGTGGGCAGGGTGTGGCACGAGGTCGAGGGAGACCTCGCAGAGCTGCCCGTCGACCGCGCACACGCCCCCGCGGTCGAGGACGAGCTCGCCCAGCGTCGCGCCGCCAAGCGCCAGGCCATCTGAGGCACCCGCCGGTCCCGGCTCACCCCCGGGCGCGCAGGGCCTCACCCAGCCGTCGACAACCGCCCCCGACGTGGAACGTCGGGGGCGGAGTACGTGATGACGGCGTCGTGACCAGGCCGCGACGAGACACAGACGGCCTGAGCCAGTCGGTGCCGGGCCGTACCAGCTCGTGCCAGCTCGTGCCAGTCAGTGGTACGTCGATGGTCAGTCGATGGTCAGTCGGTGCGAACGCCCAGGACGTAGGTGCCGCTGTAGCCGTCGGACAGGTCGGTCAGGGTCACCCGCACCATGCCGGTGCCGTCGACCTCGTAGCGCTCCTGGACCCGGGGACCCCAGCCGGTGCGCTCCACCGGGACCTGGGCGAGGTCGTCCCGGCCCCGCAGAGCCGGGTCGAAGGGGAAGACGATGTCCTCGTAGGGCGCGATCTCCCCGCGCGGCGCGCCGTGCTCGTCAACACCGGCGCACTCTGCGAAGCGGTACCACCCGACGTTGTGGACCGCAGGGTACTCGCGAACGAGCACCGTGCCCTGCAGGCCGAAGGAGTCCTGCTGGACGGCGTCCTGGGTCAAGATCGCGTCGAAGACCGTACGGGTGCCGCCGTCTGCCTCGCGGAAGACCCCGAAGCCGCGCGACAGGCGGTCCTTGAGGCGGGCGCGCGAGGAGCGGTCTGCCGCGATGGCCAACCCGATGGCTGTCGAGGCAGCGGGGTAGGGGGAGCGGTGGACGCGACGCCCGAAGCGCTCACGGAGCATGCGGGGCACGAGCGGGAAGGACGAGGCCCCTCCCACGAGGTAGATGCCGGCGATGTCGGTCAGGTCGGGTCCACCGTCCTCGAGGCGCCCCACGAGGGGGGACATCGTCGCCAGGCTCCGCTCGACCAGGGGGACGGCAGCCTCGTAGAGGTCTGCCGCCTGGAGGACGACGTCGTTGTCGCGCAGGCTGAGCAGGAGACGGCGCGTCTGCGGGGCGAGGGCCTCCTTGGTGTCTCGGCACTGGACGAGCAGGTCATCGAGCTCGCCGGCGCTCAGCGACTGCTCGTCGACCCCCGCCCTGGCCAGCACCATCTCGACAAGGAGCAGGTCGATGTCGTCCCCGCCCAGGTCGCCCAGGCCGCGCGAGGCCAGGACCTCGTGGTCGTCGTCGCGCACGTCGACCACCGAGGAGTCGAAGGTGCCGCCCCCCAGGTCGTAGACGAGGACCCTCGTGCGCCGCGAGGAGACGGTCGCGGCCTTGCGGTGGGTGTACTCGAAGCCGGCCGCGCTGGGCTCGTTGAGCATGGCGGTCACGTGGAAGCCTGCCGCGCGGAAGGCCTGGAGGGTGATGAGCCGCTGCGCCCCGTAGGCGTGGGCGGGCACCGCCACCGCCACGTTGGCGTCCTCGTCCCCCGGGTCGACGCCGTCAAGCGCCCCCGAGCCCCGCAGGTGGGAGCGCACGCAGGACAGATAGCTCGCGAGCACCTCGAGCACCCCGAAGGTCTGCCCGCCGATCGTCACCGGCGTCGAGGCCTTGACGGTGGGGGAGGACAGGACCCGCTTGAGGCTGCGCAGCAGCGGCGCCCCGGCGCGCGCGGCGGCCAGGGCCTCAAAGCCGTGAACGAGACCGTCGTCAGTCAGCGCGGTGACCGAGGGGAGGTACTCGTGGGCGTCACCCTGGGCGTCGGTGAAGGGGAGCACGGGGTAGTTGCCCCGGTCCGCGCGCGCGACGACCGTGCGGGTCGTGCCCAGGTCGACACCCAGGTCGAGGACCGCGGGGGAGTCGTGAGGTGCGGACAGGGACGTGGAGGGACTACTGCTCCCGCTTCGGGCTGCCATGGCACGACCTTATCGCCGTGCTCGACCCCGCCCGGGCACCTCCCGGTGAGGCGTCCGCCTCTTTGTCTGCACCCCATCGGGACGTTGGGCCGACACGTGACCAGTCCCACCTCCACACGAGGTGAACAGTTGGTGAACAACCCCTGACTGCCCTGCCCGTCGTGATCCGGCGGGGTAAGAATGTCCTCGGGCCTCATCCACGTGGCCCGGGCCTGTCCGCCGTCGTACCACCGGTGCCCCACCAGGCCCACACGCCTGACCGGGAATGGCATGACTACAACCCTGTTCATCGTTGCGGTCGTCGTCGTCGTGGCGCTCGTCTTCGACTTCACCAACGGCTTCCACGACTCCTCCAACGCGATGGCGACCTCGGTCGCGACCGGCGCCTTCACGCCCAAGCGAGCCGTCCTCATCGCGGCCGTGCTCAACGTCGTCGGCGCCCTGCTGTCCACCGAGGTGGCTAAGACGATCTCCCACGGGATGTTCGACGACTCCCTCATCCAGGCCGCCCCTGAGATGGTGCTCGCGGGCCTGGCCGGCGCGATCCTGTGGAACCTGGCCACCTGGCTCTTCGGACTGCCCTCCTCGTCCTCCCACGCCCTGTTCGGAGGCCTCATCGGCGCGGTCATCGTCGCCGCGGGCATGGCCGGGGTTCACTGGGGCACGGTGCTGTCCAAGATCATCCTGCCCGCGCTCATCGCCCCCTGCGTCGCGGGCCTGGCCGGAGCGGTGGCCACGCGGATCGCCTACCGGATCGCCCGGCCCACCGACCGCTACAGCCAGAGCGTCTTCCGCAACGGCCAGCGCATCTCGGCCTCCATGGTCGCCCTGGCCCACGGAACCTCCGACGGCCAGAAGACGATGGGCGTCATCACGCTCGTCCTCGTCGCCGGTGGCTACCAGGCGGCGGGCACCGCCCCCCAGTGGTGGGTCATCCTCGCCGCGGGCCTGGCCATCGGCCTGGGCACCTACTCGGGCGGCTGGAGGATCATGCGCACCATGGGCAAGGGCCTGGTCCACATCGACTCCCCGCAGGGCTTCGCCGCCGAGACCGCCTCGACCGTGGCGATCCTGGCCTCCTCCCACCTCGGCTTCGCCCTGTCGACCACGCACATCTGCACGGGCTCGATCCTGGGCTCGGGCGTGGGCCGCGGCACGAAGGTGTCCTGGCGGACCTTCGGCAAGATGGGCACGGCCTGGCTCATCACGCTGCCCTGCGCAGGACTGGTCGGCGCCGTCACCTCCTTCATCGCCGTCAAGGGCGGGGTCCTGGGGACGCTCACGGTCATCCTCATGCTCGTCGTCGGCGCCATGCTCATCATCCGCCAGGCCAACCACAACCGGGTCGACTTCTCCAACGTCAACGACGCCGACGAGGTCGTCGTGGGCCGGCCGACCGACCCCGCGCTGGGACGCGAGCCCAAGACCGTCGACCAGGTACGCAAGGAGCTCGTCGGCGCTGCCGGCGCGGCGGACAAGGAGCTGCAGGCATGAACGTCGACTGGGCCTCCCTGGGACTGGTCACCGTCGTCACGGTCCTGGGCACCGCCTTCATCCTGGCGATCTCCTCCTCGGCCGCGCGCATGCTCGACGAGGTCCACCTGCGCCGCAAGGCCGGAGAGGTCAAGGGAGTCCACGCCGCAGAGATCCTCGCAGGATTCTTCCTGCTCATCGCCGCAGGCATCGTCGTGTACGGCCTGTGGCTCATCGTGCCCTACTTCCACTGACGTCCACCGACGCCTCCCAGACCGGTTGTCCCGCACCGCGGTCCTCGAGGCGGTCCTCGAGGCGGCCCCGGGGCCGCGAGCACCCTGGCGGCCGGGGTCCCACTGCTAGTCTCCCCTCATGACAGAGGACCTCAGGGCCCTCGCCCTGGCGGCGGTGGGCTCCTCCCGGGCGACCGAGGACCCCGACTACCCCCGCTACCACGTGGCCCCTCCGGTCGGGCGGCTCAACGACCCCAACGGACTGCTCGTCGACGCCGGGACCTACCACGCCTTCTACCAGTTCAGCCCCTTCCACCCCCACCGCAAGCTCGTCTACTGGGGGCACGCCTCCTCCCGCGACCTCGTGACCTGGCACCATCACGACCCGGCGATCGTCCCCGACTCCCCCTACGACCGCTCGGGAGTCTACTCGGGCAACGCGCTCGTCCTCGAGGACGCCGAGGTCGACCACGCCCCGGCCTCGGCCCCCTACCAGCTCTTCTTCACCGGCAACCTCAAGGACCCGGTCACCGACGAACGCACCTCGAGCCAGTGCCTGGCCACCTCAGCCGACCTCGTCGAGTTCACGAAGTGGCCGGGCAACCCCCTCCTGCCCGGCCAGCCGCCGGGCTACACCGCGCACTTCCGCGACCCGCAGGTGTGGCGAGACCCCGACGAGCCCGGGTCCTTCCGGATGATCATCGGCGTCCAGCGCTCCGACCTGACCGGCGCCGCCCTCCTCTACCGCTCCACGGACCTGCTCAGCTGGGAGCTCGAGGGCGAGCTGACCTTCCCCGACGCGCACGGCGCCTTCGACGCCTTCGGCTACATGTGGGAGTGCCCCGGCCTCGTGCGCCTGACCGACGAGCTGACGGGGCAGGCCCGCGACGTGCTCATCTGGTGCCCGCAGGGCATCGCCCCGGGTGCCGAGGGCTACGAGAACATCTATCCGGTCACCTACACCGTCGGTCGCCTCGTGGGGACCGAGCTGCGCGAGTGCGACGGCGGATTCGCCGAGGTGGACCGGGGCTTCGAGTACTACGCCCCCCAGGCCTTCGCCCGCCGCCCCGGCGAGCCCGGCCCCGTCCTCCTGGCCGGGTGGGCGGGCAACGCGGAGCAGGACGAGCACCCGTCGGTGGACACCGGAGGCTGGGTCCACGCGCTGACCGTACCCCGAGAGCTGTCCCTGCGCGGCGGCAGGCTCATCCAGCGCCCCGCGCTGCGGGCCGACGACGGTGTCGACCTGGCCGTGGGGGAGCGGGACCTGGACGTCGAGGACGGGGTGGTCGGTCTCGCCGAGCTCGACGGCCACCGGTCGTGGCACCTCGTGCTCGACGTCGACCACGCCGAGGGCCGGTGGGGGCTGGTCATCGGCGACGAGAGCTCCTCGGTCACCATCACCCTGTCATCCCCCCAGACGCATGCCCGGTCCCAGGGCGACCCGGTGGAGGAGACCCTCGCACCGGTCCTCGAGGTCGACCGCTCCCGGTCGCGCTACACCCGCCACGGCACCCACCGTCAGGTCACCCTCACGCCGGGCACCGAGCGACGCCTCGAGGTCCTCCACGACCGGTCGGTCACCGAGCTCGTCGTCGGCGACGGCGACACGCTGTTCACCTTCCGCTCCTACGTGTCGCCCCAGGCCACGGGTGCCGGGCTCTTCACCGACGGGTCCCTGTCGCTGGCGGGGGCGCGCGCGGTCCTGCGCGACTGAGGGCCGGTCCCCATGCGGGGGCGCCCGGGCAAACACCGCTATCTGTTGCGGGAAGGTCACAGCCGCGGTAACGTGACTAACGATTGACACAGGGGCGACGACCGGCCGTCGCAGTCGACACCAGCGCCGGTTTGAGCCACCAGCTCAACTCACCAGCTCAACGCAGAGTCCCCATCCCCAGAGAAAGGAAGCCCGGGTGGCAATGGATCACGCCCGAGTGGCGAAAGACGTCCTGACATACGTCGGAGGCGCGGAGAACATCAACGCGGCAGCGCACTGCGCGACGCGCCTGCGTCTCGTTCTCAACGACATGGACAAGGTGGACCAGAAGGCGCTCGACAAGGACCCTGACCTCAAGGGCACCTTCATCGCCGGGGGAATGTTCCAGATCATCGTCGGCCCCGGCGACGTCGACCACGTCTTCAAGGAGATGGTCACCAAGGGCGGTGTCAAGGAGGTCTCGAAGGACGAGGCCAAGGAGCAGGCCGCTCAGGGCGGCAACCCCGTGTCCCGCTTCATCAAGATGGTCGCCGACATCTTCGTCCCGATCCTGCCGGCCCTCATCGCCGGCGGTCTGATGATGGCGATCAACAACGTGCTCACCGCGAAGGGGATGTTCGGCGAGCAGTCGCTCACCGAGCGCTGGGCGTGGCTGAGCGACTACGCGAGCCTCATCAACCTCGTGTCCTCGGCGGCATTCGCCTTCCTGCCCGTGCTCGTGGGCTTCTCGGCGGCCAAGCGCTTCGGTGGCAACATGTACCTCGGTGCCGCGATGGGTGCCGCGATGGTCTCCACCGAGCTGACCAACGCCTACACGATCCAGGCGGCCCGCGAGGCGGGCACCATCGAGGTGTGGAACCTCTTCGGCCTCGAGGTCGAGAAGATCGGCTACCAGGCGATGGTCATCCCGGTGCTGGCAGTCACCTGGATCATGTCGATGATCGAGAAGTGGCTCCACAAGCGCCTGTCGGGCACCGCCGACTTCCTGCTCACCCCGCTCATCACGCTCCTGGTCACCGGGTTCCTCACCTTCGTCGTCGTCGGCCCCTTCACCCGCATGCTGTCCGACGGCATCACCGACGGCATCGCGTGGCTGTACAACACGGTCGGCCCGGTGGGCGGCCTGCTCTTCGGCCTCGTCTACTCGCCGATCGTCGTCACCGGTCTGCACCAGTCCTTCCCGGCCATCGAGCTGCCCCTCATCGCCGAGATGTCCAACGGCGGACCGGGCTCCTTCATCTTCCCGATCGCCTCGATGGCCAACGTCGCCCAGGGCGCCGTCGCGCTGGCGGTCTTCTTCAACACCCGTGACCCCAAGCTCAAGGGTCTGGCCGGTGCCGGTGGCGCCTCGGCGGTCTTCGGCATCACCGAGCCCGCGATCTTCGGTGTCAACCTGCGCCTGCGCTGGCCCTTCTACATCGGTATGGGTGCGGCCGGCTTCGGCGGCGCGATGGTCGCCATCCTCGACATCCACTCCCAGGCGCTGGGCGCGGCGGGCTTCGTCGGCTTCGTGTCGATCGTGCCCGAGGACATCCCCAGGTACATCATCCTCGAGCTCGTGACCTTCACCCTGGCCTTCGTCGCCGCCTTCGGCTACGCGCGCAGCGCCCGTGGCAAGGCCTCGATGGCGACCGACGACGACGAGGCAGCGCTCGAGGCCGAGGTCGCCGCCTCCCACGAGCAGGAGGCCGTCGTCGTCGAGCTGCCCGAGGGCGCCGACACCGACTTCACGATCACCTCGCCCATCGAGGGCACCGCCGTCGCGCTGTCCGAGGTCGAGGACCAGACCTTCGCCTCGGGGATGCTCGGCCCGGGTCTCGCGGTGGTCCCCGCCTCGGGACCGGTCGTCTCCCCGGTGGACGGTGAGATCATCGTCGCCTTCCCGACCGGCCACGCCTACGGCATCCGCTCGGCCAGCGGCGTCGAGCTGCTCATCCACGTCGGCATGGACACCGTCCAGCTCGACGGCAAGCACTTCACTCCCAGGGTCAAGGCGGGCGACACCGTCCTGCGCGGCCAGACCCTCGTCGAGGTCGACTGGGAGGGCGTGACCGCGGCCGGCTACCAGATCGTCACCCCGGTCGTCGTCTCCAACGCCACGGCCTTCGGTGAGCTGGTCGACACCGCCAGCGGCGAGGTCGCCAGGCAGGACGCCCTGTTCGCGGTGACGCCGGCAGCGCAGGGCGCTCAGGCCTGAGCACAGCGTCGGCAACGAGCGCGGGCCGTGGGACCGGACAGGTCCCACGGCCCGCGTCGTCGTGCACGGGGGAGCCCGCGCAGGCGCCTGCGAGGTGCCCGGGCGACCTCAGGCGGTCGAGCCCCGCAGCACCGTGACCGGCAGCTCGGCGGGGGAGGGGCTCGACCCGATCTCCTCACCCTGGGCGACGGCCTCGACCTGGGTGAGGAGGACCTCGACCGCGGTGCGAGCCAGCGCGCCGATGGGCTGCTGGATGGTCGTCAGCTCGGGCAGGGCCCTGCGCACAGCCGCCGTCCCGTCGAAGCCGACGACCTTGAAGTCGGTGGGCACCTCCAGGCCCCTGCCCGTCGCCCAGTGCAGGACGGCCGCCGCCGACAGGTCGTCGGTGGCGAAGACTGCGTCGACCTGGGAACCTGCAGCGTCGAGGTGGGCGTTGATAAGCCTGGCTCGCTCGGCGTCGGGGGTGTGGAAGTCGACGGTCATGATGACCGGCTCGATGCCGGCGCGCTCCAGGACCTGGCGGTAGCCGGCCTCCCGGCGGTTATGGGCCCCGGTGCGGGAGGTGAGCAGGGCGGGGCTGTGCGATCCGCGCTCGAGCAGCAGCTCGGTGGCGGCACGTCCGCCCTCCTCGTTGGCGCAGCGCACGTTGGGCACCGCAGGAGACAGCTCCCTGTCGACCGTGACCAGCGGAAGGCGCACGGTGCCGTACTCCTTGAGGTTCTCGTTGTGTGCGCCCGAGATGATGCCGTCGACCCGGTGGGACACGAGCAGGTCGAGGTACTCGCGCTCCCTGTCAGCCCGCCCCATGGAGTTGCACACGAGGATCCGGTAGCCGTGGTCGGCCAGGGCGTTCTCGATCTCGGCCGCCAGCTCGCCGAAGAAGGGCAGGGCCACCGTGGGGACGATGACGCCGATGGTCTGGGTCGACTTGCCGTGCAGCGCGCGCGCCACCTGGTTGGGCCGGTAGTTGAGCTCGGCGATGGCCGCCGCCACCCGTGCCTTGATCGAGTCCGAGAGGTAGCCACGGTTGTTGAGGACGCGCGAGACAGTGGTCAGGGAGACCCCGGCAGCGTCGGCAACATCAGCGAGGGTGGGTTCACGGCGCGCCGCCATCGGGCCTCCTTCTTCGGCTCGTCCGACATATCGGTGTCTAGCGTAAGCCCCCGGGTGCCCGAATCCATCACCGACGACAGTGTGGGTTTCGACATCATCGCAGGTCAGGAAGGTCTTTGCCGCGCTGGCACCGCGGATCCGCGGTGCTCGCCCACAGCAGCTGAGCCCCGTCCGGGGCCGGTCGCGGTCCTGGCCGGCCGGACCTCAATGAGCCTGGCTCGCGCGCAGAACACCGTCGTTCATGACCAGGACCCGGTCGCACAGGGGAAGCAGACGCTCGTCATGGGTGACCATGACTGTCGCCTTGCCCAGTCGGTGCGTGTGGTCGGCCAGCACGCGAGCGACGTCCTGCGCGCGCCTGCTGTCCAAGGCAGCGGTGGGCTCGTCAGCAAGGATGACATCAGGGTCGTGGTAGAGCGCCACGGCGATCGCTGCGCGTTGGCGCTCACCGCCGCTCAGTGACTGGGGGTAGGAGGAGAGTCTGCCTGCCAGGCCCAGGCTGTCGAGCAGGCTGTCACGACGCTCGCGGTCGCCACCTGTTCCCGCCACGCGGTCGTGCAGGCTGAACTGGTCCGCGAGCCTGAGGAACGGGACGAGCCCGGCAGCCTGGAGCACGAAACCGATCCTTGCGTGGCGGACACGGGCGCGGCGCCTCTCAGGCAGGGACGAGAAGTCCTCACCCAGGATCCTCACGGTTCCTGAGCTCGGGGTCCGGAGACCGCCCATGACGGTCAGCAGGGTCGACTTGCCGGAGCCCGATGGTCCCAGCACACCGACAAGCTCGCCGGCATCGAGCTCCAGGTCGGTCGGGGCCAGGGCGTGAATGACCTCCGATCCCTGTCGGTAGTCCTTGGCGGCGCCTGCCAAGGTCATGACCGCAGACGGCCGGGTCATGCGACCGCCTCCGCCGGGTCGATGCGCGAGACCACACGGACCGACATGAGTCCGCCGAGCACGGCCATGACGACAAAAGCGACGGTGATGACGGCGTCGAGCGCAAGCGAGGGACGGAACGGGACCGACGCAGGAAGCAGCCATCCTGTGAGCTGTGTCGCGACGAGCCCCAGGATCACCCCGGCCGCCGCCAGCATCGCGGTCTGGAAGCCGCCGGCCACGACGAGGTAGCGGGTCGGTACCCCCCGAGCCTTGAGGACGCCCAGGACGGCGCGTTTCTGGAGCGTGAGCACGTAGAGGAAGATACCGAGGACCAGCGCGGCGATGACGACAAGCGCACCGATCATGAGGGAGAAGGTGAGCACCTGAGCCGAGTACCCCGGAAGTTCCCCGATGAAGTCAGCAGGCGTCATCATGACCAGATCATCCTGGGCCAACGCAGAGGCAACCTCGCTCCGGGAGGTGTCGTCCAGTCCGCCCCCGGGAACGATCATGGCGTTGACGGCCGGTGACAGGGGATCGCCGAGGTCGATGAGCGCCTGTGCGTCGACCGTGATGACCGGCGCCGTCTGGAACGTGAGGTCACGGGTGAGCCCGACCACTGTCCAACGGGCGTTGGTCCCGGCCAGCCCGAGTGTGTCGCCGAGCGCCCACCCCTCCTGCGTCAGGGACTCATCGATAAGCACCTCTGTAGCAGGGTCGGAGATCGGACGGCCTGCGACGACTGAGGGAGACAGGCCTCCTGTCAGGTCGATCCCGAAGGCGTAGGCGTCCGTGCGAGTGGTCTCCTCCTGACCCTCGACGACGACCGCCTGTGCCACGAGGCGCTCGGGCGGCTCAGAGGAGGCAAGCGCAGCCCGCGTGGCCGCCACCTGCGTGTCAGACAGGCGGGAGGCACCGATGTTGTCGTTCGAGGCCTCGGTCAGGATGACGGCGTCGGCGGACCAGCTCTCGACCGCGGCTCGGTAGGCGTGAGACAGTCCTGTCGCCAACGCTGACAGAAAGAAAGTGACATAAGCCACCAGAAAGACGACCGTCACGATCAAGGCAAATCGTGTCGGCTCGTGCCGTATTTCTCGAATCGCCAGAAACATCGACCCCTCCCGTCCACCTTCGGAAGACCCTGCTTCTCAGGCTTCTCAGGCTTCTCGGCGGCCTGGAGTCTACCAAGGCGCACAAGACCCAGGAGATTCACAGGGTCGTTGGGGGAGGAGTGCAGACAGGCCTCCTATCGTTGTCATCATGAAGTTAACGGCAGTCGATGGCGTGCAGCGAACCATCGAGGCGGACGCGGTGCCGAGCGAGCACCCGGTCCGCGGGCGCGGCCACCACGGCGCTGGGCTGGAGGCTCTCGCCTCGGCCTGGAGCACAGGGATCGGCACGGGCGTGGCGATCGCGGTGCCAGGCCTGCTCATGATCGCGCTCACCAAGGGCGTGGCCGCCGTCGTCTTCTGGCCCCTGGGCGCCTTCGCGGTCATCGTCGGCGTCACGGTGCTCGCCACCTCGGTAGCCGCGCGACGAGCCACCCAACGCATGGCGCGAGACCTGGCCGGCCGCACCTAGGCGCAGCCAGAGCGACCGGGGGCACGCGGGGAGCGGTGCGACCTGGGCGAGGTCAGCGCTCCTCCAGGACCCGCCGCGTAATGACATAATGTACATTATCGGCGTTGCCTGGCTGGGAGGCGGCGAGGAGCGCCTGCCACCTGGGCCTCAACACCGGTTCTCACTCCTGTAGCATGCGGCGGATGCGCACCACGAGCCCCACCGAGACGCATGAGCCCGCTGAGCAGACCTCGGAGCAGACCACTGAGCCGCGAGCTCCCGGAGCCGGCGCCGCGGTCCGCGCGGCCGACACCCACGACGCCATCGTCGTGCTCGGCGCCCGGGAGAACAACCTGCGCGACGTCGCGGTGACGATTCCCAAGCGGCGCCTGACCGTGTTCACCGGTGTGTCCGGATCCGGCAAGAGCTCGCTCGTGTTCTCCACGATCGCCGCTGAGTCGCGCAGGCTCATCAACGAGACCTACTCCAGCTTCGTCCAGGGCTTCATGCCCGCCACCGCGCGCCCCGACGTCGACGCCCTCGAGGGCCTGACCCCCGCGATCATCGTCGACCAGGAGCGGATGGGTGCCAACCCGCGCTCGACCCTGGGAACCGCCAGCGACGTCAACTCCATGCTCCGCCTGCTCTACTCGCGGCTGAGCACGCCCCACGTCGGCTCGCCGCAGGCCTTCGCCTTCAACGTCCCCTCGGTCTCGGGCGGCGGAGCCCTCAAGACCGTCAAGGGCGGGCGCACCGTCGTCGAGCGCAAGCACTACACCGTCCAGGGCGGGATGTGCCCGCGCTGCGAGGGGCGCGGCTCGGTGTCGGACATCGACCTGACCGAGGTCTACGACGAGAACCTCTCCCTGCTCCAGGGAGCCATCAAGGTCCCTGGGTACACCCCTGACGGCTGGCTCGTGCGGGTCTTCGCCTCCTCGGGCTTCTACCCCGCCGACAAGCCCGTCAAGAGCTTCACCCCCGCCCAGCTCGACGACTTCCTCCACAAGGCACCCACGAAGGTCAAGATCGACTCCCACTCGATGACCTACGAGGGTCTCGTGCCCAAGATCCGCAAGTCGATGCTGTCCAAGGACGTCGACTCCCTCCAGCCTCACGTCCGGGCCTTCGTCGAGCGCGCCGTCGTGTTCCGCGCCTGCCCCGAGTGCGAGGGCACGCGCCTGGCCGAGCCGGCACGCACCGCCACGATCGACGGTGTCTCGATCGCCCAGGCCTGCGCGATGCAGATCTCCGACCTCCTCGTGTGGGTCCGGCGCCTCGAGCGCGCCTCCCGGGCACAGGCGCCAGCTCGCGGCGAGAAGGCTCCCGAGGTCGCGGGCATCGAGGGAGCGGCTCCGCTGCTCACCGGGCTGCGCGAGACCCTCGACGCCTTCGTCACCATCGGGCTGGGCTACCTGTCCCTGGACCGCTCGGCCTCGACGCTGTCGGGCGGCGAGGCCCAGCGCACCAAGCTCGTGCGGCACCTGGGCTCGGCGCTCACCGACGTCACCTACGTCTTCGACGAGCCGAGCATCGGCCTGCACCCCCACGACATCGCGGCGATGAACCGCCTCCTCGTGTCGCTGCGGGACAAGGGCAACACCGTGCTCGTCGTCGAGCACAAGCCCGAGACCATCGCGATCGCCGACCACGTCGTCGACCTGGGCCCGGGCGCGGGCTCCCACGGAGGGACCGTCACCTACGAGGGAGACCTCGCTGGGCTGCGCGCCTCCCAGACGCTGACCGGCCGGCACCTGGCCGACCGCACCCGGCTCAAGGACGCCGTCCGCTCCCCCACCGGCGTCATCGAGATCAGGGGGGCCGCCACCAACAACCTCCTCGACGTCGACGTCGACATCCCGCGAGGCGTGCTCACCGTCGTCACCGGGGTGGCCGGGAGCGGCAAGTCGAGCCTCATCCACGGCAGCCTGTCCCCCATGGACGGCGTGGTCACCATCGACCAGTCCCCCATCAAGGGCTCGCGCCGCTCGAACCCGGCGACCTACACCGGGCTGCTCGAGCCGGTGCGCAAGGCCTTCGCCAAGGCCGGCGGCGTCAAGCCCGCGCTGTTCTCGGCCAACTCCGAGGGCGCCTGCCCGGTGTGCAACGGCGCCGGGGTCATCGACACCGAGCTGGGCTTCATGGACACGGTGACGACGACCTGCGAGGCCTGCGAGGGGCGGCGCTACAACGACGAGGTGCTCGCCTACACCTTCGGCGGCAGGAACATCGCCGAGGTCCTGGCGATGAGCGCCGACGAGGCCCTCGAGCTGTTCACCTCCCCCGGCTCCGCGGTGCCCGCGGCCGCCGCGGTCCTCCGCCGTCTCGTCGACGTGGGCCTGGGCTACCTGCGCCTGGGGCAGCCCCTGACCACCCTGTCGGGCGGCGAGCGCCAACGGCTCAAGCTCGCCGTCCACCTGGGTGAGACCGGAGACGTCGTCGTGCTGGACGAGCCCACCGTGGGACTGCACCTGGCCGACGTCGAGGCCATGCTCGCGCTGCTCGACCACCTCGTCGAGGCCGGGCGCACCGTCGTGGTCATCGAGCACCACCAGGCGGTCATGGCGCACGCCGACTGGATCATCGACATGGGCCCGGGCGCGGGCCACGACGGCGGGCGGGTCGTCTTCGAGGGCACGCCCCGCGAGCTGGTCGGGGGGCGATCGACCCTGACCGGCCAGTACCTGGCCGACTACGTCTCCTCCTGAGCCCCGGTGGCACGCCAGGGCGTAGTGTCGTGCTCATGACCATCGAGGGGACCGCGCAGTTCACGGTCCGGGCAGCGACCAGGGCCGACTGCCCGGCCGTCCGCGAGATCCGCAACGCCGCCGTGCGCGACTCCTTGGCGATCTGGACCTGTCACGAGCACAGCCCGCAGGAGGCGGAGGCCTGGTTGGCTCCCCTCCTGCGGCGGGGCACGGCCCTCGTGGCCTGCGACACCCGCGGCGCCGTCGTCGGATTCGCGGTCGCCGGCCCGTGGCAGTCCTACGAGGGATACGCCCGCACGGTGGAGGACTCGGTCTACCTGTCCCCCGCCGCGCGCGGTCGCGGGCTCGGCTCCGGCCTGCTCACGGCACTCGTGGCAGCCAGCAGGGCGACCGGCGACCGCACGATGGTCGCCCAGATCGAGGCCGGGAACACCGCCTCGATCGGACTGCACGCCCGGACGGGCTTCTCAGAGGTGGGCACGATCCCGGCGGCCGGCGAGAAGCACGGGCGGGTCCTCGACCTCGTCCTCATGTCGCTGAGGCTGTAGGGACCGCCAGAGCCCGGCTCGGTCAGCGTGACGAGCCCGTGCCCGGCCGACGTCGGGAGAGCCGAGGGCCGCACCGGCAGCCCCCGGGGTAGCGAGCGTGCCAGATGTCCCGATCTCGAGGTGCCAGATGTCCCGATCTCGAGGTGCCAGATGTCCCGATCTCGAGGTGCCAGATGTCCCGATCTCGGCGGCAGGCGTCAGTCCCCCAGGGCGGTACCCACGGCACGTGCCGCCCGGACCCACTCGTGGTCGGTGGGGACGTACTTGATCCGGCCCGCCACCTCGGTCAGCGGAACGAGGGCGGTGTCGTGGCCGCGGTCGGCCACCATGACCCCGAAGGTCCCCTCGGCCACGGCCCGGGCACCAGCCACACCGAGGCGGGTGCCCAGAAGGCGGTCGGCGGCGTTGGGGATCCCGCCGCGCTGGACGTAGCCCAGGATGGACACGCGCGCCTCCAGCCCCGTGGCCGTCTCGAGCTGCTCGGCCAGGGTGAAGGTGTTGGCGCGGTGCGAGGCCTCGAGGGCCTTGACGTTGCGCTTGGCCATCGCCTTGAGCTCGGGGGTCGAGGCGTCCTTGACCAGGGCGCGGGCCCTGTCGAGCTCGGCGGCGTCCGCCCGGCTCAGCGCGCCCTCGGCGACCGCGACCACCGAGAAGGTCGATCCGTGGGACCGGCGCTGCTCGATCCGCTCGGCGATCGCCTCGACGCTGTAGGGGATCTCGGGCAGGAGGATGACGTCGGCGCCCCCGGCGATGCCGGCGCCCAGGGCCAGCCAGCCCGCCCGGTGCCCCATGATCTCCGCCAGGATGATCCGGTGGTGGGAGTGGGCGGTGGAGTGGAGGCGGTCGACCGCCTCGGTGGCGATCTCCAGGGCGGTGGAGAACCCGAAGGAGGAGTCGGTCTCGACGATGTCGTTGTCGATGGTCTTGGGCAGGTGGATGACGTTGAGGCCGGCGTCCATGAGGCGCTTGGCGTTCTTGGCGGTGCCACCCCCTCCCAGGCAGATGAGCGCGTCGAGGCCGTCGCGGGCGTAGTTGTCCACGATCGTGGGCACCATGTCGCGCACCTCGCCGTCGACCACCATGCGGTGGACCTTGTCACGGCTCGTGCCCAGCATGGTGCCCCCGGTGGTCAGGATCCCCGACAGCGCGGCCCCGTCAAGCTCGGTGAAGCGGTTCTCGGCCAGTCCTCGCAGGCCGTCACGGAAGCCCAGGAGGGTCCACCCGTGGTCCCGGATCGCCGCCTTGCCGAATCCGCGGATCGCCGCGTTGAGTCCGGGGGCGTCGCCGCCCGCCGTCAGGATGCCGATGCGCTTGGTTGCCATAGCCGCAGTATGCCGCGCTCCGGGCCGATCCGTGAGCCGACGGCGACAAGCGCATCGTCCCGGCTCGCGCGAGGTAGAATCGTCGGTCGGACGGTTCCCGCCCGTCGGACCGGTCCTGCGCACCTCGCGTCAACCGGTGGGCGGGAATGGCCGGCGACCGGACGGGGTTGAGCCGGTCGTGCCCCGCGCGGTGAGAGCCCGGGCGGGGACGCCACGATGCCGCCACGAGAGGAGCAGGAGCATGGCAGACCGTGCGCTACGGGGCATGACCATCGGAGCCAAGTCGATGGAGTCCGAGGACGGCGTGGAGTTCGCCGAGCGGCAGGTGGTCACCTACGAGTGCCCCCAGGCACACGTCACCTCGGTGCCGATGTCCGTCGAGGCCGAGGTCCCCCTGACCTGGGAGTGCCCCGAGTGCGGACAGGTCGCGGCGCTGCGCGGCCAGGACGATCCCGAGCCCGACGAGCCCAAGAAGGCCCCGCGCACCCACTGGGACATGCTGCTTGAGCGTCGCGAGGTCGACGAGCTCAAGGTCCTGCTCGACGAGCGCCTCGAGATGCTGCGCTCCGGGGAGATCTACCGCGAACGCTTCTGAGGCCCGGCCGCGGCTCAGGCCCGGCCGCGCCCGCCCCGCGCGCGCGAAAGAGCCTGGGAGGCCAGGTTCAGGCCCCTGCCCGCCAGGTCGACGACCTGCGCGGAGCGCTTGGCCAGGCCCCACTTGGTCACCAGGGCGAGCTCCTCGGTGAAGATCCCGCCTGAGAGCTTGGACTGCCCGGCCTCTCGCTCGAGGAAGACGATCGGCATCTCGACGATGCGTCCACCCGCCTCGTCGACGAGCATGGTCATGTTGACCTGGAACCCGTATCCCATCGCCTCGACCCTGCCCAGGTCCATGCGGCGCAGGATCGCGGCCCGGTAGGCGCGCAGGCCCGCGGTGGCGTCGCGCACACCCAGTCCCAGCATCGCGTTGATGTAGAGGTTCCCCCCGCGCGACAGGGCCACGCGCCTGGCGTCCCAGCCCTGGGTCGCGCCGCCTGAGACCCATCGCGAGCCGATGACGAGGTCGGGGTTGTCGGCCATCTCGGCACGCTGGATGACCAGGGCGAGGTCCTCGGCCCTGTGGGAGCCGTCCGCGTCCATCTCGCAGACGAGCTCGTAGCCTGAGGCCAGTGCCCACGAGAAGCCGGCCAGGTAGGCGGGCCCGAGCCCGTTCTTCTCAGTGCGGTGCAGGACGTGGACGTGGTCGTCCTGCTCGGCACGGGCGTCGGCCAGGGCACCGGTGCCGTCCGGGGAGCTGTCGTCCACGACCAGGACGTGGGCCTCAGGCGCTGCGGCGCGCACCCTGTCCAGGGTCCCAGGCAGGGAATCGATCTCGTTGTAGGTCGGGATGACGACGAGGGACTTCACTGGTGCTCTCTCTCGGTGCGATCTGCTCGGCGGGACCCTCGGCGTGAGCGGCCCCGGCTCCTGCGGGCCGCCTCCACGATACCGGCTGCGACGAGCACTGCGCCGCCTGCCTGGGCCAGGACGCCCGGCGCGGCGCCCAGCCGGTCGGCCAGGTTCGTGGTCCTGCGCAGCGGGACGTCGGCGACGAGGCTGGCGCTCGTGTAGGGGCGGGTGGCCTGGAGCACCTCCCCCGCCGGGCTGATGATCGCGGTGATGCCGACGGTCGAGACCTGGACGACCGCCCGGCCGTGGACGACCGCCTGGACCTGGCCCTGGGCCAGCTGCTGGGCGGCCTCGGAGGAGGACAGGAAGGAGGCGTTGTTCGTCGGGATGACGATGACCTGGCCGCCCTGGGCCACGCCCTCGCGCAGGACCTCGTCGTAGGCCACCTCGAAGCAGATTCCCATGGCCACGGTGACCTCCCGGTCCTGGGTGGCGGCACGCACCGTCAGGGTCTGGGGCCCGGTGCCCGCAGCCATGTCGGTGCCGATGCGGTCGGCCTGGGCGGTCACGGCACGCACGAGGGAGCGGAAGGGGACGTACTCGGCGAAGGGCACGGGCCGGTGCTTGCGGTAGTACTCCCCCGGCCCGGTGCCCGCGCTCCACACGACGATGTCGTTGTACCGCACGTCGTCCTCGAAGGCGACGGCTCCCACGAGCACCGGGGCACCCACTGCCTCGGCTGCCTCATCGACGAGGGCAGCGCTGGCGAGGTGGGTCCTCGGGTCGAGGTCGGCGGAGTTCTCCGGCCAGATGACGACGTCGAGGGTACCGGTGCCCACCTCGGCGGCGAGCTGGTGGGTGGCCTCGGCGTGGTTGCCGGTCACCTCGAGGGCCCGGCCGAAGGCGTCCTCGAAGTCGGTGGCGACGTTGCCCTGGACCGCCCCGACGCGCAGCGTGCCGTCCTGGGCGCCGGTGGGCACCGGCAGCGCCGCCGGGGCCAGGAGGAGGGCGCTGGCGGTGGCTGCCAGCGCCACGACGAGACGGGGCCTGCGTCGGCGCAGCGCGCCCACCACCTCGACGAGACAGGCTGCGACCACGACCACGACGGCGCTGAGCCCGAGCGACCCCCCGTAGGCCGCCACCGGCAGCACCGGCGCCTGCGCCATGGCGAAGGCCAGGCGGCCGAAGGGGAAGCCGCCCAGGGGCCAGGACGAGCGCAGCTCCTCCACGGCGCACCACAGGACGGTGAAGGCCAGGACCCTCGCCCAGGCCTTGCCTGCGTGGTCGCCCGTGAGGACCCCCAGGCGGCGCACAAGGGCCCAGGCGGCGCCCAGGGCCGCCAGGTAGGCGGACTCGACGAGGACGAGGGCCGCCCATCCGACCGAGTTGCCCATCGCCACGGCGATGAAGTGGAGAAGCGGCGTGAACAGGCCCAGGCCGAAGACGGCCCCCAGTCCCGCCCCGACCGCAGGCCCTCGCCCCGCGGTCAGCACGAGCAGCCCCGCCACCCCCAGCGGTGCCGCCCACCACAGGCCCACGGGCGGGAAGGCCGCCCACACGGCCAGCCCCGATGCCAGGGCCCCCAGTGCCGGCGCCCCCGCCCTCAGCCGCCTCACCGGGCGCCCTCGACGCCCGACCAGGCCACGACGCCCCGGTCGACCTCGGTGTAGGCGCGCTCGGCGACGGCGGCGACACGCGCACCACCACCCGCCTGGTTCCAGGACTCCAGGACGCAGAGCTGGGCGAGCACGTCGAGGAGCTGACGGCTCCACCGCACGAAGTCCCCGGCGGTCAGCTCGGCGGCCTCGAGGACCTCACCGAGTCCCGTCCCCTGGGCCCAGGCCTGCACCGCTCCGGCCAGCGCCGGCTCGGCGCCGCTGGAGGCCTCGATGCGCGCCAGCGCCTCGAGGTCGTTGATGCGCCGCGCCAGAGCCAGCTCCTCGCGCAGGACCCCGCCCAGGCGGGTGCCCGGCGCGACCGGAAGGCCGATCGACTGAGAGGCGGCGCGCGGCTCGTAGACGCAGGCGCTGACCGCCCCGGCGAGCTCGGCGGCGCCCAGGCCCTCCCACACGCCCTGGCGCAGGCACTCCGCGATGAGCAGGTCGCGCTCGGCGTAGACCCGGGCGAGCATCGCCCCGGCGCTCGTGACGCGCAACTCGCCCTCCGGGGCGTGAGGGTCCTCGGGCTCGAGGTAGCCCAGCTCGATGAGCACCTGGCACACGGCGTCGAAGTGCCTGGCGATGGTGCCCGTGCGCCGCTCGACCCGCGCCTGGAGTCGCTCGGCCTCGGCCAGCGCCCGCGACCACCGGCGTCCCAGGCGAGCGTGGTCCTCTCGGTCGGGGCATCCGTGACAGGGGTGTGCCCGCATCTGCCGGCGCAGACCCTCGATGCGCTCGGCGATGACGACCTGCTCGGCGTCCCGCCCCCCGCGGCGGCGGCCCGGCCGCTCAAGCTCCCCGGAGCGCAGCATGTCGACCAGGCGGCCCACGAGCCGGTCCCGGTCACGCGGACGACGCAGGTCCACGGAGTCCGGCAGGCGCAGGGAACCGACCCGCACGACCCCGTCGGGCGTCGTGTCGGGCGTGAGGGTCACGACCCTGGAGTCCTCCCCCAGGACGGTCAGGCAGGCACCGCCGGTGCGGTCGGTGCCCACCTCGACGACCACGGCGTGCCTCGAGCGCCGCCCCCGGGAGTGGATGACGACGTCGCCCCTGCTCAGCGCGCCCATCTGACGGCCCGCACCGGTGCGCCGCGCCTCACGCCTGGCCCGCGACAGCTCGGTCTCCGCCTCGGCGATCCGCTGGCGCAGCATGGCGTACTGGGAGAAGTCGCCCAGGTGGCAGGTCATGGCCCCGGCCAGCTCCTCGACGGAGGCGCGGGCGCGTCGCGCCTGGGCGGCGAGCTCGACGACGCCCCGGTCGGCCTGGTACTGCGCGAAGGAGGACTCCAGGACCTGCCTGGCGCGGGCGCGGGAGGTCCGACCCAGGAGGTTGACCGCCATGTTGTAGGTCGGGCGGAAGGCCGACACGAGCGGGTAGGTGCGCTTGGAGGCCAGGGAGGACACGAGGGCGGGCTCGACCTCCTCGGCGGCCAGGACGACCGCGTGGCCCTCGACGTCGATACCACGGCGCCCAGCGCGCCCGGTCAGCTGGGTGTACTCCCCCGGGCTGAGGGTGACGTGCGCCGAGCCGTTCCACTTGCGCAAGGACTCCAGGACAACCGTGCGCGCCGGCATGTTGATGCCCAGCGCGAGGGTCTCGGTGGCGTAGACGACCTTGACCAGACCGGCGCTGAACAGCTCCTCGACCGTCTCCTTGAACACCGGCAGGAGGCCCGCGTGGTGGCAGGCCACTCCGCGCTCGAGGGCGTGGAGCCAGCTGTGGTAGCCCAGGACGCCCAGGTCCCCCGCCGGGATGTCGGCGGTTCGGCGCTCGACGACCTGGCGGATGAGCTCGGCCTCCCGCTCGGTGGTCAGGTCCGCTCCCCCGCCCACGACCTGCCGGACCGCCTCGTCGCAGCCCGCACGGGAGAAGACGAAGACGATCGCGGGCAGCAGGTCGGAGCGCTCCAGCGCCTCGAGGACCACCCGCCGTCCGGCGGGACGCAGCCGGCCCGTGCGCGCCGGCACCTCGCGTCGTGGAGCGCGCCCCCGGGCCCGACGCCTCCACGGCTGGGAGGAGCCCGCCCCGGAGCTCATGCCGCGGGACTGGGACCCGGCGGCACGACGAGCGTCCTTGACCGCCGAGACGAGCTCGGGGTTGACGACCGGCTCGTGGCCGGAGGCGGTCTGGGCCCGGGCGTACAGGGGCAGGAGGCGGCGGCCGACCATCATGTGCTGGGTCAGGGGCACGGGGCGGTGCTCCGAGACGACGACGGCCGTGCGGCCACGCACCTGGTCGAGCCAGCGGCCGAACTCCTCGGCGTTGGACACGGTCGCCGACAGCGAGACGACCTGGACCTCGGGGGCGAGGTGGATGATGACCTCCTCCCACACCGGCCCGCGGAAGCGGTCGGCGAGGTAGTGGACCTCGTCCATGACGACGAACCCGAGCCGGTCCAGGTCCCGCGCACCGGAGTAGAGCATGTTGCGCAGCACCTCGGTGGTCATGACGATGACGTCGGCGTGGGGGTTGAGGGCGGCGTCCCCGGTGAGCAGCCCGACCCTGTCGGGGCCGTAGCGGGAGAGCAGGTCGAGGTACTTCTGGTTCGACAGCGCCTTGATCGGGGTGGTGTAGAAGGCCTTGAGCCCTCCGGCCAGGGCCAGGTGGACGGCGAACTCCCCCACGACCGTCTTGCCCGCGCCGGTCGGGGCCGCCACGAGCACGCCCTCACCGCGCTCGAGAGCCTGGCAGGCTTCGGTCTGGAAGTCGTCGAGGACGAAGTCGTAGGTCTGGGCGAAGCGGGCGAGCTCGGTGCGCAAGGCGGCCTGGCGTCGACGGGCGGCGGCGTAGCGCTGGGCGGGAGAGCTCATGGCGCTCAGCCTACGTGGACCCCGAGCGGCCTCAGCGCGGCAGGAGCAGGCGCACGGCCGCGGGAACCGCCTCGAGGCGCAGGGGCAGAGGGGTGATGGCCTCCCCGTCGGCGTAGGGCAGGGGCGGGTGGTGGAGCCCGGCGCCCTCCTCGGACCAGGCCTCGATGGTGATCGACCGGGTCCGCTCGATGTGGACCGCGGGGTGCTCGACGTGGGTTCCCTGGAAGATCCCGAGGAACAGGCCCACGAGCCCGGGACGCGTGACCGGGTCGAGCCGTACCACGTCGAGCATGCCGTCGGTGACCTCCGCGCTGGGGGCCAGGGCCATGCCTCCCCCGATGAAGGAGGTGTTGGCCGCCGCGAGCAGCATCGCCGGTCCCTGCCAGGTGCCCGAGTCGGTCGTCACGCGGTAGCCGTAGGGCCGCATGCGCACGAGCTCGGGGACGACGGCCATCGTGTACCGGGCCTCGCCGTGGGGCCAGCGCAGGTTGTTGGCCCTGCGGTTGACCACGGCGTCGATGCCCGCACCGACCACGGCCATGCACCACCGCCCACCGGTCTGGTCGGCCTCGTCGGACGGGTCGAGCCCGGTCACGCGGATCGCGTCGCAGTTCAGGATCCTGCCCGCCCCGGTCAGTGCGGCGTCGATGACTCCGGTGGCGCTCAGGACGTCACGCGCAGGCAGGCCGAAGTGCCGGGCGATGTCGTTGCCGGTGCCGGTGGCCACGACCCCCATGGGGACCCCGGTGGTGGCCACGAGGTTGAGTCCCTGGTGCACCATGCCGTCCCCGCCGACGACGACGAGGGCGTCGACGGCCCGCTGCCGCACCAGCGCGCTGAGGCGGTCGGTGTCGTCCTGCCCGACGGGCAGCACCTCGTACCCGCGCGCGATGAGGGCGAGCCGGGTCGTCTCCGCGGCGCTGCGGTGACGACCGTGGTTGGACGTCGGGTTGGAGATGAGGGCGAGGCGCATGGGTGCGTCAGTGCCTGTCTGTGCTGCCTGTGCTGTCGGTGCTGTCGGTGCTGTCGGTATGGCTCAGGATCCCGCCGGCAGCTCTCCGGCGGTCCCGGTGCCCGACAGGGCGGCGTCGAGGGCGGCGTTCTCCTCGGCCTCGCGCCTGGCCACCCGCTTGTCGTGGCTGATCGCGATGTAGCAGGCCAGGAAGTACAGTCCCGTGACGGGCAGGGCCATGAAGATCATCGACCAGGGGTCGGGCAGGGGGTTGGCGAAGGCCATGAAGGTGAAGATCGCCACGACCGCCCACCGCCATCCTGCGAGCATCGTGCGCCCCTTCATGATGCCGAGGTGGTTGAGGGCCACGAGCAGCTCGGGCAGGAGGAAGGCGATCCCGAAGACGAGGATGAGCCGCATGACGAAGGACAGGTAGAGGCTCGCCTGGAGGAACCCGGTTCCCGACTCGGGGATGAAGCCGGTGAGGATCGTCACGGCGTGGGGCAGGATGAACACGCCCAGGGCGGCGCCCGCGGCGAACAGGACGAGACCGGTCGCGCCGTAGGCCCACGTGTAGATCTTCTCCTTGCGGGTCATGCCGGGTCCCACGTAGGCCCAGAACTGGTACATCCACAGGGGGGAGGAGAAGAGCACGCCGAGCCAGATCGAGACCTTGAGCTTCATGTCGAAGGACGACAGCACGGTGTCGAAGTTGATCGAGATGTTGGCTCCGTTGGCGTTGGCCTCCTCGATCGGGCGGGTGATGAGGCTGAAGGCCTCGTTGTACAGGAGGTAGCCGACCACGGACATGACCACGACCCCCGCGGCGGAGATGACGAGGCGATCACGCAGCTCGCGCAGGTGGTCGCCGATGGACATGACCGCCTCGGGGTTGTCCTTGCGCCTGGTGTGGAACACCTTGGGCAGTGACGCCATGGGCTGGCTCCTTTACTCGACTCATCGCCCGGCGGGAACCGAGGCGCCCGCCGGGCCGCAGCCGACCTCGGCGCGGGTTGCGCGCGACCTCACTGCTGGGCGGTGCCGTCCGGGGACTGCTGCGGGGAGACCTGGCCCTGCTGGGTGGGCTGGGTGTAGTAGGTGCCCTGCTGGGGCTGCTGGATCTGGGCGGGGGCGTCGTCGTCCTCGCGCAGCTCCTTGACCTCCTTCTTGAACACCTTCATGGACTTGCCGACCGAGCCCGCGATCTCCGGCAGCCGCTTGGCCCCGAAGATGAGGATGATGACGACCAGCAGGACGACGATGTGTGTGGGTGAGAACTTCACGGCACTCTCCTTGCGGTGTGCGACACGATGAGACGCTCGTGAGTCTAGCGGCACGCTCACCGGGCCCCGGACACGGCCTGGGCCGTTCCACCATCGGCGTAGGTTGATTCCGCTCACGTCACGGGGCGGACCCGCCCTGCGCCCCCGGTGCCGGGCCGGCGTGCACGAGGGCGTCGGCCTCCAGCGCCCGGCGGGCCGCGGCGGCGGCGTCGCGGGCCAGGTCCGCAGGCTCGACGGCCAGCAGGTGGCGGCCTGCGGACAGCACGAGCCCGAGGAGCCAGGCCCTGTCCCGGCCGCGTACGACGGCCACGATGGACCCGTCGGAACGCTCCCGGCTCGTGCAGGGCACCTGCTCGATGAGCCACCTGCCCGAGGGCGCCAGGGTGAGGACGGCCTCGGGCCCCTCCTGCGCGGTCGGCGTCCGGGGGCGGCGGGGACGACGGGCCGTCGCCGGCTCGGGGAGCACCCTGGCCTCCAGGACGCGGTCGAGCCGGAAGGACCGCTCGTCCCGGGCGGTCAGGCACCAGGCGCGCAGGGTCAGGGTGGTGCCGTCGCTGGTCAGCTCGAGGGGGTCGACGCTGCGCTGCGAGGGCGTGTCGGTCGCCGAGACGTAGGACAGGTGGAGCCGGCGGCCCTCCTCGAGGGCCGTGCGCACCGCCTGGAGCACCGGGGCCCCGACACCGGCCACCTGCGGCGGCTCCTGGGTGGGCGCGGCCGTCGGGGAGCCCGGTGCGGAGTCCTCCCCCGGTGGGTTGAGTGCTCCCAGCAGGGCCTCACGGGCCCCGGCCAGGGCCTGTGCGGAGTCGTGGTCGGTGCGCAGCAGGTCCTCGAGCACCCGCAGCGACAGCAGGAGGCTGACCGCCTCGATCCGGGAGAGCCGGACGGGCCGGTCCAGGCCCAGGGGCTGGGTGAGGCGCAGCCTGCCCTCCTCGAAGGCCTCGGCGTCGAAGTCGACGAGGTCGCCGGGCATCCCCCCTGGGACCCCCGAGACCCACAGGGTCGAGACGTCGGCGCGCACGGCCTGGGCGGAGACCCCGAAGTGCTCGGCGGCCTCCTCGAAGGTCGCACCGGGGTGCTCGGCCACCCACGCCGGCAGCGCCAGCAGCCGCACGAGGCGGTCCACAGAGCTCGGGCGGGCCATCTCAGCGGCCCCCGTCGACGGCGTGGTCGGACAGACCGGCGGCTCCGCGCAGGTGGGCGAGGACCTCCTCGCGCAGGGCGGGCGGCCCCAGGACCACGACCCCCTCCCCCAGCGCCGCGAGGGCTCCGGCGAAGGCGAAGACGTCGGCGTAGGTCACGCTCAGCACCTCCCACCCCGCGGGCGGCTCCACCCCCGGGGGCGCCGAGGCGCTCGTGGCGTGGGCGCGGATCTGCAGCGCCCGCCCCGGGGCGACGGCGAGCAGCGCCGTGAGGGGGTCGTCCTCCATGTCCACCGGCTCGAAGGCACCGGGTCCCGAGACGATGTCGACCCCGTCGCCCCCGTCCGCCCCGCCGGCGATCCGGGCCAGGCGGAAGGTCAGCCGTCGCCCGGTGGCCGGCTCCAGCGCGTCGAGGTACCAGGCCCCCTCGCTCAGGCGCAGCCGGTGGGGCTCGACGGTGCGCGAACGGGACCGGCCCGAGGCAGGCGAGAGGTAGTCGAAGCTGACCAGCCTCCTCTCGTCGACGGCCGCGGCCAGCTCGACGGGCACCTGCTCACCGGCCAGGTCGAGGGTGAGGTCGAGCAGGGCGCCGGGCCCGTGGGGCCGGTCGGCCACCGCGCGGATCTTGGTCAGGGCGCGGCGGGCCGAGCTCGTCAGCGCCCCGGACCCCCAGGCCGAGGCGGCCACGTCGATGGCGGTCGCCTGGGAGGCCGAGACGGTGACCTCGGGCAGGGCGTAGTCCTCCTCAGCCACCCGGTAGCGGGTCTGCTCCTCGGTTCCCGAGGTCCGCACGGTGATGCCCAGGCCGCGCAGGACGGCCTTGTCGCGCTCGAACATGCGCCTGGTCGTCGCTCCGCCCGCAGGGTCGTAGCCCGCCACGGTCTCGATGATCGTGGCTGCGGTCAGCCCGGTCACGGTGTTGCGCAGCGCGAGCAGGAGGTTGACCTGACGCTCCTCGGCCGGGATCGGCTTCGCTGGGGAGGTGCTCACTGCGACAGCCTAGACGGTCTTGACGGTCTAGACGGTCGGCCCCGGCTCCCGTGGCGGCCGGTCGGGACGCGTCGGCCGGTGGCCCTCGGCTACGGTGAGCCCATGATGTGGCGCGACGGTGAGGTGCTGTCCGTGCACCGGGTGTGGGGGCGCGAGGGCGGCCGCTGCGCCGAGCTCGGTGTGCGGGTCGTGGCGGCGCCGGGCAACGCGACGGCGTTGCTGCCCGGGCAGGAGTGCCGTGCGGTGGTCTACGAGACGCTCACCGGCCTTCCCGCCGGCGGGGAGCGGGTGCGCCTGGAGGTCTCGGCGCTCGACCGGGGCCTGGGGACCGGGGGCCACGCCATGGTGCTCACCCGCCTCGACGTCCTGCCCGAGGACCCCGTCCCGGGGGGCCACCTCGTCAAGGCGCGGTACATGCCCGACCAGCTCATGGTCACCGGGGTCGACGAGCAGGGCACGGCCCACCACGGCCTGCTGTCGGCACCTGTGGGCGGGCTGACGCTGGGCGGCGCCCCCGTGGTCGTGGCCGACCTGCACTCGAGCCTGCCCGCCGTCCTGGCCGGGATCAGGTCGTGGTCACCGGGACACGGCCCGGGCGGGCCGGGGCCAGCGCGGGTCGTCTACGTCATGACCGACGGCGGGGCGCTGCCCCTGCCCTACTCGCGGGCGGTGGCGGCCCTGCGCGACGCCGGGTGGCTCGAGGCGACGGTGACTGCGGGCCAGGCCTGGGGCGGGGACGTCGAGGCGGTCAGCGTCCACAACGCCCTGCTCGCCGCCCGGCACGTCCTGGGGGCCGAGGTCGTCGTCGTCATCCAGGGGCCTGGGAACCTGGGCACGGACACGCCGTGGGGCTTCTCGGGGGTGGCCTGCGGGGACGTGGTCAACGCCGTCGGGGTCCTGGGTGGCCGGGCCGTCGCCTGCCTGCGTGTCTCGGGCGCCGACCCCAGGGGCCGGCACCGGGGGGTGTCCCACCACTCGATGACCGCGCTGGGCCGGGTGGCGCTGGCCGGAGCCGACGTCGTCGTGCCCGCGCTGCCGGGTGCGCTGGGCGAGCAGGTCGACCGGCAGGCCGCGCAGCTGTGCGCCCCGCGCGCCCTGGGCGAGAGCCACCGGCGGGTCGACGTCCCCCTCGAGGGCCTGCGTGAGGCCCTCGAGGCGGTTGAGGAGCGCACCGGGGTGCGGCTGTCGACGATGGGGCGCGGCCTGGCGCAGGACGAGGCCGCGTTCCTGGCGGCCGCGGCAGCGGGCCGGCACGCGGCCGAGCTCGCCGCGCGACTGCGGTAGGGGCTCAGGCGGCGGCGTAGAGCCGCAGGAGCCTCTCGACCTCCTCCCCCGCCGCGCGCAGGGCCGGTCCCAGGTACCTGCGCGGGTCGACGACGGCGGCATCCCGCCCGAGGACCTCGCGCACGACGGCCGTGGCCACGACGTTGACGTGCGTGGCGACGTTGATCTTCGTCATGCCGGCCCGCACGGCTGCGACCAGCCCGGCGTCGTCGACGCCCGAGGACCCGTGGAGGACCAGCGGCACGGGGACCACGGCAGCCAGGCGGGAGATGAGCCCGTTGTCGAGCACCGCGCTGCGCTCGGTCATCGCGTGGGAGGAGCCCACGGCCACCGCGAGCAGGTCCACCCCGGTCTCCTCGACGAAGCGGGCGGCCTGGGCGGGGTCGGTGCGGGCGCCGGGGGCGTGGGCCCCGTCCTTGCCCCCCACCTCGCCGAGCTCGGCCTCGACGCTCACCCCGCGGGCGTGGCACATCCTCACGACCTGGGCGGTCGTGGCGACGTTGTCCTCGTAGGGCAGGCACGACCCGTCGTACATGACCGAGCTCATGCCCAGCTCGACCGCCTCGGCGACCAGGTCGACCGAGGTCGCGTGGTCGAGGTGGACGACGACCGGGACCTCGGCGCGGCGCGCCACGGCCAGGGCGCCCGCGGCGATCGGGGCCAGCTCCCCGCCGTGGTAGGCCACGGCGTTCTGCGAGATCTGCAGGACGATGGGCAGGCCGGCGCGCTCGGCCGCCCGGGCGAAGACCTCGGCGTGCTCGAGCAGCACGACGTTGAAGGCGCCCAGCGCCGTGCCCCGGGCGCGGGCGGCCGAGGCGGGGGTGACAAGGTCAGTCAGCGGCATCGGTGTTCTCAGCTTTCACCTGGTTGAGGATGGTGGTGTACGTGCCGGGGTCGACGAGCCCGGCCACGGGGGTGCGCACCGCGGCTGCCGACAGCGCGACGGCGGCCTCGAGGGCCTCGACGGCGCGGCCCCCGATGAGGTCGGTGCTCGGGTGGGCGGCGATGAAGGCCGCCAGCGCGGCGACCGCGGTGTCCCCTGCGCCGGTGGGGTTGACGACCTCCACGCGGGGCGGGGCCGCGTGCCAGGAGCGCACCCGCTGGCCGTCAGCGGTGAACAGGTGCATGCCGCGCGGACCGTCGGAGACGACGACGCCGCGGGCCCCGGCGTCGAGGAGGACCTCAGCCCCGCAGCGCGGGTCGGGCTCGCCGGTCGCCTGCGTGAGCTCCTCGAGGTTGGGCTTGACGAGGTCCGCCCCGGCCGCGCACGCCAGGAGCAGGGGTCCGGAGGTGTCCAGGACGGTGCGCGCCCCCCGGGCGCGGGCGGCCTCGAGCAGCCCGGTCAGCTCCTGGGCCTCGGTGCCCGGCGGGCAGGAACCGGACACGACGAGCACGTCGCCCCGGCCGACCGCCTCAAGCGCCGTGGCCTCGAGCGCCTGCCAGTCGGCCGGGGCGACGGGGCAGCCCGGCTCGTAGAAGCCGGTGGCGGCGCCGTCCTGGTCGCGCACGACGACGGTGGTGCGGGTGCGGTAGCCGCCCTCCGGCTCCACCCAGTGCTGCTCAAGGCCCCATCCGTCGAGCGCCTCGGTCAGCTCCCGCCCCTGGGCGCCCCCGAGGAACCCGCTGAGGCGGACGCGCAGGCCCGGGGCGCCCTGGGCGCCGAGCTCCCTGAGCTGGCGCAGGACCGAGGCGACGTTGACGCCCTTGCCTCCCGGGCGCCGCGTCACCCGGGTGACGCGGTTGACCTCCCCCATCCGCGGCGCGGCGACCTCGTAGGTGACGTCGACGGCCGGGTTGGGGGTGACGACGACGACACGCCCGGCCACGGCACCCGCCCGCACTTCCTGCGCCGGAGTCGGCACCTCTCGAGAACTCATGATCGAATAGTAGCGCTATACATGTAGAACTTGCACATTCGAGCACATCGAGGGTGGTGTTTCGTGTCCGGCCGGATCGGTGCTCGCCTGCCGCCCCGACCGCTGAGACGTGCTCGGGAGGCACCGGCGGGAGGCATTACCCTGTGCCCGTGAAGACCTTCGAGGACCTTTTCGCCGAGCTGCAGGACAAGGCGGCCAGCCGCCCCGCCGGGTCGGGGACGGTCGCCGAGCTCGACCGCGGGGTGCACTTCATCGGCAAGAAGCTTGTCGAGGAGGCCGCTGAGGCGTGGATGGCCTGCGAGCACGAGTCCGACGAGGCGGCCTGCGAGGAGCTGAGCCAGCTGCTCTACCACGTCCAGGTCATGATGCTCGCCAAGGGCTACAGCCTCGAGGACGTCTACGCACACCTCTGAGCCCCGGGCACTCGAGGTCTCCGTCGGCCTGGAGCCCCACCACCACCTCCCACACAGTCAGGACCACAGTGCTGCGCATCGCCGTGCCCAACAAGGGCTCCCTGTCCGAGCCCGCCACCACCATGCTCAAGGAGGCCGGGTACCGCACCCGGCGCACCGGACGCGAGCTCGTCCTGGTCGACGAGGCCAACAGGGTCGAGTTCTTCTTCCTACGGCCGCGCGACATCGCGGTCTACGTGGGGCAGGGCACGGTCCACGCGGGGATCACCGGACGCGACCTCCTTCTGGACTCCGGTGTCAGCGCCGTGGAGCACCTTCCCCTGGGATTCGCCCGCTCGACCTTCCGCTTCGCCGCCCCCGTGGGGACGATGACCTCCCTGGAGGACATCACCGGCAGGCGGGTGGCGACCTCCTACGACGTCCTCGTGCGGGCCTTCCTGGCCCAGCGGGGCGTCGAGGCACAGACCGTCCACCTCGACGGGGCCGTGGAGTCCTCCGTCCAGCTCGGTGTGGCCGACCTCATCGCCGACGTCGTCGAGACGGGCACGACGCTGCGCGCCGCGGGGCTGGAGACCTTCGGCGAGCCGCTCCTGTCGAGCGAGGCGGTGCTCATCACCACCGAGCGCCACCGCGACGAGCCGGGCCTGAGCACCCTCGTGCGCCGTCTCGAGGGCGTCCTGAGGGCTCGCTCCTACGTCCTGGTCGACTACGACGTGCCTGTCGACCGGCTGGAGCGGGCCACGGCCCTGACCCCCGGCATCGAGTCGCCCACGGTCTCCCCGTTGCAGAACCCGGACTGGGTCGCGGTGCGGGCGATGGTGCCCCGCAAGGACATCAACCGGGTCATGGACGAGCTCTACGAGGTCGGCGCCCGCGCCATCCTCGTGTCCTCCCTCCTGGCCTGCCGGCTGTGAGGCGCCGCCCGAGCGGCCTGATCAGCCCTGTGTCTGCCCTGTGTCTGCTCCGTGTCAGCCCCGTGACCTGACCGGAGGCCGGCCCTCAGGCTCGCTCAGGCGTCGAGCAGCGGGTCGCAGACGGTCTCGGCACTGAGCCCGGTGGGCCCGAGGAGCTGCTGGGCGGCCAGGAAGTCGATGGTCCGGCTCACCTGATCGACGGTCACCGAGCCGATGAGGCTCTGGCTCGTGGGCGCCACGAGCTCCGCGGTGGCCACGGCGACCTCACGGGCGTGCGCCGCCTGGGTGGGGTCGACGAGGTCGGGGACGTACTGCGCGCTGGCCTCGACGGCGGCGTCGGGGTCGGCCACGAAGGCCGCCATGCCCTGCGCGGAGGCCACGACGGCGTCGGCCAGCTCCTCACGACGCTCGGCCAGCAGCGTCGAGGTCGTCACGAGCGAGGCCCCGAGCAGCGGGACGTCCTGGCCGATCTCGAGGGTCCTGACCGGGGTGCCGTTCTGGGCGAGCTGGACCGCGTCGTTGTTGGAGAAGCCGACGATCGCCTCGACCTTGCCCCCGGCGAGCGCCGCCTGCTGGGTGTACCCGATCTCCTCGATGGTGACGTCCTGCTCGGTCAGTCCGGCGGTGGACAGGGCCACGAGCAGGGAGAACCAGGTCTCCCCCGTGCGTCCCGGCGTGCCGATCGAGCGGCCCTTGAGGTCGGCCAGAGCGGTGATGTCCGAGGCCTCGGGCACGATGACGCAGCCGGGGTAGCGCTGGTAGTAGCCGCCGATGACAACCAGGTCGTTGCCGTTGGACGCGGCCACGATCGCCTCGTCGCCGCCGGCGACGACGATCTGCTCGGTGCCGGCCAGGAGGGCGTCGAACTGCCCCTCCTGCTCCCCGTGGTGGCGCAGGCTCACGCCCGAGGCGTAGCGGCCCTCGTCGAGGGCCATGTAGAAGGGGGCGAACTGCACGTTGGGGGTGTAGGTCATCCCGATGACCACTCCCCCGGCGCCGGCGCTCGCACGGGACTGTGCCCCGGTGCCCGAGGAGCACGCTGCTGCGCTCACGCCGGCGCCGGCCAAGAGCAGCGAGGTCAGGAGGGTACGGCGGGTCAGTCGGGGCAGGCGGGTTGCTCTGGTCACGGGAAGGTCCTCTCGGTGCGGGTCGGGTCAGGGGTCGTTGGTGGCAGGCGCGTGCCAGGTGCTTCAGGTGGCGCGGCGTCCGCGCACGGAGTCCACGACGCGGCTGCGCCGCTCGAGCTCGTGGAGGATCCAGTGGATCGTCGTGGCCATGACGCACAGGACGACGATCGTGGCGAACAGACCGGTGGTGTCGACCGCCTGGCGCTGGGAGGCCAGGACCATGCCCAGGCCCTGACCGCCCATCGTCATCTCCCCGATGACCGCGCCGGTCACCGACAGGGTGAAGCCGGTGCGCAGGCCCGACAGGATCGCCGGCAGCGCCATGGGCAGCTCGACGTACAGGATCATCGAGGCGCCGTGGGCGCCGTCGAGCCTGGCGGCGTCGATGACGTCGGAGTCCAGGCCCCTAAGGCCCAGGAGGACGGTGACCGTGATGGGGAAGAAGACCATGAGGACGCACAGCGTCACCGTGGGCACGGTGCCGTAGCCGATCCACACGACAAGCAGGGGCGCGACGGCCACCGCGGGAACGGCCTGGAGGGCGGCGACATAGGGCAGGACCGCCCGGGAGAAGGTCCGCGAGCGCGCCAGCGCCCAGGCCAGGGGCAGCGACAGCACCCCGGCTGCGAGGCTGCCCAGGAGGGACTCGCGCAGGGTCACCCACGTGTAGGCCAGGAGGTCGCCCCGGGTAGCGCTCAGCCACAGGCGGCGCAGGACCTCGAGGGGGTTGGGCAGGAAGACGGGCTCGATCGTGCCCGAGGCGGTCACCGCCCACCAGACCAGCACGAGCACCGCCCCCAGGACGAGCGCCGGGCTCGGCCGCAGACGCGCGCGGGCGGTGTCGGGGCTGGGCACGGGCGCTCATCCTCTCGGTCCCCCGGGGGCCGTCGCCCCGGGGCGCGTCCGGGGTGAGGGCGTGAGCCCGCGCGCCGACGCACGGGCTCACGCCCCTGGACGGGGTGCGATGACGCGTGCGTCAGACGCCTCGTGCCTCCTCCCATCCGGACTCTCACCGTCGGTGCTGGAGTTCCACCAGCTCAGCCGGGACGCCACCCCTGCGGGGAGGAGACCCGGGTCGCGGACTGTCACCGCCGGCTCGGACTTTCACCGACCCCGGAGCACGTTGCTGCCCTGACCCTAGCCCCGGCACGCGGGGAAGACAAACCCGACAGGGCCCGCCGGGGCGCGAGGGCGTCTACCCTGGAGGCAGGTCTAGGCAGATGATCGGAGTTGATCATGGGATCCGTCCGTCGCCCCGCGGTCGCGGGGAGCTTCTACCCCGCGGACCGCACCGTCCTGTCCGGCGTGCTCGACGAGCTCCTGGACCGTGCCCGCCGCAGCCTGCCCGACGCCCGGGGGCCCATGCCCAAGGCGGTTATCGTCCCCCACGCCGGCTACGTCTACTCCGGGCAGACCGCGGCGCGCGCCTACGCCCGTCTCGAGCCCGGCCGCGGACAGGTCGAGCGGGTCGTGCTGCTCGGTCCGGCGCACCGGGCGGCGGTCGAGGGGCTGGCGCTGCCCGAGGACGAGCTCCTGGCCACCCCGCTGGGCGAGCTCGAGGTCGATGCGCGTGCCGGCAGCCGCATCGAGGCGCTCGATCAGGTCGTCGTCTCGCGCCGGGCCCACGCCATGGAGCACTCCCTGGAGGTCCAGCTCCCCTTCATCCAGGTCGTCCTGGGCCAGGTGAGGGTCGTGCCCCTGGCCGTGGGGCGGGCCACGGGGACGCAGGTCGCGCAGGTCATTGACGCGCTGTGGGGCGGGCCCGAGACCGTCGTCGTCATCTCCACCGACCTGTCGCACTACCTGCCCCAGGACGAGGCGGTGGCCCTCGATGAGTCCACGGTCGCGCAGGTGCTGGGGCTGCGGGCGCAGGTGAGCCACTCGCAGGCCTGTGGGGCGACGCCCCTCAACGGGATGCTCGAGGTGGCGGCGGCCCGCTCGATGAGTGCCGAGCTGCTGGACCGGTGCACCTCGGCGGACACGGCCGGCTCGCCCGAGCGGGTCGTGGGCTACTGCGCCGTGGCACTGCACGAGCCCGCCGGGGCGGGCCAGGGTCGGGCCGCCGACCCGGTGCACGAGCCGGAGGCCTGGGACGGCGAGGTGCTGCTCGACCTGGCCCAGCGGGCGATCGCGCAGGCCGTCGGCGTCGACCCGCCGCCCCTTGAGGCCGTACCAGGCGAGCTGCCCTGGCTGACCAGGCCGGGTGCCTCCTTCGTCACCCTGCGCAAGGACGGGCGCCTGCGCGGCTGCATCGGCTCGGTGACCGCTCACCGTCCCCTGGGCGAGGACGTCGTGGCCAACGCGGTCCTGGCAGCCACCGGTGATCCTCGTTTCGAGCCGGTGGGTCCCGAGGAGCTGGGGTCCGTGAGCCTGGAGGTCTCGGTGCTCTCCGCGCCCGAGACGGTCGAGGCCTCCGAGGAGGCCGAGGTGCGCGCGCGCCTGCGTCCGGGCGTCGACGGGGTGATCCTCAGCCTGGGAGGGCGCCGCGCCACCTTCCTGCCCCAGGTGTGGGAGGAGCTGGGCGACCCCGCGGTCTTCCTGGCCAGGCTCAAGCGCAAGGCGGGGCTCCCCGAGGACTTCTGGCACGAGGGCCTGGTGATCCAGACCTACAGGGTGCGGGCCTGGACCCGACCATGAGCCCGGACCACGGCGCGCCGGCGCGCTGGTGGCACCCGGTGGACGACGGCCGCCTCCAGTGCGACCTGTGCCCGCGTCACTGCCGTCTGCGCGAGGGGCAGCACGGCTTCTGCTTCGTGCGTCGGCGCTCCCAGGACCGGATCGTGCTGACCGCCTACGGCCGGTCCACGGGACTGTGCCTGGACCCGGTGGAGAAGAAGCCTCTCTACCACGTCCACCCGGGCTCCTCGGTGCTGTCCCTGGGCACGGCGGGGTGCAACCTGGCGTGCAGGTTCTGCCAGAACTGGGAGATCTCGACGGCGCGCCGCACGGAGGTGCTCTCCGAGCAGGCACCTGTCGCGCAGGTCGCGGCACTGGCCCGAGGGCTGGGGGCCCGGGGGGTGGCCCTGACCTACAACGACCCCGTGGTCTTCGCCGAGTACGCCATCGACATCGCCTCGGCCTGCCACGACCTGGGCCTGGAGGCCTACGCCGTGTCGGTGGCCTGGGTGTGTCGGGAGCCGGGCCGCGAGCTCTTCGGCGCGGTCGACGCCGCCAACATCGACCTCAAGGCCTTCACCGAGGAATTCTACCGGCGGCTGACCGGAGCACGTCTGCGCGACGTCCTGGCCACCTTGGTGGACCTGCGGGCGGCTACGACGACGTGGCTGGAGCTGACCACCCTGCTCGTCCCCGGACTCAACGACTCCCCGCAGGAGGTGGGCGCCCTGGCCTCCTGGGTCGCCCGGGAGCTCGGGGAGGACACGCCCCTGCACCTGACGGCCTTCCACCCCGCCCACCGCATGCGCGACCGGCCGCCCACGGCGCTCTCGGTGCTCGAGCGGGCCAGGGCCAGCGCGCTGGAGGCCGGCCTGCGCTTCGTCTACCTGGGCAACGTGCCCCCCGGGACGGGGTCGACGACCTCGTGCCCGGGGTGCGGGACGCCGGTCGTCGAGCGCCACGGCTACACCGTGAGCGCCTACCGCCTCGACGGCCGGGGGCGCTGCCAGGGGTGCGGGCTGGGCCTGCCCGGCGTCCTCGACCCGGCCGACCCGGGCGGGTTCGGCAACGCCCGCAGGCGCGTGTCGCTGGGCTGAGGGTCCTCAGGCCCTGGCGGACTCGGCGACGGCGGCGACGGCGGCGTCGAACTCCTCGGCGACCTGCGGGGCGGGCCGGGTCAGGCAGGAGACCGCGCAGGCGACGAGGAGGTTGCCCAGGAAACCGGGGAGGATCTCGTAGAGGTCGAACACCCCGCCGTCGAGGTTGCCCCAGACCATGACGAGCAGCGCGCCGGTGACCATGCCGGCCACCGCACCGGGGGCGGTCAGGCGCCGCCAGTACAGGGACAGCAGGACGGTGGGGCCGAAGGACGCCCCGAAGCCCGCCCAGGCGAAGGCCACGAGAGCCAGGATCGTGCCGTTCTTCTCCCAGGCCATGGCTGCGGCCACGATCGAGACTGCCAGCACGGCCAGGCGGGAGTACAGGACCAGGCGCCTGGAGGAGGCGTTCTTGGCCACGGGCAGCTGGGTGAGGAGGTCCTCGATCAGCGCCGAGGAGGTGACGAGCAGCTGGCTGGAGACGGTCGACATGATGGCCGCCAGGATCGCGGCGAGCATGAAGCCCGCGACGAGCGGGTGGAAGAGCATCTGCCCCAGGGAGATGAAGACCGTCTCCTCGTCGGCCAGGACGGCGCGGTCGCGCCCGTAGGCTGCCACGCCGACGATCGCGGTGGCGGCCGCCCCGGCCACGGCGAAGAGCATCCAGCCGATGCCGATGCGGCGCCCGGCGACCGTCTCGCGCGGGGAGCGGATGGCCATGAAGCGCACGATGATGTGGGGCTGTCCGAAGTAGCCCAGGCCCCAGGCCAGCGAGCTGACGACGCCGATGAGCGAGGTCGACGATCCCAGCAGCGCCCAGTAGCCCGGGTCGACGGCGTTGACGGCCTCGACGGTGGCGCCCACCCCACCGAGGTGGATGACGCCGACGACGGGAACCGCCACGAGGGCGGCGACCATCATGAGTCCCTGGACGAAGTCGGTGTAGGACACCGCGAGGAACCCGCCGACCAGGGTGTAGAGCACCGTGACCGCGGCGACCAGGACCATCCCCGCGCGGTAGTCCATGCCGAAGGAGGACTCGAAGAACACGCCTCCGGCCACCATCCCCGAGGAGACGTAGAAGGTGAAGAACACGAGGATGATGAGGCCCGAGGCCCAGCGCAGGAGGTGGCTGGAGTCGTGGAGGCGGTTGTCCAGGAAGCTGGGGATCGTGATGGAGTTGCGCGCGACCTCCGTGTAGCTGCGCAGCCTGGGCGCGACGTACCTCCAGTTGAGCCAGGCGCCGACGGTCAGGCCCACGGCGATCCAGGACTCCACGAGGCCCGAGGCGTACAGGGCTCCCGGCAGGCCCATGAGAAGCCAGCCCGACATGTCGGCGGCCCCCGCCGACAGCGCGGTGACCGCCGGGCCCAGGGCGCGGTCGGCGAGCATGTAGTCGTCCAGGGAGTTGTTGCGGCCGTAGGCCCACCAGCCGATGGCCACCATGCCCAGGAAGTAGACGAGCATGGCGATGGTCTGGAACGCGGTGTCTGTCATGGTGCCTCCCAGGGTGAGGGAAAGGGTGGGGGCACCCACCCTACTCGGGGCCGTCCCCGACGAGGCTGGCGGTACTGGCGGCTGAGACGGGAGCCGAGGCCGGGCGGGCGCGCCGGGGGCCAGGAGGCGAGACGTAGGCTGGGACGGTGAGCGCAGCCAGCCCGGACCACCCAGTCAACCCAGCCGACTCAGCCGACCCAGCGAGCCCGGGCCCGGCCTCCCCCGCTCCTGCTCACGCCCCGGCCCTCGCCCTGACCGGGGTGACCGGCTACCTCGGTGGCACGGTGGCCCGGCGCCTGGCCGAGGCGGGCACGCCCCTGCGGCTGCTGGCCCGCAGGCCCCAGGCGGCGCCCCGAGTGCCGGGTTCCTGCGCGCTGCCGATCACCTACTCAGATACCCCCCGGGTGCGGGCCGTCCTGGAGGGGGTGCGCACCCTGCTCATGGTCTCGGCCCACGAGTCGCCCTCGCGGGTCGAGGAGCACCGCGGCCTCATCAGCGCCGCACGGGCAGCCGGGGTCGAGCACGTCGTCTACACCTCCTTCTACGGCGCGAGCACCGAGGCCGTCTTCACGCTCTCGCGGGACCACGCCCTGACCGAGGAGGCGCTCGCCGCCTCAGGCATGGAGGTCACGATCCTGAGGGACAACTTCTACACGGACTTCTTCGTCGACCTGTGCACCCAGGGCGGCGAGATCCGCGGTCCGGCGGGTCAGGGGGTGTGCAGCACCGTCACGCGCGCCGACGTCGCCGAGGTGGCCGCGGCGGTGCTGTCGGACCCGGGCCGGTGGCGGGGACGGGTCCTCGACCTCACCGGGCCCGAGGACCTGTCCATGGAGGACATCACCCGTGCCGTGTCCCGCCGGCTGGGCCGACCGGTCCCCTACGTCGACCAGACCCTCGAGGAGGCCTACGCCACGCGCCGGGCCTGGCCGGCCGAGCAGTGGGAGTACGACGCCTGGGTCTCGACCTACACGGCCGTCCGCGACGGCGAGCAGTCCGGGGTCTCGGGCGCCGTCGAGGAGGTCCTGGGGCGTGGCCCACAGTCCCTTGAGGACTACCTCGACCGTGCCCTGACCTCCCCGCCCGCCGACGGCTCCCGGTGAGACCGGCCCCCGGCTGGCGCTGAGGGAGCCTGGTCACGAGGCTGACCGCCTCGACCGCCTCAGCTGCTCATCTGCCTGCGCTTGGCCTCCGGGGCGCTGGCCGCCTCGGCGGCGACCTCCTCGAGGGACCTGCCGATCCCCGCGGCGACGTAGGCGCCGACCAGCCCCTCGACCAGGGGCGCCGGGCTGAGGCGGGTGCGCGCGGCCAGCTCGGGGTCGGCGAGCTCCAGGGCGGTCTCGGCGCTCATGATCGAGCTGCCGAGGTCGGCCAGGACCAGGACGCCGTCCTTGCCGCCCGGGGCCCGGGCGGCTGTCTCGATGGCGGCGAGGATCTGCCCGGTGTCGGTGCCCAGCGCGCCGTCCTCCAGGCCCGCGGCGACCTCGACGACGACGTCGAGCCCCGTGACCAGGCCGGTGGCCAGGTCGACCGCCGCCTGTGCGAGAGCACGCGAGTGGCTGACCACGACGATCGCGACAACCGCGACGCCCGCGGTCATGACCTGTCCGCCTCGGGGGCCGAGGTGGTCTCGGGGTCGAGGACGTCGGCCAGCGCCTGGACGATGAGCGCCGTCGAGGCCGCCCCGGGGTCGACGTGGCCGACGGAGCGCTCCCCGAGGTAGGAGGCGCGCCCCTTGGTGGCCCGCATCGCGGCGGTGGCGTCGCGGCCGACCGCCGCCGCGCTCGCGGCCGCCCTGGCTGCGGCGGCCGGCTCGTCGTGGGCCCGCAGCGCCTCGAGCGCCGGGTACCAGGCGTCAAGCATCGTCTTCTCCCCGGCCTGGGCCCTGCCCCGCTGGACGATGCCGCCGATCCCGGCCTCTACGGCCTCGGCGATCGCACCGGCTCCGAGCTCGGGCAGCTGCCCGCAGCTGCCTGCTGCCCTGAGGAAGAAGGTTCCGTACAGGGGCCCCGAGGCGCCGCCGACCTTGGAGACCAGGGCCAGGGCGGCGGGCTTGAGGACCGCCGCGGGGGTCTGGGCCTCCTCCTGGCCGAGGGCGGCGACGGCGGCGACGGCAGCAGCCATGCCTCGTGCCATGTTGGCTCCGTGGTCGGCGTCGCCGATGGCCGCGTCGAGCGCGGTCAGCTCCTCGGCGTGCAGGGAGATGAGCTCGTCGGCGCGCCCGAGCCAGGCTCGGGCGCGCTCGGCGTCAAGCACCGTCATGGGGCTCGTCGTCATCGTCACACCCCCCAGCGCAGGGCCGGGGTGGACACCGGGGCGTCCCACAGCCGCAGCATCTCGGCGTCGGCGCGCACGAGGGTCAGGGAGCAGCCCGCCATGTCCAGGCTCGTCACGTAGCTGCCCACGAGGCTGCGCTCGACCGTGACGCCGGCGGCCTGGAGGAGGCGGGCCACCTCGGCGTAGACGACGTAGAGCTCGATGAGAGGGCTGGCGCCCATGCCGTTGAGCAGCACGATGACGCCGTGGTCCTCGCCCTCGGGCAGCTCGGCCAGCACCGGCTCGACCAGGCGCGCGGCGATCCCCGCGGCCGAGGCCACGGGCTCGCGGTGGCGCCCGGGCTCGCCGTGGATGCCGATGCCGATCTCCATCTCGTCCTCGGGCAGGTCGAAGGAGGGCCTGCCGTTGGCCGGCACCGTGCAGGAGGTCAGGGCCATGCCCATCGACCGTCCCGCGCGACTGACCCGCTCGGCCACGGCGGCGACCTCGGCCAGGGAGCGCCCCTCCTCGGCGGCGGCCCCGGCGATCTTCTCGACGATGAGGGTCACGCCCACCCCGCGCCGGCCGGCGGTGTACAGGGAGTCCTCGACCGCGACGTCGTCGGCGGTGACCACCGTGGCGACCTGCGTGCCGGACTCGGCGGCCACGAGCTCGGCGGCCATCTCGAAGTTCATGATGTCGCCGGTGTAGTTCTTCACGATGTGCAGCACGCCGGCGCCCCGGTCCACGGCCGTCGTGGCCGCCGCGATCTGGTCGGGCACCGGGGAGGTGAAGATCTCCCCGGCGCAGGCGGCGTCGAGCATGCCCGCGCCCACGAAGCCGCCGTGGAGGGGCTCGTGGCCGCTGCCGCCGCCCGAGACGATAGCCACGCGGCCCTGCTCCTTGGGGACGGCGCGGTAGACGACGCGCTGGTCGAGGTCGACCGACAGGACGCCGGGGTGGGCCGCTGCCATGCCGGCCAGGGCGTCGGGGACGACGGTGTCGGCTGAGTTGATGAGCTTCTTCATGCGCCGACCCTACCGCACTGGGTCACAGGTCACAGGGGTCGGGCGGAGCCGGGCGCCGGCAGCCCCACGTAGACGGTCTCGAGGTACTCCTCGATGCCCTCCCGGCCGCCCTCGCGGCCCAGGCCCGAGCGCTTGACCCCGCCGAAGGGGGCGGCAGGGTTGGAGATCGTCGCGGAGTTGACGCCGAGCATGCCGACCTCGAGACGCTCGGCCAAGCGCATGGCGCGCTCCATGTCGCGGGTGTGGAGGTAGCCGGCCAGGCCCATGGGGTCCGAGCCCACGCGCCTGAGCAGCTCGTCCTCCTCCTCGAAGGCGATGACGGGCGCCACCGGGCCGAAGACCTCCTGCCGGAGGATCGGGGCCTCGGGGTCCAGGCCGGTCAGGACGGTGGGCGGGTAGAAGAACCCCTCGCCCTCGGGCACCCGGCCGCCGACGACGGTGGTGGCGCCCCTCGTGAGGGCGCCGTCGACCAGGCCGGCCACCTTGTCGCGGTGGGCGGCGCTGATGAGGGGGCCGACGTCGACGCCCTCGACGGTTCCGGGGCCCACGCGCTGGGCGGCCATCTTGTGGCTCAGCGCCTCGACGAAGGCGTCGTGGACGCGGCGGTGGACGAGGATGTGGTCGGCGGCGTTGCACGCCTGCCCCATGTTGCGCAGCTTCGTCGTCACCGCCGCCTCCACGGCGAGGTCGAGGTCGGCGTCGTCGAAGACGATGAAGGGGGCGTGCCCGCCCAGCTCCATCGAGGTGCGCAGCACCCCGTCGGCGGCCTGGGCCAGCAGCGCCGAGCCGACGGCGGTCGAGCCGGTGAAGGACAGCTTGCGCAGGCGCCGGTCGGCCATGAGCCCGGCGACCAGCTGAGGGCTCGAGCTCGTGGGCAGCACCGACAGGACACCCTCGGGCAGGCCGGCCTCGGCCATGACGCGCGCCAGGAGCAGGGCGGTCAGGGGGGTGAGCTCGGAGGGCTTGAGGACGGCCGTGCACCCGGCCGCCAGAGCCGGAGCGATCTTGCGGGTGGCCATGGCCAGGGGGAAGTTCCACGGCGTGACGAGCAGGCAGGGCCCCACCGGCCGGCGCAGGACGACCGCCCGCAGGTGACCCTCGGGCAGGGCGTAGGCGTCCCCGCGCACACGCACCGCCTCCTCGGAGAACCAGCGCAGGAACTCCGCGCCGTAGGCGACCTCCCCGCGGGACTGGTCGAGGGGCTTGCCCATCTCCAGGGTCATGAGCCAGGCGAGGTCCTCGGCGTAGGTGGTGGTCACCAGGTCGAAGGCCCGGCGCAGGACGTCGCCGCGCTGACGCGCCGGTGCGGCACGCCAGGCCTCCTGGACGGCCTGTGCCGCCTCGAGGGCGGCAGCGGCGTCGGCAGGCCCGGCGTCCGCGACCTCGGTCAGATCGCGGCCGGTGGCCGGGTCGACCACTGCCAGGCGCCTCCCGCTGGCCGCCGGGCGGAACCTGCCGGCCAGGAACAGGTCGGTGGGCACGCGCCTGAGGAGGGACTCGGCCTCCGTCTGCGTCGAGCCGGTCCTCGGTGTGGCCTGGGGGTTCATGAGCTCCTCCGTTGCGGGTGGGTTGCGGGGCGTGGCGCGTGCGGAGCATATGACGAGCGCGACCGCGTAGTCGCCGTCGTGGCTCACGGACACCGGCCACCTGGCCGGGTCGGTTCCGCCCGGCCCCAGGGTCGCCTCGACGGCTGCGGCGACGGCGCCCGCCAGCCGCAGAGCCGGCCTGCCCCAGCGGTCGGTGACGAGCTCGACCTCCTGCCAGTCGACCTCTACGAGCACCGGCGGGCCGGCGCCTCCTGAGGCCGCGCCCACCGCCTGGGACCAGGCCTTGACGAAGGCCTCCTTGGCGGCCCAGCGCGCAGCCAGGTGCTCGGCCTCCCGGGATCCCTTGGACTGCGAGCGCCGGCGCGCCTCACGGCGCTCGCGGGGGGTGAAGGCCCGCTCGGCGAAGACCGTGCCCGGGGTGTCGAGCTGGTCGGCCAGGGAGGGGACGTCGACGAGGTCGACGCCGACGCCGAGCACGCCCACGACCTCGGGCGGCACCGGAACCACCGGCGGGCTGGGCTGGGTCATGGTCCCAGTGTCTCGCACCACCCGCCTGGCGTGCCAAGCCCGGACAACCCGCTGGTCAGACCGGGCGACGTGAGTGCTCGGGACCGGGCCACCCCGCCAGTGGCGGAGGCCCTAGCGCACCTCATGGCTCCGCATCGCGACGCTCCGAGGCGTCATCGCCCACCGATCAGCCCCAAGGCGACAGCGTTCGTCGCGGCCATGTGCAGGCCGACGATGGCGGCGATCCACAGCAGCGTCACCTTCGCCTCATACTCGAGCCTGGGGATGATCCTCTCCAGGCGGCCGAAGAAGCGGTCGCCGCGCAGCGCCGCGACGCCGATGAGAAGACCTGCCGGTGCCACCATGACGAGGCAGTAGCCGGCCAGCACGACCGTCCGTCCGACCCATCCGGTGTCCATCCCGGCTATGATCCCGGTCGCGGCGATGTAGGGCACCATCGTGGCCGCCTCGGTCAGGGCGGCGCTCAGGCCCAGCGCGATGGTCGCGCCGAGTCCAACGGGTGCCGGACGGCTCGCGGCCGGTCGGGGACCGGCCGGGTCCGGCTTCTTGGGCCCGGGGGCGAGGATCCCGAACAGAGCCAGGCCCACTCCCAGGACCAGGCCCACCCAGCGGAAGGCGTCGGTGCGGGTCATCGGCAGGATGATCTCAGCGAGCACGTCGATCCCTGCGAGCAGCGCCACGCCGAGCGCGAAGTACACGGCGCACACGGTCATGAAGTAGACGCTCATCGGTCCCGGGTCGACGCGGCGGCGCCGGACGACGAGTCCGAGCGGGATGACCAGCGTACCCAGGCTCGTGGAGTCCAGGAGTGCAAGGCCACCGAGGGCGAGAAGATCTCCCACTGCCGTTCCTTCCGTCGGTGCGCCAGCCCACTGTCATACGACTGTACGACGCGTATCCTGTGGGCGTCCAGCACGTCAGGAGCCTGCTATGTCGGTACCCGGTCCCGTCTCGTCTTTGACGAAGCGCTTGTCCGCCACGGGGACCGTGATCGCGGACGCGACGATCACCGTCATCGCGCGGGACGGCTTCGACCGGGTCAGCGTGCGCACCGTCGCGACGCAGTCCCGCCTCGCGCCCGGCACCGTCCAGTACCACGCGCGGACGCGTCAGGACCTTCTGACCAACGCATTCGTCCGCTCGGTCCAGCGGCAGGAGGAGCGCATCCGGGCCCTGCCACGGGCCGGTAGCCCGCTGGAGTCCATGCACCAGTCCCTCAGCGAGCTCTTGCCCACCGGGGGTACGCGCCGGGAGGACGCGGCGCTCTGGGTGGTCTACGGGGCGGCCGCCTCGACCCGGCCCTGGCTCGCCGAGCTGTACTGGTCCGCCCTCGTGCTGTTCCGCACCCGGCTCGAGACGGCCCTCGCCTCGGCTCACGACGCCGGGCGCCTCGTGCCGGGCATGACGCCCGCTACGGCGGCACGACTGGTCACCGCCCTCGTCAACGGCCTGACGATCGACTACCTCAACGCCCCTGAGACCGAGCAGCAGGAGATCGCCCGCAAGCTTCACCGCGGCCTGGCGCTCATCCTTCGCTGACCTCCAGTCCACTTCGTCGCCCGTATCGCCCCGTGGCAACCGGGACACGCGCCTGTGCGGCGACCCCCTCTCGGGGGCCGCCGCACAGGCGTGGAGGTGGCCGGGACAGGGCCGGGCAGGTGCCCGGCGGGCGCTCAGTCCTCCTCGGTGTCCTTCTCACCGGTGTGGTAGACGCCGTCTGAGCCCAGACGCGCCTCGGGGTCCAGGAGCATGGCCGCCTCGACCTCGTGGGGGTCGCGGTGCTTGGTCTCCTCGCCCAGACGACGGCCCTCGACCGTCTCGAACAGCGGTGCGCGGCCGATCATGCCGGCCCGGCGGCGCCGGGTCCCGGCAGCCAGCCGCCGGTTGGCCGAGGCCAGCCAGGCGTCGACGGCCTCCTGGCCGCCGGCCTTGCGCAGGGCGGCCTCGAAGGCACCGGGGTGGACGATCGCCACCAGGCCCGAGACGTGGCCGAAGCCCAGTGAGGTGAGCAGCCCGGCACGCACCGGACCCGCACCCGGCACACGGCCGTCGGCTCCGCCGCGGCCGGTCAGGCGGATCGGCGTGCGCGGCCACACCCAGAAGGCGTCGCGCTCCAGGGGGGCGTCGACGACGTCGAGGCTGGCGTTGCCCGGGGCCACGCCGGTGGCGAGGATCTCGGTGAGACCCGCGACCTGGAACAGGGCGGCACCACCCTTGGCGTGACCGGTGATGGTCTTCTGGGACACGGCCACCAGCGGGTTGCCCTCGGAGCGGCCCAGCGCCCGGGCCAGCCGGGTGTGGAGCTCGGACTCGTTGGGGTCGTTGGCGTTGGTCGAGGTGTCGTGCTTGGAGACCACGGCGATGTCGTCGGCCTCGACGCCCAGGCGGGCCAGGGACCTGGCCAGGCGCGAGTCCTTGCCTCCGCGGCCCGCGCCCAGCGCGCCCAGACCGGGGGCGGGGATCGAGGTGTGGGCGCCGTCGGCGTAGGAGGAGACGAAGCCCAGCACCCCGGCCACCGGCAGGCCCAGCTCGGCGGCCACGGAGCCGCGGGCCAGGATGACCGTGCCCCCGCCCTCGGCCTCGACGAAGCCGCCGCGGCGACGGTCGTTGGCCCGGGAGAAGTGGCGGGCGGAGATGCCCTTGGCGTACATGGCGGCCGCCTCGGCGGTGGCGTTCATGTTGCCGAAGCCGACGACCGACTCGATGGAGATGTCGTCGATGGCACCGGCCACGACGACGTCGGCCTTGCCCAGGGCGATCTTGTCCCAGCCCTCCTCGATGGAGACCGCGGCGGTGGCGCAGGCGCTGACGGGCTGGACCATCGAGCCGTACCCACCGACGTAGGACTGCATGACGTGGGCGGCCACGACGTTGGGCAGCGCCTCCTGGAGGATGTCGCTCGGACGCTCCTCACCGAGGAACCGGCCGACGAACATCTTGCGCATCGACTCCATGCCGCCAAAGCCCGTTCCCTGGGTGCAGGCCACGTCCGCGGGGTGGACGGCCGTGAGCAGCTCGGCGGGGGTGAAGCCGGCCGACAGGAAGGCGTCGACGGCGGTCACGAGGTTCCACGCGGCGATCGTGTCCATGCCCTCGGTCATCGAGGCGGGGATGCCCCAGCGCTGCGGGTCGAAGTCCACGGGGAACTGGCCGCCGACGGTGCGCGACAGGGCGGCGCGGCGCGGCACCCGGGCCAGCGCGCCGGCCAGGCGGGTCACCGTCCACTCCCCCGTCGCCTCGTCGGGGGCGACGAGGGTGTGCTCGGGGTCGGTCGCCTCGATCGTGCGGGCGGTCGCCTCGTCGGCCACCGTCAGGGTGATGTCACGGTCGAGGTAGACCGAGACCTCCTCGGGGGCCACGGGGGCGATGACCCCGTCGTCGACGAACTCGCGGATGCCGCAGCGTGCCACGACCTCGTCACGGTAGCGCTCGAGGATGTCGGACTCCTCGACGAGCTCGCCGTCGGTGTCGTACCAGCCGGCCGAGGGGCTGTCCTGCCAGGTGAGCAGGCCCATGCCCCAGGCGAGCTCGAGCACGCCCGCGGCGGTCAGCTCGACGTCGTCACCGCTGGTCATGCCGAGCTCGGCCTCGCGGCGGGTACGGCCCGACCCCCAGGTCGAGACCTCCCCGGAGGAGACCACGACGATGACCTCGTCGAGGTCGACGTCCACCTCGCCCCACTCGGGGGCGGTGGGCTGGGTGGGGACCGAGGGCGTGGGCAGGGCCTTGATGAGCGCCGGGGCCTGGGCGGGCTCCTCCTGCTCGGGCGCCACGGAGGCGGCGGCGCTCTCACGCAGGGCGACGAGGTCGACGTCCTCGCCCAGCCCGCCGGTCAGGTCGGCCAGGACGGGGCGCTGGGCGGCCTCGGTACGCACCTGGGAGGTGCACAGGGCCAGCAGCTCTGCGGCGATCTCCTCGGTGGCCCAGGTGCGCACGCCGGCGGCCTCGACGGCCGCCACGAGCGGGTCGTTGCCGCCCATGAGGCCGGTACCGCGGACCCAGCCGATACGGGGGTGGGCCAGGGTGACCCTGGAGGACCAGGCCTTCTCCGAGCTCCAGCGGTTGACCACGGCGTCCAGCGCGGACTTGACCTCGCCGTAGGCGCCGTCGCCGCCGAAGGTCCCCCGGTTGGGCGACCCGGGCAGGACGACGTGGAGCCGGTGGTCGACGTGGGTGTCGGTCCCGATCGCCGACAGGGCGGCGATCGTGCGCTCCACGCTCCACAGCAGGAGGCGGGTCTGGGACTCGGCCTCGGGGCCGGCGTCAGCCAGGGTGCCCGCCACCCGGGGGGCGGCGAAGGGGAACAGGAGCGTGGGGACGAGGGCCTCCTTGACGAGGGTCGTCTTGCCGCCGGCGGTGATGACCTGGTCGGTGCCGATCCACTCGGCCAGGGCGTCGACGTCGCGGTAGGAGGCCAGGTTGGCCGGCACGATCCACAGGCGCGCCCCCGCTGAGGCGTGCTCGCGGTAGAGCCGGGTGGCGAAGGCCAGGCGCTCGTGGCTCAGGCGCGAGCTCGTGGCCACGACGGTGGCCCCGCCGGCGAGCAGGTCACCGACGACGGCCGCGGCGATCGAGCCGGGGGCCACTCCGGTGACGACGGCGACCTGGTCGGCCCAGCGCACGCAGCCGGCACCCGCGACGGGCGCCTGCGCGGCCGCCTGGGCGATGGCCGCGGCGACCGCGGCGCGCTCGGGGGCGTCGGGCGCCTGGGAGGCGCCCAGCTGGCGGGCCCACCACGACGCCTGGTCGGCGACCGCCGCACCCAGTCCGGTGAAGCGCTCCGGGGCGAGCAGGGAGCCGGCCTCCTCCAGGTCGGTCTCACCGTTGCCCAGCCGGGCCAGGTCCTCCCGGGCGGTGGCCCAGCGGTCGTCGATGAGGACGGCGCGCTCCGGGCTGAAGGAGGGGGTCACCGAGGACACCCATCCCGAGCCGAGCTCGGCGTTGACGGCCTCGACGGCGGCGCGGGCCGCGGCCGCCTCGTCGTCGGCGTCGGCCGGGACCGTCAGGCGCTCGGACAGGCCGAGGGCCTCGAGGATGGTGCGGGCGGTCGTGGCCAGCACGCCGTCCTGACCGGTGACGGTCTGGGCGAAGGCGTCCAGGGCGGCGGAGTCGACCACAGCCCCGCCCGCACCGCCGGCACTGGGCTTGGACACGGTGACGGAGTGGGCCGAGGCCACCTCCTGGACGGCCTTGTCGATGAGGGCGTCGACGGCGGCCGCGTTGGCCAGCGGCGCCGAGGTCCCCAGCGAGGCGAGGTCCTCGCCCCGCATGGAGGCGCCCTCGCGGGTGCCCAGGAACAGGGCGGCGGTCACGTGGGAGACCCAGCCGTCGCCCAGGGCCCAGGTGCCGTTGACCCGCTCGGCCACCCGGGTGGCGCGCACCCCCGAGGGTCCCAGGATGCGGCCCAGGCCGGTGCGGATCGCGTCGGTGAGCACCGGACCGAAGGCCTTGTAGCCCGGCGCTCCCTTGGCCACGGTGGCCGACAGGGCGGTCATGTCGGCGTCGGCCGCACCGTCGATCGAGGCGAGCTGGAGCTCGGTGCCCATGTCCATGAGCAGCTGATTACGCCGCGAGGACACGCCGTTGGTGAGCGTCTCGGTCGTGTCGGTCGCGCCGATCTGCTCGGGGCGGATGCGCGCGGCGTGAGCCAGGAGCACCGTCAGGGCGTCGGTGGCCCCGAAGGGCAGGTCCTCGACCGGCCCGGAGGGAGCCGCCGTGCTCGGAGCCGGTGCAGGGGAGGCGGCCTCAGCCGGTGCCGCCTGCTCGGCGGCGGGAGCCTCCTGCGCCGCGGGGGTCTCCTGGCCCGAGGAGGCGGGCAGCTCGAAGGCCTCCTCGTCGAGCTCGACGGCGGGGTCGGTGTCGGTGGCCAGGACGCGCGCCTCGTCGCGCCGGGCGTTGTGCACCGTGACGTGCCGCGAGGAGTGCTGCGGGAGCATGAGCGTGCGGGAGGCGAGGTTGGCCAGGGTCGGCGAGGCCGCCAGCCCGACCTCGACGACGTGCTCGACACCCAGTCCGCCCTCGGCGGGGCTGGACAGCAGGACGTCCTGGGTCTCGATCCAGCGCACCGGGGAGGCGAACTGCCAGGCGAGGAGCTCAACGAGCAGGCGCCTTCCCAGGTCCACGGGGCGGGCCGCCCAGTCCTCGAAGCTGTCAAGCACCTCGCGGACCGGCTCGGAGGGCACGACCTCGAGGATCGAGCGGGCGAAGTCCTCGGTCAGGGCGAAGGGCCGGGCCACGAGGTTGGGCACGTAGCGGCCGGTCAGGCGATCGACGTCGAGGTCGGTGGGCACGAGGGCCTCGAGACGCTCGCGGAACTCCGCCACGCCGGGGCGCAGGACCTCGGAGTGGAAGGGCACGTCGATCCCGGGGACGAACATGAAGGGGTTCTTCGCACCGCGTGCGGCCGCCTTGGCGCGGGCGTCCGCGGCCAGGGCGTCCAGGCCCTTGATCGTGCCCGCCACGGCGTACTGGACGCCGGCGAGGTTGTAGTTGACGATCTGGAGGAACTCGCCGGTGGACTCGGCGATACCGCGCACGTAGGCCTCGACGTCGGCGGCCTTGATGCCCGCCATGTTGGGGCGCAGGGCGCCCATGCGGTAGTTCGAGGCACCGGTCTCGTCACGCGGGACCAGGGAGTGCATGGTCGAGCCGCGCTGGAAGACGATGGAGATCGTCGTCTCCACCGGCATGACCCGGCCGTAGGCGCTCAGCGCCGTGTACTCCCCCAGCGAGTGGCCGGCGAAGGCGGCGTTCTCCACGAGGGCGCCTGCCTCGGCCAGCCGCGCCACCGTCGCCATGGCGACCGTGGCCAGGGCGACCTGGGTGAACTGGGTGAGGTTGAGCAGCCCCTCGGGGTGCCGGTAGGTGACGCCCCTGGCGGTCATCTCGGTGGGGTTGTCGCGCACGAGGGCGATGACCGAGAAGCCGAGCTCGGCACGGGTGTGGGCGTCGGCCCGCTCCCAGACCTGGCGGGCCGCCTTCGACGAGCGCATCTCGTCCAGGCCCATGCCCTGGGCCTGGATGCCCTGGCCGGGGAAGATGTAGGCGGTGGGCTCGGGCTCAGTGACGGCGGTGCCCCGCGAGACGACCTCGTCACCGATGCGGCAGGTCACCTCGAGCACGAGGCCGCCGCCGACCACGAGGCCGGTGCGCTCGACGGAGACCTCGACGCGGTCACCGAGCTCGACGGTGCCGAGCATGACGTAGGTCCAGCCGGCGAGCACGTTGCGGGTGCCGTCGGCGGCCGTCGAGGCGGCCACCTGCTGGGCGGTGGCCGACAGCCACATGCCGTGGACCAGCGGGGCCTCCATGCCCGCGACCTTCGCGGCGTGGTAGCTCGTGTGGATGGGGTTGAAGTCGCCGGTGACCCGGGCGAAGGCGGTCATGTCCGCCGGGGCGGTGACGGTCACGCGCCGCAGGAGGCGCCGCGCGGCCGGGGCGGTGGCGCGGCCGGTGCCGCCGGCGAGCTCGGGCGCCGAGGGGACGGCGGTGCCCGAGGCGCGCCCGCGGATGGCGAAGCGCTCACGCATGAGGGCGATGACCGAGCCGTCCGAGGTGTCGGTCAGCTCGAGGCGCACGTCGACCACCCGCCCGGCGCTCGACTCCTCGAGGGCGGCCACCCACCCGTCGACCTGGACGGTCAGGTCCGGGCCGGCGGTGGCGACCAGCTCGGCCAGGGAGCGGTGCAGGTCGATGGTGTGGTCGAGGTGGACGGCACCGAGCAGGCCCTCGATGAGGGGCATGCCCTCCTCGACGACCGAGCCCAGGGCGGCGTAGACGACCGGCCAGCACGGGCCGAGCAGGGCGTCGGGGACCAGCGGCGCGGCCGACAGGCTCGTGGGCAGGGCGTCGGCGGTGACCGCCGCGTGGTCGTGCCCGAGGGTGTCGGCCAGGGTGAAGCGGGCGTGGACGGTGCCGAAGGGCTGGGTGACCGCGTCCCCCCGGGCGTCGGTGGCACCGGGTACGGCGGCCACGACCTCGGGCAGGTGCTCGACGAGGTCACCGGTGATCGACACCGCCCCGACGCCTGCGGTCGAGCGCAGCAGGTCGTTCATCGTCTCGGAGATGCGCTCGGGGTCGACCAGCGGGGCGGCCCCGTCCCAGGCACGCGCCAGGCGCAGCGGGACGACAAGGCGGCGCACCGCGTGGATCGACTCCCCTCCGGGCACCTCGTCCCAGTGGGTGTCGAGGCGGATGTCGAGGTCGTAGGCGTCCTCGGCCACGTCCGGGCGGGCCACGACGGTGTAGGCGTCGTCGGCCAGGACACGGGCCGGGTTGACGGTCAGGTGCCCGTTCCACAGGACGTGCGGGGCGGATCGGACGAGCTCGGTGGCGTCGGCCACCGGCAGGGCGCCGTGGAGCCACGTCGTGCCCAGGCGCCCGGCGGCGGCGTGCTCCTCGGCTCCCGAGTCGGTCAGGGCCTCGACGGTGGCGGCCTCGAAGCGGCCCAGGAGCTCGCCGACGGGCTCGTTGATCGTCGTGATGCCGGCCACCGACACCGGGCCGGGGATGATCCGCACCTGGTCGGCGGTGTAGCGCGGGTCCTGGGACTGCCACAGGGAGTCGGTGCCCCACCAGCGCAGGATGTCGGCGTCCAGGACCGGCACGAAGGGCACGGGCTTGGGGTGCTTGCGGCACAGGTCGACGAACCACGCGGCGTCGACCGGCTCGACCCGGGTCGTGGCGGCCCGGGGGTGGCGCTCGGCCAGGGCGGCCAGGGCGGCGTCTGCGTCGAGCACGTCGTCCTCGGAGGCGAAGAGCGTGGGGACCTGGCCGCGGTCGGCCTCGTCGAGGCGGGCCTCGACGCGGTGGAGCAGGTCGAGGAAGCGGTCGTACCAGCCCTCGTCGCTCCAGTCCTCGCGGGTGGCGGCGCGGCCCTCGTGCGGGGCGACGCACAGCTGTGCGTAGCGGGTCGCCCACTCCAGGTAGGTCATCTCCTCGACGTCGCCGAAGTAGGGCTTGGCGGTGCCCGCCAGGGCGGTGATCATCTCCTCGCGGCGCGCCGTCATCGCCTTGTCGTCGCCGGCGAGCTCCTGGATGAGGCGCGAGGCGCGCGCCGAGGCGTTGTCGATCTCGTACAGGTCGGCCCGCAGGTGGGACAGGCCCGAGGTCATGCCGCCCACGGAGGCGCCCGAGGCGACCCAGCCGCCCTCGTGGGCGGGGTCGAGTCCCGGGGTGTCGACGAGGAGCTGCTTGACGTCCTCGTTGGTCCGGGCCTCCAGGCAGGTCATGGCGGCGGTTCCGACCATGACCCCGTCGACGGGGGCCGCGGCGGTGCCGTAGGCCAGCGCCCAGCGGCCGGTGAGGTAGTCGGCCGCCCGCTGCGGGGTGCCGATACCGCCGCCGACGCACAGGACGAGGTTGTCGACCGCCCTGATCGCGTCGTAGGTGGCCAGGAGCATGGCGTCCAGGTCCTCCCACGAGTGGTGGCCCCCGGCGTGGCCGTCCTCGATCTGGATGATGACGGGGCTGTCGGGCACGGCCTTGGCGATGGCGATGACCTGGCGGATCTGGTCGACGGTCCCGGGCTTGAAGGCCACGTAGGGGAAGCCCTCGGCGTGCAGGCGGGCGAGGAGCCCCTGGGCCTCGTCGAGCTCGGGGATGCCCGCGGAGATGACGACGCCGTCGACCGGTGCCCCCGCCCCGCGCGCCTTGGACAGCAGGCGCTGGGTGCCCAGGTGGAGGTTCCACAGGTAGCGGTCCATGAACATGGCGTTGAACGCGGCGGTGCGCCCCGTCTCGAGGGCGGCCTCGAGCCCGGCGAGGTTGTCGGCCAGGACGGTGGCGGTCGTCTGGCCGCCGCCGGCGAGCTCGGCCCAGTAGCCGGCGTTGGCGGCCGCGGCCACGATCTCGGGGTCGACGGTCGTGGGGGTCATTCCCGCCAGGAGCACCGCGGAGCGTCCCGTCAGGCGGGTGAAGGCGGTGTCGAGGGTGAGGCGCCCGTCGGGCAGGCGGGTGAGGCGGGGGGCGAAGCGGGCGCGGTCGACGGCCGGCTCGGGGGCGGCGCCGGGTCGGTCGAGGTCGTCGATGCTCCGGGCGGTGCCGGCGGACACGACCGTCGTGCCCGTGCCGGCCACGACCGCCTCGGTCAGGCGGGTCAGGACGGTCCCCGGCCCCAGGTCGAGCACGAGGCGGATCTGCGTGCCCAGGGCGTCGGTGACCAGCCCCGGCCAGTCGACGGGGTCGATGAGCACGGCCTGGGCGAGCTCGCGGGCCTGGTCGGTGTCCAGGCCGCAGCGCCCGGCCCACGTCACGACGTCCTCGACGGCGCCGGCCAGCAGCGGGGTGTGGAAGGGCACCGAGGTGGTGAGGAACTCGGTGACGGGGGCGAGCACGGCCCCGCCGCGACGACGCTCCTTGCGGTCGGCCTGGCTGCGACGTGCGGCGGCCTCGAGGGCCGCGACGACGGTGAGCAGGTCGGCCGGGCGTCCCGACAGGATGTGGGCCTGCCTGCCGTTGACGACCCCGACGGCGATCCGCTCGGAGGCGGGGACCTTGGCGAGCACCGCGTCGAGGACCGGCCTGGTCACCCCGCGCACGGAGAGCATCGGGGTGGCCTCCCCCACGGTGCCCAGGTCGAGGCGGCGGGTCGTGCGCGCCGCGGCGGCCCCGATGAGGCGGGCCAGGGCGTGCACGTCGACGGCCCGCTCCCGCTCGCCCGAGCGCAGGGCGCTCAGGAGCGCCACGCCCAGGACGCCCTGGGAGTGGCCGATGGCCGGGGCGCCCTCGGCGGTGGCGTAGAGGTTGAGGCCGGCGGCGGGCAGCGAGGCCAGCACCGCGTGCTGGGCCGCGAGGATCCCGGGCACCGAGACGTCGGCGGTGTCGGCCCCCGTGGCGGAGGCCGGCACGAGCGGCGCGGCCTCGTCGTCGAGCAGGCGTGAGCCGCGCGGGGAGATCGTGAGCAGCTCGGTGGCCACCGGGGCGAGCCGGTCGGCGACGGCCGCGTCGACGCCGACGAGCTCGGCCGCGAGGGTGCGGTTGAGGGCGACGAGCTCCTCGAGGGTGGCCCGCCAGGGCGTTGCCTGCCCGCCGAAGGCGAGCAGGTGGGGCTCGCCCGCGGCGATGCGCTCGGCGATGCTGGTGGACGGGGTGGTGGGCAGCGTGCTCATGCGGTCCTCAGTGGTTGCGTCGGTTGCGTCGGGTACGTCGGGTGCGTCGGGTACTGTCCTGGCAGCGCTCGGGGCTGCGGGGACGGACGGGTCCTGGTCGGTCACGGGGGCGTCCTCACAGCGGTCCGTTGTCGTGCTTCTTGAAGGGAAGGCGCCGCGCGTCGCGCTTGTCGGCCAGGGCGGCCAGGGAGTCGACGATGACGGTGCGCGTGTCCTCAGGGGCGATGACCGCGTCGATCTCGCCGATCGCCACGGCCTTGTCGGGGTTGATGACCGAGGCGGTGTACTCCTCGACGAGGCGCTCCTGCTCGACGGCGGCCGCCTCCTCACCCTGCTCGTCGCGGACCTTCTTGAGGTCGCGGCGGTGGATGATGCCCACCGCGCCGGCCGCACCGAGCACGGCGATCTCGGCGCCGGGCCAGCAGAAGTTGAGGTCGGCTCCGATGGCCTTGGACCCCATGACGATGTAGGCCCCGCCGTAGGCCTTGCGCAGGACGACGGTGACGAGCGGGACCGTGGCCGTGGCGTAGGCGTTGATGACCTTGGCTCCACGGCGGATGATGCCGGCGTGCTCCTGCTCGGCCCCGGGCCGGTAGCCCGGGACGTCGACGAAGGTGACCACCGGCAGGCCGAAGGCGTCGCAGAAGCGCACGAAACGGGCGAGCTTCTCCGAGGCGTCGACGTCGAGGGTGCCGGCGTCGTGGAGCGGCTGGTTGGCCACGACGCCCACGGGCCTGCCCTCGAAGCAGGCGAAGCCGATGACGACGTTGGGGGCGAAGTCCTCCTGGACCTGGACGAGCTCGCCGTGGTCGACGAGGCAGGACACGACCTCGGCGACGTCGTAGGCCTGGCGGGTCGAGGAGGGAACGAGCGCCCCGACGCCGGCCGCCGTCGCCTCGTCCTGGGCGCGGTCGGCCTCCTCGTAGACGTAGGACGGGGCCGGCTGCTCCGAGGAGGAGGGCAGGTAGGCCAGGAGGGTGCGGACCTGGCCCAGGGCGTCGGTCTCGTCCTCGGCGACATAGTGGACGACGCCGGAGACCGATCCGTGGATGTCGGCACCGCCCAGGTCCTCGGCGCTGATGCGCTCCCCGGTCACGGCGCGCACGACGTCGGGGCCGGTGACGAACATGTGGGAGGCCTCCCGGGTGGCGATGACGAAGTCCGTCAGCGCCGGGGAGTAGACCGCACCGCCCGCGCAGGGCCCCAGGATGACGCTGATCTGGGGAACGAGGCCCGATGCGGCGCAGGTGCGGTTGAAGATCCGGCCGTACTGGCGCAGCGCGCCCACGCCCTCCTGGATCTTGGCGCCGCCGGAGTCGATGAGGCCGACCACCGGGATGCGCAGGCGCAGGGCGTCGTCGAGCAGGCGGACGATCTTGTCCCCCTCGACCGCGCCCAGCGCGCCGCCGGAGACCGAGAAGTCCTGGGAGTACACGGCGATCTGACGTCCGTCGATCTGCCCGAAGCCGGTGACCACGCCCGAGGGGCGGGCCCTCTCCCCGGCGCCGGACCCGGTGTAGCGGCCGATCTCGAGGAAGGTGTCCTCGTCCAGGAGCGCGGTGATGCGCTCCCTGGCGGTGCTCTTGCCCTTGGCGTGCTGGCGCTCGGCCGCCCGGGCCTCGGCCTCGGCGTCGACTCGCGCGATCCGCTCGCGGAAGGCGGTCGTGGCCGAGGAGTCGGCCATCGTCGTTCCCGGCGTCCCAGGTGTCCCAGGTGTCCCAGGTGTCATGGTGGTCATCGCTCAGGCCTCCTGCGGCGTCGTCGTGGTGGCGTCCCCCGGCTGCGCCGCCCGCTCAGGCTGGACAGCCTGCTCCATGCGGACGAGCACCTCGCCCGCCGACACGGTGCGGCCCGCGCTCACCGGGATCTCGGCGACCGTCGCGTCGGCGGGGGCGTGGACGTAGTTCTCCATCTTCATCGACTCCAGGACCACGAGGAGGTCCCCGGCGCGCACCTGCTGCCCCGGCTCGACGCAGATGCGGGTGACGATCGCCTGCATGGGGGCGGCGATGACGGTCGGGTCCTCGCCGACGGCCTCTCCGGCGGCGCGTGCGCCGGCGCGCGAGGACGAGCCCCTCCCCCGCAGCGGCTGCTGCATCGGCCTGTCGCGGCCGGTCGACAGCGCCCCGCCCAGGCGCTGGCCGCGCGGGGCGAGCATCCCGTCGGGGATGGTCAGGCTGACCCGGCGGCCGTCGAGTTCGATGACGTAGGTCGAGCGCGTCCGCGGGCTGGCCGAGGCGGGCTCGGCCTCCGCCGGCCCCGCGGCCCCGGGGTCGGCCAGGCGCGGGAGCACGTCGTTCTCGATCCACCTCGTCGTCACGCCGAGCAGGCCCTCGCCGGTCGGCCCGGTCAGCTCGGGACGCTCCAGGACGTGGGCGTGCAGGCCGGTGCACACCGTCACCCCCTCGACGACCGTCTCGGCCAGCGCGCGCCGCGCCCGCCGGATCGCCTGGTCCCGGGTGTCGCCGGTCACGACGATCTTGGCGAGCATCGGGTCGAACATGGGAGTGACGACGTCGCCCTCGACGACGCCCGACTCGATCCGGATCCCCGGCCCGGCGGGCCAGCGAAGCCTCGTGATCGCCCCGGTGGACGGCGCGAGGCCGCGCGCGGGGTCCTCGCAGGTGATGCGCAGCTCGATGGAGTGCCCCCGGGGGGCGGGGACCTCCCCGAGACGGCCCCCGGAGGCGATGCGCAGCTGGACCTCGACGAGGTCGACGCCGGTGACCTCCTCGGAGACGCAGTGCTCGACCTGGAGCCGCGGGTTGACCTCGAGGAACCACAGGTCCCCGCCCGGGGTGAGGAGGAACTCGCAGGTGGCCACGCCCACGTAGTCGACGGCCTCGAGCAGGCGCCGCGAGGCCTCCTCGAGCCGGGCCTCGAGGCCCTCGGGCAGATAGGGGGCCGGAGCCTCCTCGAGCAGCTTCTGGTTGCGGCGCTGGAGGGTGCAGTCGCGGGTGGACACGACGGCGAAGGCGCCGTGGGAGTCGCGTGCGCACTGGGTCTCGATGTGACGCGCGGCGGTGACGAAGCGCTCGAGGATGAGCGTGCCGCCCCCGGCCTCGGCCGAGCCGAAGGCCGGGGTGGAGCGCACCTCGGCGTCATCGGCCAGGACGGTGATACCCCGCCCTCCACCGCCGTCGGTGCGCTTGAGGGCCACCGGGTAGCCGTGCTCAGCGGCGAAGGCGATGACGGTCTGGGGATCGGTCACCGGGCTCGTGATGCCCGGGACGGGGGCGACCCCTGCCCGCTCGGCCGTGGCGCGTGCGCTCATCTTGTCCCCCAGGGCCTCCATGGCCTCGGGAGAGGGCCCCACCCAGGTGATGCCGGCCTCGATGACCGAGCGGGCGAAGTCGTGGTCCTCGGCGAGGAAGCCGTAGCCCGGGTGGATGGCGTCGGCCTGGGTCGAGACCGCCAGCGCCAGGACGGCAGCGGCGTCGGTGTAGGAGGATCCCTCGGGCAGGGCGTGGGCCTGGTCGGCGAGCTCGGCCGCCGGGCTCATGAGGTCCTCCGGGGTGTAGGGCAGGATCGAGGTGCCCCCCAGGTCCCTGACGGTGCGCACCACGCGCAGGGCGATCTCACCGCGGTTGGCGATGAGGATGCGGTCAAGGGTCCGGGTGGTCACCGATGTGCTCCTCATGTCTGGTGACGCCTGCGGCGGTGTCGTGGAGTCCCACAAGAGCGGGACCCCTCGACGTGCCGGCGACGTCGTGCTGCCTCTGCTGGGCCGGACGAGCGAGACTCGTCCGGATGAACCGCGTCTCCGCACCTGTGTGGGGGCGACGCATGCGTTCGACAGGCTACGTTACGGCTCAACCGGGGGCCGCCCCTATTGTGGAGACCTCACAAAAGCCTCGGGTGGTCTTGAAATGGCTCGCGGAGCGGGGCGCCCGGGCCCCGCGGCAGGTCACCGGAGCACGCGCTCGTGGCAGTGCGCTGCGGCGAGGTCGCGCAGCTCGCCGATGGCCGCAGCGGCGTCGTCGGCGCCGTAGACCGCCGAGCCGGCCACGAAGACGTCCGCGCCGGCCTCGGCCGCCCTGACGATCGTGGAACCGGTCACCCCTCCGTCGACCTGGATACGAAGCTCGAGCCCCGCCGACCCGACCAGCCGCCGGGCCTGGGCGATCTTGGGGATCATCTCCTCGATGAAGGACTGGCCTCCGAAGCCGGGCTCGACGGTCATGATGAGCAGGAGGTCGATATGGCTCAGGAGGTGGGTCACCGCGCTCAGGGGCGTGGCGGGCCGCAGGGCGAGCCCGACTCCCGCGCCGAGGCGGCGCAGCTCCTTGGCCAGACGGAAGGGCGCCGTCGTGGCCTCGAGGTGGGCCGTGACGACGGCGCATCCCATCTCGGCGTACTGGGGCGCCCAGCGGTCGGCGTCGGTGATCATGAGGTGGGCGTCGACGGCGAGGTCCGTCCGCGCCAGGACGGTCTCGACCAGGGAGGGCCCGCCGAACTGGTTGGGGACGAAGTGGTTGTCCATGACGTCCAGGTGCAGGCCGTCGGCGGAGGAGACCCGTGTGAGCTCCTCGGCCAGGCGCGACTGGTCGGCGTTGAGGATCGAGGGGTGGATCGCGGCGCGTGTCATCGTGGCTCGTCCTGTGGTCGAAGTGGTCTCGGGTGCGGTCGCCTGGTCCGCGCCTCAGGTACGGCGCAGCAGGGCGCAGAACATGGCGTCGGTCCCGTCGAGGTGGGGCCACAGCTGGAGCATCTGGCGTTCCGCCCCGGCCGGGGGCCTCGGGGCGACCCGGGTCGCGGCATCACCGGCGTGGAGCAGCTCGGCCTCCAGTCCCTCACGCGCCAGGCGCTTGAGCACGTCGCCGACGACGAGGGAGGTCTCCAGGACGTGGGGCGAGCAGGTGACGTAGGCAACCACTCCCCCGCGGCGCACCGCGCGCAGGGCGCTGGCGAGCAGCTCGCGCTGGAGCTCGGCGAGCTCGGTGACGTCGGCGGGCCGACGGCGCCAGCGCGCCTCCGGCCGCCGCCTCAAGGACCCCAGCCCGGAGCAGGGCGCGTCAAGCAGGACCCGGTCGTAGGCCCCCGGTTCCTGGGACCCGGCGTCCCGGGCGTCGCCCTGGCGCACCTCGACCGTGCCCGGTGGCAGCGCGCGCACCGCCGACTCCAGGAGACGCACCCGGTGAGGGGCGATCTCGGTGGCCACGAGCCGCGCCCCCCGCTGAGCCGCGCGGGCCCCGAGCAGCGCCGCCTTGCCCCCGGGTCCGGCGCACATGTCGAGCCAGCGCTCGTCGCGGCCCTCGAGGCCGGCCTCGGCCAGGAGCAGGGCGACGAGCTGGCTGCCCTCGTCCTCGACGCCCGCGCGTCCCCGGCGCACCGAGGCCAGCCGCCCCGGGTCGCCTCCGGTCAGCACGACCGCACAGGGGCTCGTCGCCCCCGGTCGAGGCTCGCCGCCCAGGGCCGAGGCGGCCTCCTTGACCAGCGCCTCGGGGCTGATGAGGCCGGGACGGGCGCACAGCGCCACCTCGGGATCGACGTTGTCGGCCCCGAGCAGGGCCGGCAGCTCCTCGACGCCGCGCCCGCACGACACCAGGGCCTGGCGCATCGCCTTGACGACCCACTGGGGATGGGACTCGACCTGGGCCAGCGCGGCCGTGGCGTCAGGTGCCTCCCGGCGCAGCCGGTCGAGCCACTCCTGCGCGTAGAGGGCGCTGACCCGCCGCAGGACCGCGTTGACGAAGGAGGCCGCCCCCCTGCCCAGGGCGTGTGCGGCCAGGTCCACGGTCGCCCAGACCGCGGCGTGCCGGGGCACCCTCATCGCGAGGAGCTGGTGCGCACCCAGGCGGAGCACGTCGAGGACCGGGCCGTCAACCTCCTCCAGGGGACGGTCGACGCACCGCGTCAGGACGGCATCGTAACGTCCCTGGAGACGCAGCGTGCCGTAGGTCAGCGCCGTGGCGAAGCCCGCGTCCCTGCCGCTCAGTCCCTCCCGGTCGAGCAGCGCCGGCAGGACGAGGTTGGCGAAGGCGTCGTCCCGACGGACCTTGGTGAGGGTCTCCAGCGCGACCGTCCTGGCCGGGTCCGGCGCCCCACGGCTCCGGGAGTCCGCCCCCGGTCCCCGGCGCGCGTCGGCCCGGCCCGCTCCCCGTCCGCGGTGGCCGCCGCGCCCCATCAGCCCTCCTCCGGCCGGGCGCCCAGCCGGGCGCCCTGTGCCGGGCGCGCGCCCCGGGCCCAGGCCTCGGCGTCCATCCAGCTCCTGCCCGCGGGGGCGACCCGTCCGAGCCGGATCCCTCCGCCGCCGGTGCCCACGAGCACCTCGTGCTTGGACACCCGCAGCTGTCCCGGAGCCAGGTCGGTCCCGCCCGCGACGACCTCGACCGGCCCCAGGCGCAGGCTCGTGGCTCCCAGCCAGGTCCTGGCCCCGGGCGAGGGGGTCACCCCCCGGATCCGGCGCTCGATGGCCACGGCGGGCTCGTCCCAGGCGATGACCCCGTCCTCGGGGCTGAGCGCCGGCGCCGAGGTCGCCAGCGAGTCGTCCTGCGGCTCGGGGACGACCGCGCCCGCCTCGAGCGCCGCCAGGACGGTAAGGACCAGGGGGGCGCCGGCCTGCGCGAGACGGGTGAGCAGCTCCCCGGCGGTGTCCGTGGGCCGGATCGTCTCGGTGAGACGGGCGTAGACGTCGCCGGTGTCGAGACCCTCCTCGAGACGGAAGACGCAGGCGCCGGTCACGTCGTCGCCCGCGATGAGAGCGTGCTGGACGGGGGCGGCGCCCCGCCAGGCGGGCAGGAGGGAGAAGTGGAGGTTGAGCCAGCCGTGGCCGGGGACGTCAAGAAGCGCCGGGGGCACGATCCGGCCGTAGGCGACGACGACCGCGACGTCGGCACGCAGCCCGCGCACCCACGCCTGGACCTCCTCGTCCCTGAGCGTCGCGGGGGTACGCACCTCCAGGCCCGCCTCCCGGGCGCGCGCCGCCACCGGCGAGGGACGCAGGGCCCGCCCACGGCCCTGCCGGGCGTCGGCGCGGGTGAGCACACCCACCACCTCGTGCTCCGACGAGGTCAGCAGGGCGTGGAGGGCGGGCAGTGCCACCTCGGGAGTGCCCGCGAACAGGACGCGCATGCGCTCAGTCTACGGGCGCAGGGAGCAGGCCGTGCTCGCACAGCTCCGCGCGCAGCCTGCCGACCCCGGTGAACAGGTGGGTGCGAAAGCCGCACGCCGCGCCGGCGGCCGTGTTGTCCGGGCAGTCGTCGACGAACAGGGTGCGCGCGGCCTCGAGCCCGAAGCGCTCGCCGAGCAGATCGAAGACCGCCGGGTCGGGCTTGACGAGGCGCTCGCGTCCCGACACGACGACCCCGGTGAAGCGGTCCAGGACGGGAAAGCGCCTCCGGGCGGCCTCGAAGGGGCCGGCGTCGAAGTTCGTCAGGGCGTAGACGGCCACCCCCTGGGCCAGGAGGTCCTCGATGAGCTCCGGCACCCCGGGGACCGGGCCAGGAAGGGACTCGGTGTGGTGGCGCCGGTAGGTGCGCAGGATCTCCACCCAGTCCGGGCGCTCGGGATGCGCTGCCGCCAGGTCCCTCACGATCACCTCGAAGGGCTCACCGGCGTCGGAGCGGGCGTTGAGCTCGGTGAAGCCCGCACCGAGGACGAACTCCTCCCACTGCGCCAGGCTCACTCGACCCGCGACCGCGGCCACGGGGTCCCAGGCCAGGACGACGTTGCCGATGTCGAGCACGACGGCCGACACCTCCGTGCCTCCCGCACCGGCCGGGGCGCCCCGCCCACCTGAACTCGTCACGCGGTCCGCGTCTTCTCTGCCTTCTGTGCCTTCTGCGCCCACTGCGCCCTGTGTGCCTCGTGTCCCCTTCACGCCCCCGATCATCGCGCAGGCGGGCCCCTCAAGCACCTGCCCGTGCGAGGCCCCGTGGCGCCCCGAGTGGTGCGGGCGTACCAGGTGCCGGCGGAGGCCGATGACCCACTTGTAGGTTTCATACATGACAGACATGGATCCCACCCCCGGTGACGGATCCTGCGCGATCGCTCACAATCGGTGTCATCTCGGCGTTTCCATCGCCTCCCCCACGACCGGACCTGCGCGGGCCCGGTCTGGGAAACCGAGATTCTAGGAGGAAGACCCTTGCAGGACTTCTGCAGAGCGCTCGTGTTCGGTACGGTCGTACCACAACGTCGAGGGCAACCTCCCACGACGCGTGATCTAACCTCAACCTTCGAGAGCACAACGATGTGCTGGAGAGAGAGCCATGGCACTGTCTGCGCCGTCTGCGCCCGTCGCGCAGTCCGAGGTCTCCGCAGCCTGCGGGACCTGCGGGTCCTGCGACCCCCGCGGGACCGGGGCCTCGACGGGGCTCACGGGGCTCTCAGCCCGGGGCCGGAGGGCCCAGACGCACCTCACCCGACAGGTCGAGGTCGGCTGTGCCTACCTGGTGGCCCACCGGGTGGCCCACCAGGTGCGAGGCTCGGAGGTCGGCCGCGGTCGAGACGGCTGGCGCCGTCGAGGCACGCCCGCATCGTGGCGTCCCAGCACTGGCTGACGCCTCGCCCGCGCCGACGGGCAGGTCCCCCCGGCCCGACGGCATGTTCTTTTCATGTTCGACACTGACGAAGGAGTCTTGGATTATGAGTCATTCTCTGCAGGGGCGTCATTTCCTCAAGGAGCTTGATTTCACGGCTGAGGAGTGGCGTGGGCTGCTTGACCTGGCTGCGGAGCTGAAGGCTGCGAAGAAGGCTGGTCGGGAGGTGCAGCGTCTGGTGGGGAAGAACATCGCGCTGATCTTCGAGAAGACCTCGACGCGGACGCGGTGCGCGTTCGAGGTGGCGGCCTATGACCAGGGTGCGCAGGTGACGTACCTGGACCCCTCGGGCTCGCAGATGGGTCACAAGGAGTCGGTGGCTGACACGGCTCGGGTGCTGGGTCGGTTCTATGACGGGATCGAGTTCCGGGGCAAGAAGCAGGAGCACGTCGAGCAGCTGGCTGAGCTGTCGGGGGTGCCGGTGTGGAACGGTCTGACTGATGAGTGGCACCCCACGCAGATGCTGGCTGACCAGCTGACGATGCTGGAGCACGCGGGGGGCAAGGAGATCGGTGAGATCTCGTTCGCCTACCTGGGGGACGCGCGTAACAACGTGGCGAACTCGCTGCTGGTGGCTGGTGCGCTCATGGGGATGGACGTGCGGATGGTGGCTCCCAAGGAGCTGCACAACCCTGCTGAGGTCGTCGAGCAGGCCCAGCGCCTGGCGGAGGTCTCCGGTGCCAGGGTGCTGGTGACTGACGACGTCGAGGCCGGTGTGGCTGGTGTGGACTTCGTGTACACCGACGTGTGGGTCTCGATGGGTGAGCCCAAGGAGGTGTGGGACGAGCGGATCGGTCTGCTGCGTCCGTACCAGGTCAACGCCGAGCTGCTGGCCAAGACGGGGAACCCGGGGGTGAAGTTCCTGCACTGCCTGCCGGCGTTCCACGACACGAACACCACGGTGGGCAAGGACATCTTCGACAAGACCGGTCTGGACGGGGTCGAGGTCACCGACGACGTGTTCGAGTCCGAGGCCAACGTCGCCTTCGACCAGGCCGAGAACCGGATGCACACCATCAAGGCCGTCATGGTCGCCACCCTGGGAACCTGGGAGTGAGCCCCATGAGAATCGTCGTCGCACTGGGCGGCAACGCCCTGCTCCGTCGTGGTGACAAGCCCGACGCCTCCACCCAGATCGCCAACGTCGTCGTCGCCGCGAAGGAGCTGGCCAAGCTCGCCGCCGAGCACGAGGTCGTCGTCACCCACGGCAACGGACCCCAGGTCGGCGTGCTCGCCCTGGAGTCGGCCAACGACGAGCGCCTGAGCGAGCCCTACCCCTTCGACACCCTGGGCGCCGAGACCCAGGGGATGATCGGGTACTGGCTGCTCCAGGCCCTGGGCAACGCCCTGCCCGGACGCCAGGTGGCCGCCATGGTCAACCAGACCCTCGTTGACGCCGAGGACCCCGCCTTCGCCAACCCGACCAAGTTCGTCGGCGAGGTCTACGACGAGGCCACCGCCACGGCCCTGGCCGAGGAGCGCGGCTGGACGGTCAAGCCCGACGGGCAGTACTTCCGGCGCGTGGTCGGCTCCCCCCAGCCCCAGGGCGTGGTCGAGACCGATCTCATCCGCACCCTGGTCGAGGCCGGCGCGGTCGTCGTGTGCGCCGGCGGCGGCGGCGTGCCGGTCATCCGTGAGGAGGACGGCAGCCTGCGCGGCGTCGAGGCCGTCATCGACAAGGACCTGACCGCCTCCGTGCTGGCCCAGGCCCTGGGGGCCGACGCCCTCATGATCCTCACCGACGTCGACGGCGTGTTCGTCGACTACGGCACCCCCGAGGCCCGTCAGATCCCCCGCGCCACGCCCGACGAGCTGCGCGCGCTCGGTCTGCCGGCCGGCTCCATGGGGCCCAAGGTCGAGGCCGTCTCCCGCTTCGTGGAGAACACCGGCGGCACCGCGGCCATCGGTCGCCTCGAGGACGCCATCGACATCATCAACGGCAAGGCCGGAACCACCATCGCGAAGGCCTAACACTCGTCCCCCGACCAGCCTGCCCGGCTCACGGGCCGGGTAGGCTGGCCCAGGGGGCCCGGCCAGGACCTGACAAGGAAGGAGGTAGCCCGTACGTTACCTCTGACGGCCCAGTGCCGTCCCGGCTACAACAATCAGTCCGTCCGCAAGGAAAACCCTTCACAAAGGAGTGACAGTTCATGACGAAGATCGTCAACTCTTGGAACGACTTCGACCCGCTCAAGCACGTGATCGTCGGCCGCGCCGACTTCTCCGTCATCCCGCCGGAGGAGCCCGCCACCTCTGAGAAGGTGCCGATCGACTCCGAGATGCGCGGCATGTGGGGCCCCCGTCCCACCGCCACGGTCGAGGCCGCCAACGAGCAGCTCGACAACTACGCGAAGATCCTCGAGGGTCTGGGCATCAAGGTCGACCGCCCCACTCCGCTGCAGTGGAACCAGGCCATCGTCACGCCTGACTTCCGCACCGAGTCCGGCTTCACGCAGATGCCTCCGCGTGACATCCTGCTCACCGTCGGCAACGAGATCATCTCGTCCGCCAACTCCTTCCGCTGCCGGTACTTCGAGTACCTCGCCTACTGGCCGCTCATGAAGGAGTACTTCGACGAGGACCCGGAGTTCCTGTGGACGCAGGCCCCCCGTCCCCGCCTCACCGACAAGTCCTACAAGCACAACTACTACGACGAGAAGATCTCCCTCGAGGAGCGTCTCGAGCGCACCGCTGCCAAGGACTTCGTCACCACCGAGTTCGAGCCCATGTGGGACGCCGCTGACGTCATGCGCGTCGGTAAGGACCTGTTCATCCAGCACGGTCTGACCACGAACCGCACCGCCATGGAGTGGTTCAAGCGCTACTACCCCGACCTGCGGGTGCACGCCGTCAACTTCCCCGGTGACCCCTACCCGATCCACATCGACGCGACCTTCGTGCCGCTGCGTCCGGGCCTCATCATCAACAACCCGCACCGTCGTCTGCCCGAGGAGCAGCGCAAGATCTTCGAGGCCAACGACTGGCAGATCGTCGACGCCGCCCAGCCGGCGCACGACACCCCGCCGCCGCTGTGCTACTCCTCGGTCTGGCTGTCCATGAACTGCCTCGTCATCGACCACAAGACCGTGTGTGTCGAGGCCAGCGAGGTCCACCAGATGGAGCAGATGGACAAGCTCGGCATGAACGTCATCCCGGTTCCGTTCCGCGACGCCTACGCCTTCGGCGGTGGTCTGCACTGCGCGACCGCCGACGTCTACCGCGAGGGCGGCTGCGAGGACTACTTCCCGAACCAGATCGACGACCCGACCCTCGTCTGAGAGCTCGACGCCGTCATCTCACACCGCGGGTGACGGTCGGCCACGACCGTCACCCGCGGCCCCGGCAGGGCCCCGGGCGACAGGGGCACTCGCTCCCGTCGCCCGGGGCCCTGCCCTTGCGGGGAGGCCCGGACGCGCCCGGGCCGGACCCCGTCGACCAGTACCCGTATCTCCGTCACCCCCCCACACTCACCACTACCCCGCCGACCGCACCCCTACGTCGGCGGTGACACCGCAAAGGAGCGGACGTTGGACTCATCGGGTCGAGAAAAGCTCAAGGGCTTCGCATTCATGTTCCTCTCATCGAGCCTCATGGGAGGGATCGGCGCCTTCGCCCGCTACATCGAGGCGCCAGGGCTCTTCATCTCCTTCAACCGCAGCTTCGCAGGATTCCTGGGAATGACAGCGATCTTCCTGGCGACGCGGAGGTTCCATAAGTTCAAGAACTTCAGGATGTCGCCGACGATCATCCTGACAGGTATTTTCCTCGGTCTCCTGTCCGGGCTCTACGTCATGTCGACGCAGATGACGACGCTGTCGAACGCAGCGTTCCTCATCTACACCGGCCCCGTGTACTCCACGGTGCTGGCGACGATCTTCCTCAAGGAGCCCTTCACGAAGGTCACGGGCCTGTCTCTGGCCGCGGTCCTCGTCGGGTGCCTCATGATCATCGGCATCATCAACTACACCTCCGGCGACGGATTCACGATCAGCCTGGACCTCGACCCGAAGTACATGGTCGGCAACCTCGTGGCCCTGGCCTCCGGCGTGGCCTACGGTCTCTTCCTCTTCTTCAGCCGTTACAGGACGGACGTCGACTCCGACGTGCGCTCCTACTGCAACTTCACCTTCGCCATCATCACGCTGGGAACGATCCTCCTCATCGACCGTCCGGACCTGTCGGAGATGACCACCCGTGGCTGGGTCGTCCTGGCCGTCGCCGCGTTCATCACCGGATTCGGCGCGTTCTTCTTCCTTACGGTCGCCTCGAAGATCCTCCTGGCCTCCGAGCTGGCCACCATCTCCTACCAGGAGACGATCATGGCCACGCTGCTGGGCATCATCCTGTTCAGCGAGCACATCACCGTCATCCAGGCCCTCGGTGGCGCCCTCATCATCGCCGGCGGCGTCTCCCAGATCATGTTCTCGACGAAGAACGGCAAGAACGGCAAGAGCAAGGCCTCCGCCGGGGCCGGCTCCGACAAGGAGCTCGCCGGGGCGCCGGCCTCCTGACAGGCGCTGGGCGCCCCCGTGGCCCCGGGGGCGCCCAGCTGCAGACACGATCCGGACCGACCGTTCCACGCGTTCCCACCACCGTCCCGTCCAAGGAGTCCACGCAACGATGAGCGAGAAGAACATCACGAGGCTCGACGCCTTCACCTACCGCCAGATCCTGTCCGAGGACGACCCCGTCGTCCTCATCCCCGTGGGCGCCATCGAGCAGCACGGGCCGCACATGCCGCTGAGCGTCGACGTCCTGCTGTCGACGACGATGGCCGAGCTGACCGCCGACCGCCTGGGCGCCGCCCTCGTGGGACCGACCGTCACCACCGGCTACAAGTCGCAGCAGCGCTCGGGGGGAGGTAACCACATCGTCGGCTCCTTCGGCTTCGACGCCGAGACGGTCATCGGTGTGTGCCGCACGCTCGTGCGCGAGCTCGCCCGGCACGGCGCCCGACGCATCGTCTTCGTCAACGGACACTACGAGAACTACCAGTTCCTCTACGAGGGCGTCGATCTCGCCCTGCGCGAGCTGGCGCCTTCGGGCGAGGTCCCCCAGGTCATGCTCCTGTCCTACTGGGACTTCGTCACCGAGGAGGTCATCGCCCGGCTCTACCCCGAGGGGTTCCCGGGCTGGGACGTCGAGCACGGCGGGGTCATGGAGACCTCCCTCATGCTCGAGTTCTTCCCCGAGCTCGTCCACATGGACAGGGTCATGGACCTGCCGGCCGCCGACCTTCCCCTGTACGACCTCCTGCCGGTCGACCCCTCCCTGACCCCGGAGTCGGGCTGCCTGTCCTCCGCGCAGGCCGCCAGCGCCGAGAAGGGCCAGGTGCTGGCCGCCTCGGTTGTCGAGGGCATGACCGAGGCGATCACGAGCCGGTTCACCGTCTGACTCGCCACGACCATCCCCTGCGGTGCTCCCGGACCCTGTCCCACCGGTCCGGGTCCGGGAGCACCTGTTGCCGTGCAGAGCCAACGGGCGCTGCACGGCTCGCCGGTCCGACCAACGTCGTGACGACCGGCGTCACCCCGTTCACCACTACTACCCTCTGAAAGGGGACAAGGATGTCCTCACCGTCCAGCGGCACTGCCGCTCAGGGCCACACCATGAACAAGAAGCTCGGCTTCACGGCCATGCTGCTGTCCGCAACCGGCATGGGCTTCGTGGGCACCTTCGGGCGCCTGTCGACCCCCCTCAAGCCGGACGGGACCCGCTTCATCATCGGCGACTTCCTGGCCTTCGGCCGCATGACGGTCGGCGCCCTGGGCTTCCTCCTCCTCATCGTGGCGGTCAAGAAGCTCGCCAAGCTGCGCTCGACGAAGCTGTCCTTCGCCGTCGTGGCCGGCGGGCTGTCCATCGGCGCCTCCCTGGCTCTGTACGTGTCCTCCACGCTCATGACCACGATCGCCAACGCCGTGTTCCTCATCTACACCGGCCCGCTCGTCTCGGCGATCCTGGCGCGGATCTTCCTCAAGGAGAAGATCTCCGTGCGCAACGGGGTCTTCCTCACCCTCGTGTTCCTCGGCATGCTCATGACGATCGGCCTGGTCACCTACACCTCGGGCGAGGGACTGAGCTTCGGCCTCCAGCTGGGCGCCGACCCCGAGTACCCCAAGAAGGTCCTCGGCGACCTCTTCGGCCTGGGCTCAGGCGTCTTCTACGGCCTGGCCCTGTTCTTCTACCGCTACCGGGGCGACATCGACTCCGAGATCCGGGGCTTCTGGAACTTCGTCTTCGGCGCCGTCGGCGCGCTCATCGTCATGGCCTTCCGCATCACCTGGCTCGACCCGACCAACCCCTTCGAGGTCATGAAGCCCACGAACTGGTTCTGGGCGGTCGGAATGTTCCTGTTCTGCGGCCTGTTCGCCATCGGGTTCCTCGTCGTGGCGGGCAAGCACCTGCCCGCCGTCGAGCTGTCGACCGTGTCCTACTGGGAGTGCGTCGTCGCCCTTCTGCTCGGCCTGGTCCTGTGGGACGAGTCGATGACCCTCGTGGGCGCCATCGGCGGTGTGCTCATCCTGGGAGGCGGTCTGGCCCCGATTCTCCTGGACCTCACCGGCGCCCGGTCCAAGGCGGGCTCCGAGTCCTGAGCACCCGGCCGGGGCACGCGCCGAGGGCACCGCCCCGGAACGATCCCCCGGCCGACGTCTCACGTCGGACACATCACATCCCTATACTGTGCAACTGAGTAGTCAAGTCACCTTTGGCAGAAGGAACATCATGAGCGGTCATCCCAACCCGGCCAGCACCGATGTGCACGATGAGCACGCACGTGCCTCCGCCCTCAAGCGGGCGGCGTCGGCCAGCTTCATCGGCAACTTCATCGAGTGGTTCGACTACGCCTCCTACGGCTACATGGCAGCCGTCATCGGCGAGGTCGTCTCGCCCAGCGAGGACAAGACGGTCCAGCTCATGACGTCCTTCGCGATCTTCGCGATGTCCTTCATCCTGCGCCCCGTCGGCGCGGTGGTCTGGGGCATGTGGGGTGACCGCAAGGGCCGCCGCTGGGCGCTGTCGTGGTCCATCCTCATCATGTCGGGCTCGACCTTCCTCATCGGGCTGCTGCCCAGCCACGCCACCATCGGCGTCGGCGCTGCCCTGGGACTGCTCCTGCTGCGCATGATCCAGGGGTTCTCGGCCTCCGGGGAGTACGCGGGCGCAGGCACCTTCCTCGCCGAGTACGCTCCGCCCGCCAGGCGCGGCCTGTACACCTCCCTCGTCCCGGCCTCGACGGCCTGCGGTCTGCTCGCCGGCTCCCTCATGGTCGCGGGCCTGTTCGCCGCCCTCGACACCGACGCGATGCACACCTGGGGCTGGCGCATCCCCTTCCTCCTGGCGGCTCCGCTGGGCCTCGTGGGCCGGTACATCCGGGTCCACCTCGAGGACTCCCCGGTCTACCAGGCCATGCGTGACGAGCTCCCCGACGAGCAGCCGAGGACCAACCCCTTCCGCTCGCTGCTGTCCGAGCACCGCCGCGAGGTGCTCATCACCTTCGGGGTCTCCTGCCTCAACGCCGTGGCCTTCTACATGCTGCTCAGCTACATGCCCACCTACATGAGCAAGCAGCTCGGGTTCGCCGAGGACACCGCCACGATGGCGACCTCGGTCATGCTCGCGGTCTACATCGCCTCCATCTTCGTCATGGGGCACCTGTCGGACGCCATGGGCCGGCGCAAGATGCTCATCATCGCCTGCGTGGCCTTCATCGTCCTGAGCATCCCCCTGTTCTGGGTCATGTCCCACGCCGGGACCGACTCGAGCGGGCTGCTGCTCATCATCGGCTGCCAGGTCGTCTTCGCGATCATCCTGACCGCCAACGACGGCACGCTGGCCACCTTCCTGGCCGAGTCCTTCCCCACCGAGGTGCGCTACTCCGGGTTCGCCCTGTCCTTCAACGGGGCCAACGCCATCCTGGGTGGCACGACCCCCTTCATCGTCACCTGGCTCATCGACGTCACGGGATCCGCCCTCACTCCGGCGGTCTACCTCACGGTCGTCGCGCTCGTCGCGCTCGTGGCGATCCGGGCCTCACGGGTCATCCACATGGCGGAGATCGGCCAGACGAACGGGGACGCGCGGTCCTGAGCTCCGGTCCCCGACCGGCTGGGGAGCCCTCACGCGGCGCCCCGACCTCGAACGGTCCCGTCAGCCACTTCCACGGTGGTTGGCGGGACCGTTCCGTCACCTGGACGTAACATGGGGTCATGGCCGAGACCCTTGCCCCTGAACAGGCCGCAGACGATCCGGACGAGCCCTCTGAGGACCACCTCGCCGACCGGTCCGGGGAGCAGGCACCCGGCCCGTCCCGCCCCGTGGTGGCGACCACCAGCCGAGGGCTGGGCCGGCGCCAGGAGATCATCGAGGCGGCCGCCGCCATCATCCGCGAGTCCGGGCCCGGGGCGGTCAGCCACCGGGCGGTGGCCAGGCGCGCCGGCTGCTCGTTGTCAGCCACCACGTACTACTTCGACGGCCTCGACGACCTCCTCTACCAGGCGGGCCAGGTCAACATCGCCATGTGGGCCTCGCGGGCCGAGGCGGTGGCGGACCGCGTCGAGTCCCTCGACGACCTGCCCGACCTCCACGGCCGGATCGAGCTGCTGCTCCAGGCGACCCTTCCGGCCGAGGGACCCTACAGGGGCCACTACGTCCAGCTCATCTCAGCCGGCGCCGCCGTCGCCGTCGGACAGGCCTACCGCAACGGCCGCCAACGTCTCAACGCCGCGGTCGCCAGGGTGCTGCGCCACCTGGGAAGCACCCTGAGGCCCGAGGTCGTCATCGCCATCGTCGACGGCGCCGCGGTCAGCGCGCTGAGCGAGGGGCGCGACGTGCGGGCGACCGCGGCCGACCTGCTCGGCACGGTGGTCCTCAGCACCGGCCAGGTACCCGCGGACAGAACCCGGTCACCACAGCCCGGTGGGATCGAGATGAACTCGTAGCGGGTCCTGGCGCCTGGCCGCCCGCTCGCGCTGAAGGTGCCGCAGGGCCACGGCGAGCTCGCGGCCGCGACCGGGCTCGGCGCGCACAAGGCCTCTGGCCGCAGGCGCCGAGGCCCCTGCGCTCCCGGAGGTCCCTGCGGGACCGTGCTCCGCGACGGGCACCGGACCCAGGGTCTCGAACCCGATGGCCTCCATCTCCTCGAGGACCGCACGCACCGCTGTCGGCTCGCCGTCGAGGCGGGCGGTGCGCCAGGCGGGAGGAAGGTGCAGCTCGGCACGCTCGTCCAGCTCACGGCGGGCGAAGCCGGCGTGGTCCCAGCGCACGAGTGCCTGGGCGGCCACGGGCGCGGGGCCGCCCAGGAGGATGGCCCGCGCATCGGGACGGGCCAGGACGACGGCGTTGGTCCACCGTCGCAGCGCCTGCGCCGCCGCCCCCAGCTCGGGGCGGGCCGACAGGACCGCGCCGTCCATGAGCACGACCGCCCGGTACCCTCCCTGCGCGACCGGCTCGGCCCCCGGGGTGGCCACGACCAGGCGTGGGGAGCCGTCGACCGAGGACACGACGCCGTGCCCCTGGGAGGCCCCGGAGACGACCACCGGCACCCCGGGGAAGGCGCGCCCCAGCTCTTCGCCCGTCCGGCCGGAGCCGACCCTGACCATCCGCAGCTCGGCGTGGCCGCACTCGGCGCACGACCATGAGGTCACCATCCGTGCGCACCACCTGCAGCCCAGGCGCTGGCCGGCGTCCATCGACACCGGTCCCCCGCACGCCGGGCAGGTCACCGGGGCGCGGCACCGCGCGCAGGCCAGCGCCGGAGCGTACCCGGCGCGGGGGACCTGGACGAGAACCGGTCCCCGCTCCAGGGCCTGGCGCACCGCCCGGTGCGCCAGGGACGGAAAACGGGCCGCCCCCGAGGCTCCCTCGGCGTCGAGCTCGGGTGCTCCGGGGACCTCGACACGTGCCACGGCGCGCCGGACGGTAGTCCGCGAGGCACGGAGGTCCTGCGCCCATCCCCGCTCGACATAGCCCTGGGCCTCGACCGTCCTGGAGTGCCCCGCCACGACCATGCCGCAGCCCTCGGTCGCCGAGCGCAGGGCGAGCACGGTGCGGGCGTGGACGTAGGGGGCGCGAGGCTCCTCGAGCCGGTCGTCCCCGTCGTCCCAGATGAGCGCCAGTCCCAGATCGACCACGGGAGCGAAGGCGGCGGCGCGGGTACCGACCACGACACGCACCCGACCGAGCAGGACCTCGACGAAGGTCCGGTACCGGCGCTCGGAGCCGAGCTCCGCGCTGAGCACGGCCACCGGCTCCCCGGGAAGGTGCTCACCGAGCGCGGCGGCCAGCTCGCCGGCCTGGGAGGCGGTGGCCACGATGAGAAGCACGCCCCGACCCGAGCTGAGCGCCGCCCTGGCAGCCTGCGCCGCCAGCACCATCCAGTGGCCCACGACCCCGGGCAGCGCCGGCAGCGCAGTCCAGACCGCCCGTGGCGCGCCTCCTGCCGCCAGGCAGGCCAGGAGCGCGCCGCCTCCGTCGTAGACCTCCCAGTCACCCGGCTCCGGCGGCGTCCAGCACGCCGGCTCCGCCCTCGGCTCGCGACGAGCCGCCTCCTCCGCCCGGGCGTGCCGGGCGGGCACGGCCAGGCGCACGACGTCGGCGCGGACCCCGGCCGAGCGCTGTGCGACGGCCTCGATGAGGGTCATCGTCGCGGCGGTGAGCACCGGCAGGTCGGACACGACCCGGCGCAGCGGCACGAGCCTGCCGGGACGGGTCGTCGTCGCTGCCCGCTCCCAGATCCAGCCGTGCGTCTCCTGGCCACCGAAGCGCACGACCACCCGGGCGCCCACGACCGCGGCGGCGTCGAGCTCAGCCGGGACGAGGTAGTCGAAGGTGCGGTCGAGGTGGGCCACGCCGGAGTCGATGAGCACGCGTGCCACGGGCTCGTCGACCTGCCCGCCGGCGACCCTGCGCTGCGCAGGAGCAGGCACGGCAAGCAGCTCACCCTGGCGCGGCGCCGACCGGCTCATGCGGCCCGCTCCCTGCGCCTGACGCATCCCGACCCCCGGCTAGACCGCGGCGCGCAGCGCCTCAACCCGGTCGGTCCTCTCCCACGTGAAGCCGGGGCGTCCGAAGTGGCCGTAGGCGCTCGTCTCGCGGTAGATCGGCTCGAGCAGACGCAGGTCACGGACGATGGCCGCAGGACGCAGGTCGAAGACCTCCGAGACGGCGGCGACGATCCGCTCGACAGGAACCGTCTCGGTGCCGAAGGTCTCGACGTGGATGCCGACGGGGTGCGCTGCGCCGATGGCGTAGGCGACCTGCACCTCACAGCGGCGAGCCAGGCCCGCGGCCACGACGTTCTTGGCGACCCACCGCATCGCGTAGGCCCCCGAGCGGTCCACCTTCGAGGGGTCCTTGCCGGAGAAGGCCCCGCCCCCGTGGCGCGCCACGCCCCCGTAGGTGTCGACGATGATCTTGCGGCCCGTCAGGCCCGCGTCCCCGGCAGGGCCGCCGATGACGAACTTCCCCGAGGGGTTGACCATGACGGTCGTCCCCGAGGCGTCCAGGTCCAGCCCCGCGGCCCTGGAGGCCTCCAGCACCGGGTTGATGACCTCCGTGGTCACGGCGTCGGCGATCCAGGACTGCGAGCGGTCCGGGTCGTGCTGGGTCGAGACGACGACGTGGGCGAGGCTCACCGGGGTCATCCCGTCGTAGCCGATGGTGACCTGGGTCTTGCCGTCGGGGCGCAGCCCCGTGACGACTCCCTCCTTGCGCACGAGGGCGAGCCGCTCGGCCAGGCGGTGCGCCAGGTGGATCGGGGCGGGCATGAGCTCGGCGGTGTCGGTGCAGGCGTAGCCGAACATGAGCCCCTGGTCCCCTGCGCCCTGGAAGTCCAGGGGGTCGATGTCCGCGCGGTCCTCGCGGACCTCAAGTGCCTTGTCGACCCCTGCGGCGATGTCCGGGGACTGCTGGCCGATCGACACCGACACCCCGCAGGACGCGCCGTCGAAGCACACCTCGGAGGAGGTGTAGCCGATGCGGACGATCTCCTGGCGGACGATGTCCGGGATCTCGACGTAGGCCGTCGTGCTCACCTCGCCGACGACGTGCACCAGCCCGGTGGTCACGACCGTCTCGACCGCGACGTGGGCGGCGGGGTCCTGCTCGAGGATGGCGTCGAGGATGGCGTCCGAGATGCGGTCGCAGACCTTGTCCGGGTGCCCTTCGGTGACGGACTCGGAGGTGAACAGACGGAGGGAGGAAGTCACGGCCCCAGACTACCCGGGGCGGGGGACCTCGGTTCGCAGGCGGTCGGCGATGAGACCCACGAGAGCCCTGCCCACCTCCTCCTTGGTCCCCGAGGCCCGCGCGACCTGCCTGCCGTCGGCGTCGAGCACGACGACGGAGTTGGGCACGTCCCCGAATCCCCGCTCCGTGCCCACGGCGTTGACGGCCAGGAGGTCGGCGCCCTTGCGCCTGGCCTTGGCGGCGCCGTGCACCAGGACGTCGCCGTCACCGTCACCGGTCTCGGCCGCGAAGCCCACGACGAGGGTGCGGCCGTCACGCCGGGGAGGGTCGGCCACGAGCCCGGCGAGGACGTCGGGGTTGTCCACCAGCTCGAGAACACCCGTCCCGGCGGCCCCGCCGCTGTCACCCGGGCGGTGCTTCTTGATCTTCGTGGCCGACACCGACGCCGGTCGGAAGTCGGCCACGGCGGCGGCCATGACGACGACGTCGGCGTCGCGGGCGGCGAGGCGGACGGCCTCGCCCAGCTCGACGGCGGTGCCTACCATGACGACCTCGACGCCCGCGGGCAGGGTGTCGAGCAGGCGGTCCTCGACATGCGCCGCCACGAGCGTGACGCGGGCGCCGCGCTCGTGCGCGGCGCGGGCCACGGCCAGGCCCTGCCGGCCCGAGGACCTGTTGCCCAGGTAGCGCACCGGGTCGATCGGCTCGCGGGTGCCTCCCGCGCTGACCACGACGTGAAGGCCGGTCAGGTCACGGTCGGGCCGGGCCTGACCGCGGCCACCGCGTTCCCCGAGCACCGCCAGCGCCCGGTCGACGAGCACCTCGGGCTCGGGGAGTCGCCCGGGGCCCTCGTCGCCTCCGGTCAGCGGCCCACTGTCCGGAGGGACGACGGTCAGGCCACGGCGGCGCAGGGTCGCCACGTTGTCCCGGGTCGCGGGGTTGAGCCACATCTGGGTGTGCATCGCCGGGGCCAGGACGACCGGCGCGGTCGTGGTCAGGATGGTGGCGGTCAGGAGGTCGTCGGCCCGTCCCGCGGCCACGCGGGCGATGAGGTCCGCCGAGGCCGGGGCGACCAGGACGAGCTCGGCCCACTCCCCCGTGGCGACGTGCTCGACCGCCGCCGGGTCGTCGAACACCCCGCAGGCCACGGGCCCGCCGGAGACAGCCGCCAGCGCGGGGGCGCCGATGAAGCGCAGGGCGGCGGCGGTGGGCACCACCTTGACCTCGTGCCCGGCCTGCCTGAGCAGACGGATGACGAAGGGTGCCTTGTAGGCGGCGATCGACCCTGAGACGCCGACGACGACGCGCCGCCCCCCTGGCGCGGGTGCGGCGCGCTCGCTCCTCGACGGTCCCGTTGTCACGGATCTCCTCGTGGCGACCGGGGTGCGGGCCCGGGGCCTAGAACTGGAAGTCGTCGGCGCCCGTGGCCGGCGTCCCCGTCTCGTCGACCGGGGTCGGTCCGTCGAGCACGATGTCGGAGAACATGTCGGCCTCGGCGGCGCGGCGGGCCTCCTCGGCCTCGGCGCGACGGGCTCGGGCCTCGTCACCGGGGATGACCTGGAGCTTGTCCTCGGCGATCTCGCGCAGGGCGATACCCAGGGGCTTCTCGACAGCCTCGACCTCGACCAGCGGACCGAAGAACTCCAGCTGGTTGTCCTCGAGCTGCTGGGTGTAGGTGTTGATCTGGCGGGCGCGCTTGGCGGCCTGGACGACCAGGCCGTACTTCGAGTCGACCTTCTCGAGGAGGTCGTCGATGGGCGGGCTGGTGATCCCCTCGGGCTGGGCGGAGGTTCCGAGCATGTGCTACTCCGGGTGTGCTCGACAGTGCGTGAACCGGAACAGTCTAGCCTGCCAGCCCCATGATGCCCTCGAGCTCGTCCGTGGCACGCGCCACGCGGTCGTTGACGATCGTCCGGTCGAACTCGCGGGCCGCCGCGAGCTCGACGCGGGCGGTGGCCAGCCGACGCTCCCGCTCCCGCTCGTCCTCGGTTCCCCGTCCGATCAGCCGCGTGACGAGATCCTCCCAGCTGGGAGGGGCGACGAAGACGAGCTGGGCCTGCGGCATGGACTCACGCACCTGCCGGGCCCCCGCCAGGTCGATCTCGAGCAGCGCCGGTCTGCCCACCGCGAGCCTGTCCTCGACAGGTCCCCGCGGGGTGCCGTACCGGTGGGTACCGTGCACGAGCGCCCACTCGAGCATCTGCCCGTCGGCCACGAGGCGGTCGAACTGCGCGTCCGACACGAAGTGGTAGTGCACCCCGTCGACCTCCCCCGGGCGAGGGCTGCGGGTCGTCGCCGACACCGAGACGAACAGCTCGGGGTGACGTCGCCTCAGCTCGGCGACGATCGTGCCCTTGCCGACCGCTGTCGGCCCGGCGAGCACGGTCAGACGCGGCGGGAGGGCGGGGCGGCAGGACGACGGCATGGGGACATGATGGACCACCGGGCGCGCCGGGTCATCCTGGCTCGAGCGCGTCCGTGCCACCACAGGGGCCCTCAGCCGAAGCGGGCGACGAGCTCGGCGCTCTGGCGCGAGCCGAGGCCGCGCACGCGCCTGGTCGGGGAGATGCCGATCTCCTCCATGAGCACCTCAGCCGTCCTCCTGCCGACCCTGGGCAGGGCCAGGAGGAGGTCGATGACGCGCATGCGCCCCAGGGCCTCGTCCGTGCCGGCCTGCTCGAGGAACTCCGAGACGCTCATGCGCCCGTGCTTGAGAGCGTCCTTGGCCTGTGCGCGGCGCTGCCGCGCGTCAGCAGCCCTCGCCAGGGCATCGGACCGCTGCTGCGCGGTCAATGCTGGAAGTGTCATGGCGGGGTCCTCCCACAACCTGTGCGTCGATCGCCTGTGATCTTCATCAAGGTTAGGTCGGTTCGTCGCCGTGCGCATCCCGAACGGAGGGTCCTGGTCGGTCGGTGGCTCAGGCGGGCGACCGCCGGTTCCCGGCGGCCCGGGCCTCAGTGCCGCAGCGCTCGCAGCGCCTGCTCACCGGCCGCGTCGGCGGCACGGCGCAGCCCCTGCGGGTCCGGGCCGGCGCTGAGCACCGCCCGGGAGGTCGAGGCGAGCACGTTGCCCCGGGCCGGGCCGAACACCGTGGCCAGCTCGGGGCCCGCAGCACCCTGGGCGCCCACCCCGGGTGCGAGCAGTGGCCCGTTGACGCCGACCAGGTCGATACCGAGGTCGGTGACGGCGATGCCCGTGGTCGCGCCGACGACCAGTCCGACGCTCCCCAGGACCCCGGCCTGTCGAGCCGCGGCGTTGGAGCGCGTCGCACCCTCGGCCAGGCTCGCCGCGACGGCCGGGCCCTGGGCGGTTCGTGCGTGCTGGATCGAGGCACCCTCGGGGTTGGAGGTCAGCGCGAGGACGAAGACGCCGCGCCCGGTCCTTGCCGCCAGGTCGAGGGCAGGACCCAAGGAGCCATAGCCGAGGTAGGGGGACACCGTGATCGCGTCGGCAGCCAGCGGGGCGCCGTCGGCGAGGTAGGCCTGGGCGTAGGCACCCATGGTCGAGCCGATGTCCCCGCGCTTGACGTCGAGGACGCTGAGCACGCCGAGCTCGCGCAAGGCGGCCAGGACCTCCTCGAGGACGGCCAGGCCGGCGCTGCCGTGCCGCTCGAAGAAGGCGGACTGGGGCTTGACCGCCGCCACCCGCCCCTCGAGCGCCTCGACGGCGCGCAGGCTGAAGTCGCGCAGCCCGGCGGCCGAGTCGGTCAGCCCCCAGGCCTCAAGCAGGCCGGGGTGGGGGTCGATGCCCACGCACAGCGGGCCCCGCTCGTCCATGGCGCGGCTCAGGCGGGCGCCGAAGGACGCCACGGGGGGACGGTGCTGGTCGGTGGCGGTCATGCCTGCGTCTCCTGGGTGGTCGTGCCGCCGGCCTCGGCCGGGGCGTGGTCGCTCATGCCGCCGGCTCGGCGGCGTGAGCGGTCGGTGTTGTGCGCCTGCAGGCTGCGAACCCGCAACGGCCCGCGCAGCCTGGCCTCCAGGGCCTGGACCGCGGCCTGCAGCTGGTGGACGGTGGTGATGATCGGCCTGTCGGCACCTGTGGTCGCGGCGCGGATGGAGTAGCCGTCGGCGCGCGCCCCCTGGCCCCGCGGCGTGTTGACGACCATGTCGACCAACCCTGACTCGATGAGGTCGACGATGGTCCGCTCCCCGTCGGCTCCCCGCCCCTGGCTCACCTTGCGCACGGTGGTGGCCGGGATGCCGTTGCGGCGCAGGACCTGGGCCGTGCCCGTCGTGGCGAGCACCGTGAAGCCGAGCTCGGCCAGGCGTGCCACGGGCAGGATGATGTCCCTCTTGTCCCGGTCGGCCACCGACACGAAGACCGTCCCCTCGCCCGGCAGCCCGCCGTATGCCCCGTCCTGGGACTTGGCGAAGGCCCGGGGGAAGTCGGTGTCGTAGCCCATGACCTCGCCGGTCGAGCGCATCTCGGGTCCCAGGACGGCGTCGACCGAGCGGCCCTGCGGGGTGCGGAAGCGCTTGAAGGGCAGCACCGCCTCCTTGACCGCGATCGGGTCGAGGGGGTCGCTCAGGGAGGCGTCGCCCGCGGGCAGGATGCCTTGGGCCCTCAGGGAGGCGATCGACCGGCCCACCATGATGAGGGAGGCCGCCTTGGCGACCTGGACGCCGGTGGCCTTCGAGACGAAGGGGACGGTACGGCTCGCCCGAGGGTTGGCCTCGATGACGTAGAGGGTGTCGCTCATGAGGGCGAACTGGATGTTGACGAGCCCGCGCACGCCCACCGCCGCCGCGATGGACTCGGTCGAGCGCCGGATGCGGTCGACCTCGGCCTGGGACAGGCTGACGGGGGGCAGGACGCAGGCGGAGTCGCCCGAGTGGATGCCCGCCTCCTCGATGTGCTCCATGACTCCGGCCAGGAAGAGCTCGGTGCCGTCGTAGAGGGCGTCGACGTCGATCTCCACGGCGTCGTCGAGGAACCTGTCGATGAGCAGCGGGCCCTGGTCCCACGCTCCCCCCGGGTCCTGGGCTGCTCGTTCGAGGTAGTCCTCCAGGCCCTGGGGGCTGTAGACGATCTCCATGCCCCGCCCGCCCAGCACGTAGCTGGGGCGCACGAGCACCGGGTAGCCGACGGTGCGGGCCACCTCGATCGCCTCCTCGGGGCCGTCCGCGGTGCCGTGGGCGGGTGCGGGCAGGCCGGCGCGCGCGAGCAGGGCGCCGAAGGCCTGACGGTCCTCCGCCGCGTCGATGGCCCGCGGGCTGGTGCCCAGGACCGGGACGCCCGCTGCGGTGAGCCTGGCCGCCAGCGACAGAGGCGTCTGCCCGCCGAGCTGGACGATCACCCCGGTCACCGGTCCCGCGGCGCGCTCGGCGTCATAGACCTCCATGACGTCCTCGAAGGTAAGCGGCTCGACGTAGAGCCGGTCGGAGACGTCGTAGTCGGTCGAGACCGTCTCAGGGTTGCAGTTGACCATGACGGTCTCGTGGGTCTCGGCCAGGGCCATGGCGGCGTGGACGCAGGAGTAGTCGAACTCGATGCCCTGGCCGATGCGGTTGGGGCCCGACCCCAGGATGATGACGGCAGGGCGCTCGCGGGGGGCGACCTCGGTCTCGGTGTCGTAGGTCGAGTAGTGGTAGGGGGTGCGCGCGGCGAACTCGGCGGCGCAGGTGTCGACCGTCTTGTAGACGGGTCGCAGGCCGAAGGCGTGGCGCAGCTCGCGGACGGTGTCCTCCCCGACGCCCCTGAGGGAGGCGATCTGGGCGTCGGAGAAGCCGTGGCGCTTGGCCCTGGCCAGGACCTCACGGCTCAGGCCGTCCGCCGCGGCGACCTCCCCGGCGATCTGCTCAAGAAGCTCCATCTGGTCGAGGAACCACGGGTCGATGCCCGTCGCCTCGTGCAGCTCGGGGGGCGTGGCGCCGCCCCGCAGGGCCTGCTGGAGGTCGAGCAGCCGGTGCTCGGTGGGCACGGACAGGCCGGCCAGGAGCGCCGCCGTGCTCCGGGGCCCGGGGGCGGGGCCGTCCCAGTGGAAGGCGGTGCCCTTCTTGTCGATGGAGCGCATCGCCTTCTGGAGCGCCTCGGTGAAGCAGCGGCCCACGCCCATCGCCTCACCGACCGACTTCATCGTCGTGGTCAGGGTGGGGTCGGCTCCGGGGAACTTCTCGAAGGCGAACCGGGGGACCTTGACGACGACGTAGTCGAGCGCGGGCTCGAAGGATGCCGGGGTCGAGCCGGTGATGTCGTTGGGGATCTCGTCGAGGGTGTAGCCCACGGCCAGCCGGGCGGCGATCTTGGCGATGGGGAACCCGGTGGCCTTGGAGGCCAGGGCGGAGGAGCGCGAGACCCGGGGGTTCATCTCGATGACGATGACCCGGCCGGTGCCGGGGTCGACGGCGAACTGGATGTTGCACCCGCCGGTGTCGACCCCGACCTCCCGGATGATCGCGATACCGACGTCACGCAGGCGCTGGACCTCCCGGTCCGTCAGGGTCAGTGCCGGGGCCACGGTGACCGAGTCGCCGGTGTGGACTCCTACCGGGTCGACGTTCTCGATGGAGCACACGACCACGACGTTGTCCGAGGTGTCGCGCATGAGCTCGAGCTCGTACTCCTTCCACCCCAGGATCGACTCCTCGAGCAGGACCTTGGTGGTGCGCGAGGCGGCCAGGCCGAGCCCGCAGATGCGTTCGAGTTCGGCCTCGTCGTGGGCGACTCCCGAGCCCAGCCCCCCCATGGTGAAGGAGGGGCGCACGACCACCGGGTAGCCGCCCAGGGCGTCGACCGCCTCGCGGCACTGGGCCATGGTGCGTGCGATGTGGGAGCGAGCCACCTCGGCGCCGCAGCGCTCGACGACCGCCTTGAAGGCCTCGCGGTCCTCCCCCGCACGGATCGCCTCGGCGCCCGCGCCGATGAGCTCGACGCCGTAGCGCTCCAGGACGCCGGACTCCACGAGGCTCATCGCGGCGTTGAGGGCGGTCTGCCCGCCCAGGGTCGCCAGCAGCGCGTCGGGGCGCTCCGCCTCGATGACAGCGGTGAGGACCTCGGGGGTGATCGGCTCGACGTAGGTGGCGTCGGCCAGGTCGGGGTCGGTCATGATCGTCGCCGGGTTGGAGTTGACGAGGATGACCCGCAGGCCCTCGGAGCGCAGCACCCTGCAGGCCTGGGTCCCCGAGTAGTCGAACTCGCAGGCCTGTCCGATGACGATCGGGCCGGAGCCGATGACGAGCACCGAGGAGATGTCTGTGCGCAGCGGCATCTCAGGAGCCCTCCTGGCGGTCGGCGCAGCGGTGCTGTCTCATGAGCGCCATGAAACGGTCGAACAGGTGCTCGCCGTCGTGGGGCCCTGCCGCCGCCTCGGGGTGGAACTGGACGGAGAAGGCCGGCAGGTCCAGGGCGCGCAGCCCCTCGACCACCCCGTCGTTGAGGCACACGTGTGAGACCTCGACCCGTCCGTAGCGCTCGGGTGCGAAGGGGGCTCGGGACGGTGCCCCGACGGGGGCGTCGACAGCGAAGCCGTGGTTGTGGGCGGTGATCTCGACCCTGCCGGTGGTCCGGTCGAGCACCGGCTGGTTGACGCCCCGGTGTCCGTAGGCGAGCTTGTAGGTGCCGTACCCCAGCGCCCGGCCCAGGATCTGGTGGCCCAGGCAGATGCCGAACAGGGGGATGCCCGCCTCGAGCACGCCGCGGGCCAGGGCGACCTCGTGCTCGGCGGTCGCGGGGTCCCCGGGACCGTTGGACAGGAACACCCCGTCGGGACGCAGCGCGAGCAGGTCGGTCAGTGTCGTCGACTGGGGCAGGACGTGGACCCGTGCGCCCCGCTCGGCGAGCTGGGCGGGGGTGCGGGCCTTGACGCCCAGGTCGAGGGCGGCGACAACCGCCACCGGATCGCCTCCTGCCACCGGGCCGGTGGGCTCGACGACGTAGCCGGCCGGAGTCGTGACCTGGCTGGTCAGCGCCTGACCGGCCATCGGCGGGGCCGAGCGCACGGCGTCCAGGCAGATGTCGACCGCCGTGGGTGAGGGCCCGCCGGGGTCCTCGGCGCCGACGGGCAGGGCGGGGCCCGAGAAGATCCCGCCGCGCATGGCCCCCCGCTCGCGCAGGTGCCGGGTCAGCGCCCGGGTGTCGACCTCGCTCAGGCCGACGACGCCGGCGCGCTCGAGCTCGTCCTCCAGCTCCCGGCGCGCGCGCCAGGACGAGGCGCGGCGCGCCGGGTCGCGCACGACGTACCCGGCCACCCAGATCCGTGAGGACTCGGGGTCCTCGTCGTTGACGCCCGTGTTGCCGATGTGGGGGGCGGTCATGACGACGATCTGGTGGTGGTACGACGGGTCGGTGAGGGTCTCCTGGTAGCCGGTCATCCCGGTGTTGAAGACGATCTCACCGACCGCGCGTCCCGACGCGCCGTAGGAGCGGCCCCGCAGGACGTAGCCGTCCTCCAGGACGAGCAGGGCGGTCGAGCGGCGCCGAGCGCCCCGGTTCGCTCCTGCCTCGGTCATCTCAGGCTTCCTGCGAGACCGGCCTGCCCTCCAGGACGGTGGGACGACCGTGGAGGAAGGTCGCAAGGACCTGGCCCGGCAGCTCCATGCCCTGGTACGGGGTGTTGGTCGAGTGGGTCCACTGGGCTGCGCCGTCGACCGTGCGCCGCACCTGCGGGTCCAGGACCGTGATGTTGGCCGGGGCACCGACCTCGAGGCCCTGGCCCTGGTCCTCGAGCCGACCGATGCGGGCCGGCGCACTCGACATGACCCTGGCCAGGTCGCGCCAGGTCATCGCCCCCGGGTTGACCATCGTCTCGATGAGCACCGGCAGGGCGGTCTCGAGCCCGGTCATCCCGAAGGCGCCCGCCTGCCACTCGCAGTCCTTGTCCTCCACCGGGTGGGGGGCGTGGTCGGTGCCGACGACGTCGATGGTGCCGTCGGCCAGGGCCTCACGCAGGGCCGCGACGTCCTCGGCGGTGCGCAGGGGCGGGTTGACCTTGTAGATCGGCGAGTAGGTCCGGGCCATCTCGTCGGTGAGCAGGAGGTGGTGAGGGGTGACCTCGGCGGTGACGTCGATGCCGCGGGCCTTGGCCCAGCGGATGATCTCGACGCTGCCCGCGGTGGACACGTGGCACACGTGGAGGCGGGAGCCGACGTGCCCGGCCAGCAGGGCGTCACGGGCGATGATCGACTCCTCGGCCACGGCGGGCCAGCCCCGCAGCCCGAGCTCGGCCGACAGGACCCCCTCGTGCATCTGGGAGCCCTCGGTGAGGCGAGGGTCCTGGGAGTGCTGGGCGATGACGCCGTCGAAGGACTTGACGTACTCCAGGGCGCGGCGCATGAGCACCGGGTCGGACACGCACTTCCCGTCGTCGGAGAAGACGCGCACGCGGGCCTCGCTGTGGGCCATCGCGCTCATCTCCGACAGGTGCTTGCCCTCGAGGCCGGCGCTGACGGCGCCGACGGGGTGGACGTCGACCCACCCGGCCTCACGCCCCAGGCGCAGGACCTGCTCGACGACGCCGGCGTTGTCCTGGACCGGTGAGGTGTTGGCCATGGCGAACACGGCGGTGTAGCCGCCCACCGCCGCGGCGCGGGTGCCGGAGTACACGGTCTCTGCCGACTCCCCGCCGGGCTCGCGCAGGTGGGTGTGGATGTCGACGAGGCCGGGCAGGGCGACAAGGCCGGACAGGTCGTGGCGCACGACGTCGGCGGGGGCCGTGGCGGCCGCCTCCGGTCCGGTCGCGGCGATGGCGCCGTCGAGGACGAGGATGTCGGTGGGGTCCTCGCCGTAGGGAAGGACACCGGTGAGGAGGTGGGCGGTCACAGCTGGTTCCCTTCGTCGGCGAGGAGGAGGTAGAGGGCGGCCATGCGCACGGAGACCCCGTTGCCGACCTGCTCGATGATGCGCGAGCGCGGGTCGTCGGCGGCCTCGGCCGTGATCTCCAGGCCGCGGTTCATCGGTCCGGGGTGCATGACGATGGCGTTGTCCGGCATGGCCTCGCGGCGGGCGAGGTTGAGCCCGTAGGCCTGGGCGTACTCGGCGGGGCTGGGGAAGAACCCCCCTCCGGCGGCGCTCATGCGCTCGCGCTGGACCCGGAGCATCATGACCGCGTCGGGGCCGATGGCCTCGATGGAGGCGTCGAGGTCGTAGGAGACCTCGCAGGGCCAGTCCTCCATCCCCACCGGAAGGAGGGTCGGCGGAGCGACGAGGGTGACCTGGGCGCCCAGCGTGTGGAGGAGGTCGACGTTGGAACGGGCGACCCGGGAGTGCAGGATGTCGCCGACGATGATGACCTTGGCACCGCTCAGGTCGCGCCCCTGGGGCGAGGGGCTGCCGTCGGCGGCGCCCTCGGGGGCGTACCAGCGACGCAGCGTCATCGCGTCGAGCAGGGCCTGGGTGGGGTGCTGGTGCGTGCCGTCGCCGGCGTTGAGGACCGGGACGTCGATCCAGCCGGCGTGGGCGAGCAGGTGCGCCGCCCCGCAGGCCGAGTGCCGCATGACCACGGCGTCGGCCCCCATGGCCATGATGGTCTGGGCGGTGTCCTTGAGGGACTCGCCCTTGGACACGCTCGAGCCCTTGGCGGAGAAGTTGATGACGTCGGCGCTCAGGCGCTTGGCCGCCGCCTCGAAGGACAGGCGGGTCCGGGTGGAGTCCTCGAAGAAAAGGTTGACCACCGTCTTGCCGCGCAGCGTCGGCAGCTTCTTGACGGCGTGGCGCTGGGTGGCGGCCATGGCCTCGGCGGTGTCGAGGAAGGCGACCGCCTCGTCGTGGGTCAGGTCCTTGGCGTTGAGCAGGTGCTTCATGACAGGGCCTCCTCGATGGTGACGGCGTCGGCCTGGGCCCCGAGCTCGGTGAGGGAGACGACGACCTTCTCGGTGCGTGAGGTGGGCAGGTTCTTGCCGACGTAGTCGGCCCGGATGGGCAGCTGCCTGTGCCCGCGGTCGACCAGGACGGCCAGCTGGACCGCCTCCGCCCGGCCGATGGAGCCCAGGGCGTCGAGTGCGGCGCGGATGGTGCGTCCCGAGTACAGGACGTCGTCGACCAGGACGACGGTGCGCCCCTCGATGGAGCCACCGGGGACGCGGGTGGGCTGGGGCACCCTGATGGGGTGGCGGCCGAGGTCGTCACGGAACATCGTGATGTCGAGCGTGCCGACCGGGATCGTCACGGTGCCTGAGGACTCACCTCCCTCCTGGACCGCGATGGCCAGGGCCTCGGCGAGGCGCTGGGCGAGGGGGACTCCTCCGGAGGGGATACCGAGGACGATGACGTCGTCAACGCCTCGGTTCCGCTCGATGATCTCATGAGCGATGCGGACGAGGGACCGCTGGATCTCGGCTGCGCCGAGGATCTGCTTCTTCCCGGTGGACAGTGTTTCGGCCACGGTAAGTGGACCTCCTTCCCTGCCTCGCTGGACAGGCTTCAAGGATGTCTTGCAGGCCCCAGCCTAGTCGCGACCGGCCCGTCCGGGTCCAGTGGTGACCACATCGTGGTCACCACTGGACCCGGACGGTCTCAGCGCAGGGTGTCGGCCAGGTCGGCGATCCTGCCCAGGAGCCCGCCGAGGTAGCGCGGGGAGTCGTCTGTGGAGAGCATGCGCGCCAGGGTCATCGCCTCGTCGACGGCGACAGGGGCGTCGACGTCGTCGTTGTAGACGATCTCCCAGGTGGCGACCCGGGCGATGGCGCGGTCGACGGCGGGCATGCGGGCCAGGGTCCAGCCCTGGGCGTAGGTCTCGATGGTCTCGTCGACCTCCTCGAGGTGCTCTGCCACCCCCGCCAGGATCGCGCGGGCGTAGGCGGGGGCCTCGGTGTGGTTGGCGGAGTGGACGGCGCGCTCCACTGCGAGGTCACGCAGCCCGGCAGCGCGGCCGCCCTCGTCGCCGGACCCCGCTCCCCCGGGGTCGAGCATCCCTCGCTGGTCGGCCTCGAAGATGACCTCGACAGCCCGCCTGCGGGCCTTGGTCCGGGCGGTGACGGCGTGCTTGACCGGGCGGGAGGGACCGCCCTCGGCACAGGAGCCGGAGTCGGCGACGTGCTCGGCCATCGGCTGGTCAGTCGGAGACGCGGCTGATGTAGGACCGGCTGCGGGTGTCGACCTTGACCCTGTCACCGGTGTTGAGGAACAGGGGCACCTGGATCTCAGCGCCGGTCTCGAGCGTGGCGGGCTTGGTGCCGGCCGAGGAGCGGTCGCCCTGGAGGCCGGGCTCGGTGTGGGCGACGGTGAGCACGACCGCGGCGGGCAGCTCGATGAACAGCACGGTGTCCTCGTGGAAGGCCACGATGACCTCCTGGCCCTCGAGCATGAGGGAGGCGGCCTCGCCCACGACGTCGGCTCCGACGTAGGTCTGCTCATAGGACTTCACGTCCATGAACACGAAGTCCTCGCCGTCCTTGTAGGAGTACTGCATGTCCCTGCGGTCGACCGTCGCGGTCTCGATCTTGAGCCCCGCGTTGAAGGTCTTGTCGACGGTCTTGCCCGACAGGACGTTCTTGATCTTGGTGCGCACGAAGGCCGGTCCCTTGCCGGGCTTGACGTGCTGGAACTCGACCACCTGCCACAGCTGGCCCTCGAGGTTGAGCACGAGGCCGTTCTTCAGGTCGTTCGTCGTTGCCACGAGTGGTGTCCTCACGGTGCTAGGGGGCGCTGCCCGCGCACCGGGCGCGGGCAGTGGGTGAACCCCCGGAGTCTATCGTGAACGCCGGGAGCGCCTGCCGCGGGCCCCTGCGAGGCCGGTCACTGCCGACAACCTGCGTCGGGGCCCGGGCGTCCGCGTGAGGGGCGGGCCGGTCAGTGGAAGGAGCGGATCTCCTCCTCCAGGCTCCGCGCCCCGCGCAGCCTGGCGATCGTGGCGAAGCGCGCCTCGGCGTAGGGCAGGGAGACCTCCTGGAGGAAGCGGACGATGTCGTGCTCCCCCAGGCGCTCCATGTGGTCGATGAGGCTGCGCACGTCGTCGGGGTGGCGGTTCTGGCTCATCTTCGCCTTGCCCTGGACCCGCTCGATGCCGACCTCGACGGCCACGATGGCACGCGCCATGCGCTCGAGCTTGTCACGGCCCACCGGGGTCAGGACGTCCTCACGCTCCATGCGCTGGGTCAGGGCCTGGGCGACCTCGAGGGAGCGCTGCGGGCTCGGGTCGACGTGCACCGGCCCCCACACGTGGACGGTGACGTAGTCCCAGGTGGGGACGTTGGGAGTCTCCTCGTTCGTGGCGTAGTACGCCGGGGCGACGTAGGCGTCGACGTCGTCGAGGAGGACCATGCCCGGCCCGGTCATCGGCTCGCGGACCTGAGGGTTGTTGCGCACGAGGTGGGTGACCAGCACGTCGCGGGACTCATCGAGGTAGAAGGGCACGAGGGTGGCCAGCGGCCCCTGGTCGTGGACGGTGACGAGGTTGCCGACGCCGGGGGTGACCAGCAGGGCGCGCGTGCGCTCCGCTCCGAGCTCGAAGTGCTGTGGCACGTACATGGTCCCGACCCTAGATGATCGGCCCGCTGCCCCGCGAGAGCCGGTCGTTCACCCGTTGGTGAGGGGACCGCCACGCACCGGCCCGCCGTCGTTCCCACCCCGGTCAGGCCGTGATCACCGCTGTGGGGGACGGTGGGCGGGGCGCGGGACCCGCGCCCTGCCCACCACAGAGAAGGCCGCACCCCATGGCACGACACTCCCTCCACCACCTCCTGGCCGCCGCCTGCGCGGCAGCCGCCGTCACCCTGTCATCGGCTCTCGCCGCACCTGCCGCGCAAGCCACCGTCGCCGGCCCCAGGAACGTCATCGTCCTCATCTCCGACGGCGCCGGCTTCAACCAGTTCGACTCCACCAACTTCTACCGCACCGGTCACGGCGCCTACCAGCTCGTCACCTCCGCCGACGGCACGGTCTCCCCCGACCCGGCCAACACGACCGGCGCCGAGGACTACATGCGCAGCGACTGGAGCCAGGTGGCCATGTCCCACCACTCCCAGACCTCGATCGACGCCGGCCACGCCTACAGCCCCACGAGCGCGTGGGGCGACTTCGAGTGGGTCACCGTCAAGCCGACCGACTCCGCGGCCGCGGGGACGGCGATGTCGACCGGCACCAAGACGTCCAACGGCATGCTCGGGTACGGCCCTGACGGGACGACGCGGCTGACGACGGCCGGCGAGGTGGCCATGGCGTCAGGACGGAAGCTGGGCCTGGTCACCTCCGTCCCGCGCCACCCCGGCGGCCTTCATCGCCCACAACACCGACCGCAACGACTACCAGGGGCTGGCCACCGAGATGCTGTACTCCGGCGCGGAGGTCCTCATGGGCACAGGGCACCCGGGGTACACCGACGACCACGCCCCACGCACCGCCGACTACACGTGGATCGACCCCGGAGACTACTCCTCCCTCATCGGTGGCAAGACCCCCTTGTCCTTCATCGAGGAGCGCTCCCAGTTCGAGGCTCTGGCCGACGCCGGCCTGGCCCCGACCCAGGAGCAGTGCCGCGCGGCCATCGGCACCCGGCCGGTAGCAGGGATCGCGCAGGTCGCCGAGACCCTTCAGGAACGCCGTGCCGGGGGCACGGCCAGCGACATCGAGCTCGGCGTCACCCCGCGCAACGACGTCCCCTCCCTGGCGACGATGACCCGTGGGGCGCTCAACCGGCTCTCGACGGACTCCAACGGGATGTTCCTCATGGTCGAGGGGGGCGCCGTCGACTGGGCAGGGCACTCGAACTTCACGAACCACCTCATCGAGGAGCAGACCGACTTCAACGAGGCCGTCCAGGCGGTTGTCGACTGGGTCGAGACGAGCTCGTCGTGGGAGGAGACCCTCGTCATCGTCACCGCCGACCACGAGACCGGCTACCTCGCCGGTGTCGAGGCCAACCCGAACTGGACGCCGATGGCGGGCCAGGCCGACCGCCTGCCCGAGGTGACCTGGCACTCGGGGAACCACACGAACGCCCTCGTGCCCTTCTACGTGCGGGGCAACGGCGCCGATCTTCTCATCGACGCCGCTGACGAGCACGAACCGGTGCGAGGTCCCTACCTGGACAACGCCGAGATGGGCGCCATCATCCAGGAGATCATGACCGCCAACGCGGTGTCCCAGTCCACCGGCGCCCTGACCGACCCCTGCGCGGGGATCGCCGACCCGGGCGCGCCGACGCCCAGCCCCGTGCCGAGCGACAGCCCGGCCCCGACCACGCCTGCACCCACCCCGAGCCTCGACCCGACCACGCCGCCCTCACCCGCCGACGGGAGCGATCACGGCACGCAGCCGGACCCAGGGCGCAGCGCCGGCACGACCACGCCTTCCGAGGCCGGTGCGCGCACCTCCCGCCCTCGACGGACCGGATCCCCAGCAGCTGGCACCGGCTCGGCCGGACAGCGCTCCGCGCTGGCCCGCACGGGCGGCCCCGCCGTCCTACCGGCTCTCGCGCTCGTGGGCCCGCTTGTCGGGGCGGGGGCTCTGGTGCTGGGTCGTCGTCGCGCGGACCGAGACGCTCAGGGCTGAGTCACCGCCTCGTCACGCGGTCCCGGCGGCGCACGGCCACGAGCACGACCGTCCCGGCCACGAGGCATCCGAGAGCCTGCGCCAGGTGGCCTGCGCTCGCTCCGGCACGGGCCAGCGGGCCACGGTCACCGGGCCGCAACGTGCTCGCCACGGGAAGGGCACCAGGGCGAGCCGAGCCACCCTCCGTCACCGCCAGGACGGGCGCCGTACCCCGTGTCGACCCACTGGTCGACTCAGCGGTCGGCCGCCCGGCCACCCGGACCTCGGCGACGGCCATGACCTCGCCCGTCCCGGAGTCACCCTGCGCCAGCTCGACGCGGACGAACCGTGCACCGACCGCCGTGCCCAGGTCGATGACGGACGGGGCCACCTGGAACGGGGCGACGCTTCCTCGCCCGGCAGGAACCCAGTGCTCGCCGTCGGTCGAGGTCCATGCCGTCCACTCCTGGGCACGATCGAGCCAGTTGTACTGGTACGGCGTGAGCTGGACGGCGGTCACCTCGGACATCACGCCCAGGTCGATGTCCCACGAGGACTGGCCGGGGGCTGCGAAGGTGAACACGTCGTCGACCAGCTCCTGCGCTCCGCGGGGGGACACCACCTGCAGCCCGGACTGAGGGAGGTAGGGATCGGTCCGCCAGTCGATCGTGATCGTCGGGGAGGTCCACGCCACCCACTGCTCCTCGTCGTGGGCGTCCGCCCCGACCGGCAGGACCTGGAGGCGCAGCCGGTAGCTTCCCGACGGGGCCTGCCGCGGGATCGACCGCTCATCCAGGTAGCTTCCGTCCCACACCGAGGTCCGGCCGAAGAAGGGCCCCGTCCAGTTCACGAACACGGGCACCTGCCCGAGCCTGCGGGTCGAGCCGTCGGCTCGGACCTCGAGCAGGTCGACTCGCCCCGATGCGTACGGGACTCGGAGGTCATCACGGATCACCGGGCGGTCGGTGTAGAGGCCGTCAGTGCTCCGTGAGGAGCGGCCGAAGACGTAGGTCGAGGTGTCGACCTCGAGGCCGTCCTCGTTGAGGACCTGGTTCATGGGGCCCAAGACCCCTGCCCGGCTGAGGTCGCCGCCGACTCCGAGGAAGGGGACCCGGACCACCGCACCGGGATCCGCCCCGTCGGTCGGCGTGGCCACGAGCCAGCCTCCGTAGAGACGACCGTCGGCGATCCCCTCGGGGGCGGTGATGACGACCTCGACCTCGGTGACGCCGCTGGCGGGCACGGTCACGGTCGTGCCGTCGGTGGACACCGTCGCGGGCCCGGTCGCGCCGTCCTGGCTCGAGTACACCTCGGCGGGCACGCTCACCGCGTCGGTGTGGTCGAGGGTGTAGGTCACCGGCGTCGAGGAGTGGTTGGCGAGCGTGAGGCTGCGAGTCGCCCCGTGAGGGTGCTCATGCGCCTCACCGAGGTTGAGCACGCTCGGCACAGGTTCGGTCGTCGCCGTGATGGCCCGGTCGACGGCCACCAGCCCCGCTCCCTGGCGGACCACCGCCTCGGGCTCGGTCGCGTCGTTCCCGGCCCCTGCCCGAGGAACCGGCGTCGCGGTCGACCTCAGCCTCCAGGCCACCGCCTCGTAGGCGCCCAGGTCGTCACGCTCAACAAGCTCAGGATGCGCCTGGAGGATGAGGGCCGCCGCCCCCGCGACGTGAGGTGCCGCCATCGACGTTCCCGACTCCAGCCCGCGGGGCCGGCCGTTGTCGATCGGGCGGCTCGACCAGATGTTGCCCCCCGGCGCCACGACGTCGGGCTTGAGCGCGAGCTCGTCGTTGGGACCCGCTGAGGAGAACCAGGACACGAGGCCGGCGCTCGGCGCGTCGACGCCGACCACGCCCTCGGAGAAGGTGACGGTCGTTCCCGTGGTCAGCGAGCCCCGGACCGCTGCCGCGTCCTCGGGCCCGATGCTGATCGCCGGGATCGTCGCGACCGTCTCGTCGACGACGATCCCCGAGGTGGGGTCGTCCACCTCCACGATGAGCACGCTGGCCCCGGCGTCCTGGGCGTGACGGAGCTTGTCGGTGGGGCTGCACCCGCCCCCGGCGACAAGAACCGCTGCTCCGGCCAGGCTCGCGTCGGCCCGGGGCTCGCAGAGCACGGAGGGGTCGGAGGCCTCGTCGGCCCCGTCGACGGCGCGGTCCCCGGCAGCCACGAGCGCGATGGCGACCGAGTCGTCCGGCGTCACCGTCGGGGCAGGCGCCAGGGCGGGCAGGTAGTGGATCTTGCGCCCCGGGTCGGAGGACACGGTGAGGTAGGGGGAGAGCAGGACGGCGTTGTCGACGCTGCCCACCGCGATGACCGAGCGGGCGGCGGCCACTGATCCCGTGCCCCATGTGGCGTCGGATCCGGAGTTGCCCTGGGATGCGACGACGATGATGCCCTGGGAGGCGAGGTTGTCCGCGGCGACGGCCAGCGGGGAGCCCGTCCAGATGCTGAAGTCCGTGCCCAGGGAGAGGTTGACCACGTCCATGCCGTCTGCGCTCGCCCGCTCGAGGGCGGCGATGATCACGTCGTCGGTCGTGCTGCCGGTGCAGCCGAAGACGCGGTAGGAGGCCAGGAGGGCATCGGGTGCCACACCGCGGATCTGCGGGCCCCCGGCGCTCCGCCCCCTGCCGCGATCCCGGCCACGTGCGTTCCGTGGCCGCTGCAGTCGCCGGGGTAGGCGTCGGGCTCGGGCAGGGAGTACTCGTTGAACTCGTCCCCGACGAAGTCGTAGCCGGCCGTCACCTTGGCGTTGGGAAAGCTCGTCGAGCCGTCGCCGGCCGGCGCCTGTGGCTCGGGGGCTCCCGAGCCCCCGAGCTCCTTGAGGTCGTAGTCGATGCCCGAGTCGATGATCCCGATCCTCATCCCGCTGCCGGTGTACCCCAGCGTGGACTGGGCGATGTCGGCGCCGATCATCGCGGTGGAGGACACGGTGCTCAGCCCGGGGCCACCGCCGCCTGCGCCGTCGGTGCCGCCCGTACCGTTGATGCCGCCCTCGTCGTCGTGGGCTCCGATCACCGACACCGGCCTGATCGAGACGACCTCCTCGAGGGCGGCGATCTCCTCAAGGTCCTCAGTGCCCGCCGAGACCGCCGCGCCGTTCCACAGCTCGCCGTACTCGGTGGTCACCTCACCGCCGGCCTCCTCGACGGCCTCGACCAGCTCGGCCTGCTCGGCCTGGACGACTGCCTCGGAGCCGCCGTCGGCCACCGGCGGGGAGGCGAGCTCGACGAGCCACCTGTCCGGGACCGTCTGGCCGCTCAACGCGTCGTGGTCCGCGACGGTGATCGTGGACGCCGCCTCACCGGGCGGCCCGTTCCCGTCCTGGGGCGTGGCGGCGGCCATGGTCCCACCCAGGGAGCCTGTCAGGAGCAGGCACAGGACCGCTGCGAGGACACGACGGGGGCGCGGGGAGCCCATGGGCGCACTCTCCTTGGAGCCGGGGAACGCGGGGAGCGTGTGTCGTCACGACAACACCCATATGTTATCTCCATCACGTTGTGATGGCGAGCACGACACTGGGTGTCGGGAGGTGACCCGAGCAGCTCCTGCCCCGTGGACACGCGTCGGCGCGTGTCTCCGTCCGCACCGCAGGCGGGTCAGCCGATGCGCTCGACGGTCTGGGCCACCTGGGCGTCGGTGGTGTCGACGACGAGGTCGGCGAGCTCACGGCACAGCTGGTCGCGCTCGCGCGCCATGACGACGAAGGCGTGGTGCACGGCTCCCAGGGCCACCGAGCGGGGGGCGTCCATCCCCGTCCGGGTCGCCAGCGTCCTCGGGGTGGCGGTCAGTGCCACGACCTGGGCGCCGGGACCACCCGGGGCGGACAGGGCCCGCCTCACCTCGGCCCGCCCCAGACAGCCCGAGCCCAGGGCGAGCACGGTACCCTCGGCACGGGCGCGGGCGATGAGCTCGACGGCCCTCGCCGCCTCCTGGCACCGGTAGCGGTCCTCGGGGACGGCCACGAGGGCGAGCTCGGGGGTGGTGCCCAGGTCCTGGGCGACGACCTGACCCAGGTCCGCGAAGCCCAGCCCCCGCCGTCGGGCCAGGGCGCTGCCCACGCTCGTGCACCCGGCCCCGGGCGGGCCGATGAGGATCACCCCGGCGCGCCTGGTCGGGCTCATGAGGTCCCGGCGGTGCGTGTCGGAGCGCCCGTGGTGACCGCCTCGTGGGCGGCACGCAGGTCCGTGGCGTCCGGGACGACACCGCGCACCGGCCTGGCCAGGGAGTCGAGCAGGACCATCCGGATGGCGCCGGCACGTACCTTCTTGTCCGAGAGCATCGCGTGGACGAGGTCCTCGAGCCGGCCGGCGCCCTCGGGGAAGGACGTGGGCAGCCCGACCGCCTCGAGGGCCTGGCGGTGCAGCGCGACGGTGTCGTGGTCGAGGCGTCCCATGCGGTTGGCCACGTGCGCGGCGAAGACGCAGCCCACCGCCACGGCCTCGCCGTGGCGCCAGCCGTAGGAGGTCACCTTCTCCACGGCGTGGGCGTAGGTGTGGCCGTAGTTGAGCACCTCGCGCAGTCCCGCCTCGGTGAGGTCCTCGCCGACGACGGCGGCCTTGACACGCGCCGAGCGGGCGACGAGCTCGGCCAGCACCGGGGAGTCCCAGCGCAGGCAGTCGGCGGGGTCCGCCAGGATCCGGTCGAGGATGACAGGATCGGCGATGAACCCGCACTTGACGACCTCACCGAGCCCTGAGCGCAGGTCGTCGACCGGAAGGCTCCGCAGGGCGTCGAGGTCGGCGATGACGGCTGTGGGGGGGTGGAAGGCACCGACGAGGTTCTTGCCCGCGCCCGTGTCGATGCCGGTCTTGCCGCCCACGGCGGCATCGACCATCGCGAGCAGCGTCGTGGGCACCTGGAGGACGGGCACCCCGCGCAGCCAGGTGGCCGCGGCGAAGCCGACCAGGTCCGTCGTGGCGCCGCCGCCGACACCGATGAGCATCCCGTCCCTGCCGAGCCGGAAGTCGCCCAGGGACTCCCACAGCGAGTCCAGGACGTTGGAGCGCTTGGCGCGCTCGCCCCCGGGCACCTCGATGCGGGTGACGCGCAGGCCGCGGGAGGCCAGGACCGCCTCATAGCGCCGAGCGACCGCGCCCAGGGCACGGGGGTGGACGACCGCTATCCCTCCGGCGCCGGCGCCGGGGGCCGAGCGCACGGCCCGGTCGACCTCCTCGTCGAGGCCGTGGCCGATGACGACCTCGTAGGACCGCTGGCCCGACACGTGCACCCGGGTGGTTCCCTCGGCGTCGGGGACGAAGGCAGGTCCCTGGGGCACGCGGGCCACGGGGGCGTGCTGGGCCGAGGCCATGGCCAGGGCCTTGGCGGTGCGTCCCGGACCGGTGCCCAGGGCCACCAGGACGAGGGCCGCCACCTGCTCGGGGCTGAGCCCGTCGATGGGGACGGTGTGCGTGGCGACCTCGGCGTACAGCGGGGCGCGCTCGGCGTGGAGGACCTCCATGCGCGCCAGGACGCTGGCGAAGACCTTCTCGTGGGCGGCCTCGGTGGAGTCGGAGTCCGAGCTGGCGCTCACCAGCGGCCGGCCCGCGCCGTCGCCGACGTGCCCGGCGGCGGTAGCCGGGGACGCCTCGAGGTAGATGACGGTGCGGCCTGCCAGCATCGCCCGGTTCTCCGGGCGCAGGATGCCGCCGCCACCGAGGGCGACCACGCCCTGGGCGGCGGCCTCGCCGGTGAGCACCGCCCGGAGCGCACGCGTCTCCCGGGCCCGGAAGCCGGTCTCCCCCTCGGTGTCGAAGATCTGCGGGATGGTCAGTCGGGCACGCCTGCGGATCTCGGCGTCCGTGTCGGTGACGACGACTCCCAGGGCGGTCGCCAAGAGCCTGGCGACCGTGGTCTTGCCCGCTCCGGGCAGTCCGACGAGCACGAGGGGAAGACGCTCGGGATCAAGGGAGACGACGGGGACATGACGGTGGCTCATAGTGGTTCCTTCAACACGGCTGGTGGGGCGGCTCCGACGCTGGAGTCACCACCGGGTGCGCTCTGAGATGCGGGCGAGGTAGCTCGTAAGGTTGCGGCGGGCCTCGGTCAGGCTGTCGCCCCCGGTCTTGTCGAGCAGTGCGTCGGCCAGGACGAGGGCGACCATCGCCTCGGCGATGACGGCGCCCGGCACGACTGCGGTGGTGTCGGAGCGCTGGTGCAGGCCGGTGGCCTCCTCACCCGTGGCCAGATCGACCGTCCGCAGCGCCCGGGGGACTGTCGAGATCGGCTTGTAGGCCGCCCTCACGCGGATCTCGGAGCCGTTGGAGATGCCGCCCTCGATACCGCCTGCGCGGTTGGTGGCGCGCTCCACCCTGCCCTGGCTCAGGGACAGGATCTCGTCGTGGGCCAGGCTCCCCGGCCGCCCGGCCTCGGCGAAGCCGTCACCGATCTCCACGCCCTTGACGGCCTGGATGCCCATGAGCGCGCCCGCCAGACGCGCGTCGAGGCGCCGCTCCGCGCTCACGTGGGAGCCCAGGCCGACCGGCACTCCGGTGGCGATGACCTCAACGACCCCTCCCAGGGTGTCCCCGGCCTTGCGGGCCCTGTCGATCCGCTCGACCATGAGGGCGCTGACCCCAGGATCGGTGCAGCGCACGGGGTCCGCGCTCAGACGCTCCTCGTCGGAGGGGACGGGCCGTGGGGCGTCCTCGGGCAGCGCGACGTCCCCGACGCGCACGACGTGGCTGACCAGGGAGATCCCGCCCAGCTGGTCGAGGAGGGCCGCTGCCACCGCACCGAGGGCGACGCGGGCGGCCGTCTCGCGCGCCGAGGCGCGCTCGAGCACCGGCCGGGCGTCCTCCAGGTCGTACTTGAGCAGCCCGGGCAGGTCGGCATGGCCGGGACGCGGCCGGGTCAGGGGGCGGTTACGAGCGATCTCGCGCTCGTCCCCGGTGCCTGCGTCCACGAGCAGGGCGGCCGGGTCGACGGGGTCGGGGCTCATGACCGTCGACCACTTGGGCCACTCGGTGTTGGCGATCTGCAGGGCGATGGGGCCGCCGATCGTGCGCCCGTGGCGGACGCCCCCGAGCACCTCGAGCTCGTCGCGCTCGAAGGCCTGGCGCGCTCCGCGCCCGTGCCCCAGGCGCCTGCGCGCCAGGGCGGCGCGGATCATGCCGGTCGTCACCTCGACGCCGGCGGGCACGCCCTCCAGCACCGCGACGAGGGCCTTGCCGTGTGACTCACCGGCTGTCGTCCATCGAAGCATGGCGCCGATCATCCCATACGGAGCCGCCCTTGGCAGACCGCTTCAGCGCGCGTCCAGCGCCTCGCGCAGGGCGGCGCGCATCGGCGCCAGACGGGGGGTACGTCCCGTCATGAGACGAACCTGGGGCACCGCCTGGTGCAGGAGCATGAGCCAGCCGGGCGCCACCGCGGCGCCGTGGCGCTCCCAGACGGCCGCCAGAAGCGTGGGCCACGGGTCGTAGACGACGTCGAGCACCGCCGCACCCGGCCTGGGACCGCCCTGGTCGGCCAGGGCGTGGTCGAGCGGAGCGGACAGGTGGTCGGCCAGTCCTGCGGGCAGCGTGGACACGACGAGCTCGCACCGGGCCATCTCGGCCGCCACCCGCGCGTCCGAGCCCGGCTCCCCCGGGCTCCACCCCAGGGCCTCGACCTCCAGGCCCATGCGGTGGGCCGCAGCCAGCGCCCGTCTGGGACCGGCGTGGTTGCGGGCCGCCACGGTGATCGAGGCGGCGCCGAGCTGGGCCAGGGCGGCCAGGGCCGAGCAGGCGGTCGCCCCCGCGCCCAGGACGAGGGCGCGGCGCCCCGGTCTCTGCCACACTGGGCCGCCGGCACCGCGGCCCGCCTCGTGCAGCGCCTCGACGATGCCCACGACGTCGGTGTTGAACCCTGTGAGCAGGCCCCTGTCCCGGCCCGGACGCTGGACGACCACGGTGTTGACCGCCCCGACTGCCTGTGCGAGGGGGTCGACGACGTCGAGCGCCTCGGCGAGGTCCTGCTTGTGGGGCATCGTGACGCTCAGCCCGACCCAGGCGGGCTCACCCGGCTCGGGGGCCGCGGCGACCTGCTCGAGCACTCCGGCCAGGCCCCCGGCCGGAACCTCGAGGATCCCGTAGCCCCAGCCCTCCAGCCCCAGGTCCTCGTAGGCGGCACGGTGGAGGACCGGGGACAGGGAGTGGGACACCGGATGTCCGATGACCGCCGCCCGGCCACCGGGGCCCCGGTCGACGGAGGCGGTCACCGGGTCAGCCCCCCTCTGTGGGCGTGGCCGAGGCGGTCCCGCACACGTCGGGGTTCTTCGTGCAGTACTCGGTCAGGCGCTTGGTGTTCTCCTGCTGCTCGGCGTGGGTCGCCGAGAAGAGGGTCTCCCCGGTCTCCAGGTCGACGGTGACGAAGTAGAGCCAGTCTCCCTCGGTCGGGTTCTGCACCGCGCGGATCGCCTCCTCGCCCGGGCTGCCGATCGGCGTGGGGGGCAGCCCGGCGTGGGCGTAGGTGTTGTACGGGTTGGAGGCGTCGGCGACCTCCTCCTGGGAGGGGATCCCTCCGACCCTGCCCAGCCCGTACAGGACGGTGGAGTCCATCTGGAGGAAGCCCTTGGTCTCCCCGTCGGTGTCGGCCAGGCGGTTGTCGATGACCCGGGCGACCTTGCCGTAGTACTCGGAGGTGGAGACCTCACGCTCGACGATGGAGGCCTTGGTGAGCACCGCCTGGTAGTCGGCCTCGGCGACTCCCGCGGCGCTGAGCCTGCTGATGGTCGTGCGCACCATGGAGGCCACGACGTCGGTGGCCGAGGCGTCCTCGGCGATGTCGTAGGTCGAGGGGGCCAGCCATCCCTCGACGTCTCCCCCGGCGACCTCGGGCAGCCCGATGGCCGCGGTGTCGGCGAAGGCGGCCTCGACCTCGGCGTCGGTGTAGCCGCCCACGTCCATGAGGTGCTCCTTGACCTGCGTCTTGGTGGCCCCCTCGGGCACCGTCAGGGTGTGGTCGTCCTTGGAGGCGGGGTCCAGGAGCATGGCCACGGCGTTGGCCGCGGACATCCTCAGGCGCAGCGTGTAGGTCCCGGACTGGATGTTGGCGGCGTTGGCGTTGGCGGAGTAGGCGTCGGTGAAGGCCTTCTTGGTGGCCACGACCCCCGCGTCGACGAGGATCTGGGCGATGTCCTGGCCGGTGGCTCCCTCGGGGATGGTCACGACGACCTCGCCCTCACCCGCGCCGGTGTAGTCGGACACCTCGGTCTGGGAGCTGCGGGTGGAGCGCACGACGTCGAAGGCCTTGTAGCCGACGACTCCGACGACGGCCAGGGCGGCGATGAGCACGAGGGCGGTCACCCTGCGCCTGCGACGCTTGCGCCGCTTGCGGGCGCGCTCGTCGCTGAACCGGCGACGGCGCGGGGTGCGCCCGCCATCGGCCTGACCGTCCTCGGAGGGCCGGTCCACGCCGATCGCGACGAAGAAGTCGTCCTGGCTCACTGTCTGCCTCTCTGGGTCGGTGGCACGGGTTCGCCCGCGGGGGCGTGGCTGGAGCGCTCCGCCTCGAGGGCCTGCTCCAGTATGACAACTGCGGCGGCCTGGTCCACCACCCGCCGGAAGCCGGTTGACGGCACTCCCGCCTCGTGGAGCTCCCTGCGTGCGGTCACGGTGGTGAGCCTCTCGTCGACAAGGCGGACCGGCACCGGAGCGATGATGCCGGCCAGCCTGAGCGCCCACGCCCGGGCGTCCCGCGTCGAGGACGACGAGCCGCCGCTCATGCGCCTGGGCAGGCCCACGACCACCTCGACGGCATCGTAGTCCTCGACGAGGTCGGCAGCCTGGTCGAGGTCGGCACCGTATCGGTCACGATTCAAGGTCACCAGCGGCACGGCGAGAATCGCCTCGGCGTCGCACCTGGCGACGCCGACGCGCGCCTGTCCCACGTCGAAGGCGAGCCGCACCCCTGGTCTCATGGTCCGCTCAGGACCCGAGCCCGCGCTCGACCGCGGCCAGGGCCTGGCCCACGGCCGTGGGGTCCTGCCCGCCGCCCTGGGCGAGGTCGTCCTTGCCGCCGCCCCCGCCGCCCAGGGCACCCGCCGCGGCGCGCACGAGGGCGCCCGCCCGGGCCCCCTGGTCCCGCGCGCCGGCGTTGGTGGCCACGACGACGAAGGGGCGCCCGCCGGAGACACCGGCCGCGGCGACGACCACCGGCTCGGCCTCCCCCAGGCGGGAGCGCACGTCGAGGACGACCGAGCGCAGCGCGTCGGCCGAGCCGACCTCACCGAGGTCGGCGCTGGCCAGGAGGAATCCGTTGACGCGCTCCGCGGACCGGGCGATCTCGGCGGCCCGTGAGGCCAGTGCCGCCTGCTCGGCGGCGGCGAGCCGCTTCTCGGCCTCCTTGAGGCGAGCCAGGAGGGTCTCGACGCGTCCGGGCAGGTCCTCGGCCCGCCCGCCGAGCATCGCCGAGAGCTGGGAGACGAGGGCGTGCTCCTTGCGCTGGAAGGTGTAGGCGCGGTCGGCCACGAGGGCGTCGATGCGGCGCACTCCCGAGCCGATGGAGCCCTCCGACAGCAGGGCGACGCGTCCGATGTGGCCGGTGGAGGGCACGTGGGTGCCCCCGCACAGCTCGCGGTCGAAGTCCTCCCCGATGGTGACCACGCGCACCTTCTCGCCGTACTTCTCGCCGAACAGGGCGATGGCTCCCGAGGCGCGGGCCTCCTCCAGGGGCATGATCTCGGTGGTGACCGCCATGTCCTGGGCGAGGGCGTCGTTGACGAGCTCCTCGATGTCCTCCATCTGGGTGCCGGTCAGGGCGGCGTTGTGGGTGAAGTCGAAGCGCAGACGTGCCGGGGCGTTCTCTGATCCGGCCTGGGCGGAGTCGGGGGCGACGACGCGTCGCAGACCGGCGTAGACCATGTGGGTGGAGGTGTGGGCCCGGGCGATGGCCAGGCGGCGCACGACGTCGATCTCGGCGTAGGCGCGCTCCCCGACCGCGGCGCTGCCCTCGGTCAGGGTGCCGCGGTGGACGAAGAGTCCCTTGATCGGGGCCTGGACGTCGTGGACCTCGATGACACCGCCCTCGGCGAGGCGGATCGTGCCGTGGTCGGCCAGCTGGCCGCCCATCTCGGCGTAGAAGGGCGTGCGGTCCAGGATGATCTCGATCTCGGCCGGAGCGGTGGCCACGGCCTGCGGGACGCCGTCGACGAGGAGCCCGGTGACCGCGGCCTCGCAGGCCGACTCGGTGTATCCCAGGAACTGCGAGCCGCCGCCCATGGCCTTCTCGACGTCCTGGAAGACGCGCACGTCGGTGTGCCCGGCCTTCTTGGCGCGGGCGTCGGCGCGAGCGCGCTCCTTCTGGGCCTCCATGAGGGAGCGGAAGCCCTCCTCGTCGACCGCCACCCCCTGCTCGGCAGCCATCTCGAGGGTGAGGTCGATGGGGAAGCCGTAGGTGTCGTGCAGGGCGAAGGCCCGGTCCCCCGGCACGACGGCACGGCCCGTGCCGCCTGCGGCAGACCGGGCCTGGGCCACGGCGGTGTCGAGGATCGTGGTCCCGGCCTCGAGGGTGCGGCGGAAGGCCTCCTCCTCGGCGTAGGCGACCTCGGAGATGGTGTGCCAGGAGGCCTCGAGCTCGGGGTAGGAGGCCTTCATGGCGTCCTTGGAGGCGGTGAGCAGCACGGGCAGGGCGGGATCCTGGACGCCCAGGAGGCGCATGGAGCGCACCGCCCGGCGGATGAGCCGACGCAGGACGTAGCCGCGCCCGTCGTTGCCGGGGCGCACGCCGTCGCCGATGAGCATGAGGGCGCTGCGCACGTGGTCGGCCACAACCCGCATGCGCACGTCGTCGAGGTAGGCCTCCCCCGCCTCGGGGCCGGCCGCCCCGGCGCCGTAGCTCCGTCCGCTCATCGACTGCGCGGCGGCGATGACCGGGTAGACCTCGTCGATCTCGTACATGTTGGGCTTGTCCTGCATGAGGAAGGCCAGGCGCTCGAGGCCGGCGCCGGTGTCGATGGCCGTCTTGTCGAGCCTGCCCACGAGCTCGAAGTCGTGGCCCTCTCCCTCGCCGCGCAGGAACTCGTCGAAGACGAGGTTCCAGATCTCGAGGAACCTGTCGCCCTGGAGGTCGACGAGGGGGCCGCCGTCGGGCCCGTAGGCGCTCCCGCGGTCGTAGTGGATCTCGCAGCACGAGCCCGCCGGGCCGGGCTGGCCGGTCGACCAGGAGATGTCCTTGAAGGGCAGGGTCTGGACGTGCTCGGCCGGCACCCCGATCTCACGGGTGAGGTAGTCCCAGGAGACGCGGTCCTCCTCCCAGATCGTCATCCACAGCCTGTCCCCGTCCAGGCCGTAGCCTCCGTCGCTCAGGCTCGAGGTGAGCAGCTCCCAGGCGTAGCCGATCGCCCCCTCCTTGAAGTAGTCACCGAAGGAGAAGTTGCCGTTCATCTGGAAGAACGTGCCGTGCCGGGTGGTCTTGCCGACGTTGTCGATGTCGTTGGTGCGGATGCACTTCTGCACCGAGGCGGCCCGTGGCCACGGCGCGGGCTCGGTACCCAGGATGTAGGGGATGAAGGGGACCATGCCGGCCACGGTGAACAGGATCGAGGGCTCGGGGGAGACCAGGGAGACCGAGGGGCGGATCTCGTGTCCGTTGGCGGCGAAGTACTCCAGCCAGCGGGTGCGGATCTCGGAGGTGCGCATGGTGGTGCCCGTCCTGTTCGTGTCGTGGTCGGCCTCGCCGGGGAACCGGGGCGGAGCCGGGCGGTCAGTGGCTGGGTGGGGCGCGACCGCCCCGCTGATAGCGGGGACGCCCCGGACCGGTTGAGGCGGTGCGGGGCGTCCCAGCGGCTGAGCCGTGGGACTCAGCGGGAGTAGTACTCGACGACCATCTGGACGTCGCAGGTCACCGGCACCTCGTCACGCTTGGGACGACGCACGAGGGTGGCCGAGAGCTTCTCGAGCTCGACCTTGAGGTAGTCCGGCACGGGAGGCAGGACGTCGCGGTGGGTGCCGGCCGCAGCGATCTGGAAGGGCACCATGACCTGCGAGCGCGGACGGACCTGGATCGTCTGGCCGGGCTTGACCCGGAAGGAGGGGCGGTCCACGACCTTGCCGTCGACCATGATGTGGCGGTGGACGACGTCCTGGCGGGCCTGGGCGATGGTGCGGGCGAAGCCGGAGCGCAGGACGAGAGCGTCCAGGCGCATCTCGAGCAGCTCGACAAGGGACTCACCGGTCAGGCCCTTCTCGCGACGGGCCTCCTCGAAGACCCGCTGGAGCTGGGCCTCGCGGATGCCGTACTGGGCACGCAGGCGCTGCTTCTCCTTGAGGCGCACGGCGTAGTCGGACTCGGCGCGACGGCGGGCACGGCCGTGCTCTCCGGGACCGTAGGGGCGCTTCTCGAAGTAGCGCACGGCCTTGGGGGTCAGCGGGATGCCCAGGGCGCGCGAGAGGCGCACCTGGCGGCGGGAGCGGGACGAGCTCATGGCTGGCTCCTTCTTTCCTGTCGGAGTGGTTCTCGCACGCGGCGTGCGGGTGCGCGCCGCGCGGGGTCAGCCTCGTGTCGGGCCAGGACCCCAGGAGCGCCGTCCCGTGCCCCTGGACAGACAGCGGGCTCGTGACGGCAGCCTGGACACATTAGCGCGCTCGCCGGTGGCCGCGCACGCCCGCCGGGGCCGGTGTGAGCCGATCCTCACCCGCCCCTGAGTATGCGGCGCACCGAGGCGGTGCGCCGGGCCAGGCGGTCCTCGAAGCCGTGGGAGGTGGGGCGGTAGTACTCGGCGTCCTCCAGCCCGTCGGGCAGGTAGCGCTGGGCGACGACGCCGTGGGGGAAGTCGTGGGGGTAGAGGTAGCCCTGTCCGTGCCCCAGGCCCTGCGCCCCGGGGTAGTGGGCGTCGCGCAGGTGGGCAGGGACCTGGCCGGCCCTGCCCGCGCGTACGTCGGCCATCGCCTCGCTGATCCCCTGGGTCACGGCGTTGGACTTCGGGGCGGTCGCCACCGCCAGGGCCGCCTGGGCCAGGACGAGCTGGGCCTCGGGCATCCCGATAAGCGCGACGGCCTGCTGCGCGGCCACCGCGGTGGGCAGGACGGTGGGGTCGGCCAGGCCGACGTCCTCGGCAGCGTGGATCGTGATGCGCCGCGCGATGTACCGCGGGTCCTCCCCCGCCGCGATCATCCGGGCGAGGTAGTGGAGGGTGGCGTCGGGGTCCGAACCGCGCATCGACTTGATGAAGGCGCTCACGACGTCGTAGTGCTGGTCCCCGGAGCGGTCGTAGCGCACGGCCGCAACGTCGGCGGCGCGCTCGACGTCGGCCAGGGTGATGGTCGGGGGGCTCCCGTGGCGTCCTGGGTCGGACAGGACCGCCCCGGCGGCGGCCTCGAGGACCGTGAGCGACTTGCGGGCGTCGGAGCCCGCCATGCGCACCACCTGCTCGCAGGCGTCGTCCTCGATGCCCACCCGTCCTGCCAGGCCGCGCTCGTCGCGCAGGGCGCGCTCGACCAGGACCCGGACGTCGTCGTCGCCCAGCGGCCTGAGGGTGAGCAGCAGGGAGCGCGACAGCAGGGGTGAGACGACGGAGAAGGAGGGGTTCTCCGTCGTGGCCGCGATGAGGGTCACCCAGCGGTTCTCGACGCTGGGCAGCAGCGCGTCCTGCTGGGAGCGTGAGAAGCGGTGGACCTCGTCGATGAACAGGACGGTCTCCTGACCGCCCGCCCCCAGGCGCCGTCGGGCGTCGGCGACCACGGCCCGCACGTCCTTGACTCCTGCGGTGACCGCGGACAGCTCAACGAAGCGGCGTCCGGCGCCCCGGGCCACGAGGTAGGCCAGGGTCGTCTTGCCGGTGCCCGGGGGCCCCCACAGGATGACGCTCGACACGCCGGCTCCCCCGAGGCGTGCCTGGTCGGGATCGACCAGGCGGCTCAGCGGCGACCCGGGCGCCAGGAGGTGGTCCTGGCCGACGACCTCCTCAAGGGCGCGCGGGCGCATGCGTACGGCCAGGGGAGCGCCCCGGTCCACCGGCAGGCCGACCTCGTCGGTGCCCGCGCTGTCGAACAGGTCCATGTCCCGACCATAGCCGCCCGCCCAGGAGCGGCCCGACGTCCCCGTCCGTGGCGCCCCGCCGCCGACCCGACGCCGACCCGACGCCGACCCGACGCGCCGGGTCGGCGGCCACCTCGCGGCGGCGTGCTGGACACAGCACGGCCCGGGAGCGGATCGATGGAACAATGACCCCATGCTCGCCTGGCTCTCTCGTCGCGTCATCAAGGACGCGTGGTACGTCGTCGGCACGTGGGCCCTCCTGTCCGTCGTGCTCCTGACTGCCTCGCTGGCGGGGCCGGGCGGCACGAGCCTGTTCGGCAGGAGCGCGGGGGACACGACGACGGTGACCGGTTCCCAGAGCGCCGAGGGGCAGGCCGTGCTCGACACGCTCTCCGGTGACGCCCGGACGGTGACCCTCCTGGTCACCGGCATCGACATCTCCTCGACCTCCACCCAGGAGCGGGTGGCCGAGGCCCTGACCGACGCCCACTCCGACCTGCGCCAGCTCGTGGGCGAGCAGCACGTGCTCGACCCCTTCGTCGTGCCCGGGATGCTCTCCGAGCCGGCGGCGCAGGCCATGGCCTCGGCCGATCTCGACAGCTTCCTCATCATCGTGACGGTCGACCCCAACGGCACGCAGGTGGCCGACGCCGACGACCTCGAGTACGCCGCCGAGGTCGACGCCGCGGTCTCCAAGGTCGAGCAGCGCCTGGCCCAGGTCCCCTCCGAGCTGGTCGAGGTCTCCGCCGAGGTCGACGGCATCGTCTCGGACGAGTCTCTCGAGGACGCCGCGCTGCGCGACCAGGCCCGGGCCGACCTCGCCGCGAGCAGCGCCGTCGCGGTGCCGGCCGTCCTCGTCGTGCTCCTCGTCGTGCTCCTGGGCGTCCTCCTGGCCGGGGCCCCGGCCCTGACCTGCCTCGTGGCGGCCGCCACGAGCCTGGGCGCGCTCCTCGTGCTGTCCCTCGTCGTTCCCCTCCAGGCGCCCGTCGTCTCCGGGCTCGTGGCGGTGGCGACGGCCGCCTCGACGGCTTTCGGGGTGCTCGTGACGACCCGGTACCGTCAGCAGCTTCTCCACCCCCGCCAGGAGGAGGACGACGACGCGGCCGGGCGGCGACGGCGGGCGCGCACCGGACGGCGCGACGTCCACGTCGCGCGCGCGATGAGGCAGACCCTGACCACGGCGGGCAGGACGGTGCTCGTCTCCGGGCTCCTGCTCGTCGCCCCTCTGGCGGGAGCGGCCACGATCGACTCTGAGGTCCTGCGGGCGGTGGGGCTGGGGGGCGTCGTCGTGACCGGGGTGAGCGTGGCCGCCGCCGTGACCCTCGTGCCCGCGGTGCTCGTGCTCCTGGGGCGGCGCCTTGAGCGGCCCTCCGTGGCCCAGCGCCTGCTGCGGCTGCTGCCCGCAGCGGGGCGCGGCGGTCAGGGCACGAGCCCGGTGGCCGTGCTCCTCAGCCAGGTCCGGGGCATGCCGTGGATGGCCCTGGTCGCCTGCGCCGCGGTGCTCGTGGCCCTGGCCTCCCCCGTGCGCCACGCCCACCTCGTGTCCTCGACCACGGACCTGCTGCCGGTCGGATCGGACCAGCGCACCTACGTCACCGTGCTCGAGGAGGACTACCCGTCCCCCGCCCAGCCGGACGCCACGCTCATCATCTCGGCCACCGGGGACAAGGTCGCCTCCTTCATCACCCACCAGGTCTCGGGCATCAAGGGGGTCACGGGTGTGACGCAGCCCTCGGTCGCGGGCGACTACACGGTGGTCTACCTCGACCTGGACGGCAACGGCGCGACCCCCGCTGCCGAGGAGGCCGTCAAGGGGATCCGCGCCCTGGCGGCCCCCGCCGACCTGTGGGTGACGGGGCAGGCAGCCAGCCAGGTCGACCTCAGGGCGGCGGTCATCGCCTCGGCGCCCACGGCTCTCGGGGTCACGGTCGTCCTCACCGTCGTCGTCCTGCTCCTGGCCACGGGATCGGTCCTCCTGCCTCTTCAGGCCATGATCGCCTCCTGCCTGTCACTGGCCGCAGGCCTGGGGGTCACGACGTGGGTGTTCCAGTCGGGGCACCTGGCCGACCGTCTCGGCGTCACGTCGGCAGGGGGGATCGAGACCTACGTCGTCGTCATGGCCGCCGCCGTGGGCTACGGGCTGACGATGCATCTTGAGGCGGTCCACCTCGCGCGCGTCGCCGAGCAGCGTGCCTCGGGGCTTGACGACGCCACCGCCCTGGCCACCGGCCTGAGGCGCTCACGGCGGGCGGTCCTCGGGGCGGCGGGGGTGACGACAGCCGCCTTCGGTGCGCTCATGGTCGGCGAGCTGCTCAGCCTCAAGGAGCTCGGCTTCGCCCTGGCCGTCATCATGGTCGTCGACGCGCTCGTCGTGCGCACGCTGCTCGTCCCGGCCATGATCACCCTGCTGGGAGGCTGGGCCTGGTGGTCCCCGCCGGGGCTGGCGGGGCACCGCTCCGTCCTTAGGGGGTGAGGACCGGGACGCCGCTCGTCGTCCCCGACGCCCCGGGCGCCGGCACCTAGAGGCGGTCTGCCGGGCCGGCTCCCTGACGCAGGACCTCGGGGACGTCGGCGGTCAGGTCGAGCACGGTCGTCGGCTCCGTGGAGGTGACCGGCCCCTCGACGACGACGTCGATGAGATGGCCCAGGGAGTCCTCGATCTCCCAGCCCGAGGACTCCGGCTCCTGACGACCGGGTCGGATAAGGGTCGAGGACAGGAACGGCGCACCGTGCTCGGCGACAAGAGCCTGGGTGATCGCGTGGTCGGGGATGCGCACCCCCAGAGTGTGCTTCCTGGGGTTGAGCGTCATCCTCGGCACCTCCTTGGTCCCCTTGAGGATGAAGGTCCACGGTCCCGGGGTGAGCCGCTTGATGAGCCTGAAGGCGTTGTTGCCCACGATCGCCAGCGGTCCGGCCTGGGCGAAGTCGGCGCACACGAAGGTGAAGTTGTGCTTGTCGTCGAGCTGGCGGATCCTGCGCATCCGTTCCATGCCCTCCTTGTTGCCCGGCGCGCAGGCCAGGGCGTATCCCGAGTCGGTCGGGTAGGCGATGAGACCGCCGTCCTCGAGGGCGTCGACGACACGGCGCACGAGACGGGCCTGCGGGTTGACGGGGTGGAGCTCGACGTAGCGCGACATGCAGCCATTGTGCCCCGCGACACCGCCTGGCGCCCGACCAGTGCCCGATCAGTGCCCGGCCGCCCCACCCCGGCCCGCTCCCGACCACCGGAATCCCCGCAGGTGATCCGCCGAGTTCATGAAAATGATTTTCATCATTTTTGGGGAGAAGATGAGTAGCGTTTTCATGTTTGGCGTCCAGGATCACGGTGGCGTACATTTCCATGTCAAGGCGATCGGTTTCAGTGCGGCACGGCCGTCCCAGGTCCTTCGCACAGGCAGTCGATGCAGCGATCGCCACGACGACCAGCAGACGAGCGCGACGCCGCGTCCCGCTCGACCACGAAGGAGTGACCATGACCGCCACCACCGAGCACCGCCCCGCCGAGGCGCACAACCACACCCACGGCCCCGGATGCGGCCACGAGGCCGTCATTCACGGCAGCCACGTCGACTACATCCACGACGGACACCTCCACCACGAGGACAACGGGCACTACGACGAGTGCGACCAGTGCTCCTGCCCCGACTGCACCGACTCCTGCGCCACCTGCCAGTGCGCGGACTGCTCGTGCCCGACGTGCAACCACAGCGTGTGCTCCTGCGAGCACTGCTCGGACTCTTGCTCCTCGTGCGCCTGCGAGGACTGCAGCTGCGCGACCTGCACCCACGCCGCCTGAGCCCCTGACCGGGCAGACAGCGCCTGGCAGCCACCGGACAGGGTGTTCACAGCCCCTGCCGCGGGATCATGCTCCCGCGGCAGGGGCTGTGCGCTGTGGGTCTCAGGCAACCGGTCCCTGCGCCGAGGTCCTGTCCTCAGGCACGGCGTCGACCCCTGCCTCCTTGCGCTGCTCGGCGGTGATCGGGGCGGGCGCCTGGGTCAGGGGGTCGAAGCCACCGCCTGACTTGGGGAAGGCGATGACGTCGCGGATGGACTCAGACCTGGTCAGCAGGGCGACGATCCGGTCCCAGCCGAAGGCGATCCCGCCGTGCGGCGGGGCCCCGAACCTGAAGGCGTCGAGCAGGAAGCCGAACTTCTCCTGGGCCTGGGCCTCGTCGATGCCCATGACCGAGAAGACGCGCTCCTGGACGTCCCTGCGGTGGATACGGATGGATCCGCCGCCGATCTCGTTGCCGTTGCACACGATGTCGTAGGCGTAGGCCAGGGCCGAGCCGGGATCGGTGTCGAAGGTGTCCATGCACTCGGGCTTGGGAGAGGTGAAGGCGTGGTGGACGGCGGTCCAGGCCGACCCGCCCAGCGCGACGTCGCCGTCGGCCCTCGCCTCGGCCGAGGGCTTGAACAGCGGGGCGTCGACGACCCACACGAAGGACCAGGCCTCCTCGTCGATGAGCCCGCAGCGCCTGCCGATCTCCAGTCTCGCCGCCCCCAGCAGCGCCCGGGAGGCCTCGGGGGAGCCGGCGGCGAAGAAGATGCAGTCACCGGGCTCGGCACCTACCGCACGGGCCAGGCCCTCGCGCTCGGCCTCGGAGATGTTCTTGGCGACCGGGCCACCGAGCTCACCTTCGGCTGAGACCGTGACGTAGGCCAGGCCCCGCGCACCGCGCTGCTTGGCCCACTCCTGCCAGGCGTCGAAGGTGCGCCGCGACTGCGAGGCGCCCCCCGGCATGACGACGGCGCCGACGTAGGGGTTCTGGAAGACACGGAAGGAGGTGCCTGCGAAGTAGTCGGTGAGGTCGACCAGCTCGCACCCGAAGCGCAGGTCCGGCTTGTCGGTGCCGTAGCGCTGCATGGCCTCGTGGTAGGTCATGTGCGGGATCGGGGTGTCGAGCTCGTGGCCGCTGAGCGCCCAGACCTCGCGCAGGACGTCCTCAGCCACCGCGATGACGTCCTCCTGGGTCACGAAGCTCATCTCGATGTCGAGCTGGGTGAACTCGGGCTGGCGGTCGGCCCGGAAGTCCTCGTCACGGTAGCAGCGTGCGATCTGGTAGTAGCGCTCCATACCCGCCACCATGAGCAGCTGCTTGAACAGCTGGGGGCTCTGCGGCAGGGCGTACCAGGACCCCGGCGACAGGCGGGCAGGCACGAGGAAGTCGCGGGCGCCCTCGGGGGTCGAGCGGGTGAGGGTCGGGGTCTCGATCTCGACGAAGTCGTGGCCTCCCAGGACCCGGCGGGCCGCCTGCGACACCTCGGAGCGCAGCCGGATCGCGCGTTGCATCGGGGAGCGGCGCAGGTCGAGGTAGCGGTACCTCAGACGTGCCTCCTCCCCGACCTGGCCGACGTCCTCGGCGTGGTCCGAGACCTGGAAGGGCAGGGGGGCCGCCGTGTTGAGGATCTCCAGGCTCGTCACGACGACCTCGACCTCACCGGTGGGCAGGTTGGGGTTGGCGTTGCCCTCAGGACGGGCGGTGACCTCGCCGGTGACGAGCAGGACGAACTCGGCGCGCAGGTCGTGCGCGACCTCCTGGCGGATCACCACCTGGGCGATGCCGGAGGCGTCTCGCAGGTCGATGAAGGCGACTCCTCCATGGTCCCGACGCCGATCCACCCAGCCGGTGAGGGTGACGACCTGGCCGATGTCTGAGGGGCGCAGTGATCCTGCGTCACGGGTGCGCAGCACGGTGCTGGTTCCTTCCGCTGGGGGCACTGAACCGGTGCCCGTCGGGGCGCACCGCGAGACGGGCGGGCGCTGGCGTGATCCTACGACGGCGGCCCGCAGGCTCCTGCGTCCCGGCGGGCGCCGTGACGCGGTCGACACCGTCGACCCGTGTCCTGTCCGTGTCGGGGCGTGCCCCGGGAGGGGCTCAGGCGAGTCTCTCGGTACCGGAGCGGTGCCGGTCCAGCCGCCACCGGTTGAACACGACCACTGCCGCCAGGACGCACAGCAGGACCGCCAGGGCCATGACCCCTGTACCGATGAAGGGGAAGGACTGCGACCTGACCTCCACGGCCCTGGACTGGGGGTCGTCCTGGTCCGGGACGGCCGGCAGCAGCCTCGTGCCGCCATAGGTCGTCTGGGCGGTCGGGGTGGCCGCTGATGACGGCGGCGCCACCGTGGAGCCGCCCCCGATGACCGTGACGTCGCCCACCGTGAAGTAGGGGCTCTTGTTCGTGTAGTCCGCGGTCCGCACCTTGCTCGTGGGGACGTCGGGGCCGGCGGTCACCGAGAACCGCAGCCAGTGGACGCCCTTGCCGACGTCCTCGGGTATCTCGACTGCCCCGGAGGCCGTGCCGTCCTCGCCGACCTCGAGGACCGCCAGGACCCCACGGCCCGCGGCGCTACCGTCCTCCAGGACCAGGGCCCCGTCGTCGATGAGGATCTGGACGGTGGCCCCTTGGGGGAAGCCGGACAGCGTGAAGGTGAGGGTCCCTCCGACCGCGACCGTCGAGGGGCTGACGGTCGAGGCCGTGCCCGTCGTCGACTCCCCCGTCGTGACGACCGCGGCCGCCGGGGGGTGGATGAGCCCGGGAGCCGCGACCATGAGGACGACGGCGACGACGAGCAGCCGGGAGGCCAGCCCCTCCCGCCGTGCCACGAGTCCTGCTCGTGAAGCACGTGTCGCGCATGTTCGCAGCCGGTGCCGCACCGCCGTCCTCTCCGCTCGTCGCCCGGGAGATCGTCTCACACCTGCGCGTGTCCGCGACGTCGCGGCACGACGGTCGCCGGCCGGACCAGGAGGATGACGGCTCCCGCCGCCAGGGCGAGCAGCCCTCCGGCGGTGACGAGCATCCAGTCCCCCGGACCCAGGAGCCCGTGGCCCGGCTGCTCGGCGCCGATGGTCAGGACCGCGGTCCCCTCGCTTGCCGGGGCGCTGACCGCCGCGATCTCGAGCTGGGCCCATCCGAGAAGCTCGGAGTCCCTGTCCGCGATCGCCACCTGATAGGTTCCCGCCCCGAATCCTGAGACGTCGATGGACACCGACTGCGCCCCGTCGACCTGGACCCAGCCGGCTGTCGTCGCGCCGGGGTAGACGAACACGGCGACCCAGTCGCCCTCCTTGGCCTTGCTCGACGGCAGGATGAGAGTGACCTTGTCCCCGTTGCGGGTACCCGACAGGGAGCCCGCGTTGGACGCGTCCAGGTCACCGGGGCCGCTGACCGGGGACGAGGGCTCGGTCTCAGGCTTGGCGTTGGGGTCGGTGACGGCCTCGGCCTGACCCGGGCCCGGCTCCTCGGCGGGTGCCTCCGCCACGGCCGCCTCAGGCGTGCTCCGCTCCTCCGGCTCGACAGCCGTCACCGGCTCGGAGGTGGGCTCGGGCGCCTGCGCGGGGTCCTCGGGCACGGGCTCGGGCTCGACAGGCTCGACAGGCACGACGGGCTCTGTCGTGGGCTCGGCAGCCGGCTCGGTGGCCGGTTCCGACGGAGGCTCGGCAGTCGGCTCGACGGAGGGCTCGGCACTGGGCACCGACGTCGGCTCGGCACTGGGCACCGACGTCGGCTCGGCACTGGGCACCGACGTCGGCTCGACAGTCGGCACCGACGTCGGCTCGACAGTCGGCACCGACGTCGGCTCGACAGTCGGCACCGACGTCGGCTCGGCACTGGGCACCGACGTCGGCTCGACAGTCGGCACCGACGTCGGCTCGGCACTGGGCACCGACGTCGGCTCGACAGTCGGCACCGACGTCGGCTCGGGCGAGGGCACGACAGTCGGCTCGACAGTCGGCACCGGCGTCGGCTCGGGCGTCGGCTCGGGCGAGGGCACGACAGTCGGCTCGGGCGTCGGCTTGGCAGGAGGCTCCGGGGTGGGCTCCGGGCTGGGGGGCGGTGGCTCGACGGGGGCTGAGGGGATATCGACCCGTGTGGCCGTCAGTGCCCCGTCGGACACGGCGGTGACCGTGTAGCCGCCATCGGCTGGCGCACCGGCGGCCACGAGGTCCGCGATGTCGAGGACGAAGCTCGTGCCGGCGAAGTAGGCCCGCACGGTGACCTGGCGGACCGTCCCGTCCGGCAGCGTGAGGGCCAGGGCCACCTTGAAGATCCCGCCGATGGACGTCGTGCGGTCGAAGGTCCACCCCGTGCCCACGAGCAGCGAGCCGGCCCGCTCGAGCGCGGCGCCCTCGGCAGGCTGCGGGAGACGCACGTCGAGCCCGATGGTGTCGACCAGGACCCAGGAGCTCTCGCTCGAGGCACGCCACTCGATACGGTAGGTGCCCTCATGGGGGTCCATGTCGTTGGTGAACGGCCACAGCGGCAGGGCGTAGTGCGCGGATCCCGCTGCGAACTCCGGGTAGATGACACCCGCCTGGAACCAGCCCTCGTCGTCGACCAGACGGACCTGGACGGCCACGGAGTTCGTCGTGGCGTTGTCCGGGGCGTTGAGCGGGGCACCGCTCGCGTCGGTCCACCCCGACAGGTGGAGCACCGGCCGGTCGGTGCTCGTCGAGCTGATGTAGTCGCGACCGGGCTGTGCGACCACGACCGAGGGCCCCTGCACGCCCGCGTCGGCGAGCGCGGCGGCGGGACCCGCACCGAGGTTGGCCCCGACCGCTGTCACGAGCACCAGGCAGAGCACCGTGAAGGCGGCCAGCACGAGCCGCGCCACCGGTGCGGGGAGCGAGCCGTGCCTCAGGAGGCGGCGAGAGAAGGATGTCATCTAGTCGTACTCGTGGGATTCCGTGGGAACAGGTGGGCGCGTGCTCTCAGGGCGGCTCCAGGGAGACGACGACTACCGTGCCGGCTGGTATCGGCTCCGATACTCGTCATCGTGTATTGATCGTATCGCCCATCGCGCTCGATCAGGTCACACTCGCAGCACAGGTGCGTACGCGCCGCCGCCCGACAAGGCCCCGGTCGCCGGTCTGGCCCCTCCCCGTCATCGTCTGCCCCCGGGAGGAACCGCGTTGTTGCAACGAAGAATGCGGCCGGTCGCACCTGATCGACCCACCCAGGAGCCGTCCCGAGGCTCAGGTCTCTCTTTCATCACGACTCGCCTGCCTCCTGCGGCACCCGGCGGCACAGGTACCGGCTCACGCCTGCTCACTGCTGCTCACTGCCGTGCTCGCAGCCCGACGCAGCCGGACGAGGACGGACTGCGAGAACCGAGACGACCGGGACGACCGAGATGACCGAGATGACCGAGACGACCAAGACGACCGGGATGACCGAGATCACCTGTGACCTCGTGCAGCACAGGCTTGTCCGACAGCCGCTCGACGACCGCGGGCCATAGGCTTGCCCGCAGGAGTGATCCGCGCTGTGAACCCCGTTCGGGATCCGCGCCGGCCCCGTTGCACGCCGTGCCGGGGCCGGGCCGACGGAACCCCGCGAGTCTGTGCGTCGAGCCCCTGGTCCGCCTCTCGTCGTCAACGAGCGAGCGGGCGGTCGGGGCGAGTGTGGTGGGTGCGGTGCGGCAAGAGCGGAGGCTGACCGGTCTCCCCCACGCTCCGCAACCGGTCCTCAGACAGGACCAGAGACGGGAAGAACTTCATGACCGCCACCAGCCCGGGATCCAGCACGCCCTCCCACGACGGCCCCGTGAGCATCAACGACCTCTTCGACGCCGATCCCGCTTCCGCGGAGCAGGCAGTCGCCGCTCCTCCGCGCGCCGCCGGCGAGCCGGGCACCGCCGGGTCCTTCGACACCCCCGCCTCCTCGGACACCCCCGGGGACCCCCTCGACGTCGAGCACGAGGACGAGGACGACGACGTCGACCGCGCCAGGCCCGAGGAGGACCCCGAGCACCCCTGGGACCGCCCGGAGGAGGACGACCTCGCTGCCGACCTCGACGAGGAGGAGGTCGACGGGCACACCCCCTTCGTCGACACCGACCCGTCCACCGACGACGCCTCCGCCGACCCGGCCGAGGTCACCTTCGCCGACCTGGGGCTGCCCGCTGACCTGCTCAAGGCCGTGACCGACATGGGCTACCAGACCCCGACCGCCATCCAGCGCGAGGCGATCCCGGTGCTCCTGTCGGGGCGCGACGTCGTCGGGGTCGCCCAGACCGGAACGGGTAAGACCGCCGCCTTCGGACTGCCGCTGCTCGACGCGGTCGACGCCTCCGACGGCTCGGTCCAGGCCCTCGTCCTGGCCCCCACCCGTGAGCTGGCCCTGCAGAGCGCCGACGCGATCACCGACATGGCCCGTCGCTCACGAGGGCTCGACGTCGTGGCCGTCTACGGCGGGGCCCCCTACGGACCGCAGATCGGTGCGCTCAAGGACGGCGCTCAGGTCGTCGTCGGGACCCCCGGCCGCGTCATCGACCTCATCGACAAGGGAGCGCTGCGCCTGGACGCCGTGCGCTACTTCGTCCTGGACGAGGCCGACGAGATGCTGCGCATGGGCTTCGCCGAGGACGTCGAGACGATCGCGGCGTCCCTGCCCGAGCAGCGCCGCACCGCCCTGTTCTCGGCCACGATGCCTCCCGCCATCCAGGCCGTCGCACGCCAGCACCTCACCGACCCCGAGCGCATCGAGGTCTCCCGCCAGTCCTCGACGGTCGACACCGTCCACCAGACCTACGCGGTCGTCCCCTTCCGGCACAAGATCGGCGCGGTGGCCCGCGTCCTGGCCGTCACCGAGGCCCAGGCGGCCATTGTCTTCGTGCGCACCAAGTCCACGGCTGAGGACGTCGCCATCGAGCTGGCGGGGCGCGGCATCCAGGCCGCGGCGATCTCCGGCGACGTCCCCCAGCGAGAGCGGGAGAGGCTGGTCGAGCGCCTGCGCGCCGGCACGCTCGACGTCCTGGTGGCCACCGACGTGGCCGCCCGCGGCCTGGACGTCGACCGCATCGGGCTCGTCGTCAACTTCGACGTCCCCCGCGAGGCCGAGGCCTACGTCCACCGGATCGGCCGCACCGGACGGGCGGGGCGTCACGGCGAGGCCGTCACCTTCCTGACCCCCAAGGAGAAGAACAAGCTCCGCCAGATCGAGCGCCTCACGGGCACCCGGCTCGAGGAGATCACGCTCCCCTCCCCCGCCGACGTGTCCTCCCACCGCGCCAAGGCCCTGCTCGAGCGCGCCACGGCGCGCCACGAGCGCGGCCGCCTGGGGATGTACGCCGACCTCGTGGAGACCGCCACGACCGAGCTCGGCATCGACTCCCTGGCCATGGCCTCGACCCTGCTCGCCCTCGCGGTGGGCGACGAGGGACCCCGCCGCGCGGAGCCCGGTCAGGAGCGGGAGGACCGCAGGCGACGTCGCGAGGAGAACCTCGACGCCGAGGGCAGCTTCGTGTCGGCGTCCTTCGAGGGCTCGCGCCGCGACCGCAACGAGAGCAAGCGCGGTGCCGCACGCGGTGGCCGCCGCCAGGAGGAGGGGACCGGGACCGTCTACCGCATCGAGGTCGGTCACCGCGACCGCGTGCTCCCCGGGGCCATCGTCGGCGCCCTGGCCAACGAGGGCGGCATCTCGGGCTCCGACATCGGCAAGATCGACATCCTCCAGTCCTTCTCCCTCGTCGAGATCCACACCGAGCTCAGCCCCGACCAGCTCGAGGCCATGGGCCGGGCGACCTTCGGCGGCCGGGAGATGCGCATCCGCCCCGACGAGGGCCCGGGACACGGCTGGGACGGCCCCAGGGACCGCCGCCCGCACGACTCCGCCGAGCGGCGCGCAGGCCGCGGCCGTTTCGAGCGCGACGAGCGCCGGGGACCGCGCGGCTCCGGGCGCTTCGAGGACAGGCGTGACCGGGGTGACCGGCGTGAGCGCCGGGACTCCGACCGCTGGCAGGACCGCTCCGAGCGCGGCTACCGGGGCGGGGACCAGCGACGCGAGGGACGCGAGGACCGCCGCTACGACCGGCGCGAGCGGCGGGACTCCGACCGCTGGCAGGACCGCCCCGAGCGCGGCTACCGGGGCGGGGACCAGCGACGCGAGGGACGCGAGGACCGCCGCTACGACCGGCGCGAGGACCGCGGTGAGCGCACCGACGGCGGCCGGCGCGGGTTCCGCTCCGAGGGTCAGGGCAGGGGCCGGCGCGACAACCGCGGTCACCAGCGCGGCGACCGGTGGTGAGCGCCCTGCCCGGCCCCGGCGGGGAATAGACGGGCCGTGACCGGCGTTGCCCCGGCTGAGACGCCACTGAGACCGTACTGAGACGATGCTGACCGCACGCCGGGCAGACACGAAGGGGACCTGTGACAGCTGCCGGCCTGTACCTCGTCAGTGTCGTCGTCCTCGGCCTGGCAGCTGCGGCCCTGCGTCTTCCCCCGCTGGTCGGCTTCCTCACCGCCGGGCTCGTCCTGTCTGCCGCGGGCGCCCCGCGGCTGGAGGTCGTCGGCTCACTGGCCGACCTGGGCCTGGCGCTCCTGCTGTTCAAGGTCGGCCTGCGGCTGCGGCCTTGGCCGCTGATGCGCAGGGAGGTCCTGGGCTCCGCCCTCGTCTCGACGACGCTGCTCACCGTCCTGGGCGCGGCGGTCGTGCTCGCCGTGGCCGCGGTCTCGGGGAGCGTGGACGCACCCGGCCTGCCAGGGCTTCTTCTCATCGGTCTCGCCCTGGCCCTGTCCTCGGTGGCCGTGCCCGTCCGGCTGCTGGAGGCGCGTGACGACACGCGCGCCGTCTACGGGCGCGTCGTCTCAGGCGTGCTCGTGCTTCAGGTGCTCGGGGCCGTGCTCCTGCTCACCATCGCGCGGGCGCCCGCCCCCAGCCCGTGGGCCGCTGCTCTCGTCGTGCTCTGGCCGGGCTCCCGGCTCCTGGGCGCGGTCCTCGACCGGATCGACCACCGCGAGATGCGCACCCTGTTCGGGATCACCACCGCGCTCGTCCTGGGCTACGCCCTCTTCGAGGCGGCCGGCGTCGACGGCCGCCTCGGCGCGCTGGTCACCGGCGCCCTCCTGGCCCGCCACCCGTCCGCCAGGGAGCTCGCGGGAGCGCTGAGCACGATCGAGGACGTGCTCATCGCCTGCCTGTTCGTGTCGATCGGACTCGCCGCGAGCCTCTCGGTGGCCTCGGCGCTCCTCGCGGCGGCCATGGTCGCGGTCCTCCCGCTGCGCTCGGCGGTCCACACGGCGGTCGTCCGCGCGGGCAGGATGCGCCGACGCACGAGCGTGCTCAGCGGCCTGCTCCTGGGACCGTACAGCGAGATGGCCCTCGTCCTGGTCGCCGTCGGGATTGACCTCGACCTGCTCGACAGAGCCTGGGCACCCGGCGTCGCCCTGGGCGTGGCTCTGTCCCTGACCGCCTCGGCGGTGGTCAACCGCGCCCCGGCCAGGCTGGTCAGGAGCCTGAGCGAGGCCCTGCCGCGCCGTCCCCGCGACGACATCCACCCCGCCGACAGGCCCTTGGACCTCACCGACGTCTCCGCGGTCGTCTTCGGCATGGGCCGGGTGGGTCGCTCGACCTACACCCGTCTCTACGAGGACGGCATGACAGGGGTGCTCGGCATCGACAACGACGCCGCCAAGGTCGCCTCACTGCGACGGCGCGGCTTCAACGTCCTGGAGGCGGACGCCACCGACCAGGAGTTCTGGGAACGTCTCGACGCCGTCCACGCCACGACGGCGGTCCTGGCCATCCACGAGCCCGGGGCCAACGTCAACGTCCTGGAGTGGCTCAACCGCTCCAGCTTCGACGGGGAGGTCCTCGCCGTGGCCAGGACCGACGACGAGGCGCGGGCGCTGCGCCGTGCCGGAGCGGACACGGTGCTCAACATCGAGGACGGCCTGGGCTCGGCGGTGGCCCAGGCCGTCACGACCGGACGGGCGCCGCAGGGCTTCGACTCGGCAGCAGCCTCGCCGGAGCAGGCCGCTGCCCCCGAGGACCGGGAGACAGGCGGCTCTCCCCGGTCCCGCCACCCGCAGCGCGCCCCGGTCGGGGCACGCCCTCGCCCAGGACACCCCTGACCGCGGTGACCCCACGACCCCCGTTCGCCCCTCGACCCGCCTGGAAGACCATCGATGACCCTCGCTGTCCACCTCGTCGCCGTCGTCGTCCTCGGCTTCGCCGCCGCTGTGCTCACGATGCCGCCGCTGGTGGGGTACATCGCCGCTGGCTTCGCCCTGGGCGCCCTGGGGTGGCCGACACCGGGCTGGATCGAGACCGTCGGGGACCTGGGAGCCGCCCTCCTGCTGTTCTCCATCGGCCTGGACCTTGATCCGCGCACCCTGGGACGCAGGCTCGTCGCGGGCACCGCGGCGATGACCATGGTCGTCATCACGGCGGCAACGACCCTGGTCATCGGGGCGGCGGTCCTCGTGGCGGGCCTCGGTGTCGGGCGCACCGCCGGCTGGCCGGCCGCCCTCATGCTCGGCTTCGCCCTGGCCTCCTCCTCCACGGTCGTCATCATGAAGATCCTCGAGGACCGTGCCGACGCCACCTCCCTCTACGGGCGTGTCGCCGTGGGCACCTCGATCCTGCAGGACACGAGCTCGATCGTGCTCCTCGTGTTCATCGCGGGCTCGGTGCCCAGCCCCTGGGCGCTGGTCGTCGTCCTGCTCGTCCCCGGCGCCACGGTGCTGGGCCGGGTCCTGGCGCGCGTGCGCCACCGCGAGATGCTCGCCCTGCTCGGCGTCGCGGTCGGCCTGGTCCCCGGCTACCAGCTCTTCGAGGCGGTCGGGCTGCCCGGGACCCTGGGAGCCCTCGTCATGGGAGCGCTGCTCGCCCGCCACCCCCGGGCCGTCGAGCTGGCCGAGTCCTTCCGCCCGATCCAGGAACTGCTTCTCGTCGCCTTCTTCGTGTCCATCGGCTCTGCGGGCCTGCCCTCCGCCGGCTCGCTCATCATGGCGCTCATCCTCGTGGCCCTGCTCCCGCTGCGCTCGGCGGCCTACACCGCCGCCCTGTGGTACTACCGGCTGCGGCACCGCTCGGCCGTGCTCACCGGGCTCGCCGTGGCCTCCTACTCCGAGCTGGCGCTCGTCGTGGCCTCCGTCGGGGTGTCGCAGGGGATGCTGGGCGCCGAGTGGCTCCAGAGCCTGTCGGTGGCTGTGGCCCTGTCCTTCGTCGTCGCATCGGTCGTCAACAAGCGCCCCGGTTCCCTCGTGCTGCGGCTGTCCCACCGGATGCCCGACCACGCCCCTGACGCGCTGCACCCCGCCGAGGCGCCCCTGGACGTCACCGGTATCGAGGTCGTCATCTTCGGAATGGGTCGAGTGGGCCGGACGGCCTACCGGCGCCTGTGCGACGAGCTCGTCACCGACGACGGCGTGCCCGACGAGGCCACGGTGCCGATCCCGGTCATGGGAGTCGACTCCGACGCCGACAAGGTCGCCGAGCTGCGCGCCCAGGGACTCAACGTCGTCGAGGGCGACGCCACCGACACGGACTTCTGGCAGCGCCTGGGCACCGGCGCCGTGGGCACCGCGGTGCTGGCGATGTCCGACCCGGGGGCCAACCTCGCCGTGCTCGACTGGATCGAGCACCATGGCTTCGCCGGAGAGGTCATGGCCGTCGCCAGCTACGAGGACGAGGCGCGCAAGATGCGCGAGCGGGGCGTGAACACCGTCATCAACGCCTACGACGGGATCGGCTCGGCACTGGCTGAGGCGGCGCAGCACCGCTGGCCGGCCACCGCCATCAACGCCGGCGCCTGACCGGCACCCGCAGGCCGCGGTACCCGCGGTACCCGAGGAACCCGGGGTGCTCGGGTCACCCTGACCGCTCGAGCGCCGCGAGGAGCCCGGCCAGCTCCTGCCAGTCGGCCCCGGCGGCCCGCAGCGGCTCCTCGAGCTCGCGCTCGACAACCGCGTCCGTCGCAGCGCGCAGGCGCTGCTCGACCCTGCGGGCGCGACGTCGGGCTCCGGCTCGCGCCAGCCAGGAGCACGCCAGCGCCAGGCCGAGTCCGGCCGCCGCCGAGCCGACGAGAAGGACGACCGGCCAGGGCACGACGCCCCACCGGGGCGGGTCGAGGTCGATGAGCAGGTAGGTGCGCGCCAGGACGAGGGCCGCCTGCCACAGCCCGCCCACCGCAGCGCTGAGGACCAGGACGAGGTGGACGGTGTCGACCACCGCCCACCACCGGGGCTCGCGGGAGCCGCCCAGGTCGGTGCGCGCCACCGCCTCGTCGAGGACGGGGGTGAGCCCCTCAGCGCGCGCGCAGGTGCGCGCGACCATCTCGGCGCGGACCGGCTCGGGCATGCCGGCCGTCATGGCGTGGGCGGCGCGGTGCGCGGCCACGCGCAGGGCGCCCACGGCCTGCGGTCCCGGTGGAGCCACGGAGGTGACGGCGACCGGGGCTGTCGGGTCCTGCGCCGGGGGCGTCCGCCCCAGGTGGAGCAGCCGCAGCGGGTCGCTGCGCAACCGACCGAGCCAGCGCACGGGGGGCCAGCCCAGCCGCCTCGTGGTTGCGAGCTCGGTCGAGCGCCTCACGGCGCGCACGACCTGCTCGACGCCACCGGCACGGGCCGCGGCCTCCCGCAGCTCCTCGACGGGCCCGGTGGCGGGCGCCGACTGAGGCTCACCGACCCCCAGGGCGAGCCTGAGCTCGCGGGCGGTCCGGCGCCGGTCGGCCGCCAGGCGGGCCTCGGCGGCACGGCCGAGGCCCGCCAGCACCCCGATGCGCCGGCCGAGGGCCTCCACGCCCTGGCCGGTGCGGACGCTGGCCGCGATGACCTCCGTGGTACCCAGGCCCTCGGCCTCCAGGAGGTTGCGCAGGTCGGTCATGACCGGATCCCGGTCCTCGGGGCTGAGACGGTCGACCTGGTTGAGGACGACGAGCATGACCGCCCCGTGGGTGGCCATCGGGACGAGGAAGTCGTGGTGGACGACGCCGTCGGCGTACTTCTCAGGGTCGAGGACCCACACGAGGACGTCGACGAGCCCCGCCATCGCCTCAGCCGTGCGCCTGTGCTCGGGGTCGTCCGAGTCGATGTCCGGCAGGTCGAGCACGATCGTGCCCGGTGCGAGGGGGCCGTCGTCGATCTCCAGGCGCGCGGTCACGCCCAGCCAGTCGAGCAGCTCGGCGGGGTCTGAGCACTGCTGGGCCGGGCCGGCCACCGCCGCCAGGGGCTCGCTGGTCGTGGGCCGGGTGACCGAGGTACGAGCCGCGCGCGTGCCCGTCAGGGCGTTGAACAGGCTCGACTTGCCCGACCCAGTGGCGCCGAGAAGGGCGACCACCGTCCATCCGGGGGCCAGGGTGCGGCGGCGCCCTGTGCGTTCAAGCAGCTCTCGCGCCTCGTGCACGATGCGGGACGACGGCGTTCCCGGGGCCGACGCCGCCGGGTCCTGGCTCGTGTCGAACCGTGCGGCGAGCTCAACGGCCCGCTCCAGCTCCCCTCCGGACCGGGCGCTCACCGGTACTCCTCGGCCGCCCACGGCTCGCGCCCCAGCGCGCCGCGAACCCGTTCGACGTCCTGGCGCAGCTCCTCCCCGGTGGGGACGGGTCGGTCAAGGGAGCCGGTGAAGGTCTCCCGGTGCTCCTCGAGGAAGGCCGTGCACCGCCGGAGCAGGTCAGCGCGGGAGCGCTCGGACAGCGAACGCATGGCCTAGTCGCCGAAGACCGCCTCGAGGACCCGTTGGGCCAGGAGGGCCGTGCCGCCGGCGATGCCGACCTCACCACCGGTCAGGCCGCCGGTGTGGGCGAAGACCACGATCATGAGGGCGACTCCGACGACGTTGACGCCCAGGGACAGCACCCGCGCCCGCAGCCGCTTGTCGGCTCCTTCGTGGCGCACGAGCTCGAGGACCGTGTGCTGCCAGTCGCGCACGAGCCCGGCGGCCTGGGCGACGAGCCGGTCGTCCTGGGGCAGGCTCGCCAGGGCCCGGGCGAGCTGGCGGGGGGCGGAGTCCGCCCGCCTCCAGGCCCGCTCGGTGTCGAGGGCGGCGCGCTGGGAGCCGGCGACGAGAAGGCTCACGAGGGAGGACTCGATCGCGTCCTCGAGACCCGCGGTGCTCGCGGTCCTGCCGCGCAGCGCCCCGGTGAGACGGTCCCGGAGCCTGCCGACCCAGGACTCCAGGCCGCTCCACAGCTCGCCGGTCCCGACCAGCTCCTGCCAGCGGGCGAGCACCTCGCCTCGCAGCATGGCGCCGTCGGCGGTCGCCCGCTCGAGGCTGGCTCGGGCCTCGTCGTAGGCGTCACGGGCCGCGCGGGCCAGGTCCTCGCGCTCGGCCTCCTGCGCGTCGAGCTGGGCCGCCACCAGGCCGGTCGTCGCCAGAGCGGCCCCCAGGGCGCCGGTCACGGTACGCAGGGCGACCTCCCGCCGCGCAGCGCGGTCCGAGCACAGTGTCTCGAGCCAGGCGCGCACCGGCGCCACGACTCCGGTCGGCAGCAGGCCCTCGTCGTCGAGCTCGGTCTCAGGCAGGGTGAGCACCGGCGCGGCCCCCAGCCCCGCCTCGTCCAGGCGTGAGCGAAGGTCGGTCTCCACCTCGTGCGCCGCGCCCGGGGGCACCCTGTTGAGCACGACGGCGGTGACGACGTCGCGGTCGGCGGCGGCACGCAGGTGCTCCCACGGGACGGCGTCGGCGTAGCGCGCGGCCGTGGTCACGAAGATCCACAGGTCCGCGGCCGCGAGCAGCGTGGCCGCCAGGGAGCGGTTGTCCTCGACGACCGAGTCGACGTCCGGGGCGTCCAGGACGGCCAGGCCCGCGGGCAGCGCCTCGCAGGGACGCATCTCGACCTCCCGGGCGGTCACGCCCCGCGTGGGTGCCGGCGGGGCGTCGGCGGCCACCTGCACGCGGGCCAGCGAGCCCAGCACCCGTGGGGAGTCGAACCACGCCCGGTCCTCCTGGGCGTGGAGGAGCAGAGGCCGCCGGGTCGTGGGGCGGATGGCGGAGGAGGCCGCGACGCGTCGGCGCACGAGGGAGTTGACGAGCGTCGACTTGCCCGCCCCGGTCGAGCCCCCGACGACGGCCAGCAGCGGTGCGTCGAGGCTGGCCAGGCGGGGCAGCACGTAGTCGCCCAGCTGGTCGCGCACGAGCGCCGCCTGCCTCGAGGTCCCCGCGGTCATGGCGAGGTCGTAGGGCAGGTCGAGGGCGTCGAGCCGACGGTGCAGACGGGCCAGGGCGGCCTCGGGCGACTCGCCCGGGCCGGGTCGGACCGTGGCTCCGTGGGGTGCGGGCGGTTGACGGTCGGAGCCGCGCCGCACGGCAGCAGCCATGCTCAGGCCCCCCGGCGCGTGTCCCCCTGGTCGCCCGGTGCCAGGAGCCGTGGGGCGAGGTCGGCCGGGTCGGCCGGCTCCCAGGTGGCGGCGTCGGCCTCGACCTGCTCGCCCGAGCGGATGTCCTTGACCGAGTCCTGCTCCCCCTCGCCTCCGGGGAACCACACGAAGGGGATCCCGCGCCTGTCGGCGTAACGGATCTGCTTGCCGAACCTCGCCGCGCTGGGGGCGACGTCGGCCGGGACGCCCCGGGCGCGCAGGGTGTCGGCGACGGCGTCGGAGGCGCCCCGGTGCTCCTCGTCGGTCACCGCGACGAGGACCGCGGTGGGCACGGCGCGGGTGACGTCGAGCAGGCCGGCCGCCATGACGCGGGACAGGAGCCGCGAGACGCCGATGGAGATCCCGACCCCGGGGAAGGTGCGCTTTCCGTTGCTCGCGAGGCTGTCGTAGCGGCCGCCGGAGCACACCGAGCCGAGGTCCTCGTGCCCGGCCATGAAGGACTCGTAGACGGTGCCGGTGTAGTAGTCCAGCCCGCGGGCGATCTTGAGGTCGGCGATGATCGCCCCCGGACGGCGTCGTGCCGCCGCCGTCAGCACGACGGTCAGCTCCTCGAGACCCTCGGTGAGCAGCCCGGTGGGCTGTGCGCCGTCGAGGGCCGCGAGCACACGAGCGCTGACCTCCTGGGGGTCGGAGCCGGTGACGGCGGACAGGTCGAGGGCCGCGCGCGCCTGGGCCTGGGTGGTCCCCACCACGGAGACGAGCTCGGTGGCCACCGCCTCGGGACCGATCTTGTCGAGCTTGTCGACCACGCGCAGCACCTCGATGAGGTTGGCGTCAGCCACTCCCAGGGACTGGTAGAAGCCCTGGGCGACCTTGCGGTTGGACAGGTGGATGGTCACCGGGGGGATCGGAAGGCGGGACAGGGCCTCGTGCATGACCAGGGGGACGTCGACGTCGTGGTGCAGGGCCAGCGCCCCGTCCCCGACGATGTCGATGTCGGCCTGGTTGAACTCCCGGAAGCGACCTTCCTGGGGGCGTTCGCCCCGCCAGACCTTCTGGATCTGGTACCGCTTGAAGGGGAAGGTGAGCAGGCCCGCGTTGTCGAGGACGTAGCGGGCGAAGGGGACGGTGAGGTCGAAGTGGAGTCCGAGCTGCTTGGCGGGGTCGGCCGACTCGGTCTCGGCCGGGTCCGCCTGGAGGCGGGAGAGCAGGTAGACCTCCTTGGAGGTCTCTCCCTTCTTGGTCAGCTGGCTGACCGGCTCGACCGCACGGGTCTCGATGCCGCTGAAGCCGTGGAGCTCGAAGGTGCGTCGCAGCGTGTCGAGGAAGTACTGCTCGATGACGCGGCCCGCGGGCAGCCATTCGGGGAAGCCGGACAAGGAGGAGAGCGCCTGACGCGCCGGGGCCGTAGTCACCATGGGCGGCATTGTGTCACGCCCCGTCGGGGACGATCCGCTCGCGCCTCCCCGGGCCCCTCCACGTCAGGCCCGCAGGTCTCCCCCGCGCACCTTGGCCTCAGCCAGGTAGGGGTTGCCGCGGTGCTCATGGGCCATCGTCGTGGCTGCGCCGTGGCCGGGAAGCAGGACCGTCTCGGGGGAGATCGCCGAGGCGAGGAAGCGAAGAGTGCCGAGCATCTGGACCGGGTCGCCTCCGGGCAGGTCGGTGCGTCCGACCGAGCCCTTGAAGATGACGTCGCCGTCGAGGGCGATGAGGTGGCCTCGTTCCTGGTCGGCGGTCGTCGGGTCCTCCTCGCCGGCCCCCGCCTCACGCATGAGGGCGTTGTCCGCCAGGACGGCCTCGAGGAGGAACAGGCTGGAGCCCTCGGAGTGCCCGGGCGCCGCGACCGCCCGGATCGCCAGCCCGGGGACGAGCTCGACCGGCTGTGAGAACCCTGCCTCGGGGAAGGGGCGCACGTCGCCGGGCCTGCGCCACGGGCCGGGCGCCAGGTCCGCGAAGGAGGTGCCGGTGGCCAGGTGGATGCCGGTCGTACCCGAGGGGTCGTCAAGGCGATAGAGGTCGGGCGCAGGAACGTAGACGGGCACCTGTCCCTCGCCCGGGGCGACCGCCCCCCGCTCACGGGCTGCCTCGATGAGTGCCGAGGTGTCCCACACGTGGTCAGCGTGCCCGTGGGTGAGCAGGACCGCCCCCAGGCTCAGCCCGTGGGAGAGCAGGAGGCTGAGCGCACCGGGGGCCGCCCCGGCACCCGGGTCGACCACGACGGCCTGGGAGGAGGGGCCCGGGGCGAGCACGTAGCAGTTGGCGCCGAAGACGGGGGCGACTGTGCGCTCAAGGATCATGGCCCGAGCCTAGATGATCGGCGCCGCGACGGCCGGTGGCGGTCTGGCAGGGCCGTCGAGTGGTCCCGCCGACGGAGCCTCACCAGCGCCGCAGGTGAGCCGGATCGCACCGAGAGGCGCACGGGGACTGACTGCGCTGCGGTGAGGACGTAGACTCCGGTTCATTGTCGCCTTCCGGCGGCATCCGCACACCTCCCGGCCTGCGGGTCGGGCGCGCACGGAACGGACCGGTCGCCCGGTCCCCCCCGTCAACCCGTGAAGGAGCACACCGTGACCGAGCAGAAGCAGCCCGACACCGAGCTGGACCCCACTGCCACGTCCGCGACGGAGCCCGACTCCGCCACCGTCGAGGCCGGCATCAGCTCGCCGGCCGAGCCCACTGAGCCGGCTGAGCCCACCGAGCCGGCTGAGCCCGCCGAGGCAGCCGAGCCCACTGCGCCCACCGAGGCAGCCGAGCCCGCCGAGCCCACCGAGACAGCCGAGCAGACTGCGCCCACCGAGGCAGCCGAGCCCACTGCGCACGCCGAGCCGGCTGCGCAGACCGAGCCGGCCGAGACCGGTGAGGCGCCGTCGGTCGCGGTACCTGCGGCCCCCGCGCCGGCAGATCCCGTCGTCGACCCCCAGGAGGCCATGGACGCCGCCAAGTGGGGGCGTGTGGACGGCGAGGGCCGGGTCTATGTCCAGGACGGCGGTACCGAGCGCGAGGTCGGCCAGTTCCCCGACGCGCCGGTGGCCGAGGCGATCGCCTTCTACGTGCGCCGCTACCTCGACCTCAAGGCATCCGTCGACCTGTTCGCCACCCGCCTTCCCCAGCTGAACGTGCGTGATATCGACTCGACGCTGTCCTCGATCGAGCAGTCCCTGGCCCAGCCCGCGGCGGTCGGTGACCTCGAGGGGCTGCGCGCCCGCTTCGCCGCCCTCAAGGCGGTGGCGGCCGAGCGCCGTGCGGCGGTGTCGGCCGAGCGCGCGGCGGCCAAGGCACAGGCGCTCAAGGACCGCACGGCGATCGTCGAGCGGGCCGAGGCCATCAGCACCCAGGACCCTGCCCGCACCCAGTGGAAGAGCTCGGGCGCGGAGCTGCGCGAGCTGCTCGAGCAGTGGAAGGAGGCTCAGCGGCGCGGTCCCCGACTGGACCGGGCCACCGAGGACGCCCTGTGGAAGCGCTTCAGCCACGCCAGGACCACCTTCGACCGGCATCGGCGCCAGTTCTTCAGTGAGCTCGACGCCAAGCAGGCGCAGGTCAAGGCGGCCAAGGAGGCACTCATCAAGCGCGCCGAGGAGCTGTCGACCTCAACTGACTGGGCCGGGACCTCGGCGAAGTACCGCGCGCTCATGGAGGAGTGGAAGCGCGCCGGTCGGGCCTCCCGCAAGGTCGATGACGCCCTGTGGGCCCGTTTCCGTGCCGCCCAGCAGGTCTTCTTCGACGCGCGCAAGGCCAAGGACGAGGCGACGGACGCCGAGTTCGCCGAGAACCTCAAGGCCAAGGAGGCGCTTGTGGCCCGCGCTGAGGCCCTCCTTCCGATCAAGGACGTCAAGGCGGCCAAGAAGGCGCTGCGCCCCATCCAGGACGCCTGGGAGGAGGTGGGCCGGGTCCCGCGGGCGGCCGTGCGCCGTATCGAGGGCAGGATGCGGGCCGTCGAGGACGCGATCCGGGAGGCGGAGAACGCCGAGTGGCGCCGCACCGACCCCGAGACCAAGGCACGGGCCGAAGGCCTGGCCGGACAGCTCGAGGACTCGATCGCCGGCCTGGAGAGGGACCTCGCCGCCGCGCGGGCCGCGGGCGACTCGACGAAGGTCGCTGAGGCCGAGGCTGCGCTGACCGCGCGCCGCGCCTGGCTCGACCAGGTCCGTCGCTCGGCTAGGGCCTGAGCACCACGAGACCCGATCGCGGCACCGGTGGCCCCGCCCTTGGCGGGGCCACCGGTGTGAGGAGTTGTCCACAGCCGGGACGACCGGCCTGGCGGGCGGGACCCGGTCGGCGCATGCTCGTGGGGTGACCGCCTCACCTCACTCCGGCTCCCCGTGCCCCTCGCCGACCCCGCTGCGCCGGGCGCGGGCGCGTCCCCGCCGTCAGCACGCCAGGGTCCGTACCCGAGCGGCCCTGTCCCACGCCCTTCCCCGGCCCCTGGAGCCCATCCTGACCGCACTGCCCGTCGATGAGCTGGAGGTCCTGCGCACCCACCTCGACGACACGCTCTTCGTGTCGGTGCTCGGACGCCTCGTGCCGGCCGACGTCGTGGCCTCGAGCCCGGCCCGCGCGCACTTCCTGTCCCCCCTCGTGCCTGACGGAGGGGTCGTGGTCGGCGCTGCTGCGCTGTGGGTGCACACCGGGCGCATGCCCCCCGAGGAGCTGACGGTCTCGTGCACCGACGGGCGTCGGACGGCGCCGTCCGCCTCGGTGTCCCGCAGCCGCCTCCCCGCCCGGGACGTCGTCACCCTCGCCGGCCTGCGCTGCTCGAGCCTGGCTCGCGCCGCGGTCGACGTGGCGCGCACGGGTCCCCCGGCGCTCGCCGTCGAGGCGGTCCTGCTCGCCCGGGCCGCAGGCCTGGGCCGGCAGGACCTGGGCATGGCGCTCACCGGGTGCGCGGGCGCGGACCGTCAGGGACGCCGCCGAGCCCAGGGGATCCTCGACGCGCTCGTGGCACCGGGCGCACGGGCCCCGGACCGGATCCGCTGACCGTCGTCCCCGGGACCGGGGCGCCTCAGGAGGGCTGGCGCCGGGGCGCCGAGGTCGAGCGCCGTGCCTCGAAGACCCCGTCAATGCGCCGCAAGGAGGTCAGGGTGTGGTCGAGGTGGCTCGCTGCAGCCAGCTCGACGACGAATCTGCCCGTGACGACCCGGTCGCGTGACGTGCCGATGGTCGCGCTGATGAGATTGACGTGGTTGTCGGCCAGGACACGGGTGATGTCGGCCAGCAGGCCACCGCGGTCGAGGGCCTCGACGTCGATCTGGACGAGGTAGGCGCTCTGCGCGTGGGAGGCCCAGTGGACCTTGAGCATCCGCTCGGGCTCGCGCTCGAGCTGCTCGACGTTGTGGCAGTCGCTGCGGTGCACCGAGATGCCCGAGCCACGGGTGATGAAGCCGACGATCTCATCGCCCGGCATGGGTGTGCAGCACCGGGCCAGCTTGACGTAGACGTCACCCTCCCCCATGCCCTCGACGACGACGCCGGAGTCGCCCGAGCGCGTCCGGTGGTGGACCGAGGCAGCCCTCGTGGGCAGGACACCCTCTGCCAGGGTCTCCTCGGCACCCGCCTCACCGCCCACCGAGGCCACGAGCGTGGCCACGACGTGCTGGGCCGAGACGTGCCCCTCCCCCACGGCGGCGTAGAGGCCGTCGATGTCGCCCTTGTCGAGCGTCTTGGCCACGTCCATGAGGGAGTCGTGGTTCATGAGCCGCTGGATGGGCAGGTCCTTCTTGCGCATCGCCCTGGCGATCGCGGACTTGCCCCCCTCGATAGCCTCCTCCCGGCGCTCCTTGGAGAACCAGGCGCGGATCTTGTTACGAGCACGGTTCGAGCCGACGAAGCCCAGCCAGTCACGGCTGGGACCCGCGCCCTGCGCCTTGGAGGTGAAGACCTCGACGGTGTCACCGTTCTCCAGAGTCGTGTCGAGGGGGACGAGCCTGCCGTTGACACGCGCCCCGACCGTGCGGTGACCGACCTCGGTGTGGACGGCGTAGGCGAAGTCGACGGTCGTCGAGCCTCCCGGCAGGGCGACGACGTCTCCGCGCGGGGTGAAGACGTAGACCTGGGTGCCGGCCATCTCGAAGCGCAGCGACTCGAGGAACTCAGCGGGGTCCTGGGTCTCCTTCTGCCAGTCGACGAGCTGACGCAGCCAGCCCATCTCGGCGGCCTCCGCCGAGCGCGCACCGCCGCCCCGCGGGCTCGGACCCGTGGCGTTGGGATCCTCCTTGTACTTCCAGTGCGCAGCGACCCCGTACTCCGCCATGCGGTGCATGTCCGCGGTGCGGATCTGGATCTCGACCGGCTTGCCACCCGGTCCCACGACCGTCGTGTGCAGCGACTGGTAGAGGTTGAACTTCGGGACCGCGATGTAGTCCTTGAACCTCCCGGACATCGGGGTCCACCGTGAGTGCAGGGAACCGAGGACCGAGTAGCAGTCCTGGACCGTGTCGACGATGACGCGCACGGCCACGAGGTCGTAGATGTCGTCGAACTCCTTGCCGCGGACGATCATCTTCTGATAGATCGAGTAGTAGTGCTTGGGCCGGCCGGTCACCGTCCCCTTGATCTTGTTGACCCTCAGGTCCTCCTCGATCTGCAGGCGGACCTGGCGCAGGTACTCCTCGCGGGCGGGGGCCCGCTCGGCGACCATGTGCTCGATCTCGTCGTAGACACCTGGGTAGAGCGCGCGGAAGGACCTGTCCTCCAGCTCCCACTTGATCGTGTTCATCCCCAGGCGGTGGGCCAGCGGGGCGTAGATCTCGAGGGTCTCCTTGGCCTTGCGCGCCGCTGTCGCGGCGGAGACGTACCGCCAGGTGCGGGCGTTGTGGAGCCTGTCGCCGAGCTTGATGACCAGGACCCGGATGTCCTTGGACATCGCCACGATCATCTTGCGCACGGTCTCGGCGGCGGCCGCCTCGCCGTACTGGAGCTTGTCGAGCTTGGTGACGCCGTCGACGAGCAGGGCGATCTCGTCACCGAAGTCGGCGCGCAGGCGGTCCAGGGTGTAGTCGGTGTCCTCGACGGTGTCGTGGAGCAGGGCCGCGGCCAGGGTCTGCGGCGTCATGCCCAGCTCGGCCAGGATGGTCGCCACGGCCACGGGATGGGTGATGTAGGGCTCGCCGGACTTGCGTCGCTGCCCGGCGTGCGCCCTCTCGGCCACCTCGTAGGCGCGCACGATGAGGCCCGTGTCGGCCTTGGGGTGGTTGGCGCGCAGCGCCCGCATGAGCGGCTCGATGGCGGCGGGCGTCGAGTGCCCCCGCGACCCGAACCAGGCCAGGCGGCTGCGCACCCGCGAGCCGGGGACAACCGTCCCCTCCCCGAGGTCGCTGCTGCTCTTGGTCTCCGTCATGACCGGATCATAACCGTGTCCGGCCTCTCATCAGACATCCAGAGGCAATAGCGAGGAACCGGCGTGACGCGGCCGGTGCGCCGCCGGCCCCGGTCCGGCTCAGGAGGCGGGGAAGGTGACCACCGAGTCGATCCTGCGTCCGGGAAGCCTCTCGCGCCCGCCCAGGCCAGCCAGCTCCAGGAGCATGCACACCGCGACGACCTGTGCGCCTGCCCGCTCGAGCAGCGAGATCGAGGCGGCAGCGGTCCCACCGGTGGCCAGGACGTCGTCGATGACGAGGACCCGCTGCCCCGCCACGACCGTGTCCGGACGGATCTCCATCCGTGCGGTTCCGTACTCCAGGCTGTAGTCCTCACCGAGGACCGGTCCCGGCAGCTTGCCCCCCTTGCGCACGGTGATCATGCCCAGGCCCAGGTGCACGGCCAGGGGCGCGGCGAGCACGAAGCCCCGCGACTCCAGGCCGGCGACGGCGTCGATGTGCCCCCGGTAGTGGGCGGCCAGGCCGTCGATGAGGTTGGCGAAGGCCTTGCCGTTGGCCAGCAGCGGCGTGATGTCGCGGAACAGGACGCCGGGCTCGGGGAAGTCGGGGATCTCCCGCAGGTTGTCCACGACGAGCTCGGTAAGCACGCCGGACAGCTCTGGGGCCTCGTCAAGGGGGCCGTCCCAGGCGCGGACGGGCCGCGACTGCGAGCCCGGCGACGGGACGGGGGTGTTCGACGAGACCGACGGTGCGCCGGGCAACGGTGAGGACGCCGTCATGAGCGCTTCCTCCTCCTCTTGGGCTGGGCGTGCACACCCAGGTGGTGACCGGGGACCAGCGGTGCGGCGACCGGGGCCGCGGCCAGCGCCGCGGCCTCCTCGTCGTCGGCCTCGGCCAGGCGTCGAGCGCGCGCCTGGGTGACCCTCGTGGCCTGCTCGCGGATCCCCTTCTCACGCGAGCGCAGGTCCACGAGCAGCGGCGTGGCCAGGAAGATCGAGGACAGCGTGCCCGCGATCATGCCGATGAACAACGTCAGGGCGATGTCGCGCAGCGTCCCGGCGCCCAGGATGAAGGCGCCGACCACGAGCAGCGAGGCCACCGGCAGCACACCGACCACGGAGGTGTTGATCGAGCGGACGAAGGTCTGGTTGACCGCGAGGTTGGCCAGCTCGGCGTAGGTCGAGCGGGTCTGGGCCTCGAAGCCCTTGGTGTTCTCCCGGATCTTGTCGAAGACCACGACGGTGTCGTAGAGGGAGTAGCCCAGGATCGTCAGGACGCCGATGATCGTGGCGGGCGAGACCTCGAAGCCGGACAGGGCGTAGACGCCCACCGTCACGACGATGTCGTGGGCCAGGGCGAGCAGGGCCGCCGCCGCCATCTTCCAGGTGCGGAAGTAGGCCCAGATGAGCGCCCCGACGAGCAGGAAGAAGACGACGAGGCCGCGCACCGCCTTCTTCGTCACGTCCGAGGACCAGGTCGGTCCGATGGTCGTGGCCGACACCTCAGCGGGATCGGCGTCGTAGGCATCGGCAAGCGCCGCCGACAGGGAGTCGAGCTCGTCCTTGGACAGCTCGTTGGTCTGGACCCGCACCGCCGAGGAACCCATCGTCGTCACCGACGAGGCCTGCGACATCCCCTCCGACCTCAGGACCTCGTTGGCGGGGCCGACCTGGGGGGAGGACAGGCCGGAGACCGTGATCTCCGAGCCGCCCTTGAAGTCGATGCCGGGGTTGAGCCCGACCGTGCCCAGGAGGACCGCCGACAGCGCGATGACGGCCACGGCGATCGAGTACCACACCCGGCGCCTGGGGACGAAGGGGATGGAGGTGGTCCCTGAGTACAGGTTGTTGCCCAGCTGAGCCAGGGAGGTCACCGGTCCTCACCGTCCTTTCCGCTCGGGGTGGAGGAGTCTGACTGGGCCTGCGAGCGGGTCGGGGTCTCGTCGTGCTCGACGTGCTCGACGTCCTCGAGGTCCTCGGCATCGAGACCGTCCTCGCCGGGCTCACCCGGGTCGGCACCGGCCCTCCGGCGGTCCTCGGCATCGAGACCGTCCTCGCCGGGCTCACCCGGGTCGGCACCGGCCCTCCGGCGGTCCTCGGCCTTGCGTCGGGCCAGGGAACCGGCCACCGCGCTGATGGCCGCCTCACGGCCCTTGCCGTAGGTCGAGGCCGAGCGGGCGCCCAGGTGCTCCGGGTCGAGTCCCGAGAGCCTGTGACCCTCGCCGAAGAAGCGCAGGCGCAGAATCCACACCATGAGCGGGTGGGTGAACAGGACGATGACCGCCAGGTCGACGACGGTGGTCACCCCCAGGGTGAAGGCGAAGCCCTGGACCCCGCCCACCGCGAGGTAGTACAGGACGACGGCGGCCACGAGGTTGACGGCGTCGGAGACGATGATCGTCTGCCGGGCGTGCTTCCAGCCCTCGTCGACCGCGACGACGAGGGTGCGCCCCAGACGGACCTCGTCGCGCACGCGCTCGAAGTAGATGATGAAGGAGTCCACCGTAATGCCGATGGCGATGATGAGACCGGCCACCCCGGCCAGCGACAGGCGGTAGCCCATCGTCCAGCTGAGCAGGGCGATCGCCAGGTAGGTCGTCGCGGCCGCGATGACGAGGGAGGCCACCGCGACGACGCTCAGCCCCCGGTACTGCCAGGCGAGGTAGACGATGATGAGCGCGAAGCCGACGAGCCCGGCGAGCAGCCCGTTGCGCAGCTGCTCGGTGCCCAGGGTCGCGGAGATCTGCTGCTCGGACTGGACGGTGAAGGTCAGCGGCAGGGAGCCGAAGGACAGCTGGTTGGCCAGGGTGTTGGCGCTGGCCTGGTTGAAGCCGCCGCTGATCTGGACGCGGCCGTCGGTGATCGGAGCGGTGACGCTGGAGTTGAAGCCGGAGGACATGATCGTCAGGCCGTCCAGGACGATGGCGAACTGGGCCTTCTGCGCGTCCGTCGACGTCGCGCCGGTGGTCGAGGTGCTCGCGGCCGCCGCGGCGTCCCGGTAGGACAGGAGACGCTTGGAGACCTCGGCGAACTGCGCGGTGCCCTTGTCGTTGAACTCCACGGAGACGACCCAGTTGTTCGTCGTCTGTCCCTGGCTCGTGGTCTCCAGGCCGGAGGTCGCCGTCTCGATGTCGGTGCCGGCGATGTCGGCCGGGCCCAGGAGGTAGACCGTGCCCGAGCCGTCCTTGGCGCAGGAGATGACCGCCTTCGTGGGGTCCTGGGCCTGGCCGGCCAGGGCCTCCTGGGAGGTGCAGTCGGTCATGTAGGCGTCGTAGATGAGCTGCTCGGAGATCCAGGAGTCCGAGGAGCTGTCCTCACTCGTGGCCGCCAGCGGGTCAGGGCTGATCGTCCCGTCGCCGTTGAGGTCGGCAGAGGTCGTCGCGACCTGCTCGGGGGTGACGGTGCTCAGCTCGGTGGGAACGGCGGCCGGGTCCTGGGTCGCCGCCGCGGCCGGGTCCTGGGTCGCCGCCGCAGCCGGGTCCTGCGTGGCCGGAACCGAGGCCTGGGCAGAGGCCTGGGCGGAGGCGACGTACTCGTTCTGCGCGGTGGCGATCTGCGCCGCGCTGCCCTGGATGATGCGCAGGACCGGGCGGAAGTAGAGCACCGCGGAGGTACGCACGAGCTCGAGGGTCTCCTCGCTCGGCGTGCCCGGCAGCGACACGACGATGTTCTGGCCTCCCTGGCGGGAGATCTGCGCCTCCGCTACACCGGTGGCGTCCACGCGCTGGCGGATGATCTCGATGGCCTGGTCGACGTCCTCGTTGGTGATCTCCGAGCCGTCGGAGGTCGTCGGCGTCAGGATGATCTGCGTCCCGCCCTCCAGGTCGAGGGCGAGGCCCGGGGTCAGCGAGGTGCGGCCGGAGGCTGCGCCGTAGGCGAGGGCCCCGAAGCCCATCGCGAGGATGAGCAGCATCATGAGCAGGCGACGGCCTGGATGCGTGGTCGTGGTGCTGGACACGCGGTCCCTTCCTGGGAGGTGGTCGGCGGCAGGGGCCTGCCGCAGGGTGGGCGGGGTGGGTCAGGCCTTGTCGCCGGCGGGGTCAGGGTCCTGGTCGCTGTCAGCGCCGTCAGCGCCGTCAGCGCCGTCGTCCTCCTCGTCCTGGGTCGAGGCGAAGGGGGGCTCCTCGGCACCGACGATCGTGTTCTTCGCCCACAGGGACTCGTCTCCCAGAGGAGTGGCCAAGGTCACCACGTCGCCGTCGACCTCGACGACCGTGCCGTAGAAGCCCGCCCGGGTGCGCACCCAGGTGCCCGGCACAAGGGCCTCCTCCGTGCGCCGCTCCTGCTCGGCGATCATCCTGGCCTGCTGCTTGCGCGCGAAGCGCGACATGAGCCAGAAGGCCACGAGCATAACGATGATCATGATGATCATGGGATCCGGCATGTGGAGGACTCCGATCGTCAGACACGTTCCCGCGAGGACCGGGAACAACCCCGCCGAGTCTAGGCCACCGGCCGGGGGACCAGCCGCGAGACGCGTCACGTGTCCGGCGCGCCGCACCCACTGCGACGGGATCGTCACCTGGACGTGACAAGAGCGCGACCAGCCGCTCAGGGAACCGGCCCGTGCTCTCGCACCGGGCTGCCGCCGGGCTCAGGTGAAGAGCGCGCCGTCCTCGGGGGCGGCCAGGCCCAGGTGGGCGAAGGCCGCGGCCGTGGCCTGGCGGCCACGGGGGGTCCGCACGATGAGGCCCTCCCGGAAGAGGTAGGGCTCGGCGACGGTCTCGATGGTCTCGGGCTCCTCCCCCACGCTGACCGCCAGGGTGGTCAGGCCCACCGGGGCTCCCGCGAAACGGGTGCACAGGGCCTCGAGCACAGAGCGGTCCAAGCGGTCCAGGCCCAGGTCGTCGACCTCGAAGACCTCAAGGGCGCCGCGGGCGGCCTCGATGTCGAGCCTGCCTGGGGTGCCGTGCACCTGGGCCCAGTCCTGGACGCGCCGCAGGAGGCGGTTGGCGATCCTGGGCGTGCCGCGGGAGCGCCGTGCGAGCTCGGCCGCCGCGGCCTCGTCGACCGACACCCCCAGGAGCCTGGCGGAGCGGTTGATGATGCGGCCCAGCTCCTCGGGGCCGTAGTACTCGAGGTGGCCGGTGAAGCCGAAGCGGTCGCGCAGCGGGGCGGGAAGCAGCCCGGCCCGGGTCGTGGCCCCCACGACCGTGAAGGGGGGCAGGGCCAGGGGGATGGATGTGGCTCCGGGCCCCTTGCCGACGATGACGTCGACCCGGTAGTCCTCCATCGCGAGGTAGAGCATCTCCTCGGCCGTGCGCGCCAGGCGGTGGATCTCGTCGATGAACAGCACGTCGCCCTCCTCCAGGGAGGACAGGATGGCGGCCAGGTCCCCGGCGTGCTGGATGGCCGGCCCTGAGGTCAGGCGCAGCGCGCCGTCGACCTCGGCCGCGATGATCATGGCCAGGGTCGTCTTGCCCAGCCCGGGGGGACCGGAGAGCAGGACGTGGTCGGGGGTGGCGCCGCGCGACAGCGCGGCGCGCAGGACCACTGAGAGCTGGCCCCGCACGACCTGCTGGCCGACGAAGTCCTCGAGGCGCTTGGGGCGCAGGGCGGCCTCGGCTGCGCGCTCGGTCTCCTCCGCGCCCGGGGCCACGACCCGGGCGCCGGCGTCCTCAGCCACGTCGGCCGCCTCCCAGCACGCGCAGCGCGGCACGCAGGAGCTCGGGAACGCTCAGGCCCGGCTCGTCAGGGGCGCGCCCGGCCTCGACCTCGGCGACCGCCCGGGTGGCGGTCGCCTCGTTCCAGCCCAGCTGCACGAGCGCGGCCACGACGTCAGGGTGGGGTCCGGGACCGCCGGGGGCGAACGGGGCCGTCTGCGGTCCGGGCGCCGACCCGGCCTCCGGCCCGAGGCGGTCGCCGACGTCGATGATGACCCGCTGGGCGCCCTTGGGTCCCAGGCCCGGTACCCGCGTGAGCGCGGCGACGTCCTGGGAGGCGACGGCGCGGCGCAGCGCGTCGGGGGTGTGGACGGCCAGCACCGCCAGGGCGAGCTTGGCCCCCACGCCCTTGGCGCCCATGAGCACCCGGAAGCAGTGGCGCTCGTCGGCGTCGGCGAAGCCGAACAGGGTCAGGGAGTCCTCCCGTACGACGAGCTCGGTGCTCACCGTGCCCTCCTGGCCGGCCCGCAGGCCTGCCAGGGTGGCCGGGGTCGCCTGGAAGGACAGCCCGACACCGCCGACCTCGATGGTGGCGCTGCTCAGTCCGACGTCGAGCACGGGTCCGCGCAGTGAGCTGATCATGCCGGTGGGGCTCCTCAATGGGAAGAACGGGGGACGGGCGGTGGCCCGCCCCAGGCTTCGAACACCTGTCCAGACAGTAGCAGGAGGTCGGCGTCTGCGGGGGCGCGGCGCACCGCGGCGGCCCGGCTCCCGTGCGCAGGGTCAGCGGCGTCGGCGCGGGTCGACCGCGCCGTGCCGGCGCGCGGCCGCCTGCGCGGCGGCCCACTGCCGCTGGGCGGGGGTGCGGGCGCTGACCCGCACCGCTCCGCCCGCCGAGACCATGTCGGTCGCGCCGTCGGGGCCGGTGCCCCCGCCGCGCCAGCCGTGGCAGATGGCCTGTGCCAGGGCGTCGGCGGCGTCAGCGGGCCGGGGCAGGGCGTCCAGGCCCAGGATCCGTCGCACCATCGTCTGGACCTGCGCCTTGTCGGCGGTCCCCGACCCGGTGACCGCGGCCTTGGCCTCGGAGGGGGTGTGCTGGGCGACCTCGATGCCTGCCCGGGCTCCCGCGACCATGACCACTCCCATGACCTGGGCGACGCCGATGACCGAGCGCAGGTTGTCCTGGGCGAAGACCCGCTCGACCGACAGGCTCGTGGGTCCCAGCCTGGCGATCCAGTCCTCGAGGGCCTGGGCGATGGTGAGCAGCCGCAGCTCGGGACTCTGGCCGGGAGGGGTCCTCACGACCCCGACCTCGACGAGCCGGGCTCGACGGCGCGGGTCGACGTCGACGCAGCCCAGGCCGCAGCGGGTCAGCCCGGGGTCGACCCCGAGCACCCGCTGCTCGGCGACGACCGCGCCCCGGGACCGTGCGGAGGCATGAGGCGCCACGGTCGTCATGCTCGCGACGGTCAGTCGTCCTGGTCGAGCGCCGCGGCGACCTCGGCGGAGACCTCGACGGAGGTGTAGACGTTCTGGACGTCGTCGAGGTCCTCGAGGGCGTCGATGAGGCGCATGACCCGGCGGGCGCCCTCCACGTCGACCTCGACCTTGGTGGCGGCCACGAACTGGGACTCCGCGGACTCGTAGTCCATGCCCGCGTCGGTCAGCGCCGTGCGCACCGCGACGAGGTCGGTGGGCTCGCAGATGATCTCGAAGGACTCCGGTCCCTCGACGACCTCCTCGGCACCGGCGTCCAGGACCGCCAGGAGGATGGAGTCCTCGTCGACGCCGTCGGCCGCCGCGACCTCGATGACGCCCTTGCGGGAGAAGTTGTAGGCGACCGACCCCGGGTCGGCGAGCGACCCGCCGGTCCGGGTGAAGGCGACGCGCACGTCGGAGGCGGCGCGGTTGCGGTTGTCCGTGAGGCACTCCACGAGGAAGGCCACACCGGCCGGTCCGTAGCCCTCGTACATGATGGTCTGCCAGTCGGCGCCGCCGGCCTCCTCGCCGCTGCCGCGCTTGACCGCGCGCGTGATGTTGTCGGCGGGCACGGAGTTCTTCTTGGCCTTCTGGATGGCGTCATAGAGGGTCGGGTTGCCCGCCGGGTCGCCTCCCCCGGTGCGCGCGGCGACCTCGATGTTCTTGATGAGACGGGCGAAGAGCTTGCCGCGCTTGGCGTCGATAACCGCCTTCTTGTGCTTGGTGGTGGCCCACTTGGAGTGACCCGACATGTGTGCTCCTTGGGAGTCTGCGAACGGCGACGGGGCCCCGGCCTGGGCCGCGGGCTCCCGTCGGCGGCCCGCCCTGTCAGCTCGGGCGGGCCGCCATGGCGACGAAGAGGTCGTGGATCCGGTGGTCGCCGCCGACCTCCGGGTGGAAGGACGTGGCCAGGACGGATCCTTGACGAACGGCCACGATCCTACCGCGGGCACCGCGGCCCTCCTGGCCCGCCCGTCCGGCGCGCGTGGTGGCGAGGATCTCGACCCCGGGACCTGCCTGCTCGACCCACGGTGCGCGGATGAACACGGCGTGCAGGGGGTTGTCGGGGCCGGCGCCCAGGAGGGGGGCGACGATGTCCTCCTCGTAGGAGTCGACCTGACGGCCGAAGGCGTTGCGGCGCACGGTCACGTCGAGTCCCCCGACCTGCTCCTGGCCGGCGCCCGCGTTGTCGACCCGGTCGGCCAGCAGGACCATCCCGGCGCAGGATCCCAGGACCGGCAGCCCTGCGCCGACGAGCTCGCGCAGCGGGGCGAGCATGCCGAAGGAGCGCAGGAGCCTGCTCATCGTCGTCGACTCCCCGCCGGGCAGGACGAGGGCGTCCAGACCGGGGTCGGCCAGGCCGTCGCGCACGACGAGCTGGTCGGCCCGGCGCACCGCCACCGGGCGGGCTCCCGCTGCCTCCAGGGCGGCGGCGTGCTCCCGCACGTCGCCCTGGAGGGCCAGGACGCCGACGGTCGGCCGTGCGTCGGGGGCGCTGGCGCGGGGGAACAGGGCGCGGGGGCTGAGCGCGCCCGCGCCCTGGGAAGGAACCTGGGAGGCGGTCGGGGACGGGAGACGGTTCACGAACGGTCCTTCGCGGGTCGGTGCCCTCGTGCCGGTGGTCCCGGTGCGGCGGGCGGGCGCGGGGGCTGGTGGTCCACGTGGTCCAGGGGCGCCGCTCCGATCTGCGCGACCAGCTCGGCGTCCGCGGACTCGGTCAGGTCAAGACCCCGGCCGTCCCAGCCGCGGCTGAGGGTGCGCACGAGCGTCGGCATGGCGCTGGGGTAGATCTCCCGGCCCGCGTGCGCGGCGGCCTCGAGATCGGCCGAGGTCCACCAGCCGATGGTGTCGACGACGTCCCGCTCGAGGTCGGTCCAGCCCTCGTTCTCGAGCGCGACGCGCTCCTGGAGGTGGAGCAGGAAGTAGGTCTCGTCCTGGCGGCAGGCCACGGAGGCGAAGCGGAAGACGGCGTCGCGCCGGGCCACCGGCCCCTCCAGGGCACTGGGGTCGACGACGATCCCGGACTCCTCAGCGAGCTCTCGGGCGGCGGCTGTCCGGGCGTCCTCCCCCGGCTGGATGCCTCCGCCCGGGGTGAAGAGCCAGGAGTGCGAGCTGTCCGCGTGGTCGTGACCCGCGAGGAGCAGGGCCTCCGCGGCCCGGGTGATGACCAGGACACGGCCGGCCCGCCGAAAGGGCAGGCCGTCGGGTCCCAGCCTCCACTCGGCGGGGTCGACGTGCCGGGCCCAGTCGGGCGGGACGAGCGCGGGGTGGCGCCCGTCGGGGGTGAGGGCCGCCCGGGTGGGGCTGCCGGGCGGCGTCGCGGGCAGGGCGCTCACCAGCCGCGCTCGGCCAGCCGGTGGGGGGCCGGCTCGTCCTCGACGTTGATGCCCACCATCGCCTCGCCCAGGCCGCGGGAGACCTCGGCGACGACGGCCGGGTCGTCGAACTGGGCGCTGGCCCTCACGATGGCAGCGGCCCGAGCGGCCGGGTCCCCGGACTTGAAGATGCCCGAGCCGACGAACACCCCCTCGGCGCCCAGCTGCATCATCATCGCCGCGTCTGCCGGTGTGGCGATGCCGCCCGCGGTGAACAGGACCACCGGCAGGGCGCCGGTGGCGGCCACCTCGGCCACGAGGTCGTAGGGGGCGCCGATCTCCTTGGCCGCGAGGTAGAGCTCGTCAGGGGGCAGGCTGACCAGCCGGCGGATCTCGTCGCGGATCGTGCGCATGTGGGTCACGGCGTTGGACACGTCACCGGTCCCCGCCTCCCCCTTGGAGCGGATCATGGCCGCCCCCTCGGTGATGCGCCGCAGGGCCTCACCCAGGTTGGTCGCCCCGCACACGAAGGGCACGGTGAAGGCGTGCTTGTCGATGTGGTGGGAGTAGTCGGCCGGGGTGAGGACCTCGGACTCGTCGACGTAGTCGACCCCGATGCTCTGGAGCACCTGCGCCTCGACGATGTGACCGATGCGGGCCTTGGCCATGACGGGGATCGAGACGGCCTCGATGATCCCCTCGATGAGGTCGGGGTCGGACATGCGGGCCACTCCCCCCTGGGCACGGATGTCGGCAGGGACGCGCTCGAGGGCCATGACGGCCACGGCGCCCGCGTCCTCGGCGATCCTGGCCTGCTCGGGGGTGACGACGTCCATGATGACGCCGCCCTTGAGCATGTCGGCCATGCCGCGCTTGACGGTGGTCGTTCCGGTGGAGACGGTGGTGGGGTCTGCCTGGGCGCTCACTGGTGTCCTCGATCGTGCTCGGCCTGGGGTCCCGCCCGCTCGTGGGAGGAGCGACGGGTCGGCGGTGGTGCCGCGGTCATGCTACTGCGCCCCGGCGGGCGCCACCCCGGTGGGACCAGGCGCCGTCCGCGCAGCGGGCGCTGGTCACCGTGCGGTGAAGGCCTTGCGGGACTCGACCACCGTGCGCAGCAGCGCCTGCTCGTGCGTGGCGAAGTCGGCCTCGGCGTGCCCGTCGATGGCCTGCTGGCGCAGCTGGGCCAGGGCGGAGGAGGCCTTGAGGAAGTCCCTCATCGCACGCCTCGAGGGCTCACCACGGCCCTTGGCCCAGCGGCGGGCCGCAGCGCGACCCGAGCCAGTGGTGATCATCGTCACCTCAGCTGGGGCGAACCACCCGGCGCGCTGATAGTCCCCGAGCCTGGAGCGCATGGTCATCCGCTCGCTCCAGCGCAGCCACACGACCAGGCCGACCGAGGCCATGAAGAAGGGCATGGCGACGAGGAAGTACAGCGTCGGGGCCGCGGCCAGCACGCCGTTCCAGAAGGCGTGGAGGATGATGGCTCCTGCCAGGCCGATCGGGGTGACCCACACCCAGGCGAGTCGCGAGCGCATCCTCGCGCTGGAGCCGATGGCGATGCCGGTGCAGGCCGTGAAGATGACGTGGGCGAAGGGCGAGGCGATGCCGCGCATGATGAAGGTCTGGACGATGACGTCGGAGTACCGCACGAAGTACAGGATGTTCTCCGCGAAGGCGAATCCCCCGGCGATGACCGAGGCGTAGACGAGTCCGTCGACCGCTCCGTTGAAGGCACGGCGCCGCAGGAGGAAGATGATGAGCACTCCCAGGCCCTTGGTCAGCTCCTCGATGATGGGGGCCGTGACGACCGTCGAGACCATGGTGCCGCCGTCCAGGGAGCCGGTTGCCTGGGCGACGAGGACGGTGGCCGAGGTGTTGACCACGAGGGACACGACGGTTGAGACTCCGGCGCCCCAGAGGAAGGCCGCAGCCAGGGCCCCGAGCGGCTCGGGCTCCCACCTGTCGATCCACCCCGCTGCCGACAGGACGATGAGCAGGGGGACGAAGGCCAGGGCGATCGGCAGGAGCAGCCGGGAGAGCTCCTGGCCCGCGGTGGCGTAGATGACGCCCAGGACGATGAGGAAGCCGACGACGCCCAGCGCGCCCAGGACCCACAGGGCGATCGCGGAGCGGCGCAGCAGGCGGTCGGCCTGCGGGGTCCAGTCCACGGTCTGGGGGTGGGCAGGGGGCTGCGCCGGGCGGTAGGTGTGGCGCCGGTACCCGGCGCGCGGCGCCCACGTGCTGGAGCCCGGTGGGACGTGGTCGCTCATGGCTGGGCCTCCTCGTGGTCGTCGGCGGGTGGCAGGGTCTCGTCGTCGATGTCGAAGGTCTGGGGCATGGGGGCGTGGCCGGCGAGGTGGGCCAGCCGGACGGCGGTGCTCCCGCGCAGCCGCCGGGCCTCGGCGACGTGGGTGTTGTGGAAGCGTCGGGCCAGCACGAGGCGGTAGCAGCCGCGGTCGAGCCTGGCCAGCGCCTCGCGCCCGGTCGGGTCGGCCTCAAGCTCCTGCCTGACGGACCGGTCGACGGTGGTGCGGATGACCCGCGAGAGCTCGGACTCGACGAGGTCCCGGCCGGCGGGGTCCTGGGTCCCTGAGGCGCCGCGCTCGGGGTCGAGCCCGTCGAAGACCAGGGGTCCCTCGGCGTCCAGCGCCCGTCGCGCGGCGCGCAGGAGGATGAGGCAGGAGGCAGGATCCATGCCACCGGTGTGGGCCAGCTCGGCGGCGGCCTGGGCGCGGTGCACGAGCTGGGCCTCGAGCGTGGCGCGTGAGCCGAGCACCTGGCGGTGGAGCCTGTCGACCCGCAGCGCGGTGGCGTACAGCGACCAGCCCACGGCCACGAGGACGAGCAGGACGACGAGCAGGATCGACACGGGAAGCAGCCACGCCTGCGCCCCGGGAGGCGGGGCGGGTGCCTGTGTCGCGCCGGCGAGGGCCCAGAGTGTCGGCTCGATGGTCATGCTCACTCCTCCAGCGCGTCGCGCAGGCGGCCGACGATGGTGCGCGAGCCCGGGGCGATACTCACTCGGGTGTGGGCCGTTGACAGGGCCATGTCGTAGACGTCGAGCACGGCGTCGGTGACGGTTGCCCAGTCGTAGCGGCCCACGACCTCCCGGGCGGCCGCCCGCCGGGCGTCGGCGGCGGCGGTGTCGGTGAGGGTCTCGATGATGGTGCGTGCCAGGTCCTGGCTGTCCTCGTTGCGGAACAGGGCGCCGTAGCGTCCTGCGCCCAGGACGTCGGAGAAGGAGGTCAGGTCCGAGGCGATGACGGCGGTGCCGGCGGCCATGGCCTCGACGAGCACGATGCCGAAGGACTCCCCGCCGGTCTGCGGGGCGACGTAGCACGAGGCCGAGGCCAGCAGGGCCGCCTTGTCCTCGTCGGAGACCCCGCCGAGGAAGACCACCGAGTCCCCGAATCGGGACAGGTCGGTACGGTGCCCCTCGGCCTGACCGCGCCCGGCGACGAGGAACCGGGCTCCGGGAACGGCCTGGAGGACGGCGGGCACGGCGGCGGCAAGGACCTGAAGCCCCTTGCGCGGCTCGTCGAGGCGTCCCAGGAAGGCGATCGTGGGCTCCTCGGGGGTGCCCACGAAGCGGGGGTCGTCGTGGGGGGCCTGGGCGAAGGGCGCGACGTTGACCCCGTTGGGGATGACGACGGCGTCGCCGCCGTGGTACTGCACGAGGGTGCGCCGGGCCTCCTCCGAGACGGCGATCCGCGCGGTGATCCGCTCCAGGAGGGGCTCGACGGCGGGCGAGAGGATCTCGCGGGCCACGGAACGGTCCATGGCGGCGTGGAAGGTCCCCACGACCGGGCAGGTCGCCGCCTGGAGGGCGAGGATGCCGACGCTGGGGGTGATCGGCTCGTGGATGTGCAGCAGGTCGAAGTCGCCGGCCTCGAGCCACTTGCGGGCGCGGCGGGCCACGACCGCGCCGAAGTTGAGCCGGGCGACCGAGCCGTTGTAGGGGATGGCGATGGCCTCGCCCGCGCTGGTCACCCCCTCGGGGAGCCCGGCGTCCTCGGAGGCCGGGGCGAGGACCTCGACGAGGTGCCCGCGACGGCGCAGCTCGGCGGCCAGGTCCATGACGTGGACCTGGACGCCGCCGTGGGCGTCGAGGGAGTAGGGGCACACGATGCCGATCTTCATGCTGGCTCCTCACTCGTGCGGGAGGCGGTCCCGTCGGGGGGCTCGCCGTCGCCCCCCTGCTCGGCGGCGTGCCGTCGTGCCAGGCGCTCGGGGTCGAGGTCGTCCTCGAAGACCGCCTGGAGCATGTGCCAGTCCACGGCGTGCTCGGTGAGCATCGGCCCCATGGCGCCGACCCAGGCACGGGTGGCCGAGACGACCTGCTCGCGCGGGCTCCCCTCCTGCGGGGCAGGCAGGGCCCGGATCGTGACGACGACCCCCCAGGGGGACCCGGCGCGTCGACGGCGCTCGCCGGTCAGGCGCTCGTAGTGGATGACGCCGACGTACAGGGGGAGCCCGAGAGCCTGGGCCAGGGCCGCCGGTCCGGCTGCGACCCGGGCGCGGTGCCCGGCCAGCTCGACGGGGACGCCGCTGGAGGACAGGTCGCGGTCGGCCAGCAGCGGGATGAGGTAGGTGCCTCCGTCGCCGGCCGCCGCCGCGAGGGTGTCGAAGACCTTCTCGCCACGTCCCTGTCCGACGATCCGCATGCCCAGGCCCTCGCGGAAGTCGACGAACTGCTCGTAGAGGTCGGCGGGCTCGAGGCGCTCGGCGACGGTGAGGACGGTGGCCAGCTCGCGGCAGGCCCAGGCGGCAGCGAGGTCCCAGTTACCGGTGTGGGCCAGGGCCACGACCACCGGGCCCCGACGCAGGTCCTCGTGGACCGCCGGGTCGACGTCGCCGCGCACGCGGGCGAGGATCTGCTCCTCGCTCATGCCCGGCAGGGCGAAGGCCTCGTAGAAGTAGCGCAGGTAGGAGCGCATGCCCAGCCTGCTCGTGCGACGCAGCCGGGCCCGGGTGGTTCCCGGTGGCAGGACCCGGGCGAGGTTGCGCTCGAGCTGTCCGACGCCGTCGCGCCCGCCGCGCAGGCGGTGGACGGCCCAGACCGTGTCCGCTGCCAGGGCAGACAGGGCGTAGCCCGCTCGTGCGGGCAGCCGGTGGGCGTGCCGCCAGGCCAGGCGGTAGGCGTCCTGGACCCCCGGGCGCCTCATGCCTGCTCTCCGGGCTGTGCGGCGGGCAGGGTCTGGCGGCGCACCGCCAGGACCCGTTGGACGACGGTGGCCAGGGAGCCCAGTGCGACGAGGGCCAGGGCCACGGTGAGGACCCACTGGGGAGCGCCCAGGCCCACGGCGAGGACGCCGACGGCGGTCAGGACGATCCTGTCGGTGCGCTCAAGCAGGCCCGCCGAGGCGTCGGCTCCGATCGCCTCGGCCCGGGCCCGGGCGTAGGGGACGGCGGCCGCCAGGACGACAGCCGTCACGGCGACGCTCACCGTGGTCGTGCGCAGCGCCCCGGCCTCCATGTGCAGGGCCGCCCACACCGCCAGGGAGCCCAGCAGGGCGCCGTCGCCCAGACGGTCCATGGTCGAGTCCAGGAACGCGCCGAAGGCCGAGCCGGTGCCCGTGGCCCGGGCGAGGATCCCGTCGAAGGAGTCAGCCACGACCACGAGGGCCAGCAGGACGGGACCCAGGACGAAGCGCCCCTGGGCCAGGGTGAGGGCGCTGATGACGACGGTGAGCACGGTTCCGGTCACCGTGATCATGTTGGCGCTCACCCCTGCCCTGGCCAGAGCCAGGGCCGGGCGGGTGAACAGGGACGTGGTCAGGCCGCGGCCGTGCTGTCCGAGCATGGTGTCCTTCGAGTCGGGTGTCGTCGAGTGTGTGTGCCCGTGGCGGGCGGGACGGTCAGTCGCCGGTCGACACGGGGGATGCAGGCGTGGCAGGAGTCGCAGGAGTCGCAGCCGGAGGGGTCCAGGCGGCGGCGAGCATGTCGCGCTGGTCCCCCAGCAGCTGGGGCACGGGCTTGGTCCTGCCGATGATCGGCATGAAGTTGGAGTCGCCGGTCCAGCGCGGCACGATGTGCTGGTGCAGGTGGGCCGCGATACCGGCTCCCCCCACCTCACCCTGGTTGATCCCGAGGTTGAAGCCGTGGGGGTGGGCGACCTGCCGCACGACCTCCATCGCCTGGGCGGTCAGCTCGGCGATCTCGGCGCGCTCGTGCGCATCGGCCTCGGTCCAGTCCGAGACGTGACGGTAGGGGCACACGAGCAGGTGCCCGGTGTTGTAGGGGAAGAGGTTCATGAGGACGTAGGCGGTCGTGCCCCGGTGGACGATGAGGGAGTCCCGGTCGTCCTGTGCGGGCGCGCGGCAGAACGGGCACTGGGAGGCCGAGGCGTCGGAGGGCTTGCCCTGGCCCCTGACGTAGACCAGCCGGTGCGGTGTCCACAGGCGACCGAAGGGGTCGGGGACGTCGGGGTGCTGGAAGGGGGCCTCGATACGCACGCCGTCGACGACGCAGCCCTCCAGGGCGTCCCGGACCTCACCGCCCTCACCGCCCTCACTGCCCTCACGGTCAGTCACGGGGCAGCTTCTCCCCTGCCGGGTCGTTGACCCGCTCCTCGATGACCCGCACGATGTGCTCGACGGCGCGGGCGACCGGGACCCCGTTGGACTGCTCGCCGTCGCGGAAGCGGAAGGACACCGCGCCGGCCTCGGCGTCCTCCCCCCCGGCGATGAGGGTGAAGGGGATCTTGTCCTTCGAGGCGTTGCGGATCTTCTTGCCGAAGCGGTCGTCGGACAGGTCGGTCTCGACCCGCACGCCGCGCTCACGCAGGGCCTGGGCCACCTCGCTGACGTAGTCGTCGAAGGCGTCCGCCACCGGCACCAGTCGCACCTGGACCGGAGCGAGCCAGGCGGGGAAGGCTCCGGCGTAGTGCTCGGTGAGCACGCCGATGAAACGTTCGATGGCGCCGAACTTCGCCGAGTGGATCATGACGGGCTCGCGGTGGGTGCCGTCGGGCGCGGTGTAGGCCAGGCCGAAGCGGTGCGGCTGGTTGAAGTCGTACTGGATGGTCGACATCTGCCAGGTCCGCCCGATGGCGTCCTTGGCCTGCACGGAGATCTTCGGGCCGTAGAAGGCCGCGCCCCCGGGGTCGTCGACCACGCGCAGGCCGTGCTCCTGGGCGCACTCCTGGGCGATGCGGCTCAGGATCTCGCTGGCCTGCGCCCACTGCTCGTCGGTGCCGATGAACTTGTCCTTCTTCGTGCCGTCCTCGTCGCGGGTGGAGACCTCGAGGTAGAAGTCGTCGAGGCCGAAGTCCTTGAGCACGGTGAGCACGAAGGTGAGCAGGTGGCGTACCTCGTCGGGCGCCTGCTCGGGCATGCAGTAGGAGTGGGAGTCGTCCTGGGTGATCGAGCGCACCCTGGTCAGGCCCTGCAGGACGCCGGACTTCTCGTTGCGGTAGACGGTCCCGAACTCGAACAGCCGCAGCGGCAGCTCACGGTAGGACCGCCCCCGGGAGCGGAAGATGAGGTTGTGCATGGGGCAGTTCATGGCCTTGAGGTAGTAGGCCTGACCGTCGTCGTCCATCGGGGGGAACATGCCGTCGGCGTAGTAGGGCAGGTGGCCCGAGGTGTGGAAGAGCTCCTCGCGGGAGATGTGGGGGGTGCCCACGTACTGGAAGCCGTTGCTGATGTGGGCCTGACGGACGTAGTCCTCCATGACCCGCTTGAGCACGCCTCCCTTGGGGTGGAACAGGGGCAGTCCCGCGCCGAGCTCCTCGGGGAAGGAGAACAGGTCGAGCTCGGCGCCCAGGCGGCGGTGGTCGCGACGCTCGGCCTCCTTGAGGCGCTCCTGGTAGGCGCGCAGCTCGTCCTTGGTGGGCCAGGCGGTGCCGTAGACGCGCTGGAGGGAGTCGCCCGACTGGTCGCCGCGCCAGTAGGCCGAGGAGGACTTGGTCAGGGCGAAACCGGTCCCGATGTGCCGGGTCGAGGGCAGGTGGGGGCCACGGCACAGGTCGGTCCAGGCAACGGTCCCGTCGCGGCGCACGTTGTCGTACATGGTCAGCCCCCCGGCACCGACCTCGACGGAGGCGGCCTCAGCGCCCTTGCCCTTGGTGGTGATGAGCTCGAGCTTGTACGGCTGGTCCGCCAGCTCGGCGCGGCCCTCGTCCTCGCTGATCTCCCGGCGCCGGAAGGTCTGCCCCTCCTTGACGATCCGCTTCATCCGCTTCTCGACCTCCTTGAGGAGCTCGGGGGTGACGGCCTCGATGTTGCCGAAGTCGTAGTAGAAGCCGTCGGTGATGAACGGGCCGATCCCGAGGTTGACGTCGGGGAAGATCTCCTGGACGGCCTGGGCCATGACGTGGGTCGTCGAGTGGCGCAGGATGTCGAGGCCCACGGGGCTGTCGAGGGTGATGGGCGACACGTCGGCGCCTGCCGGCAGCTCGCGGTCGAGGTCCCAGGGCTGCCCGTACACGCTCATGGCCACGACGCCCGCCTCGGAGGAGAACAGGGCGGTGCCCGTCGTGCCCGCCTCGATGCTGCGCGCTGCGCCGTCGACGACGATCTCGATGGTGGGCTGGGATGGCATGAGTCTTCTCCTGATGTCTCGTAACGCGGGGGCTGTACGGGTGCGCCCGCCTGCCCCAGGAGTCTACCCACAGGGCACGCCCGCCCCGTGGCCGGTGGGCGAGGGCCGGGGCACACCTCACTCTTCCGGACCCTCCCAGACCCTCCCGGACCCTGCCGGCGGCTCGTTAGACGCCCAAGCGCCTGCGCAGGGCCCAGCGCGCCCGGCGGGCGCGCACCATGGCGCTGTAGAGCAGCCGGTGGACCGGCACGTCCCAGGCGCCGTCGACCTCCGTGGCGTGCCGGGCGTACCGCTTCTTGTACTGGCCCACGCTGTAGAGCTCGGGCACCCTGGCGGAGTCGGCGCCCATGAGGTCCAGGCCCTCGCATCCCTCGGCGGCCAGGGTCCTGGCGACGAACCAGTCGAGGGCCTCGGCGCCGCGGAAGGTCCGCGACTCGTCGGAGGAGGCACCGTAGTAGGCCACGGCGTGACGCCCCACGACCGTGACGAGGTCCCAGGCGTGGGGCACGCCGTCGCGCCGCAGGACGAACAGGCGCGCGTGGGACGGGCCCAGGGACTGGAGCATGTCCCAGTAGACCTGGCAGGGGTGAGGCCTGAAGCCGTCGCGCACGGCGGTGGCCACCATGACCTCGTAGACCTCCTCGAAGGCCTGACGGTCCAGTCCGGTCTCCTCGGCGATGACGCAGCCGGCGCCCTCGGCCACCCTCTGCGCCCGCCTCACCGCGCGCCTGCCGTCCTTGGGCATGATCTCGGCGATCCGGTCGGGGTCCCGGGGGCGCAGGTCGATGACGTAGGTGCGGTCGTAGGCGATCGTCGAGAGAAGCTCGCGGGTGTCGCGGGCGCGGTAACGGGCGTGCATGCGGATGAACACGACCCTCGGCTCGCGGCTGCGCACCTCCTGGCGCAGCAGGCTGCGCAGGTGCGCCTCACGCTCGGGGGACTGCTCCTTGAGCCACACCGGTCCGTGCTTGGCCCACACGTAGGGCTGGCCGGCGGCCTCGTAGCGGTACAGGGCGATGGCGGCCACGGGCCTGCCCTCGAGCTCGTAGACGTAGCGCCCGAACAGGGAGCGGCCCTGCGAGGCCTCGAAGGCCTGCCAGGCCTCCGTCTGCTCCACCGGCGTGGGCGTGCAGCCGATGGCGATGCGCATCTCCTTGGCGGTGGCCCTGCGCAGGACCTCGGGGCGTTCGTCGGGTCGTACCGTGGTCATCGGGTCCTCGTTCGTCGTGTCGGGCGGATCCGCCGGGGGTGGTGGCGGTGGAACTTCAGGTCGTGGTTGAGCTTCTGGGCGGTGATCACGAGACGCCGCCGCACGGAGGTCTCCACCGGGTCCAGGAGGGGGTCGACCGCCCGGAGGGCCAGGCGCGCCACCCTGCGTCTGAGGGCCGGGTCGGTCAGCTGGTGGAGGAGCAGGTGACGGGGGACGAGGCTGTAGAGGACCTCGGCTCGCGCCTCGCGGCGGGGCCCTGCGCTCCCGTCGAGAAGGTCACGGAGCATGACCTCCATGGGGTTGACCCCGGCGGCGCTCACGTAGAAGGAGTTGCGTCCGATCCTGGGGTTGACCTCGAAGAAGACCGGCTGGCCGTCACGGGGGTCGACCTTGACGTCGAGGTTGGCGAAGCCTCGGTAGCCCACCGCGGCGAGCACACGCGAGGAGGCCTCCCACAGCTCGGGCAGCGGCTCGGTGATCATCGCCACCGGGTTGCCGATCATCGTGGGGCTGTGGTCCTCGAGGAGGACCCGCGCCGAGGCCACGAGCGTGACCTCTCCCCCGCTGGACACGTAGAGGGTCACCGAGCGCATCGCGTCGTCAGGGCCGGGGATCCTCTCCTGGACCACGAAGGACGAGCGATAGCCGGCTCCGCGCAGCTGCCCCCACAGGGCGGACAGCTCGGAGGGGGTGTCGATGAGGTAGATCTTGCGCTTGCCCGGGAAGCTCACCGCGTCCCAGTGGGCGCCGACGGCGGGCTTGGCCACGAGGGGGAAGGGCAGGTCGATGCGGGGGTCCTCGGCCTCGAGCCGGGAGCAGTCGACGACGACCTGCCCGGGGGTGCGCACCCCCTGGGTCCGACAGACCTCGGCGAAGACCGCCTTGTCACACAGGTCGTCGATGACCTCCGGCGACGGGAAGGGAACGGCGTAGACAGGCTCGAGCTCGCCACGGTGGCGTGCCAGGACGGAGGCCAGCGCGTCGGTGTTGGCCAGCACGACGGCGCTGCGCGCGGGCCTGCCCTCCCCCAGGCGGCGCAGCGCGTCCACGACGGCCCGCTCATCGGCCCCGACCCGCTCGACGTCGATGTAGACGCTGCGCGTGATGGCCTCGATCGGTGCGGGTGCCAGCAGCCGGACGCGCTGTCCGGTGGCGTCGTGCAGCTGGCGCGCCAGGGCGTAGGCGCCGATGTCGCCGCCGATGACGACCGGCAGGAGCCCTGGGCGACGGCCCCGGGGGGAGGACGACCTCATGCGTAGGAACTCCTGTTTTCTCATGTGCTCGACCAAGGATGACGACGAAGGCGGGCTCGTCGGAGGCTGCGAAGCGTGCGGACTGTGCGGACTCTTCAGCATGACGCATCGAGCCCAGAGCCAAACCTAACCGCTTGCTAGTGCTCACAGTTCATCCTCAGGAATGAACTTCACCGCACGGGGCTCGCCCCGCAGGCCGACCCGCCGCGGCCTCGCGTCGGCGCACGCGCCAGGGGCCGGCAACCGTGTACGGCTGTCGGCCCCTTGACCGTGGATCTGACCGTGGATCGCCTGATCCTGCGGTGGGCGATACTGGGATCGAACCAGTGACCTCTTCCGTGTCAGGGAAGCGCGCTACCGCTGCGCCAATCGCCCGAGCGGATGACGGGACTCGAACCCGCGACCCTCACCTTGGCAAGGTGATGCTCTACCAACTGAGCCACATCCGCGTCGCGCCCGTGCGGGCGCGGGAAAAACCTAGCAGAGGCCCCAGGGGGCGGCCAAATCCGCAGCCGACGCGGGACGATGACCTCGCTCACGGGCGGCTCGGCCGTGGCAGAGTGTTCCTATGCAGACCTCGTCATCCTCGTCGACCGACCCCGACGTCCTGCCCTGCGGTCCACGCACCGGCACCGACCCCCAGGGCGGGTCCTCGGGCGGCCCGCAGGCCTCGGACGGGACGGAGGACCCCGCCTGGCCCACGCCGCGGACCACCTCCTCGCACAGGGTCTGGCCGGGACGGCCCTACCCCCTGGGCGCGACCTATGACGGGTCGGGCACCAACTTCGCCATCTTCTCCTCGGTGGCCGACGCGGTCGAGCTGTGCCTGTTCGACGAGGACGGCCGCGAGGAGACCGTCCTGCTCACCGAGGTCGACGCCGACGTGTGGCACGGCTACCTGCCGATGGTGCGCCCCGGCCAGCAGTACGGCTACCGCGTCCACGGCCCCTACGACCCTGCCTCGGGACACCGCTGCGACCCGTCCAAGCTCCTGCTCGACCCCTACGCCAAGGCGATCACCGGCCAGGTCAGCTCCTCCCAGGCGCTGTACTCCTACGACTTCACCGCCCCCGAGCGCCGTAACCAGGAGGACTCCGCGCCCTACGCGATGCGCTCGGTGGTCATCTCCCCCTTCTTCGACTGGGGCTATGACAGGCCGCCCAAGCACGACTACCACAACACGATCATCTACGAGGCGCACGTCAAGGGCATGACCCGCCTCCACCCACTGATCCCCGAGCAGCTGCGGGGCACCTACGCCGGCCTGGCCCAGCCCGCGGTCATCGACCACCTCACGCGCCTGGGCGTGACCACCATCGAGCTCATGCCCGTCCACCAGTTCGTCAACGACACCCACCTGCAGGACCGGGGGCTGTCGAACTACTGGGGATACAACACGATCGGCTTCTTCGCCCCGCACAACGCCTACGCCGCCCACGGGACCCACGGCCAGCAGGTCGAGGAGTTCAAGACGATGGTCAAGGCCTTCCACGAGGCCGACATCGAGGTCGTTCTCGACGTCGTGTACAACCACACCGCCGAGGGCAACCACATGGGACCGACCCTGTCCTTCCGAGGCATCGACAACGCCGCCTACTACCGGCTGGTCGACGACGACGAGGCCTACTACTTCGACACGACCGGCACGGGCAACTCCTTGCTCATGCGCTCCCCCGCCGTGCTCCAGCTCATCATGGACTCCCTGCGCTACTGGGTGACCGAGATGCACGTCGACGGCTTCCGCTTCGACCTGGCCTCCACGCTGGCCAGGCAGTTCCACGAGGTCGACAAGCTGAGCGCCTTCTTCGACATCATCCACCAGGACCCGATCCTGTCCCAGGTCAAGCTCATCGCCGAGCCCTGGGACGTGGGCGAGGGCGGCTACAACGTCGGCGGGTTCCCGCCGCTGTGGAGCGAGTGGAACGGCAAGTACCGCGACACCGTGCGCGACTTCTGGCGAGGAGAGCCCTCGACGCTGGGCGAGTTCGCCTCGCGGATCACCGGCTCGTCCGACCTCTACCAGCACTCGGGGCGCACCCCGGTGGCCAGCATCAACTTCGTCACCGCCCACGACGGCTTCACCCTGGCGGACCTCGTGTCCTACAACGACAAGCACAACGAGGCCAACGGCGAGGGCAACGCGGACGGCGACTCCAACAACCGCTCGTGGAACTGCGGCGTCGAGGGACCCACCGACGACCCGGACGTCCGGGACCTGCGGCACCGCCAGGTGCGCAACTTCCTGGCCACGATCCTGTTCAGCCAGGGCGTGCCGATGATCAGCCACGGGGACGAGATGGGCCGCACCCAGGGCGGGAACAACAACGTCTACTGTCAGGACAACGAGATCTCCTGGGTCAGCTGGGACCTGAGCAGCGAGCAGGAGGACCTGCTCGACTTCACCTCGCGCCTCATCGCCCTGCGCCGCGACCACCCGGTCCTGCGCCGCCGTCGCTTCTTCTCCGGCGAGGCGGGGCACGGCGGGGAGTCCGACCTCGACGAGATCGAGTGGCTCGGGCCCTCGGGCGTGCGGATGACCGACGAGGACTGGGGGACCTGGTACGCCCGCGCGATGGCGGTCTTCCTCAACGGCGACGCGATCGCCGAGCCCGACGAGCGCGGGGAGCGCGTCACCGACGACTCCGTGCTCGTCCTCATCAACGCCAGCGACGACGACCTCGTCTTCACCCTGCCCGGCGCCGACTACTCCCCCGCCTGGTCGCCCGCCCTCGACACCGCCCCGGCCGGCCCCGCCGCCCGGGAGGTCATCGAGGCGGGCGCCGCGACGACCGTCGAGGCCCACTCGATGGTCTTCCTCCTGTCGGTGGACACCGCGTCCGAGCCCGTCCCCGGGGACGTGCCCCAGGAGGGCCAGGACACCGACCCCTCCCCGGCCCCCGTCCCGCTACCCTCCGAGCAGCCCGCCGAGCCGCCCTTAGAGGTGCCCTCGCCCGTCGAGGCTCCCGAGCCCGCGGCCACCGTGTCCAGCGAGCCCGCACCCGTCGAGCGACCTGTGAGACCGACCAGTTCCTGACCGCACCTCGGTGCCGCGCTCACCCCTGACGCCTCCGGCACCGGACAAGCCCACGACGAGAGCAGAGCAGTGCCCCGTTCCTCCAGCGCACCGAGCCCGAACCCTGACGAGACCACCTACGCCCCGTGGACCAGGCACGTGCCGGCACCCGGCCGCCGCACCCCGGTGACCACCTACCGCCTGCAGATGGGCCGGTCCATGACCTTCGACGACGCCCGGGCGCTCCTGCCCTACCTCACCGAGCTGGGGGTCACCGACCTCTACCTGTCCCCCGTGCTGGCCGCCGCACCGGGCTCGACCCACGGATACGACGTCGTCGACCACACGACCGTCTCCCAGGTCATGGGAGGACGCCCGGGTCTGGAGGCCCTGGCCGCCGCCGCGCACGAGGCGGGGATGGGCGTCGTCGTCGACATCGTGCCCAACCACATGGCCGTGCCCACTCCCGGGTGGCACAACCTCCAGCTGTGGTCGGTCCTGCGCGACGGCCCCCGCTCGCCCTACGCCGACTGGTTCGACGTCGCCCTGGACGAGCCGATCCTCATGCCCGTGCTCGGCCGACGCATCGGGAAGGTCCTGGCCGACGAGGAGCTCGTCCTGGACCGGATGGTCGTGCCCACCGAGCCCGAGCGGGGCGAGCAGTGGGTGCTGCGCTACTTCGACCACGTCTTCCCCGTGGCCGAGGGGACCGAGTCGCTGCCCATGCACGTGCTCGTCGAGCGCCAGCACTACCGCCTGGCCTACTGGAAGGTCGGCGACGAGGAGATCAACTACCGTCGCTTCTTCGACGTCGGCACCCTGGCGGCGATCCGGGTCGAGGACCCCGAGGTGTTCCAGGGCTCCCACGGCCTCGTCCTCGACCTGCTGGGAGCCGGGGTGGTCGACGCGCTGCGGGTGGACCACCCCGACGGACTGGCCGACCCCGGTGGCTACCTCAACCGGCTCGCGCAGGCCTCCGGCGGCGCGTGGATCGCCGCCGAGAAGATCCTCGCCCCCGACGAGCCGCTCCCGGTCAGCTGGCACGTGGCGGGCACGACCGGCTACGACGCCACCTGGCGCATCGACCAGCTCCAGGTCGACCCGGCCGGGGCGGCGCCGCTGGGCTCCCTCATGCACGAGCTGACCGGCGAGGGACCGGTGGAGTACGAGCGCGTCGTCGAGAGCGCCAAGAGGGAGGTCATCGCAGGCTCCCTGGCGGCGGAGGTCGACCGCCTGGCACGCCTGGTCGAGGCGCTCATCTCCAGGGACGTGCGCCTGCGCGACCACACCTTCCGGGACCTGCGGGCCTGTCTCGTCGAGCTCCTCGTGGCGGCCGAGCGCTACCGCGCCTACGTCGTGCCCGGTCACGCCCCGGACCCCGAGCAGGAGGCGGTCCTGCGCGCCGACGCCGAACGGGCGCGCCTGCGCCTGGAGGACGACCAGCACGAGACGCTCGACCTCGTCGTGGCGATCCTCCTGGGAGAGCCGGTGGGCTCCGAGGGCCTGGCCGACTCGACCGAGCGCACCGAGGCCGTCATCCGCTTCCAGCAGGTCTGCGGGGCGGTGACGGCCAAGGGTGTGGAGGACACCGCCTTCTACCGGTGGACGCACCTGACGAGCCTGACCGAGGTCGGCGGCAACCCCGCAGGATTCGCCCTGAGCGCCGACGAGGCCCACGCCTGGGCCGACAGGGTCCAGGACGCCTGGCCCACGACGATGGTCACGACGACCACCCACGACACCAAGCGCGGTGAGGACGTGCGCGCCCGCCTCAACGTCCTGTCGGCCTACGCCCAGGAGTGGGTCGACCTCGTCCACCGTCTGCGGGCGGCGACCGCGGCCGCCCGCCCCGTCGACCTCGACGGGCGCACCGAGAACCTGCTGTGGCAGACCCTGTGGGGCACGTGGGCGCCGGACTCAGCCGACCCCATGACCGCCGAGCGCCTGGGCGCCTACCTCGTCAAGGCGTCGAGGGAGCAGAAGACCTGGACGACCTGGACAGAGCCGGACACCGCACGGGAGCAGGCCCTCAAGGACTACGCCGCGCTCCTGCTGACCGACCCGCAGGTCGCCTCCCACATCGAGGCATTCAGCGCGCTGACGGCCCGGGCGGCGCGCACGACGGTGCTCGTGAGCAAGGCGCTGGCCATGACCTGGCTCGGTGTGGCGGACGTCTACCAGGGCACCGAGACCACCCGCACGTCCCTGGTCGACCCTGACAACCGCCGACCGGTCGACTACAGCGGCCCGGACGGGCTGAGCAGCCGCCTGGCTGAGCTGAGCGCCGGGCGGGTCCCGGCCGACCTCGACGAGGACAAGCTCGTGCTGACCTCCCGGCTGGCTCACCTGCGCGCCCGCCTCCCCGAGGTCTTCGTCGGACCGCGCTCGGGCTACCGGGCCGTGCCGGTGACCACCTCCTTCGCCTTCGCCTTCGCCCGCCTGCTCGACGAGCAGCCCAAGGTGGTCGTCATCGCCCGCAGGCTGGCGCGGCGCCTCGAGCAGCTGGGCGGCTGGCGCGAGGAGACCGTCGTGCTGCCCGAGGGCAGCTGGGTCGACGTCCTGTCCAGCCGCCACCTCGAGGGCGGCGCCCGGCCCCTGTCCGAGGTCGTCGGCGACGCACCCGTCGTCGTCCTGGCCCGTCCTGAGGACGCCTCGTCCTGCCCCACCACCGCCAAGGAGGGCCGATGAGCCCCGCCCCCGGCCCCACCACCTGGCGCTCCCCCGCCCTGCCCCTGGGCCCGCAGGTCCCCGTGTGGGCTCCCCGGGCACGACGCCTCACCCTCCACCTGCCCGGCCGCGGTGAGCTCATCGACATGGAGCCCCGGCCCGGAGGCTGGTGGGTCAGCCCACGGCCCCTGGAACCAGGGACCGACTACGCCCTGCGTCTCGACGAGGACCCGGCTGACCGCCCCGACCCGCGCAGCCCGTGGCAGCCCTACGGGGTGCACGGCGCCTCACGGACGGTCGACACCTCCTCGTGGGACGAGGACCTGTGGACCGACTCCCACTGGCAGGGCATGGACCTGCTCGGCTCGGTCGTCTACGAGCTGCACGTGGGCACCTTCACCCCGGCCGGGACCCTGGAGGCGGCCGCCGAGCGCCTCGGGTACCTGGCACAGCTGGGGGTCGACGTCGTCGAGCTCATGCCGCTGGCCCCGGTGCCGGGCCACGCTGGCTGGGGCTACGACGGCGTGAGCCTGTGGGCGGTCCACGAGCCCTACGGGGGTCCCGAGGCGCTGGCCCGCTTCGTCGACGTCGCCCACCGTCACGGCATCGGGGTGTGCCTCGACGTCGTCTACAACCACCTGGGGCCGTCGGGCAACTACCTGGGGCTCTTCGGCCCGTACTTCACCGCCGCCCACACGACGCCGTGGGGTGAGGCGGTCAACTACGACCAGGAGGGCTCGACCCAGGTGCGCGCCTGGGTCATCGACGCCGCGCTGCGCTGGCTGCGCGACTTCCACGTCGACGCCCTGCGCCTGGACGCCATCCACGAGATCGCCGACGACTCCCCTCGCCATGTCCTGGCCGAGCTCGCCGACGCGGTGGCCGGGCTCTCCGCCGAGCTGGGCCGTCCCCTGTCCCTCGTGGCGGAGTCCGACCTCAACGACGTCGGGGTCATCACCGCCACCGACCAGGCCCCGCCGGCCGCCGTGGCCAGCCTGGGCATGACCGCGCAGTGGGCCGACGACGTCCACCACGCCCTGCACTCCCGCCTGACCGGCGAGTCCCAGGGCTACTACGGGGACTTCGCGCAGGAGGGGGCGTGGGCCACGACGACCCAGGGCGCCTTCCTCCACGCCGGCACGTGGTCCACCTTCCGCGGGCGCGCGTGGGGCGCGCCGGTTCCCGAGGGCACCGACCCGCGGCGCTTCGTCGTCTTCGGCTCCAACCACGACCAGGTCGGTAACCGGGCCCTGGGCGACCGGCCTTCCTCGACGCTCGACGACGACGCCCTCGCCGCCCAGGCCGCCCTCGTGCTCCTGAGCCCCTACACCCCCATGCTGTTCATGGGCGAGGAGTGGGGCACCCGACGCCCCTTCCGATTCTTCACCGACCACCCCGAGGAGGACCTGGCGGCGACGGTCCGGGACGGGCGCCGCCGGGAGTTCGCCGACTTCGGCTGGCAGGCCGAGCAGATCCCCGACCCCCAGGACCCGGCGACCCGCACGGTCAGCGTCCTGGACTGGTCCGAGCAGGACCAGCCCGGGCACAGCCGGATGCTCGCCTGGTACAGGCAGATGACCGCCCTGCGCCGCCGCCTGTCGCTGGGAGGCCCGGGAGTGTCGTGGCCACGCGCCCAGGACACCGGGGACGCCCTCGTCCTCGAGGTCGACCTGCCCGACCAGGACGACCGCCTCGTGGTCGTGGTCAACCTGGGACACGATGACCTCGAGCTGTCCACCGTGCTACCCGACGCCCAGGAGCCTGAGCTGCTGGCGGCCTGGCGGCCCGGCCCCGCCGAGCTCCTGCCCCCGGGGCAGACGCTCGCGCTGCGAGTGGGCAGCTGACGGTCCCGTGACGGTCCCGGCCCCGGGCACGCAGGAGGCGCGCGGGCCGAGCCGTCAGGACCGCCCGGACCCGGCCTCCTCCTCGCCCCCGGTCCCGGCCGGGGCCTGGGGGTCCTGGGGGCGCAGCGCCCCGGCCGCCCGTCCGAGGCCCTGGCGCACGGTGCCCACACCCGCCTGGACCTGGCGCTTGGCGTCCAGGGCCGCGACCATCGCCGCGTACAGGCGCGGGCGCACGGGCACGTCCCAGGCCCCGGGGACGTCGACCGGTCCGTCGGTGACGAACTTGTTCTTGAACTCCCGCACTCCGGCGAGCTCAGGGACCCGCTCGGAGTCGACCCCCATGAGGTCGTAGCGGCGCACCCCCTCGGCGCGCAGCCAGCACGCCTCCTTGTAGACCAGCGCGTCCGCGGCACGCATCCTGCGCCCCTCGGCCGAGGACCCCGCGTAGTAGCGCAGCGCCTGGTCGCCCCAGACCGTGACGAGGGACCACACGAGCGCCTCCCCGCCCTTGCGGCGAGCGACGTAGAGGCGGGCGTGGCGCGGCCCCAAGGAGCGCAGCATCGTCAGGTAGGTCTCCTTCGAGGCGGCGCGGAAGCCGTCTCGCTCACCGGTCTCGGTGAGGATGTCGTAGAACTCGTCGAAGACCTCCTCGGCGCGCTCGGTCTCATCGTGGTACGTGAGCTCCTCGTTGCGCAGCGCCTTGCGCACGTCGCGACGGCCCCGGGACTTGAAGGAGGCGAGCACGGCCTCGTCGTCGGAGCGGTCGAGGTCGATGACCACCGTCCGGTCGTAGGTCATGGTCTGAAGGAGCTCGTGGAGTCCCTCGGCCCGGTGGGCCGCGTGCAGGCGCACGAACACGATACTGCGGTCGTGGTGGCGCACCCCGGCCACGAGCAGCTCGCGCAGCTCGGCCTCCTCGACGGCGTCGGGTGCCGGTCCCAGCCACACCGGGGCGTGGCGGGCCCACAGGTAGCGCAGGCCCCGGACCTCCATGCGGCTGAGCGCGACCAGGGCCCGCGGCGTGGAGTCGGCTCCGTAGTAGACCACCCTGCCCCAGGGCTCCCGAGCCTCCATCGCGGCGTCGAAGGCGTCCCAGGCGCTCGTCTGCTCGATCGGCAGGGTCACCCCGGCCCGGGCGGCGATCTGCCGGAAGGTCTCCCAGTCGACCCGGCGCATCGTTCCCGCCGGCCTCGCAGCCTGCGCGGCGTCGGCGGTGCTCTCAGGGGTGCTCTCCGCGGTCCTCTCAGCGTTCTCGGTGCTCATGGTCCCTCCCGGGGCGTCGTGTCGTGGGGGTCGGGGCGGTGGGGCCTGCGACGGGTCAGAAGGAGGAGTCGGTCGGCTCCGGGTAGTAACGGGCGAACTTGCGGTACTGGTTGAGCTCCTGCGCGGTGACGACCAGCTGTCGTGCCAGGGTCCTGTCGGCCCGGTAGCGCAGCGGGTTGGCGGTGGCGCCCGCGCGCACGAGCCCGCGCACCCGGGCCACGAGCGCCTCGTCACGGAGGTAGCGCAGCAGAAGGCGGTGAGGCAGGAGGGAGTAGAGGACCTCGTCCTCCAAGCGGGCCGGGGCCTCGGGCCGCCCCAGGACGAGGTCGCGCACGGCCGTGCGCGCGGGGTTGAGCCCCGCGGCGGCCATGTAGTAGCAGTTGCGCCCGATGCGCGGGTTGACCTCGAGGAACAGCGCCCGGCCGTCGCGGGGGTCGACCTTGATGTCGAAGTTGGCGAAACCTCGGTATCCCACGTGCTCAAGCAGTCTCGTGGCCTGCGAGACGAGCTCGTCGAAGGGCTCGGTGATCATCGAGACAGGGTTGCCCAGCATCGTGGGCGCGTGGTCCTCGAGCAGGACCCGTGCCGACCCGGTCAGGCTCACCCGACCGGTGGAGTCGACGTAGGCGGTCAGGGAGCGCATGGCGGTGTCGTCACCGGGGATGAGCTCCTGGGCGAGGAAGGCGCCGCGGAAGCCGGCCGAGCGCAGCCTGGCCCACAGCCTGTCGGCCTCGCCGGCGTCGGCCAGGATGAAGACCTTCCTCTTGTCCTCCATGACGAGGTCGTTGTACTCGCTCGACACGGCGGGCTTGGCGACGAGGGGGAACCCGAGGCCCGTGACCTGAGCGGGACGCCAGCCCGGCTCGTCGGCACCGGAGAAGTCCTGGACGACGGTCCGCGGCGTGTCCACCCCGAGCTCAGCGCAGATCCTGGCGAACTCGACCTTGTCGCTCACGCGGGCGGCCACCGCGGCGTCGACCACCGGCAGGGCGTAGTGCTCGACGAGCTCCTCGCGGTGGTCGTTGATGACCTTGATGTGCCAGTCGGTGTTGGCCAGGAGGATGCGCTTGGCACCGGGGTCGCGGCGCGCCACCGACAGGGCCGCGTCGACGTAGTCCCGGGGGCTGGAGGCCGCACCGAGCTCGACGGCGTCGACGATGCGCGACCTCGTGATGACCTGGGTGGGGGCGGGGGCGATGACGGTGGAACGCACCGCGTACGCCTCGTGGAAGCAACGGGCCAGCGCGTACACGCCGATGTCGCCTCCCAGCAGGACAGGGGTCAGGTCCGGCGCGGGTGCCGGGTCCGGCGCGGTGGTCATGCGGGAGTCGCTCCTTCTTGCCTCGTCCCAGCGGTCGGCTCACCCTAACCCAGACCGCTGTGGCCTTCCTGTGGAGCCGTCGTGTCCCGGGTCACCAGGACCTGCCCCGGCCCGGGCGGCCCGCCCGGGCCGCCCGGGGACCGAGGTGGTGCAACGAATACAACACGACGTCACGGGGCTCGGCGTGCCTGCGCTCGTGGCGGGCGAGGGCGCCGGTAGCCTGATCCGGTGACGTTCATCTCCACCACGGGCGCATCGCAGGACGCGACGCCCGGTCTCCCCCCACGGTTCGAGGAGGCGCTGCTGTCCCTGAGGGACGCGCCCAGGCCGCGCCGCCTCATCCTCGACGAGGTTCCCGCCCCCAAGCGCCTGGCGCCCTACGCGGCCGCCCTGACGGCGGAGACCACTGACAACGAGGCCGGCACGCCCATCGCCTCGGGTCGCCTCGTCGTCCTCCACGACCCTGACGGGCAGGACGCCTGGGACGGCGACTTCAGGATCGTCGTCATGGCCCGCGCCCGTCTCGACCAGGAGATCGGGGCCGACCCCCTGCTGGGGACCGCGGCCTGGTCCTGGCTGACCGAGGCGCTCGACGAGGCCGGCGCCGGCTACCACGCCCTCGTGGGCACGGTGACCTCAGTCATGTCCGAGACCTTCGGAGGCCTGGAGCTGACGGACTCCTGCACCCACGCCGAGATACGGGCCTCCTGGACCCCCACGACCCCCGACCTCGGGCCCCACCTGGCAGCCTGGTACGCCCTCATCCACGTCGCCGCGGGTCACGAGCCCCTGAGCGCCACGCCGTTGAGCCTGGCGACGAACCAGTGAGGACCGGGTGATGCCCACCACCCCGGGTCCCGGCAGGGTCCCGGGCACGACAGACCACCCCGTCCCCGCCGAGATGGTCCGTGACTACCGCCGTCCCGCTGACGGGCTGCCCCCCGTCACCGACTCCCCCGACGGCGTGCGCGGGGTCGTCGCCTCCCTGCAGGCCGGCAGCGGGCCCGTGGCCGTTGACGCCGAGCGGGCCTCCGGCTTCCGCTACGGTCAGGACGCCTACCTCATCCAGCTCCGTCGCCACGGGACCGGGACGGTGCTCATCGACCCGGTCACGGCCGGTGACCTGACGGGGCTCGCCGACGTGCTGGACGGGCCGGAGTGGGTGCTGCACGCCGCCGACCAGGACCTGCCGTGCCTGGCCGAGCTGGGCCTGCGCCCACGACTGCTGTTCGACACCGAGCTGGCGGCCCGACTCCTGGGCCGGGCACATGTCGGGCTGGGCGCCGTGGCCGAGGAGACCCTCGGGCTGCGCCTGGCCAAGGACCACGCCGCGGCGGACTGGTCGACCCGCCCCCTGCCCGAGTCCTGGCTCGTCTACGCCGCCCTCGACGTCGAGCTCCTCGTGCCCCTGCGAGAGGCGCTGGGCCATGAGCTCTCGGCCGCGGGCAAGGACGAGTGGGCCGCCCAGGAGTTCGAGTACGTGCGCACCAGGCCACCACGCCCCTCGAAGACCGATCCCTGGCGCAAGACCCCCCGGGCGGGGCACGCGGTACGCTCTCGGCGATCCCTGGCGGTGCTGCGCGAGATGTGGACCACCCGTGAGCGGCTCGCCGTCGACCTGGACCGCAGCCCGTCCAAGATCCTGCCGCACCACGCCCTCGTCGCAGCGGCGGTGGCCAGGCCGTCCTCACGGCGCAAGCTGGCCTCCCTCAAGGAGTTCTCCTCCCGGCAGGCGCGCCAGCACATGGACCTGTGGTGGGCCGCCCTCGAGCGCGCCCTGGCCCTGCCCGAGGAGGAGCTGCCCCCGCTGCACGCCCCCCTGCCCGACGGCGAGCTGCCGCGCCCCCGCTCCTGGGCGCGTCACCACGCACAGGCGGCTGCGGCCCTCGAGGTCGTCCGCCTCACGGTGCGCGAGCGCGCCGAGGCGATCCGTGTCCCTCAGGAGCTGCTCCTGGCACCCGACACCCAGCGCCACCTCGCCTGGGAGATCGGCGAGGAGCACAGCGCCCAGGGCAGTGCCGACGTCAGAACCGAAGCCGTGGCCGCCCGACTGGTCCGGCTCGAGGCCCGGCCCTGGCAGGTCGAGCAGGCGGCCCCGAGGCTCTCGGCCGCCCTCGCAGCCTTCGCCTGAGACCGACCCCGCTCAGGGCTGTTCAGCTCAGCGGCAGGTCAGTGCACCGTCATGCCGTGGGCGCGGAAGATCGCGCGCGTGTGCTCGACGAGCTCGGGCTCGGGAGGCCGGGTGTCGCGCAGCCGGTAGTCCAGCCCGAGCGCGTCCCACTTGTCCGCGCCCATCTGGTGGAAGGGAAGCACCTCGACGCGGCTGACCGCCGATGACCAGCGCTCGACGAGGCGTGCGACACGCTCGACGTTGGCCGGGTCGTCGGTCAGTCCCGGCACGAGCACGAAGCGGGCCCAGATCTCGATGCCCTTGGCCGCCAGGCGGTCTCCGAAGGCGATCGTGGGGGCGAGCTCGCGACCGGTCACCCTCGAGTAGGTCTGCTCGTCCCCGCTCTTGACGTCGAGGAGCACGAGGTCGACGTCATCGAGCATCTCCTCGCTCGCGTTGGCGCCGAGGTACCCGGAGGTGTCGAGGCAGGTGTGGATGCCCATCTCCTTGGCCCCGGACAGGAGCCGGGCCGCGAAGGCGGGCTGCATGAGCACCTCACCGCCCGACAGGGTGATGCCGCCCCGGGAGGCCCTGAAGACCCTCCTGTAGCGCCGCATCCGGCGCAGCAGCTCGTCGGACTCGACCGGCTCGCCGTCGCGCATGAGGAAGGTGTCGGGGTTGTGGCAGTACAGGCAGCGCAAGGGGCAGCCGTTGAAGAAGACCGTCATCCGTGTGCCCGGTCCGTCGACGGCGGTGACGAGCTCCCAGGAGTGGATGGACCCCAGGGTGCCCTCGCGCATCCGCCTCAGGCGCTCGGAGCGCTCGAGGTCGCTCAGCTGTTCGAGGCCTCCGATGCCGGCACCGCGCAGACGGGCGGCCGGGGCCAGGAAGTCCTGGTCCCGGCCGCCCGCGGGGACCGGGGGTGCTCCCTCAGTCATGGCAGCGACCCGCCGGGCGGGCTCAGGCCTGGGAGTGGAAGGTGCGGTTGAGCACGTCGAGCTGCTGCTCGCGGGTGAGCTTGACGAAGTTGACCGCGTAGCCCGAGACCCTCACGGTGAGGTTCGGGTAGTTCTCCGGGTTCTCCATCGCGTCCTCGAGGGTGTTGCGGTCCAGGACGTTGATGTTGGCGTGGTACAGGCCCTTGACGCCGCCGTTGTCCTGACGCTGGGCCTTCATCGAGGCGAGACGCTCTTCGTAGGTGGGCATGTCGGCCCCTTTCCTGTGTCGTTCTGGTGTGTCGTGGTGTCGGGGAGGGCGTCGCCGCTCACGCGCCGGGGTCGTCCTCGGGGACGAATCCGGCGTCGAGGATGCCCACGAGGTTGGCCACGCGCTCCTCGATCGTGCGCCCCAGTCCCTGGGGGGTGATCGTGTTGGTCAGCGAGATGCCGTCGAGGGCGTCGGTGTAGTCGAGCTTGCCCACGCTGAGCATGGAGGCGACCATGCCGTGGGTGTCCATGCCGTTCTCCGGGTTGGCCCCGGGAGAGAAGGGGGTGCCGGCGCGGTGGCCCGAGGGGAAGGAGCCGGTCGCCTTGCCGTAGACGACGTTGGAGGTGATGGTGAGCACCGACTGGGTCGGGATCGCGTCACGGTAGAAGGGCTGGGCCTTGATCTTCGACATGACCGTGTGGACGACGGTGGCGGCGATGTCGTCGGCGCGGTCGTCGTCGTTGCCGTAGACCGGGAAGTCCCCCTCGGTGAGGTAGTCGACGACGAGGCCGGTCTCGTCGCGCACCGGGGTGACGGTGGCGTACTTGATGGCGGCCAGGGAGTCCGCGACGATCGACAGGCCGGCGATGCCGCAGCCCATCGTGCGGATGATCTCCGAGTCGTGCAGCGCCATCTCGATGGACTCGTAGGCGTAGCGGTCATGGCAGTAGTGGATGATGTTGAGGGCCTCGACGTAGGTGGCCACCACCCAGTCGAGCATCTTCTCGTACTTGTCCCACACCTCGTCGAAGTCCAGGGGGCCGTCGCCCTCGATGCCGGGAAGGCCGGTGACGACCTGCTTGCCGGTCATCTCGTCGCGTCCTCCGTTGATGGCGTAGAGCAGCGCCTTGGCGGCGTTGACGCGCGCCCCGAAGAACTGCATCTGCTTGCCCACGCGCATCGGGGACACGCAGCAGGCGATGGCGGCGTCGTCGCCCCAGTGGGCGCGGATCTGCTCGTCGGCCTCGTACTGGATCGAGGAGGTCTCGATCGAGATGAGGGCGCAGAAGTCCTTGTAGCCCGCGGGCAGGGACTCGTCCCAGAAGATCGTGATGTTGGGCTCGGGGGCCGGGCCGAGGTTGCGCAGGGTCTGGAGCAGACGGAAGGACGTCTTGGTCACCAGGGGGCGGCCGTCCTCCCCGAAGCCGGCGTCGGACCACGTCGCCCAGTAGGGGTCCCCGGAGAAGATCTGGTCGTAGTCGATCGTGCGCAGGAACCGGGTGATCCGCAGCTTCATGACGAGGTTGTCGATGAGCTCCTGGGCTGCGGTCTCGTCGATGGTCCCCGAGCGCAGGTCCCGCTCGACGTAGATGTCGAGGAAACCCGACAGCCTCCCGATGCTCATCGCCGCACCGTCCTGGGACTTGACCGAGGCGAGGTAGGCGAAGTAGGTCCACTGGACCGCCTCGTGGGCCGTGGCGGCCGGGCGGGAGATGTCGTGGCCGTAGGAGGCGGCCATGGTCTTGAGCTTCTTGAGCGCCTTGATCTGCTCGGAGTGCTCCTCGCGGTAGCGCGCCCAGTGCTCGGAGAAGGGCTGGTCGGCCACGGCGTCCTTGGCCCGCTGCTTGTCGGCGATGAGGTGGTCGACGCCGTAGAGGGCCACGCGCCGGTAGTCACCGATGATGCGGCCCCGGCCGTAGGCATCGGGCAGGCCGGTGATGATGTGGGAGGAGCGGGCGGCCCGGATACGCGGGGTGTAGATGTCGAAGACGGCGTCGTTGTGGGTCTTGCGGTACTGGGTGAAGATCCGCTTGACCTCGGGGTTGACCTCCTTGCCGGCCTCCTTGATCGCGGTCTCGACCATCCTCCAGCCGCCGTTGGGCATCATCGCCCTCTTGAGCGGGGAGTCGGTCTGCAGGCCGACGATGACGTCGTCGTCGTCGCTGATGTAGCCCGGCGCGAAGGCGTCGATGTCCGCCGGGGTGTCGGTGTCGACGTCGAGGACGCGGACCTTGCGCTCGGCGGCGAGGTAGTCGCGCTCGAGGGTCTCCCACAGGCGCAGCGTCTTGTCGGTGGGGCCGGCCAGGAAGGAGGCGTCCCCCTCGTATGGGGTGTAGTTGCGCTGGATGAAGTCGCGCACGTCGACCTGCTCGGTCCAGGGGCCGGTGGCGAATCCCTCCCACGCGTCTCGGCCGGTCGTGTCCTGCGTCGTCGCGGGTGCTGCGAGGTCAGTGGTCATCCGTTCCCTCCTCGGGATGGGCGGCTGGTGTCCGCCCCGTGGGTGCGCGCCCTTGTGGGGCGAGAGGTCCTGGCGGGGTGGTCGCTGGGTCGTCGTGGGGTGCTTGCCGGTGCGACCAGCCTAGGCCGCCGCCGTCGCCATCCCGCCCCCGGGATGCCCTCCCCCTCGTGTGATCACTCACAGGCGCGAGCGGAGCTCGAGCAGGTGAGGACGAAGGTCCCGTTCGCGGACAGCCTGGCTTCTCGTGCCGGGCGCACCGGTGTGACGCACCCGGCCTGAGGCGGAGGGGTCTCGGGTGGCCGCCCAGGTCCTCGGGCGGGACGACACCCTAGGACCGGCGTCCCAGGATCGAGCCGCCGCGCTACGGCGGTGCGGGGCAGTCAGCAGCGGGCGGCCAGGCGCCGGGCACGATCGGTCACGCCCGCCTCGTCCATGCCGAAGTCCGCGAGCAGCTCGTCGCGCGAGGCCGTGGGGAGGAACCGGCGCGGGACGCCGAGTCGATCGACGACCGGGCCCCGACCGCGCGGACCGGGGTGCGCGCCCGCCTCGGCGAGGGCCTCGTCGACGGCGTCGCGCAGCTGGGAGCCGATGCCGCCGTCGACGAGCCCGTCCTCGACGACGAGCACGCCGGCAGCCGTCAGGGCCATCTCGACCAGGGCCCCGGGGACGGGCACGACCCAGCGGGGAGCGGCGACGACCACGTCGTGGCCCTCCTCGGCCAGGGTCCGGCCTGCCGCGACGACCTGGGGGGCCATCGCCCCCACGGCGACGAGGAGCAGGGGGGAGGTGCCCTCGCCCCGGTGGTCGAGGAGGACGTCGACGGCCCCGAAGGGCTCCTCGTCGCCGTCACGGGCCGCGCCCTGGTCGCCGGCCCCCACGACCCGCACGGCCGTGAGGGGCTCGGGCAGGGAGCCCTTGGGATAGCGGACCACCGTGGGGCCGTCCTCGACACCGACCGCCACGCGCAGCGCCTCGCGCAGGGTCGGCTCGTCGCGGGGGGCGGCCAGGCGCAGGCCCGGGACGTGAGCGAGCAGGGCCATGTCCCACATGCCGTTGTGGCTGGCGCCGTCGGTGCCCGTCAGGCCGGCCCGGTCGAGCACGACCGTCACCCCGGCCCGGTGGAGCGCGACGTCCATGAGCAGCTGGTCGAAGGCCCGGTTGAGGAAGGTGGCGTAGAGGGCGACCACGGGGTGGAGCCCGGCGAAGGCCATGCCCGCGCTGGCGGTCAGGGCGTGCTGCTCGGCGATGCCGACGTCGATGACGCGACCGGGCAGGGCGTCGGCGAGCGGCTGGAGCCCCACCGGCTGCTGCATGGCCGCCGTGACTCCCACGATCCGCTCGTCGGCGCGGGCGAGGCTGAGGATCTCCTCGGCGAAGACGGCCGTCCAGCCGAAGCGCGAGGCCACGACCGGCAGCCCGGTCTCGGGGTGGATGCGGCCCACGGCGTGGAACCGGTCGGCGACGTCGTTCTCCGCGGGGGTGAACCCGCGTCCCTTCTGGGTGATGACGTGGACGATGACCGGCTCGGCGTACTGCCTGGCCCGGGTGAGGGCGAACTCGAGGGCGGTGATGTCGTGGCCGTCGACGGGTCCGGTGTACTTGATGCCGAGGTCCTCGAAGAAGGCGGAGGGCACGAGCACGTCCTTGAGACCCCGCTTGAGGCCGTGGAGGGCGTCGAAGGCCGCGCGCCCGGGGGCCCCCTGGGTGAGCAGGGTGCGCTTGACGCCGGCCAGCATGCGCTCGTAGCCCGGGTTGGTGCGCAGGGCGTCGAGGTGGTGGGCCAGCCCGCCGATGGTCGGGGCGTAGGAGCGCCCGTTGTCGTTGACGACGATGACCAGGTGCTTGTCGTCGGAGTCGGCGATGTTGTCCAGCGCCTCCCAGGCCATGCCGCCGGTCATGGCCCCGTCGCCGATGACGGCCACGACGTGGCGCTCGTCGTGGCCCTGGAGGTGGTTGGCCCGTGCGATGCCGTCCGCCCAGGACAGGGCGGTCGAGGCGTGGGAGTTCTCGACGACGTCGTGGACGGACTCCGCACGCGCCGGGTAGCCCGACACCCCGCCTCGCTCACGCAGGCGGCTGAAGTCCTGGCGTCCGGTGAGGAGCTTGTGGACGTAGGACTGGTGGCCCGTGTCGTAGATGATCGTGTCCCGCGGCGAGGTGAAGGTGCGGTGCAGGGCGATGGTCAGCTCGACGACGCCGAGGTTGGGACCCAGGTGCCCGCCGGTGCGCGCCACGGTCGCCACGAGGTAGGCCCTGATCTCGGCGGCGAGGGCCACCAGCTCGTCGCTCGTCAGCCGCTGGAGGTCACCGGGCCGGTGGACCCGCGAGAGCAGCGGGGTGGCGGGCAGGGGGGCGAGCGCGGTGGCGAGCGCGGCAGGAGCCTGCGTGCTCAGGTCGACGGCGTCAGTGGCAGGGTCGGAGGCAGGGTCCGCAGCAGGGTCCGCAGCAGGGTCCGGCGCCCGGCGGACGGCCGTGTGGTCGGTCATGGACGCTGCCCTCCCGGTCGTGTGGTTCGTGGTCGGCCGCGGGCGCCGCTCGTGCGCACCCCGGCATGAGACGACAGCATAGGGCCACACCGGTCCCCGGCGGGCACCGCCCGCGCCGACCCGACCTCGAGGGGCTGACGTCCCGGGCCCCACCTGGCGTCTTACCTGTCGTGCCGACCTCCCCCGGAGCAGGTGCGAGCACGTAGAGTTGGGGCGACGCAGGGCACAGCCCGTCGTCCACCCCACCCCCAGGAGGAAGCATGAGCACGACAGCGCCGTACGGGACCTGGCCCTCTCCGATCACCCCCGGCACGATCACGACGCGCACCGTGCGCCTGTCCCAGGTCCGTGTCGACGGGCCGGACACCTACTGGGTCGAGCAGCGCGCCTCCCAGGCCGGGCGCCAGGTGCTGCTGCGCCGCGACGGCGACGGGCAGATCGGTGAGGTCCTGCCCCTGACCCCATCCGACGAGCTCGTCGACGTGCGCACGCGCGTCCACGAGTACGGGGGCCGCGCCTACGCCGTGGACGGCGGCATCATCGTCGTCTCCCACGCCGGGGACGGGCGGCTGTACCGCTTCGACGTCGCCCACCGCATGCGCGGGCTCGTCCCGCTGACGATCTACGGGGACGTGCGCCACGGAGACCTGGAGATCGACACCCAGCGCGGCCTGGTCTACGCGGTGCGCGAGGACCACCGGGGCCCCGGCGAGCCGGTCAACAGCCTCGTGGCCATCCCCCTGGACGGCTCCGCGGCCCGCGACGACCAGGGGGTGAGGACCGTGGTCTCGGGCACGGACTTCGTCGTGGCCCCGACCCTGTCCCCCGACGGGGAGCACCTGGCCTGGGTGTGCTGGGACCAGCCCGGCATGCCCTGGGACGAGGCGAGGCTGCACGTGGGCGACCTGAGGCCTGACGGCACCCTGGGCGAGCAGACGGTGGTCGACGGCGGCGCGGGCCACAGCGCCGGCGAGCCGAGGTGGACCGAGGAGTGCGACCTCGTTCACGTGGCCAACGGCTCGGGCTTCTGGAACCTGTACCGCACCGAGGGCTTCCCCCGACGCGGCACGAACCGGACGGGGTGGACCAAGGCCCTGCGCACCCGGCCGCTGCACCCGGCCGAGGCGACCTTCTCCTCCCCCGCCTGGACGCTCGGGCCGCACCACTTCGACGTGCTCGACGGCGAGCACCTCATCGCCTCGTGGGCCCGTGACGGGGTGTGGCACCTGGGCACCGTCAGGCTGAGCAACGGCGAGCTCGAGGAGTGGAACGTGGGGTGGCAGCCGGCGGGCAACGTCGCCTCCTCGGCGGGCCGTGTCGTCATGCTCGCCGGCTCCGAGATCGGCCTGCCCAGCATCGTGGAGGTCAAGGGCCGCGAGGTCGTCGTGCTGCGGGGCTCAGGGGAGTTCACCGCGGAGCGCGACGGGATCTCCTTCGCCGAGCCCCTGTCCTGGCCCACGACCGACGGGGCCACGGCCCACGGGTTCTTCTACCCGCCGACCTCGGCGACGCACTGCGCCCCGGCAGGTGAGCTGCCGCCGCTTATCGTGGGCGCCCACGGAGGCCCCACGGAGATGGCGCGGCCCGGCTACGACCTGACCATCCAGTACTGGACGAGCCGGGGCTTCGCCTACCTCGACGTCAACTACCGCGGCTCGTCAGGCTACGGCTCGGCGTACCGGCAGGCCCTCAACGGCAGCTGGGGGGTCTACGACGCCGACGACGTGGCCAGCGGCGCGCAGTTCCTCATCGACTCCGGGCGGGTCGACCCTGCCCGGGTGGCTGTGCGCGGCGCCTCCGCAGGTGGCTTCACCGCGCTGCGGGCTCTCGTGCGCTCGGAGGTGTTCAGCGCGGGCACCTCCCTGTTCGGCATCGCCGACCTGGCCCGCCTGGTGGGTACGACCCACAAGTTCGAGGCGCGGTACATCGAGACGCTCACGGGCGCCTCCGGGCCGCAGGACCCGGTCCTGGCCGAGCGCTCCCCCCTCAGCCACATCGAGGACATCAACGCCCCGCTCCTGCTCCTCCAGGGCAGCGAGGACCCGATCGTCCCCGCCGAGCAGGCGACCGCGATGTACGAGGCGGTCCGGGCCTCAGGCCAGCCGGTGGCCCTCGAGGTCTTCCACGGCGAGGGCCACGGGTTCCGCATGGCAGCGAGCATCCACCGCGCCTACCACAGCGAGCTGAGCTTCTACACCCAGGTGTGGGGCATCGACTCCCCCGAGCAGGACCGCGGCTCGGTCGCCGTGGAGAATCTCGGCCGCCAGGAGGCGGCCGGGACGCCGACCACCCCCCGCTGACCGGAGGCAGACATGGACCGGAGCACGGCCCGTGGTCACGACGAGGTCGCCGGACCCGCGATCGAGGTCGACCGTGTCTCGATGAGGTACGGACGACAGCCGGTGCTGGACTCTGTCAGCTTCTCCTTGGAGGCAGGAGAGTCCCTTGCCATCATCGGAGAGAACGGGTGCGGGAAGTCGACCCTCCTCAAGATATGCGCCGGGATGGTGACTCCCACCTCGGGGACCGTCACGCTGTCCGGGCGCGCCGGGTACTGTCCCCAGAATGCGAGCCTCGGCGCCTTCCTGACAGCGGAGGACCACTACCGGTGGTTCGGGTCGAGCCTCGGCATGACATACGGTGACGCGCAAGAGGAGGTCTCCGGGATGGGTGACCTCCTCGGCCACCTTGACGGATCCAAGCAGGTCCGCCACCTCAGCGGAGGAAACGCACAGAAGCTCAACCTCGCATGTGCAGCGCTGGGCCGCCCTCGGGTGCTGCTCCTGGACGAGCCGTACCAGGGATTCGACGAGGGCAGCTATCTTGACTTCTGGCAGCTGATCGATCACTTCTGTCGGGCAGGGGTCGCGGTCATCGTCGTCACGCACCTGCTACGCGAGCTCAATCGCGTCGACCACGTTCTGGATCTGGGAAGATGACGACGATCGTGAGCTGATCATGAAGAAAGAGCTTTCATTCCTGTCCTGCACCGCGCAGATCGCGGTCAAGGAGCTCGTCGCCAGGAGGTGGGCGCTCGTCGCGTTGGCGATGGTGCCGCTCGCGTTCTATGCCGCGCGGCGCTCGGACGCCGGCTGGCAGGGGATTCGGATGGCGTGCATGGGACTGTCCTGGGCGATCAGCACGGTCTCCTTGTTCTCGATGCAGGCAGCGCTTCCCATCGAGCCTCGGCTGCGCCTCAACGGCGCCAGGGTGGCCACCCTGTACTGCGGTCGCCTGCTCGGGCTGCTCGCCGTCGCCTCCTGCGCCGCGATCCTGTACTGCGGCGTCGTGCTGCTGGATCAGGACGTCGAGTCCGCGTGGGCGGTCGTCGCCGCGCTGACCGCGTCGGTCTGGCTGTCGGTCCCGCTGGGGATGCTCGTCGGACGCCTCGTCCCTCGAGAGTTCGAGGGCATGCTCGTCCTCATCACGATCGTCGGCCTTCAGACCATCATCGACCCCGAGCGCGGCAGCGCCAAGGCCTTGCCGCTGTGGGGCATACGAAGCTTTCTCGACTACGCCATCGAGGGCAGGGGCGACATGAGCGACGGAGCGATTCACTCAGGAGCGTACATGGCGTTGCTGATCACCTGCGGGTACCTGGCGAGCTCGGCCACGCTTCGTTCGCGCAAGCACATCGTGTACCTGAACGGCTGACTGAGCGGTTCTCAGCACCGTCCGAGCCGTCCCCCGAGACGGCTCAGCCCGACTGGGACCGCCTGCCGACGAGGGCGGTCAGTGCTCGCGGCGCGCCGCGCTGATCGACTCTGAGAGCGACTCGGACAGGTCGGTGAAGCGCTCGGCGGTGACGACGATGCGCCTCGGGTCGCTCATCCACATCCACACCCCCGCCACCACCGGAAGGGCAAGGGGCAGGAAGGCGAGCCTCCTGCCGCCGTGGGCCCAGACCGAGCCAGCCAGCAGCGGCGCGGTGCCCGTCCACGTGAGCAGCCCGACGAGCAGCGCCCCGGTGAGCAGCGCGGTCAGGCTCATCCAGCCCACGAGGCGCATCCTGCGCCCGTTGTGGGCCACGCAGACCGCCAGCAGGATGAACAGGAGCCCCGCGGCGACGTTGAGCGACCCGATGACCGGAGCCCGGCCCGGGTCGCGGACGAGGGCGACGGCGGCGGGAACGAGGACGACGACGCCGAAGACTGCGAAGACGGCCACGAGCAGGCGGCCCCAGCCGTAGGCGGGGCGGCGCCGGTCCTCAACAGGCCGGACCTCGGGGGCGCGTGCGGGCTCGGGACCGGACATCGGCGACAGGGTCTCCTCGTTCGTGGCGGGCTCACTGGCGCCCGTCGGACGTGCAGCGCACGACGGGACCGGTGACGCGGGACTGACCAGTGGACAGTACCATCGCCGCTCATGAACAAGCTCAGCCTCTCGTCCTGCCCGCCTCCCGACCTCGACGTCCAGGTCCTCGTCCTGGCTGCCTCCAGCCCCACGGCCCGCACCGACCGCACGTCCGACCCCGAGGCCCCGGCGCCGGTCCTGCTCACCGAGGGAGTCGACACCACGGGACTCGAGCTCGAGGCCCTGCCCGCCCTGGCGCGCGAGTTGGGATTCACCGGCGCGCTCGACACGGTGCTGCGCCTGCCCGCGCAGGCGGTCGGCCCCGCCCTGCGCGCCCGGAGCGTCCTGCTCGTGGGCACCGGGCAGGACCTGGAGCGCTCAGCACGCACCGAGGACAACGACCTGTCGGCGCTGGGCGCCGACGCAGCGGCGGTGCTGCGCCGGGCGGCCGGCCGGGCCGCCCGGGCGCTGGCGGGCACCTCGAGCGCCGCCCTCCTGCTGCCCGCAGCCACCGACGAGGAGCTCGAGGCCGTGGCCCAGGGCGCGCTGCTGGGGGCCTACGCCTGGCGTGAGGGCCCCGACCCTGCCCCTGTCGACCGGATCGTCGTGACCACCCCGCTGGCCGACTCCCCACGGGCCGTGGAGGCCGTGCACCGGGCCGAGGCCCTGTCCGAGGCCGTCCACCTCGTGCGCGACCTCGTCAACGAGCCGCCCAACAGGCTCACACCCGCGGTCTTCGCCGAGCGCGCCGTGGAGCTGGCAGGCCAGGTGGGTGTCGGTGCCGAGGTCCTTGACGAGCTCGACCTGGCCGACCAGGCCTTCGGCGGGATCCTGGGCGTGGGCGGCGGCTCGGTGCATCCGCCGCGGCTCGTGCGCCTGTCGTGGGCCCCGCAGGACGCCCCCGCCGGGACTGCAGCCGACCTCGCCCTCGTGGGCAAGGGGATCACCTTCGACTCCGGGGGGCTGTCCCTCAAGCCGGCGGCGTCCATGCCCGAGATGAAGTCGGACATGGCCGGTGCCGCCACGGTGCTCGGCGTCGTCCTGGCTGCCGCGCGCCTGGGCCTGCCGGTCCGGTTGACGGGCTGGCTCGCGCTGGCCGAGAACATGCCGGGCGCAGGCGCCCAGCGCCCCAGCGACGTCGTGACGATGTACGGGGGCACGACCGTGGAGATCATCAACACCGACGCCGAGGGCCGCCTCGTCATGGCCGACGCGCTCGCCCGCGCGGTCGAGGAGTCCCCGCGCGCGCTCATCGACGTCGCCACCCTGACCGGTGCCCAGCTCGTCGCGCTGGGGGACAGGGTGAGCGCCGTCATGGGCACCCCGGGCCTGCGCGAGCAGGTCCTCGACAGCGCCCGCGCGGCCGGCGAGGCCATGTGGCCGATGCCCCTGCCCGAGCACCTGCGCAGCGGGCTGGACTCGTCCTTCGCGGACCTGCGCAACCTGCCGTCGTCCCGGGCTGGCGGGATGCTCGCGGCAGGCCTGTTCCTGCGTGAGTTCACCGCCGGAACCCCGTGGGCCCACCTCGACATCGCCGGACCGGCCTACAACGACGCCTCGGCCTGGGGCCTGACCCCGGTGGGAGGGACGGGAGCGGGCGTGGCCACCCTCCTCGAGCTCCTCCGCCGACGCGGCTGAGACCGACCTGCCAGACTCTGCCAGAAGCCCTGCCAGAGACTCTGCCGATCCTGCCGGAGCCCCTGCCCAGGACCATGGCTCGAGCTGTCCTGGGGCCCGTCGGCGCCCCAGAGGTGAGCGGTCTCACGGCACGAACAGGACTCAGGTCCCCGTCCGGGACGCCTGTCGGGGCATGGGCGGGCCGTCCAGGTGGAACAATGACGGCAGTGCCGCCGTGCCCGGGACCCGTCCGGACGGGTCCCGGGCGGGCGGAGTACATCGATGGAGGAGTGATTTCGTGACAGACGCGACGGACACGACGGATTCGGCGGACTCGACGGACTCGGTCTACGACATGGTCGTCCTGGGGGCCGGATCGGGCGGCTACGCAGCGGCCCTGCGTGGGGCCCAGCTCGGCCTCTCGGTGGCGCTGGTCGAGGCCGACAAGGTCGGCGGTACCTGCCTGCACCGCGGCTGCGTGCCCACCAAGGCCATCCTCCACTCGGCCGAGACGGCCCAGGCGGTGCGCGAGGCCGGGGCTCTCGGGGTGAGGGCCGCCTACAAGGGAGTGGACATGGACGCCGTCCAGGCCTACAAGAACGGCATCATCACCCGCATGTACAAGGGCCTGGAGGGCCTGGTCTCCTCTCGGGGCATCGACCTGGTCCACGGCTGGGGGCGCCTCGTGGCCCCCGACGCCGTCGAGGTCAACGGGCGGCGCTACACAGGCAGGAACATCGTGCTCGCCTCGGGCTCGGTGTCCAAGACCATCGGCCAGGAGATCTCCGGTCCGGTCATGACCAGTGAGGAGGCTCTTGAGCTCGATCACGTCCCGTCCTCCGCGATCGTCCTGGGCGGCGGTGTCATCGGTGTCGAGTTCGCCTCCGCCTGGGCCGCGATGGGTTCGAGCGTCACGATCATCGAGGGCCTGCCCCGCCTCGTGCCGGCCGAGGACGAGGCGATCTCCAAGCAGCTCGAGCGGGCCTTCCGCAAGCGCAAGATCGCCTTCCGCACCAACACGATGTTCGAGTCCGTCGAGCGCACGGACACCGGGGTGAGGGTGCGCACCGCTGACGGCGGCACCTACGACGCCGAGGTCCTGCTCATCGCGGTGGGGCGCGGCCCGGCCACCGCCGGTCTGGGCTACGAGGAGGTCGGGGTGTCCATGGACCGCGGCTTCGTGCTCACCGACGAGCTCGGGCGCACGAGCGTCGACGGCGTGTGGGCGGTGGGTGACATCGTCCCTGGTGTCCAGCTCGCCCACCGCGGCTTCGCCCAGGGCATCGTCGTGGCCGAGACGATCGCCGGGCTCGACCCGCGCCCGGTCGACGACGTCCTGGTCCCCAAGGTCACCTTCTGCGAGCCGGAGATCGCCTCGGTGGGGCTGAGCGAGGCCAGGGCCGCGGAGGTCCATGGCGCCGAGAACGTCGTGACCAGCGAGTTCAACGTCGCAGGCAATGCCAAGAGCCAGATCCTGGGGACCCAGGGCTTCGTCAAGCTCGTCGCCCTCAAGGACGGCACGATCGTGGGGTTCCACGCCATCGGCGCCCGCATGGGCGAGCAGGTCGGTGAGGGCCAGCTCATCGTGTCCTGGGAGGCCACGGCCGACGACGTCGCCTCGCTCCTCCACGCCCACCCCACGCAGAACGAGACCATCGGCGAGGCCGCCATGGCCCTGGCAGGCAAGCCCCTGCACAACCACGGCTGACCCGACCACCGAGCGATAGAGAGACTGAGGAACCATGTCTGAGTCCGTCACCATGCCCGCGCTGGGCGAGTCCGTCACCGAGGGCACCGTCTCGTCGTGGCTCAAGAAGGTCGGCGACACCGTCGAGGCCGACGAGCCGCTCCTGGAGGTCGCCACCGACAAGGTCGACACCGAGGTCCCCTCCCCCGTCTCCGGCACCATCCTGGAGATCCGGGTCGCCGAGGACGAGACCGTCGCCGTGGGCACCGTCCTGGCCGTCATCGGCGACCCCGCCGAGGCCGCCCCTCCCGCACCCGCCGCCCCCGAGCCGGCGACCACGACCACCGAGCCCGCACCCGAACCCGCAGGCGCACCGGAGGCGGCCCCGGCCGGCCAGGCCCAGGGCGCCGAGGTGACGATGCCCGCGCTGGGCGAGTCCGTCACCGAGGGCACCGTCTCGTCGTGGCTCAAGAAGGTCGGCGACACCGTCGAGGCCGACGAGCCTCTCCTGGAGGTCGCCACCGACAAGGTCGACACCGAGGTCCCCTCCCCCGTCTCCGGCACCATCCTGGAGATCCGGGTCGCCGAGGACGAGACCGTCGCCGTGGGCACCGTCCTGGCCGTCATCGGCGACCCGGCCGAGGCCGCCCCGCCCGCACCCGCCGCCCCCGAGCCGGCGACCACGACCACCGAGCCCGCACCCGAGCCCGCGGGCGCACCGGAGACGGCCCCGGCCGCCCCGGCGCCGGGCCCGGCAGCGACGGCCTACGTCACCCCGATCGTGCGCAAGCTCGCCCGGGACAAGGGCGTCGACCTGGCCACGGTCACGGGAACCGGTATCGGCGGACGCATCCGCCGGCAGGACATCGAGGCCGCGGCCGCCGCGGCCGACGAGGCCCGCAGGGCGGCGGAGGCCGCTCAGGCCGTCCCCGCGCCGGCCCAGGCGGCGCCAGCCCCGGCGGCGCCGGCTCGCAGCGCACCGGTGGTCGACACCGCGCTGCGCGGGCGCACCGAGAAGATGAGCAGGCTTCGCCAGGTCATCTCCGAGCGGATGGTCGACTCGCTGCAGACCTCCGCCCAGCTGACGACCGTCGTCGAGGTCGACGTCACGCGGATCGCGGCGCTGCGTGCCCGGGCCAAGGACGACTTCCTGGCCACCAACGGCACGAAGCTCACCTTCCTGCCCTTCTTCGTGGCGGCCGCCACCGAGGCTCTCAAGGCCCACCCGAAGGTCAACGCCTCGATCAACGGCAAGGAGGTCACGTACCACGACGTCGAGCACGTGGGCATCGCGGTGGACACCCCGCGCGGCCTGCTCGTGCCGGTGGTCAAGAACGCCGGGGACCTCAACATCCCGGGCCTGGCCAAGCGGATCAACGACCTGGCGGCACGCACCCGGGACAACAAGGTCAACCCCGACGAGCTCTCCGGCTCGACCTTCACGATCACGAACACCGGCAGCGGCGGTGCCCTGTTCGACACCCCGATCATCAACCAGCCCGAGGTCGCCATCCTCGGTCTGGGCGCCATCCGTCGGCTGCCCCGGGTGGTCAAGGACGTCGACGGCGGTGAGGTGATCGCGATCCGCTCGGTGTGCTACCTCGCGCTGTCCTACGACCACCGGCTCGTCGACGGCGCCGACGCGGCCCGCTACCTGGCGACCGTGAGGAAGCGCCTCGAGGAGGGCGACTTCGCCGGGGAGCTCGGCCTGTGAGCCGCTGACCGGGCCGTCGCCGGGTCGTGGCGGTGCTCAGGACCCGGCGACGGCGCGGGCGATCGAGATCAGCGCGTGCTCCAGCCCCAGGCGTGTCCATCGCCAGCTCAGGCGGTAGGCCACCGGGCCGAGGCGCCCGAAGGTGCGGTGGGCCAGGCTCAGGTGCACCAGGGTGCCTCCGGGGGCTGCCACCAGCCGGATGTCGCGCACGAAACCGGTCGTGCCGTCGTAGCGCCCCGAGGCCATCGTGCACGACCACACGACGCGCCCCTCCTGGCGGTCCTCGAGGCGCCAGCGCATGAGCACCGTGCCACGGCGGGAGGTCTGGCGCTCGACGATCCCGTCGTCTCGCTGCTCGACGACGTCCTTGCCAGACACGGCCCACAGCCTGAGGCTCTCGGGGTCGCCGAGCAGGGCGGCCAGCTCGCTCGGCGGCGCTGAGACGAAGCGCTCGGCGTACAGAACCCGGTCGAGCCCGTAGGCGGCGTAGTCCTGGGTCGTCCGGGGGCGCCCCGCATGAGGCTCGGCGGGTGCGGCGCCCTGGGCGCAGGCCGTCTCGAGCTGGAGCCGCAGGTCGGTCAGGTCGACCTCGAGGTGCTGGAGGAGCCTGCTGGCGGGGCCGTTTCCTGAGGTGAGCGCCCTGAGGGCCTCCAGGCTCGTGGTCGTCGGCCCGGAGCCGCGCTCGACAAGCGCCTCGGAGCCGGAGGACAGGCGGAGCCGTCCGTGGTCGGTGCCGGTGTGAAGGTCGGCCGGGGACAGGGGGGCGGGCCGCAGACCGTCGGGCAGGTGGATGCCCACGGTCGCCAGGTCGGCGTCTGCGAGCTCGTCGACCGCCGCCCGCGCACGGGCGAGCGTCACCCCGTGGCTCCCCAGGAGACGGGCCGCGGTACCACCCTGGGCGATGAGGCCCAGGAGCAGGTGCTCGGGCTCGATCTCTCGATGGCGCAGACGAGCGGCCTCCGCCATCGAGGCGCTCATCCAGGTCGAGTAGTGGCTCATGGTCGTTGAGCGTGTCATCGTCATCTCCTGCGGGTCGGGGCCAGGCCGGGGGCCACGCGCCTGGCGTACTTCTTGTGGACGGCCTGGCGAGAGACGCCCAGCGCCTCAGCGATCTCGGGCCAGCCCATGCCGGCGCGCAGCGCCGCCTCGACCTGGGCGAGCTCGAGGGTGTCGGCCAGGCGCCTGAGTGCGGCGACGGCGCTCAGGCCCGCCTGCGGGCTGGTCGTGTCCACCGCCGCGGCGACGGTGCTCTCAACATCCATGAAAGCAACATAGGTTGACAACTCCCATCCTGTCAACCTATGTTGCTTGCGGGTCGCCCTCCTCACCTCGCCTCGTGGACCGCCGCCACCCGCCACGGCCCCGGCACGAGCACGAGGACGATCTGCCGTGCGGGCCTGGCCGGGACGGTGCGCCGACCGCCGTCACCGGAGACCCGCGTCGAGGCGGCCTGCGACTGGGTGACCTGGACCGCGGTGGCCCCCGGCCACCGCGCGGCGTCGGCGGCGGGGACCTCGACCTGCTCGACGGAGGCCACGTGGGTCTGGAGCCCCTCAACCCTCTCCCCCGCGGCCTCGAGCGCGGCGACCACCTCCTGGTCAGCCAGGGCCGCGGGCGAGCCGGGGACGGTCGTGGCCGCCAGCGCCTGTCCGTCCGCCTCGCCGAGGGCCGCGTCCCGGGCCGCAGCCAGCTCGACGACGACGGTCACGAGGTCGGGCTCGCCCCCGACCGTCACGCCGCCGCCGGCTCCGGGCTCCGTCGTCGCAGCCGCCCAGGGCGTGCCCGTGGCGGTGGCACGGGAGCCCGCTGCGGGAGGGATGCGGGCGGGCTCGGTCACGGGCGGTCGCACCACCGCGACCGCCATGGCCCCTGCGAGCACAAGAGCGGCAACGCCGGTGACCGTCCGCCGCGCCGTACCGCGGCTCGCCTCCCCCGAGGCACCCGGGGCCGTGTTGCGCCGGGAGGACACGAGCCGGGTGGGCCGAGCAGCGGCCGCCCGCAGCGCCCCGGCGGCCAGGCGCGCGCCGTCGGGCAGCTCGATGACACCGGGGCGGCCCAGCTCGGGGACCCGGGCGGTCAGGTCCCGGGCGGTGGGCCGGGCGCGAGGGTCGGCCTCCAGCGCGTCGGCCACGACCCTGTCGACACGTGCCGCCAGGGTCGTGGTCCCGGCCGTGCACGTACGCAGCAGGGCGGCCAGGGAGTAGACGTCCGAGGCGGCTGTTGCCGGGGACCCCCGGTCGCGCTCGGGCGCCGAGCAGCCGTCGGTGCCCCTCTCCAGGGCCCCGGACAGGATGTCGATGAGGACCGCGCCGCCGTCGCAGGACACGACGACGTTGGCCGGGGAGACGTCTCCGTGGGTCAGACCGCACTCGTGGAGGTGGGCCAGGGCGCCGCCGACGTCCTCGAGGAGCCTGGAGGTCTCACCCCGGGTCAGCCCGCCGCGAGCACCCAGGACGACCGCCAGGTCGGCCCCCGCCACGAGATCGACGGTGACCGCCGCGCGCCGCTGAGGCAGGGCGATGACATCGCGCACAGGCGCCAGGCCCGGGTGCCGCCGGGCGCGCAGGTCGGCGAGCCTGCGCAGCGTCCGGGCGCCCTCGGCTCCCTCGGGCAGGTCGACGAGGTGGACGACGACGTCGCGCCCGTGGGAGTCCAGGCCCCGGCGCGGGGCGAGGTGCCCGGGTCGGTCCCGACCCATCGGGCCTCCCAGGCAGACCCCTGCGGCAGCCAGTACCTGGGCCGGGTCCTCGCCCAGGGGGTCGGGATCGGGGTCGTCGTCGCCGGACGGTCGGGAAAGCAGGGCTGTGATCCTCATCCCACCATGGTCCGCACCGGACCTGCGCATCGGCCACCCCCGGGACCTCCTCTGTGGATAACAGGTCACATGCGAGGCACCCCAGGTCCGTCCTCCGGAGGGTCCCCTGACCAGGAGCGGGGAGCCGATCATCTAGGCTGTGGCCGTGGAGCGCATCGACCTCGGCATCGGCGAGCGTCTCGTGCCCTACGCCGAGGGGTGGGCGCTCCAGCGCCGGGTTCACGCCGAGGTGGTCGACGGCGAGCGGCCGAGCACGCTCGTCCTGCTCGAGCACGAGCCCGTCTACACCGTGGGCCGGCGAACCCGCTCCTGGGAGCGGCCCGACCCCCAGGCCGTGCACCCGGTCCCGGTCGTCGACGTCGACCGCGGGGGCAAGGCGACCTGGCACGGGCCGGGACAGCTGACCGTCTACCCCGTCGTCGGGCTCGCGGCTCCCATCGACGTCATCCGGTACGTGCGAGCGCTGGAGGAGGCCGTCATCCAGGTCTGCGCCGGCCGTGGGGTGAGCACGACCCGCGTCGCCGGCCGCTCGGGGGTGTGGGTGCCTGCTGAGCCGGGGGCCGCAGAGGCCCGGCGCCGCACGGAGCGCAAGATCTGCGCGCTGGGGGTCAGGGTGGCTCGTGGGGTGACGATGCACGGCATCGGGCTCAACGTCGACCCCGACCTGTCGGCCTTCGACCTCGAGAGGATCATCCCCTGCGGCATCGCGGACGCCTCGGTGACCTCACTGGCGGCCGAGACCGGCATGAGGCTGCGCGCCGCCGACCTCGCCCCCGAGGTAGCAGCCGCCCTTGAACGGCACCTCGCACCCCTCGTGGCCCAGCCCACTGCCGAGCTCGACGGCGGTCTGGGTCCTGGGTCCCAGACCGCCGTCGACCGGGCATAGACTGGGCGGCCGTACCCGCCGCGCCGGAAAGGAGCAGCCGTGACCGAGACCGTCGCCCCCGAGGGGCGCCGTCTGCTGCGCGTCGAGGCGCGCAACGCGACCACCCCCATCGAGCGCAAGCCCGAGTGGCTGCGGACCAGGGCCGTCGTCTCCCCGACCTACCAGGAGGTCCGGGGCCTGGTCCGCGACAAAGGGCTCCACACCGTGTGCGCCGAGGCGAACTGCCCGAACATCTACGAGTGCTGGAACGACCGGGAGGCCTCCTTCCTCGTCGGCGGCGAGATCTGCACCCGCCGCTGCGACTTCTGCGACATCGCCACCGGCCGTCCCACCGCCTACGACACCGACGAGCCGGCCCGCGTGGCGGACTCCGTGGCCCAGATGCAGCTGCGCTACGCCACGGTCACCGGCGTGGCCCGCGATGACCGACCCGACGGCGGAGCCTGGCTCTACGCCGAGACCGCCCGCCAGATCCACGCCAAGGTGCCCGGCTGCGGCGTCGAGCTGCTCATCCCCGACTTCCGGGTCCGCTCCGAGTCCCTGGCCGAGGTCTTCTCCTCGCGCCCGGAGGTCCTGGCCCACAACCTCGAGACGGTGCCCAGGATCTTCAAGAGCATCCGCCCCGCCTTCTCCTACGAGGGCAGCCTCGAGGTGCTCGCGGCGGCGTCACGGGCGGGGCTGCTCACCAAGTCCAACCTCATCCTGGGCATGGGCGAGACCCGCGAGGAGGTCGAGGAGGCCGTCGACGACCTCGTGGCCGCTGGGGTCGACATCCTCACGATCACCCAGTACATGCGCCCCTCCCCCCTGCACCACCCGGTGGACCGGTGGGTCAAGCCCGAGGAGTTCATCGAGCTCGCCGCCCTCGCCCAGGAGCGGGGAGTGAGCGCCGTCATGAGCGGACCGATGGTGCGCTCGTCCTACCGGTCGGGGATGCTGTGGGGCCGGGCGATGCGCGCCGCCGGTCGGCCGATTCCCGCCAGCATGAGTGACCTGGCCGAGCCCGTGACGGCCCGCCAGGAGGCCAGCGCGGTCCTCGCGCGCCACGGGGGCTCCGGGTCCTGAGGCCGGGGCGCCGCACCTCCTCAGACCGGGGCCGGGTGCAGCGCCGTCGTCGGCTATCGTGGTTGACCGTGAGCACGATCCCCGCCCTCGCCCGGAAGTCGCGCCTTGCACGGTACTTCCAGAACATCAAGGACTCCTACACGATCTCGCGGCGCTCCTACCCGTGGGTCGGGTGGGCGCTGCTCGGCGCCCCGCTCCTCATCATCGGCCTGGCGGTCCTGCTGGCCACGGCCACGGGACAGGCACTGTGGTACTGGCTGGTCATGGCCGTCCTGCTGTCCCTCGTGGCCGACATGGTCATCCTGTCCCTGACCGTGCGCCGGGCCTCCCTGACCCAGATCGAGGGGCACCCGGGAGCGGCCAAGGCGGCCCTCGACCAGATCGGGCGGGGCTGGTACGTCGAGTCCGAGCCGGCTGCGATCAACCTCAAGACCCAGGACGTCGTGTGGCGGGTCGTCGGCCGCCCGGGGATCGTCCTCGTCGTCGAGGGCCCCACCGGACGCACCCAGTCCCTCGTGGCCGACGAGCGCAAGGCCCTCAAGCGCTTCTTGTCCACCGTGCCCGTCCACGTCATCCACGTCGGCGCCGAGACCGGACAGACGCGGCTCGCCGACCTGTCCTCGACGATGCGCAAGCTGCCCACCAAGCCGACCAGGCTCACCGACGCCGAGATCTCCCAGGTCACCAAACGGCTCACCTCCCTGCCCGGCCGCGGGCCGGGAATCCCCAAGGGCATCGACCCGACCAAGGTGCGCCCGGACCGGCGCGCCATGCGGGGGCGCTGAGCCGCCCGTCTCACCGTGTGAGCAGCCAGGGGCCGCTGGCGTGAAACACCGAGGACATCCCGGTGGCACGCCTGCGTCACGGCGACGGCCTATGGTTCATCCCGACGCACGGCTGACGCCGGGCGCCGCACATCACGGACACCCCGTTGGAGGAACCTCATGTTCAAGGATGCTTCGGAGGCACTGGCCTACATCGATGAGGAGGGGATCGAGCTCGTCGACGTGCGATTCTGTGACCTTCCCGGCGTCATGCAGCACTTCACCATCCCGGTGGCGGCCTTCAAGGGCAGCGCCCTGACCGAGGGGCTCATGTTCGACGGGTCATCGATCCGCGGTTTCCAGGCGATCCACGAGTCCGACATGAAGCTCATCCCGGACGTCACGACGGCCTTCCTCGACCCCTTCCGCGAGCACAAGACCCTCGTCATCAACTTCTCGATCGTCGACCCCTTCACCGACGAGGTCTACTCACGCGACCCGCGATCGATCGCCGCCAAGGCCGAGGAGTACCTGCGCTCGACCGGGATCGCCGACACCTGCTACATCGGGGCCGAGGCCGAGTTCTACCTCTTCGACTCCATCGAGTACGAGACGACCCCCGCCTCGACCCGCTACGCCATCGACTCCGCCGAGGCCGCGTGGAACACCGGCCGGGCGGAGGACGGCGGGAACAAGGGCTACAAGACCGCGTTCAAGGCCGGGTACTTCCCGGTCTCCCCCAACGACCAGATGGCTGACATCCGTGACGCCATGGTGGCCACCTGCCTCGAGGCCGGCCTGGTCATCGAGCGCGCCCACCACGAGGTGGGAACCGCCGGTCAGCAGGAGATCAACTACCGCTTCAACTCGCTGCTGGCCGCGGGCGACGACATGATGAAGTTCAAGTACATCGTCAAGAACGAGGCCTGGCGCCAGGGGCGGACCGCCACCTTCATGCCCAAGCCGATCTTCGGAGACAACGGCTCGGGCATGCACTGCCACCACTCGCTGTGGAAGGACGGCAAGCCGCTGTTCTTCGACGAGCGCGGCTACGGTCAGCTCTCTGACATCGCGCGCTGGTACATCGGGGGCATCCTGGCCCACGCCCCGAGCCTGCTGGCCTTCACCAACCCGTCGGTCAACTCCTTCCGCCGCCTGGTGCCCGGATTCGAGGCGCCTGTCAACCTCGTGTACTCGGCGCGCAACCGCTCGGCCTGCATCCGCATCCCGGTCACGGGCTCGTCGCCCAACGCCAAGCGCGTGGAGTACCGGGTGCCTGACCCCTCGAGCAACCCCTACCTGTGCTTCTCGGCGGTGCTCATGGCCGGCATCGACGGCATCCGCAACCGCATCGAGCCCCGCGAGCCCATCGACAAGGACCTCTACGAGCTCGCTCCTGAGGAGTACCACGACATCGACAAGCTCCCCTTCTCCCTCGACCAGGCGCTTGACGCACTCGAGGCCGACCACGACTACCTCACTGAGGGCGACGTGTTCACCCCGGACCTCATCGAGACCTGGATCGACTACAAGCGGACCAACGAGATCGCCCCCCTGCGCCTGCGTCCGCACCCCTACGAGTTCGAGCTCTACTACAGCCTGTGAGCCGGCCCTCCCACCGGCGCACGCACCGCGGCCCGGCGAGCACCCCTCGCCGGGCCGCCGCCGTCGGTGCCCTGAGCGGACCGCCCAGGGACCGTCCTCAAGCACGTGCGAACCACCTTGCCGAGGACGATGACGCATTCCGCTTGACGTGACCAGCTATCCTTCACACCTGGGCGAGCCGGACCGCATATCCCGCCCACTCGAGCGCCTGCCCTCATCGACACAGGAGTCATCCATGAAGCGCACGACATCACCCCTCCTGGGCCTGGTCCTCGCCTCCGCCCTGGCCCTGACAGGCTGCACGAGCGCCTCCGACATCGAGGGCAACGCCGCCGCCTCGGGCGCGGCCTCCATCCCCGCCTACGACACCTCGGCCATCACCACGCAGGAGGAGATCGCCGCCCTCCTGCCGGAGTCCGTCGCGGGCGACGGCAAGCTGACCGTCGGTGCCTCAACCGACTACCCCCCCGCGGAGTTCCGCAACGGGCAGGGAACGCCGGTGGGCTACGACGTCGACCTGACCAAGGCCATCGCCGCCGTGCTGGGCCTGGAGGCCGTCACCGAGCACGCGGAGTTCGACTCGATCATCCCGGCAGTGGGCAGCACCTACGACCTGGGGATCTCCTCCTTCACGATCACCGCCGAGCGGATGGAGGCGGCGACGATGGTCTCGTACATCAACGTCGGTTCCCAGTTCAACGTCCCGCGCGGCAACCCCGAGGGCATCGACCCGTCCAACCCCCTCAACCTGTGCGGCCTGACCATCGGCGTCCAGACCGGCACCGCCCAGGCCGACGCCCTGGACGCCTACTCGGCCGACTGCGTCGCCGCGGGCAAGCCCGCCATCTCCTCCAAGTCGTACACGAAGAACACCGATGCGACGAACGCGCTGGCGGGCAACACCCTCGACGCCGTGTTCGCCGACGCGACCGTGGCCGGCTACGCCCAGATCCAGACCAACGGCGGCGTCGAGGTCGTCGGCGAGGTCATCGACGCCGCCCCGCAGGGCATCGTCGTGGCCAAGGGTGACGACGCCACCGCCCAGGCGGTCCAGCAGGCCGTCCAGTACCTCATGGACAACGGTCACTGGACCGCGATCCTCGAGACCTGGAGCATCGACACCTCCCAGGCGCTGACGACCGCCGAGATCAACCCGGCCGTCTGACCCGGCCACGGACCGGACGTCCCTGCACGACGCCGACGGCCCTGCGGGCCGCGACGACCAGCCCATCACCCCGAGGAGGCCCCATGCTCTCCCACAAGCACACTCCCGTCGAGCTCAACAACGTACGTCCCGTGCCCCATCCCGGACGCTGGATCTCGGCGCTCGTCGTGGCCGTGCTCGCCGCCATGTTCCTGCACGCGCTCGTGACCAACCCGAACCTGCGCTGGGACACCGTGTGGTTCTACTTCCGCTACGACGAGGTGGTCCGGGCCGTGGGATGGACGCTCATCCTGACCGTGGCGGCGATGGCCCTGGGTATCATCCTGGCCTCGGTCACCGCCGTCATGCGTCAGAGCGAGAACCCGGTGCTGCGGGTCGTGTCCTACTTCTACGTGTGGTTCTTCCGCGGCACCCCTGTCTACACCCAGCTCGTGTTCTGGGGGCTCATGCCCGCGCTGTACAACCGGCTGAGCCTGGGTGTCCCCTTCGGACCGGAGTTCTTCACCTTCTCCACCCGCGAGCTGTTCACCGGCGCCTTCGCCGCCATCCTGGGCCTGGGACTCAACGAGGGCGCCTACCTCTCAGAGATCATGCGCTCGGGCCTCAACTCGGTGGACCCCGGTCAGCGGGAGGCGGCCCAGGCCCTGGGCATGAGCAAGGGGCGGATCATGTGGCGCATCATCCTGCCCCAGGCGATGCGGGTCATCGTCCCGCCGACCGGCAACGAGACGATCTCGATGCTCAAGACCACCTCCCTGGTCCTGGCGGTCCCCTTCACCAAGGAGCTGACCTTCGTGGCCAACTCCGCCGGCAGCCGCCTCTTCCAGCCTGTTCCGCTGCTGCTCGTCGCGGCGCTGTGGTACCTCATCATCACCTCGGTGCTCATGGTCGGCCAGCACTACATCGAGCGCTACTACGGGCGCGGCTTTGACGGGGCGAGGAGCGCGAGCAGGAAGCGCCGGGGGATGTCGGCCCGTCAGCAGGCCATCCTCGACTCCCACACGACCAAGGTCGACCCGTTCCAGGAGGTCACGCCGTGAGCGTCAGCACAACACCGAAGGTCGAGATCACCGGCCTGCACAAGTTCTTCGGTGAGAACCACGTCCTGCGGGGGGTGGACCTGACCGTCCCGGCCGGCAGCGTCACGGTCCTCGTGGGCCCCTCGGGCTCGGGCAAGTCGACCCTCCTGCGCTGCATCAACGAGCTGGAGTCGATCGACGCGGGGCGCGTGCGCGTCGACGGCGAGCTCATCGGCATGCGCGAGGTCAGGCGCAACGGGCACGTCGAGCTCCACGCCCTGAGCGACCGGCAGCGGGCCGCCCAGCGCTCCAAGATCGGGATGGTCTTCCAGCGCTTCAACCTCTTCCCCCACATGACGGCCATCCAGAACGTCATGGAGGCCCCGGTGCAGGTGCGCCGGACACCCAAGGCGGAGGCCAGGGCCAGGGGCCTGGAGCTGCTCGATCGCGTGGGCCTTGCCGACAGGGTCGACTTCTACCCCTCCCAGCTCTCGGGAGGCCAGCAGCAGCGCGTGGCCATCGCCCGGGCACTGGCCATGGACCCCGAGCTCATGCTCTTCGACGAGCCGACCTCCGCCCTCGACCCCGAGCTGGTCGGCGAGGTCCTGCGGGTCATGAAGGACCTGGCTGCCTCGGGCATGACGATGGTCGTCGTCACCCACGAGATGGGCTTCGCCCGCGAGGTCGGCGACCAGCTCGTCTTCATGGACGGCGGGGCCATCCGTGAGTCCGGGCACCCCGCCGAGGTCATCGACAACCCCCGGGACGAGCGCACGAGGGCCTTCCTCAACTCCGTGCTCTGAGGGTCGGTCGGGCCCCTGACCCGGCGGGCTCAGGCGCTCCAGTCGCCCTCGTTCCAGTCGACCAGCCGCCAGCCCGAGTGAGGATCACCGTCGACGACCGTGATGCCGGTGTTGCGCATGGGGTGCTCGGCCACCCAGGCGGGGTCGACCCCCGCCGTGGCCAGCGCGACCCACAGGCGCAGCACCGTGCCGTGGGCGACGACCAGCGCGCTGGCCTCGGGGTCCGCCTGCGCGGTCACGGCCTCGATCTCCTCGATGACGCCGTTGAAGCGCTCGAAGGTCTCCGCCCCGTCCTCGGGGCTGCCCGGGATGCGCGCGCCGGTGCGACCCACCATCCAGGAGCGGGTCGTGTCGGTGTAGCAGCGCACGGACCGGGCGTCGGTGTTCATGTCGATCTCCCCGGCCAGGACCTCCCGCAGGCCCGAGCGCACCTGGGCGACCAGTCCCGTGGCCTGCTCGATCGGGGCGATCGTCTCGCGGGCCCGCAGGATCGGGGAGACCCACAGCGAGCCGATCGCCTCGAGGTGGCCTGCTGCGGACAGACGACCGGGCAGGGATCCGGCCTGCTCGAGGCCGACGGCGTCAAGGGGAAGACCGGGAAGGGAGGTGTCGAGGGCACCGGCGACGTTGGACAGGGTGCGCCCGTGGCGCACGAGGATGAGCTTCACGGCCTCATCCTGCCAGGAGCCTGCCGCCAGGGCACGCCGCAGGGTCGGCCGGGGCTCCCGGCGTGCGTCATGACCAGGGGTAGGGCCCGGGGGCCTGAGGCCTGGGACCGCGGCGCGGCGGGCGAGTCGGGGCCGAGGATCCCGCGCGGTGAGGGGCCTGTCCCCCGCGGGAGGCGCCGGGCGCCCCGACCGGGGGGCGTGCCCCGGCGGACCGGTCTGCCCGGGAGGACCCGGGGGCTCCCTGGGGTCCTGCCGATCGGGTCCCGGCCGGCGAGGGCGGAGCAGGGGTGCCGATGGCTCGCCCACCAGGGGCCTCGGCGCGCTCCTCACCGAACAGGACCCGTTCGGCCACGTTCCGAGCGTGACGGGCCGTGCGGCGGTAGACGTCCTCCAGGTCCCGCTCCCGCCCCGGCTCCATGCCCAGGAGCCTGCCGACGAGCCGGATCTCGCGCAGCCGCGAGGGCAGCACGTCGACCTTCGCCCCCCGGTCCCGACCGGTGCTCAGCACGTTGGCCGCCCTCACCCGGGAGGCCAGGACCCAGGCCGCCACGAGGCGCCCGGCGTCGTCAGCGCTCATCAGGCCCTCCCCCGCGGCCGCCTCGAGCACCTCGACGGTCGAGGTCGAGCGCAGCGCCGGCACGGTCGCGGCATGAGCGAGCTGGAGGAGCTGGGCGCACCACTCGACGTCGGACAGTCCTCCCGGCCCGAGCTTGAGGTGGTGGGCGGGGTCGGTTCCGCGCGGAAGGCGCTCTGCCTCCATGCGGGCCTTGAGACGGCGTATCTCCCGCACCCCGGCGTCGTCCAGGCCCTGGCTGCTCCAGCGCAGGGGGTCGATGAGCGTGGTGAAGGCCCTGCCCAGGTCCTCGTCCCCGGCGCAGGGACGCGCCCGCAGCAGCGCCTGCCGCTCCCACACCGCCCCCCACCTCCGGTAGTACCGGGCGTAGGAGGCCAGGGAGCGGCTCATCGGCCCCTGACGGCCCTCGGGACGCAGGTCGGCGTCGACGTCGAGGGCGTGGGGGCGGGCCTGGACCAGCAGGCGTACCGTCCACCGGGCCACGGACTCCGCCTCGGCGGCCGCGGAGTCGGGGTCTGCTCCCCTGACCGGCTCGTGAACGAACAGCACGTCAGCGTCCGAGGCGTAGGTGACCTCCTCGCCTCCCAGGCGGCCCATGGCCACGACGGCGTGGCGGGCGGTGGCGCCCGCCACCGCCCCGGGCACCGCGGGAGCGCCGTCGCGCTGAGCCACGACAAGTGCGAGAGCCACCTCCAGGGCGCCACCCAGGACGGCGTCGGTCGCGTCGGTGAGCATCCGCGCGGTGCGCACCGGGTCGATGCCGTCCAGGGAGTCGGCCAGGGCAGCGCGGATGAGCTCGCGGGTGCGCACCCTGGCGACGGCTCTGACGGCCTCGACGGCCTGCTCCTCCAGCCCGCCGGGGTCCGGGGCGTCCAGGGCACGGCGGCTCAGGACGTGCTCGACCTCCGAGCGCAGGGCCTGCGCGGGGCGCGGGACGAGCTCGGCGTCGTCATCGAGCCACGTGACCGACTCGGGCAGCTCGGCCACGAGGTCGGAGGTCCACGGAGCCCCCGACAGCACCTGGCACAGACGGCGGGCCGCCGAGGAGGAGTCGCGCAGCATGCCCAGGTACCAGTGTGACCCGCCGATGGACTCCGAGAGCCGGCGGAAGGACAGCAGACCGTTGTCGGGGTCGGGCCCCTGCCCGAGCCAGCCGATGATGACCGGCAGGAGCTGGCGCTGGATCGCGGCTCGCCGGCTCACCCCCTCGGTGAGGGCCTGGATGTGGTGCATGGCGCCGTCGGGGTCGAGGTAGCCCACCGCGGCCAGCCGCGCCCGGGCCGCCTCTGGGCTCAGGGTCATCTCCTCGTCGGTCAGGGCGGCCGCGGCGGTGAGCACCGGACGGTAGTAGATCTCCTCGTGCAGGGCCCGCACCTGGCGGCGCACCGCGGTGAAGGTCGCCCACAGCGCCTCGGGGTCGCCCAGGGTGTGGCGGTCGATCCCGCGGCCGATCCGGCGCAGCGCCTCGGGAGCCGAGGGCAGCTCGTGGGTACGCCGCAGGCCGTAGAGCTGGCAGCGGTGCTCGAGCAGGCGCAGCGTCCGGTAGCAGTCGCCGAGCACTCCCGCGGCGCTGCGGCTCACGTAGCCCCCCGTCGTCAGCTCCTCGAGGCCGTCGAGCGTCGAGCGCACGTGGAGGCGCTCGTCGCCGCGGCCGTGGACGAGCTGGAGCAGCTGGACGGTGAACTCCACGTCGCGCAGCCCGCCGGGGCCGAGCTTGATGCGCCGGTCGTCGGCACCCAGACGTCGTGACTCGTTCTCCACCCGGCGCCTCATGGCACGGGCGTCGTCAACGAAGTTCTCCCGGGTCGAGGCCGACCAGATGAAGGGGGAGATCCCCTCCTCGTAGGCGGCTCCCAGATCCCTGTCACCTGCGCAGGCACGAGCCTTGAGCAGGGCCTGGAACTCCCACGAGGAGGCCCAGCGCTCGTAGTAGGCCAGGTGGGAGGCCAGCGTGCGCACGAGGGCACCGTCCTTGCCCTCGGGCCGCAGCGCCGTGTCCAGCGGCCACAGCGGCGGCTCGAGGGCGGTGGCCGAGGTCACCCGGGCGAGCTCGGAGGCCAGCTCGGAGCCGACTGCGACGAGCTCGTCCTCGGGCACCTGGGCGCCTCGGGCCGGTCCCACGACGTAGACGACGTCGACGTCCGAGACGTAGTTGAGCTCGCGCGCCCCGGCCTTGCCCATGGCGATGACGGCCAGGGCGGTGCGCCGGGCCGCGGGCCCGACGACGGCGCGAGCGATCTGCAGGCCGGCCTCGATGGCGGCGTCGGCCAGCTGGGTCATGCGCTCGCCGACGATCACCATGTGCGCCGCCGGGTCGTCGCTGGTCAGGTCGTCGGCCGCGACCGCCAGGAGGCGTTCGCGGTAGGCGACCCGCACGGCCGCCGTGGCCTCCTCGGCTGCCCGCCGCACCGGCACCTCCCCCTCCCGGGCCAGGGCCAGGCTGGCCGCCCGGCCCAGGGCATGGGCGATCGTCGGCTCACCGGGGGCGTCGACAGCCCGCAGCGGCGACAGGGAGTCGAGGCACTCGGGGTGGGACACGAGGAAGTCCCCCAGGGCCCGGGACGAGCCCAGGACCGCCAGGAGCCGACGCAGGTGGGTCAGGGGGACCTGCTCCGACGTCCTGTCCGACGTCGTGTCCGGCTCCTCGTCCTCCGCCTCGCCCTGGGCCTGCCCACCGACCGGCTCCGGCGGACCAGGAGGGGAGCCGCAGGCCAGGGAGGCGAGGAGCTCGCCCAGGACACGCCGGGGCCCTCCGCCCACCCCGTGGACCGCACCGGCCAGGCGCACGAGGGTGAGCAGCGCGAGGTCCGGGTCGGCAGTGGCCGCCAGCTCCTCGACGAGACGGGAGCGCGACGGGTCGAAGTGGGGGCCGCCCCGGGAACCGGGACCTGCGGGGCCCAGCCGCCCGTCAGGACCCGGCGAGCCCTGGCTACCCCCCGCAGCAGGCAGCCAGTGGTCGAGGGCCGGGTCGGCCAGGCAGGCCCGGGCCCTGTCGAGCTCGGCGAAGCCGGCGCGCGCCAGGCGGCTGCGCGGGCTGCCCCGCCGAGGCCCGGACCAGGGGTCGATGCGCTCGGTCATGCGGTCGTCCCCTCCTCGCGCTTCTTAGGACCGGGGGAAGAACTGGTTGATCTCGTAGTCGGTCACCTGGGCGTCGTAGGCCATGAACTCCCGGCGCTTGTTGCGCATGAAGAACTCGAAGGCCGCCTCGCCCAGGGTGTCGGCCACGAGGTCGGACCCGCTCATCGCCGCCACGGCGCTCTTGAGCGAGGTCGGCAGGGCGCCGATGCCCAGGGCCTGCCTCTCGCCCTCGGTCAGCGCCCACACGTCGTCCTCGGCCTCGGGTGGCAGCTCGTAGCCCTCCTCGATGCCCTTGAGGCCCGCGGCAAGGATGACGGCGTAGGCCAGGTAGGGGTTGGCCGCAGGGTCGAGGGAGCGGTACTCGACCCGGACCGACTGGCCCTTGCCCGGCTTGTGCATAGGCACCCGGACGAGGGCTGAGCGGTTGTTGTGCCCCCAGCACACGTAGCTGGGGGCCTCCCCACCGCCCCACAGCCGCTTGTAGGAGTTGACGTGCTGGTTGGTGACCGCCGAGATCTCGTTGGCGTGGCGGAGCAGGCCGGCGATGAAGGACCGGCCGGTCGAGGAGAGCTGGTACTGGCCGGAGGGGTCGTAGAAGGCGTTGCGGTCGCCCTCGAACAGGGAGAAGTGGGTGTGCATCCCCGAGCCCGGCTGGTCGACGAAGGGCTTGGGCATGAACGTCGCCAGGCAGCCCTCCTGGAGGGCGACCTCCTCGACGACCGCACGGAAGGTCATGATGTTGTCCGCCATGGACAGGGCGTCGGCGAAGCGCAGGTCGATCTCGTTCTGGCCCGGGCCACCCTCGTGGTGGGAGAACTCCACCGAGATGCCCATCTGCTCGAGCATGAGGCAGGCCCGACGGCGGAACTCATGGGCCGTGCCCCCTGGCACGTGGTCGAAGTACCCCGCGTAGTCGGTGGGCTGGATCCTGCCGGCCTCGTCGCGCTTGACGAGGTAGAACTCGATCTCGGGGTGGACGTAGCAGGTGAAGCCCGCGTCGGCCACACGTGCCAGCTGGCGCTCGAGCACGGCGCGGGGATCGGTCCGGGCCGGCTCGCCGTCGGGGGTCAGGACGTCGCAGAACATGCGGGCCACCCCGTTGGTGCCGTTGCGCCACGGGAGCATCTGGAAGGTCGAGGGGTCCGGGGACAGGAGCATGTCGGCCTCGAAGACCCGGGTGAGGCCCTCGATGGCCGAGCCGTCGAAGCCGATGCCCTCCTCGAAGGCCCCCTCGACCTCGGCCGGGGCGATGGCCACCGACTTGAGCTGACCCAGGACGTCGGAGAACCACAGCCGGATGAAGCGGATGTCGCGCTCCTCGATCGCGCGGAACACGTACTCCTGCTGCTTGTCCATCGGCGATGCCCTCCCAGGTCGGTGGCGCCTCCTGCCCGCGCCGTGCCCCCATCATGCACCGTCTTGGTGTCATGCGCGTTGCGTCACCCCACCGCGGGAGCACTGAGCCGATCATCTAGGCTGGACGGCATGTCGACCACCGGCTCCTCAGACACCAGCGCCCGCTCGACCCTGGCCGGACAGGCCCGGGTGAGGGTCCACCACCTGTCACAGGCTAAGGCCCGCGGCGAGCAGATCGTCATGCTCACCGCCTACGACGCCGTCACCGCGCGGATCCTGGACAGCGCCGGGACGGACGTGCTTCTCGTCGGGGACTCGATGGGCAACGTCATGCTCGACCACGGCTCCACACTGCCGGTCACGATGGAGGAGATGCTCGTGGCCACCCGCTCGGTGGCCCGGGCCACCGAGCGGGCGCTCGTGCTCGCCGACCTGCCCTTCGGCAGCTACGAGTCCGGTCCGCACGAGGCGCTGGCCAACGCCGTCAGGCTGGTCAAGGCCGGCGCGCACGCCGTCAAGCTCGAGGGCGGCAGCGTGCGCAGCGAGTCGGTGCGCCTCATCAGCCAGGCGGGCATCCCGGTCTTCGGACACATCGGATTCACCCCGCAGTCGGTCAACGCGCTCGGCGGCTACCGGGTCCAGGGACGAGGCGACGACGCCGCCGAGGGCCTCGTGGCCGACGCCCTCGCCCTGGCGGAGGCCGGCGCCGTCGCGTTCATCGTCGAGATGGTGCCCGAGCCGGTCGGTGCCCGGATCACCCGCGAGTGCCCGGTGCCGATCATCGGCATCGGCGCCGGCGCCCGGTGCGACGGCCAGGTCCTCGTGTGGACGGACATGGCCGGGATGTCGGAGTGGTCACCCCGCTTCGCAGCGCGTTTCGGCCAGGTCGGGGAGGCGCTGCGGGAGGCGGCACGATCCTTCGGCACCGCCGTCCGGGACGGCTCCTTCCCGGCAGCGGAGCACTGGTTCAGCTCCTGAGGACGACCCCCGGGTCACAGGCCCTCGGGGTGCTCCCAGTCGATCGGGACCGGGACGATGCCCTCGAAGGCCGAGGTGATGTCCTTGGACGGGAAGGTCACTCCCTGGTCCGCGGGGTCGTAGGCCCAGCGGATGAGCGTGGGCGAGCCGTCGGGAGCGGTGGGGTCGACCTCGACGCTCGTGATCGCGCAGTTGGCCATCGGGGCCCAGCCGTAGACCTCCAGGCCGATCCACCGGCTCATGATCGTCATGATCGTCATGCCGTGGGAGACGACGAGCACCTCCTCGCCGTCGTGGGCGGCCCCCTGCGCGGCCGCCGCACGCAGGTCGGCCACGACCCGGGCGATCGCCCCGTCGATGTCGGCCAGGTAGTCGCGCGCGTGGATCCCCTCGGGCGCGCCGGGGTGGGTGCCGGTCAGGACGGGAGGCAGGTGCTCCTCGGTGGGCAGTGCGGCGTGCATCTCAGGGTCGGGTCCGCCGTCGTAGATGCCGTAGTTGTACTCCCGCAGCCCGATGAGGTTGACCGGCACGACCTCGGGGTGGGGCTCCAGGAGGATCGAGGCGGTCTCCTGGACACGGCCCTGCGGGCTGAGGTAGGCCCTGGTCAAGGGGGTCTGCGCGAGATGGTCCCGGCAGACCTCCACCCCCTTGCGTCCTTCGGGGGTGAGCGGGGAGTCGGCGGCACCCTGGGTGCGACGCAGCTCGTTGAGGACGGTGCGACCGTGTCGCACAAAGTGGATCTTCGCCATATGGCCATCGTATGACAGGAGCCCGGTCACCGGGGCGGATCGGCGGCGTCATGTCAAGGCGAGGACCTGCCGCCTCCCGGACCGACCACACGCTCCTATGCTGTGGCCATGAGTTCGTCCACGAGTTCGTCCATGACAGCCCTGGCCGACCGCGCGCCGCGCGGGACGCTGACCAAGGGCGAGGTGGGGCCGCCGCGGAAGGTCCCCGGCTCGATCCCCCGCCCCGAGTACATGTTCCACGACGGTCCTGAGCGGGTGACCGCCTCCGACGTCAAGAACCCCGGGACCGTCGAGCGCATCCGTGCCGCCGGCCGGCTCGCAGCGCGCGCGCTGGCTCAGGCGGCCAGCGCGATCGCCCCCGGGGTGACCACCGACGAGCTCGACCGCATCGCCCACGAGTACCTGTGCGACCACGGCGCCTACCCCTCCTGCCTGGGCTACATGGGCTTCCCCAAGTCGATCTGCACCTCGGTCAACGAGGTGATCTGCCACGGCATCCCGGACTCCACCGTGCTCAAGGACGGCGACCTCATCAACCTGGACGTGACCGCCTACCTCGACGGCGTCCACGGTGACACCAACGCCACCTTCCCGGTGGGCGAGGTCGACGAGGAGACCGCCCTGCTCATCTCCCGCACCCGTACCGCCATGGAGCGCGGCATCCGCGCGGTGCGCCCCGGACGGGAGGTCAACGTCATCGGACGGGTCATCGAGGCCTACGCCCGGCGCTTCGACTACGGGGTCGTGCGCGACTACACCGGTCACGGCGTGGGCGAGGCCTTCCACTCGGGCCTCATCATCCCCCACTACGACTCCGCTCCCCTGCACGACGAGGTCATGGAGGTGGGCATGGTCTTCACGATCGAGCCCATGCTCACCCTGGGCGGTGTCGACTGGGAGCAGTGGGACGACGGGTGGACCGTGGTGACGCGGGACCGCTCCCGGACCGCGCAGTTCGAGCACACCCTCGTCGTCACCGAGGACGGCGCCGAGGTACTCACCCTGCCCTGAGAACCTGGCACCCGACCGGGGCGTCATGACGCTGACGGCGCGGACCAGCCCCGACGCCCTGGCAACCACCATGTCACCGAGTGGGACATGTCGGCTCCCACCGTATACATTCAGCCGACTGAGGGCGCTTGTCGCCGCACCCGCTCCCGACCACTCATCCCGGAGGCCCCCATGGCTCTGCGTTTCAACCCACCGCCGAACTGGCCCGCCCCACCCGAGGGATTCACCCCTCCGGCAGGATGGCAGCCCGACCCGGAGTGGGGCCCCGCGCCCGACGGCTGGCAGCTGTGGGTCGAGGAGCCGACCGCCGTCATGGGAACCGGCTCAGCGCCCCAGGCGCCCTCGGCCCCCGACGCCGGCTGGGCACCCACACAGGCCGTGCCGACCCAGCCCTCCGCCCCGTCGGTCGGCTCTGCGGCGGTCGCGGGGGCCTACGCGGCCACGAGCCACCCCCAGGCCCAGCCCGGGGTCCACCCCCAGTCGCAGGCTCCCTACCAGGCCCAGCCCGCGGCCTACCCCCAGTCGCCGACCCCCTACCAGGCCCAGACCAGCACCTACCCCCCTCAGGGGCAGTGGCAGCCGGTGAGCGGGGCCCCCGCGGCGGCGGCATCCGTTCCCGTGACCAGGAAGTGGTGGTTCTGGGCGCTCATCGCAGGAGTGGCGGTCATCCTCGTCATCGCTCTCGTCGTGGCCCTGACCAGCAACGACTCCGGCTCCCCCACCGGGGTGGCCACCCGCACCTCCGAGCCCGAGGTCCCCACGACCCAGGAGCCGACCCAGACCCCCAGCGGCAGCTCCTTGGGGACCAAGACCGCCGGCCCGACGACCGCGGCGCCGACGCCGACGCCAACGCCGACGGGCACGACGAAGCACACCACCGAGTTGGCGGTTGGGGACTGCGTCGTCACCGACACGTCCGCAACCGTGGTGTCGACCGTCGAGGTCGTCGACTGTGCCGAGCCTCACAACTACGAGGTCTTCCTGCTCCACACCCTGACCGACGCCTCCCTGCCCGACTCGGCGACGATGGATCAGTACGCACAGGACGCATGCCTGCCCGCCTTCAACGAGTACGTCGGGATCGAGTACGCCTACTCGTCCTACGGCATCACGACGCTCAGCCCCAAGGAGACCTCGTGGGCCCTGGGCGACCGCACCCTCAAGTGCCTCATCGCCAGCATGGACGACACCGAGCTCGTCGGGTCGGCCAGAGGGACGGCGAAGTAGGTCGCCGTGGTTCGGGCCGGCCGCGGTCACGGGCCGCCCGCCACGGGTTGAACTACCCGTCCGAGCATGTCCGCAGGCATGTGCCTCGGCCCACAAGCCGTGTACATTCGTGACCGGCCTGCGCGACGCGTCGCCTGTCCGTCTCATCGTCTTTCCGGAGGTTCCTCATGGCCCTGCGTTTCAACCCCCCGCCGAACTGGCCTGCCCCGCCCGAAGGATTCAACCCCCCGGCTGGCTGGCAGCCCGACCCCGCGTGGGGACCCGCGCCCGAGGGGTGGCAGCTCTGGGTCGAGGACTCCGCGACGAGCCCTGGCTCCGGCTCGGCCCCGCAGGCAGCCTCGGCGCCCGACGCCGGGTGGGCTCCCACGCAGGCGGTGTCGACGGGCTCGTCCCCAGTGGCCGACCCGACGGGACAGTCGGCCTCAGCGCCCGCGGGCGACTACTCGGCGACCTCCGCGCCCATCGGGACCTCGGCGCCGGTCGTGGGCTCGGCATCCTCCTCCGCGCCCTACTCGGGAGGCGACTACGCACAGGCGCCGACGCCATATCACAGCGCACCGCTTGGTGGCGGCCAGGTGCCGCCCACAGGAACCTGGCAGGGCGGCGCCCCTGTGCCCGGGCCCGGGGGGCCGGGGGGCTCCAAGCCGCTGACGCAGCAGTGGTGGCTGTGGGCGATCATCGCCGGGGTCGCCGTCATCATCATCATCGCCATCGTGGCGCTCCTGGCCGGCGGCGGAGGCTCGGAGTCCAGCTCCGGCAGCCGCACGACGACGCGGTCGACGACCTCCACGGAGGCCCCCGCGCCGTCGGAGGAGTCGTCGGAGGAGCCGTCGGCGGCGCCCGGTGAGCAGGAGCCCAGCTCGAGCTCGGATCGGGGTTACTCGGAGTCCAACCCTGCCGATCCCGCGACGGACATCCTGACCTTCAAGGCCAGCGAGTACAGCACCGACCCGAATGCCTCGATCGAGGTCAGCTTCGGGGAGATCAACTGGAACGGTGGGGAGTCGCTCAAGCAGGCCCTGGCGTCCGCGGGCTATGAGTCCCTCTACACGGAGCCGCCTGCCGGCAAGGTCTACCTGCGCGTCCTGGTCGAGGTCACCTACCACGGCACGGGACAGTTCAGCTCCTACGACCTGAGCGTCGACTACGTCAACGGCGGCAACAGCGTCGAGGCCGAGTACTCGATGAGCCCCGACGAGTTCAAGGAGCAGGACATGCCGCGCGACGGCGGCAAGGCTCAGGGCTACATCACCTTCCTTGTCGACGAGAACCTGGCCAACTCCGGCGCCTTCGCCGTGACCGCCTTCTACGGCAGCACGGAGATGTACATGTCCGCGAAGTGAGGTCCGCTGGCCTGCGGCGTCGTCGGCGCCGCCAGGAGCAGCACGACGAGGACGGCGCCCCCCAGGGAGGAACCTGGGAGGGCGCCGTCCTCGGTGTCCTCGGTGTCCTCGGTGTCGCGGCGCTGCGCGACAGGGTCGTCGGGGCGGACGAGCCGACCTGTACGCCGGGTTCTGTTACCGCCCACCGTTACCGGTCCTGGGCGGCGGCGACCATCCATCTTGGGCCACCGTTGCCGATGGCCTCACGCGACCTACCCGCAGGCTCGGGCGAGCAGCCCTCGAACGCCTGCTGTGCGGTCTTGCTCCGGACGGGGTTTACCGAGCCGCGACGGTCACCCGTCGCGCTGGTGGGCTCTTACCCCACCGTTTCACCCTCACCAGCGTGTGCTGGCGGTCTGTTCTCTGTGGCACTGTCCCGCGGGTCACCCCGGGTGGCTGTTAGCCACCGCCCTGCTCTGTGGAGCCCGGACGTTCCTCGACCCCTGGTCACCCAGGGACGCCGCGGCCGCCCGGTCGGCTCGTCCGCGTCCCGATCCTAACGCACCGCGCCGTGGTCATCCCCGGCGCGTACCATCGGTGCGTGCTCATCCTCCTTCCTCCGAGCGAGGGCAAGAGACCTCCGGCGGCCGGTCCGCCCCTCGACCTGTCCGTGCTGCTGGGGGCCGAGCTGCTCTCCTCCCGACGACGACGCGTCATCGAGGCGCTGACGGAGGTGAGCGCCGGGCCGCAGGCGGCGCAGGTCCTGGGCCTGGGACCCAGGAGCGCGGCTGAGGCGGGGCTCAACCTGGTGCTGGACCGGGCCCCGTGCGCACCGGCTCACGACCTGTTCGCCGGTGTCCTGTACGACGCTGCGCGGCTGACCGCCCTGGCGGCGGAGCCTGCGACGCGGGAGGCGCTCGAGCGCAGCCTTGTCATCTTCTCGGGCCTGTGGGGGGTTCTCCGCCCGACCGACCCCGTCCCGGACCACCGCCTGTCCATGGGGGTGTCGCTTCCTGGTACCGGTCGCCTGTCCTCGTTCTGGCGCCGTCCGGTGGCGGGCGTCCTCGACGACAGGGCCCGCCGCTCCGGCCTGGTCGTCGACTGCCGTTCGGGTGCCTACTCCCCCGCGTGGCGTCCGCCGGCTGACGCAGGTGTCGAGCTGGTCGCGGTCAGGGTGGTCTCGGACCGCCCGGACGGCACCCGTGCGGTCGTGTCGCACGCCGCCAAGCACTCCCGGGGGCTGCTTACCGGCCGCCTGATCGAGGTGCTGGGAGGAGGAGGCCTGAGGCAGGGGGCGTCTGCGGAGGATGTCGCGACCGTGGCGCAGGAGGTGCCCGGCCTGCGCGGCGTCGAGCTCGACGTACCCGACCGGCGGGGCCGGCGGGTGCTCACGCTGGTGGTCTGAACCGTCTGGACCGTCTGGTCACCCGATGAGATCGGCGGGCCGCGCCTCAGATGTCCATGCGCACGATGATGACGTCGTTCTCCTCGGCGTGGATGATCGCGTCCGCCGGTGCTGCGGCGATGCGGGCGTGCTCGGCGGGGCTGATCTCGATGGCAGCGCCCTCGAGGCGCCGGTCGTGCAGGGCGACCGCGCCCAGGCCCCCGGTGCGCGCCCGCACGGCCTCGTACTCCTCGAGGAGCGCGGGGCTGATCCGAGCGACGAGCTCGTCACGGCGTGCGCGCAGCGCGGCGGTCTCGGCGTCGATCCGGGCGAACTCGGTGTCGCGGACGGCAGTGAGCTCCCTGCCGGCCGCACGGATCTCCTGCTCCTGGGCGGCGAGCTCGTCGACCTGGGCCTGAGCGGACTCGACCGACTCGATGGCGGAGATCTGCTTGTCCTCCAGGACCGCCTGACGGCGCCCGAGCTGGTCGATCTCACCCTGGATGGCCGACAGGTCCCGGGCGGCGGCGGTTCCGGCGCTCAAGCGCTCGCGCAGGGTCTGTGCCCGGCGGACGACCTGGTCGACCTCGGTCTCGGCGCGGGTGGCCTCAGCCCTGGCGTCGGTCAGGGCGGCGGCGGCGAGCACGGCGGCACGCTTGTTGTCCTTGAGGCGCTTGATGGTGTGCTCGATGTGGGACAGGGCGGGCAGGTGAGCCCGCTCGTGGCCCAGCCGCGCCAGCTGGGAGTCGAGCTGCTGGAGGTCGATGAGCAGTCGCTGCTCGGTGATGGGTGCGCTCGTCACGGCGGGTGTCCTTCACTGGCTGGGTGCTGGCTGTCGGGTGGCGGTGTCGTGGGGTCTCGTGGGTCTCGTCCGGCGGACCCGGACTCACCTGCGGTGGTACGGGACCGTGTGGTCAGGTCCCGGTGTTCAGGCGCAGCGCCCAGGGGTCGGTGACGGTCCGGGAGACGTGCACCTGGAGTGTACGTCCCCTGGCTCCGGCCCCTGCCTCGAGGGCTCGGGCGAGGGGCGGCAGCCCGACCCACTCGGTCGCCCAGTGGGTGCCGCACAGCAGGTACGGCCTGCCGGCCTCGAGGTGCTCCCCGGCCGGGTGGTGGCGCAGGTCGGCGGTGAGGAAGACGTCTGCGCCGCGGTCGCGGGCGGCGCCGAGAAGGGAGTCGCCGGCCCCGCCGCAGACCGCGATCGTCGTCACGGTGGCCTGCGGATCGCCTCCGAGGAGCAGCCCGGGGACGGAGTCGGGCAGCGCCTGGGCGACGGCACGGGCGAGCTGGAGGAGCGTGGTGGGAGCCGGCAGGCGGCCGACCCGGCCGATGCCCTGTGAGGGGTCCGACGGGTGGGGCACGAGGGGGGTGGTGTCCTCGAGCCCGACGAGTGCCGCCAGGGCGTCCGCGACCCCTCCGTGCGCCGAGTCGAGGGTCGTGTGCGCGTTGGCCAGGGCGATCCCGGCGCGCACGAGGCGGTGGACGACCCGCCCCTTGGGATCGGTTGCGCTCACGTGGTCGGTGCCGCGCAGGTAGAGGGGGTGGTGGGTGATGACCATGTCTGCGCCGTGCTCGATCGCCTCGTCGACGACGGCGGCCACCGGGTCGACGGCCAGGACGACGGTGCGCACCGGCTCGGCGGGGTCCCCGCAGATGAGGCGGTTGGAGTCCCAGGACTCGGCGAGGTCCGGTGGTGCGACGCTGCGCAGAAGGTCCTCGACCTCACCAACGGTCAGGGCTGGGGATCCGGCCTGTGGGGCCGGCCCGGTGCTCGTGGGCGGGGACACGCCTCCGGTCTGGCTCATGGGCACCAGGCTAGTCGACGCCCTCGGTCGTCTGGAGCGGCAGACGCGGTAGGGTGTGAGCCCGCAGGCACACCGACATAGGTCACAAATTGACAACGAAACACCTCGATGTCTCATAGGGTGGGTGCATGCGTCGAGGACTCACGTCTCCCACCGACCTACGCAACTTCCTCACCGAGCACCGTGCCGCGATCACGCCCTTCATGGCCGGACTGCCCGGGGTCAGTCCACGACGTCGACGCATCCCGGGCCTGCGCCGCGACGAGATCGCTCGGCTGCTCGGCGTCGACACCCAGTACTACACGGACCTGGAGCGGGGGCTGCTGGGGCACGCTCCGGACACGCGCGTCCAGGAGCTGTTGGCCGACGTCCTGGCCCTGACCCGGCAGGAGCGTGAGCGCCTGGCCGAGCTGCTCGAGGACTCCTATCCCGCCGACCGGGGCCGCCACGCCGCGCCCCCCTCACCCGCCCAACCGGCCTCTCCGTCCCTCGCCGACCAGGTGCGTGCCGCCGCGGCCCCGAGCAGCGAGCCCCTCGGCGGCGGGCAGGAGCCCGTCCCGGGCACGGCACAGGCCCCCTCCTCCGCCCAGGAGGCGCCCGGCGCCTCCCGAACGGGCCAGGTGCGCTCCAGTGCACCAGGCGTCGGTTCGTCCGCGCCCACCGGGCCTGCGGCCCTGCCGCCCCTCTCCCCCGGTCCTGCCCGGAGCGCGGCGCCCGGCACGCAGGGTCCGGGTACGGGGAGCACGGGCGGCTCCCAGCAGGACTCAGCGAGCACCCGTCAGCTGCTGGAGTCCTTCGAGATGCCGGCCTTCCTGCGATCGCGCTCGATGAACCTGCTGGCGGCCAACCGTCCGTGCCGGCTTCTCTACGCCCCGGTCCTGGAGTGGGGTGGACGCTTCAACCACCAGCCGAACCTGCTGGAGTTCGCCTTCCTCGATGAGCAGACTGCGCGCGGGTTCTGGCCCGACTGGGAAGCGGTGACCGCCCGCGCCCTGGCCGATCTCCGGGCGGCGGTCGACACCCACCCCGAGGACGCCGACCTGCTGGGCGTCGTGGGCAACCTGACGGCGCGCAGCCGCGCCTTCTGCCGGATGTGGCTCGACGAGGGGCTTCCGCGGCGCTCCTCCCATGGGGAGGAGACCATCTTCAACCCGTTCATCGGCCAGGTCACGCTGCCCTTCCGGATGCTGGAGGAGGACGACGGCGCTCAGGTCGTCGTCTACACCCCCTCCCCCGGCTCTGCCGCCCACAGCGCCATGCAGCGGCTCGAGGTCTGGGCCTGCGCGGGCTGAGTCGTGCCGGTCGGGCGACGCCCGCCACAGCGGCGACAGCCACCGCCCCCTTCCGCGACGATAAGTCCTCCTCACCGGAGGCGCGGGCCGTGGGCTGGCGATCGTCGAGCCGGCGCGGGACAGCGGGCACAGGACTCCTGGGAGAGCCGAGGAGGCGCTACAGTAGGTCGTGGCGGTGGGGTGCTGCGTCGGATCAATTCAGCACCACCCCCTGGTCCTGACCGGCCCCACCGCCCTCAGGCTTCGCCTCGTGTTCGTACCTCGTGCACCGCGACCGCACCTCTTCAGTGCGATGTCGACGCACAGGGTACGAACCCGGCGGCCATCGCCAGGTCGCGCGGTATCCCGAGGTTGATCGTGCGCCTGGGCGAGCTTGATACGAACAAGTGGGCACCCCTGTTGCGGTTGCGGGACAGCCTGATCGGTGACGAGGACGCCGATCCTAGTGGTTCAACTCATAGTAACGATCGTCTGGATGCGGTACCCATCGAGCAGCCCCGCGCTGGCGTGCACGAGGAGCTTGAGTCGGCCAGCAGTCCTGCGCGAGCACCCGACGAGACCGTTCACCGCATCACGAACCCCCGCAACCGACCTCTGCCACCTCAGTCCCGGGAGCAGATCCGTCGCCTCGCCGACAGCGGTCTCAGCGCCCGCGAGGTCGCCACGCGCCACGGCGTCCACGAAGGGACAGTACGCGCCATCTGGCGCAAGCGGCACAGTCCACCACAACAAGGCAGGCATCGATTCTCGAACGAGGATCGCCAGAGAGCCGAGGAGATGTTCTCCCAGGGTGTGACTCTGATCGAGATCGGGCTAGTGCTCGGCTTCGACCGTGGAACGGTGCGGAAGCATCTCAATGAACCGCTCCACACTAACTGATGCTGAAAGAACAACAGGGAGCAGGGTCCTCTCGTCCCCTAATCAATCGCCAGCTGTTCGCCAACTTCCCTATATCGTGAACATCCGCACTCTTGACAGTGCGCTAAGAAGGACATCTTCGCCGCCAATCTCGGTTTCTCGCGACCCTCGTGTTGAGTGGGAGAGTGTCCACAACTGCATGATGCCATTGCTAGACACTGAGCCTTTCTCACCAGGGCTAAGGGGGGGGCGGGTGCTGGGATCGTTGGGGTGGTGCGGGAAGGTGGGCGTGTTGTTGGTGGGTGCACGCGGAGCCTTCCGGCAGCATGTGTCTCGACCAAGAGAACCAAGCCCGGAAAGAGGCTCCGCGTGCTGTCCTATCGTGCCACCCTCGACGTCCCCGTGACTACTGCCCGCACCGTCTCCCGCTGGATCGCCGCCCACCGCCGCCGCCATGATGTGCGGCCCTGGCAGCGGGCCGCCACCAGCCGGACCCAGGCGATCATGCTGCTGCGCTGGCTGATCGAGGCCCCGGCCGTGACCGCCATAGCCCGCGACGCGAGGGTCTGGCCCGCTACCGCCTACCGGTACCTGCACGAGGCCCTGGACGTAGTCTCCTCAAAGGCACCGGACCTGCCCGAGGTGCTACGTGGCCTGAAGGACAAGGGCGTGCCGTTCGTGTGCCTGGACGGCACGCTGGTGCGTACCGACCGGGTCGCCGCACGTGACCCCGCTACCGGATACCACCTGTGGTACTCCGGTAAGCACAAGGCCTTCGGCGGCAACATCCAGGTCCTGACCGACCACACCGGCTACCCGGTGTGGACCTCACCGGTCGAGCCCGGCTCCACCCACGACATCACCGCCGCCCGCACCCATGTGCTGCCGGCCCTGTACCCGGCAGCCGCAGGCGGGACGCCCACGCTGGCCGACAAGGGATACGCGGGCGCCGGCATCGGCATCAAGACGCCCGTCAAGGGCTCCAATCCCGACACCGGGGCACGCTCCTACAACCAGGTCCAGGCCCACCTGCGAGCCCCGGCCGAGAGAGCCAACGCCCTGCTCAAGGGCTTCAAGGCCCTCAAACGAGTCACCCTCGACCCAGCCACCATCACCAAAATCACCGCCACCGCCCTGGTCATCCTCAACCTGAACAACGGCCTCCTCTGATGAGAAAGGCTCACTGTATTTCTTTATCGAAAATCACCTTCTTTCCAAGCACCACGTTGCCCGCCGATAGACGAACGTAGGGAACTACCGATACGGGTCCTCCATGTGCGCGGCGCCATGAGGCGTCACGATCAACGAGCACCTGATACTCTCTAATCAACGATTCCGAAGCCGTCGCCTCCAAGTCGAGTGGTCGCGGAACCTGAAGCAACAGACTTTTTCCGCTCGATAGAGTATATTTCTCGGCGACTCCAATCGTGCATCTACTCAGGGATTCGACCGAGTTCCTCTTGGCGCTGATGCGACGAACGGTGCGCACCCAAGGAGGCCAGAAGGGGCGGAAGCCGGCGCGCATAACGCCAATGTACTCAATGTGGCACTCCACCGAACTGTAATTGGTGACTCGCACGAAGTAACCGATATCACCTACTGCCCGCATTACCTCGAGGCGCAGCCCGCCAGGAGTATTGAAATACGCAGGGAGGGTCTTGCCCAGAAAGACGGTGGCTGCGACAACTACAGGAACAGCACCAGCTAAGGTTGCCAGACTGACAAGAGTATCAAGCATGAGAAAAGCATTCGGGTAGGCGGGTCTAGCGCGACACAGGGCTTCACTGCATCTATCGAGCTACACCAGGACCATCTGCAGGAAAACCGACGCCAACGAAATCCGCCCAGGACGAGCCGCTGCGACTTGGGTCTGCGGAAGTCCAACTAACCTCAGATCTACCGGGGACTCGGGGCGTCTTGAAAACTCGAGCACGGCGTTGATCGCTTTGGGAAACAAACTCATCGGTCAACATCGCCCGCGCTTTATCTCTTCCAGTACAATCATAATCGTATGTATCGATCTCAGCCGACACAAATAGCATCATTTTGCGAATGCGCTCGTCGAAACTAATTTTCGACCAGAAAGGCGACTGTCCCCATTCGGTCACTTCAGGATCGATCCCTACCCTAGGGTTGACCAGTACGCCTTCGGCCGAAATCTTGTCGGGAAAGGTCATCCTAGCCAAATAACAACTTCCGGCCCTGAACAGTCTCTCACCCCATTCCCACTTCGGCTTAACCCCGCTTGGGATCTGAGCGATCGGCTCTGCGATAGCCACTCGCGCAGTCCAGGCAGTGAAGTGTCGATGTCTATCAATCCGAGCCAATCGATTTATCCACCCCAAGTAGTTAGCATCGGGATCAGATGCGAATGGCTGCATTCTCTTCAACATATCGAGATGATGTGGCGGCAAAACAGACAACTTCGAGACAGTCCGCCTCCAGGAATCCTCTGTGTCGCAGATGGGATACTGAAGGCGACCTTGATTTGGAGGCGGGAATCTTCCGGCTGCATATGTGGCTGCCGCCCAGATCGTATAATCGAGAGCAGATCGAAGATTGTAAAGCCACTCGCCGAACAGCACAGGGAGTTCTAGGGGAAGTTCTTCGAGTTGCTCGAACTCGAGAACATATTCGGTGGCACTAGTACGTTTTAGATGAACGTCGAAAGGATGTGATTCAAGAAACTCGTTCCAATGCTCGATCATCTCGTTAGAGTGAGTTCTCGCTCGCTCAACACGATGGCGAGCTGCTTCAAAAGTGTCCATTTTCCTAGTCGCTACCCTTTCATCAAGACTGAGGATGCAGCTCAATTGCCTTTAGGGTCACACAGGAATACAGGCTCTTCTAGACGTGTGCACGCAGACAGTCCGGCAGTAAGGCTCTGCGAGTCGTTCGACCACACTAGGTTCAACCCTACCGACAGAACCCGACAAAACGATCTCGGCGCGCTTGAGGCCGCATCGCGGCTAGCCACGTACCGATGTACTGCGAAAGTACTGGCGTCACACGCCCGACAAGAGATCATTATGCTCATACCTCACTTGGGTTAAAATGAGACTGGCCAACCCGAGAACACCAATCGCATATTGTCTAGCATCATGGCGCTCCACTGTATTGTGTCTCACGACATTGGAAACTGCCTGCGTAAATCCGACCGCCAGATTGCGCCACCCCTGGGTTTCGTTACTTTGACCGCCGAGCCGTAAGCGGCCATCGTTGCCAAATGCTTGCCCCATCAGCGACTGTCCGACCATAGTTGAACCATTCTTCTCAGTGGGATTGCCAGCCCATTTTCGGATCAAGTCTTCGAAGAATATTGCAACTTCGGCTGGAACTTTATCCCATTCTTCCCGCTCCACAAGTGAACTCACGCGTACCCACAGATCCGGGTCGTAGTCGGCTGCGGCGGGAAGTTGAGTTTCATTCTTGTATATAAGAGAAAATTGATAAATGGCGGCATCGATATTGCTGCAGCACCTATCTACGCCTCTCTTCTTCGCCTGGAGAAAAGCCGTACGATCCCCAGCCACACTCCATTTAGGCGTGTATTCTATTGCATCGTGCTCCGCAACTAGGTGATCCTGCTCGCCAACCACAGCAGTTAGAACCGCCCGAACCTTCCCACGCCAGGCATCGACTACATCGCCACTATCGGCAAACCCTGGTGCCGCCGCCTCGGCCTTGAGGGCCTCAAGTTCGTTGATCGCACACTCGGCTTTCATAGCCTCAGTATAGTGGTGTTCCCATGGTGGGGTGTGTGGCTCTGGGGCCGGAGTATGTCACGCTGTGGTCACGTTTCATCCGTCGAGGCCCCTCACTGCGCCCGCAGCAACTCCCGCACCTCCACACCCAACCGCTCGGCCATCCGCTCGACGCTCTTCAGCGTCAGGTTCCGCTCGCCGCGTTCGACGCCTCCCATGTAGGTGCGGTGGACGCCCAGCATGTCAGCGAAGGCCTCCTGGCTCAGGCTGAGCTCCAACCGGTAGGCACGCAGGTTCCTTCCTACCGCCTTCTGGAGATCGCCAATCGCCACAAGGCACGGCCTCACCGCTCGCTACTTGAAGGTCTACAGACCTACCACCGTGCTGGCGTCCCCGCAGCAGTGCCGAGCTCCAGCGCAAGATCGCCGACACCGCAGGCTCACAGCCCGCCACGGCCTACACCTTCGTCCTGGCCTACGTCGACCACCTCGTCGGCGAAGCGTCGATCCACGCCATCGACTGGCGCAACCGCGTCGAGTGCGTCGCCATGGACGGGTTATCCGGCAACCAGGACCGCCACAAGCGGGGAGCTGTCCGACACCACTGTGGTAACGGATCCCTTCTACGTGGCTCGTCTGGCCGTTGACGCGCTCGACAGGTGCCAACGGCAAGTTCAGCACGAGCTCCACCCCTCACCGCCGCCGAACGGACCCCCGCTACGCGTCCCGCCGGATCCTGCTCACCGACCGACACACGGCCGCGAGCCGATGCGCCGACTGATCACCGTGTGCGCGCAGGCGTCCCAAGCAGTTTATCACGCTGATCACCCTGGGACGCACCCTCCAGAAGCGGGGTGCCGACGTGCTGGCCTACTTCGACCGCCCCGTACCAGCAACCTACCCACAGAAGCGATCAAAGGCCGCTTTGAACGCCTCCGAGACAGCGCCCTCGGCATCCGCAGTATCATTCCCACGTCGTCCGCTCGCTACTCAAAGCCAGCCACCCCAGGGTGTTATGTGCGATGGGTTGTTTGCGTCGTTTACGAGCGCATCGGTCGTCTCGTGCGAAAATTGGGCTACCGCACTCGATATTCATGCGGAGGCGAACGATGCGCTATCAGTCTGCCACCGGGTTGTGCGACGGTGATGTTGGCGAGATCGCCCTCACAGGGAACTACAACTAGTGCTCGGCTTCGACCGCGGAACGGTGCGGAAGCATCTCAATGAACCGCTCCACACGATATGAAACCGTCAGGGCGAGAGAGGACGAAATAAGGTCGTATCATAGGAGTTTCCGCAGATGTCCTTCCTTGGCAGCAGACCGCCGCCCCTCGATCCAGATCGTGATACTGGACTGGCTCCTAGACGCCACGAGCATCGCCGACCTGGCCAGCCACCACCTGCAAAGCTCCCCAGATCGTCGCAGACCGGGCGCAGTGTCTTCCCGCGCCCCCAGGTAGTGCCCGGACCCTATCCGCCATAGTCATCGCGGCACGGCCGCCGTCAGCAGTAGAATAGAATCTAAAAAAAATCGATGCATCAGGCCGCTGGATTGTCGGCGCCACAACTGATTAACTATAGATCGCCAAGTAGTCCACTACAAGGAGGGGCCCTTCTAGATACTGAGCTTCCTCATCCTTCGCCTTAGGGCCCCGGCGCTCCATTTCGCGGCGTTCCTTGCGGCCCACTATGTTCATTCCAGGCAAAGACACTAGGGGGTACCACCTACCCTCGGAAACGATCTTAGTGACCTTGCCAAGGATACAAACCCTGCCTTCGAGATTAGAGCCCGCGTTAATCCATTTCCTATCGAGAGCACCAACCACTCTCCATCCAGTATCGTCGTCTTCTCCTACGACAACAGGTGTGACCTCAATGCTATCTATGGCCTTTCTCATGGTCGAGAGTTGTTTGGCGTCCGGTAATCCGTCCATGTCAAGATTGAACTCTTGGGCTACTGGAATCATATTTGCCGCCATATCGAGAAAACTGCGCACTTCGTCCACGCGCGATAAGGCCAAAATACCTTCCGGAATATGAATATCGCACTCCCACTCAATCATTGCACCATAGCCGATACCCTCAAAGTCGTCATCAGGATTGCTCACACTAATCCACGCGAGATTCTCAGGGTCTTTATGTCCAGCATCGATGAGACGAGCCAGGCGAGCAGAGTCATGGTCTTCAAGGGTGAGCGTCATCTCCTCTTCGCCTTTGCGGTCCGCCTGAGCCCTGGCAGGACCAACTACTAGCCCGCCACCCACGCCATGTGACGTCATTGATTTCGAAGAGCCAGACTGACGCACTCCGCCTTCGATCGAAGCTACGTAGCTGAGGAGAGTTTCTTGGTCAAGATACTGAGTTTTGAACAACATGAGATATTCGTACCACATAACGCTCAATGTGTCAATCCTAGTTTCATAAGAGGATCATCGCAAACGAGGGTGTAGGTGGGGTCTGAATCCGCCGGTCTCGAGTAGCGAGCGGGCAATGTAGTTAGTCAGGTTCCGGAAGCCTAGGTGTAGTTCCCTGTGAGGTTGTGAACGCGGTCTGCGGGGGTCTGGCCGTCGAGGGCGGTGTGGGGTCGGTGGTGGTTGTAGTGGTGGAGCCACTGGGTGTAGGCGGCCTCGCGCTGGGTCTGGCTGGTGTAGGTGCGGGCGTAGGCCCATTCGCTCATCAGGGTGCGGTTGAAGCGCTCGACCTTGCCGTTGGTCTGGGGACGGTAGGGGCGGGTGTAGCGGTGCTTGACCGACTGTCCGAGCGCCGTGTTGAAGGCCTGTGAGCGGTAGCAGGCGCCGTTATCGGTCATCACCGCCTGCACGCGCATGCCGATGGAGGCGAAGAACGCGGCCGCGCGCCGCCAGAACCCCGCGGCGGTCTGCGTGGTCTCGTCTTGGAGGATCTCGGAGCAGACCAGGCGCGAGTGGTCGTCAACGGCGTGGTGCAGGTACCGGTACCCGCCGGCGGTCCGTCCCGTGCGGCGGGACCTGGTCTTGGCGCGGTCGGCGGCCAGGGCTGGCGCTGAGCCGCGCCCGTGGGCCCGGGCGTGTTCAATGGTCTGTGTAAGCCCTCTTTGAAGGACTGATGACTGTGACTGATGAGAAGACTGGTCCTGCTGGTGGGCGGGGCGTGGTTGAGGATCTTGTTGCCTCGGGTGGCTTGGACGGGTTGTTCGAGCGGATCGACTCGGGTGAGGTGGGGTTGACGGGCGCCGACGGGCTGCTGCCGGCCCTGCTCAAGGAGGCCCTGGAGCGGGGTCTGCAGGCTGAGCTGACGGAGCATCTTGGCTACGACAAGGGCGAGCAGGCGCCGGTGGCTCGTGGCAACGCCCGCAACGGCACCACGGTCAAGACGATCAGCTCTGAGGTCGGCTCGTTCGAGATCGAGGTCCCCCGCGACAGGGCCGGCAGCTTCACGCCGCGGCTGGTCAGGAAGGGGCAGCGGCGGATGGACGGTCTGGACTCGATGATCATCAGCCTGTACGCCGGTGGTATGACGGTGCGCGAGATCCGCCACCACCTGGAGTCCACGCTCGGTGTGGAGCTGTCGGTGGGGACGATCAGCAGGATCACGGACGCCGTGGCCGAGGCGGTCCTGGACTGGCAGCGCCGCCCGCTGGAGGAGTTCTACCCGGTGGTCTACCTCGACGCGATCCGCGTCAAGGTCCGCGTCGACCACAGGGTCACCACCCGCTCGGCCCACATCGCCGTGGGTGTGGACATGGACGGGATCAAGCACGTCCTGGGTATCTGGGTCCAGGCCGAGGAGGGCGCCTCGTTCTGGGCGCACGTGTGCGCCGAGCTGGCCAACAGGGGCGTCAAGGACGTGCTGATCGTGTGCTGTGACGGGCTGACCGGCCGGGCCTGTCAAGTTTTTTGTGTAAGCGGGTTGTTCAGAGGTGGGGGTTGATTCGGTCGGGGTAGGCGGTGGCGAGCTGGGCGAGGGCTTGTTTCCAGTTGGTGGTGATCCGGCCCTCGACCACGCGTGGCTTGGCCTTGCGCTTGTCCGCGGGCAGGTTCCTGTCCTTGTCGCGTTCTCGTGCCCGCTTGTCCTCGATGTTGCAGATCGCCAGCCACAGCAGCTTGACAGCGGCCTCGTCGCTGGGGAAGTGGCCCCGGTTCTTGGAGATCTTGCGTAGCTGGTAGTTGAGCGACTCGATGCTGTTGGTCGTGTAGATGACCCGGCGCAGCATCGGCGGGAACGCCAGGAACGGGGTGAAACGCTCCCACGCCCTGTCCCAGGTCGCCACCGTCTCGGGGTACTTGTCCCCCAGGGGAGAGCTGCTGAAGGCCGCCAGGGCCTCCAGGGCGGCCTCCTCACTGGGGGCGGCGTAGACCTGCTTGAGAGCAGCGGCGACCTTCTTACGGTCCTGGTAGGCCACGAACCTCATGGAGGCACGGATCAGGTGCACCACGCAGGTCTGGACCATGGAGTCGGGCCAGGTCGCCTCGATCGCCTCGGGCAGGCCGGTCAGCCCGTCACAGCACACGATCAGCACGTCCTTGACGCCCCTGTTGGCCAGCTCGGCGCACACGTGCGCCCAGAACGAGGCGCCCTCCTCGGCCTGGACCCAGATACCCAGGACGTGCTTGATCCCGTCCATGTCCACACCCACGGCGATGTGGGCCGAGCGGGTGGTGACCCTGTGGTCGACGCGGACCTTGACGCGGATCGCGTCGAGGTAGACCACCGGGTAGAACTCCTCCAGCGGGCGGCGCTGCCAGTCCAGGACCGCCTCGGCCACGGCGTCCGTGATCCTGCTGATCGTCCCCACCGACAGCTCCACACCGAGCGTGGACTCCAGGTGGTGGCGGATCTCGCGCACCGTCATACCACCGGCGTACAGGCTGATGATCATCGAGTCCAGACCGTCCATCCGCCGCTGCCCCTTCCTGACCAGCCGCGGCGTGAAGCTGCCGGCCCTGTCGCGGGGGACCTCGATCTCGAACGAGCCGACCTCAGAGCTGATCGTCTTGACCGTGGTGCCGTTGCGGGCGTTGCCACGAGCCACCGGCGCCTGCTCGCCCTTGTCGTAGCCAAGATGCTCCGTCAGCTCAGCCTGCAGACCCCGCTCCAGGGCCTCCTTGAGCAGGGCCGGCAGCAGCCCGTCGGCGCCCGTCAACCCCACCTCACCCGAGTCGATCCGCTCGAACAACCCGTCCAAGCCACCCGAGGCAACAAGATCCTCAACCACGCCCCGCCCACCAGCAGGACCAGTCTTCTCATCAGTCACAGTCATCAGTCCTTCAAAGAGGGCTTACACAGACCATTGAACACGCCCGACCGGCCTGCCCGAGGCGATCGAGGCGACCTGGCCCGACTCCATGGTCCAGACCTGCGTGGTGCACCTGATCCGTGCCTCCATGAGGTTCGTGGCCTACCAGGACCGTAAGAAGGTCGCCGCTGCTCTCAAGCAGGTCTACGCCGCCCCCAGTGAGGAGGCCGCCCTGGAGGCCCTGGCGGCCTTCAGCAGCTCTCCCCTGGGGGACAAGTACCCCGAGACGGTGGCGACCTGGGACAGGGCGTGGGAGCGTTTCACCCCGTTCCTGGCGTTCCCGCCGATGCTGCGCCGGGTCATCTACACGACCAACAGCATCGAGTCGCTCAACTACCAGCTACGCAAGATCTCCAAGAACCGGGGCCACTTCCCCAGCGACGAGGCCGCTGTCAAGCTGCTGTGGCTGGCGATCTGCAACATCGAGGACAAGCGGGCACGAGAACGCGACAAGGACAGGAACCTGCCCGCGGACAAGCGCAAGGCCAAGCCACGCGTGGTCGAGGGCCGGATCACCACCAACTGGAAACAAGCCCTCGCCCAGCTCGCCACCGCCTACCCCGACCGAATCAACCCCCACCTCTGAACAACCCGCTTACACAAAAAACTTGACAGGCCCGTGGGCCCTCCAGCCCCCACCGTAGGGGACTCGGCCGAGCTTCCTGGGCGTCGACGTGGACCAGCTCGCCCGGGTGCTCCTTGTCGTAGCGCACCGGCGCCGGGCGACGCACCACCAGCCCCGTGGCCTGGTCCACCTCGGCCAGACGGGGCACGCCGCAACGGGTCAGGACCCGCCCCACCGTCGAGCGAGCCAGGCGCAGGTGGAAGGCGATGCGGTGCGGCCCCCACCGGCGGGTCACCCTCAGGGCGATGATGCGCCGCTCAGTGCGCCGTGCCAGTCGCCCCGGGCTGCGGTGGGGGCGGCTGGAGCGGTCCTCCATCGACTGGCCGGCCCGGCACCGGACCACCCACCGGCTGACCGTGGCCGGCCAGACCTGGAAGCGCTCAGCCGCCCGACGCAGCGACCATCCCTGCTCCACCACCAGGCAGGCCAGACGACGACGCCCCCCAGGCGTCAAAGGTGCGTTAGCGCCAGCCATGAAGGCCTCCCTTGGGACGGACGTGAACGTGGTAACCCACAACCTGCCCAGGAGGCCTTCACCTACCCAACCCGTTCACAACCTCCCAGAGAAGCACACCTAGACAGGACGGCCCTCGCAACCCATCCGCAGAACCCTCGGGACGAGACGAGGCAGACGAGATGGGGCAGGCAGGGGAGCTGGAGGACATGTCCGCGCCGGCTTCGGCACCCATCTGCGCCTACGACCCGGACAGCCAGACCGGTGCCGCCGCCATCCTTAACTCACCCTTCGACCAGCTGGCCAGCCCCATCCTCCACCAGGCTGCCCGCCAGAGCCAGCCAGGCTCGCAGGGCGGTGTCAGTCCGAAGAGCGACGGAGACGACACCCACCGACCAGATCCAGACGACCACGCCGATGCGCCGATCTCCCAACGAAAAACGCCCACCCTAACGGGTGAGCGTGCTTCGTCGTCTGAGACCGCTCTCAGGCCGACCCCACAGGGTGCGGGTTCGTGTAAGAGCGTCGTGGTGCCCCCGGCGGGACTCGAACCCGCACGCCAGCAGGCAGCGACTTTTAAGGTCGCGGTGTCTACCGATTCCACCACGGGGGCGGGTGCGTCTCGAGCCTACCGCCGCCCGCTCCTCGCCACGCCGGGCCCGCCACCCACCACCCGCCACCCACCACCCGCCACCCGCCAGCGCCCCGCGCCCGCCCCTCCCCTGCGGCCCGGCCGAGGATGCAGCCGTGACGAGGGCCACGCCAGCACCTAGCGAGACGACAACGCGTCTGCTAAACTTGCCTATGAGCCTAGAGAGGATGAGAGCCATGTCTGATGAAACGTCCGACGAGATCAAGCGCTGCCCCGTGAGCCACCTTACGACCGACTTCGGTGCCCCCGTGCCGACCAACCGCGACTCCCTGACCGCCGGACCGCGCGGCCCCCTCCTGGCCCAGGACGTGTGGCTCAACGAGAAGCTCGCGTCCTTCGTCCGCGAGGTCATCCCCGAGCGGCGGATGCACGCCAAGGGCTCGGGCGCCTTCGGCACCTTCACCGTCACCCACGACATCACGCGCTTCACCCGGGCGGCGGTCTTCAGCGAGGTCGGCAAGCGCACCGAGATGTTCGCGCGCTTCACCACCGTGGCGGGCGAGCGGGGCGCGGCGGACGCCGAGCGTGACATCCGAGGCTTCGCGCTGAAGTTCTACACCGAGGAGGGAAACTGGGACATGGTGGGTAACAACACCCCCGTGTTCTTCATCAGGGACCCCCGCCAGTTCCCCGACCTCAACAAGGCCGTCAAGCGCGACCCGCGCACCAACATGCGCAGCGCCCTCAACAACTGGGACTACTGGACCCTCCTGCCTGAGGCCCTCCACCAGGTCACGATCGTCATGAGCGACCGCGGTATCCCGGCGAGCTACCGTCACATGCACGGTTTCGGCTCCCACACCTACAGCTTCTGGAACGCTGACGGCGAGCGCTTCTGGGTGAAGTTCCACTTCAAGACCCGGCAGGGCATCAAGAACCTCACCGACGCCGAGGCCACTGAGCTCATCGGCCGGGACCGTGAGAGCCACCAGCGAGACCTCTACGAGGCGATTGAGCGGGGCGACTTCCCCAAGTGGACGATGTACGTCCAGATCATGCCCGAGACAGACGCCGAGAAGGTGGCCTACCACCCCTTCGACCTCACCAAGGTGTGGCCCAAGGCCGACTACCCGCTCATTGAGGTCGGCGAGTTCGAGCTCAACCGCAACCCCGAGAACTTCTTCCTCGACGTCGAGCAGAGCGCCTTCGCCCCGAGCAACCTCGTGCCCGGCATCGGGGTGAGCCCTGACAAGATGCTCCAGGCCCGGCTGTTCAACTACGCCGACGCCCAGCGCTACCGCCTCGGCGGCAACTACCAGCAGATCCCGGTCAATCAGCCGCGCTGCCCCGTGCACTCCAACCACCGTGACGGCATGGGCCGGGTCGACTCCAACTACGGCGGACTGCCCCACTACGAGCCGAACAGCTTCGGTCAGTGGCAGGCCCAGCCCGAGTTCATGGAGCCGCCGCTGCGTATCAACGGCGACGCCGCCTTCTGGGACGCCCACGCCGATGACGACAACTACTTCGAGCAGCCCCGGGCGCTGTTCCGGCTCATGACCCCCAAGCAGCAGGAGGCGCTGTTCGGCAACACCGTCAGGGCGATGGGAGACGCCCCGACCTTCGTGAAGTTCCGCCACATCCGCAACTGCAACGCCGCCGACCCCGCCTACGGCGCCGGCGTCGCCGCAGCTCTCGGGCTGGACCTGGAGGAGGCTCTGGCCTCCCTCAAGGACGACCCGATGTACGGCAGCCCTCTCGTGGCGCTGCCGGTGTGACGACGGCAGGCCCAGGCAGGGGCCCGGTGAGGCGCGCCCGCGAGGCGGCCTGACCGGGCCCCGCCGTCGTCTCCGGCCGGCTGAGATGCCCGGCCGCAGGCCTTGCTTCGGGCCCGTCGCGTCGTGAAGGATCGACGGTGAACATGCAGGACCTCAGGACGGAGTCCGACAATGCTCACCGAACTCAACCTCCTGTCCGCGCCCATACGCTTCGACGACACGCTCCTCAACAAGCCGTATGAGGACCTCCTGCGCGAGCTGAGCGACACCGAGATCTCCGGATGGGGGCGACTCAACCGCATGGCCGCCGCCCGGGGACTCAAGGGCGCCTTCGGCATCACCGACGCCGCCTCGACGATCGCGCGGTGCGAGGAGCTCGCCGAGGCCGACGGCGCGTGGGCCGACCCGATGGTCGCCGCCGAGACGGTGCCCGCCCTGGCGATGCTCGCCGGTGCGGCCGGCGCCCGAGGATTCGACGACTGCCGGATCGTCAGGATCCTCACCCTGGCGCGCACGGCCAGGCACATCGACGAGAGCCAGCTCGCCGACCTCCTGGGACGCCACGCCCGCCGTATCGCGCAGCGCTACGCGGGCTGGGGGCAGTACCTGGCCTCCGTCCTGGTCGGCAAGGCCGTGTTCCAGGCGACCTTCGCCGTGGCGGGGAACGACTACATCATCGATCCCCGCCAGTTCGTCGACGCCGTCCACGTCCTGGCGCTGAGCGCACCGGTCACCCTGTTCCGTGCCCCGCTGTGGCCCGGGGAGGATCTTCGCCCGCTCCTGGGCGCGGTCGAGCCCTTCGTCGACGCCGACGCCGTGCGAGCACACCGCCTGGCCGCCAGCGGCTGGCTGGCGACGGCGGAGCACCCCCTGGACGCGGCCACGAGCAAGCTGCTCACGAACAAGGAAGCCAGTGCCGGAACCTTTCTGCGTGCTCGGGACCTGGCCCAGGAGGTGTTCTGGCACCCGGTCGACATGGCGGGGCTCGGCGTGGTCTTCGACGACCTGAGGCGCTCCCGCATGCCCCTGTGGGACCTTCCGGCCCGGGCCGACGGGAGCGCCGCCAAGGCCTTTTGGGCCGGGGTCCACCTGGACCACTCCCACTGGAGCGGCGTTCCCTTCCTGAGGATCAGCGACGCGGGACGGCTGACCGCAGTGCTCACGGAGGAGTCCTGCGTCGTCGTGACCGGCTCGGGCCTGAAGCGTACCTGGACCCCTGTCCCGTGGGATGAGGCGAGAATCCACGCGCTCGTGGTCCCGGGCGAACGGATCTCGTTCTACCTCGGCGAGACGGGGCTCGGCGACCTCTTCCCCAACTGGTCGGCACCGGCGACAGCCGACCCCGGCCTGTCGGACCGGCTCAACGCCTTCCTGGCCGGGATGGGCCCGCGCCTGCGCTCCTTCACCGCCAACAACCCCTTGTAAGAAGCCGCGACAACGGGAGGTGCGGGCCCGGCTATCGGCCTCGTTCCTTGTCGGCGAGTGCGGACCCGGTGAGGGAGCTCGCCGTACCCCCACTGGGATTCGAACCCAGGACCACGTGTTTATCAGACACTGACGAGGTATAAGCTCGCTGCTCTAACCACTGAGCTATGGGGGCTCGGCCCTCCCGGTCGGCCACGGCGGATCCGCGGGCACCGGTGCAGGGCCGTCGACGCGACCATACCGCAGGCGACGGGCCCGCAGGACGGTCCCCGGTCCCACCGGCGGGACGCCTGCGTCTGCGAGGACCTACCCTGTGTGCCGCGGTCCTGTCCGGGCCCGTCCGTCCACGAGGAAGGCCTCCATGAAGATCACCCAGCGTGCCGCCGCCGTCCAGCCCTTCCACGCCATGAGCATCGGAGCGCGAGCACGGCAGATCGAGGCCACAGGGGCCACCGTGTCCAAGCTGAGCCTGGGTGAGCCGAGCTTCGGCGCACCCCCGGCCGTGCGCGAGGCGGCCCGGCAGGTCATGGACGGGCGCGAGCTGGCCTACACCGCCGCAGCCGGGCTGCCCGCCCTGCGTCAGGCCATCGCCGACTTCTACGACCGGCGACACGGAGTGAGTCTCTCCCCCGACCGGGTCCTGGTCACCTCGGGGGCCTCGGCGGGCCTGCTGCTCGTGACCGCACTGACCACCGAGCCCGGCGACGAGGTCGTCATGGCCGACCCCTGCTACCCGTGCAACCGGGCGCTGGTCGAGACCTTCGGGGGCCGAGTCCTCCTGGCGCCCACGACGGCCTCTTCGCGCTACCAGCTCGACCTGGAGGCCATGGAGGCGGCCTGGACCTCGTCGACGAGCGCCGTCATGCTGGCCACGCCCTCCAACCCCACCGGGACCTCGATCCCACGTACCGAGCTGGCCCGGATCTGTGCCGGCGCCGCCGAGCGGGACGCGTGGCGGATCGTCGACGAGATCTACCTGGGGCTGTCCGACCCCGACCCCGCGGGCCGGCCCGCGGGCACCGTCCTGGACACCGACCCCCACGCCGTCGTCGTGTCGAGCTTCTCGAAGTACTTCGGCATGACGGGGTGGAGGCTCGGCTGGGTGGTCCTGCCTGAGGAGCTCGTCGCCTGCGCCCAGGACCTCGCGGTCAACTACTTCCTGTGCGCCTCGACCCCTGCCCAGATCGCCGCCCTGGAGGCATTCACGCCGGAGTCCCTGGCGGTGTGCGAACAGCGGCGCGTCGAGCTCCTGGCACGTCGCCGCCTGGCGCTGGAGGGACTGGCGCGCCTGGGCCTGGAGGTGCCGGTCGTGCCCGACGGCGCCTTCTACGTCTACTTCGACGTGACGAGCACCGGCATGGGCGCCTGGGAGTTCTGCACCCGAGCACTGGAGGAGGCTCACGTCGCGCTCACACCCGGTCGCGACTTCGGGGTCGCCACCGCAGAGTCCCACGTGCGCCTGTCCTACGCGGCCTCCCGCGAGGAGATCAGCCAGGGGCTGGAGCGCCTCTCCGCTTTCCTGGGCTCCCTGGCCTGACCCGGCCTCACACGCGCCGCCGGCCACCGTGCCGCGGCCCGGGGAGGCGGCGAGCCCGGGCCAGGTCGATGAGGCCGAGCACGGCGGTGGGCACCTTGAGCACGAGGTCCTCCCCCAGGCGGTGGTCGTCCGCAGGGGCCAGACGCGCAGCGAGGTCAGGGCGCTGCATGTGCAGGTAGTAGCGGGCCTTGGCGGCGTGGACGGCGTCGGAGACGACGACGATCCTCTGGGCGTGCTCGATGAGGGGGATGACGTTGCGGACGTTCTCCCATGTGCTGCGGCTGCCCGTCTCGGTGACCAGGTCCCCGCCGTACCCCAGGGCGCGCGCGTGGGCGGCGAGCAGCTCGGCCTCTGGGACAGGCCCTGCCACCGCCCCACCACTGGTGACCAGGGTGGAGCGCCTTCCCCTCTGGGACCGGAGGGCATAGGCGACCCGTCGACGGTTGACGAGTCCCGCCGACCTGCCGGGATCGGCGAAACCCAGGACGACGACGGCCTCGACCGCGTCGTCGTGCACGGCCGCACCCCGCCCGAGATAGGCCCGGGATGCCCGGTGGTGGGCCACCTCGGCGGCGACGACGGCGCCGACCACCAGCACGAGGCCCATGCGGACCGCCCGCCACCCCGGATGCGCCCCGCACCACCTGACCCGTCCCGCACCGTCTGCCCGGCCGCGACGACGACGCCCGCCCACCCGGAAGGCCTGGACTCGTCTGCGGATCGTCATGGGCCCAGGCTAGTGAACCTGGCGACTGCTCGGCCCCGTCTGACCGGACGACAGGAGCAGGCGCGGGTCCGGTGAGAGGCGCGAGTTCGTGTCGGACCCTTGAGATACCGTGGACACATGTTCGAAGTCGGAGGTGTCGGTCACCCGCAGGCCCTGCGTGGCAGGGCGGGCAGTCGCGCCGCGCCCGTCGACGTCCCTGCGCTCAGGGTCCTCACCTCCAGCGACCCGCACCCGACCTCGGCCTCCGCACCGTCCAACGGGGCAGGTGCCGGGCCTGCTATGGAGGACGCCGTGGACCGCTTGGCGGCGATGCCTCCCGGAGCCCAGCTGGCGGAGGTCATCGAGCGGCTTCTGTCCAGCCTGCTCGTGCCCACCCGTCGTGACGAGAGAGACCCTGCCCGGGGCTCCGAGTCGGCGCACGGTCCTGCCAGCCTGCTCGTGCCCACCCGTCGTGACGAGAGAGACCCTGCCCGGGGCTCCGAGTCGGCGCACGGTCCTGGTCGCCCTGCCGGCGCTGTCGGCGTCGCCGAGGACCCCGGTGGTGCTGCGCAGGCCGCCATGGTCGTGGACGTCGTTCATCCGGCTGAGCGCAGCCTCATGCGCGACGCTCACGCCCGCGTCGTCGACGGCGGAGCCGGCGGCGGGGTCGACACGATCGCCGCGATGGGAGCTGAGGCCCTCAGCGAGGTGGTCGCGGCCTGTCACCGACTGTCGTCCTGGGCCGCCTGGGCGGAGGCGGTGGCCGCCGCCTGCCTGGCCCGCAGCCCGGAGATGAACGCCGGCTCCGCCGCGTGGCACCCCGGAGGCGAGGCACCACCCTTCGTCACCGACGAGGAGAACCGGTTCACCACCTGCAGCGAGATCGCCTGTCGACTGGGTGTCTCGCGCCTGAGCGCCGGCCGTCTGCTGGACCGCGGACAGGCCCTTCTGCGCCCCGAGCTGTCCCCCACGGAGGCTCTGCACCGGTCCGGACTTCTGGACGGGTCCAAGACGGCCCTCGTCATCCGCCGACTCGACGACGCGCCGATCGAGACCTCCCTGGCCGTGCAGTCCCGCGTGCTGCCCCGCTCTGCCCACCGCACCACTCAGCAGCTGGCCGGGGACATCGACCGCGCCCTGGCAGAGCTGGATCCCTGCGGCGCCAGCACCCGGCGCCGGCGCAACGTCGGCCAGCGGCACGTCACCCGGCCGCGTGAGGCCGGCGAGGGCGTCCACGAGATGCGCCTGACCCTGCCCACGATGGACGCGTTCCTCCTGGACGCCACCCTCGACGCCGTCGCCGCCAGCGCACGTGCGGCCGGAGACCGGCGCACCACCTCCCAGCTGCGCGCCGACGCGATGACGTCCATGGCGCTGCGTACCCTGCGAGGCAGTCAGGCTCTGGCCTGTCGCAACGCGGGCACGCCCCACGACGTCCTGACCGCCCCGGTCGCCACTGGATCGCGTCCCACCGACCCGGTCCCGCCGGCGGGTCCCCCTGGCACTGACGCCCGTCTCCTGCCTGACGGCGTCCCCCTCGAGGGGCTGCTGGGCGCGCTGTCCTCGCTGGTCGGCTCGACCGGCCCGTGGTGGACGCCCTCAGGCACACAGCCCGTGCCCCTGACGCCAGGGCTGTGCATCAACATCGACGTCACCGTCCCCCTGGACCACCTGGCCCCGCCCCTCGAGACACCCGGACACAGCCCGCCCGGCACGCGCCCCTCCGGAGCCGTCCACCCAGCCAACCCGCCGGAGGTCGACGACACCTCAGCAGCCCGGATAGATCCCGTCGACGCTGAGCCCGTCGCCGTCAGGCTGAGCACGCAGGCTGCCTCCGTGACCGTCGGAGCACGAACCGCACCGATCCCTGCGGCCACCGCCCGGGCTCTCGCCGCAGGCGGCACCTGGCGGCGCCTCGTCACCGACCCGCTCAGCGGCGCCGTTGTCGACGTCGGCCGTACCCGCTACCGGCCGCCGGCCGCGCTGCGCGACCTGGCCCGTGCACGCGACGCCGCCTGCACTCACCCCGGCTGCCAGGTCCCTGCCGCCCGCTGCGACCTGGACCACATCACGCCGTGGGCGGCTGGAGGCGTCACCAGCCTGGACAATCTCACCACGTTGTGCGAGGCGCACCATCGCCTCAAGCACACCCCGGGCTGGGCTCTTACCCGCACGAGTGACGGCGCGCTGTCCTGGCGCACCCCCGGCGGCGCCCGCTACCGCCGCGATCCTGACGGGACCGTTGCCATGCTCCCCCGCAGGATCGGCCCTCGACAGCTGGCCGTGCCCTCGCGTCCGGTTCCCCGGAGGCTCGCGGAGGCGATCGACGCCGCCGTCGTCACGAGGCTGGAACGCGGCCTCGCACCGGCTCCCTGTCGTGGCGGAGCCGAGGAAGCTCGTGGCCAGGCCCAGGAACTGGTCGCCTCCAGGTGTCTCCCCCGCGGCTACGAGCCGGCGGCCTACCCCCAGGCCCTTCACGACCTCGGCTTGACGCCCCTGCTCGACGAGGTGCCGCCCTTCTAGGCGCGTCCCCGGGTGGCCGGGCAGCACTGTCGGCTCCACGACCCCGTGTGCCGCAGCGGCCTCAGCCCGACGTCGCAGTTGACGTCGCAGTTGACGGAGCAGTTAACGTCGCAGCGGCGGTGTCGATCACGGCACCGGCGCGTGCGAGCGCGGCGTCCAGCAGCTCGGTGGGAGACGGCGACCCCGGGCTGCCCCCCTCGGCCAGCGTCGCGAGTGACAGCAACCCGGGCTTGTCTCCGTCGGTGACAATGGGTGCGTAGATGCGCTCGATGGTGACCTGCGCGCCGTCATCGGCCGTGACGACCGATGTGAATCCGACGACTGCCCGCGGAAGCTCCTCCGACTCCATGACCGTGAACCGCTCAACCCTTCCACTGCTCGTCGCCATCGTGGCGTGGTACGGCTCGATCTGTCTCCCGTCGCATCCGTTCATGTCGTCCTCGATGAGCCGGAGCCGACTACCTCGACTGCTCTCCGCGATGTTCATGACGAGGGTCTCGTAGACTCGCGTGCTGCCGACGTTGTACTCCGCGGTCGTGTTCCCCAGATCCTCTGACGCCGAGACCGCGAGGTTGAGCGCCATCTCGACCCGGGCACAGCCCGAGAGCACGACACCGTCGCGAAGCCACTGCCTGCCAGTGGCTCCCGGGACCTCCGTCTGAGGAAGCATCGCGTCCCCCATCGCCGGCGGTGGGGTGAACACCTCCTGAGAATCCGCCCCGTTCCCGGTACAACCCACCACAAGCGGCAAGAGCGCGGACAGCAACGCGAACGACATGAACCGCCTCACAGCCAACCCCCTCAGGACACCAGTTGTCACCCCGACCTCGCAGTCGGCCCCAGCGTCACAGCCGTGGGCTCCGACGGGACAGCGGCCTGATCTGATGGGACTGTTGTCGGCGCGACGTCTACGGAGAGATCGATGATCGCTCCCGCGCGTTCCAATGCAGGATCAAGCAGCTCCATCGGTGTCGGCGAGCCCGGGTCTCCGCCCTCCGTCACCGCCGCCAGCGACAGAAGCCCCGATTTGTCACCCTCCGTGAGAATCGGGACGAAAATACGCTGGATCGTCACCTGCGCACCATCATCCGCCGTGACCACCGAGCTGTATCCGGCCACCACCCCGGGGAGGCCCGCATCAGACAGGACAGAAAACGCCTCAACCCTGCCGCTGCTGGTACGCATCGTCGCGTGGTACGGCTCCATCTCCCTCCCGTCACACGAGCTCAACGACTCCCTGATCAACCCGAGCTGTCCTCCCCGGCCGCTTTCGACCACCTGGGGGACAAGGGTCTCATAGACCGTCGAGTCACCCACGTCATACTCGGCGGTAGTATTCCTCAAGCCTTCCCGGGGCGACGAGACCAAACTGTTGAACACCTTTTCAGGATAACTGCATCCGGTCAAGTACACGCCATATTCGTGCCAGATCCGCTTGTCCGCACCCGGGACGTCCTCGACCCGGAGCATCACGTCAACCATCGCCGGCGATGGAGTGAACACCTCGTCCGAGCCCGCCCCTCCCCCTGCGCAACCCGCCACAAGGGGCGCCAGAGAAAGCAACATCGAGAACGACATCCGCCACCTCATGGATATCTCTCCATGAACTGAATCTCGAAACTGGGTTGGAACCAGGCGATCACCATGCCCTGCTGGACGCGACGACATCGGACACAGTGCGTCGATGAGATCCCAGCACGTCACGACAGAGATGAAGCGCCAACTCAGCCATCAGGGCTCCTACGTCAGATCAGGAGAGCACGCGCGAGTATACGCTGCGTCTTCCAGCCACCTCAAGCAGAATCCGTGGGAGGTCATCCCATGCGGGTGGCGTGCACGATCGTGGACCCGGCCGGATTCGAACCGACGACAGACGCGGTGTAAACGCGTTGCTCTACCGGCTGAGCTACGGGTCCCTCGTCCCGCCGCGGCGGGACGCGGCGCAGCGCCCCAGGGTGCCTGACCTCCCGGTGCGCCGCGCTCGGGCACTCAGCGCTTGCGCGTCGAGACCCGAATGCCGCTCCAGTGCTCCCCCATCGCGGCGGCGGAGGTCGCGTGCATGCCGGCGGTGCCGGCGGCCTCCTCGATCTCCGAGGTGGGCACTGCCCCGGTGGTGCGCGCCTTGGGGCTGAGCACCCAGATGACCCCCGCGCCGTCAAGGTTGGCCTGGGCGTCGACGAGCAGGTCGGTGAGGTCGTCGACGTCGCCGTCCTCGGCGCGCCACCACACGATCGCGCTGTCCGCGACGTCCTCGTAGGCCTCGTCGACGAGCTCGGTGCCGGTCTGGGCCTCGATGGCGCGGCGCAGGGCGTCGTCGACGTCGTCGTCGTACCCGAACTCCTGGATGATGAGTCCCGAGGCGAAGCCGAAGGCTCCTGCCGCTGTGCTCGTCACTGTGGTTCACTCCGTCCTGGGGCACCTGGCCCGTGGGTCCGGCCCCTGGGGCGGGGCGTTCGAGGATAGCCCACAACACGGGACGTGCAACACGCAAGCGAACAGAGCGGCTCGGTGCCACGACGAGACCGCACCGCCTCCTTCTGATCGGCGCACTCCCGCCCCTGCCTCCACGATGGTGCCCCAGTTCACACGTGAGGTAGGACCTTCCTCCCCCCGCAGGCATCGCCCGGCCACGGCGAGGCCCTAGATTAGGATCGTTGAAGACAGCCGGACGCCGATGTGCTCGGCCCCGGGCCTTGGCCCAAGAGCTCATCGCAGCCCGTACTGCCGCGAGGAAAGAGGAATCCGTGAGCCCCACCAGCGACTCCACGCCGCTCATCGACGGCCTGCTGACCAAGGTCGCCGACAACGACCCCGAGGAGACCCGGGAGTGGCGCGACTCCCTCGACGCCCTCATCGCCGAGAAGGGCGGCCCGCGCGCCCGCTACATCCTGCTGTCCATGCTGGCGCAGGCCCGGCGCCAGAACGTCGCCCTGCCCTCCCAGACCACCACCCCCTACGTCAACACGATCGACGTGGCTGACGAGCCCTACTTCCCCGGTGACGAGGACGCCGAGCGGACCTACCGCCGCTGGCTGCGCTGGAACGCCGCCGTCATGGTCACCCGTGCCCAGCGCCCCGGCGTCGGCGTCGGCGGCCACATCTCCTCCTACGCCTCGACCGCCACGCTGGTCGAGATCGGCATGAACCACTTCTTCCGGGGCAAGGACCACCCCGGCGGCGGCGACCACGTCTTCTTCCAGGGCCACGCCTCCCCCGGCAACTACGCCCGCGCCTTCATCGAGGGACGCCTGACCGAGGCCGACCTCGACGGGTTCCGCCAGGAGTACTCCCACCCCGAGCAGGGCCGCGGCCTGCCCTCCTACCCCCACCCCCGCCGCATGGAGGACTTCTGGGAGTTCCCCACCGTCTCCATGGGGCTCGGACCCGCCGAGGCCATCTACCAGGCGTGGTTCGACAAGTACCTCGCCGGCGCCGGCATCAAGGACACCTCCGCCCAGCGCACCTGGGCCTTCCTGGGCGACGGCGAGATGGACGAGCCCGAGTCCCGCGGCATGCTCCAGCTCGCCGCCTCCCAGCAGCTGGACAACCTCACCTTCGTCATCAACTGCAACCTCCAGCGGCTCGACGGCCCGGTGCGCGGCAACGGCAAGATCATCCAGGAGCTCGAGGCCTTCTTCAAGGGAGCGGGCTGGAACGTCATCAAGGTCATCTGGGGCCGCGGCTGGGACCAGCTGCTGGCCGCCGACAAGGACCACGCCCTCGAGCACCTCATGATGGAGACGCTCGACGGCGACTACCAGACCTTCAAGGCCAATGACGGCGCCTACGTGCGCAAGCACTTCTTCGGCCGCGACCCGCGCACGGCCGAGCTCGTCAAGGACTGGACCGACGAGGAGATCTGGGCCCTGCAGCGCGGGGGCAACGACTACCGCAAGGTGTACGCCGCCTACAAGGCGGCCACCGAGCACGCCGGCCAGCCCACCGTCATCCTCGCCCACACCGTCAAGGGCTATCTCCTGGGCGAGCACTTCGCCGGCCGCAACGCCACCCACCAGATGAAGAAGCTGACCCTGGACGACCTCAAGGGCCTGCGCGACCGGCTGCGCATCCCGATCTCGGACGAGGCCCTCGAGGCCGACCCGAAGATGCCTCCCTACTACCGTCCCGAGCCCGACGACCCCGCCCTGCTCTACATGCTCGAGCGGCGCCACAAGCTCGGAGGGTTCATCCCCGAGCGCCGCGACACCGGCAAGCAGCTCGAGCTGCCCGGGGACAAGACCTACGACATCCTCAAGGACGGGTCCGGCAAGCAGGCGGTCGCCTCGACGATGGCCTTCGTCCGCCTGCTCAAGGAGATCCTCAAGGACAAGAACGTCGGACGGCGCATCGTGCCGATCATCCCCGACGAGTCGCGCACCTTCGGGATGGAGTCGCTGTTCCCCACCAAGAAGATCTTCAACACCCAGGGCCAGCAGTACACCCCGGTGGACGCTGACATGATGCTGTCCTACCGGGAGTCCGACTCCGGGCAGATCATGCACACCGGCATCAACGAGGCGGGCTCGGCCGCGCTGTTCCAGGTCGTGGGCACGAGCTACGCCACCCACGACGAGCCGATGATCCCCGTCTACATCTTCTACTCGATGTTCGGCTTCCAGCGCACCGCCGACCAGTTCTGGGCGGCAGGAGACCAGCTGGCCCGAGGGTTCATCATCGGCGCCACCGCCGGGCGCACGACCCTGACCGGTGAGGGCACCCAGCACATGGACGGCCACTCCCCGCTCATCTCGGGCACCAACGAGGCCGTGGTCACCTACGACCCGGCCTACGCCTACGAGATGCGTCACATCGTGCGCGACGCCCTCGAGCGCTGGTACGGCCCCGACTCCGGGCGCAACCGCGACGTCATGTACTACCTGACTGTCTACAACGAGCCGATCGTCCAGCCCGCCGAGCCCGAGGGCGTCGACGTCGAGGGCATCCTCAGGGGAATCCACCGGATCGAGGCGGCCCCCGACGGCGACGGCCCCGAGGTCCAGCTCCTGGCCTCCGGGGTGGGCGTGCCGTGGGTCCTCGAGGCCCGCCGCATCCTGTCCGAGCAGTGGGGGGTGCGCGCCTCGGTATGGTCGGTCACCAGCTGGAACGAGCTGCGCCGTCAGGCCCTGGAGGTCGACAGGCACAACTTCCTCAACCCCGACGCCGACCAGCGCGTCCCCTTCCTCACCGAGCGTCTGTCGGGTGCACAGGGACCGTTCATCGCCACAAGCGACTACGACCACCTTGTGCCCGACCAGATCCGTCGCTGGGTGCCCGGCAGCTACCACACCCTGGGCGCCGACGGGTTCGGCTTCTCCGACACCCGGGCCGCCGCACGCCGCCACTACCTCATCGACGCCGAGTCCGTCGTCGTCAAGACCCTCCAGGCCCTGGCCGAGGAGGGACGGGTCGAGCGCGGCGTCCTGCGCGAGGCGCTGGACCGCTACCGGCTCACCGACGTGCACGCAGGCAGCTCGGGCGCCCAGGGCGGCGACTCCTGAGCCCTCGAGGTCGGGGGCGTGGCCCACGGACCCACGCCCCCGACCTCCCTCTCACTCCCTTCCCGACACCGTCAGACGACCAACCCACCCAGGACCACCATGCGACCGACCCCCCGCGCAGCCGCCACCGTCTGCGCCCTCCTGCTGCCCCTGACCCTGACAGCCTGCTCCGACCCCATCGCGCTCGTCCCCTCGGCCACCTCCGCGGCCACGGCGCAGCAGACCTCCGCGCCCTCCCAGGAGCCCGCGCAGGAGGCGGAGGAGAGCACCGGGGACACTGAGGACACCGTGGACACCGAGGACCTGGAGGCCGAGGCGCAGGCCGACGGGGCGACGAACGTGGAGACCGGCCCGTGCTCCCCGATGGACCTGTCCCAGGAGACCAGCGCCGAGGACATCGACGTGTACACGAGCCGGGAGGTGGCCCTGAGCAAGGTCGAGCAGGTCGTGCCGGCCTCCGACGAGGTGGTCCTGGACGACTCCGCCTGGAACGAGACCCCGGTCTTCGTCGTCCGTGTCGAGGCCGGCGCGCGCTCCGTGCGGGTCGAGGCCACGGGCATGACGGTCATCGTCGACGGTGACATCGAGAGCCTCACGGTCAACGGAGTCGACAACACCGTGTGGGTCTCGACGGTCGGCACGATCTCCTTCGGCGACGTGGCCGCCGAGAACGAGGTCTTCTGGAACGGCCAGGTTCCAAGCGTGGGCACCGGCGGGGCGGACTGGGAGAACTACGTCGCCCGCGACGAGTACGCCGTCTACGTCCAGTACTACTGCTACTGATGTCCTGCGCCCGCGCCCCCCGACCGGGACCGCCTCACACGGCGCTGCCCGCGGAGGGCCCGGCCGCTGAGCGCAGGTCGCGGTAGCGCGGCCGCAGAAGGTTCTCGACGCTGAGCAGCTCGTCCAGGGTCTCCTCGTCAACCAGCCCCATCTCGAGGACGACCTCGCGCACGTTGCGCCCGGAGCGGGCGCACTCCCTGCCCACGAGGTCGCCGTTGTCGTGGCCGATGACGTCGTTGAGGTAGGTGACGATCCCGATGGAGGTGAGCACGTTGTTGCGGCAGACCTCCTCGTTGGCCTGGATGCCGATGACGCACAGCTCTCGCAGGGTGCGCATGGCGTTGATGAGCAGGCGGATCGACTCGAAGCTGGCCTGGGCGATGACCGGCTCCATGACGTTGAGCTGGAGCTGGCCGGCCTCGGCGGCGAAGGTGAGGGTCACGTCGTTGCCGATGACCTTGAAGCACACCTGGTTGACGACCTCGGGGATGACGGGGTTGACCTTGGCCGGCATGATCGAGGAGCCCGCCGCCCGCTCGGGGAGCCGGATCTCCCCCAGGCCCGCCCGCGGCCCCGAGGACAGCAGCCGCAGGTCGTTGCAGGTCTTGGAGAGCTTGACCGCCAGACGCTTGACCGCCGCGTGCATCGACACGTACGCGCCGGTGTCGCTCGTGGCCTCCATGAGGTTGGCGGCCCCCTGGATCTCCAGGCCGGTGATCGCGCGCAGGTGGCGCACGACCGTCTCCTGGTAGTCGTCAGGGGTGTTGAGCCCGGTGCCGATCGCCGTCGCACCGAGGTTGACCTCGAGGAGCAGCTCGGCGTTGTGGATGAGGCGCTGGACCTCCTCGTCGAGCAGGACAGCGAAGGCCTTGAACTCCTGCCCCAGGCTCATGGGCACCGCGTCCTGGAGCTGGGTGCGTCCCATCTTGAGTACCTCGGCGAACTCGCGGGACTTGGCCAGGAAGGCGTCGATGAGGTCGCACAGCTCGGCGACGAGCTCGTAGACGGCGGCGTACAGCCCCAGCCGCAGACCGGTGGGGTAGGCGTCGTTGGTCGACTGTGAGCGGTTGACGTGGTCGTTGGGGTGGACCACGTCATAGCGGCCCTTGGCGTAGCCCAGGTGCTCGAGGGCGAGGTTGGCGACCACCTCGTTGGTGTTCATGTTGACGCTCGTGCCCGCGCCCCCCTGGAAGACGTCGATGGGGAACTGGTCGAGGCACCGGCCCTTGGTCAGGATCTGGTCGCAGGCCCACACGATGGCCTCGGCGACCTCGGGGTCCAGCGCGCCGAGCTCGGCGTTGGCCAGCGCCGAGGCCTTCTTGACCTGGACCATCCCGCGCACGACGCTGGGCTCGTCGCCGATGCTCGCCCCCGAGATGCGGTAGTTCTCCGTGGCTCGCAGGGTGTGGATCCCCCAGTAGGACTCCAGGGGCACCTCCCGGCAGCCCAGAAGGTCCTCCTCCGTCCGCGTGGCCTGTGCCATCTCGACCCCTTCCTGCGCCCGAGGCGCCACCGCTCCTCGTCGTCCTCGTCATCCGTGCCCACGACGACGCCACCACGATACCGGGTGACCGGCCTCACCCGCCGGTCATCGACGACGGGAGCGCCTCGGAGGTCACGTCTTGGTCACGCTCCGAAGGGAAGACGGGGCAGGTCGCGGTACTTGTCCCCTTCCTACAACCCGGATCGGTACGATCCCGTCATGGACGAGCTGAGCGCACCGGCCGTCGCCGCCCTGCGGCAGGCGCAGAAGACCATCATCGAGCACTCCCTGGACCGCATCAGCGCCGCCCTCCCCTGGTACCGCACCCTGCCTGAGGCCTCGCGTCAGCAGATCGAGAGCGTCGCCGGGCTGGGGGTGTCCATGTTCGTCGACTCGGTGGAGGACCCCGCCTCGGCGGCCTCGCCCTCGCAGATCTTCAACGTCGCCCCCGCCGCCCTGACCGGGACGGTCACCCTCGGTCAGACCCTCAGCCTCGTGCGCACGGTGGTCGACGTCGTCGAGGAGGAGGCGCCCGACACCGTCCCGGCCGAGGACCATGACGCGGTCCGGGTACGGGTCCTCACCTTCGGCCGGGACGTCGGCTTCACGGCCGCCGAGGTCTACGCCAGGGCGGCCGAGGCCCGGGGTGCCTGGGACGCCCGCCTGGAGTCGGTGGCGGTGGACTCCATGCTCCACGACTCCCCCGAGGAGGCGGCTACCCGTGCGGGCACCGCCGGCTGGCGCGGGCAGGGACCCGTGCTGGCGGTCGCCGCGCGCACGGCCCTGGACGCCCTGGCCACCTCCCGCCTGCGCCACGAGTGCAGGCAGAGGGTCAAGGACGCGCTCGTGTCGGTGCGTGGGGACTCGGTCATCGTCATCCTGGGCGGCGCCCGTCTGCGCGAGGGCGAGGCCGAGCGCGGCATCACCCCGGAGCGTGCCCTCGACGCCGCCGCCATGGAGCTGGCTGCCGGGCTCGACGGCGTGGCCGTCGTCGGTCCCGTCGTCCCGGGGGTGGCCCACGCCGGCAGGTCGCTGCGCTCGGCCCTGGCGGGGCTGCGTGCGCTGCCCGGGTGGACCCAGGCCCCCAACCCCGTGCACGCCGACGACCTCCTGCCCGAGCGCCTCCTGTCAGGCGACCCCCTGGCCTCCGAGCAGATCCGGGTGCTCGTCTCCGAGCCCCTGCACGCCATGGGCGACCCCTTCGAGGAGACCGTGGCCACCTACCTGGCGCTCGGCGGGAGCCTGGAGAGCACGGCCCGCACCCTGTTCGTGCACGCCAACACCGTACGCTACCGCCTGGGACGGGTCAGTGAGCAGGTCGGCTGGGACCCGACCGACGCCCGAGACGGTCTCGTGCTCCACATGGCCATCATCGTCGGGCGCCTCGCGGCCGACCGCCTCGAGTAGCGTCGCCCCCACCCACCACAGTCCACCCCAGCAGCCGAGGAGGCTCCACATGACACCGGCATCCGACGTCCTGGCCACCATCATCGAGATCACCGCCGAGGAGGCGGGCGTGGCCCCCGAGACGGTCAACCGCGGCACCCGTTTCGCCCTCGACCTCGACATCGACTCCCTGGGCCTGCTCACCATCGCCACCCAGGTCGAGGAGCGCTTCAACGTCACCCTCGACGACTCCCTCATCCCCAACCTGCCGACCGTGGGCGCCCTGGCCGACCTCGTGGCCGAGCAGACGAGGGCCTGAGGCCCCGTGGGGGCCGGCGTCGTGGGGCAAGGGCCGCGGGCGGTCGTCGTCACCGGGCTGGGAACGACCAACCCGCTCGGAGACGACACCGCCTCGACCTGGCGAGCCCTGCGTGAGGGCCGCTGCGCGGTGACCCGCCTCGACGACACGGACCTGGGCGGCTTCGACCTGCCGGTCGCGATCGGCGCGCCCCTGGCCCTCGACCCCGGCAGGCTCCTTGAGCCCCGCCAGCGCCGGAGGCTGGACCGCGCGAGCCAGTGCGCCCTCCTCGCCGCCCGTCAGGCCTGGCGGCAGGCCGGATCCCCGACGGTCGACGCCAGCCGGCTCGCCGTGTCGGTGTCGCCGGGCATGGGGCCGGTGCTCTCGGTCATGGGTGCCTGGGACTCCCTGCGCACCGGCGGCGCGCGCCGGGTCCCGCCGACGGCGGTGCCGGCCCTCATGCCCAACGCCCCGGCCGCCGGCATCGGCATCGAGCTGGGGGCACGGGCAGGTGTTCACGCGCCGGTGTCGGCCTGCGCCTCGGGGGCGGAGGCGATCGCCTACGGGGCCGACCTCATCACCCTGGGACGGGCCGACATCGTCGTCGCGGGCGGCACCGACGCCGCCCTGCACCCCATGACCATCGCCGCGTTCGCCGCGATGCGGGCCCTGTCCCGGCGCAACGAGGACCCGGGCACCGCCTCACGGCCCTTCGCTCCTGACAGGGACGGCTTCGTCCTGGGCGAGGGGGCGGGGGTGCTCGTCCTCGAGGCCGCCGAGCACGCCCGGGCCCGGGGGGCCCGCGCCCTGGCGGTGCTGGCCGGCGCGGCGGTCACGGCCGACGCCTTCGACGTCGCCCGGCCCGAGCCGGGCGGCGCCGAGCAGGCCCGGGCGCTGGAGCTGGCCCTGGAACGCGCCGGGCTGGCCCCGGACCAGGTCGGGCACGTCAACGCCCACGCCACCTCGACGCCCGCGGGCGACATCGTCGAGGCCGGCGTCCTGGCACGGACCCTGCCCCGCGCGGCGGTCTCGGCGACCAAGTCGTCCACGGGCCACCTCCTGGGCGGTGCCGGCGGCCTCGAGGCGGTGCTCACTGTCATGGCCCTGAGCACGAGATTCCTGCCCGGGACTCTCATGCCCGAGGGCCTTGACCCCGAGGTCCAGGCCCTCGGTCTCGACGTCGTCGGCCCGGCGGGGCGGCCCGCCCCGGACCTCGAGGCGGCGGCGTCGACCTCCTTCGGCTTCGGCGGGCACAACGTCGCCCTCCTGTTCACCCGCCCCCCACACTCGCGAGATCGGGACTTATGACACCTCGAGATCGCCGCATCTGGTACGCGCGGCGGCCGGGCGGCCGACCGCACTCGGCTGACGGGCCCGGCCCAGCTGGCGAGGAGTCCGTCAGCCCACCCGGTGCAGCCAGCGCACAGGCGCCCCGGCACCGGCGTAGCGGAAGGGCTCGAGCTCATCGTCCCATGCCTGGCCGAGGGCGAGGTCGAGCTGACGTCGCATGACCTCAGGGTCCAGGGCGTGCCGCAGGGCCGCGCGGATCCGGTCCTCGGGGACGACGACGTTGCCGTGCACGTCGGTCTGGGCGTGGAAGATGCCCAGGTCCGGGGTGTGAGACCAGCGACCGCCGTCGGTGCCCGGGGACGCCTCCTCGGTGACCTCGTAACGCAGGTTGGCCCAGCCCCGCAGCGCGGAGGTCAGCTGGGCGCCGGTACCCACTCGCCCCACCCAGCTGGTCTCGGCGCGCAGCATGCCGGGAGCCGCAGGCTGGTCGGTCCAGTCCAGGCGCACGCGACTGCCCAGCACCTCGGCGGCGGCCCACTCGATGTGCGGGCACAGGGCGCGGGGCGCTGAGTGCACGAAAAGTACACCGCGGGTGTAAGCACCGTTCACGACGGATCGCCTCCTGGTTGTGTCGAGATTCGTCTTCCCCAACGGTCTCGACGCATGGAGCGGGCGGTCCTGAGTGGATGCACGCGGCGTGCACCGCCATCGTGCCAGATCCTGGCCGCGGAATCCAGGCGGGGTGCCGACAGCCCGGGGCCCGGGAGCGGGTCGCGGGGCCGAGTCCTTCGAGCCAGTCCGGCAACGACAAGAGGCCCTGCCACGATGGGCAGGGCCTCTGCTGGGCTCCCGCGAGTGGACTCGAACCACTAACCGTCCGATTAACAGTCGGATGCTCTGCCATTGAGCTACGCGGGACCGGCGCTCGGCGCGGGTTGAATTCTAGCAACACCGGAGTCGGTCGTCGAATCGGTCCCACGGGCCGCAGGCTTGTGCTGCCAGCGCAAAGTCACGATGTGGGCAGACCCACACCGTCACGGACGCGGCGCTCGAGCGCCACGAGGGCTGCGCGGTCGGCCCCGTCCAGCTCGGTCGGGAGCGGCGGGGTGCACACGGTGTAGAGCCCCCCGTCCCCGTCCCGTCGGGCACTGACCGTGACCCGTCGCCCGGAGGGCAGGGTGTCGGAGGCGGAGTGCACGAGCGCCGACTCGACGCGCTCACGCAGGGAGCGCGCAAAGGGGGCGATGTCGAGCTGAGCTCCCGCGACGGAGGTGGTCACCTCCAGGACGAGCTCTGGATCGGCGTCGATCCAGGTGACGGTGAAGCTCAGGGAGTCAGCGTCCCACACGGCCCGCGCCACCTCGTGCCAGGGTCGGGCGAGCTCGACTCCGTCGTCGCCCACGACCTCGAGGCCGCTGACGCTGGCCACCGCCCAGCGCCCGCCGTCGGGGGCGAGCGGGACGACGCCCAGGACGGCGGTACCGGGCCTCAGGTGCGCGGCGAGGCCAGAGGGCAGGCGTGCGGGACGACGACGGGAGAACAACGGCATGCCACCACCGTACCGGGAGGGCCGGCCGGCTGAGCCCGGGGCCCGCGACGTGCGAGGATGTGCCCATGGCATTCCGCGACATCCGCATCATCGGCGACCCCGTGCTGCGCACCCCCTGCGACCCGATCACCGACCGTGACGCCACCGTCAAGGCGCTGGTCGAGGACCTGCTGGAGACAGTCGACGACGAGGGCCGGGCCGGCCTGGCGGCCAACCAGATCGGGGTGAGCCTGCGCGCCTTCTCCTGGAACATCGACGGTGAGATCGGCTACGTCCTCAACCCCGTGCTCGTGGAGGTCTCGGACGAGGAGTTCCAGGACGGCGACGAGGGCTGCCTGTCGGTGCCCGGCCTGTGGTACCCCACCGAGCGCGCCTGGTACGCCCGCGCCGAGGGCATCGACCTTGACGGGCGCCCTGTCGTCGTCGAGGGCGAGGAGCTCATGGCCCGCTGCATCCAGCACGAGTGCGACCACCTCGACGGCCGCCTCTACCTCGACCGCCTCAGCCGCACCCACCGGGTCCAGGCGATGAAGGCGCTGCGCGCCCAGGGGCTGTGAGCTTCGAGGAGGCGCCCCCACCCGCCCCGCGGCCGCGCCGCCTGACCACCTCGTGACCCAGGACGACGGCGGGCTGCACGACAACCCCTCGACAACCCCTCGGCAACCCCTCACCGACCCCTCAGCCGGTCAGCGCCCGGGTGACGGTGTCGGCCATGAGCCGGCCGCGCAGGGTGAGCACTGCGCGGCCCCTCATGGCGGCGGAGGGCTCGATCAGTCCGTCGGCGACGAGGCCGGCGACCACCGGCACGAGGTGCGCCGGCGTGCGGCCTGATCCCGGACCCGCGCTCCCTCCCAGGTTTGCGAGGTCGAGGCCCTCGCGCAGGCGGATTCCCAGCATGACCTGCTCGAGCTCACGGGACCCCGCGTCGACGACCTCGTGCCCGTCGACAGCCAGCCGGCCCCCGGCCACCCGGTTGGTCCAGGCCAGCGGGTGCTTGACGTTCCACAGGCGCACGTCCCCCAGGTGGGAGTGCGCCCCCGGGCCCGCCCCCCACCAGTCCCAGTCGAGCCAGTAGGCCTGGTTGTGCCGGCACTCAGAACCGGGTCTGGCCCAGTTCGAGATCTCGTACCACGAGTACCCCGCCTGGGCGAGCACGGCGTCCGCCATCTCGTACTTGGCGGCCTCGTCATCGTCCTCGGGCACGGGCAGCTCGCCACGACGCACCTGGGCCCACATGCGGGTGCCCTCCTCGATGACCAGGGCGTACGCGCTCAGGTGATCCGGGCCGATCTCCACCGCCGCGTCCAGGGAGCGACGCCAGTCCTCCATCGACTCTCCCGGGGTCCCGTAGATGAGGTCGAGCGAGGTCGCCAGCCCCGCCCTGGCCGCCCAGCGCACCACCTGGGGCACCCGCTGGGGTGAGTGGGTGCGGTCGAGCACCCTGAGCACGTGGGGCACCGCCGACTGCATCCCCACCGACACCCGGGTGAACCCCGCCTCGGCCAGCCCCGCCAGGGCCCGTTCGTCCACCGTGTCGGGATTGGCCTCCGTCGTCACCTCGGCGTCCCCGTCGAGCCCGAAGACGTCGCGGACCAGGTTAAGCATCCCCGCCAGGTCCGAGACCGGCAGCATCGTCGGCGTCCCCCCTCCCAGGAACACCGTGCTCGCCGGGCGGGGCGGCAGCCCGGCGGCGTCCATGGCCGAGCGCACCAGGCGCATCTCCGTGGCCAGGGTGCCCACGTAGTCACCCACCGACGCACCCGCCCCCATCGACAGGTTCGTGTAGGTGTTGAAGTCGCAGTACCCGCAACGCACCCGGCAGTAGGGCACGTGAAGGTACACCGAGAAGGGCCTCGGCCCTCCACCACCGGGAGGCGGCGCACCGACCCCCTCAGGAAGCGCCTCCTCCCCCCTGCGCGCACTCACCTGGGTCGTGCTCACCGGCGCCCGGCCCCGTCGTCCGCGTCACGGGCGGCACCGCGCCCCCCGTCCCCCGGTCCCCCGAGCCCACCGAAGGCCTCAGCCTCGCGCAGCCGCCAGGGCTCCTCCTCCAGTCTGTCCCAGGCAGCGCCCTCAGCCTCCAGGCGCGCCAGCACGCTCCGATCCCGCCTCGGCTCCCACGGCGCCTCGGTTCGCACGGCCCGCAGGTCGCGGATCGTGCGCCCCTGCTCGATACCACGCTGCTCGAAGCGCGTCATGACCCGCCCCGGGTAGCGCTCGGCCCACCCGCCCCGCCGGCCCGAGGGCGAGCCGGGGTCGGGGCCGTTGCCCAGCGAGCCCTCCTGGGCCGTGAGCGCCCCGAGCTCAGGCATCGCCCCGGCATCGTCGTAGCGGAAGTACGCCTCGGTCATGTCCGCCTCGATCCCGGTCGGGAGCCCGGAGACCTGCTCAAGCACATCACGCATCTGCCAGGCGTAGTCCGACCAGTCGGTCGCCAGGCGCCACACGCCCCCGGGCCGCAGCACCCGGGCGACGGCGTCGGCGAAGAGCGGCGTGACGAGCCTGCGCTTGCGGTGGCGCGGCTTGCGCCACGGGTCGGGGAAGAACACCCACACCTCCGAGGCGCAGCCCACCGGAAGCGCGGTCGACAGCAGCTGGGCGGCGTCTGCCGGCGCGACCCGCAGGTTGGCCAGCCCCGCTCGGCCCGCAGCCGTCACGATCCGGGCGATCGCGGTCCGCCACACCTCGACGGCCAGGTAGTCGATCCCCGGGTTGGCCCGGGCGGCGGCCAGGATCGCCTCACCCGATCCCGATCCCACCTCGATGACCAGCGGACGGGCCTCCCCTCCGTGACCGAAGGCGGCCGTGGGATCGAGCCTGAAGTCCGGCGCCACCGTGCGCACCGCGTCGGCGCGCGGAACCTCCAGGACGTAGACGCCGCCGAAGCGCTCCATGGCACGCTCCTGCCCCGGGTGCAGGCGCCCACCGGCACGCGAGAAGGAGCGCACGCGCGAGTGGATCGCGTGCGATCGGGCGGGGTGCTGCTGAGCCATCTCGTCCTGTCCTGTCCCGGCCCCGGCCCGGCCGACCCTACCTGCGCCGGCCCTGCCAGGCCCTACTTGTCCTTGCCGGTGGGCTGATCGGCCCCCAGGGCCGCGATGAAGGCCTCCTGGGGGACGTCGACCCGCCCGATGGCCTTCATCCGCTTCTTGCCCTCCTTCTGCTTCTCCAGCAGCTTGCGCTTGCGGGAGATGTCCCCGCCGTAGCACTTGGCGAGCATGTCCTTGCGCAGCGCCCGGATCGTCTCGCGGGCGATGACGCGGCTGCCGATAGCCGCCTGGACCGGGACCTCGAACTGCTGGCGCGGGATCAGCTCCTTGAGGCGCTTGGTCATCATGACGCCGTAGGAGTAGGAGGAGTCCCGGTGGACGATCGCCGAGAAGGCGTCCACCTTCTCCCCGTTGAGCAGGATGTCGACCTTGACGAGGTCGGCGCTCTGCTCCCCGTCGGGCTCGTAGTCCAGGGAGGCGTATCCCCGCGTGCGCGACTTCAGGGCGTCGAAGAAATCGAAGACGATCTCGGCCAGGGGAAGGGTGTAGTGCATCTCGACGCGAGACTCCGAGAGGTAGTCCATGCCCTGCATCGTGCCGCGCCGCGACTGGCACAGCTCCATGACCGTGCCCACGTAGTCGCTGGGGGTCAGGATCGTGGCTCGCACCACCGGCTCGCGCACGTCCAGGACCTTGCCCGAGGGGAACTCGCTGGGGTTGGTCACCGTGTGGACGCTCTTGTCCTCGAGGGTGACCTCGTAGACCACCGAGGGCGCCGTCGAGATGATGTCGAGGTTGAACTCCCTCTCGAGGCGCTCGCGGATGATCTCCAGGTGGAGCAGCCCGAGGTAGCCGCAGCGGAAGCCGAAGCCCAGCGCCACCGAGGTCTCCGGCTCGTAGGTGAGGGCGGCGTCGTTGAGCTTGAGCTTGTCCAGGGCGTCGCGCAGGGCCGGGAAGTCCGAGCCGTCCACGGGGAACAGCCCGGAGAAGACCATCGGCTTGGGGTCCTGGTAGCCGGACAGCGGCTCGGCGGCCGGTGCCGCCGCCGCCGTGACCGTGTCACCGACCCTCGACTGTCGCACGTCCTTGACCCCGGTGATGAGGTACCCGACCTCCCCGGCGGCCAGGCCGGTCGTGGGCACGGGCTCGGGGCTGATGACGCCGATCTCGAGCAGGTCGTGGACCGCGCCGGTCGACAGCATCTCGATGCGCTCGCGGGCGTTGAGCGCCCCGTCGACGACGCGCACGTAGGTGACGACGCCCCGGTAGGTGTCGTAGACGGAGTCGAAGATCATGGCCCGAGCCGCCCCCTGGGGGTCCCCCGAGGGCGCCGGGACCGCCTCGACGATCCGGTCGAGGAGCTCGGGGACGCCCTGACCGGTCTTGCCCGAGACACGGAGGACCTCCTGGGGGTCGCAGCCGATGATCGAGGCGATCTCGGCGGCGTACCTCTCGGGGTCGGCAGCAGGCAGGTCGATCTTGTTGAGCACCGGGATGATCGTCAGGTCGCCCTCGATGGCCATGTAGAGGTTGGCCAGGGTCTGGGCCTGGACCCCCTGGGCGGCGTCGACCAGGAGCACGGCCCCCTCGCAGGCCGCCAGGGACCGGCTCACCTCGTAGGAGAAGTCGACGTGACCGGGGGTGTCGATCATGTTGAGGGCGTAGGAGGTGGTCGTGCCGTCCGCGCCGGTGACGGACCACGGCATGCGCACCGCCTGGGACTTGATCGTGATCCCGCGCTCGCGCTCGATGTCCATGCGGTCCAGGTACTGGGCGCGCATGTCACGGGGCGCGACGACGCCGGTGGCCTGGAGCATCCGGTCGGCCAGCGTCGACTTCCCGTGGTCGATGTGGGCGATGATCGAGAAGTTCCGGAGCCGGGCCTGCGCGGTGGCAGCCGGGGAGACGCCGTGGGCCTGCGCGGGCGTGGGGATGGGTGACACGTCGGCCTTCCGTCTGGGTGTGCTCATGGTGTGGCCCGCCGGCGGCCTCGGCCTCGCGGGCGCGCAGCGGGCAGGATCTGGGCACAGTCTCCCACGAGCCGCGCCCCCGGGACGACGAGGCGCTCGTGCGCGGCACAAGGTCACACCGGGCTTGGTAGTGTCGCAGGCGTCACACACGACGAAGCCCTCCCCCAACCCCGTGAGAAGGTCGCCATGCTCCCTGAGACGCTCACCAAGTACGTCATCCTCGCCGTGGTCGCCGCCGTCGCCGCGGTGTGCACCAACGCCCTCCGGCGAAGCCGTCGGCTGGAGCCCGCCGCAGCGCCCCACGCCGCAGGGCAGGGCCCCGAGACCGCCGGGCTCCGTGGGGCCCCCCGCCAACGGCCGGGCCGGGCCCTCAAGGTCATCGGAGTCATCTTCATCGTCGTCGGCGTCGTCGCGATCCCCCTGGGCTCACTCATACCGGGCCCCTCCAGGATGGCGGGCTGGGCCGCCGTGGCCGCCTTCGGGGTGTTCTTCATCGGCATCGGATGCTTCATGATCCTGTCCCACGAGCGGTGCGCCCTCGTCGACGCCCCGGACACCGTCGTCGTCACGACGTGGCGGGGCCGGACGACCGCGGTGCGTCACGACGAGATCGTCTCCTACGACCGCCAGCCCCGTTCCCAGTACGTCACGGTCAGGGACGCCCACGGCGGCAGGCACAACCTCCACACGGGCTGGTTCTCCATGCCGTACCTCGCCCTGTCCGTGGCGTGCATGGAGGCCGAGGGGCGGTTCCTGCCCAAGGCCATCGGCAACCCCCGGAAGGTCTCCAACCGGATCAGCCAGGCCGAGCGCGCCTTCGGCACACGGATGCCCGCGCCCCTGCGCAGCGTGCTCGAGCAGGGTCCCGGCTCCTACCCCGAGCGGTTCCAGCACCTTCCCTCCGCGCCGGCGGGGCGAGGCTGGGTCGGGGCGGACTACGAGCAGTGGCGTCGAGCCGTCGGCGCGACGCTTGCCAGCTTAGGCTAGCCTGACCCGCATGATGGACCGGATCGGAGACCTGCCCTACGCCTGGATGTTCCTACTGTTCTGGTCCGGCGGGATGATGCGCTCGAACACGATCTACTGGATCGGCCGGGGTGTCACGGCCGGCACCGCCCGCAGCAGGTGGGCCACGATGCTCGACTCCCCCATGTACCTGACCGCCCAGTCCTGGACCGCCCGCTGGGGCGTCCTGGCGGTGCCCCTGTCCTTCCTGACCGTCGGGCTCCAGAGCTTCATCCAGCTCTCCGCCGGAGTGGCGCGCATGCCGCTGCGCCGGTACGTCCCGGCCACCGCGGTGGGGGCCGTGGCGTGGGCGGCGATCTACACGACCATCGGCATGGCGGTGCTGGCGACCTGGTACTCCAGCCCCGCGGGCCGCGTGGTCTCGGTGCTCCTCGTCGCCGCCGTCCTCGCCTCGGTCCTCCTCCAGCGACGTCGTGCCGAGCACTCCGGGCAGCCCAGGAGGGCCGAGGCCGAGTCCGCCTCCTCCGAGGCACCCGATGACGGGTCCCGGCATGCGGACACGCAGATGAGGATTGGGAGCTCCCGGCGGGCCCGGGCTACAGTAAGCCCATGACCGCGCGGCGCATCACCTGGTGGTGGCTCCCCTCAGGGCGAGCCACCTCATCGTCGCGCTAGGTCGCACCGGCTCGCTCACCGCGGGCCACCCCGGCACCATGCGTGAACGGCCCGCCTGACCACCGATCTCAGGAAAGAGGCCCCATGGCACCCACGCCTCCCGCAGTGCTCACCCGCGCTGTGGCCTACCACGCCGACGGCGGCGCCCTCCTGCGGTCCCTGACCGCCCAGGGCCTCCTGTGCACCGCAGCACCTGGGGCGGGTACCCAGACCGATCGCCCCGTCGACTGCGTCCTGCTCGAGAGCGCGGACATCACGACGAAGGCCTCACGCACGACGATCGCCGTGCTCGAGGCCTCCACCCGCCTGACCTCCCAGGGGGAGGAGGTGACGCTCGAGGCCCTGCCAGGAGCCCTCGACGACGGCAGGGCCGCCCTCGAGCGGGTCGGGGCCGCACTGCGTGACCAGGTCGTCGAGCGCTCCTCCGACCGCCTGCACCTGAGGATCCCCGCTCCCCCTGCGGACGGCCTGGAGGAGCGCGAGCGACTGCGGGCCCTGTCCACGATCGAGCCCGTGCGGGTCCTGGCCGCGGCCGAGGTCGACCACCCCCACCTGCCGCTGGAGGCCGGTGTCCTCGCCTTCGACTACCTGGCCACCTTCGAGTCCCTGCCCGAGGTCGGCCAGGGGGCCAACACCTGTCCTGACTACCTCTTCTACGACGCGCGCGTCATCCTCGTCCTCGACCACCCCACCGCCACGGCCACGCTCGTGGGCGCCTCGGTGGACCCCGAGGGGCTGGAGGGGCGCATGGACGAGCTGGCCGCGGCCATCGACGCAACCAGCGCCACCGACGCCGCGCGGGTCGGTGGGGGGACGCACCGCGAGCCGACGGGCCCCGCGCGGCAGGAGGCCACCGGCGCGGCAACCCTGCGCGCCCTGCCCACCGTCTCGGACGCCGGCTTCGAGGCGGTCGTCGAGCGGATGAAGGAGCACATCGCGGCAGGGGACGTCTACCAGGTCGTCCCCTCCCGCGGCTTCACGCTGCCCTGCCCCGACGCCCTGGCCGCCTACCACCGGCTGCGGGTGTCCAACCCCAGCCCGTACATGTTCTACCTGGCAGCCCCGGACTTCGAGCTGTTCGGGGCCTCCCCCGAGTCGGCGCTGCTGTACTCGGCCAGGACCGGCGAGGTCGCCATCCGCCCCATCGCCGGCACCCGGCCGCGTGGCCTGGGTCCTGACGGCTCGGTCGACCACGAGCGCGACACCCGCCTCGAGCTCGAGCTGCGCACCGACGACAAGGAGGTCGCCGAGCACGTCATGCTCGTCGACCTGGCCCGCAACGACGTCGCCCGCGTGAGCGTGCCGGGCACACGTCGGGTGGGCGACCTGCTGCGCGTGGACCGCTACAGCCGGGTCATGCACCTGGTCTCGGAGGTCTCCGGGCGCCTGGCCCCCGACCTCGACGCCCTCGACGCCTTCCGCGCCTCGATGACGATGGGCACGCTCACCGGCGCCCCCAAGCTGCGCGCCGCCGAGCTCATCCGCCAGGCCGAGGGCGTGCGTCGCGGCTCCTACGGAGGATCGGTGGGCTACGTGCGCGGCGACGGCGAGCTCGACACGTGCATCGTCATCCGCGCGGCCTTCGTGCGCGACGGCACCGCCCTCGTCCAGGCCGGGGCGGGTGTCGTGTCGGACTCGGTCCCCGCCGCGGAGGCGGCCGAGACCGTCCACAAGGCCTGCGCGGTCCTCGAGGCCGTGGCGGCCGCCCAGGGCGCCGATCTCGTCATCGACCCCGACACCACCGTCCGACAGGAGGCCTGAGATGCGCGTCGTCCTGCTCGACAACCGCGACTCCTTCGTCTACAACCTCGTCGACCAGTTCGCCTCCCTGGGCGCGGGCATCGAGGTCTACCGCAACACGGTGGCCTGCGCCACCGTGCTGGCCGCCCTGGAGCCCACCGCCGCCGAGGCCGCCGACGGGCTCCGCCCGGCGCTGTGCCTGTCCCCCGGGCCCGGGCACCCTCGCGCCGCCGGCTGCCTCATGGAGCTCGTGACCACCGCCGTCGAGCGCTCGATCCCGACCCTGGGGATCTGCCTGGGCTTCCAGGCCCTGGTCGAGGCATGCGGCGGGAGGGTCGACCGGGTCGGCCCGGTCCACGGGCGCTCGGTGCGCGTCGAGGTCTCCCCCGCCGGACGGGCCGACCCCGCCTTCGAGGTCCTGGCCGGCGGCCCCCTCGACGTCGCCCGCTACCACTCCCTGGGCACCCGTGAGCTGCCCGAGGCCCTCACCTCGCTGGCGAGCACCGCCGACGGCGTCGTCATGGCCGCCCGCCACCGCAGCGCCCCGGTCGTGGGCCTCCAGTTCCACCCCGAGTCGGTGCTCACGCCCCAGGGCCCGGGAGTCCTCAGGTCCCTGACCGCCGACCTCACCCGGGCCGCGAGCGCGCCCAGCGCCCCGAGCGGCCCCACCACCTTGCCGACCACGAGCCCCGGAGGAGCACGATGACCACCGACACGCCCAAGGGCACCACGAGCGACACCGGGCACGCCGGGCAGCCTGACCGGCCCGGGCAGACCGGGCCCGCCGTGGCCGACGCCCAGGAGGCCCACCGCCTCCTGCGCTCGGTCATCCAGGGCAGGCGCCTGACCCAGGAGGAGACCGGGGTCGTCTTCGCCGCCCTCGGGGCGGGCGACCTCTCCGAGGCCGAGACGGCAGCCCTCCTGGCCGCCCTGCACGCCCGCGGCGAGACCCCCGAGGAGCTGGCCGGCGCGGCCGGCGCCTTCCGGGCCGCCGCCAGGCCCTTCCCCGAGGTCACCTTCCCGCTGGTCGACGTCGTGGGCACGGGGGGTGACGGCGCCGGCACCATCAACATCTCGACCGCCGCCGGCATCGTGGCCGCCTCGATGGGCGTGTCGGTGGCCAAGCACGGCAACAGGGCGGTGTCCTCGCGCACGGGGGCAGCCGACGTCGTCGCGGCGCTGGGCCTGCCCCTGGACCTCGACCCCCACCGGGCCGTGGAGATCCTCGCCCGGGACCACTTCACCTTCCTGTTCGCCCAGGCCTACCACCCGGCGATGCGCCACGTCGCTCCGGTGCGCCAGGCGCTGGCCACCCCGACGATCTTCAACGTCCTGGGTCCGCTGCTCAACCCCGCGCACCTGACCTACCAGCTCATGGGCGTGGCCGACCCCACCATCCTGGACATGATCGCCGAGACGATGGTGCGTCTGGGTCGCAAGCGCGCCCTCATCGTCCACGGCGCCGGTACCGACGAGATCGCCGTCCACGGCACGACCCTCGTGCGCGAGGCCACACCGCGGGGGGTGAAGTCCTACACGGTCGACCCCGAGGAGCTGGGGGTGGCCCGCTACGACCTGTCCGAGCTCGAGGGCGGCGACCCCCGGGACAACGCCCGCCTCCTGCGCGAGGTCTTCGCCGGCGGGGGCGCGCCCGCCCACCGGGACGCGATCGCCGTCAACGCCGGCGCCCTGCTCTACCTGGCCGGGCCCGCCGACGACCTGGCCGACGGGACGCGCATGGCCCTCAAGCAGCTGGCCAGCGGCAGGGTCGGGGCGCACCTGGACTCCATGACCACCGCCGCCCAGATCGAGGAGGAGCAGTGAGCCCCACCACCGTCTCCGGCGCCGGGGGGCGCCCCGAGCGCCTGCCCGTCGAGGCCCGCCTCATCGCCACCGGCACGGTCCTGGACTCCATCGTCGAGGCACGCCGTGCCCGCCTGCCCGAGCTGCGTGAGCGCTTCGGCCACCTGCGGGCCCAGGACCTGCCGCGCTCGCAGCGCTCCCTGGCCCAGGCGCTGCGCAGGCGCACCAGCGCGGACGCCTGCCGCCAGCCGGCCCTCATCATGGAGTGCAAGGCCGCCTCGCCCTCGCGCGGCACCCTGCGCGCGGGCTACGACCCGGCCGAGCTGGCCCGTGCCTACGCCCCCCACGCCGCCGCCGTGTCGGTGCTCACCGAGCCCGACCGCTTCAACGGGTCCTTCGAGGACCTGGCGGCCGTGCGCGAGGAGGTCGAGGTCCCCGTCCTGTGCAAGGACTTCATCGTCGACGAGGTCCAGGTGCTGGCCGCCCGCTCCCTGGGCGCGGACGCGATCCTGCTCATGCTGTCGGTCGTGCCCGACGACGTCTACCGTGAGCTGGCCGACCTGGCCGGGATCCTGGGCATGGAGGTCCTCACGGAGGTCTCGACGCGCCAGGAGATGCGCCGCGCCGCGGCCCTGGGGGCCGGGGTCATCGGGATCAACAACCGGAACCTGCGCACCCTGGCCACCGACCTGGCCCGCACCGAGGAGCTCGCGCCCCTGGCGCCGCCCGGGGTCGTGCTCGTCGGCGAGTCCGGGGTCAACGACCCCCAGGACGTGCGCCGCCTGGCCGGTCTCGTCGACGCCCTGCTCGTCGGCTCGGCCCTGTCGAGCGCGGCCGACCCGGGCGCCGTCGCGGCCGCCCTGGCCGGCGCCGTGCCGGAGCGCTCCGGACAGGACCAGGGAGCCGGGCACTCTCACGGCGACCACCGCCACCCCCGCCTGAACGCCTACTTCGGCCAGTACGGGGGCCAGTACGTCCCCGAGCTGCTCATCCCGGCCCTCGACCAGCTCGAGGACGCCTTCATCGAGGCGCAGTCCGACCCGTCCTTCACCGCAGAGCTCGACGAGCTCCTCCGTCGGTACCTGGGACGGCCCACGCCGGTCACCGAGCTGCGCAACCTGCCCCGGGAGGGCAACGCCCGCATCTTCCTCAAGCGCGAGGACCTCGTCCACGGCGGGGCGCACAAGGGCAACCAGGTCCTGGGCCAGGCCCTCCTGGCCCGTCGCATGGGCAAGTCCAGGATCATCGCCGAGACCGGCGCGGGGCAGCACGGCACGGCCACCGCCATGGTCTGCGCGCTGCTGGGCCTGGAGTGCACGATCTACATGGGCGCCACCGACGTGGTCCGCCAGGCCTCCAACGTCGAGCGCATGGAGCTCATGGGGGCTCGCGTGCTCCCCGTGGCCTCCGGGGCAGGCACCCTCAAGGACGCCGTCAACGAGGCGCTGCGGGACTGGTCGGCGTCCTTCCACGACACCCACTACCTCCTGGGCACCGCGGCCGGCGCCCACCCCTTCCCCACGATCGTCCACGAGTACCACCGCTGCATCTCGGTCGAGGCCCGCGCCCAGCTCCTCGAGATGACCGGGCGCCTGCCCGACGAGGTCATCGCCTGCGTGGGCGGGGGCTCCAACGCCATCGGCATGTTCTCGGAGTTCGTGGCCGACCAGGGCGTGGGCCTCATCGGGGTCGAGCCGGCCGGAGAGGGCCTGGGCACCGCGCGCCACGGCGCCCCGATCAACCAGGGCACGGTCGGCATCCTCCACGGGGCACGCAGCTACCTCATGCGCACCCCTGACGGCCAGGTCGAGGAGTCCTTCTCGGTGTCGGCGGGACTGGACTACCCCGGTGTGGGCCCCGAGCACGCCTGGCTGGCTGACACCGGCCGAGCCCGCTACGTCGGGGTCACCGACGACCAGGCCCTGGAGGCCTTCGAGCTGCTGGCCCGCTGGGAGGGCATCGTCCCGGCCCTGGAGTCGGCCCACGCCCTGGCCCAGGCCCTCGAGGTCGCCCGGAGCACCCCCGACCACGCCCCGTCCCCGCACCTGCTCGTGTGCCTGTCGGGCCGGGGCGACAAGGACCTCGACCAGGTGCGGGCGCTGCGCGGGGGCAGCTTCTCGCGCGACTCCGCCGTCGGGCGCGCCGCCGTCATGGTCGAGCAGATGGGCAAGCGCACCGAGTACCTGTCCCTGCGCCCGCTCACGACAAGCACCGAGACGACCGCAGACACCGGCGAGGAGACCAGAGCATGACCCGCTACACCGCGATGTTCGAGCGCCTGGCCCGCAGCGGGCAGGGCGCCTTCGTCCCCTTCGTCATGGTCGGCGACCCCACCGCCGAGCTGTCCGAGACCGTCATCGAGGCGCTCATCGAGGCCGGGGCGGACGCCCTCGAGCTCGGCGTGCCCTTCTCCGACCCCGTGGCCGACGGGCCGACCATCCAGCACGCCCACATCAGGGCTCTTGAGGCGGGCGCCGACTTCACCGCCTGCCTCGAGGTCGTGGGCAGGGTGCGCCGGCGCCACCCCGAGCTGCCCATCGGCATGCTCATCTACGGCAACCTGCCCTTCGCCCGCGGCCTGGAGACCTTCTACGCCGACTGCGCGGCGGCCGGCATCGACTCGGTGCTCGTGCCCGACGTGCCCGTGCGCGAGTCCGCGCCCTTCTCTGCGGCGGCCCGGGCAGCCGGGGTCGACCCGGTCTACATCGCCCCGCCCTCCTCCTCGGCCCAGACCCTCGACGCGGTGGCCGAGGCCTCCCGGGGCTACGTCTACGCCGTCTCGCGGGTGGGAGTCACCGGCGCCGAGCACGCCTCCTCGACGGCCGGCCTGGCCGAGTCGGTCGCCCGGCTGCGGGCCGACGCCGCCGCACCGGTCATGCTGGGCTTCGGGATCTCCCGGCCCGAGCAGGTCGCCGAGGCCGTCGCCGCCGGTGCCGACGGCGCCATCTCGGGCTCCGCGACCGTGGCGATCGTCGAGCGGCACGCCCCCGCCCTGCTGTCGGCGCCCGAGGGCGGGGCTGAGCGCGCGACGGTCCTGGAGGCGATGACCGGCGAGCTGCAGGACTTCGTCCGCGCGATGAAGGCCGCGACCCGTCGCCGCCCCTGAGCGCCCGAGCGCCCCGTCGTGCCTGAACGCCCCGTGGCGGCCAGGTCCCTGGCCGCCACGGCAGGCGAAACTTGCCTCGCGAAGCCCCGGCGTGTGATGCTGAATCCGGCAGAGCTCCGCATTCCTTGACTCGAGCGACTACCTGACCTCCCTGGAAAGGCTCATCATGCACACTCACACGCCCCGGCCGACTGCGCTGTGGCGCCGAACCCTCGCTCTTCTCCTCACCACTCCCCTGGCAGCCCTCGCCCTGGCCGTCCCCGCCCAGGCCGACACCCAGCCGCAGCCCGTTCCCCTCGACCAGATCAGCGCCTCAGGATCCTATGACTCGGCCCCCGAGGCCTGCCGGGGCTCAGCCGACGCCACCGACTGCCTGACCTGGACGGTGGTCGTGCCCGACTCCCTGGCAGCCGAGGACGGCAAGGTGACCTTCACCGTCGAGGCCGACTCGCAGCCGGGACAGTGGAGCTGGGCCTGCCCGAGCTCCAGCCGCGTCGCTGGCACCGCCACCTTCTGGAGCCCCGACAACCAGACGGGAGCCCCGACGGCCCTGGCCAGCGCCGACCTGTCGGACAACGCCGAGCTCCGCTACGGCCTGTACGGTGACAAGGTCGCCTCGATCGACACCGTCGAGTGCTCCCCCGAGCACCTCACGGTCACCGTCAAGGCGGACTTCTCCTACCAGACCGAGGGCTCCTACCTCGAGCTGGCCATCGGGACGACGGTCCACGCACCGGGCGCAGGCGAGCGCGCCTACGACTTCGCCCCCGAGGTCATCGCCTCGACGCGCACCGCCTCGGTGACCCCCACGGCCACCGTCCGCAAGAAGGACGCCGCCGCCGCGCAGGTCGGGGTCGCGACGAGCCGGGTCGAGGACGCCGGTGCCGCCAGCGGTACCGGGGCCTTCGCCATCGAGCTGAGGAACGAGTCAGCCTCGGCCCTGACGGACTTCACCGTCTCACCGGCGGTGACCACGGGGCCGGCCACGCTCACCTCCTTGTCCTGCGACCTCAGCCCCTACGGGGGGCAGGTCGTCACCGACGCCGACCCCGCCGACGGGCTGAGCCTGGACAGCGGGGACGCCTCGGTGCCCAGCGGGCAGACCGTCAGCTGCCGGGCCGACCTGACCGGCGTCGTGGGCCGCAACACCGTGACCACCTCGGTGACCGCCGGCGGTGAGACCTTCACCGGTACCTACGTCGACGACCGTCCGGTGACGACCACCGCGGTGACCGCCGAGTCCCCGACCACCCAGGTGGAGTCCATGGGGACCGGGGCCGACGGCTCGCCGAGGAACTACGTCGCCTTCACCTACACGGTCACCTTCACCAACACCACCGACGCGGCCGGTCGCACCTCGCAGGTCGTCCTGCGCCCCCAGGTGCCTGCGGGGCTCAGCCTGGCCGGCGCGTGGGTGGAGTGGCAGTGGCAGGAGGGCACCTTCAAGCCCTTCAGCGACTTCCTCACCCCTGGTGAGGACGGCAGCCTGCGCCTGCCCAACGAGACGGCGCTGTTCGCCTCCTCGACGCACACGGTGAGCGTGACCGCTTACTACGACATCGACGTCGCCGCCGTCACGGCGGCCGGAGGCTGGGACAAGCTCGGCGCCTGCGTGGCAGGCGACCCGACAACCGGCCTGAGCACCGACGTCGACATCGCCTCCGGCCCCGGCATCGAGGCCACGACCCACACGACCTGCACGGCCGTGACCCGTCCCGAGGGCCAGTAGGCCCCCGCTGCTCGGACCCTGCCGCCTGGCTCGCCGGCTGACGCCCCCTCGGGGCGCGTCAGCCGGCGAGCCGCTCTCGGGCGCGGGGGCGTCGCTCCCCAGGCGGTAGGGTCGGCCCATGTCACTGCTCAACCGGGTGCTGGGAGCCCTGGCCCGCGCGGTCACCTCGGCCCCCGCACGCCCCATCACCCAGAAGCGCCCCGAGCGCCCTGTCCCCCCTGAGCGCCCTGAGCGCTCCGAGCGCCCCGTGCCCTCCGCCCCCCGCACGGCCGGTACGAGCCGCACAGCCCTCGCGGGCCCCACGGCCCCCGGCAGGGACGTCGAGGTCTACGACGTCTCCGTACGGGGGCTGCCGGCCTTCGCCTACAGCCCCGACCCGGACGGCCAGGCCGACCCGGGGGAGGTCGTGTGGACCTGGGTGCCCTACGAGGACGACCCCTCCCGCGGCAAGGACCGCCCGGTCCTCGTCCTGTCGCGCCTGCCCGAGGGACTCGTCGTCACGCAGATGACGAGCAAGGACCACGACCGTGACGCCGCCCAGGAGGCGCGCTGGGGCAGGTACTGGCACGACGTGGGCACCGGGGCCTGGGACAGCCGCGGCCGCCGCTCGGAGGTCCGCCTCGACCGGCTCCTGCTCGTCGCCCCGGATGCGGTGCGCCGCGAGGGGGCCACGATGGGCCGCACCACCTTCGAGGGCGTCGTCAGCGCCCTGCGCACCCACTGGTCCTGAGCGCCGCACCAGAGTTGACGCACCTCACTCCTGCGGCGGGAGGAGCACCCCGGAGGCGTGATGCTACAGTCTCTCCTTGGACCTCTGGCCTGGCCGGCTGCGGGGTCTGGCGACCGGGCCCGCCAGGTGCTTCCACCACCCTCCGTCGACCCGTGGCGCGAACCCTCTTTCCGGCCATCGACCATTCAGACACGAGAAAGCTTCACTCACCGTGGCGAACATCAAGTCCCAGATCAAGCGCATCAAGACCAACGAGAAGGCCCGCCTGCGCAACCAGTCCGTCAAGTCTGAGCTCAAGACGCACGTGCGCCGCGTCCGCGAGGCCGTCGAGGCCGGTGACAAGGAGGCCGCCCTCGCCCTGCTCAAGGTCGCCTCCCGCAAGCTCGACAAGGCCGTGTCCAAGGGCGTCATCCACAAGAACCAGGCCGCCAACCGCAAGTCCAAGCTGGCCAGGCGCGTCAACTCCCTGTGAGCCCGTCGGGCCCGCAGCCAGCGCACAAGGGCGTCTCCCGCAAGGGGAGGCGCCCTTCGTCGTCCCGGTGGAGCCGGACTCGCCGCCGCCCGACGCGCAGGCAGGTGGCCCACGGGGCTAGGATGCCCCGGGCCGTGGGCTTCACCCGGCCGCAGGACCGAGGAGCAGGAGTGCCGATGCGCATCGGATTCGACCGGGACAAGTACCTGACGATGCAGTCGGCGCACATCGCACAACGCCGAGCCCAGTTCGGCGGCACCCTCTACCTGGAGTTCGGCGGCAAGCTCGTCGACGACATGCACGCCTCACGCGTCCTGCCCGGGTTCACCCCGGACAACAAGATCGTCATGCTCGCCGAGCTGGCCGACGACGTCGAGATCATCGTGGCCGTCAACGCCAAGGACTTCGCCCGCAACAAGGTGCGGGCCGACCTGGGCACCTCCTACGAGGACGAGGTGCTGCGCCACGTCGACGCCTTCCGGGGGTACGGCCTCAAGGTTGGCGGCGTCGTCATCACCCAGTGGACCGAGGACAACCGTCAGGCCCTCGACGTCAAGCGCAAGCTCGACAAGCTCGGCCTGCGGACCTACCGCCACTACCCGATCGCCGGCTACCCCAGCGACGTGGCCCGGATCGTCTCCCCCGAGGGCTTCGGGCGCAACGAGTACATCGAGACCACCCGCGACCTCGTCGTCGTCACGGCACCGGGCCCCGGCTCGGGCAAGATGGCCACCTGCCTGTCCCAGATCTACCACGACCACCTCCGGGGCCGCTCCTCGGGGTACGCCAAGTTCGAGACCTTCCCGATCTGGAACCTGCCCCTGGACCACCCGGTCAACGTCGCCTACGAGGCAGCCACCGCCGACCTCGACGACGTCAACATGATCGACCCCTTCCACCTGGCGGCCCACGGCGAGCAGGCCGTCAACTACAACCGCGACGTCGAGGTCTTCCCCGTCCTGTCGCGCCTGCTCGAGCAGATCCTGGGCGCCTCCCCCTACTCCTCCCCCACGGACATGGGCGTCAACATGGCCGGGCACTGCATGAGCGACGACGCGGCCTGCCGCGCCGCCTCCGAGCAGGAGGTCATCCGCCGCTACTACAAGGCCCTGGTCACCGAGAAGCGCGAGATGCTCGAACCCGTCCAGTCCGAGCGCATCGCCCTGCTCATGGGACGCCTGGGCATCTCCCCCGAGGACCGTCCGGTCGTGCGCCCCGCCCTCGACCTGGCCCGGTCCACCGGCGCGCCGGCCTCGGCCATCGAGCTGCCCGACGGCCGGATCGTCGTGGGCAAGACCTCCCCGCTGCTGGGCTGCTCCTCGGCGATGCTGCTCAACGCCCTCAAGGCCCTGGCGGGCATCGACACCGAGACCGACCTGCTGGCCAAGGCCTCGATCGAGCCGATCCAGACCCTCAAGACCCAGCACCTGGGCTCGCTCAACCCGCGGCTGCACACCGACGAGGTGCTCATCGCCCTGGCGGTGTCGGCCAACGGCGACGACAACGCCGCGGCCGCCCTGGCCCAGCTGGCCAGCCTGCGCGGCTGCGACGTCCACACCTCGACCATCCTGGGATCCGTGGACGAGGGCATCTTCCGCTCCCTGGGCGTCCAGGTGACCAACGAGCCGGTCTTCGCCACCAAGAGCCTGTACCGCAAGCGCTGAGGTCCCCGCCGCCGGTCGGCCCCGGGGGCGGTGGCGGGCTCAGGCCCGGGCCGACCGGGGCCCCAGGCGGCCGCGGCGGGCGTCGCAGATCGCGATGACGGCCCGCTCGACGGCGTGGACCGGGTCGCGGCTCTCCCCCTTGACCTCGGCGTCGGCCCGGGCGACGGCCATGATCGCCGCCGCGAGGGCGTCGTCGGACCAGCCGGCGAGCTCGCGCCTGGCGCGGTCGACCTGCCAGGGAGCCATGCCCACGTCCTGGGGGGTGATCCCCCGCCTGCCGCCCATGGCGGCCACGCGCGCGAGCTGGCGGACCTTGAGGGCCAGCGCCGCGACGATGGGCACGGGGTCGGTTCCGGTGGCCACGGCGTGCCGCAGGGCGGTGATCGCCGCACCGACGTTCCCGGCCGTCGCGGCGTCGGCCACGGTGAAGCCGGTGGCCTCGATGCGCCCGGCGTAGTAGGTGTTGACCTTCTCGACGGTGATCGTCCCGGTCGTGTCGGCCACGAGCTGGTCGACCGCCGAGCACAGCTCGCGCAGGTCTGCCCCCATGGCGTCGACGAGGGCGCCCACGGCGTCGGGGTCGATGCGCCGCCCCGCGTCGCGCACGTCGGCCGACACGAGGGCGGCCTTGTCCTTGGGGGACTTGACCGCGGCGATGGACACGACCGGGTGGGGGGAGGCGGCCAGGGAGTCGAGGAGCCGCTTGCCGCGCTGCCCGCCGTTGTGGCGCAGCACGACGACGACGTCGGGGGCCGGCGCGGCCACGTAGGCCAGCAGGTCGGTCAGGAGCGCGTCGGTCATCTGCTCGAGGTTGGGCACGAGGAGGAGCTTGGGCTCGGCGAACAGGGAGGGCGACACGAGGGTGTCGAGCTGGTGGGCCTGGTAGGCGGCGGCTTCGACCCTGACCACCTCCGTGCGGGGGTCCTGCTCACGGGCCATGGCCACCAGGCGTGCCACCGCACGGTCGCCCAGGACCTCCTCCCCCGAGCGGATGAGGACCAGGGGGGCCAGGCCGACCTCCTGCCACGACGGTCCTGCGGGTGCGGCGCGGTTCCTGCGCGCTGATCGGGGGCTCGCCATGGGCTAAGCCTGCCACGAGCAGGACCCGCGGAGGACTCAGCCCGCCACGGCTGCCCCACCCGCGGCGCTCCTGCGCCGTCGCGCGCCCAGGGCGCAGGTCAGCACGCCGATCTCGCAGGCCGCCAGCGCGAGCGCTCCCGGCAGTCCGGCGGGCCAGGGGACGCCGGCCCCGGGCAGGCCGGCCAGGAGCCGGGAGATGGTGACGATCCAGGCGCAGGCGGCGCTTGCCGGACAGGTCAGGACGCCCGCGGCCCAGGGCCACCACGGGGCCAGGAGGGCCCCCGCCAGCCCGGTCAGGGTGACGAGGGGGACGACGGGGGCGGCGAGCAGGTTGGCGGGCACCGACCACAGGCCCACCGTGGGCTGGACGCACACGAGGACCGGCGCGCAGGCGGCCTGCGCGGCCACGGGCAGGGCCAGGAGCTCCGCCAGGGGGCGGGGCACCCACCGCGGCAGGAGGCCGGCCAGGGGCCGGGTGCCCAGGAGGATGCCGGCGGTCGCCGCCACCGACAGCGTCAGGCCGAGGTCACGGGCCTGGCGCGGGTCGGCCAGGAGCAGGGCGATGACGCCGGCGCACAGGGCGGGCAGCGAGGCCGAGCGCCTCCCGGCGGCCACGCCGACCAGGAGGACCGTGCCCATCGTCGCGGCACGCAGGACCGAGCCCGAGGGGCGTACGAGCACGACCAGGGCGAGGAGGACGAGGGCCCCCAGGACGGCGCGCGGTCGACGGGGGACGGCGCCCATGGCCACCAGGGCCGTGCCCATGACGAGTGCGACGTGCTGGCCCGACACGGCCGTCAGGTGGGTGAGGCTGACCGTCCGCATGTCCTGACGCACGGGGGCGGGCAGGGCGTGGTCGTCCCCCAGGGCGATGCCGGGCACGAGCTCCTGGGCTCCCGGCGTCCAGGCGCCGGCTGCCGGACCCGCCCCGACCGCCTGGGCCAGGTCCTCACGCAAGCCGGTCACCCGGCCCAGGACGCCTGAGGGCGGGGCGGTCACCTGCACCCTCGCCTCGCGGCCGACGAGCGCCGCCTCGCGCGAGCCGGGCCCGGCCGGCTCCAGGCGGGCGCGCAGGCGCACGACCGCGCCCATGGGCGCCTCGAGCCACTCCTCGCCGCCCAGGACCGTCAGGTGCTCGCCCGAGGCGGCGCCGTCGACCGTGGCGACCTTGACCTCGGTGAGCACGGTGGTCGACCTGGTCGACACCACCGTGCGCGGGGTGGCGGTCACGGTGCCCACGACGGTGACCGCCCGTCCCCGGGCCACCGCCGCGGCGACGGGGTCGCGCTCCCGGGCCCAGCAGGAGCAGGCCGAGACGACCAGGACGGCGCAGGCGGCCAGGACGCACACGAGCAGGGCCGCACGGACCGATCCGGCCTGCCCGTGCGCCACGGCGGATCCCGGGCGGGGGTCGAGGCGGTGTCGAGGCGGCCGGTGGCGGGCCGTCGCCACGCCCAGGGGAAGGGCAAGGCCTCCCAGGAGGAGGGCCGCGGCCGCCGGGGCGCGCCAGGACCCGGGGCCGACGTGCCCGACCGCCCACCACGCCGCCGCCCAGGCGCAGGCGGCGGGCGCCGCCAGACGCAGGTCGAGGGGCTCGGGGGCGGGCTCGCTCAGCTCGTGGGGCGCCGTGGGCCGGTGACCCGGACCCACGGGCCCGGAGCCCGGGCGGGTCACCAGGTCACTCACAGGGTCACCGCCTCGCGCAGCGCCTCCATCCTCGTCTGGCCGATCCCGGGGACGTCGGTGATCTCCTCCACCGAGGAGAAGGGGCCGTTGGCCTCGCGGTGCTCGACGATCCGTGCGGCCAGGGCGGGGCCGATTCCCGGCAGCGTCTCGAGCTCGGAGGCCGGGGCGGTGTTGATGTTGACCAGGCCCGCCTGGGACGGGGCCGGCGCCGGCGGAGCCGCAGCCTGGGTGGAGGCGGTGGCCCAGGTGCTCGCGTCCTCCCCCTGGCGCGGGACCCTCACCTGCTCGCCGTCGGTGAGCACGCGGGCGAGGTTGAGCTGGTCGGTGTCGGCCTCGGGGGTCGCTCCCCCCGCCTGGGCCAGGGCGTCGGCGACGCGCGAGCCGGCCGGGAGGGTGACGACTCCGGGTGCCGCGACCGCGCCGGCGACGTGGACGACAACCGTTCCCGTGCTCGGTGGCCCCGAGGCGGGCGCCGCGGGCCCCGCCGTCGGCTGCGCCGCGGGATCGACGACGCCCGGGTCGGTGCCCTGGGCGTGGACGCCGGGAGCCGGGGAGGCCTCCGAGGAGGTGGTCGGTGGCTGCGGGGCCGGGCCGGGGCTGAGGACGACGGCGCGCAGGGCCAGCGCGACGGCCGCCACGATGAGCAGCAGGCCGGCCCCGACGGCCGCCATGGGGGCGACCGCGGCCCGTCGGGGGCGAGTGAGGGGCTGGGAGGGGTCGGTCGAGCAGGCCAGGCGCACAAGCTCGTCCAGGGAGCGCCTCCCTGGTCCGCCCGCCACGCGCCTGCCACCCATGGCACCGAGGCTAGGGCAGGTCGCCACCGACGCGCCGGGCGCCTGTGGACGCCGGGGTGCCTGGGGTGCACGAGCGGCACCTGTGGAGCACCTGGAGGGTGCCGGCCTCTCAGCGCGAGGGAGCCAGAGCAGGTGCGACGACGACTCCCAGCGCTCCGGGCCCGAGGTGGACGCGGATCGCCTCGTCCACCGGGGAGCGCAGGATCGAGTCGACCACCGCGCCGGCCTCAGCCATCGCCTCGGCCAGGTCGTTCTCCAGGGCCCGTCCGTCCCCGGGGTCGTCACCGTAGTGGACGGCCAGTCGCACCGGGGCGGCGGGCGGGCGGGGTCCGGTGAGCGCCGTGCCCCCGGCTGCGTGCACGGCCTGGGCGATGAGGTGGCGGCGTGCGCGGGCCGCGCCACGGACGGTCTCGACGACACTGATGCCTTCTGGCCCGGACTCCAGCACCGGCCGGATCCCCAGTGCCGAGCCCACGAGAGCGGTGGCCCTGTCGATCCGTCCCCCGCGACGCAGGTGGGAGAGGTCCTCGACGAGGAAGAACAGGTGGGAGCGCGAGGCCGACTCCCTGGCGCGGGCGGCGCCCGTGCGGGCGTCGGGGGCATCGCAGGCGGCCAGGACCGCGAGCCCCAGGGCCCCTGCGCAGGCCCCGGAGTCCAGGACCGTGACCGCCTCACCGAGCCCGCGGGCTGCCAGCCGGGCGTTGTCGACGGTCCCGGACAGGGCCGAGGCCAGGTGGACGGCCAGGACCTCGTCGGCCCCCTCAAGCGCCCGCGCGTAGGCCTCGGCGAGCTGCTCGACCGAGGGCCGGGCGGTCGTGCCCGCCTGAGCGCCCTGCCCGGGCAGCGCGTGGAGAGCGACGACGTCGATCCCGTGAGCGCGGGCGAGCGCGGGCGGCAGGCAGGCCGCGGAGTCGGTGACGAGGGCAAGGGTCATGACCGAAGCCTAGGTGCACCGAGGGGCACCGGCCCAGCCGCCTGCGGGGTGCCACGACGAGCCTCGCGGAGCCCCGCCTCCAGCCTGCGCTCAGGCGGGCGAGGGCTGGGTACGCACCGCACCGGCCGGCTCGGGGCTCTGGCGCCGGGTCTGCAGCGGTGCGCGGAGCGTCGTGCGATCGCGCAGGCGCACCGGTGCGACCGGCAGGACTCCGTAGATCTCGTAGAGCCGGTTGAGCGCGCCTCCGACAGCCTCGATCCGCCCCCGGGCCGGGTCGTCCTGGTCGTAGCGGGCGAGCGCGTGCTGGTACTGGTGCCCCATGCGGGTCAGGGCGGGCTCCTCGGTGCCCTGGGGCACGGCACCGGCCGCGATGAGCCTGTGGACGACCGTCAGGATCGTCGGGGCCTCGAGGTAGTGCTCGGAGCGCAGGGCGTAGGACAGGGCGCCGTCGACCTGGCCCGTGCGGTTGGTCGTCAGCCTCGTCGCGTCCGCGCCACTGGCCAGGAGCGTGTCGACCGCCTCGAGGCAGAGGTTCTCCACCGCCACGTGCAGGGCGGTCGCCCCGTTCTTCTGGGGAGCGTCGACCTCGGCACCCAGGCGCAGCAGCAGGGGGATCTGTCTCCAGTAGCGCGCCGTGACGCGGGTGTGCAGGGGCCTGCGCCCGCACCGGTCCGCGGCGTTGACGTCCTCGCCGCGCTCGACGAGCCAGCGCACGACCGTGTCGGGGCACGGGGTGAGGTGGAGGACAGACTCCCTGAGCGCCGTCGGCATCCGGGCGCCTGTCTCGCACCGCGCGAGCGCGGCGGCGACCTCCTCGATGTCGCCGCGGGCAAGGATCTCGGCCATCGTGGCCGGAAGGGTCTTTCGGCGTCGTGGCATGAGAGCCTCCTGAGGACATGGGTCACGGTGCGGACGCCATCAGGGTAGGGAGGCGGGTGGCCGGACCACGATGGGCAGCGCTGCCCCATGGCCGGCACCTACGATGTGCCCATGACCGACGCAGCAGACATCGCCCTGCTCAAGGCGCAGGCCGCCCAGGCCGCGGCCGATGCGGCCCAGGCCAGGGCCGCCGCCGCGCAGGCCGCGCTCGACGCCGCCCTGGCAGCCCAGGCCTCGCAAGGATCCCAGGCCCCCGCGGACGGGCAGGCCCCCGCGGACGGGCAGGCCCCCGCGGACGGGCAGGCCCCGGGAGGGGCCACGGAGCCTGAGGCCGTCCCCGTCGTCGAGGGCTACGCCGCGGTGGTGCGCGATGGGTACTCCTTCACCGGCCCGAGCCTTCCTGTGGGCACCTACCTGTCCTTCCCCACCGAGCAGGAGGCGCCCCGAGAGCCCAGTGCCGTGAGCGGGCTGAGGGTGGGGCTGCCCCTGGGGCTGCTCAACCGTCACGCCCTCGTGGCCGGGGCCACCGGCACCGGCAAGACCCGCACGCTCCAGCTCCTGGCCGAGGGCCTGAGCGCGGCGGGAGTGCCCGTGTTCCTGTCCGACGTCAAGGGCGACCTCACCGGCCTGGCCGAGCCGGGAACCGCCTCGGACAGGCTGACCGCCCGCACCGCCGCGACCGGTCAGCCCTGGTCGCCCGCGGCCTTCCCCGTCGAGCTGCTGAGCCTGGGAGGAGGCGGCCTCGGCACACCCGTGCGCACGACCGTCAGCGAGCTCGGGCCGGTCCTGCTCTCACGCGTCCTGGGTCTCAACGACACCCAGACCTCAGCCCTCCAGCTCATCGTCCACTGGGCCGACTCCCAGGGTCTGGCCCTGCTCGACCTGGCCGACCTGCGCGCCGTCGTCGACTACCTCACCGGCACCGAGGCCGGCAAGGAGGAGCTGCGCTCCATCGGCGGGATCTCCCCCGCCACGGCGGGCGTGATCCTGCGTGAGATCGCGGCCCTGTCGGCAGCCGGCGGAGACCGCTTCTTCGGGGAGCCCGCCCTCGACGTGGCCGACCTCATGCGCACAGTCGACGGCCGGGGCCTCATCAACGCCCTGGAGCTCGAGGACATCCAGAGCCAGGGAACGTTGTTCTCGACCTTCCTCATGTGGCTGCTCGGTGAGCTCTTCGAGTCCCTGCCGGAGGTCGGCGACCCCGAGCGGCCCACCATGGTCTTCTTCTTCGACGAGGCGCACCTGCTCTTCGCCGACGCGTCGAAGGCCTTCCTCGAGGCGGTCACCCGCACGGTGCGTCTCATCCGGTCCAAGGGGGTCGGGATCGTCTTCATCACCCAGTCCCCCACGGACGTGCCCGACGTCGTGCTGGCCCAGCTCGGGTCGCGCGTCCAGCACGCGCTGCGCGCCCACACCCCGGCGGACGCCGCCAACCTGAGGAAGGCGGTGTCGACCTTCCCCACCTCCCCCCTCGACCTCACCGAGGTGCTTCCCGCGCTGGGCACCGGCCAGGCGGTCGTGTCAGTGCTCGATGACAAGGGCCGGCCCACGCCGGTGGCCCCGGTCGTCGTCGACGCCCCGGCCTCGGTCATGGGCCCCGCCCAGCCCGGCACGATCAGCTCCCTGCTCGCCGGCTCACAGCTGGCGCCCCGGTACGCCACGACCGTCGACAACGAGTCGGCCGCCGAGCTGCTGGCCCTGCGGATCGAGGGCCAGGCGGCGGCAGCAGCCGCGGCCCGCGCCGAGGAGGAGGCACGCGCCGCGGCCGACAAGGCCGCCCAGGCCCAGGCCAAGGAACGCGCACAGGCGCAGGCCGCTGCCGACAAGGCCGCCCAGAAGGCCGCCGCCGCCCGACAGCGTGAGGTCGAACGCCTCGCCCGGCAGGCCGAGAAGGAGGCTGAGCGGGAGCGTCGGGAGCGCCAGAAGGCCGCCGAGCGGCGTCAGCGCGAGATCGACAAGACGATCGGCGCGGTGGGCCGCCAGGTGACCCGCGAGATCACCCGCTCGATCCTCGGCAACATCCTGCGCCGCTGACCGCGAGATCGGGACATATGGCACCTCGAGATCGGGACATATGGCACCTCGAGATCGGGAGAAATGGGGTGGTTTCAGGTGGTGAGTGCAATGGGTGGTGCTTGGGAGAGGGGCTGGTTGTGGTGCGTGGGGTGTGGCCTGGTGTGGTTCGCGATGGTGTGCGGGAGCTGATCGAGTCGGGTTGGTTGGCTCGCGAGGCGGGGGCTTGTTTCTCGGTGCCTCAGTCCACGGTGTCGGACTGGTGCAGGCTGTGGGGTATGAGGATGCGGCACGGGGCCAGGGAGGGCGGGATGGTCGGGACGACCAGGCCTGCTGGGCGTGGTCGGGGCGGGTCGGGGGACGGGTTCGAGGTGATGGTCCGGGGTACCGGGCACGGCAGGCGTCTGGGGGCTCAGGGGCGCGGCGCGATCGCTGCGGGCCTGGCCAGGGGTGATTCCCTGGCCTCGATCGCCCGGTTCCTGGGGGTGGCTGTCTCCACGGTCAGCCGCGAGGTCGCTGCCGGCGGGGGCCGGCAGGCCTACGACCCCCAGGCCCGCCACGCCCAGGCCCGGGCCGCCAGGGCACGGCCCAAGGCGCGTGTGCTGGACTCCAACGACCAGCTGCGGGCCCTGGTGGTCCAGGGCCTGAGACAGCGGTGGTCGCCCCAGCAGATCAGCCGCCGTCTGGCTGCGGACCACCCCGAGCGCGATGATCTTCGTGTGAGCCACGAGACGATCTACCAGTCCCTGTACGTCCAGGGCCGAGGGACGCTGCGCGCCCAGCTGGGCCGTCACTACAGGCTGCGCACCGGGCGGAGTCGGCGCGTGCCACGCTCGGCCCTGGCCGGGCCCCTGGCCTCCAGGCCCTGGCTGGCCGACGCGCGTATCAGCACCCGCCCGGCCCAGGTCGCCGACCGGGCCGTGCCAGGCCACTGGGAGGGCGACCTGGTCATGGGCGCGGGCAACCGCACCGCGATGATCACCCTGGTCGAACGCACCACCCGCCTGGTCCTGATCGCCCCGCTGCGGGCCTGTCAAGTTTTTTGTGTAAGCGGGTTGTTCAGAGGTGGGGGTTGATTCGGTCGGGGTAGGCGGTGGCGAGCTGGGCGAGGGCTTGTTTCCAGTTGGTGGTGATCCGGCCCTCGACCACGCGTGGCTTGGCCTTGCGCTTGTCCGCGGGCAGGTTCCTGTCCTTGTCGCGTTCTCGTGCCCGCTTGTCCTCGATGTTGCAGATCGCCAGCCACAGCAGCTTGACAGCGGCCTCGTCGCTGGGGAAGTGGCCCCGGTTCTTGGAGATCTTGCGTAGCTGGTAGTTGAGCGACTCGATGCTGTTGGTCGTGTAGATGACCCGGCGCAGCATCGGCGGGAACGCCAGGAACGGGGTGAAACGCTCCCACGCCCTGTCCCAGGTCGCCACCGTCTCGGGGTACTTGTCCCCCAGGGGAGAGCTGCTGAAGGCCGCCAGGGCCTCCAGGGCGGCCTCCTCACTGGGGGCGGCGTAGACCTGCTTGAGAGCAGCGGCGACCTTCTTACGGTCCTGGTAGGCCACGAACCTCATGGAGGCACGGATCAGGTGCACCACGCAGGTCTGGACCATGGAGTCGGGCCAGGTCGCCTCGATCGCCTCGGGCAGGCCGGTCAGCCCGTCACAGCACACGATCAGCACGTCCTTGACGCCCCTGTTGGCCAGCTCGGCGCACACGTGCGCCCAGAACGAGGCGCCCTCCTCGGCCTGGACCCAGATACCCAGGACGTGCTTGATCCCGTCCATGTCCACACCCACGGCGATGTGGGCCGAGCGGGTGGTGACCCTGTGGTCGACGCGGACCTTGACGCGGATCGCGTCGAGGTAGACCACCGGGTAGAACTCCTCCAGCGGGCGGCGCTGCCAGTCCAGGACCGCCTCGGCCACGGCGTCCGTGATCCTGCTGATCGTCCCCACCGACAGCTCCACACCGAGCGTGGACTCCAGGTGGTGGCGGATCTCGCGCACCGTCATACCACCGGCGTACAGGCTGATGATCATCGAGTCCAGACCGTCCATCCGCCGCTGCCCCTTCCTGACCAGCCGCGGCGTGAAGCTGCCGGCCCTGTCGCGGGGGACCTCGATCTCGAACGAGCCGACCTCAGAGCTGATCGTCTTGACCGTGGTGCCGTTGCGGGCGTTGCCACGAGCCACCGGCGCCTGCTCGCCCTTGTCGTAGCCAAGATGCTCCGTCAGCTCAGCCTGCAGACCCCGCTCCAGGGCCTCCTTGAGCAGGGCCGGCAGCAGCCCGTCGGCGCCCGTCAACCCCACCTCACCCGAGTCGATCCGCTCGAACAACCCGTCCAAGCCACCCGAGGCAACAAGATCCTCAACCACGCCCCGCCCACCAGCAGGACCAGTCTTCTCATCAGTCACAGTCATCAGTCCTTCAAAGAGGGCTTACACAGACCATTGAACACGCCCCCCGCTGCTGACCGACCACACCGCCACCACCGTGGCCACGGTGCTGGAGACCATGATCAAGGGCCTGCCCCGCTCCATGGCCCGGTCCCTGACCTGGGACCAGGGCGGCGAGATGGCCCAGGTCGCCCGCTTCAGGACCGCCACCAACCTCGAGGTGTACTTCTGCGACCCCCACAGCCCCTGGCAACGAGGAACCAACGAGAACACCAACGGCCTGATCCGCGAGTTCTTCCCCAAAGGCACCGACCTGTCGACCTACCCCCTCCACGCCTTCGAACAGGCCCAGCACCTCCTCAACACCCGCCCCCGCCAGACCCTAGACTGGGCCACACCCGCAGAAGCCTTCAACAGGCTCCTGCAGAAAACAGAACACGACACCACCATTGCACTCACCACCTGAAACCACCTGGCACCTCGAGATCGGGACATATGGCACCCCGAGATCGGGACATATGGCACCCCGAGATCGGGACATATGGCACCCCGAGATCGGGACATATGACACCTCGAGATCGCGGGGCAGGTGAACGGGCGTCCCCCGGTCCCCTGCCCCGCGTCTCGCGGCGGGCTCACTCCGGGACGATGCTCACGAGCTTGGGGGCGCGCACGATCACCTTGCGCACTCCCCTGCCGTCCAGGGTGCGCACGACGCCCGGTGCCGCCAGGGCCAGCCTCTCGAGCTCGGCGTCGTCGATGTCCGGGGAGACCTCGAGACGGTCGCGGACCTTGCCCTTGACCTGGACGACGCAGGTGACCGTCTCGGCTGCCAGGAGCGCCGGGTCCTCGACCTGAGGGAAGGACTCGCGGGCCAGAGAGGCCTCGTGGCCCAGCAGCCGCCAGATCTCCTCGCTGATGTGCGGGGCGACCGGCGCGGCCATGAGGACGAGCGCCTCGACCGCCTCGCGCGGGACGGCGCTCAGCCCGGTGAGGTGGTTGTTGAGCACGATGAGCTTGGCGATCGCGGTGTTGAGGCGCATGCCCTCGTAGTCGGCGCGCACGCCGACGATCGTGCGCGCCACGAGGCGTCGGGTGGCCTCGTCAGCCGGGTCGTCGACGACCGTGACCTCGCCGGTGGCCTCGTCGACGACGTTGCGCCACAGCCTCTGGAGGAAGCGCTGGGCGCCGGCGACGGCGCGGGTGTCCCAGGGCCGGTCCTGGTCCAGGGGGCCCATCGACATCTCGTAGACCCGGAAGGTGTCGGCCCCGTAGGCGGAGTACATGTCGTCGGGTGTGACGATGTTCTTGAGGGACTTGCCCATCTTGCCGTACTCGCGCGAGACGGGCTCACCCCGCCAGGTGAAGACGACGGCGCCGTCGTCCCCCTCGACCTCCTCGACCTCCTCGGCCGGCACGTACTGGCCGCGCGCGTCGGTGTAGGCGTAGGCCTGGACGTAGCCCTGGTTGAACAGGCGGTGGTAGGGCTCGGAGGAGGACACGAACCCGAGGTCGAAGAGCACCTTGTGCCAGAACCGGGAGTACAGGAGGTGCAGGACGGCGTGCTCGACCCCGCCGACGTACAGGTCGGTCCCCCCTGAGGTGTTGCCTGACTCCGGGCGCGGACCCATCCAGTAGGCCTCGTTGACCGGGTCGATGAGCTGGGCCTCGTCGGTAGGGTCGACGTAGCGCATCTCGTACCAGCACGACCCAGCCCACTGGGGCATCGTGTTGGTCTCGCGACGGTAGGTCCTTGGGCCCTGCCCCAGGTCGAGCTCGACCTCCACCCACTCCTCCGCCTTGCCCAGCGGCGGCTCGGGCTCACTGGCGGCGTCGTCGGGGTCGTAGGTCCGCGGGGAGTAGTCGGTGACCTCGGGCAGCTCGACGGGCAGCATCGACTCGGGCAGGGCGTGGGCCCGGCCCTCCTCGTCCCACACGACGGGGAAGGGCTCACCCCAGTAGCGCTGGCGGGAGAACAGCCAGTCGCGCAGCCGGTAGGTGACCGCCCCGCGTCCGACGCCCCGGGCCTCCAGCCAGGCGGTCATGGCCGCCTTGGCCTCGTCCTTGTCCATGCCGTTGAGGTCAAGGTCGCCGTTGGAGGAGTTGACCACGACGCCGTCACCGGTCCAGGCCGCCTCCTCCAGGGAGAAGTCCTCGGGAGGCTCGATCGTGGCGATGACGTCGAGGTCGTAGGCCCGGGCGAAGTCCCAGTCCCGCTGGTCTCCCGAGGGCACGGCCATGATGGCCCCGGTCCCGTAGCCCATGAGGACGTAGTCGGCGACGAAGACCGGGACCTGCTCGCCGTTGACGGGGTTGAGACCGAACATCCCGGTAAAGACACCGGTCTTCGTGCGCCCCTCGTCGGTCCGCTCGGCCTCGGTAGCCGCCGCCGCGGCCGCACGGTAGGCGGCCACCGCCTGCGCGGGCGTGGCGTGCCCGCCGGTCCACGCCTCGCGCGTGCCCTCGGGCCAGGCGGCGGGGACGTCCAGCGCAGCGGCGTCGGTCTCGGCGTCGGCCCCGAGACGCCCTCCGAGCATCGGGTGCTCGGGGGCCACGACCATGAAGGTGGCGCCGAACAGGGTGTCGGGACGCGTCGTGTACACGCGCAGCCGGTCGCCCCGGCCCCCTGCGGCGGCGGGGACCTCGAAGGTCACCTCGGCCCCCTCGGAGCGCCCGATCCAGTTGCGCTGCATGAGCTTGACCTTCTCGGGCCAGTCCACCGTGTCGAGGTCCTCGGCCAGACGGTCGCCGTAGGCGGTGATGCGCATCATCCACTGGCGCAGGTTGCGCTTGAACACCGGGTAGTTGCCGCGCTCTGAACGGCCCTCTGCCGTGACCTCCTCGTTGGCCAGGACCGTGCCCAGGCCGGGGCACCAGTTGACCGGCGCCGAGGAGACGTAGGCCAGGCGGTGGGAGTCGACGACGTCGGCCTGCTCGCCCGCGCTCAGCTCCGCCCACGCCCTGCCGTCAGGGGTGGTGACCTCCCCGGAGGCGAGCTTGTCAACGAGCTCGGCGACAGGGCGCGCGGCACCCGTGCCCCGTCCGTCGCGGCGGGGGGCGTCGGGATCGAACCAGGAGTTGAAGACCTGGAGGAAGATCCACTGCGTCCAGCGCACGTAGTCGACGTCGATGGTGGCCAGGGACCGGCGCGGGTCGTGGGACAGGCCCAGCCGGCGCAGCTGACGGCGCATGTTGGCGATGTTGGCCTCGGTGGACACGCGCGGGTGCTGGCCGGTCTGGACGGCGTACTGCTCGGCGGGCAGGCCGAAGGCGTCGTACCCCATCGTGTACAGGACGTTCTTGCCCGTCATGCGGGAGAAGCGGGCGACGACGTCAGTGGCGATGTAACCGAGCGGGTGGCCCACGTGCAGTCCCTTGCCCGAGGGGTAGGGGAACATGTCGAGCAGGAAGAACTTCTCCTTGGCCGCCTCGGGCCCGGCCAGCGCGCCGACGGGGTTGTCGGAGTGGAAGGTGCCCTCGGCCTCCCACCGGTCCTGCCAGGCGGTCTCGATGCGGTCGGCCAGTGCCGCGGTGTAGCGGTAGGGCGTGTCGTCCTGGTCGCCCTGGGTCGGGGCGCTGTGGTCGGTCATCGCGGCGGTGCTCTCTATCCGTGGTCGTGGCATGGACAGGACCGCCCGCGCATCCACGGCGTCGAGCAGTCCCGGTGCAGGGGCTCAGCCTATCCCCTCGCCGAGATCGGGACATATGGCACCCCGAGATCGGGACATATGGCACCCCGAGATCGCCGCATCCGGTACACCCGGATGTGGCCGGGGCCGTGTCGGCGACGACGGCGTCGTGATCGGCACGAAGGTGACCGGGACGGCGGGTCGTCACCGCCAGCTCCTGCGCTGTATGTCTCGATCTCGGGCGCCGAGTAGTGTGAGGTGGCGAGCGTGATAGCGGTGCCGTGGTCGGCGTGGAGCACGATCCTGTACCCCGCATCGCCGATGCACGACCCGGCCTGGCCCCGACAGGGCGGATGCGGCACGGGCGGAGGGCCCGGTCAACGGATGACCGGCACGGGCTGACGGGCCGGCGCCCCGGCGTGACGGTCAGCCCGGGGGCGTCCGGGGCGTGGCTGGCGCCCCCACCCGGGTGTGATGCACAGAACAGGCGCGTGGCGGCCGGGGGGCGGCGGGGAGAAACCGCGGAATCGCGCCGATCCCCCCGACCGGCCCCCATCGCGGAGACGGCCGTGGAGGCCTGAGATGTGCAACAACCCCCTCGACGCACACAGACACCCGCTCCGCCTGCTACAAGACGATCATTATTCGGCTCAATCACAGGCATCCACCTGGGCCGCGAGGATAGTTGATGTGTGCACCACCTCGCCGCCCCCACCAGCACCCGCACCCACGGGTGTCGAGGCCGGGCCCCGGACCAGCCCCGGACCGGCCGACACTAACCAACCCGGCCCCGGCCCAGCCCCGGTCCGGCCCCGGTCTGGCCAACGCCGACCAGCCCGGCCCCGACCCGGCCCAGGGCCGAGTACCACGGCGGACCGGCCACACACCCCGTCCCCGCACACCCCGACCACCCTCGACCGGTCATGTGTCCCCCGACCGGTCATGTAACTCTCGACCGGGCGTTCGCTGTCACATAGACGGTCGACAGTCACATGACCGGTCGACGACGAGACGAGCCGGACGCCCAGGCGGGGGCTCGGCGAGAAGACCAGCCCGACGTACCACTTCCCCCGATCTCGAGGTGCCATTAGTCCCGATCTCGAGGTGCCACTTCCCCCGATCTCGAGGTGTCACTTCCCTCGAACTCGAGGTGCCACAAGTCCCGATCTCGGGGTGTCACTTCCCCCGATCTCGAGGTGTCATTAGTCCCGATCTCGAGGTGCCATTTGTCCCGATCTCGCGGGAGGTGGGGCGGGTCAGGGGAGGGTGGGAGCGTCGAGGCGAACCGGCACGTTGGCGCCCCAGCCGTCCTGTCTCAGTCCTGCTCGCAGGGCCTCCATGGCGGAGTCGATCGTCTCGGGAGGCAGGTCTCGACGTGCTGAGGAGAAGGACAGGTCCGCCTCGTCACGAATAGGCAGGACGTGGAGGTGGAGGTGGTCCACGCCGTAGCCGGCGACAACGAGCCCGGCGCGCGGGGCGTCGAAGACGCGGGTCTGGGTCGCACCGATGCGCTTGGCCACGACCGCCAGATGGGCGACGAGCTCGTCGGGGGCGTCGACGTAGGAGTCGACCTCCAGGCGCGGCACGACCATGACGTGGCCGTCGGTGTGCGGCTCGATCGTGGCGAAGGCGACGCAGGTCTCGTCGGCCCACACGAAGCGCCCGGGGATCTCGCGGTTGATGATCTTGGTGAACAGCGTGCTCATGCGCCCCATCCTCCCACCAGTGCGGCTCACGCACCGGCCTGCCCGGCCGGCCGACACCGTGACGCCCGAGGTCACCGACGCAGCCACACGGCGCCGTCGGGCACGACGGCCTCCGGGCCGTCGCCCTGCCCACGCACGCGCACGACGGTCGCGCCCCGAGGCAGGCCCGCCTCCCTGAGGCCCCTGGAGTCAGAGCCGTCACGCTCGGAGCCGACAGCGGGCAGGGTCGTGCGGCCGGTGACCGTCAGCGCGGTGTCCAGCCCGATCCCGGCACGTCCCAGCGCCCTGAGGGTCTCGCCGTCGTCGCGGATGCGTCCCACGACTCCCCCGCCTCCGACCCGGCAGCTCTCGAGGCGGTCCAGGCCGAGATCGGGCAGGCGGCCGTCAGCCGAGGGAATCGGGTCCCCGTGCGGGTCACGCTCGGGGTGCCCCAGCGCGGCGTCGAGCCGGTCCAGGAGCCTGTCGGACACGGCGTGCTCGAGAACCTCGGCCTCGGCGTGGACCTCGTCCCACTCGAAGCCGAGGACCTCGACGAGGTAGGTCTCCAGCAGCCTGTGGCGCCGGACCATGGCCATGGCGCGACGGCGCCCCTCCGGGGACAGGGTGACGGGTCGGTACGGGTCGTGCTCGAGCAGGCCTGCCTCGACCAGCCGCGCGACGTTCTCCGAGGCGGTCGACGGCGCCACCCCCATGCGCCGGGCGAGCCCCGTCACCGAGGCCCCGACCCCGCCCATCTCGACGGCGACCCACACTGCCTTGAGGTAGTCCTGGGTGACGGCGGAGTCCTCGGCCGCACCAGCATCCGCCGGGCTCACAGCATCGCCGCCCATGCGTCCCAGAAGCGCACGAGGACGAGCACGATGACGACGAGGTACATCGCCCCCGCCAGCCACCAGCGGGCGGCGTGCAGGCGTCGTGCCGCTGCCCGTGGAAGGCCCAGGTGACCGCCGAGAGCGGCCTGTCCCCAGGTGGCTGCGGACACGGGGATGGTCACCGCCCAGATGAGCATGCAGAAGGGGCACAGCTTGTCGAGCACGAGCAGCGACTGACCGAGGAACCAGGAGACGAAGACCATGCCCCCCAGGCAGCCCGCCGACATCCCCCACCACATCCAGCGCGGCAGGGACCGTCCCGAGGCCAGGAGCAGCCCGAGGACGAGAAGCGCCGCGAAGGCCATCGCCCCGACGAAGGAGTTGGGCACGCCCAGGAGGTTGCCCTGCCAGACGTTGAGGGAGTCCCCGCAGGACACCAAGGGGTTGACGTCGCAGGTCAGCTCGGCCAAGGGCTCACGCAGCAGGGTGATCTGGGCACGGATGAGCTCCCAGCTGGCGACGATGCCCAGCACCGACCCGACGACGAGGAGCCACCCGTAGGAGCGCGGGGCCCCGCCGGGGCGCAGCCACACCGGCCCGTCGGCCTCCCTGTGCTCCGGAGGGCCGCCCGCCTCGTCCTGGGCGCGCTCGGGGTCCGAGCCGTCCAGGTAGGCCTCGAGCTCCTCATCGCTCATCGCGTCGATCTCGGCCTCGGTGGGCACGTGGGCCATCGGCATCTCCTCGGTGGGCTCGCCCTGCCCGGCCTCTCCGGTGCACTGGGCGACAGCGCCATTGTGCCCTACCTGCCGGGAGGGTCCCGCGCACCTACCCCGTGGGCTGCGCCTGCGCCCCGCCTGCCTGCCCACCGGCCACGGGCAGGGGCTGCCACGCCCCCACGGTCACCGAGGCGTCCGGGTGGAGCACGACGGCGCGCCAGGCCAGGACCCGGCCCTCGGCGTCGAAGGACAGGACGTGCATGTAGGCGTCCTCGGTCACCTGGCCGAGCGACACCCCGCCCTGCCCCGCGCCGGAGACCAGCTGGGCGACCTGCCCGTTGCCGCCCTCGGACACGCTCATCCCACGCTCCTGGTGGACGTGTCCGGCCAGGAGCAGCGGGGCGCAGCCGTCGGCGACCAGCGGGCCGAAGGTGTAGGGCTGGTGGATGAGGACGACGTCGACCTCGGTGCCCGAGCGCGCGGAGCGGCACGAGGTCTGGGCCAGGCGCTGGCCGAGCTGCACGGCGCTCTCCCCGCCCCGCTGGTAGGTGCCGCCGGCCGGGCTCCGGTCCGCGTCGACGTCACCCAGGACCGTCAGGCCCCCGACCCGTCGGACGGTGCCGTCGGTCACCGTCCAGCCCTGCGCCCTCAGGCGCGCGGCGGTGGAGGCCGAGTCGTGGTTGCCGATCGTGGCCACCCGCTCGACCCCCGGGGGCACCGCCCTGCTCAGCGCGTCGACGCAGAGCTGCTCGGGCTCGGAGCCCGTCATCGTCAGGTCGCCGTCATCCATGTGGATGTCGGCCCCGGCGAGCTCGTCGAGCACGCCGGCCAGCGTGATGACCTCGAGGTTGCAGTGCAGGTCGGTGGTGAGCACGACGGTGGTCCTCCCCTGGTCCCGCACGGCCCACGGGCCCGTGGCCCCGGGCGCGGTCATCCTCCCGGGCGACGGCGAGGGCGAGGGCGAGGCGGAGCCGCCTGCACCGCTCGGCGAGGCGGCGGCTGCCGCCGACCCGGTGCCGGTCCCGGCGGGCTCGTCCTCGGCGGGCGCGGCGCCAGGGTCGGTGCTGCGCTGCGCGGGGGTGCTCAGGGCACGGGTCCTGGCCGCCTCTGCCGCCGCCTCGACGCCCTGGGGGTCCTGGACCCGGCCCTGGGCGGCGGTGACGTCGACGACGCCCTCGAGATCCTCCGAGGCCGCCCAGGCGGTCTCGAGGTTGGTGCGCGCGCTGGCGTAGAAGGCGTCGCTGTCCGCCAGGAACTCCGTGACCCGTGGCCCGTAGGCCTGCGCGACGTCGGCGATCCTGCCCGACAGGCGCGCGTCCTGCCAGGGCGTTCCCTCCAACGCTGGGATCCGCGCCCCGCGCGGGGTGCTCGTGCTCAGGGCGGGCACGACGAGGGCCACGACCGTCACGGCGGCGGACGCGGTCATGAGCACCGAGGCGGTGTCGCGTGTGAGGGCCGCCCGCACCGCGTCACGCAGTCGCCCCCCGGCGGCCAGACGCGCGGCGGCCACGAGGCACAGGATGATCGACTCGATGAGCCCGGCGCGGCGCAGGCCGTCGTCGACCAGGGCGCGCACGCCCCTGTCGATGGTCAGCTCGGGGTGGGAGGCCAGTGAGACGTAGGAGGCGCCGTCGGCCGACAGCGCCTCGCCCAGCGCCCGGGTCGACACCGGTACCGCACCCTGGCCCGCGTCGGCCTCGGCGGGGATCTCACCGAGAACGACCTCGACGCCCAGGATCCCGGCCGGTGAGTCCACGCTCGCGGAGCCCAGGGGCCCCAGGTCGAGGGTGGCCGTGGAGTCCAGGGTCACCGACCAGGTCGCCATGTGGGGCCCCACCGGGGAGGAGGCCGTCGCGGTGGACACGCCCAGGGCGAGCGAGAAGGCGCCCGTGACGACGAGCAGGCCCAGGGTCCGCACGACCGTGCGGAAGGACTCGGTGCGCGAGGACCACCACCATCTCACGGCCCGCAGGCACCTGCGCCCGCCGCGACGCAGGCGCCCCGCCGCGCGCCGCGCGGCCGACAGCACCGAGGCCGCCCACGACACGACGGGGCCGAGGCGCGACCGCCCTGGCCTGCTCCCGCTCACCGCACCGCACCGCCCCCTGCGCCGATCCTGGCGGCCAGCTCGGTGACGAAGACGGCGGTGTCCTCCCACCCCTTGACGGCGTGGCAGCGCATCCCCATGGCCTTGACCGGGTAGTCGTTGCCCGCTGGGTCGAGGCGGTCGCCGATGAAGAGCATGTCCTCGATGCCGATGCCCGTGACCTCGGAGAGCGTGCGCATGCCGTAGGCCTTGTCGACGCCCTTGAGGGTGATGTCGATGCTCGTCGAGCCTCCCGAGCGGACCTCGAGCTCGGGCAGCAGCGGTGCGACGGCGTCACGGAGCCGGGACTTCCTGTCCCCCGTGGGGTCCCAGGCCTTCTTGGCCTCCAAGGGGGCCTCCTGGCCCAGGGCCGAGAAGGTGATCTGGCTGCCCCGGTCCTCCAGGATCGGCCCCCAGGTCCGCTCCTCCCACAGGCCGAGGCGACGGGCCTGAGCCTCGACGACGGCGAAGCACTCCCGGACCTGCTCGGGTGAGAGGTCGTTGGCGTAGACGAGGTCCCATCCGGGAACCTCCTCGGTCCCTGGCCCGGTCTCGGAGTGCACGTAGTAGCGGGTCCCGCAGGTGGGCATGAGGTGCAGGCGGGACAGCTCGACGTCGGAGGCTCCCAGGTGGGCGAGGACCTGGTCGCGGAACTGGAGGATCTGTCCTCCCGAGATGATGCACACCGGCACGACGTCGAGCAGCTCGCGCAGCGCCCGGGCCATCGGCTCGGGGATCCGCGACTTCGACGGGGCGAGGGTGTCGTCCAGGTCGAAGGCGACCAGGACGGGCAGCGGGCTCTCGGGACTCGTGTCACTCATGGTCGCATTGTGCCTGGTCAGCACCGGGCACCGTGAACGCGCGGCGGGCGGCCCGGTCAGCCGCCCGCTCGCCGGGACGGTCAGGCGCCGTGCGATGGGTCGGTCAGGTGCTTGTGCGCCAAGGCGCTCGCCTCGGCGCGGGCCTGGGCCTGCTCCCGCCTGCCGCGCAGGTACAGCGCGGTCGCGGACACCGCCAGACCGCCCCAGATGACGACGATGGCCGCTATCAGCAGGAGGATCGCGGGACCTGTCATCTCAGCTCACCCCCTTCCCAGAGGCTCCGAGGCCCTCGAGCTCGACCGGCTGGAAGTCGTCCACGGGGCTGCTCCACGGGGACAGGGCCATGACCGCCGAGACGACCGCTCCGAGGAAGAGCATCCCCCAGCCGAAGACCGCCTCGAAGCTCTTGGCGTAGCCGTAGCCGTCGGTGGCGTAGGACCATGCCGTCTGGACGAACATGTAACCCAGGACCACCGGGACGACGACGGCCACGAGGACCTTCCACCACGCGCCCACGACCCGGGTCTCGGAGACCGCGTTGAGGTGACGGGAGAGCAGGCCCGTGGCCCGCAGCACGTAGGCGACGCCGACGCACATGACGATGGCCGAGCCGACCACGCCGATGTTGTTGATGTAGGCGTCGACCACGTCGAGCCGGTAGAGGCCCGAGGAGGTGCCGAACAGCAGGAGGGACAGCACGGCGGCGGGCAGGGCGGTGATGAGGACGGCATGGACCGTCGAGACGTTGAGCTTCTCACCGACTCCCGCGGCCACGACCTGCATGATGGAGATGAAGGAGGTCAGCCCCGCCATGGAGAAGGAGGCGAAGAACAGCACCCCGAACAGCGGCCCGCCGGGCATCTGGGAGATGACGGTCGGGAAGGTCATGAAGGACAGGCCCACCCCCGTGATTCCCTCGAGGTCAGAGACCGCCACCGACTGGCTGTGGGCCATGAATCCCAGGGTCGCGAAGACCCCGATGCCCGCCAGGATCTCGAAGGAGGAGTTGGCGAAGGCGGCCACGAATCCCGTCCCCACGAGGTTGGAGCGCCGCTTGAGGTAGGAGGAGTAGGTGAGCATGATGCCGAAGCCCACGGACAGCGAGAAGAAGATCTGCCCGAAGGCGGCCATCCACACCTTGTAGTCGCTCAGCGCGGACCACTGCGGGGTGAACAGGGCGTTGAGGCCGTCGACGGCACCGGGCAGCATGAGCGCCCGCACCACCAGGGCCATGAACATGAGGACGAGCAGCGGCAGGAAGACCTTGTTGGCCTTCTCCACGCCCTTGGACACGCCCAGGGCGATCGTGACGATGCCCCAGGCCCACACGAGGAGCAGCGGGACGATGACCCCGGCGACCGGGGTGAAGGACTCCGCCGGCACCCCGGCATCGGAGATCTCGCCCAGGCCGATGTAGCTGTTGAAGAAGGCGGTGGCGTCCTTGCCCCAGGCGGTGTTGACCGAGAAGACCATGTACCGCACCGCCCAGGCCACGACGACGGCGTAGTAGCTCATGATGATGAAGCAGATGAAGACCTGCCACCACCCCAGCACCTCGAAGGGGCGCGACAGCCTGCGGAAGGCGGCCGGTGCCGATCCCCGGTAGCGGTGGCCGATCGCGTAGTCGAGGAACAGCACCGGGATCCCCGCGCACAGCAGCGCGACGACGTAGGGCACGATGAAGGCGCCACCGCCGTTGGTGTAGGCGACGCCGGGGAAGCGCCAGATGTTTCCCAGGCCGATCGCGGAACCAATGGCCGCGATGAGGAAGCCGATCTGGCTGCTCCACTGCTCGCGCTCGGGCGCGGGGGGTGCTTGTGTTGCGGACATTGTCTGGCCTCAGTGCTGGTCGGAGGATGGACACGGGCGCCGACAACGTGCGCCCGGAGCCGCACAGGGAGGGCGGCTGCCAGGACGGTATCCCCCCATGGCGAACAATCAGGTTACATCCCACCATCTGGGACCGTCGCCCTGTGCGAGACTGGGACCGGCGCGGGCGCTGCCGGAGGCCCGCGGCCACCAGCCACGCCATCGGCCGTGGCCCCGTCCGTCCCGTTCCCGACTCACGACAAGGACCGTCATGGCCACAGCGCACATCGCCGCACAGCCGGGGGACTTCGCCCCCGCCGTCCTCATGCCCGGCGACCCCCGCCGCGCCCAGCGGATCGCCGAGGCGATCCTCCACAGCCCGCGGCTGGTCACGGACGTGCGCGGCATGCTCGGCTTCACCGGAACCGTCGACGGCAGGCCGCTGAGCGTCATGGGATCGGGCATGGGGCAGCCCTCCTGCACGATCTACGCCACCGAGCTGTTCGGCCAGTTCGGCGTCGAGAGGATCATCCGCGTGGGCACCGCAGGTGGTATCGCCGAGCAGGTCGAGGTCGGCGACGTCGTCATCGCCACCGGAGCACACACCGACTCCTCGATGAACCAGCTGCGCGTCCCCGGCGTCCACTTCTCCGCCGTGGCCGACTTCCGCCTGGCCGACGCCGCCTGGCGAGCCGCCCAGAACCCCGCCTCAGGCATCCGGGGCCGGGTCCACGCCGGCACGATCATCTCGCGCGACCACTTCTACCTCACCCCCGAGGGCCAGACGGAGAGGCTCGCGCGCTACGGCACCCTGTGCGTGGAGATGGAGGCCGCGGCGCTCTACGGCGTGGCGGCAGAGTTCGGCACCCAGGCGCTGGCGGTCCTCACGGTCTCCGACCACCTGCTCGACCACTCCAAGGACATGAGCTCCCAGGACCGCGAGACCCGCTTCCAGGACTCCCTCACGCTCGCCGTGGCCGCGGCCCTCAGCTGAGGGCGCCCGGGGCGCCGGCCCCGGGCCCGCAACGGGGCGCCGGCGCCCCTGACCAGCTCGGGCACGGGCAGCCTCCCCCGACGCTCGTGCGTGACGTGCATCACTTGTGTTCCGTCGCCGCCGCTCCTATGCTCGCCATAGCCGTTAGGCACAGGGTTGTTACTCACCCATGAGGCAAGACCTGAGACGCACGACAGTCGTGCGCCTCGGGTCTTTTTTGCGTGTCACGCACGATTCGAGGAGGAACCGTTCCCATGGCGAAGACCGATTACGCGGCGCTGGCGCCGCAGCTGCTCGACAAGGTCGGGGGTGAGGCCAACATCCGCTCGATGAGCCACTGCGCCACCCGGCTGCGCCTCGTCCTGGTCGACGAGTCCAAGGCGGCGACCGAGGAGATCAAGGGGCTGCCGGGGGTGGTCACGGTCGTCCAGGCGGCCGGCCAGTACCAGGTGGTTATCGGCAACGACGTGCCGGTCGTCTTCGAGGAGCTGGGCCGCCTCACCTCGGCCGCCACCGGGCAGGAGGATGCCGGAGGCGGTGGCGGCAACCTCTTCGACCGCTTCATCAAGGTGGTCTCCGCCCTCATCAACCCGGTCGTGTGGACCCTGGCGGGGGCCGGCCTCATCAAGGCCTTCCTCTCCTTGAGCGTGACGCTGCACTGGCTGAGCGAGGGGTCGACCACGTACACGATCCTGTACGCGGCCGGAGACTCGGCACTCTACTTCCTGCCGATCCTGCTCGCCATCACCTCAGCGAGGCACTTCAAGGCCAACGAGATCACCGCCGTCGCCCTGGCCGGGGCGCTGGTCTACCCCGACATCGTTGCTCTCAACGACGCCGGGACGGCCGTCACCTTCGCGGGCATCCCGGTGGTCATGACCTCCTACGCCTCCTCCCTCGTGCCGATCATCGTGGCCGTGTGGGTCCAGTCCCACCTGCAGCGCGCACTCACCCGGATCCTGCCCTCGGCGGTCCGCAACTTCTCCGTGCCCCTGCTCGTGCTGCTCATCATGGTGCCGCTCACCCTCATCACCGTGGGCCCGCTGACCACCGCCGCCTCGGACGGGATCGCATCGGCCATGAACGCGCTGTTCGAGACGGTCCCGTGGCTGGCCGGCGCGGTCATGGGCGCCTTCTGGCAGGTCTTCGTCATGTTCGGCGTCCACTGGGGCCTCGTGCCGGTCATGCTCGCCCAGTACAACGACCCGGGCTACTCCCTCATGGCCGGCCCGATCTTCCCGGCGGTGCTCGCACAGGCTGCGGCGACCCTCGGAGTCATGATCCGCACCCGCAACGCCAAGATGCGCCAGCTCGCCGGTCCGGCCTCCCTGTCGGGATTCCTGGCGGGCATCACCGAGCCGGCCATCTACGGTGTCAACCTGCCCCTCAAGCGGCCCTTCCTGTACGGCTGCGTCGGTGGTGCCGTGGGCGGCATCATCGTGGCCGCGGGCGGTGGGGCGACCGACTCCTTCGTCTTCCCCTCGCTCATCGGCATCCCGGCGCTGCTCAACTACGGCAACCTCGCGCTCACCTTCGTCGGCATGGTGGTCGCCGTGGTCATCTCCCTGAGCCTGACCCTGGCGCTCGGCTTCAAGGACCCCGCTGAGGTCGAGCCCGCGGGGGCGTCCGACTCGGTCCAGGCGCCCGACGCCGAGCCCACCGTCACGCTGGGCTCTCCCCTGGCGGGCCGGGCGGTGCCCCTCGAGCAGGTCACCGACCCGGTGTTCTCCTCGGGGGCCCTGGGCAACGGCGTCGGCATCACCCCGGCCGGTGAGGGCTCCCTGCGCATCGTCGCACCCGCCTCGGGGACCCTGGTCACCGCCATGGACTCCGGCCACGCCTACGGCATCCGGACCGACGACGGCGTCGAGCTGCTCATCCACATCGGCCTGGACACCGTCGAGCTGGGGGGCAAGGGCTTCAGCCCCGCCGTCACGGCAGGTCAGCGCGTCGATCGCGGCGACCTGCTCACCGAGGTCGACCTCGGGGTCCTGCGCGCCGAGCACAAGGACCCCACGACGATCCTCGTCGTGACGAACACCGCCTCCCTGGCTGGAGTCGTCCCGGTCGTCTCCGGTTCCGTCGAGCCCGGGGACGTCGTGGTCGAGATCGACCACTGACTGAGGCGGCCGGGGCCGCCGCTCACCGCGCAGCCCCGCCAAGGCGACCACCCGACGACCACCTGACGACCACCTGACGACCACTGCAGACCGCACGACAACCGTGAGGAGACCCCATCCATGACCACCGCACCGAGCTCGACGCCGCGCTTCCCCGAGGGCTTCCTGTGGGGCGGCGCAGTCGCCGCCAACCAGGTCGAGGGCGCCTACGACGAGGGGGGCAAAGGCCTGTCCATCCAGGACGTCATGCCCCAGGGCATCAAGACCCCGCGCACCGCCGAGCCGACCCCGGACAACCTCAAGCTCAAGGCCATCGACTTCTACCACCGCTACGCCGAGGACATCGCCCTCCTGGCGGAGATGGGCTTCAAGGTATTCCGCTTCTCCATCGCCTGGTCACGCATCTTCCCCCTGGGTGACGAGACCGAGCCCAACGAGGAGGGCCTGGCCTTCTACGACCGCGTCCTCGACGAGTGCGAGAGGCACGGGATCGAGCCTCTCGTGACGATCAGCCACTACGAGACGCCCCTGCACCTGGCCGAGACCTACGACGGCTGGACCGACCGGCGGCTCATCGGCTTCTACGAGCGCTACGCCCGCACCCTGTTCGAGCGCTACGGCTCGCGCGTCAAGTACTGGCTGACCTTCAACGAGATCAACTCCGTGCTCCACGCTCCCCTCCTGTCGGGCGGGATCAACACCCCCAAGGAGCAGCTGAGCCGCAAGGACCTGTACACGGCGATCCACCACGAGCTCGTCGCCTCGGCCGCGGCCACGCGCATTGCCCGGGAGGTCGCCCCCGAGGCGCTCATCGGCTGCATGGTCATCGCCATGCCGGTCTACCCGCTCACCCCCGACCCCCGGGACGTCCTGCGGGCCATGGAGGTCGACCACTCCAACCTGGCCTTCTCCGACGTCCACGTCCGCGGCGTCTACCCGGGCTACTTCCTGCGCACGCTGCGCGAGCAGGGCCTGGGGCTGGAGGACCTGGGGGCCACCGAGGAGGAACTGGCCCTGCTGCGGGAGCACACGGTGGACTTCGTGTCCTTCAGCTACTACATGTCCATCTGCGAGTCGGCGACGCAGGACGTCGACGCCGGGGAGGGCAACATCATGGGCGGCGTCCCGAACCCGACCCTGCCCGCCTCGCAGTGGGGCTGGCAGATCGACCCGATCGGCCTGCGGGTGGTGCTCAACCAGTTCTGGGACCGCTGGAACAAGCCGCTGTTCATCGTCGAGAACGGCCTGGGGGCGCGCGACGAGCTCGTCACCGGTCCCGACGGCCGCCCCACCGTGGACGACGACTACCGTATCGACTACCTCAACGACCACCTCGTCCAGGTGGCCGAGGCCATCGCTGACGGCGTCGAGGTGATCGGCTACACGACCTGGGGCTGCATCGACTGCGTGTCGGCCTCGACGGCCCAGATGTCCAAGCGCTACGGCTTCATCTACGTCGACCGCGACGACGACGGCACCGGCACCCTCGAGCGCTACCGCAAGAAGTCCTTCGGCTGGTACAAGGAGGTCATCGCCTCCGGCGGGGCGAGCCTGAGGGCCTGAGTCCCGGCAGAGACGCGGCGGGGGCCGCGCCCGGTCACCCGGGCGCGGCCCCCGCTGTCAGCTCGATCCGGCGCCCGCCGCCAGGGCGGCGGGCCGGCCTCACCCGGGCTCACCAGGGCTCACCCGGACTCACCCGGACTCACCCGGACTCACCCGGGCTCACCCGGACTCACACAGACCGGGAGGCCTGGTATGCGGCGCCGACGATGCCCGCGGTGTTGAAGAGCTTGGCCGGGACGATCTCGGTCTTGAGGTCGAGCAGGGGCAGGAACTTCTCGTGCTTCTTGGACACCCCTCCCCCGACGACGAACAGGTCCGGGGAGAAGAGCATCTCGACGTGGGAGTAGTAGCGCTGGAGACGCTTGGCCCACTTGCTCCAGGACAGGTCCTGGAGGTCCTTCTGCCCGGCGGAGGCGCGCTTCTCCGCGTCGTGGCCGTCGATCTCGAGGTGCCCGAGCTCGGTGTTGGGCACGAGGGTGCCGTCGACGACGATCGCGGAGCCGATGCCGGTGCCCTGGGTGGTGACGATGACGGTGCCGGCGACACCCTTGGCCGCGCCGTAGGCGACCTCGGCCAGGCCTGCGGCGTCGGCGTCGTTGAGGGCGGTCACGGTGCGGCCGAGGTGCTTGAGCATGAGCTCGTTGACGTTGACCCCCGTCCAGGACTGGTCGAGGTTGGCCATGAAGGGGACCGTGCCGCGGACGATGGGCGCCGGGAAGGCGATACCGACCGGCACCTCCGGGCCGACCTCGAGCCTCTCGAGGAGCTCACGGCACACCTCGGCGACCGCGTCGGGGGTGGCCGGGGTCGGGGTGACGATCCGCACCCTCTCCCCGATCAGCTCCCCGCTGTCCAGGTCGACCAGCGCGCCCTTGACACCCGAGCCCCCGATATCGATCCCGCATCCCACCGCAGTCATCGCGTCCTCCTCCAGAATCGTCACGTGACAAGGACCTCAGAGTATCGCAGGCACCCGCGTCCACGTGGCCGTCCGGAGCAGCTGTCCTCGACGAGCCGGTGCATCTGCGGACAGGCAACACTGAGCGCATTACCCCATGGAGGACTTCACCAAGACCGGCTCGACACCGGTGGCCCGCCGCGCAGAGATCACCCTGACCACCCCTGTTCCCGCCCGGAACGACGCGGTTCTCTCGGCGTCACCCCCTGGCGGTCACGCTCCCTGTTGCCGACCGGATGCGCTCGTCTTAACGTCGAATACGTCAGATGCGTCCATGTCCGCCCTGGAACGAGAGGAGACCCCATGTCCACCGTCGCCGCCATCACCTCCTGCGCCACGACCTCCTGCGCCTACAACCACGAGGGGTGCACCGCCTACGCGATCACGATCGGCGGCCAGGACTCCGCCCCGTCGTGCACCACCTTCATCAGCCTCGACGCACGTGGGGGGCTGCCCGTCGCCGAGGGCCACGTCGGCGCCTGCCAGCGACTGGAGTGCGTGCACAACACCGACCTCATGTGCTCGGCCGAGGCTGTGACCATCGGCGGTCAGACCGCGGGCTGCCTGTCCTACGAGGCCCGCTGAGTCCTGCGACACCCTGCTGGGCCAGCCTGCCCAGACGGCTCCCGCCTCGACCCGGCGCGCACGACACCTCGCGCCTCTGACCGACGGGGCCCCACCATCACGGTGGGGCCCCGTCCTGCGCCCGGCCGAGGCGGTCAGATGCGCTTAGGGGCGCGCCGCGGCCGAGTCCCACGCGAGACGGTCGAGCTCGTCGAGCATCTCGCGAGCCGTGGGGGCCGTGCGGGGCAGGTCGACCCGGACGGTCAGCGCCTCCGGGCCGGTCAGCCGCATGAGGGTGACGTCCTGCGGGCAGGCGTCGACGCACAGCACCCGCCCGGCCAGCTCCGCGCAGGCGCCGTTGAGGGGGCGTACCGAGCACAGGCGTCCCGGGACCGAGCCGTCGACGACCCCGTCGCACAGCCAGGTCAGGACCGTCGTGCCGAGGGACTTGACGGCCTCCTGGGCGGCGAGCTCGTCGAGCGAGGACCACAGCGGCGCGGCAGGCTCAGATCCCACCGGGTCGAGGACCTCGCTCATCGAGTGGCCGTGCACGCCCAGGGCGTCGTGGACGACGACCCGCTCGGCCAGGACGACCCCGAGCCGCCCGCCCGGGGCGCGGGAGAGCTCGATGATCCCGTCAAGCGGGTCGGCGCCCGCCACGGCGCAGTGGCAGGCAGCGCTGTGGGCACCGGCCAGGGCGAGGTCGCGCTCCTCACCCTCGAGCCAGGTGAGGACCCCCAGGAGGTGGGCGGAGGCGGCCGTCAGGTGCATGCCGGGCTCGGCGGCGTCGAGGGTGATGTCGAGGCGGACCGAGATCGGGACGCCCGCGGAGGTACGGGCCAGGGCCGACGAGGGGCAGGCGGCCACGAACATCCTGCCGGTGGTGTCCATGGCGTGCAGGACGAGCTGACCCTCCCCCGGGTCGATCCGGAAGGCGGTCAGGCTCGCGCTGCCCGACCCGGCCAGGAGGCGCCGGCCCATGCGCCGTGAGCTGACAACGGGCTCGCGGGCGCTCGACGGGTTGCTGGAGGTCACGGGTCCCCTTCCACACGGGCTGAGACGGAGGTAAGGCAACCCTAATGGTCAACGGCCGGTCGGCGCCACCCCCTCCCCTCGCGAGATCGGGACTTATGGCACCTCGAGATCGGGACATCCGGCACGCCGACGTCGGGAGCCTCGGGCCGTGCGGCAAGGCGCCCTGCCGGGGCCGGCCGCTCGGGGTGATCGACCCTGGCGGCAGAGCACCGTCCCGCTCGTCGTTCCCGCGCCCACCACCCACCTCACCCGACCCACGGCCACCCGGGTCATCCCGGCTCATGTCGAGGCCGCCCCGCTGTGACCTGGCACCGTTCGGACCCGTCACCTCTACGCGCTGAACACCGACGGCCTGGCGGCGACGCAGTCGTATCTGGACGGATTCTGGCCCGGGAGGCTGGCCGCGTTGAAGTCCGTCGTCGAACAGAGAGAGGCAGGCCAGCATGGCTGAGTTCCGGGACTCCATCGAGATCGCCGCCTCTCCGCGGACCGTGTTCGACTACCTCACGACGAACGAGGGCATGACGGCGTGGATGGGACAGTACGCGGATCTCGATCCCACCCCCGGCGGTCGGTTCGTTGTCGACATCGCCGGGCATCCAGTGCGCGGCCGGTACCTGACGGTCGACCCGCCCCGACGTGTGGTGGTCTCATGGGGATTTCCCGGGAACGACGAGCTGCCGGCCGGAGCCTTCACGGTCGAGTTCGTCCTGACCCCCACCCCGACGGGAACCCGCGTCGATCTACGGCACTTCAACCTGCCGGACACCGCGGTTCGCGGCCACGCCGACGGCTGGGCCAACTTCCTGCCACGCCTGCGCCTGGTGGGCGCGGGACAAGACGCCGGAGTCGACCACTGGCGCCCCCCTGACCGACTAGCACCGACCAAAGCACTCATCCGAGAAGGAGACCGCACATGACATCCCTGACACCCTACGAGGTCGTCATGAGCTACCACCGGGCCTGGACGACGGGCGACGTCGAGACCGCCATGTCCTATGTCGCCGACGACGTCACGTGCCGAGCCCCCGGGATCGATCTGGACGGCAAGCAGGAGTACCAGAGCTTCATCGCCGCCTTCGCCCCCAGGCTGACCGGGATCGGCGACATTGCCGAGTTCGCTGAGGGCCATCGCGTCGCGCTGTTCTATTACCCTCAGACCGCTGCGACGACCACGGCACCAGCTGCCGAGTGCTTCACCGTCCAAGACGGCAGGATCGTCGACAGCGTGCTCATCTTCGACCGGCTCTCCTACGGCCCGCCCACCCAGGGCTGACGCTCATGGCTGCCCCGACCCCGCAGCAGCGCTCCCTCCTGGAGCGGATACGTCGGCTGATTGATGCTGAGCCCGACGTCCGTGAAGTGTCGATGTTCGGCGGTCGCGCGATCATGCTCGGCTCCACGATGGTGGTCAGCGTCGGCAAGGACGGCAGCCTCCTGGTCCGTGCCGACGCCGACGACCACGAGGCACTGCTGTCCGAGCCGGGTACCGCGCAGGCCGAGATGGGCGCCGGCAGGACCATGGGGCCCGGTTGGATCAGGGTCCGTCCGGACGCGATCGACGCCGACGACCGCCTCGTCTTCTGGGTCAACACCGCCATGACCTACAACCGCGTCATCACGAGTCTCCGCTCATAAGATGAGGACCCCGGGAGGCGGACAGGGGTCGGCACGCGTGCTCAGGGCGTCGTCTCGAGGCGCCGGATCGGCTTCGCGGGTACTCCTCCGACGACCGTGAACGCCGGGACGTCCCGGGTCACGACCGCACCTGCTGCGACGACCGCGCCCTCACCGATGGTCACCCCGGGCAGCACCGTCACGTTGGCCCCCATCCACACCCGGTCTGCGATGGTGATCGGCTGAGGGATCGTCGTCGTCCGCCGGGAGGGGTCGAGATCGTGGTTCAAGGTGGCGAGAACGACGTTGTGCCCGATGAAGACGTCGTCACCGATCGTGATGCCACCCTGGTCCTGAAAACGGCACCCGCTGTTGAGGAAGACGCGCTCGCCGAACCTGATGTTCTTTCCCCTCCTTCTCCTACCCGAAGCGCGCCCGCGGGGCTCCTAGGTGCCTCATGTCCTCTGATTGAGAGGATGCCCCCATGATAGGTGCGATGGCGGTCCTGACCTCAACGCTAGCCACCAAGTCGATGACAGGCCTGTCCGCGGCCAAGGGCCGGGCCACGCGATGACGGTCGCGAGGCCGGCACAGCCGCGCCCCGCTGCGGGCACGAAGCAGGAGCCCGGAACCACGCGCTCGGGCTCCTGACGTCGCCCGGTCACGACCGGGCAGAGCTCATCGAGATGCGGCCAGGTGAGGACCGGCGGACCTCACCCCCGACCCCAGCACCGAGGCGACCACGCCCACGTCATGGGCTCCGCGCTCACGCTTGAAGACGATGTGGGAATCGTCATCGACGACGGCCAGATCGCGGTGTACGGCGGTGCATGATGAGCAAGGTGTCTCACCCCGTCTTCTGCCATCGTCCCTCGGTCGTGGCGCCCAAGTACGTGGTGAGGCCAGTTCCTTCGTGGCCTGAGATGATGTCCTTCTGCTCTATGAACGCGTGGCTGTTCGATCGACGGACCGCAGGGCGCGCTTCACGATTCGTGCGGTGGCCGGGTCGGTGCTTTCGGACGCCCATCGCCCGCATAGCTCTACAGCCCATTCAGGGCGCGTCCTTGCAGCGTCGTTGATCCAGTTAGAGACCGAGTCCTGAACGTACCGCGAGGGATCAGCGCACAGTGGGTTCAGGATCGGTTCCCCCAGTTCCGGATGCTGTTTCAGTTCCGGGATGTGAGTTGCCCAGACGCCGCGCGGCCGGAGTGCTTCGCTCGCGAACCGGCGCACCCGTTCAGAACGGTCGTCCGTCCAACCGGCGAGGATGCGGATGCTCGTATCAAGATCACTCGTGAGCGTCGGACGCGCGGCCATCCATACCCACTCGCGGACGGCGAAGTGCCCGTCGTCCACGAAGCAGCGGAGCTCATCAAGCAGCGCGGCGGGCCCAGCCGTGGCGCGAGCTGCATGAAGGAAGCACACCCACCCGCGCACGGAATCGGAGGGATGACTGGCAAGGCGTTCAACCTCGGCCGCGTCGAGACGCTCAGCCAGGGCGGCGCCGATACTCTTCATTCGTTGCAGGATACCGAGCTTCTGCGCCGCAGCGACCCTGGCACGCAGCTCCTCATCCGCGTCGGGGAGCACGGCCAGGAGCAGGATCGTGTGGTCAATGGCAAGAGCCTCGGCAAGCGTGCGCGCGGAAGTGGTGCCCGTGTTGAGGGCAGACAAGTGCCTCGCACTGATTCCGACGCGACCTCGCACTCCACGTCCAGCCATTCCGCTACCCCTATAGCGCACTTCTCCGGCGCCGCAACACCACCGAGACCGGGAAGCCTGAGGACGGGCAAGTCTCGATCTTCCCGTCTACGGTGGAGCTAGGGGGATTCGAACCCCCGACCTCTTCCATGCCATGGAAGCGCGCTACCAACTGCGCCATAGCCCCGTCAGGTTGATCCACCGTACCGGCACCGGCCGAGAGGGGATCGTGGAGCTAGGGGGATTCGAACCCCCGACCTCTTCCATGCCATGGAAGCGCGCTACCAACTGCGCCATAGCCCCGGAGCGGGCGCCACCCGTGACGGGCGACGCGGACAACTCTATGGAGTCGAGCGCACCGAGGGCAAATCTGCCTCGCGTGCGCTACCTCACCCGAGGTTCCACCCAAGCAGCGACCACCCCGGGGGCCGGTCTCCCGAGCTGAGGATCGCGTGCCGCCCGTTGTCCATGCCGCGCAGCCCGAACCAGTCCGTCGGCTCCATCCCGAGCAGGTGGGTCGTGCCGAGCGTGAGGGCGGCACCGTGCGCGACGACGACAACGGTCGCCTCCCCTGACCGCTCCGCGACGCGCTCGAGGGCTCCCCCGACGCGCCGGGCCGCCACGTCGCGGGGCTCGACGCCGATCGACTCGGGGTCGAGGCCCGCGCGCCAGGCGCGGTACTCCCGGGGCAAGCGGGCCTTCATCTCAGCGCGGGTCATCCCCTCGAAGGCACCGAAGGCGCGCTCGATGAGGTCCTCGTCGGTCTCGACGTCGATCCCGGCCGCCTCGGACAGCACCTCGGCGGTCTGCCGGGCCCTGGCCAGCGGCGAGGAGACGATCCGCACCGGTTCAAGCCCCTCGATGGCGGGCGCCGCCGCGCGCGCCTGGGCCAGGCCCGCCTCGTTGAGCGGGATGTCGACACGCCCCTGGATGCGGCCTTGGGCGTTGTAGTCGGTCTGGCCGTGGCGCCACAGCACCAGCCGGGTCATCCGGGCCTCGCGATCAGAGCGCGGGCCCGACGACGGGCCCCGCCTCGATGGGTGCTCCGAGGTCCTCGGGCAGCGCGACAAGGGGGCAGTCCTTCCACAGCCGTTCCAGGGCGTAGTACTCCCGGTCCTCGCTGCGCTGGACGTGGACGACCAGGTCGGAGTAGTCCAGCAGGACCCAGTGGGCCTCCTCATATCCCTCGCGGGCCCGACGGCGCGCCCCGGCCTTGTGCATGGCCTCGTCGACCGCGTCGACGATGGCGCGCACCTGCCTGTCGTTGCCTCCGGACACGACGAGGAACACGTCAGTCAGCGCCAAGCGCTCCGAGACGTCGATCGCGATGATCTCCTCCGCCTTCTTGCCGGCCGCCGCGCGGGCGGCGACGACGGTGAGCTCGACGGACTGGGCGGTGGCTGGCACTGGGCTCCTCGGCGGTTGATGAGGTGGTCGGTTCGGTGTGCGCACGTCCGGCGCCCTGGGGCTGGCCGGGGCGGCGGGCGGCTGAGTCGGTGTCAGGTGAGCAGGCTCGTCCACGTGGCCACGGCCCGGGCGGCCGCAGCCGCGGAACCCGCGTCACGCAGAACGACGAACCACACGACCGCCAGGATGACGAGCAGGACGACGACGACGAGCAGCGCGATGAGCAGCACGCGCGTGAGCGTCGAGGTCTGCTTGCCCTCCGGTGCCCGGGCGGGCTCCTTGACCGGGCTGGTCCGCTCGACCTGCGCCGCCTTCTCGGCCGTCTCGGGGACGGGGTCGATGGGCTCCGGCTCGGAGGTGTAGGGGCTTGTCGCGATCGTTCGACCGGTCGAGCCGCCACCGTGGAGTGAGGGCCACTGCGGGTTGTCGATGCCGCTGTAGGCCTCCTCGGCGTCACCTGCCTCCGCCTGCTGCTCGGCACCAGGGGCGGGAGAGGAGGAGGGCGACGAGGACGGCGAGGGGGTGGCCGTCGGGGCCTGCGCCGCCGACCCGGCGGAGGCCGGGGCCGAGGCGGCCGAGCCCGCGGACCGGGCGGCAGCCGAGGCGGCCGACCCTGCTGAGCTGAGCGTGCGCCAGTGCGGGGAGCTGTCCTCGACATGCTCCTCCACCGGCTGGACGGCGCTCAGCTCACCGGAGTCGATGTCGATGGTGCGCACGCCCTGGGCCGCCGAGGGGACCCGGACGATCGGCCGGCGCACGGGGCTGGCGGCCTCGGCCTGGTCCTCGAGGCTCGCCGAGGCGGGCGGGGCGGGCTCCACGGGGGAGGCCGAGCGACGGCTGTCCACCGACGGGACCGGGGTGGGCACGGCCGCCGGGCCTGCCTGGCCAGGGACGGGCTGCGGGCCGACCGCCTCGCCCACCGGCCGAGCGGCGGGCGCCCCGGTCGGGCTGGCAGCGACAGGGGATGAGGCCGCCGAGGACCCGACGGGTCCTGAGCCGGCCGTGGGCGAGGACGTGGGCAAGGACGTGGGCAAGGACGTGGGCAAGGACGAGGCGCGCACGGCCGGATCGGCCTGAGAGCCCGTTACCGGTCCCCACGGCGAGCTTGTCGTCGACGAGCCTGGCGCGGGGGACGGCAGGGCTGTTGAGGAGGCAGGGGCACCTGGGTCCGTGCCGGCTCCGGGGGAGGGCGTCGGGGACCAGGAGGTGGCCGGCGAGGTGCTTGCCCCTGCCGGCGAGGGCGTCGGGGACCACGAGGTGGCCGGCGAGGAGGCCGGGCCCGCAGGCGCCGCCGGTCCCGTCGCCGCAGGGCCGACCGGGTCTGACGGGCTCGTGCGCCCCAGGACCGAGCGGCGCTCGGGCACGCTCGAGCTCTCACGCGGGGAGGAGCCCGTCTGCGGCCCCTTGATCGGCAGGTCGACCGGAGTGTAGACGCCGGTCGGCATCTCCGAGAGCTCGTCCATCCTGTCCGCGGTCAGTCCGGCGTCCGCGACCTGGGGGGCCTCGGGGCCGCGCGGAACGGGAACGGCCCTGGCGGTCGGCACAGCGGGGGCCGAGGCGGCAGGCGGGGGTGAGACCGGTTGCGCGGACACCGGGGGCAGCACCGGTGAGGGCGGCGCCACCGGCGAGGAGGGGGCCACGGGGGACGACGTCGAGGCGGCCGAGGACGCCGACCGTGCGGGCACGACGGGCAGCAGCGGCGACGGGGTCACCGGAGCCGGCGAGGCGGAGGCCACCGGCGAGGGGGACAACGGAGGGGACACCACCGGTGAGGAGGTGGGCGAGACAGGGGCAGCCTGGGGGACGGAAGAGGGCTGCGGCTGCCAGGACGGAGCGGGCGTGGCGGAGGGCTCCGGCTGCGCGACCGGGGCCTGGACCGGCACACCCTGGGAGCCGGTGGCCGGGATGTCGATCTCGGACTGGTCGAGAAGGGGGTTCTGCAGGGCTCGGGCCTGCTCCATCGTCAGCTCGCCCGCAGCGACTGCGGCGCGCAGGGCAGCGGCCTCCTCGCGCTGGCGCTTGAGCTCGCGGCGGGTGAGCACCGGCTGCTGGCCGGTGAGGTACGCCTCGCGCTCGGCCGCACGCTCTGCCTGCCTCTTGGCCCTGCGGCTGGAGTGGGTCGCGTCGTCGCCGTCGGCGGGACGCGTCCCGCCGACGTCGCTGGGTTCACTCACCATCGTTATCCTCCCTCAGGGACTGCTCTCTCGCGACGTGAGCCGTCATCGACGTCGTGGACGCCGGTCGGTGCACCATACGGTAGAGCCCGTACTTGCGGATGTACTGCACCACGCCGTCGGGCACGAGGTACCACACGGGCACGCCGCTGCCGACCCTCCGACGGCAGTCGGTCGACGAGATCGCCATGGCCGGGACCTCGACCAGGGACACCTTGTCCTCGGGCAGCCCCGGGTCGGACAGCACGTGCCCGGGGCGCGTGACCCCCACCATGTGGGCCAGGTCGAAGATCTCCTCATTGTCCTTCCACGTCAGGATCTGCGCCAGGGCGTCTGCGCCGGTGATGAAGTACAGCTCGGCGCCCGGGTACTCCGAGGCGATGTCGTGGAGGGTGTCGATCGTGTAGGTCGTGCCGCCCCGGTCGATGTCGACCCGGGAGACCGTGAAGCGGGGGTTGGGCGCGGTGGCGATCACCGTCATGAGATAGCGGTGCTCGGCCGGGGACACGCGCCTGTCCCGCTTGAAGGGCTGCGCCCACGTCGGCACGAAGATGACCTCGTCGAGACCGAAGGCGTTCTGCACCTCCGAGGCCGCCACGAGGTGCCCGTGGTGGATCGGGTCGAAGGTCCCGCCCATGACGCCGATGCGCAGGCGGCGCGAGCTCTCGCTCATGGGCGTCGCTCCACGGTCAGGGTCAGCACGGGTACTCCTCAGGTCATCATCGCCCGTTCGGGGGGCACGGTCACGACCATACTGCCACGCCTCGGGCTGCGGACGTGACGCACCACGCCCGGCGTGAACACGACGGGGGCGCCCGTGCCCCGCCAGGGACCGAGCGCCTCGAGCCTGCTCAGCCTCCCTCACCCGAGGCCGCCAGCGCACGTCCGGCGCTGCCCAGCGCCTGCGACCACGGGCCGAGGCCGGCGACCAGGACCCGTGGTGGCGGGCAGACGGTGAGCAGGTCGGCAACCCGGTTCCGCAGGGGCTCGACGAGGCGGGCCCGACCCGCCCCCGCCAGGCCCCCGCCGATGACGACGTCGACCGGCCCCAGGAGGCACGCGGTGCGCGCGACGAGCTCGGCCAACGCGTCCAGGCCCGTGTCCCACACGCGCGCCGCCTCGGCGTCACCGCGCTCGACCTCCCGCAGGACGCCGAGGGCGCCCTCCTCCACCACCCGCCCTCGGGTGCCGGCCGGTCGCGAGCGCGCCCACCTGCGGGCCAGCGCGCCTGCGCTCACGACGTCCTCCAACCGAGCGAGAGAGCCGGGAGAGTCCGGATCGGGCACGAGCATCTGCCCGACCTCCCCTGCCCAGCCGCCGGAGACCACCGGCCGGCCGTCGAGCACGACAGCGGCCGCCAGCCCGGTGCCCAGGGCCAGGTACACACAGTGCGGACCCGCCGCCCCCCAACGCGACTCGGCCCAGGCCCCGCTGCGCACGTCGTGCCCCAGGGACACGGGCCGACCCAGGGCCCGCTCGAGGTCGAGGCGCATCGGCACCCTGCCCCAGCCGAGGTTGACCGACAGGACGGCGACCCCAGCGTCCTCGTCGACGATGCCGGGGACGTCGACGCCCACCGGGTGCACGACCTCCTCGGGGGCCAGCGCCCGCGCGCCCTCGCGCACCCGGCCCGCCTCGAGGTCGGCGTCGACCTCGGAGACGACACGGGCCACGGTGGCGACGACCTCCTGAGCGCCGTGAGGGGTGGGATCGGTGCGCCTGAGGACCGCCTGGCCGGCGGCGTTCGACACGACAGTCTTGATCGTGGTGCCTCCGACGTCGACGCCGACGGCCCAGCGCGCCGCCACGTCGATCAGCCCCGCGCCCCGGAGAGGATGACCGCCCGGCTCAGGTGGCGCGGACGGTCGGGGTCCAGGCCACGGGCCTGCGCCCGGGCGACCGCCGTCCGCTGGGCCACGACGAGCGCCGCCAGGGGGTCGAGGTCGAAGGTGAGCAGGCTCGCGCCGGTCAGGGCCACCTGCTGCGCCATCCCCACAGGAGCCTGACCGAAGACCCAGGTCAGGCGCCCGGGCTCGGCGATGGCGATCGGTCCGTGCCGGTACTCCATGGACGGGTAGGACTCGGTCCACGCCTGGGAGGCCTCGCGCCACTTGAGCGCCGCCTCGTTGGCGAGCCCGAAGCACCAGCCCTCTCCCAGGAAGGTGACCTGGGGGGCCTCGACCCACGCGGGGTCGATCTCGGTCTCGAGGGCGGCGGCGGCGTCGGCCACGGACCGTGACAGGTCCTGGCCGGTCGAGGCCCGCAGCAGGCTGAGCGCGGTCGTGGCGAAGCGGGTCTGGACCACCGAGCGCTCGTCGGCGAAGTCGAGGACGATCTCGTGGTCGACCTGCGGCGCCGCGGGTCCGCCGCCGACGGCGGTGATGAGGGTGGCGGGGGTGCCTCGTTCCCGCAGGGCCCGGGCGACCTCGACGATCTCCGTGGTCGTGCCCGAGCGGGACAGCAGGACGGCACGGTCGTAGCGCCGCTCGGTCGGGAGCAGGGAGGCGGTGAAGGCGTCGGTCTCACCCTGACCCGCCTCGTCCCGCAGCACCGCGTAGGACTGGGCCATGAACCACGAGGTGCCGCAGCCGACGACGGCGACGCGCTCCCCCGTTCGTGGCAGTCCCTCCACGTCACCGGCGAGCTCGGCGGCCCTGGCCCACAGCTCGGGCTGGCTGTTGATCTCCGAGGTTGTTCTGCTAGTCACATGTCCCCCTGAGGACGACGCGGATCTCTCCGCAACTCTGATTGAATGCGACGAGAATAGCACCAAAACCATCATTTTTCATCGCCCTGCTCGTTGTGCTCGACCGCTCCCCGACCAGTCCCCTCCGGCGAAGGCTTTCCTGAGAGCTCTCTCATCGTGACCTCACGTTCCTGTAGCCGTCGGTGATGAGGATCCATCGTGGGCGGATGCGCTGCCGCCCACGACAGACAGGGGCGAGCAGGACAATGGGACACGACGACGCGATCAGGGTGGTGCTCTACAGCCACGACTCGCAGGGCCTGGGGCACCTGCGCCGCAATCTCGCGCTCGCCCACCACCTCGCGGACCACCTCCCGGCCGTGACCGGGCGGGGCGTGAGCGGGCTCGTCGTCACCGGCCTCACCCCCGATCACGGCTTCCGCCTGCCCTCGGGCTTCGACTGGCTCACCCTGCCCGGAGTCGCCAAGACCGACCTGGGCTACGGTCCCCGGAGCCTGGGGGTCGACACCGACTCCCTGCGCACCGTGCGCAGCCACGTCCTCGACGCCGCGCTCCTGGCACTGGGACCTGATCTCGTCGTCATCGACCGCCATCCCTACGGCGTGTGGCACGAGCTGCGGACACCGCTGCACCACCTGCGCCTGGCCCACCCGGGGGCGCGCGTGGTCCTGGGACTGAGGGAGGTGCTCGACTCCCCTGACGCCGCCGCCGCCGAGTGGGTCCGCCTGGGCGACCCGGGCGAGATGCGCCGACTTGTCGACCAGGTGTGGGTCTACGGCGACCCCGCCGTCCACGACCCCGTGGCCACCGCCGAGATCCCGCCGGGCATGCACGACCGCGTCCGGTACACCGGCTACCTCGCGCGCGGCAGGCGCCTGCTCGACCACAGCGCCCACGAGCCCTCCTCCCCCTTCATCCTGACCACCGCCGGCGGGGGGTCCGACGGCCACGCCCTGCTGCGCACAGCCGCCCGGATGACCCCGCCGGCCGGACACGAGCACATCGTGGTCACCGGGCCCCAGCTCGACCGCAGCGCCTTCGAGGCGGTGCGTGAGGCCGCCGCCCCCCGCACCCGGGTGCACCGCTCCTGGCCGGGACTCAGCCACCAGATCGCCGCGGCCTCGGCCGTCATCTCCATGGGCGGCTACAACACCGTCTGCGAGATCCTCGACACCTCGACGCCCGCGCTCGTCGTGCCCCGCGAGAGGCCGCGGCTCGAGCAGCTCATCCGGGCCCGCGCCCTCAGTGACGTCGGGGCGGTGGAGCTCCTGAGACTGGGCGACCTCGATTCCGCGGCCCTGAGCCGCTGGAGCCACGGGGCTGTTCGACGTCGCGTCGAGCGACACCGGGTCGACGGAACCGGCCTGCAGACCGTCCCGCTCCTCGCCGCCCGGCTGCTGGGCCACGACGAGGAGCGCTGCGCTCCCCGGCCCCCGGCTCTCACCCCCCATCCCCTGTCCTCGTCCCCCGCCAGCGGAAGGACCCGCCCATGAGCCGCATCGGATACGTCCTCAAGGTCTACCCGCGCTTCTCGGAGACCTTCATCGTCACCGAGATCCTGGCCCGAGAGGCCCACGGCGACGACCTGTCCGTCTACGCCCTGCGCCCCACGACCGACGCGCGCTTCCACCCCGAGATCGCACGGGTGTCGGCCCGTGTGACCTGGGTGCCCCGGCCGGTCAGGCCCACCGAGATGTGGGAGCAGATGGCCCACAGCCTGGTCGACGACACCCGCCGCTCCCGCTTCGCGGACCTCATGCCCGTCCTGGCCTCCCTCCCAGGTGACGAGGTCGCCCAGGCCCTGTCCCTGGCCCACGCGGCGCAGGAGGACGGCATCACCCACCTTCATGCGCACTTCGCGACCCTGGCGGGGCGCACGGCCTGGATCGCCTCCCGGCTGACCGGCATCCCCTACACCGTGACGACCCACGCCAAGGACATCTACCACGAGTCGGTGGACCGGCAGTGGCTGCGCCGGGTGTGCGCCGACGCCGACAGGGTCATCGCCATCTCCCGCTTCAACGAGGAGCACCTGCGCTCCGAGCTCGCCGGCACCGGGGCGAGGGTGAGCCTGCGGTACAACGCCCTGGAGCTGTCGCGCTTCACCTACCGCGACCCGATCCCCGTGCGCGGAGCCCTCCGGGTGGCCGCAGTGGGCAGGCTCGTGCCCAAGAAGGGCTTCGACGTCCTCATCGAGGCCGTCCACCGGCTCCGCGCAGCCGGGACCCCCATCGTGCTGGACATCGCCGGCGACGGCGAGGAGCGCACCCGCCTGGCCGAGCAGGCCTGCCGTCTGGGCCTGACAGACCGCGTGCGGCTGCTCGGCCCCCAGACCCAGGAGGAGGTCCGGGAGCTGCTCAGGCGCTCCCACGTCTTCGCCGCCCCCTGCGTGCCCGCGGCCGACGGCAACGTCGACGGTCTGCCCACGGTCGTCCTGGAGTCCATGGCTTGCGGAACCCCGGTCCTGGCCACCGCGGTGACGGGCCTGCCCGAGGTCGTGCGCGACGGCGAGACCGGAGTCCTCCTGCCGCCGGGTGACCCCGAGGCCCTGGCCGAGGCCTTGCGCGACCTGGCCGAGGGCCGGATCGACCCTCTCCCCCTGGCGCGAGGGGCCCGCACCCTGGTCGAGGAGCAGTTCGACTCCAGGAGGCAGGCGGAGGTCCTGTCGGCGTGGCAGGCCCCGCGAGTCCAGGGCACCGACACCTGTGGAGAGGAGAACTGATGCGCATAGCCTATGTCTGCGCCGACCCCGGTGTGCCGGTCTTCGGCACCAAGGGCGCCTCGGTGCACATCCAGGAGGTCGTGCGCGAGCTGCGCGCCGCGGGTCACCGCGTCGTCGTGCACGCCGCACGGCGCGGGGAGACGGTCCCCAGCGACCTGACCGACCTCGAGGTCATCGAGACCCCGGTCCCCCGGGCCGAGCCCGAGGAGCGCGAACGCCTCCAGCGCCGGGCCAGCATCGAGATCGCCCAGGCGGTCGTGGCCTCCGGCACCGACCTCGTCTACGAGCGCTACTCCCTGTTCAGCACAGCGCTGGCCGAGATCCACGCCGCGACCCGAGCCCCGGGTGTCCTGGAGGTCAACGCCCCCCTCATCGAGGAGCAGCGCGACCACCGGGTCCTGGTCGACCAGGCCGGGGCGCTGCGGGCGCTTCGCACGCAGGTCGGCGCCGCCCGCGCCACCGTGTGCGTCTCCGAGCCGGTGGCGCAGTGGGTGCGGGCACTGACCGGCTCACCGCGAGTGAGCACGGTGCCCAACGGGGTGAGCCTGAGCCGCATCACCCCGGCCCCTGAGGACCCCGATCGGGTCGTCGTCACCTTTGTGGGCACCCTCAAGCCGTGGCACGGTGTGGAGGACCTGCTCGAGGCCGCCGCCCTGGCCCGTGAGGGCTGGCATCTGCGGATCGTCGGGGACGGACCCGAGATGGCGGCCCTGCGGTCCCGGTCGGAGGCTCTCGGCCTGGCGGTGGACTTCCGGGGGGCGGTTCCTCCTGAGCAGGTTCCCGCCCACCTGGCGGGAAGCGCCGTCGGCGTCGCCCCCTATCCCGACCTGGGCGGTCAGGAGCGCCAGTACTTCTCCCCCCTCAAGGTCCTCGAGTACCTCGCGGCCGGCCTGCCGGTCATCGCATCTGGGGTCGGGCAGCTCCCCGAGCTGCTCGACGGCCTCGGCGTGCTCGTGCCGCCGTCGCGCCCCGACCTGCTGGCCGCCGCCATCGACGAGCTGGCCTCCGACCCCCACCGCCGTGCCACGCTCGGGCGGGCCTCACGCGAGCGCGCCGAGCAGCGGCACGGCTGGGACAGGGTCGTCACCACGATCCTGGGACACGCGGGAGTCGACGATGACGCCTGACACCCGCATGACCACCGCCCCGCCCGCGAGCGCCACCCAGCGGGCTCGACCCGACCTGCCCGCCAGGGCACGACGGCGCAGCTCGGCCCTGGCCCGTACCCTGCACCTCATCGGGCCCGACGTCCGCCCCCAGGCCGGACTCATCGCCGGCGGCACGACCGCCCTGCTCCTCGAGGTCGTCTTCCGCATCCTGGAGCCCTGGCCGATGAAGATCGTCGTCGACTCGGTCATCACCTCCATGGGCAGCCCTACGGGGGTCGCGGCCGCCTCGGTGCGCACTCTGCTGGCCTGCGGCGCCGCTCTCGTGGGTATCGTCGTCATGCGGGCGACGTGCAACTACCTGGCGACAGTCTGCTTCGCCCTGACCGGGTCACGAACCGCCATCGCCCTGCGCGCCCGGGCCTTCGCCCACGTCCAGAGCCTGTCCCAGCAGTTCCACGCCCGTAACCGCAGCGCCGACACGGTCCAGCGGCTCGTGGCCGACGTCTCCCGCATGCAGGAGGTTGCCATCACCGCGGGACTGCCGCTGGCGGCCAACGTCCTGACCCTGCTCGTCATGCTCGTCGTCATGGTCGTCCTCGACCCGCTGCTGGCCAGTGTCGTCGTCGTGGCGGTCGTCGTGTTCCTGTCGACGTCCTCGGGCACCTCCCGGCGGATCACGGCCGCCTCCCGGCGCACGCGCACGGGCGAGGCACAGCTGGCGAACACCGCCCAGGAGGCGCTGGGAGCCATCAAGGTCGTCCAGGCCTACGGGCTCGAGCCGCTGCTCCAGGAGCGCTTCACCGGCGCCAACCACCGCTCCCTCAAGGAGGGGGTGACCTCCCTGCGGCTGGCGGCGCGCCTGGAGCGGGGAACCGACGTCATCGTGGGCCTGGCCACGGCCGCGGTCATGGTCGGCGGAGGCGTGCGGGTGCTCCAGGGGGACATGACCCCCGGCGAGCTCGTTCTGTTCACCACCTACCTGCGCACGACGATGAAGCCCCTGCGGGACATGGCCAAGTACACCGGACGCGTCGCGCGGGCCAGCGCCTCGGGCGAGCGTGTGGCCGACCTCATGGCCACCGACCCCGAGATCGTCTCCCCTCCGCAGGCCGCTCGTCCCCACAAGACCTGGGGCAACCTCCGCTTCGTGCAGGTGCGCGCCGCCTACGAGGGGGTCGAGGTCCTCCACGGCGTGGACCTGTCGGTCGGCCCTGGGGAGCACGTCGCCCTCATCGGCCCCTCGGGCTCGGGCAAGTCGACCCTGGCGTCCCTGGTCGTGCGCGCGATGGACCCCACCAGCGGAGTCGTCACCCTCGACGGCAGGGGGCTGCAGACCCTGGACCTGGCGTGGCTGCGCTCGCAGGTCTCGGTGCTCCACCAGGAGGCGGTCCTGTTCGCCGGGACGATCCGGGACAACATCCGCCTGGGCCGCGAGGGCGCCTCCGACGCCGAGGTCGAGGCGGCCGCGCGGGCGGCCAACGCCCACGACTTCATCGCCTCCCTGCCCCAGGGCTATGACACGGCCGTGGGCGAGCGCGGCGGGACCCTGTCGGGCGGCCAGCGCCAGCGCGTGGCGATCGCCCGGGCGCTGCTGCGCGACACCCCGGTGGTCGTCCTCGACGAGGCGACGACAGGACTCGACCCGGCCTCCGCCGGGGTCGTCCTCGACGCCGTCGAGCACCTCGTGGCCGGACGCACGACGCTGACCGTCACCCACGACGCCGAGGTCGCCCTGCGCGCCAGCCGCGTCGTGTGGGTCCAGGACGGCCGTGTCCTGCTCGACGGTCCCCCGCAGGTGCTTCTGGGCACGTCGGAGGTCTTCCGCGCCTGGGTCCGTGCAGGTGGCTCCGAGGTCGGGCTGCGCCTGACGGAGGTCGGCTCATGACCGCCCGGAGCGTGTCGGCCGCCGTCGAGACGCTGCTGGATCCCACAGCGCTCAGCGAGCTGGTTGACCAGCCGGTGCGCGCCGGGCGCCTGCGCATCAAGCCCGGGGTGTCGGTGGCGGTCTCGCTCCTGCGCCGCGGTGACGGGGCACCCGCGGGGTGGGCCCGCCTCCTGTGGCCGGTGAGCCGCACCAAGGCGGAGTCCAGTCGCAGGCGCGCCGAGCGTCTGGGCCTGAGCACCGCCCAGAGGCTCCTGCCCGACGGGCTGCTCGTCGAGCACGGACCGATCCCGGCCGACCCTCGTCTGGGCGCGGTCATCGACCGGGCGCACCGTCACGGGGTCCTGGAGGGGTGGGAGCCCGAGGCGGTCCTGCGCCACAACCCCCTGCGGCGGCTCGTCGTGGCTTACGGCGACCGGGTCGTCAAGCTGAGCGCCGCCCCCAGGCCCCACGACCGTGAGCTGCACCTACTCGTCCAGCGGCGCCTCGCGGTGCCCGAGGACCTGGGTGTGCCGACCGACCGGGAGGCGCCGGCCCTGGGGGACCACGTCCGGGTGCTCAGGCGCGTGGGAGACTCCGACCTGGCCACGCGCCCCGACGAGGTGGCCAGCCGTGCCGCGGGCGGTCTGCTGGCAGCGCTCCACTCCGTGGACGCCCGGCAGGTTCCCGTCGACCTGCGCCGGCACCTGGAGGCCCCGGCCCCCGGCCCCGACGACCTCGTGTCGGTCCACGCCCGCCTCCTCGAGTCACTGGACACCGGCCTGGCCCGCCGCCTGCGCGCGCTGCACCCGCTGCTGGGCCCAGACCCCGCCCGGGGCCCCCGGGTGCTCATCCACGGGGACGCCTCCCCCGACCAGGTGCTCGTGGACCGGCGGGGTCAGCGGGTGTGGTGGACCGACTTCGACCGCGCCCGGTTCGGCTCCCCGGTGGCGGACCTGGGCTCCTACCTGGCTGAGGCCGGTTCCCTTGAGGGCGAGGCGCTCCTGACGGGTTACGTGGCCTGCGGCGGCAGGTCCCCCGAGCCTCCCCAGCTGCGCCAGGCGGTGGCCGTCTCCCGGCTCGCGCGGCTCGTCGACCCCCTGCGCGGTGGGGACCCTGCCTGGCGCGAGCGCGTCGGGCAGCGCCTTGACGACCTGGCCGACGTCCTCGAGGGGGCAGGGCCGTGGAGGCACTGACCGTCGCGCGCCGCCTGCCCGGGCTGCGCCGCGCCTGGCCCCGCGCAGACGGATCGATGACCGCCGAGCTGGTCGACCCCGCCGGCGGGGTCGACCAGCGCCTGCGCGCGGTGAGGATCTCGGCCCAGGGCGTGGTCGAGCAGCTGCCCTACGCCACGGACCCGGCGCTGCCGGGGCTCTCGCCACGGCTACCGGGCCGTCTTGTGGTCCACCGTGCGGGGAGGCGCGCCGTCGTCCTCCAGGACGACAGGGCCCTCAAGCTCCTGCGCCCCGGACGGGCCACCGACCTGCCACCGGGCGCGGCTCAGGCCTTCGGGGCCATCGGCCTGCGGACCGCCCCCGTGCTCGAGAGCGGCCGGGACCACCTGGCCACCGCCCTCCTGCCCGGCCGCACCCTGCACGAGCTCGGCGACGACGGAGCGGCGGGCTGGGCACGTCTGGCCGAGCTCTGGCCCGGCCTGGCCGGCGCGCCCACGACGCTGCCCGCGCACGGGCCGCGTCAGGAGGCAGAGGTACTCGAGCGGTGGCTGGCGCTGGCCCTGCGGCACGGCGCCCTGGACCGTCCTGGGACGCTGACCGGCGAGGTCCACCGCGCCTGCGCCCGGCTCGTCGACGGCAGGCCGGACCCTCCGGTGGCCGCCCACCGGGACCTGCACGACAAGCAGCTGCTGTGGGACGGCAGCCGCGTGTCCCTGCTCGACCTCGACACGGCGGCCTGCGCTGAGCCGGCCCTCGACCTGGGCAACCTCATGGCCCACGTCGACCTCATGGGCCTGACCGGCGCACTGAGCCAGGACGGCTGGCGCACCGTCCTCGACCTGCTCGACGGCGTCGCCACCGCCATGGCGGTCCGCACCGAGCGTCTGCGGGTGTACACGCACGCCTCCAGGCTGCGTCTGGTGTGCGTGCACGCCTTCCGACCCGGGTCCCGGTCGTGGCTGGCCGCCTGGCTCGAGCAGAGCCTGAGCGCCCAGGGGGGACGGTTCCTGGAGCAGGGACGATCCGGACGATGAGCCCGATGAACCCGATGAGCCCGATGAGGACGGGACCGCCCCGCAGGACCCGGCGGGGTCGGGACACCGCCCGGCACGCGGCCCTCGGGCACAATGGGACCGTGCGCCGCCTCGCGTCCCCGAAGGTCACCATCCAGACACGCGTCATGCTCGCGATCCTGCTCGTGTCCTGCGTGGCCCTGGCCAACTCGGGAGCGCTCATCTGGATCCTGGGGACCCAGGGGGTCGAGCGCGGCATCGACGAGCAGCTGCGTGCCGAGCGCGCCCAGCTGCGCGTCCTGGCCGACGACGGCCTCAACCCCGCCACCGGCGAGCCCCTGACCACCCCCGCGATGGTCGTCGAGACCTACCTGCGGCGGACCGTGCTCCAGCCCTCGGAGTCCGCCCTGGGATTCCTGGACGGGAAGGCGACCTGGACCGTCCCCTCACAGGTCCGCCTGCGCCCCGAGAAGGACGCCGAGCTGCTCGCCCAGATCGCCCCGCTGGTCAGCGGGACGGAGTCGGTCATCGAGACGGTGCGCACCTCCCAGGGCACCTACAGGGTCCTCGTCGTCCCGGTCCTCGAGGAGGGCCAGCCCGTGGCCACCCTCGTCCACGTCGTCGACATGGACGCCGCGACGGCGAGCCTGCGACGCACGATGCTCCTGTACACGGCGGCGGCCCTCATCAGCGTCGCGCTCGTGGCCGGGCTGGCGTGGTTCGCCGTCGACCGTCTCGTCCGACCCATCGAAGAGCTGCGGCGCGCGGCGGAGTCCATCGACGAGCGCGACCTGACCAGCCGGGTCCCCGTGCGCGGCCGGGACGACCTGAGCGCCCTGGCCGAGACCGTCAACCGGATGCTCGACCGGGTCCAGCGCGCCATCGAGGGCCAGCGCGAGCTTCTCGACGACGTCGGGCACGAGCTGCGCACCCCGATCACCGTCATCCGCGGCCACCTCGAGCTCATCGACCCCACCGACGTGGCCGACGTGCGCCAGACCCAGGAGCTGACCCTCGACGAGCTCGACCGCATGGGCGTCCTGGTCAACGACCTGCTCCTGCTCGCCAAGAGCGCCCAGGCGGGCTTCGTGGACCCCGCGCCCACCGACGTGGCGGCTCTGACCGACCAGGTCCTCGACAAGGCACAGGCCCTGGGCGACAGGCGCTGGAGCCTGGACGCGCGGGCCGAGGTCGTCGTCCTCCTGGACGCCGCGCGGATGACCCAGGCGTGGCTCCAGCTGGCAGCCAACGCCGTGAAGTACTCCGAGCCCGACAGCCCGGTCTCCCTGGGATCGCAGGTCGAGGACGGCAACCTCCTCCTGTGGGTCGCGGACCGCGGGATCGGCATCGCCCCCGAGGAGCTCGACACCGTGCGCCAGCGCTTCGGCAGGTCACGCACCGCCAGCCAGTACGCCCCCGGCTCGGGGCTGGGGCTGAGCATCGTGCAGAATATCCTGAGCGCCCACGGCGGCGACCTCGACATCGACTCGGTGCTCGGGGAGGGATCCTGCTTCACCCTCCGGATCCCCTTGGGCCTCGAGGACGTCCCCGACCCGCACCCCGAGGAGCAGACCCCACCATGAGCACGATCCTGATCGTCGAGGACGAGGCGCGTATCGCCTCCTTCATCGCCAAGGGACTCAAGGCCGCCGGTTTCGTCCCCCGCACGACCGCCCTGGGACGCGAGGCCGTCGAGCTGGCCCTTCAGGGGGATCCCGACCTCATCCTGCTCGACGTCGGCCTGCCCGACATCTCCGGCTTCGAGGTGCTCACCGCCCTACGAGGACAAGGGGTGACGACCCCGGTCATCATGCTCACCGCTCGCTCCTCGGTGGCCGACCGGGTGGCGGGCCTCCAGGGCGGGGCGGACGACTACATGCCCAAGCCCTTCTCCTTCGAGGAGCTCCTCGCGCGCATCCGCCTGCGTCTGCGGACCGATCCGGTGCCCGCTGAGGGGACGATGGCGCTGACCCACCGCGACCTCAGCCTCGACATCAAGACGCGCCGTGCCAACGTGGCGGGCAAGGACGTCGAGCTCAGCGCCCGCGAGTTCTCCCTCCTCGAGACCTTCATGCGTCACCCCGGCCAGGTGCTCAGCCGCGAGCAGCTGCTCTCGACGGTGTGGGGCATGGACTTCGACCCCGGCTCCAACGTCGTCGAGGTCTACGTGTCCTACCTGCGCAGCAAGCTCGGCAAGGAGCGCGTGCGCACGGTGCGCGGCATGGGCTACCGCCTCGAGTGACCTCGACCCGGCCCCGGCCCGGGCCGGCTGATGATCGCGTCTCCCGGCCGGTCGACAACTCAGTCGACGGCCCGGTCGTCGGCTCAGTCGTCGGCTCAGTCGTCGGTGTCGGCGACCTCTCCCGCGTCGTCGGCGTCGTCGGAGGAGACCGCGACGTCGTCGTGCGGGACCTCGACGGGGTTGGCGACCTCGGCGTCAGGGGCGGCGGGCGCCGGGCTGGCAAGCGGCTCAGTGGTCGCCGGTCCGGTCGGCGGGACGGTGGCTGACGAGGTGGCTGACGGGCTGGTGACCGGTTCCGTGGGCGTGGGGCTCGAGCCGGGGGTCATGACGACGCCGGACTCCGAGCTCCCGTCGGCCGAGGCCCGCAGGGAGGCGACCCCGAGGACGACGAGCAGCACCGCGGCACCCGTCACGACACCTGAGGCGATCGTCTTGCCCCGCGAGATGCTCATCCCTGACCTGTCCTTTCCCGCGCTGCCTCACCGACGATGACGGGCCGTGCTCCCGTGACCGGTGGGCCGGACACCGGCCCGTCTGCCCCGTCACGATGACCGGGCGCCTTGAGCCCCATGCTATCGGTCCCCCGGGGTGCGCAACAGCCCCTGGGACCGGCCTCCCGGTCCACGCGGCCACGCACGGGCCACGCTGAGCGAACTGCGCTGCGGTGATCTATGCTGAGTGCATCCCGGTCCATCGTGCATGGACCGCGCAGCCCACGAGCCCGCGGTGACGGGTGCCCCCTGCCCCCGCCGGCCGCAACGACGCGGACCACCAAACCTGTGAGGAGGACAGGATGACCCGTCACGAGCGCCTCTCGGCCATCCTGAGCATCGTCGTCGACGAGGGCAGCGTCCACATCGACGACATCATCGACCGGCTCGGTGTGTCTGCGGCCACGGCCCGCCGCGACCTCGACCTGCTCGCCGACCAGCAGCTGGTCACCCGCACCCGAGGCGGCGCCTCGGCCAACCCCACCTCCTCCCAGCTTCCCCTGCGGTTCAAGAGCAGCCGCATGGGTCAGGAGAAGGCGAGGATCGCCCACGCCGCGGCGGCCATGGTCAGGGCGGGGGACGTCGTCGGGCTCAACGGCGGCACGACGACCACCGAGGTCGCCCGGGAGATTGCGCTCCTGCCCGGCCTGACGGACGCCGACAACCCGATCACCGTCGTGACCAACGCCGTCAACATCGCCAGCGAGCTGACCGTGCGCCAGTGCGTGCGGGTGGTCGTCACCGGTGGCGTCGCGCGCAGCCAGTCCTACGAGCTGACCGGCCCGCTGTCCGACCTCATCCTCCCCCAGATCAGCGTGGGCACCCTCTTCCTGGGCGTCGACGCCCTCGACACCACCGGCGCCTACGCGCTGCACGAGGGGGAGGCCGCCGTCAACGCCGCGCTCGTGCGTACCGCGCGACGCGTCATCGTCGTGGCCGACCACACCAAGCTCGGTACGAGCGCCTTCGCCCTCATCTGCCGAGCCTCGGACATCGACGCCCTCATCACCGACGACGGCGCCGAGCCCGAGCAGGTCGACCGCCTGCGCGAGGCGGGCATCGAGGTCCGCCTCGTGTAGACCTCCACCCCTGTCCCGCGGGGTCCGGGGCCCGCCCCAGGCCGCGGACCCCGAGACCGAGCGCCCCCACCCACCCAAGGAGTTCCCGTGCCCCCCTCACCCCGTACCACCGGTCGCGTCACCCTGCCCATCGAGGAGGGCATCGACGACCGGCTCCGCGAGCTCGTCGCCGCCCTGGGGGCCGACGCGGTGCGCAACTCCGACGGCACCTGGCTGCCTGAGGTCGCCGCCGAGCTCGTCGAGAAGGTCTACTCGACCTACTTCCCGGCCCGAGGCGACCAGGAGTGGGCCCTGGCCCACCCCGACACCCTGGTCAACCAGTACCTCATGAGCCCCCGGATCACCGCGACCGGGCCCGAGCCGCTGCGCATCGACGTCATGGAGGGATACTTCCGTGAGCAGTTCAGGCCCTGCTACGAGCGGGTCGAGAGGTTCTGGGAGGTCATCGACCGCACGACCGGCCAGGTCGTGCCCGTCCAGGGCTGGAGCGTCGAGGAGGCCACCGGGATCCTCACCATCGCGCGGCCCGAGCCGTGGCACGTGTACACCGTCGCCTTCCTGGCCGACCAGGTGTGGGACACCACCCAGATGTACAACTACATCACCAACGGCTGGGGGGTCACGGACCCCACCCGCGTCAAGGAGCGTCCCTACGACATCCGCAAGAACGGGGTCTGGGAGCACGTCCGCCAGGCGCTGCGCACCTGGCTGGAGAGCCACCCCGAGGTCGACGTCGTGCGCTTCACGACCTTCTTCTACCACTTCACGATCGCCTTCGACGCCGAGGCCAGGGAGAAGCTCGTCGACTGGTTCGGCTACTCGGCCTCCGTGTCCCCCGAGGCGATCGACGCCTTCGAGGCCGAGTACGGCTACGCGCTGCGTGCCGAGGACTTCGTTGACGGCGGCTACTACAACTCCCCCTTCCGTGTCCCCACCCCGGCCTTCCGCGACTGGATCGACTTCCAGTCCCGCTTCGTGGCCCAGCGCGCCAAGGAGCTGGTCGACATCACCCACGCCGCGGGACGCGAGGCGATGATGTTCCTGGGCGACAACTGGATCGGCACCGAGCCCTACGGGGAGCACTTCGCCTCCATCGGCCTGGACGCCGTCGTCGGCTCGGCGGGCTCGGCGGCCACCACCCGGCTCATCGCCGACATCCCCGGGGTGAGGTACACCGAGGTCCGCTTCCTGCCCTACTTCTTCCCCGACGTGTTCAACCACGACGGCGGTGACCCCGTGGGCGAGGCCAACGAGTCGTGGCTGACCAGCCGCCGAGCGATCGTACGCCGCCCCCTGGACCGTATGGGCTACGGGGGCTACGTCTCCCTGGCCCTGGAGTTCCCCGAGTTCATCGAGCGGATCACCGAGATCTGCCAGGAGTTCCGCGACATCCACGACCGCTCCGGCGGCGAGCTGCCCGCCAACGCGCCCTTCGCCGTCGGCGTCCTCAACTCCTGGGGCTCCCTGCGCACCTGGCAGACCCACATGGTGGCCCACGCCAAGTGGTACAAGGCCGCCTACTCCTACGGCGGCGTCGTCGAGGCCCTGGCGGGCCTGCCCTTCGAGGTGCGCTTCCTGTCCTTCGACGAGGTCCTCGCCCACGGGGTGCCCGAGGAGGTCGGGGTCCTCATCAACGCCGGCGCGGCGGGCACCGCCTTCTCCGGAGGACCGGCCTGGGCCGACGAGCGCCTCACGGGCCTCATCCGCTCCTGGGTGGCCGCGGGCCACGGCTTCATCGGGGTCGGTGAGCCCACGGCCGTCGACCACGGCGGGGCCTTCCTCCAGCTGTCCGACGTCCTGGGGGTCGAGCGCGAGCGCCAGCTGACCCTGTCGACGGACCGCTACCCGGTCCTCGTCGAGGACCACCCGGTCACGGCCGACGTCGAGGGGGTCTTCGACGACGGCGAGGGCGCCGGCGGGGACGTCTACGCCACCGCGGCCGGCACCCAGGTGCTGTCCTACGTCGAGGGCAGCGTCCGGGTCGCCGTCAACGAGTTCGGGGCCGGCCGGGCGGTCTACTTCTCGGGCCTGCCCTACTCCCCGGTCAACTCCCGCACCCTCCAGCGAGCCCTGTACTGGGCGGCCGGGCGCGAGGACCTGCTTGAGGAGTGGTTCAGCTCCGACCCGGCCACGGAGGTGGCCTGGTACCCCGGCCAGCGCCGCTTCCTCGTCACGAACAACTCCTCCCGGGCGGTGCGCACGAGCGTGCGCGGCATGGGGCGGACCTGGGAGGTCGAGATCGAGCCCATGGGGCTGGTGTGGACCGACGTCACCGACGTCGAGTGCTGAGGGGGCTCCCCTCCCCCTCGCGAGATCGGGACTTATGACACCGTGAGTTCGCCGCATCTGGTACATCGGTCGCCTGAGCGAGCTGGATGCTGCGATATCGAGGTGGCCTGTTGCGAATCGGGTGCCATGAGTCCCGATCTCGAGGTGCCATTAGTCCCGATCTCGAGGTGCCATTAGTCCCGATCTCGCGAAAAGGTGCGGGGCGGGGGTCAGGGGCGCACGTGACCGTCGCCCTCGACGACCCACTTCGTGCTCGTCAGGGCGGCCAGGCCCATGGGTCCGCGGGCGTGGAGCTTCTGGGTCGAGATGCCCAGCTCGGCGCCCAGTCCGAGCTGGCCGCCGTCGGTGAAGCGGGTCGAGGCGTTGACCATGACGGCCGCGGAGTCGACACCGGCGACGAAGCGGTTGATCGAGGACACGTCCTGGCTGAGGATGGCCTCGGTGTGCCCGGTGGAGTGAGCGGCGATGTGGGCCACGGCGTCGTCGAGGTCCTCGACGACGCGCACGGCCAGGTCGAGGCTGCCGTACTCGGTGTCCCAGTCCTCGGTGGTGGCGGGCACGAGCTGCGCGCCGTGGGAGTCCTCGCCGGCGCACTGGGCCAGGACGGCTCGCGCGGCCTGGTCGGCGTGGAGGCACACCCCCCGCGCCCACAGCGCCGCGGCGGCCGCCGGAAGGAAGTCGGCCGCGACCTCGGTGTGGACGAGGAGGGTCTCGGCGGCGTTGCACACCCCCACTCTCTGGGTCTTGGCGTTGACGACGATCCTCACCGCCGCCTCGAGGTCCGCGCTCGCGTCGACGTAGACGTGGCAGTTGCCCGAGCCGGTCTCGATGACCGGCACGACTGACTGCTCGACGACCGCGCGGATGAGGCTGGCCCCGCCCCGGGGGACGAGGACGTCGATGAGGCCGCGGGCTCCCATGAGGGCGGTGGCCCCGGCACGGCCGGCCGGGTCGATCGTGGTGACGAGGTCGGCGGGCAGGCCCCTGGCCGACAGGGCGGCGCGCAGGACCTCGATGATCGCGGCGTTGGATGACTGCGCGGCACTCCCCCCGCGCAGGACGACGGCGTTTCCGGACTTCAGGGTCAGGGCGGCGACGTCGACGGTGACGTTGGGCCGCGCCTCGTAGATCATCCCGACCACTCCCATGGGCACGCGCACCCGCCGCACCCGCAGCCCGTTGGGCAGGGTCTGTCCGTCGACGACCTGTCCGACCGGGTCGGGAAGGGCCGCGACCTCGCGCACGGCGGCGGCGATGCCCTCGATGCGCTCGGCGCTCAGCGCGAGGCGGTCGATGAGACCGGCGGCCATGCCGTCCTGTCGGGCGCGCTCGAGGTCCTCGGCGTTGGCCTCCAGGATGCTCGCGGTGGCCGCCACGAGGTGGTCCGCCATGGCCGCCAGGGCGGCGTCCTTGTCCTCGCGGCGGAGTCCGGCGACCTGTCGCTGCGCCTCGCGGGCGCCGCGGGCGACGGCCTCGACGTAGGCGACGGCGTCGTCGGGCTCGGGCATCACGGGCGTCTCGGGCATCTCGGTGCTGGGGGCGTCAGGGGTGACCGGCGTCGTGCTCATGGGGCCACAGTAGGGTGCCGCCCCCACCGGGGTCACGGGCTGTCTCACGGCCGCCGGGCACGGGTGGGCGCGGGGCAGCTCGGCGAGGTCGTCGATATGGGACAATCCGTGCATTCCGCGGTGGGCAGTGACCCTCCGCCTCGCACGCTGAGAGGTGACCTGGTGCGGATCACACACGTGAGCGCAAGCAACTGGAGGAACTTCAAGAACATCGACTTCGAGGTCGGCGACCGGCTGTTCATCGTCGGCCCCAACGCCTCGGGGAAGTCGAACCTGCTCGACCTGTTCCGCTTCCTGTCCGACGTCGCCGGCTCAGGCGGTGGTCTGGCCTCAGCGATCGAGCGCCGAGGCGGTTTGAAGAAGGTGCGCAGCCTCTTCGCGCGCAACAACGCCAAGGGACGCCTGGTCCTCGACGTGTGCCTGCGCGCCGGAGAGGACGAGTGGCGCTACCACCTGTCGGTCAAGGGAGAGTCCGGCGGACACAACCGGCCGATCGTGGACGAGGAGGTCGTCGAGCTCAATGGCGCGACGCTGCTGCGCCGTCCTGATGACGACGACCGGGAGGACCCGGAGCGCCTCACCCAGACCCACCTCGAGCAGATCTCCGCGAACAAGGCCTTCCGCGTCATCGCCGAGTACTTCTCCCGGGTCCAGTACTTCCACCTCGTGCCCCAGATCATCCGCGACCCGACCCGGACCGCCCCGGCGCACGATGACCCGTACGGCAGCGACTTCATCGCGCAGATGAACGGGACGCAGGCCCAGACTCGCAACGCCTGGCTCCGACGGATGCAGGAGGCACTCCAGGCGGCCGTCCCCGGCTTCGAGTCCCTGGGCATCGAGACCGACGCAGCCGGACGGCCGCACCTCGTCGCGGGCTACAAGAACTGGCGCTCGACGCCCTCGCGCCAGAGCGAGGCGGACTTCTCCGACGGGACGCTCCGCCTCATCGGCCTGCTGTGGTCGATCATCAAGGCCCCGGCCAATCCGGGGGTCCTGCTGCTGGAGGAGCCCGAGCTGTCCCTCAACACCGCGATCGTGCGGGTCCTTCCCTCGATCCTGGCCCAGGTGCGCCGTTCCTCCGACCTGCAGATCATCTTGTCGACGCACGCCCCGGAGATCCTCAACGACGAGGGCGTCAACCCCGATGAGGTCCTTGTCCTGCGCGTCACCGCCGACGGATCCCAGGCCCGGCTCCTGTCTCAGCTGCCCGAGGTCGCCGATCTCGAGCTCGGCCTGAGCACCTCCGAGGTCGTCGAGGCTCTTATCGCTCCCGAGAACCTCGAGGGACTCATGGCCGCCACCCGGAGCAGAGCCAGCCGATGAGCAGCGCCCCGGAGGGCCCGTACGTGCGGGTCGCCGTCGAGGGACGGTCCGACACGGGCATGGTCGCGGCACTGCTCGCCCACGTCGGCCTCACCCTGGCATCCTGCCTCGTGCGGGACGGTGCGTCGAACCTCGATCAGCTCATCCCCAACCTGGCTCAAACGACGCGCCACGACCCGTGGATCGTGTTCCGCGACTCAGACAATCGGTGTCCTGTCGAGCTACGAGAGGAGCTGATCGGTTCGCGAGCCCATGGCAACGGCTTCGAGCTGCGCATCGCCTGCTCGATGACGGAGGCGTGGCTGCTGGCTGACCGGGACGGGTTCGCCACGTTCTTCAAGGTGCCTGTCAAGAAGCTGCCGCAGGCACCTGACAGCCTCCCGCACGCCAAGAAGGAGCTGTTGCGCCTGTGCCAGACCTGCCGGTCTCCCAGGCTGCGGGCAGACGTCGTGCGCGCGGACGGCGGTCCCGGGCCCCTGTACCCCCTGCGCGTCAACGAGTTCGCCCGGGAGCGGTGGGACGTGTCGCGCGCGCAGGACAACAGCCCGAGCCTGGCCCGTGCCGTCGAACGACTCCGTGCGATGCGCGAGGAGCTGTCCAGCACCTGAGCGGCGGCCCGGTCAGCCGGCGGTGCGGGGCAGCTCGGCGAGGTCGTCGCGGTGGACGACGGGGGCGACGTGGTCGGGTCCGGGCCGCCGGTGGGCGCGCGCCTCGATGACCTCCTCGAGCTCGGCGGCCGAGTAGCGGCAGATCCCCCGGGCGACCGGGCCCTGGGGACCGACGACCTCGACGACCGATCCGGACTCGAAGTCCCCGGCCACGGCGGTGACCCCGGGCAGGAGGAGGGACTTCTTGCCCACGGTCACGGCGCGGGCCGCGCCCGCGTCAATGACGACGCGGCCCTCGGGGATCGAGGCGTAGGCCATCCACAGCCGCCGGCTGGGGCGGTGCGGCCCCGTGGGCTCGAACCAGGTCCCCAGGTCCTGGGGGATGGTCGTCTCACCCAGGAGCCGTGCCGCGTCGTTGGCGGCGGCCACGATCGTGGCAGTGCCCGAGGCGCAGGCGATCGTGGCGGCCTGGGCCTTGGAGCGCATGCCACCGGTGCCCAGGGCCGAGCCGCGGGCAGAGACGTCGACCGAGGCGAGCTGTCCGGAACCGACGACGTGGCGCACGGGAACCGCCCCGGGGGTGCCGGGCCGGGCGGTCCACAGACCGTCGACGTCGGTGAACAGGACGAGCACGTCCGCGGTCACGAGGTGGGAGACGAGCGCCGCCAGGTGGTCGTTGTCCCCGAGGCTGAACTCGGTCGTGGCCACGGCGTCGTTCTCGTTGACCACCGGCACCGCGCCCAGGGACAGCAGGGCGTCGAAGGTGGCGCGCACGGTCCGGTAGTGGCTGCGCACGGCCACGTCCTGGACGGTGAGCAGGACCTGGGCGGTGACGACGCCGTAGGCGCTCATCGCCGTCTGCCAGCGGGCGACGAGGTTGCCCTGCCCCACCGAGGCGGCCGCCTGGAGCAGACGCAGCTCGGTGGGCCGGTCCTCCATGCCCAGGGGCACCATGCCCGCCGCCACCGCCCCGGAGGACACGAGGACGACGTCGTGGCCACGCTGGCGCATCCGGGCGATGAGGCCCGCCAGGATGTCGATGCGGTTGAGATCGAGCCCCCCGTCCGCTCGGGTCAGGCTCGAGGACCCGACCTTGAGCACGACGCGGGCCCCTGGGGGCAGGCTCGCCGGGCGCCCCGGCACCTCGAGGGGCCGGTGGGCGCCACCCGGCCCGCCGGGGGCGGTCGCAGTCCCCGTGGTGGTCACGACGTGCCCTCCTCGTCCTCCCAGGCGGTCGGATCGGTCCAGATCCCCTCAGCGGCCTCCTGCCGCAGCTCGGCGCGGGCGGCCTCCTTGCCGTCCATCATCTCGTGGTAGCGGGCGCGGCGCTCGGCGTTCGTGCGCCGGTGCCTGTCCTCCAGGCGCAGGTCGGAGCCGCGGGCTCCCAGGAGCTCGGCGCCTGAGGTCATCGTCGGCTCCCAGGTGAACAGGACCCCGCCGTCGACCTCACCGATGAGCACGGTGTCCCCCGCCCGGGCCCCGGCACGCACGAGCTCGTCCTCGACCCCGGCCGCAGCCAGCCGGTCCGCAAGGTAGCCCACCGCCTCGTCGTTGGCGAAGTCGGTCTGAAGCACCCACCGCTCGGGCTTGTCCCCACGGACCTCGTAGACCCGGCCCTCGACCGGGTGGTTGACGAGGCGCACGGTCGCCACCGCGGGCTCCCGGCGCGAGCCCACGGCCGCCGGGCGGATGACCGGACGCTGTGCGCCGGCCTGGGAGCCCGGCAGGCTGGCGGGACCGCCACGACGAGCGGCCTCGACGAGCTCGGCCAGGGCGAAGGACAGCTCCTTGAGGCCGGTGCGGGCCACGGCGGACACGGGCAGGACGGTCAGTCCCCGGGCCACGAGCTCCTCGGTGACGAAGTCGGCGAGCTCGGCGGCCTCGGGCACGTCGACCTTGGCCAGGGCGACGATCCTGGGGCGCTCCATGAGTGGGGGCCTGCCCGTGAGCGAGGGGTCGGTCTCCTGGTCTCCCAGCCGTTGGGCGTAGGCCGCGAGCTCGGCCTCGATGCTCTCCATGTCGGAGACCGGGTCCCGGCCGGGCTCGAGGGTGGCGCAGTCAAGGACGTGGACGATGACGGCGCAGCGCTCGATGTGGCGCAGGAACTCCAGGCCCAGCCCCTTGCCCTGGCTGGCCCCGGGGATGAGACCGGGGACGTCGGCGATCGTGTACCGCACCTCGCCGGCCTCGACGACCCCCAGGTGGGGCACGAGGGTGGTGAAGGGGTAGTCGGCGATCTTGGGCCGGGCCGCGCTCATCGAGGCGATGAGCGAGGACTTGCCCGCGCTGGGATAGCCCACGAGCGCGACGTCCGCGATCGTCTTGAGCTCGAGGGTGACGTCGTGGCGCTGACCGGGCAGGCCCAGGAGATGAAAGCCCGGCGCCTTGCGCCTGGCGGAGGCCAGGGAGAAGTTGCCCCGCCCTCCTGTGCCTCCGCGGGCCACGACGAACCGGGCCCCGGGACCGACGAGGTCGGCCAGGACCGTTCCGTCGACGTCCTTGACCACCGTGCCCTCGGGCACCGGAAGGACGAGGTCGGCACCGTCGGTACCGCGACGCCAGTCGCCCATACCGGGCGTGCCGTTGCCGGCCTGACGGTGGGGCGAGCGGTGGTAGGACAGCAGCGTCGTCACCCGGGGGTCGACCTCGAGGACGACGTCGCCGCCGTGCCCGCCGTCACCGCCGTCCGGGCCTGCCAGGGGCTTGAACTTCTCCCGGTGCACCGAGGTGCAGCCGTTGCCGCCGTCGCCTCCGGCGACGTGGAGGACCACTCGATCGATGAAGCTGGGCATGTGGTCGTCTCCTTGCGGGGTCGCAGGCGGTCAGGGTTCCAACGGCACGAGGGCGGACGGCCTAGCCGTCCGCCCTCATGAGCCTGTTGTCGGTGCGCCGCGGCTCAGGCCTCGGCGAGCACGACGTTGACGACCCTGCGGCCGCGCCGGGTGCCGAACTGGACGTTGCCCGCGGCAGTGGCGAACAGCGTGTCGTCGTTGCCGCGACCCACGTTGGCGCCCGGGTGGAAGTGCGTGCCGCGCTGTCGGACGATGATCTCGCCGGCCTTGACGAACTGGCCGCCGAAACGCTTGACGCCCAGGCGCTGGGCGTTGGAGTCGCGGCCGTTCCGGGAGGAACCAAGACCCTTCTTGTGTGCCATCTCAGATGTCTTTCCTAGTCAGCAGGTGCGTGCGTGGGGGGTGGCTGCTCAGCCGATAGCCTTGATCTTGACGGCGGTCAGCTGGGCGCGGTGGCCCTGACGCTTGCGGTAGCCCGTCTTGTTCTTGAACTTGAGGATGTTGATCTTCGGGCCCTTCTCGTCGCCGACGATCTCCGCGGTGACCGAGGTGGAGGCGAGGTCGGCAGCGGTGGTCACCGTGTCGCCGTCCACGAGCATGACAGGGGCGAGGCTGACCTCGTCACCGATCTCACCGGGGAGCTTGTCGACGACCACGACGTCGCCGACGGAGACCTTCTCCTGACGGCCGCCGGCCTTGACGATCGCGTAGACCACTTGAATGCTCATCTCTGTCGTAACTTCAGACGCCCGGGACCGGTCAGCTCCGCTGCCGGGCCGGGCTGCGTCCATGGCATGGGTGCATGAGGCACCGGCGGACTACTTTATGCGATCGGGAGGCGCCGGACCAACCCGGCTCATCCTCCCAGGTCTGTGGTCTTCCGCACGAGCACGGCGGGCACCCGCTCCGGCCGCGCGCCCCGTCGCGGGGCGCGCGGCCGGAGCGGCCCTCAGTCAGCGCCCCTGAGGAGCGGCCGGGTCCCCGTTCCCGGACCCCGAGTCCCGGGGCTCCTGGGACTCCTGGGGGTCCTTGGACTCCTTGGACTCCTGGTTCTCCTTGTGCGCCTGCTCCGCGGCCGCTGCGATCTGGGCGAGCGCACCGCGCACAGCCGCCCTGGCGGCGTCGTCCTGAGCACCGGCCTCCTGGACCTCGACGGTCCCCCCGGACTCGGCCGCCTGCCCCGCACGGGCCACGGCCCCGGCGTCCCCGGCCTCACCGGACTCCCGAGAGTCCCGAGGGTCCTTGGCCTTGGAGGCACCCTTGCCCGCCGCCTTGCGCCCGCGGCCCCGCCCGGCGGCACGCTGGCTCTGGGCCTCGCTCCGGCCTCCGGACTCCACCGGGGTGTCGTGGACGATGAATCCGCGCCCCGAGCAGCACTCGCAGGGTGTCGAGAAGGCCTCGACCAGGCCCTGCCCGACACGCTTCCGGGTCATCTGCACCAGGCCCAGGCTCGTGACCTCGGTGACCTGGTGGCGAGTGCGGTCCCGGCCCAGGCACTCGACGAGACGGCGCAGCACGAGGTCACGGTTGGACTCCAGCACCATGTCGACGAAGTCGATGACCACCATGCCTCCGATGTCACGCAGGCGCAGCTGACGCACGATCTCCTCAGCCGCCTCGAGGTTGTTGCGGGTGACGGTCTCCTCCAGGGTGCCCCCCGCGCCGGTGAAGCGGCCGGTGTTGACGTCGATGACGGTCATCGCCTCAGTACGGTCGATGACGAGGGTGCCGCCGCTGGGCAGCCACACCTTGCGGTCGAAGCCCTTGGCGAGCTGCTCGTCGACCCGGTGCGCCGCGAAGACGTCCTCCGGGCTCACCCAGTGCTCGAGACGGTCGGCCAGGTCCGGGCTCAGCTCGGTGACGTACTGGCTGATCGTCCTCCACGCCTGGTCCCCGGCGACGACGAGCCGACGGAAGTCCTCGTTGAACACGTCACGCACGACGCGCACGGCGAGCTCGGGCTCCCCCTTGAGCAGCTGGGGCGCCCGACCTGAGCCCTTGAGGATCTGGGAGGCCTTCTTGTCGATGGCCTCCCACTGGGCGACCAGGCGCGCGACGTCGTCGGCCAGCTGCTCCTCACTGGCCCCCTCAGCGGCCGTGCGCACGATGACGCCGGCGTCCTCGGGCACGATCTTCTTGAGGATCTTCTTGAGACGAGCCCTCTCGGTGTCGGGCAGCTTGCGGGAGATGCCTGTCATCGCCCCTCCGGGGACCAGGACGAGGTAGCGCCCGGCGAGGGTCACCTGGCTGGTCAGCCGTGCGCCCTTGTGCCCGATCGGGTCCTTGGTCACCTGGACCAGGACCGTGTCACCGCTGGACAGCGCGTCCTCGATCCGGCGGGGGCGCCCCTCCATGCCCGCGGCGTCCCAGTTGACCTCACCGGCGTAGAGCACGGCGTTGCGCCCCTTGCCCAGGTCCACGAAGGCCGCCTCCATCGAGGGCAGGACGTTCTGCACCCGGCCGACGTAGACGTTGCCGACCATCGAGGACTGGGTGTGACGGGCGACGTAGTGCTCGACGAGCAGGCCGTCCTCGAGCACGGCGATCTGGTTGAGGCCGTCCTGCTCGCGCACGATCATCTGCCGGTCGACGCTCTCGCGCCGGGCGAGGAACTCGGCCTCGGTGACGATAGGGCGCCTGCGGCCGGCCGCACGGCCCTCCCGGCGCCGCTGCCGCTTGGCCTCGAGCCGGGTCGACCCCTTGAGTGCCGTCACCTCGTCGCGCACGTCGCGTCCCGCGTCCGTCCGCGTGCGCGAGCGCCGACGGCGCCGACGGCGCGAAGCGCCCTGCCCCTCGGAGTCGACGAGGTCCTCGGGCTCGCTGGCGGTCCCGGCACGGTCCTCGTCACCGGACTCGACGTCCTCCTGGCCCTCGTCCCGGGCCTCCTCGGTGACGTCCTCGTCCTCGGCGAGCTCCTGGGCCTGGGCCTCGCTGCGGCCCCGGGTCCTGCGCCCGCGTCCGCCGCGACGGCGCTTGCGACGACCACCCCCGTCCTCGGCGGGGTCAAGCTGCTCCTCAGCACCGGAGGAGGCGGGGTCCTCGGACGGGGACGGCTCGTCGACCCCCTCCTGCGGGCCACGGCCCCGGACCTTACGGGCCGCCGGTGCGTCCTCGACGTGCTCGGGGGCCGTCGAGGGGGCGGTGGCCTGACGGCGGCGACGACCGCGCGCCGGCGCAGGGGCCTGCCCCTGGGCGCCGGCCTCGTCGACGACCGCCTCCTCGGCGGCCGGGGCGTGCTGGGGGGTCGTCGTCTCAGCGGTGACCTTGCGGCGCCTGCGCCGCGCACGGGCAGGATCGGGGGCCTGGAACAGCAGGGAGGCGGCAGGCAGGCGAGCGGGCTCGTCCTGCTCGTTCTCGCGCCCCTCGGCCTGCGCCGGCTCCTCCTCACCCTCGGCACCCTCGACGTCCCCGTCCCGGTCCGCATGAGGATCCGTGTCGGAGTCCGCATCGACGTCGGCGTCCACGCCAGCGTCCGCGTTCTCGTCCGCGTTCTCGTTCATGTCAGCGTCCGCGTTCTCGTCCACGTCGGTGCCGGCCTCCGTCTCGACCGTGGTGCCGGGCTCCGGATCGGGCAGGACGAGGACGGGCTGGGCTGCCTCCGGGGCGTGCTGCGGGGTCGTGGCCTCGGCAGTCGCCCGACGGCGACGTCGCGCCGCGGGACGGGACCGGGGGGCGGCCGGCTCCGGCAGCGGTCCTCCCTTAGGGAGGTCGTCCGCCTGCGGACCACCGGCGGTGTCGGCGGTGTCGGTCGTGTCGGCAGCGTCGGTCGTGTCGGCGGCACCGGAGGACGACGCCCCCTCGGCGCGGTCGGCCGGAACCGGGGGCCTGGGCTGCTCGGGGGCGGGGGCGGGGGCTGCCGCCGCGGCGGTCGCCCGACGTCGCCGACGGGCAGGGGCGGGCGTCGCCGGTTGCGTCGCGCCATCGCCGTCAGGCAGGAGGTCGGGCGTCTCGTTGGGCTGGGAGGAAGCCATGGGGTCTGCTCTTTCTGGACGCGCCGGGCACCGCCGTACCTGCGGCGCCGCCGCGTGGTCGCGCTCCCGGCACGGGGAGCGGAAAAGTCTGTGGATACGCCGGATGGCGCCGACCTGCGGCGGAACTCGCTGGGTGCGGGGGTGCGACGGCGCGCGAAGCGGCGCACGTCCCCGAGCGGTCTCGACCGAGGCTCGGACCCCGGAGTGCCGGTACGAGGCGTCCGGAGCCGACCTGAGTATCCCACACCGACGCCGCCCCCGAGTCCCGTCGGCGCCGGCGTGCGACACGTCTCGCCGTGAGCGGACAGCAATCGGCGACCATACCGTGACCTCACCGCCCGGACGCTTTTACGACGTCCTGTCACAGGTTCACCTATACTCGACCACAGGCTCCGAGCGGTTGCACGGATGAACTTATTATTCTGATCAGCTTCTCCTGAGAAAGGTGGGCTCGATGGTCATCGCACCAATGGCGCTGGACTCCCTCGACCTGGCACGGTGGCAGTTCGGCATCACGACCGTCTACCACTTCATCCTCGTCCCCCTCACGATCGGCCTGTCCCCGCTCGTGGCCCTCATGGAGACGTTCTACCTGCGGACAGGCAACGAGCAGTGGCGCACCGTCACGAAGTTCTTCGGCAAGATCCTGCTCATCAACTTCGCGCTCGGGGTGGCCACCGGTATCGTCCAGGAGTTCCAGTTCGGCATGAACTGGTCGGAGTACTCCCGCTTCGTGGGCAACATCTTCGGCGCCCCCCTGGCTTTCGAGGCCCTTCTGGCCTTCTTCATGGAGTCGACCTTCCTCGGGCTGTGGATCTTCGGCTGGGACCGCCTGAGCCCCAGGATCCACAACCTGTGCATGTGGATGGTGGCGCTGGGCACGAACTTCTCGGCCGTCTTCATCCTCGCGGCCAACTCCTGGATGCAGCACCCCGTGGGCGCGGTCATCAACCCCGAGACCGGGCGCGCCGAGCTCGACGGGGTGGGCGGCTTCATCAAGGTCCTCACCAACCCCATCCTGTGGACCACGATCCCCCACGTCATCGCCTCGGCCCTCCTCGTGGCCGGCGCGGTCATCGTCGGGGTCTCGGTGTGGTGGATGACCAAGGCGGCGCGCGCGGGACAGGACTTCGAGGCACGCGAGCTGTGGCGCCGCGCGACCCGTTTCGGTGCGATCGTCATGGTGCTCGGCGGCATCGTCACCGCCGGCTCGGGCCACCACCAGGGCCAGCTCGTCGCCGAGGAGCAGCCCGCGAAGATGGCGGCGGCCGAGGCGCTGTGCCACACCGAGTCCGGGGCCGGCTTCACCGTCCTGGCCTTCGGGAGCTGCGACGGGGAGATCTCGCGAGTCATCACGGTGCCCTACGTCTACTCCTTCATGGCCACCAACGACCCGAACGCCGAGCTCATGGGCCTGGAGGACGCCCAGGGGATGTACGAGGAGCGCTTCGGGGCGGGCGTGGACTACACCCCCGACGTCATGGTGGCCTTCTGGTCCTTCCGTCTCATGATCGGGCTGGGAATGGCCTCGCTGGGCATCGGGGTGCTGGCACTGTGGCTGACCCGCAGGGGCAGGCTCATCACGAGCCCCCGGATCGGCACCGCTGCCCTGTGGACGATGTGGCTGCCCTTCGTCGCCTGCAGCTTCGGATGGATCTTCACCGAGATGGGACGCCAGCCGTGGGTGGTCGTCCCCAACCTCGCCGACCCCGTCTCACAGGTCCACATGCTCACCCAGGACGGCGTGTCCACGGTCGTGTCCTCGAGCACGGTCCTGGCCTCGATGATCGTCTTCACCGTCCTGTACGCCGCCCTGGGCGTGGTGTGGTTCGTCCTCCTGCGCCGCTACGTCCGTGAGGGCGTGCACACGCCGACCGACCCCTCCCAGCGGGACGGCGAGCACTCAGACCTGCCCGATCCCGACCGCCTGTCCTTCGCGTACTGAGCCGCAGGAAGCTAGGTGCACACCATGACTCTGTCCATCCTCTGGTTCATCCTCATCGCCGTCCTGTGGACCGGCTACCTCACGCTCGAGGGCTTCGACTTCGGCGTCGGGATGCTGCTGCGGGTCCTGGGCCGCGACGAGCGGGAGCGCCGCACGATGATGCGGGCCATCGGCCCTCACTGGGACGGCAACGAGGTCTGGCTCCTCACCGCCGGCGGCGCCACCTTCGCGGCCTTCCCCGAGTGGTACGGCACCCTGTTCTCCGGTGCCTACATCGCCCTGTTCCTCATCCTCCTGTGCCTCATCGTGCGCGTGTGCGCCATCGAGTGGCGCCCCAAGATCAACGACCAGGCCTGGCGCGACCGCTGGGACACGGTGCACACCGTGGCCACCTGGATCCCCTCGATCCTGTGGGGGGTGGCCTTCGCCAACCTCGTCCAGGGCATGCGGATCGAGGTGGTCGACACCGCGTCGGGCACGGTCGTGCCGGCGTCCGAGGTCCCGGCGGACAGCCTCGTCATGGGGGCCTCCCACCAGATCACCGGCGGCTTCCTGTCCCTCATCACGCCCTTCACCCTCCTCGGCGGTGCGGTCACCTGCCTGCTGTTCCTCACCCACGGCGCCCTGTTCATCGCGCTCAAGACGACCGGGGACCTGTCGACCAGGGCTCTGGGCCTGGCCAGGCGTACCGGGGTCGTCTCGACGGCGGTCTGCGCCGTCTGGGCACTGTGGGCGCAGATCGCCTACTCCCCCAACGCGGCCTCCTGGGTGCCCCTCGCGCTCACGGCCGGGTGCCTGCTCGGCTCCGTCGTGGCCGTCCTCAAGGGTCGTGACGGCTGGGCCTTCGGCCTCCACTTCGGTGGGATCGCGTTCGCCACGGTCTTCATCTTCACCGCGATGGCTCCCGACGTCATGCGCTCCTCGATCGACCCCGCCTACTCGCTGACCATCGAACAGGCGGCCTCGGCGGACACGACGCTGCTCATCATGACCGTCGCCGCCGCGGTCTTCACCCCCATGGTGCTCCTCTACACGGTCTGGTCCTACCGGGTGTTCTCGGCCCGGGTCGGTGTCGAGTCCGTCGACCCCGACACCGGCGGGCTGCACCCGACCAAGGTGCGCGACTCGGCCCAGCCCGAGGCCTTCATCGGCTACTGACCGGCGGCGGTCCGGGACCACGGTCCTACTATCCTGGTCGGGTGAAGCCACTGGACCCCCGGCTCCTGCGCCATGCTCGCTCGGCCCGGCGCTATATCGTGACCACGGCCCTGACCGGAACCGCCACCGCGCTGCTCGTCGTCGCCCAGGCGGTGCTCATCTCCCGGGCGGTCGCACCCGTGATCACCGGAGCCGCCCCGCCCGCGAGCGCCGCGACCGGCCTGGTGGGCGCCCTCGCCCTCGTCCTGGTCTGCCGCGTCCTGGTCCTCCACGTCCAGGAGACCCAGGCCCACCGTGCGGCCACGGGCACCGTCGTCGAGCTGCGTCGCCAGGTGCTCGAGCACGCAGGCGCGCTGGGGCCGCGCTGGCAGGCGCTGCACGGTCCGTCCACCGCGACCCTGCTCACCCGTGGGCTCGAGGACCTCCAGCCCTACTTCACCCGCTACCTGCCCCAGCTGCTCCTGGCGGCGACGGTCACGCCGATGACCGCCCTGGTCATGCTCGTCCAGGACGTGCCCTCGACCATCGCCGTGGCGGTGACGGTCCCTCTCATCCCCGTGTTCATGGTGCTCATCGGCCGCCTCACCCAGAAGCACTCCGAGGAGCGGCTCGCCGCGATGGACCGCCTGGGCGGCCAGGTCCTCGACCTGCTGGCGGGGCTGCCGACCCTCAAGGCCCTGGGACGCGAGCAGGGCCCCGGACGCCGGGTGGCCGAGCTCGGGGGCGCCTACAACAGGACGACGATGCAGACCCTCAAGGTCGCCTTCCTGTCGGGTGCGGTCCTGGAGTTCATCACCACCCTGTCGGTGGCGATCATCGCCGTCGAGGTCGGTTTCCGGCTCCTGTACGGGCGCATGGACCTGGCCACCGGCCTGCTCGTCATCATGATCGCCCCCGAGGTCTACCAGCCCCTGCGGCAGGTGGGCTTCCACTTCCACGCCTCGGCCAACGGGGTGGCCGCGGCCCAGGCCGTCTTCGAGGTCCTGGGCACGGCGCCGCCCGAGCGCGGCCGCCAGGGCGCCCCGGACCTGCGCGAGGCGGTCATCGAGCTCGACGGCCTGTGGGTCCAGGCGCGCGGCGCCTGGGCTCCCGCCGCCCTGAGCGCCACGATCGCGCCAGGGCGCCTCGTGGCGCTGACCGGCCCGTCAGGCGCGGGCAAGACGACGACCGCCCTGGTCCTCCTGTCGCTCCTGGCCGCCGACCGGGGCGCCGTGCACGTCGTGACGCCCGACGGCACCCGCACGGACCTGGCCGACATCGACCCTGCCTCCTGGTGGGCTCAGGTCTCCTGGGTGCCCCAGCGTCCGGTCATCGTCCCGGGGACCATCGCCGACAACGTCGTGGGACCCGAGCGGGCTGCCTCCTGGGGCCAGGACCCTCCCCCGGCCCTTGTCGAGGCGGCGCGGGCCACCGGGCTCGACGAGGTGGTCGCCGCCCTGCCCCTGGGGTGGCGCACCCCGGTGGGTCAGGCCGGTGCGGGCCTGTCGGTGGGTCAGCGCCAGCGCCTGGCCCTGACCAGGGCACTGGTGGACTCCACCGCGCTTATCGTGCTCGACGAGCCCACCGCCCACCTCGACGCGGTCAGCGAGGCTCACGTCCTGGCGGGGGTCGAGGCGCTGCGCGCGGCAGGGCGCACCGTGGTCGTCGTCGCCCACCGCCGTGCGCTCATCTCCCGGGCTGACGACGTCGTCGTGGTCTCGAGCAGCCCGCTGGAGGACGCCGAGGAGGCAGGACGATGACGACCGTGCTCACCGGAGCCGAGCGGCGCGCGCTGCGCCGGGCCGTGGGTCTGCTCGGCCTGAGCCGCCGTCGGCTGGCGCTCAGCGTCGCGGCGGGCTCGCTCAGCCTCATGAGCGCCGTCGCCCTGGCCGGGGTCGCCTCCTGGCTCATCGCGCGCGCCTCGCAGATGCCCGACGTCGTGGCCCTGGGAGTGGCGCCCGCGGCCGTGCGCCTGTTCGGCATCTCCCGACCGCTCATGCGCTACTGCGAGCGCCTGGCCTCCCACGACACCGCGCTGCGCGGGATGAGCACGCTGCGCACCCGCCTCTACGAAATCCTGGCGACCTCGCGCACGGACGTCGTCGTGGGCCTGCGTCGTGGTGACGTCCTGGCCCGGGTGGGCGCCGACGTCGACTCCGTGGGCGATCTCGTCGTGCGTGCGCTCCTGCCCATGTCGGTGGCCCTCGTCCTGGGGGTCTCGACGAGCCTGGGACTGGGTCTCATCCACCCCCCGGCCGGGTTCGTCGTCGCGGTCTGCCTCCTCGTGTCCGGGATCGGCGGCCCGCTGGTCACGGCGCGGGCCGCCCGGCGTGCCGAGATCGCCCGCCAGGAGCAGGCGACCGACCTGTCGGCCACCGTCCTGGCGGCTGTCGAGGGCGGCGCCGAGCTCTCCGTGTCGGGACGGATGCCCGGCCTCATGGAGGACCTGGCCCGTCTTGAGCGCCACCTGGCCGCCTCACGTGACGCCGCCGCCCGGCCCGCGGCCCTGGCCGCCTCGATCGACACCGCCGCGATGGGAGCGGCCGTCCTGGGCAACCTCGTCGTGGGCTCGGCGGCGGTGGCCTCCGGTGAGCTGGCCCCCGTCCTCCTGGCTGTCGTCGTGCTCGTGCCCCTGAGCGCCTTCGAGGCCTCCTCCGCCCTGGGACCGGCCACGGTTCAGCTCATCACCTCGGCGGGGGCGGCGGTCCGGCTCATCGAGCTCGTCGAGAGGGCCGAGGCCTCCGCCACCGCCGCGCCCGCTGCCCGGCCGCTGCCCGCCGCCGACCCGCAGGGCCCTCGGCTCGTGGCACGCGACCTGGCCGTCGGCTGGCCGGGTGGGCCGGTCGTGGCCGAGGGAATCAGCCTCAGCCTCGCCCCCGGGGACAGGCTCGCGGTCATCGGCCCCTCGGGGGCGGGCAAGACGACCCTCCTGCTCACCCTGGCCGGGCTCCTGCCCCCGCGCTCGGGCGAGCTCACGCTCGACGGCGCCCAGCCGTGGGGCGCTGAGCGCGCCGAGGTCGCAGGACGGGTGACCCTGACCGCCGAGGACGCCCACGTCTTCGACACCACGGTCCTGGAGAACCTGCGTGTGGCCAACGGCGCGCTCGACCGTGCCGGGGCCGTCGCGGTGCTCGCACGGGCCGGTCTGGGGTCCTGGCTCGCCTCGCTCCCCCAGGGGCTGGACACCCGGATCGGCTCGGACGCCACGACGCTGTCGGGCGGCGAGCGCCGTCGTCTGCTCCTGGCCCGGGCGCTGGCGGCTCCCGCAGCCCTCATGCTCCTGGACGAGCCGGGCGAGCACCTCGACCCCGCCACCGCCGACCGGCTCGTCAAGGACCTGCTCGGCGCGACCGGCCCGGGCAGGTCGCAGCGGGGACCGGAGCACCCCGCCCCTGGCGGGGACCGGCAGCGCGGTGTCCTGCTCGTCACCCACCGTCTGTCGGCGCTCGCGGGCGCTGACGAGGTGATCGTCCTGGGCGCTCCCGCCCCCGGCCCGCCCGCACGCGTCGAGCGCCGAGGTCCCCACGCGGAGCTGGTCGCGACCGACCGGTCCTACGGGTGGGCCCTCGAGCAGGAGACCGAGGGCGATGACCGAGGCGATGACTGAGGCGATGACTGAGGCGATGACTGCGACGATGACTGACTCCTCCACGTACCCCAGCGACCCGGGCCGCGTCCTGCTGCCCGGTGTCCCCGACGACGACCTCATCCTGCACCTGCCCACGGGTCCGGGTCCCGATGCCAGCGGCACGGGGACCATCGCCTACGCGGTGCACGCCGACCGGCTCACCTCGACACGCAGCCGGCCCGCCCCCGAGGCACCGGAACCGGGAGCCGGCGGGGTCGACCTGTTCCGCGAGGCGCTGCGCCTGACCAGCTCGCTCAGGGTGCCCGACGCCCTGCGCCGCCTGGCGGACTCGGCCTGCACGGTCACCGGGGCGCGGTGGGCGACGATCGCGGTCCTGGGCCGGGCGGACCGCGCCCCACTGACCTCGGGCACGGCCACCGCCTCCCCCGACGAGCTCGACGCGATGATCACCGGGGCCGACGCGGCCTCGCGCGGGGAGGGGGGCGTCGTCATCTGCAACGACCTGTCGAGCGCCCCCTTCACCGGCGCGATCGAGGGCGAGGGCCCCGGCTCGGTGCTCTCAGCGCCGCTGCGCGTGCACGGCTACGTCTACGGGCGGCTCTACCTGTGCGACAAGGCCGAGGGATTCGACCCCGCGGACGCGGCCACCGTCGTCGCCCTGGCCGAGGCGGCCGCGGTGGCCGTGGAGAACTCCCGCCTCTACCGTCAGGCCCGCGACCGCGAGCAGTGGATGGCCCTGGCCCAGGAGCTGACGACGCTGCTGCTGTCGGGGGCGGAGCAGGACGACGCCCTCACCCACATCGCCCACCGGGTGCGCGAGGTCGCCCACGCCGACACGGCCGCGCTCATCCTGCCCAGCGTCGGGGACACGTGGATCTGCGAGATCGCCGACGGCGCCCACGCCGGTGAGCTCATCGGCACGTTCTTCCCTCCCGAGGGCCGGGCGCTCACCGCGCTGGCCCACCGCACGGGCCTGATCGAGCAGTCGCTCGCCCAGGCCTGGGAGGCCAGCGACCTGCTTGTCGAGGAGCTCGCCCACTTCGGCCCGGCCCTCTACGCTCCGATGGTCCACCGTGGCCGGGGCGTGGGGGTCATGCTCCTGCTGCGCGAGCAGGGCGCCGCACCCTTCACGCGCCAGGAGCTGGAGGTCGCCGAGCTCTTCGCCGGGCAGGCGACGATGGCCTTCGAGCTGGCGGACGCCCAGCACGCCGAGGAGATGGCCACCCTGCTCGACGAGCGCACCCGCATCGGCCGGGACCTCCATGACCTGGCCATCCAGCAGCTCTTCGCCACCGGCATGCAGATCACGGCGGCCCGGGACCGCATCCGCCTGGCCGCCGAGGCCGGGGCCGTGGACGCCCAGGACGCCTGCTCGGCCCTCGAGGACTCCCTGGCCGCCGTCGACGACTCGGTGCGTCAGATCCGCTCGATCGTGCGCTCGCTGCGTGACCGCGACGAGGACGTCGGGCTGGTCGAGCGCCTGCGGCGCGAGGCGTCCCTGGCACGGACCTCCCTGGGATACGCCCCCTCCCTCCTGCTGTCGGTCGACGGGCACGGGCTGGCCCAGGCCGAGCCCCGCGACGCCGACGAGCTCGTCGACGCCGTCGACGCCGCGGTGGACACCGACATCGCCGACGACGCGGTGGCCGTGGTCCGTGAGGCCCTGTCGAACGTCGCGCGCCACGCCCGTGCGTCCTCGGTGAGGGTGGAGGTGCGCTTCACCGGTGTGCTCGCCGCGGGCGTGCTGGGCGCCGGGCCCCGACCCGGCCGGGGCCCGGCGGCCATCGAGGTCGTGTGCACTGACGACGGGGTGGGTCTCGACCCGGCCGTCACGCGCCGCTCGGGCACGGCCAACATCTCGGAGCGGGCCCGGCGCCGAGCCGGCTCCTTCGTCATCGGCCCGGGCCCGGGCGGAGGGACCCGCCTCGTGTGGTGGGTGCCGCTCGAGCACCCCGGTGAGGCGGTCGGCTCGTGGCAGGTCCCGTTGCGTCGGTGACCCGTCGGCGCCCTCAGGGGCGGCGCCAGCCCGAGGCGCGCTGCCCCGCGACCCACGCGGCGACCTGGGTGCGGCGCTGGAGCCCCATCTTGGCCAGCAGGGAGGTGATGTGGTTCTTGACCGTCTTCTCCGCCACGCCGAGGCGCTCGCCGATCTCCCGGTTGGACAGGCCGTCGCCGATGAGGTCGAGGACCTTGCGCTCGGCGTTGGTCAGGTCGGAGGTCGGGTCGTCGTGATCCGCCCGACGGCGGGTGACCGTGCGCTCGTCGAGCAGGACCCTGCCCGAGGCCACCGCACGCACGACGTCGGAGATCTCCGCGCCGTGGACGGTCTTGAGCAGGTAGGCGCGGGCTCCGGCGTCGAGGGACTCGGCCAGGGCGTCGTCGTCGTCGAAGGAGGTCAGCACGACCGGCAGGGCCCCGGGGACGGTCTCGCGAAGCTCGCGCATGAGCTCGATGCCGGTGCCGTCAGGCAGCTGGAGGTCGACGAGCACGACGTCGGGGCGCACGAGCTCGGCCCTGCGCAGGGCCTCGGCCTTGGAGCCCGCCTCGGCCACGATGTCGAGGTCCTCCGCCCTGTCGATGATCTCGGCGATGCCTCTGCGGACGATCTCATGGTCGTCGACGATCATGACGCGGGCAGTCTCGGCGGAGGCGGGGCTGGGCATGCTGTGAGCGTAGCAGCACCGGGGACCTACGTCTTACAGACTGCGGGATCGCCACCTGAGACGGCAGGCCCTACGGCCGTGACGCACGTACGTCACCTCCGTGCGGAGGTGGGTCGCGCAGGCACCTGGCACCTCGGGCAGAAGGTGTGGCTGCGTCCTGCGAGCCGCTCGGTGCGCAGGGCGGTGCCGCACCTGCGGCACGGCCGCCCCGCCCGTCCGTAGGCGGCGAGCTCGCGGGCGAAGTACCCGGCGGCGCCCTCGGCGTCGACGTACAGGGCGTCGAAGCTGGTCCCTCCCACCGCCAGGGCCCTGGTCATGACCTGCGCGGTGCGGTCGAGCAGCTCGCCGAGGCCTGCCGGACCGATCCCCGAGCCGGGACGGGATCCGTGGACCCTCGCCGCCCACAGGCCCTCGTCGGCGTAGATGTTGCCGACCCCTGACACGAGGCCCTGGTCGAGCAGGAGGGTCTTGACCGCACGCGCCGAGCGGCCGGCCCGCTCCTGGACGGCCTGGCGGTCCAGGAGCGGGTCGAGCAGGTCGCGGGCGATGTGGGTGGCCTCGGCCGGCACGCCCGGCTCCGCGCTGCCCTCGCCGCCCGGGCCGCCGTCCGGGGTCGGTACCAGGGCGCTCAGGCGCATCCCGCCGAGCATGCGCTGGTCGACCAGGTCGAGGGCGGCCCCGCCCGGGGCGTCCCCGGGTCGGGCGACGAGGTGGAGGCGCACCCGCAGGTGGCGCGGGTGCACCGACAGGTCGCGCACGAGGCTCGGGGGACGCTGGGCGGTCAGGTCGGCGCCGTCGGCCGAGGCGTCGGTGACCGCTCGGCGCTCTGCCTCCGGCGGCGGGGAGGCGACGGTGCCGCGCACGAGCAGCTGGCCGCTCATGCCCAGGTGGGCCGCCAGGGCCCGGCCGTCGTCCAAGGGCAGCCACAGGAGCTTGCCGCGCCGCACCGCCCCGGTGATCCTCCGGCCGCTCAGGCCCCGGCTGAAGGCCTGCGGCCCGCCCTCCTGCCGGCGCAGGGGCCGGGGGTCGAGCACCTCGACCCGCTCGACGGTCCGCCCCGTCAGGTGCCGGGCCAGCCCGCGACGCACGGCCTCGACCTCGGGCAGCTCAGGCACCCTCAGGCCCTCGCGGTGCGGTCGCGGTGCGGTCGCGGTGGGCGGCGAGGTCGGCGCGCAGCGCCTCGTTGACCCCGGGCAGGTCGAGGCCCCCGTCACCGTGGGCGGCGAGGATCGTGGCGTAGGCGGCCTCGGCGGCGGCGTGCTCGGCGACCTTCTTCGAGGTGCCCGAGCCCCGTCCGAGCACCTGTCCGTCGACGAGGGCGCGGGCGGTGAAGACCCGCTCGTGATCGGGCCCGACCCCCTCGACCTCGTAGGCGGGGTTGCCCAGGGCGTGCGCGGCGCTCAGCTCCTGCAGGCTCGTCTTCCAGTCCAGGCCCGCCCCACGGGTCCGGGCGGTGTCCAGGAAGCGGGAGACAAGACGCTCGACGACGGCGCGGGTGGGCTCGAGGCCGTGGGTGAGGTAGGTGGCTCCGATGAGCGCCTCGACGCCGTCGGACAGGATCGAGTCCTTGTCCCGGCCTCCCGACAGGGCCTCACCCTTGCCGAGCTTGATGAACTCCCCCAGGCCCAGGTCGCGTGCCACCGCCGCCAGGGCCGGCTCGGAGACGGTGGCCGCGCGCATCTTGGCCAGCTGCCCCTCGGAGACGCTCGGGTGGGTGCGGAACAGGTACTCGGTGACGACCAGGCCCAGGACCGAGTCGCCCAGGAACTCCAGGCGCTCGTTGGTGGGCAGGCCCCCGTTCTCGTGGGCCCAGGACCGGTGCGTGAGGGCCAGGTCGAGCAGGGAGGGCTCGACCTGCGGCCCCCAGCGGTAGACGAGGGCCTCGACGTCGGTGCGCGCCGGTGGCGCCGTGCGGCGGGTCCTGGCCATCAGCTCTGCCTCGGCTCGTCCTGGGCGAGCAGCCCCTCCAGGGCGGACCAGCGCGGGTCGAGGCTCTCGTGGGCGTGGTCGACGGGCAGGTCCTCGAGCCTCTCGCCGCACTGGGGGCACAGGCCGGCGCACTGGGGCGTGCACAGGGGGCGGAAGGGCAGGGTGAGGACGAGGGCGTCACGCAGGGCGGGCTCGAGGTCGAGGGTCGTGTCCCCCATGAGGAAGAGGTCGTCGGCCTCCTCATCGCCCTGGTCGACCTGGGCGCGGGCCGCCTCGGGCATGAGGTAGAGCTCGTCGAAGGACACGGTCCGCTCCTCGTCGATGTCCCGCAGGCAGCGCACGCACTGGCCGTGGACGCTCAGGTCCGCGCGACCGCGCACGAGCACGCCGTCGTCCACGCTCGTCAGCTCGGCGTCGACGACGACCGGGCTGCCCTGGGGCACGCCGATGACCTCGGTGCCCAGGTCCGCGGGGGCGGGCACCTCGACGTGCACGTCCTTGATCGACCCGGTCTGCCTGGACAGGTCGACGATGTCCACGACGAGTGCGGCCATGGCTTCCTCCTGGGTGGTGCGGTCGGCAGGCGCCCGCCGGTGCGCGGGCGTCCTCGGGTGCGAGGGTACCCGGCTGCGGGGCCTCAGCGGCGGGAGGCCGAGGGGTCGACCGACCAGCCCGCCGAGCGGCGCCCACCCTCGCGCAGGGAGGCAGAGGATCCCGAGGCGGCCGAGGAGGCCGGGGAGTCGCTGCCCCCGCGGTCCTGGCCGATGCGGCCGGCCAGGACCTCCCTGCCTGCGTGGACCTGCTCGTTGATCCTGCCGAGCTCGGCCTCGAGCGCCGCCAGGGTGCGGTCGCAGTAGTCGTCGGCGCCGCGGCGCAGGGAGGCGGCCTTGTCCTCGGCCGCGGAGATGATGACATCGGCCCGGTCGTTGGCCAGGCGCACGACGTTCTCCCCGGCGACGAGCCGGTCGGCCTCCTCCTGGGCCCGCTCGACGATCCGCTCGGACTCCGCCCGGCCCTGGGCCAGCACCGCGTCGGCCTCGGCGACGATCCGCTCGGCGCGGCGCACCGCCGTGGGAACCGCTCGACGCGCGCGCTCAACGAGGTCGAGGACCTCCTCGCGGTTGACGATGGCCGACGAGCTCATGGGCATCGAGCGCGCGGACACGACGAGGGAGTCGATCTCGTCCAGGATGCGCAGCAGGTCCTCCCCTGCGTCACGGCTGGTGGTCACGGTTGCGTCCTTCGTGGTGGTGGGGGCGGTTCAGGTCGGTCTCGGCGGTCAGGGCCTGAGCCAGCGCCGCGACGACGCCGGGGGGCACGAGCGCCGAGACGTCCCCGCCGTGGCGGGCCACGTCCTTGACCAGGGAGGAGGAGACGTGGGCGTGCACGGGGGCCGCCACGAGGAACACCGTCTCGGGGGCGCCCAGGTCCCGGTTGAGCAGCGCCATGGGGACCTCGGCGTCCAGGTCGGTGCCCGAGCGCAGGCCCTTGACGACGGCGCCGGCGCCCCGCTCGAGGCAGAAGTCGGCCAGCAGTCCCGGCACCTCGGCGACCTCGACGCCGGGCAGCTCGGCCAGGGCCGCGCGCGCCAGGGCCAGACGCTGTCCGAGGTCGAACAGGTGGCTGCCCTCCTTGGCGGCGTTGCGCGCGACACCGACGACGACCCGGTCGAAGACCGTCGTCGCCCGGCGCACGACGTCGACGTGCCCGAGGGTGATCGGGTCAAAGGTTCCTGGGTAGACGGCCACGGTCATGGCGCGAGGTTAACGGCAGGGTCCTCCCGGGCCCGGGACGCGCGCCGGTGAGCGGGTGTGAGGTCCTCGGTCCCGGGTCCCCTCAGGGCTGGACGAGACCGATCCAGGCCTCGAGCTCGACCGTGCGCGGCGCGGCGGCGGCCTCGGGACGCACGTCGGGTCCGCAGGACCGGGTGCCGATCCCGTGGTGGAGGGCGTCGAGGTGGAGCCACAGGCGTGCGTCGGGCGCGAGGTCCTCGACGTGGGTCGCGGCGGTCAGCGCCTCCAGGCTCCAGGGACTGAGCGAGAAGGTCGTCGGGCAGGAGTCGGGCACGAGCACGAGCAGGCGCCGGGACCCCGTTCCGGCCAGGTCGTCGCCCTCGAGCCACAGGCTGCGCAGTCCCGGACGGCTGCCTGCCTCCTGGGGGCGCACGGGCTGCTGCCACATGGCCTCGACCAGGCCGGTGAAGACGCCGTGCCGCGAGGCGGCCCTCAGGTCGGCGTAGGCGGGCCCCGGTCCGGTCCCCGACCACGTGGCGCGCACGAGGTCTGCGGGCAGTCCCAGGCGCACGCCCAGCCGGGGCAGGACGGCGGGCAGGTCCCCCGAGGGGACGATCGTGGTGCGCAGACGCACTCCCCCGCCCTCGGCGCGCATCCTCGTCGTCACGTCCAGGCCCCAGGCGCGCTGGGGCGCCCCGCAGCGGCTGCGCACCGTGACGACCCCCTGGTCGGACAGGCTCGTCGAGACGTGCCGCTCGGTCATGAGGTGGAGTCGGGCGCGGCGCCACCGGTCCGCCGAGGACTGGCCGGCGGCTCCTGAGCCCTGCCCGAGGTTGGAGGCGGTGGGAGGCTCGGCCCAGTACTCCACGGGGCCGTGCCCCTCGTCGTTGTCGGTGGGGGCACGCCACACGGTCGTCAGCGGGCCGAGGACCTCGACCCCGCTGAGGTCGATGAGGCGGCCACGACGGTCCAGCGCGGCCGGGCCCAGGTCGATCCCCCCGCCGGGAAGCCTGACCGGCAGGTCCTCCGGGCCGTCCTGGGGCGCACGGTGGGCCGGCCCGCCCGTGGCCGGGACGGGCAGGCGCACGGCGGGCACGGGCTCCAGGCTCGTCTCCCGGCACGACAGGACCCGGCGTCCGGCCTCGTCGACGCAGCCCACCTGGGGAAGCAGGGGCCGGCCGGTGGCGGGGTCGACCTGGCGGGGACCGTCGTCGACGATGCCGCCGATGAGCGGGTCGAGCACGGCGGTCAGGACGTGGACCCCCCGACCCCGGGCCCGGGCGTCCTCGACCGCCCGGGCCAGGCCGGGCACCTCAAGGACCTCCTCGCTGCCCGCAGCGAGGTCGGGCAGGTCCAGCTCCCCGCAGCGCACGGCGTCGGGGGCGTCGTCGACGGCCACCTGCCAGGCCAGGGTCAGGCCCGAGGTCGTGCGGCTGTGGAAGCGGTTGCGCAGCTCGACCTGCCCGGGCATGTGCCCCAGTGCCCGGGCGAGGACCGGGGCCACGGCGTTGGCCCAGGCGGTCGTGCCCGAGGAGGGCCGGGAGGAGGCCGACACGAGTCCGTCGCACACGAAGACCCCGTCGTGGACGGGCTCACCGAAGTCGCCGCCGTAGCGCAGGGCGCCCCCGGCCTCGGGCCTGGGGTCGACGAGGGCGTGGTCGCGCCACTCCCACACGAAGCCGCCCAGGTGGCGCGGGTGGGGGTCGATCTGCTCGGTGTAGCCCTCGATGCCGCCCGGCCCGGTGCCCATGGCGTGGAGGTACTCGCACATGACGTAGGGCAGTGCGCGGACGCGGGCCGCCTGGGCGGGGCTCAGCGCCCCGGCCGCGTGCCCGGAGCGGCCCACGGGGGCCGAGCCCCCGGGAGAGCCGGGGTCGCGCGCCACGACCGCCTCGACCTCCTCGTAGGTGGGGTACATCCGGGAGTGCACGTCGGTGTAGTCCCCGGCGAAGTCGGACTCGTAGTGCACGAGGCGCCCGGGGTCGCGCTGCTTGATCCACCGGCTCATCGCGGCCAGGTTGCGGCCCGTGCCCGACTCGTTGCCCAGGGACCACAGGAGCACGCTCGGGTGGTTCTTGTCCCGCTCGACCATGCGTCGGGCGCGGTCGACGAGGGCCTCCTGCCACGCCGGGTCGTCGGCGGGGTTGCCCTGCCAGCCGTGGGCCTCGAAGCCGTGGGTCTCCAGGTCGCACTCGTCCATGACGATGAGGCCGATCTCGTCGGTGAGGTCGAGCAGCCGCGGGTGCGGAGGGTAGTGGGAGGTGCGGATGGCGTTGACGTTGTGGGCCTTCATGAGGGCGAGGTCGGCGCGGGCCCAGTCCTCGTCGAAGACCCTGCCGCGCAGGGCGCCGACCTCGTGGCGGTTGACCCCCGAGAGCACGAGGCGCCGGCCGTTGAGACGCACCTGCCCGTCAACGACCTCAAGGCGCCTGAAGCCGACGCGCTGGGTGACGGTCTCCTCCTGGGCGTCGACGACAAGCTCGTAGAGGTGAGGGGACTCGGCGCTCCAGGGCTTGACGGCCGCCACGCTCAGCCGGGCCGTGCCAGGGCCCTCGAGGACCGCGCTCACCCCCAGGGAGGGCAGGCTCACCGTGACCGGGAAGGCCTGCCCGGCACCGGTCACGTCGACGTCGACCGTGCCCCCTCCGGTGGCCGGGTCGTAGTCGGTGCGGGCGAAGAGGTCCTCGACCCCGCCGGCCGGGCGGTGGATGAGCTCGACGTCGCGGAAGACGCCGGGCAGCCACCACTGGTCCTGGTCCTCGACGTAGGTGCCCGGCGACCACTGGCTGACCCTGATGGCCACCGTGTTGCTCCCGTGGCGCAGCAGCCCGGTGACGTTGAGCTCGGTGGGCAGGCGCGAGCCCTGGGTGGTGCCCACCCACGTGCCGTTGACCCACACCGAGGCGAAGGACTCCACGCCCTCGAGCCGCAGCCTGTCGGTGCCGCACGCCTCCCCGGCCCCGGCCAGGGGCCAGTCCTCGGGCACGGTCACGGTGCGCACGTGGTCGGCGGTCGGGTTGTCGTCGGGCACGACGGGAGGGTCGAGCGGGATGGGGAGCTGGACGTTGGTGTACCAGGGCAGGCCGCGTCGGCCCTCCCCGGTGAGCACCCAGTGCGCCGGCAGCTCGATGCTCTCCCAGGTGCCCGTCGAGTCGTCCTCGGTGTCGAAGGACGGCTCGACGGGGCGCCCGGAGCGGTCCAGCCCCTCGGGGTGGGCCACCGCGTGGAGCCGGAAGGACCAGGTGCCGCCCAGGCTCAGGCGCGGGGCGTCGGAGTGCAGCCAGGCGCGGGGCTCCAGGTGCGCGCCCAGGCCCGGTCCGGGCCTGGTGGGCAGCATCCAGTCGGTGCACGGTTGGGTGTGAGACATCCTTGTCCTCTCCTCACGACGGTGTGCTGGCCCCAGCCTAGATGATCGGGTCCAGGGGCCGGGCCGCCGTGCGGGCTGCCGGGGCTGCCGTGCGGGCTGCCGTATGGTCGGGGACATGACGAGGATCGTGGCCGGCCGAGCCGGCGGGCGTCGGATCGCCGTCCCCCGCGCGGGGACGCGCCCCACCTCCGAGCGGGTGCGCGAGGCGCTGTTCTCGCGCCTCGCGCACGACGGCGTGCTCGACGGGGCCCGGGTGCTCGACCTGTGCGCCGGCTCGGGTGCGCTCGGGCTCGAGGCGGCCAGCCGCGGCGCCGCCGAGGTCGTCCTCGTCGACTCGGCGCGTCAGGCGACCCGGGTGTGCGAGAGCAACGCCCGGTCCCTGGCCCTCGACGGGGTGAGGACGGTGACGGCCAGGGCCGAGTCCTTCCTCGCAGGTGCGGCCGCCGCCCCGTGCGACCTGGTCCTGCTCGACCCGCCCTACGACCTCGGTGAGGCCGATCTGGCGGGACTGCTCCGTCTCCTGGCCCGTCGCCAGGACCCGTGGCTGGCCGACACCGGCGTCGTCGTCGTCGAGCGCTCGGCGCGCTCCCCGGAGCCGGAGTGGCCCGACGGCCTGGTCCGCGTCGCCACCCGACGCTACGGCGAGACCGCCCTGTGGTTCGCCGAGCCCGGTGACGGCGCGGTCGGCCCCCCGGACTGAGGGCCGCACGCCGGGCCCGGGACGGGGCGGTGCGGACGCGGCTCAGGACCTGTCCAGCCAGGCCCGGGACTCCTCGTCGAGCCTCTCGGCGATCGCCTCGGCCAGTGCCGGGTGCCGCTCGAGGGTCGGGTCGGCCTCGACGATCGCCTCGGCCTGGTCCCGCGCGCGGGCGATGAGGTCGGCGTCCCGAGTCACGCGCAGCAGGTCGAGGTCCGAGCGGCGTCCCGACTGGGCGGCGCCCAGCACGTTGCCCTCGCTGCGCAGCTCGAGGTCGGCCTCGGCCAGGGCGAAGCCGTCGGTGGTCGAGGCGAAGGCCTTGAGCCGGTGGAAGGCCGTCGAACCGACCTCAGCCCCCGTGACCGCGATGCACACCGACGGTGCCGTCCCGCGTCCCACGCGACCGCGCAGCTGGTGGAGCTGGGACAGGCCGAAGCGGTCGGCGTCGAGGACGACCATCATCGTGGCCTCAGGCACGTCGACCCCGACCTCGACCACCGTCGTGGCCACGAGCACCGGGGTGCGTCCCGAGGAGAACGCCTCCATGGCGGCGTCCTTCTCGGCCCGCGTCATCCTGCCGGTCAGCGTCCCCACCCCCGCCCCGGCCAGGGCGGGCTCGGCTCCCAGTCGCTCGGCCCAGTCGACGACGGCGGCCAGGGGACGCGACGGGCCCCCGGGGTTCTCAGGCGACGCGGGGGGCGCGGGCACCCCGGGGGCGACCTGCGTGCCGTCCTCGTCGGCAGTCCCGTCGGAGGCCCCGTCGGCGGCCTCGTCACTGGCCTCCTCGGTGGCATCGATGCGCGGGCACACGACGTAGACGCGCCCACCGGAGGCGATCTCCCGGGCGGCACGCCGCCAGACCCCCTCGACCCAGTGCGTCCTGGCCCAGGGCACGAGGTGGGTCTCCACGGGGCTGCGACCGGCGGGCATCCCGTCGAGCACGACGGTGTCGAGCTCGCCGAAGACGGTCATGGCGATGGTCCGCGGGATCGGCGTCGCGGTCATGACGAGCAGGTGGGGGGTGCTCCGCGCGCCGCTGACCGGGTCCGTGGCGCCCCCGCGCTCGCGCAGCGCGTCGCGCTGGGCGACGCCGAAGCGGTGCTGCTCGTCGACGACCACCATCCCCAGGAACGGGATCTGGACGGTGTCGGACAGCAGGGCGTGGGTGCCCACGACCAGGGCGGGCTCCCCGCCCGCGAGCGCGGCGAGCACGCCACGGCGCTCAGCCGACGGGGTCGAGCCGGTCAGGAGGTGGACCCGCGTGGCCCGCTCGGCGCCGATGAGGGTCCCCGCGTGAGCCAGGGGCCCGAGCAGGGCCTCGAGGGAGGCGTGGTGCTGCGCGGCCAGGACCTCGGTGGGTGCCAGCAGCGCCGCCTGCCCGCCGGCGCCGACGACCTGGAGCATGGCGCGCAGGGCCACGAGGGTCTTGCCGGAGCCGACGTCGCCCTGAAGAAGGCACTGCATCGGTGTGGTCGAGTCCAGGGCGGACTCGAGCTCGGCGCCGGCGCGGGTCTGTCCGGGTGTGAGCGCGTAGGGCAGCGAGGCGTCGAGGTCGGCACGCAGGGAGTCGGGGCCGGGCACGGGCCAGGCGGTGGCGGTGCGCGCGGCGCGGTGCTCGGCCCGGCGCTGGGCCAGTGCGGCGAGCAGGACGAGGGCCTCCTCGTGGCGCAGCCGCGCCCGTCCCGCGCGCCATTGGCCGGCGTCGGCCGGGTTGTGGACCCACTGGTAGGCGGTCAGGAGGTCGACGAGGCCCTCGGCGTCGCGCACCGCGGCGGGAAGGGGGTCGGGGACGCCGCCTGCGGTGAGCTGGTCGAGGACCGTGCGCACCGCCTTGGCCACCCTCCACGAGGGCAGGGCGTCGGTGGCAGGGTAGATCGGCACGGGCCGGGCCAGGAGGGCCTCGCGCTCAGCCTCGTCGAGGTCGTCGAGGACCTGGAAACGGGGTCCGGCCAGCTGCCTGCGGCCGTTGTGGCGCCCGACCCTGCCCGACAGCAGGACCGTCGTGCCGGGGGCGAGCTGCTCGGCGTGGTGGCGCATGAGGCCCGCGGTGCCGAACAGGACGATGTCCATCGTCGTCGTGCCGTCGGTGACGGTGGCCTCCATGAGGGCCGGCGGCCGGCCCGAGCGGGTGCGGCGGGACGCCGAGGTGAGCACCTGAGCCTGGACGGTCGCCTGCTCGCCGTCGAGGAGCGTGCGCAGGTCGGTCAGCTCGCCCCAGGTGTCGTAGCGCCTCGGCAGGAGGCGGATGAGGTCACCGGCGGTGACCACCCCCTGCTTGGCCAGCTGGGTGGCGGTCCGGGCGCCGAGCACCTTGTCGACAGGACGCTGGAGCAGCGGGACGGCACCGCGCGGCACTGCGCGGCGCTCGGGCGGTCCCGGGGCCGGGGGCATGGGTCGGATCCCTGTCACTCGTCGGTCACTCGTCGGTCACTCGTGGGTCACTCGATGGCCAGGAGGACCTCGGGGTCGGCCTGCCCCCCGGCGTGGACGACCACCTCGACACGGTCGGGGTCGGCCAGGACCTTCTCGCAGTAGGAGGACACCGCGGCGGTGGCCAGGGCACCGACGTCGGGCAGGGCGTCGCGCCCCAGGATGACGGTGACGAGCTCGTCGTCGGGTCGCAGAAGGCCCCCCAGGGTCCGGGCCACGGCCTCGGGCTCGGCGCTCGGTCCCTCCAGGGCCGTCGTGCGCACGGCCACCGCCGCCTGGCTCGCCCTGCGGGTCAGCCCGGCCAGCCCGGCGGTGCCCGCCTGGCCCGCCACCGCGACAGCAGCGGCCAGGACGCGGGCCTCGTCGTCGGTGTCGCACACGATGAGCTGGACGGGGTCCCCCGCCTCCGGGGTCGTCTCGACCCCCGAGGCGCCGCGCACGGTGGAGGCGGCCGAGCGGGCCGCCAGGAAGCGGGCCGCCTCGTGGGCGCTGGCGGCGCAGGCCGGGTCACAGGGAAGGACGACGACCCGTGGCAGGCCCAGGTCGCCGGTGGCGCGCACGATGCCGTCTCGCTCAGGGTCCAGCACGACGACGGCCCCGGTGCGGGCGAGCTGCTCGACGAGCCCCGGGGCGCGGGTGCAGGCCACGACCCCCACGCGCCCGGCGCCTCCCCGGGCCCCCGGGTCGTGGGTCCCGGTGTACTGGGAGGGGTGGAGCCGCACGGACTCGTCGCGCTGGGCGGCCTCCCGCCTGGCGCGGCGGGCGGCGAGCCGCTCGAAGGACACGACGTGGCCGTCGCCGTCCGCCTGCGCCACGGGCAGGGGCACGGGCTCCCAGGGGGCGGTCAGCGCGAGCACGGTGGGGTGGAGGTGGTGGACGCAGACCTGGCGGGCCCGCCCCTGGCGGGGCAGGGCGGCACGAGGGGTGTCGGTGTGGACGTGCACCTGGTAGAGGCCGACCCCCAGGGCGTCAGGGGTCCCCACGACCCCCACGGAGTCGCCGATGCGCTCCAGGGCGGTGCGCAGCGCGGCGGCCTGGGCGGCGGTGGCCTCCAGGAGGTACATGACCTCGAACTCCCCGGTCGAGGCCGTGCTCGCCGAGGCCGCCTGGGCCCCGAGCCCACCGGGTCCGTGCGCCGCGGAGTCCACGAGGTCGGTGAGCATCTGCCAGGCGACGTCGGTGTAGGGGTGCTCCCCGCCCGCTCCGGCGGCGTTGATCGTGTCGGACAGGCCGGTGAGCATGAGCATGAGGGCCGCTCCTCCTGCGTCGACCGGCCCGTGCCCCAGGCCCGCTGTCTCCACGACGCTCTCCTGGGCCCCGAAGGCCGCGGCGGCGGCGATGAGGGCCGCGGTCGGCGGCCCGGAGGGACCGGAGCCCCCCGGGGCCCCGGCCTCCTCCAGGGCACCGCGGGCGGCGGAGGCGGCGTCCTTGGCGACGGTGAGCAACGTCCCAGTCACCGGGCGGGAGACGGCCTGCCAGGTCGTGGCGGCGATGCGCTCGTAGGCGTGGACGAGGCCCACGGGCGCCAGGCGCGTGGGGTCGGAGGACTCGGCGCACACGTCGGCCAGGGCCGCCAGCGCCTGGGAGACGAGCAGCCCGGAGTTTCCTCGCGCGCCGCGCACCGCCCCGTCGGAGGCGGCGCGCGAGGTCTGCACGAGGTCGGCCGAGCCCGGCAGGCGCTCCATCGCCTCGCAGGCGGAGGCCAGGGTGAGCAGGACGTTGGTCCCCGTGTCGGAGTCGGGCACGGGGAAGACGTTGAGGGAGTCGACCAGGGCACGGCTGGACTGCGCCACCCGGCGGGCCTGCTCCAGCCACGCCCGCAGCACGCCAGCCGTCACCTCGCCCGCGGGGCGCACGGCCCCGGCGGACCGATCCTGGCTGTCCGACACCTGCGCCCTCCTGTGCCTCCATGGGGACGTGGGCCGTCGTGGCCCGACGGCCCGAACCCGTGCACCTCTAGGCTACCGGCCGCGCACGGGGCCCGCCGCCCGGGGCCACGGCACCGAGGGCGACGTGTGCCTCACCCCACTCCCGGGACGGTTTGGGCACGGGCACGCTGTCAGATACAGTAGCGGGGTTGTCCGGGGTCGGTCCCCGGAGGGAAGACACTGCGCCGGGCCCCCGGGCTCGAGCGCCTCAACGACAAGATTCAGGAGTGAGACCGTGGCTGCTGTGTGCGACGTCTGCGGCAAGGGCCCCATCCTCGGCAAGAGCGTCTCGCACTCCCACGTGCGGACCAACCGCCGGTGGAACCCGAACATCCAGCGTGTGCGTGCTCTCGTCAACGGCGCCCCCAAGCGCCTCAACGTGTGCACCTCCTGCCTCAAGGCCGGCAAGGTCACGCGCAACATCTGACAGGCCCCCTGCGGGCCGGCCCGGGCCGCCACTCCCGACACGACGGGAGCGGCGGCCCGTCGTGTGCACCCAGCGGGCCCTGCCCTGCGGCGCCCCGTCAACCACGATCCCGGCCTCCACGAGCCCGTCGGGGACGGAACCGCTGTCACGCTCCCCGGATCGTGACAGAGGGCCGGCCGGCTCACGCGGCGAAGTGGTCCCAGCCCGTGTGACCCGGCAGCACGCCCTCGACGGTGACCCGGGGCCCGTGAGGTCCCGCGGGCAGGACCCGGCCGATGACTCGGCAGCCCGGAGGCAGCTGGTCGCGGGCGCCGGGGGGCACGGCGGCGAGCATCCCGTGGTCCTCCCCGCCGGTGAGCACCCAGTGACGTGCCAGGGCGCGCGGGTCCTGGGCGCCCAGGAGCCGCGCGGCAGGCTCAAGGGCCGCCAGGTCGACGGCGGTCGCCGAGGCCGGGTCGGTCGGCTCGGCCAGGTCGATGGCCACTGCGGAGGAGGCGGCGATGCGCCCGGCGTCGCGGAGCAGGGAGTCCGAGACGTCCATCATGGCTGTGGCCCCCGCCTCGGCCAGGGCGGGCCCGGCCTCCAGGGGCGGCTGAGGGGCGAGGAAGACCTCGACGGCCCGCCTGACCTCATCCGGAAGGGGACCCCGGGGAGTGACGGCGCCCGCGTCGAGCAGTGCCAGGCCCGCCGCGGACAGGCCCAGGGTGCCGGCGTGGACGAGCAGGTCGCCCGGCCGGGCCCCCGAGCGCAGGACGGGTGCCCTGCCCTCGAGGTCGCCGTGGGCGGTGACGGCGATGACCAGGTGGTCCCCGCCGCTCAGGTCCCCGCCCACGACCCCGGCGCCGACCGGCTCGCAGGCGGCGGCCAGGCCGGAGGCGAGGTCGGTGACCCATGACAGGGCGGTGGTGGGCGGGACGACGAGCGCGACGACCAGGGCCACCGGGCGGGCGCCCATGGCTGCGACGTCCGCCAGGTTCTGCGCCGCCGCCCGCCGCCCGACATCGTGACCGGTCGACCAGGCGGTGCGGAAGTGGCGGTCCTCGACGAGCACGTCGGTGGTCACGCAGTAGCGGCCGTCGGGGGCCCTCAGGACGGCGCAGTCATCACCGGTTCCCACGAGCGCGGCTCGGCTCGAGGGCAGGAGCCCCGCCAGCGCGGCCAGGACCCCGTCCTCCCCGGCTGTCCCCACGGGCTGGCCGGCCGTCCGCGCCGTGTGCTCAGCGGTTGACATCCGTGGGGCGCGCCAGGGCGAGCTCGATGAGCTCGGCCACGAGCTCGCCGTACTCGATGCCGGAGACCTGCCACATGTAGGGGTACATCGAGTAGGGGGTGAAGCCCGGCATCGTGTTGACCTCGTTGACCACGGCCCGGCCGTCGTCGGTCAGGAAGAAGTCGACCCTGGCCAGCCCCTCGCAGCCCAGGGCGGTGAAGGCTGCGGCGGCGGTCGACATGAGCAGCTCACGGGTGGCGTCAGGCATCGGGGCGGGGCACACCATCTGGACGGCGTCGTGCGCGAGGTACTTCGTCTCGTAGTCGTAGAACTCCCCCGCACCCTGGTCGGCGTCCATGACGATCTCGCCGGGCAGGGCGACCCGGGGCGCCTGGTCGCCTCGGCCGCCCAGGACGGCCACCTCGATCTCCCTGCCCACGATCCCGGACTCGACGAGCACCTTGGGGTCGACGGCGCGGGCCGTCTCGATGGCCGCCTCCAGGTCCCCGTGGCTCGTCACGCGGGTGATCCCCAGGGAGGACCCGGCGCGTGCGGGCTTGACGAACAGCGGCGGACGCAGGGACGCGCACCGGGCGAGGACCGAGGCGCGCTCCCTCATCCAGCGGTGCGGCTCGACCAGGACGTGCTCGGCGGTGGCGATGCCCGCGGCGCCCAGGAGGACCTTGGTGACCTGCTTGTCCATGCAGGCTGCGCTGGCCAGCACCCCGCAGCCGACATAGGGGGTGCCCAGCATCTCGAGCATCCCCTGGATGGTCCCGTCCTCGCCGTAGGGGCCGTGGAGCAGAGGAAGGACGACGTCGACCCGGCCCAGGGCGGTGCTGCCCCCTGCGGTGGTCACGACGAGGTCGCCGCCGCCCAGGGGCGCCGACACCTCCCCCCTGCCCAGGCCGTCGGCCGTGACCACCACCGGCGGACGGGCGTCGTCGAGCTCGAGGGCGGCCGGGTCGTCATCGACCAGGACCCACCGGCCGTCGGGCGTGATGCCGATGGGGACGACCTCGTAGCGGTCCCGGTCGATGGAGCGCAGCACCCCTGCCGCGGTGGCGCAGGAGATCGTGTGCTCCCCGCTGCGCCCTCCGAAGACGACCGCGACGCGGGTGCGTCGGGGCGCCTCGTCTCCCGGCTGGGCTGCTGGCGGGGTGCTCGGCGGCTGCGACGCGCCGGTGGCCTGGATGTCTGTCATGGCGGCAACGCTACCGCGCCGTGGTTACCCTGGGCACGTCACGTGGTCCCCACCGTGCCCCGCAGGGCAGTGCACGGCCCTGCACGGCCCTGCCGCGCCTGACCTTTCCCGCCCTTGCCCGCCCCAACCGCTCCAGGAGGCGTCATGTCCGTCCAGCCCCGCCCCCGTGGGGGCACTCGCTCCCGCCGGTCCGTGCTCCACGCCGCACGAGCCGCCTGCGTCCTGGCCGTGGCGCTGCCGGTCGCCGCCTGCTCCGGCAGGTCCTCCTCCTCGGCGCCCTCGACCTCCTCGGGCTCGGGGAGGACACCGACGGCGTCGGGGTCCTCGGCACGAGCGAGCGGGCCCGCGACCCCCGGGGCGAGCCCGACGGCCTCCTCGACGCCGAACCCGCTGACCCGTCAGGAGGCGACGGCCCAGGCCACCGACGGGGCGGGCTCGGGCTGGACCTCGACGGCCTCGGAGCAGGCCTCCCAGGGCGACTGTGGCATCGAGGTGGACGTGCGCACCGGCGTCCACGAGGGCTACGACCGGGTCGTGGTCGAGATGAGCGGGCAGGGCACCCCGGGCTGGTGGGCCGACTGGGTGACCGACGCCGCCACCCAGGGCAGAGGGGACCCGATCACGGTCTCGGGCGAGCACATGCTCAGGGTCCTGGGCCGGGGCACCTCCTACCCCTCCGAGGGGTCCGCGAGCGCCCAGTACACCGGCTCCAGCCCGATCGTGGTCGGCGGCAGAGGCGTGACCGAGGTGTGGTTCGACGGGACCTTCGAGTCCCAGTTCCAGCTCGTCATCGGCACCCACTCCCAGTCCTACCGGGTCTTCACCCTGTCCGAGCCCACGCGCCTCGTCGTCGACGTCGCCCACCCGTGAGGCGGCGGGCCGCGACCGGGAGCCGGCGGGTCCGGCAGGTCGGCGCTCCACCGGCTCGACCGGCGTGTCAGCCCGTCACGGGCCCCCACGGCGGGGCGCCGCCGGTGCCGCCCGGCCCCCGGGACCCGTCCAGGGGCTGGGCGTGGACGCCCTCGGCCTTGCGAGGGCGGGCGAGCAGGGCGTCGTTGATCTGCGTGACGGTGGCAGCCCCCTCGACGACGGCGACGATGCCCGCGGTGATGGGCATCTCGACCCCGTGGGCGGTGGCGAGGTCGAGCACGGCGCGGGCCGACCTGGCGCCCTCGGCCACCCCCCGGGAGGCCGCCGCCGCCTCCTCGACGCTCATGCCCTCTCCCAGGCGCCTGCCGAAGGTCTGGTTGCGTGACAGGGGGCTCGAGCAGGTGGCCACGAGGTCTCCCATGCCGGCCAGGCCCGCGAAGGTCTCCGGGCGGGCACCCAGGGCCAGGCCGAGTCGGGTGATCTCGACCAGGCCGCGGGTGATGATCGTGGCCTTGGAGTTGTCGCCGAAGCCGCAGCCCGCAGCGGCGCCCACGGCCAGGGCGATGACGTTCTTGACGGCGCCGCTCAGCTCGACACCCAGGACGTCGGTGTTCGTGTAGGGGCGGAACGCGGGCGTGGCGCACAGGGCAGCGACCCGTGCCGCCACCTGCTCGTCCCGCGCGGCCACGACGGTGGCGGTGGGCTGCCGCGCGGCGATCTCGTCAGCCAGGTTGGGGCCCGAGACGACGGCGACCCTGCGGGCGGGGACCTCGAGGACCTCGGCCAGGACCTCGCTCATGCGCAGGCCGGTGCCCGTCTCGACGCCCTTCATGAGGGACACCGCCAGGGCGTCCTGGGCCAGCGCCCCGCGCAGGGGGCCCAGGACCTGTCGGGCGCTCTGGGAGGGCACCGCCACGACGACGAGGCCCGCGCCCTCGACGGCCCGGCGGATGTCGGTGGTGGCGCTGACCTCGGGGTGCAGGCGGCAGCCGGGCACGTAGCGCTCGTTGGTGCCGGCGTTGATCTCCGAGGCGATCTCGGAGCGCCTGGCCCACACGACGGTGGGGGTTCCCGCCTCGGCCAGGAGGCAGGCGAAGGTCGTGCCCCAGGCTCCTGAGCCGATGACCGCGGCCCGCCCGACCCCGGCGCTCACGCCGTGCCCCCGTCCTGGGCACCGGGGGCTGGGTCCGGGCGGCGCACGCCCCGCTTGCCCTTGCCGGGGTCGCCGTCGTACCTCATGTCGTAGGGGCGGGGGGCCTTGAGCCCCCGCAGCTGCTCGACGAGAGCGGTGATGGCGCGCATGATCTCGGCCGTGGCCTCACGCACCGCGTCCCGGTCGGTCGTGTCGGACCCGAAGCGCGACAGGTCGAGGGGCTCACCGATGACGACCCGCACGTCCTTGCGCGGGAAGGGGTGGAAGCCGCCCCCGAAGGAGTCGATGATGTCCTGGGCGCCCCACTGGCCCATGGGCAGCACAGGCACACCGGTGGCCATGGCCAGCCGCGCGGCCCCGGTCTTGCCCGTCATGGGCCACTGGAGGGGGTCACGCGACAGGGTCCCCTCGGGGAAGACCATGACGACGTCCCCAGCGCGCAGCCGCCGCTCGGCCTCGACCAGGGCGTTGCCCGCCTGGGCGGTGTCCCGGTAGACGGGGATCTGGCCCCCCGCCTTGAAGACCCTCCCCAGGAGGGGGATCTCGAAGAGCGAGGACTTGGCCAGGGAGTAGGCCGGGACGTCGACGTCGACCAGGGCGCGCATGGCGGTCAGGGAGTCGAGGTCGGACAGGTGGTTGGCCACCGCGACGAAACCGCCGGACGGCGGGATGTTCTCGGTCCCTGTCACGTGCTGGCGGGAGACGGCCTTGAGGAAGGGGATGATCGCCCCGCGGGATGCGAAGCGGTAGAAGGGGGTCATCGGTCGCGTCGTGGGCACGACCCGAAGACTACCGGGTCCGGCGCGCCACGGCCCCGGCGGAGGGCTGCGCGCAGCGGGACTCAGGCCAGGCGGGTGACCGCGGCGTCGAGGGAGGTGAGCTTGCTCATGAAGTGCTCATAGCCCCGGTCGATGAGGTTGATGCCCTCCACGCGGCTCGTGCCCTCGGCGGCCAGGGCCGCGATGAGGTGGGAGAAGCCGCCGCGCAGGTCGGGGACGACGATGTCGGCGCCGCGCAACGGCGTCGGCCCGGAGACGACCGCCGAGTGGTAGAAGTTGCGCTGGCCGAAGCGGCAGGCGGTGCCCCCCAGGCACTCCCGGTAGACCTGGATCGTCGCCCCCATCTGACGCAGGGCCTTGGTGAAGCCGAAGCGGTTCTCGTAGACGGTCTCGTGGACGATCGACAGGCCCTCGGCCTGGGTGAGGGCCACGACGAGGGGCTGCTGCCAGTCGGTCATGAAGCCGGGGTGGACGTTGGTCTCCACGACGATGGAGCGCAGGTCGCCGCCGGGGTGGTAGAAGCGGATCCCGTCGTCACGCACGTCGAAGGCGCCGCCGACCTTGCGGAAGGTGTTGAGGAAGGTCGTCATGTCGCTCTGGTGGGCCCCGCGCACGAAGAGGTCGCCGCGGGTGGCCAGCGCCGCCGAGGCCCATGAGGCGGTCTCGATGCGGTCGGGCAGCGCCGAGTGGTTGTAGCCGACGAGCTCGTCGACGCCCTCGACGTGGATCGTGCGGTCGGTGTCCACCGAGATGATCGCGCCCATCTTCTGCAGGACGTCGACCAGGTCCATGATCTCGGGCTCGACGGCCGCGCCCCGCAGCTCGGTCAGCCCCTCGGAGCGCACGGCGGTCAGCAGGGTCTGCTCGGTGGCCCCGACGCTCGGGTAGGGCAGCTCGATGACCGTCCCGTGCAGCCCGTCGGGTGCGGTCAGGGCGATGCCCTGGGCCTGCTTGTCGACCACCGCGCCGAACTGGCGCAGGATCTCGAGGTGGAAGTCGATGGGCCGGTCCCCGATGCGGCAGCCTCCCAGGTCGGGGATGAAGGCCTCACCCAGGCGGTGCAGGAGGGGGCCGCAGAAGAGGATCGGGATGCGCGAGCTGCCGGCGTGGGCGTCGATGTCGGCCACGTGGGCGGACTCCACGCTCGAGGGGTCGAGCTTGAGGACGCCCTCGGTCTGGTCGTAGTCGATGGTCACCCCGTGCAGGGACAGCAGACCGGAGACGACGTCGACGTCGCGGATGAGGGGGACGTTGCGCAGCACCGAGGGAGTCGTGCCCAGCAGCGCCGCGACCATGGCCTTAGAGACCAGGTTCTTGGCCCCGCGCACCGTGATCTCGCCGGTGAGGGGGCGTCCGCCCTCGACCTGGAGCAGACCGTCGACCATGGGTACCTCCGCGAAGTGTGTTCCGGTGCGGGACGCGCCCGCCGCTCCGCACGGCATGAGGGTGCAGAGTCGTCCCAGCATAGGCGTTCGCCGTGGGACACCCCTTCTCACGAGGGTGGCCCACGGCGAACGGTCAGGTGTTCTGCCTCACCCCGGCCCTGGTGTGAGGGCGGGCTCAGGCGCGCGGCATGTCGGCGGCCCGGGCCGGGACCACCTGGGCGGCGGGCTCGTGGAGGGCGGGCAGGGTGCGCGGCTTGAAGGCGGGCCTGGAGGCCTCGTACGCGGCGATCTCCTCCTCGTGGGTCAGGGTCAGGGAGATGTCGTCCAAGCCCTCCATGAGGGTCCAGCGCAGGTAGTCGTCGATGGCGAAGGTGGTGCGCAGGCCCCCTGCCTCGACCGTGCGGTTCTCCAGGTCGACGGTCACCTCGGTGCCCGGGTCGGACTCCAGGATCTTCCACAGCTGCTCGGTGTCCTCCTGGGTCAGGACCCCGGCGACGAGTCCTTGCTTGCCCGCGTTGCCGCGGAAGATGTCGGCGAAGCGCGGGGCCAGGACCACCTTGAAGCCGTAGTCCTTGAGCGCCCACACGGCGTGCTCGCGCGAGGAGCCGGTCCCGAAGTCGGGGCCCGCCACGAGGACCGAGGCCCGGGCGTAGGCCTCCTGGTTGAGGATGAAGTCGGGCTCCCCTGCCCGCCAGGAGGCGAACAGCGCGTCCTCGAAGCCGGTGCGGGTGATGCGCTTGAGGTAGACCGCGGGGATGATCTGGTCGGTGTCCACGGCGCTGCGGCGCAGGGGGGCGCCGATGCCGGTGTGGCGGATGAACTTGTCCATGGTGGAGGTCTCCTTGCTCCGGCTCAGGCGCCCAGGTCGGCGGGGGTGGACAGCGTGCCGCGAACGGCGGTGGCGGCGGCGACGACCGGGGACACGAGGTGGGTGCGCCCGCCCTTGCCCTGACGCCCCTCGAAGTTGCGGTTGGAGGTCGAGGCGGCGCGCTCCCCCGGGGCGAGCTTGTCGGGGTTCATCGCCAGGCACATCGAGCAGCCGGCGTTGCGCCACTCGGCACCGAAGTCCGTGAAGACCTGGTCGAGGCCCTCGGCCTCGGCCTGGATGCGGATGCGCGCCGAGGCGGGCACGACGAGCATGCGCACCCCCGGGGCCTTCCTGCGCCCTCGCAGGACCTCGGCCGCGGCGCGCAGGTCCTCGATGCGGCCGTTGGTGCAGCTGCCCAGGAAGACGGCGTCGACCCGGATGTCGCGCAGCGGCGTGCCGGGAGTCAGGTCCATGTACTCGATGGCCCGCTCGGCCGCGCGACGCTCGGTGGCGTCGGCGATCTCCTCGGGAACCGGCACGCTCGCCGAGATCGGCAGGCCCTGGCCGGGGTTGGTCCCCCAGGTGACGTAGGGCTCGATGTCGGCCGCCGCCAGGACGACCTCGGTGTCGAAGACCGCGTCGTCGTCGGTGCGCAGGGAGCTCCAGTAGGCGACCGCCTCGTCCCAGTCCTCGGCCACCGGGGCGTGGGGACGCCCGGCAAGGTAGTCGAAGGTGGTCTGGTCGGGGGCGATCATGCCGGCCCGTGCGCCGGCCTCGATGCTCATGTTGCAGATCGTCATGCGCGCCTCCATCGAGAGCTGCTCGATGGCCCGGCCGCGGTACTCGATGACGTGGCCCTGGGCGCCGTTGGTGCCGATCTTGGCGATGATCGCCAGGATGATGTCCTTGGCACCGCTTCCCTCGGGCAGCTCGCCGTCGATGCGCACGCTCATCGTCTTGAACGGCGCGATGGGCAGGGTCTGGGTGGCCAGGACGTGCTCGACCTGGCTCGTGCCGATGCCGAAGGCCAGCGCGCCGAAGGCGCCGTGGGTCGAGGTGTGGGAGTCCCCGCACACGACCGTCATGCCCGGCTGGGTCAGGCCGAGCTGGGGGCCGACGGCGTGGACGATACCCTGGTCGGCGTCGCCCAGGGAGTGCAGACGCACCCCGAACTCGGCGCAGTTGGCCCGCAGGGTGTCGATCTGGGTGCGGCTGGTCAGGTCGGCGATCGGCAGGTCGATGTCGAGGGTCGGGGTGTTGTGGTCCTCGGTGGCCAGCGTCAGGTCGGGGCGGCGGACGCGGCGACCCGCCAGGCGCAGGCCCTCGAAGGCCTGGGGGCTCGTCACCTCGTGGACGAGGTGGAGGTCGATGTAGAGCAGGTCGGGGGCCCCGTCGGCACCCTGGGCGACGACGTGGTCGCGCCACACCTTCTGCGCGAGGGTCATTCCCATCGCTGCGCTTCCTTTCCTGGGACGGCCTGTGCCCGGAGCCCGGCACCATGGGCTCCTCGGAGGCCACGGGCACGACTCCGGCCGCGGTGTCGACGTGAAAGTGCCGACACTGCGCCAGCAATAGACCCAAAGTACTTGAGATCTCAGCCCGTGGGATGGCAGTATCAGATTATGGACGCCTTGAGTGACGCGGAGAGCAGCAGCGGGGTCGGAGTGATCGACAAGGCCGCGCTGGTCATGAGCGCGCTCGAGGCGGGCCCGGCGACCCTCGCGCAGCTGGTGGCCACGACCCACCTCGCACGGCCCACCGCACACCGGATCGCGGTGGCCCTGGAGTACCACAGGCTCGTGTCCCGCGACTCCCAGGGCCGCTTCGTCCTGGGGCCCCGGCTCAACGAGCTCGCCTCGGCAGCGGGCGAGGACCACCTCCTGGCGGCGGCCGGCCCGGTCCTGGCGGCGCTGCGCGACAAAACCCACGAGTCGGCCCAGCTCTACCGCCGTCAGGGCGACGTGCGTATCTGCGTGGCCAACGCCGAGAGGCCGATCGGCCTGCGCGACTCCATCCCGGTGGGCGCGACGATGTCGATGCAGGGAGGGTCCGGCGCCCAGGTGCTCCTGGCCTGGGAGGAGCCCGACCGCCTCCACCGGGGCCTTGTGGGCGCCCGCTTCAACGCCACGATGCTCTCGGCGGTCCGACGTCGGGGCTGGGCCCAGTCCGTCGGAGAGCGGGAGCCGGGAGTGGCCAGCGTCTCGGCGCCCGTCCGGGGCACCGGGGGCAAGGTGGTGGCCGCGGTGTCCATCTCGGGCCCGATCGAGCGGATGGGGCGGCAGCCGGGCCGGGTCCACGGCGCCGTCGTCATGGCCGCCGCACGCAGGCTCTCGGAAGTGCTGCGCTCCTCCGACGAGGCCTGAGACCGCTCGTTCGCGCCGGGTCGGCCCTCCTGACCGTAGACTCCGGCCATGCGCAGGACTCTTCTGGTCACCAACGACTTCCCGCCCGTGGTCGGAGGGATCCAGTCCTACCTCGAGGACTACGCCCGGCGCCTGCCGGCCCAGGACCTCGTCGTCCTGGCCTCGACGCCCCCCGAGGGCCCCGAGGCGGCTGCCGCCTACGACGCCACCGTCCCCTTCGAGGTCGTCCGGGTCCCCACCCGCGTCCTGCTGCCGACCGCCGGGGTGCGGGCCCAGATGAGCCGGCTCATCGCGAGCCGAGGCGTCGAGACGGTCTGGTTCGGTGCCGCCGCGCCCCTGGGGCTGCTCGGCGGCGCGGCCCGCAAGGCCGGGGCGAGCCGGGTCATCGCCACGACCCACGGCCACGAGGTCGGCTGGTCGATGGTTCCCGGCGCCCGCCAGGCGCTGCGCCGCATCCTGGGTGGGGCCGACGTCGTCACCTACATCTCGGAGTACACCCTGGGTCGCCTGCGCCCCTTCATCCCCGAGGGGACCCGCACCCTGAGGCTGCCCAGCGGCATCGACGTCGAGCGGTTCCGCCCCGACCCCGCACAGCGCCAACGGCTGCGGTCCCGCTACCACCTGGGCGAGGCCCCCACGGTGGTGTGCGTCTCACGGCTCGTGGCACGCAAGGGCCAGGACTCCCTCATCGAGGCCTGGCCCCGCGTCGTCGAGCAGGTTCCCGGCGCCCGGCTCGTCATCGTCGGCTGGGGCTCCTACGCCCGCAGGCTGGCGCTGGCCCGGCGCTCCTCGCCGGTGCGCGAGCAGATCCTGCTCACCGGCAAGGTGCCCTCCGAGGAGCTTCCCGGCCACGTGGCCATGGGCGATGTGTTCGCCATGCCCTGCCGCACCCGCGGCGGCGGCCTGGACGTCGAGGGCCTGGGCATCGTCTTCCTCGAGGCCTCCGCGGCGGGCCTTCCGGTCATCGCCGGCACGAGCGGGGGGGCGCCCGAGACGGTGGTCGAGGGAGTGACCGGGACGGTCGTCGACGGCCTCGACCAGGACGCCCTCGTCGGGGCGCTCGTGGAGCTGCTCGAGGACGCGGAGCTGCGCGCACGCATGGGTGCCGCCGGCCGCGAGCTCATGATCGAGCGATGGACCTGGCCACCTCTGGTCGACAGCCTCATCGACGCGATCGATGCCATCGACACCATCGATACCGCGTGACACGACGACGCGAGGCCACCGGTCCCACAAGCCCCGGTCAGTGCCGGTCAGCTCCGGTCGCCTCGGCCCGCCCGTAGGCCCTCGATGGCCTTCTCGAAGTCCTCCAGGGAGTTGAAGTCGGAGTAGACCGAGGCGAAGCGGAGGTAGGCGACCTCGTCGAGCTCCCGCAGCGGGCCGAGGATCGCCAGGCCCACGTCATGGGAGTCGACCAGCGCCTGGCCCGTGTGCCGGATCGCCTCCTCGACCTTGTGGGCCAGCAGCGCCAGGTCGTCCTCGGACACCGGCCTGCCCTGGCAGGCACGGCGCACGCCGACGATGACCTTGGTGCGGGAGAAGGGCTCAACGGCACCGGAGCGCTTGCGCACCGACAGACTCGCGGTCTCGATGGTGGTGAAGCGGCTCCCGCACTGGGTGCACTCACGACGCCGACGGATCGACATGCCGTCCTCCGCGGTCCTGGAGTCCACGACGCGGGACCCGTCGTGCCGGCAGAAGGGGCAGTGCACGCGTGGCTCCTCCGACATCAGGCGACATGTGTCCTCTCCGGAGGGTAGGCGTGGGCGCCCGCTCCCCGCAAGCCCGCCGCCACCCGGAGGTCGTGCGGGAACGCACCGCCGGGCGCCACCGGTCACTGGACGGGGACGAGAAGGGTCTGCCCCGGCTGGAGGGTCGAGCTGGACAGGCCGTTGAGCTCGACGATCTGGGCCATCGCCTCGTCGACGTCGGAGGCGCCGGTCGCCGCCGCCAGGTCCCACAGGCTCTGCCCCTGCCCCACCGTGGCGGTGGTCGTGCGCTGCACGGCGGAGTCGACCCCGGACACGACGATGCCCGCCGCGACGATGGCCGCCGCGGCCAGCACCCCGGCACCCAGGGCCGCAAGACGACGCAGCACCACCGGCGCCCCGGACCCGCCGGCCCGAGCCGCCCGACGCGCCACGAGGCGGTCCTCTCCCGCACCGTCTGGCCGCAGGTCGCCCCGCACCACCGGGGCAGGGGACCTGCGGCGGGCCCGCACGGCGGGGTGGTTGGGGGCAAGAGTCTCAAGGGCATCAAGGGCATCAAGGGCATCAAGGCCCTCGAGCCGCGCACCGCCCCTGCCCACCGCGCCGTGGGGACGGGGCGCCGCGGGCCGACGGGCCGCACGCGGGGCCAGCGCCCCGGTCGCCTGCACGCCACCCGCGCGGTCCGCTGAGGTCACGAGCCGCAGGTGGGCCCGGCCCTCGCCGCGCGCACCCGCCTCCGCGGGCTCGGCGGGGCCCGCGACGTCGACGTCGAGGTCAAGGTCGACGTCAGTGGCGGGCACGAGACGCAGCCGGGGCGAGGGCGGGATCACGAGAGCACTCATGGGACAACCTCCTGGAACACATGTTCGACGAACACCTGTTCGATACGATAGCGACCGCGGGCCGACACGTCCAGAGGCTCTTCGAACACATGTTTGAATGCGTGGGCGTTCCGCCGTAGGCTTGACTCATCAAGGTCATCACGGGGCACTGACACGAACTCCGCCCTCCCCGGCCGTCCGGGCGCGGTGGAGGGCGGGCCCCGGCACAGGAAGGGAGGCCGCCGATGGTCGGGGGCACCGAGCACGAGCGCGCTGCGCGGACGGAGCCGGTCGCGCAGGCCCTGGAAGGGCTCGACGCACGGGCCCGCGCGGTCTACGACACCGTGCGCGAGGCCGTGGCCTCCCACGGCTACCCGCCCTCGATGCGGGAGATCGGGGCGAGGGTGGGGCTGACGAGCCCGTCGTCGGTCAAGCACCAGCTCGACAAGCTCGAGCGGCTCGGCCTCGTGCGCCGCGACCCGAACCGTCCCCGCGCCCTGGAGGTCATTGTCCCGCCCCCGGCCGAGCAGGCCGCCGACGCGACCGCCACGACCGCCACGGGCACCACAGGAACCTCGGTGCACGCATCCGTGGCCCCTGAGCCGCCTGCCGTCCCGGTCCTGCCCGGGATCGAGGAGGGGGAGGCGGTCGCCGTCCCGCTCGTGGGGCGCATCGCCGCGGGCTCACCGATCCTGGCCGAGCAGGAGGTCGAGGACGTCATGGCCCTGCCGCGCCGCCTGACCGGCGAGGGAGAGCTCTTCATGCTCCAGGTCGAGGGCGACTCGATGGTCGAGGCCGCGATCTGCGACGGCGACTGGGTGGTCGTGCGCGCCCAGGCCGACGCCTCCAACGGCGACGTCGTGGCTGCCATGGTCCAGGACGTCGACGGCGCGAGCGCCACCGTCAAGGTCCTGTCCCGCAAGGACGGTCACCAGTGGCTCCTGCCCCGCAACGCCGACTACTCCCCCATCCCCGGAGACGAGGCGACCATCATGGGCAAGGTCGTCACCGTGCTGCGCGCCCTGTGACCTGGGCCAGCACCGCGAGATCGGGACACATGACACCGCGAGATCGGGAGAAATGACACCTCGAGATCGGGAGAAACGGCACGCGCCTCCAGGGACACGAGTGGCCCGGACCCCTCCTTGGGTCCGGGCCACTCGCTGACGCCGGTCGGGCACCGGCCGGTGCCCTGCAGGGCCGCCTGGGCGTCAGTAGCCCAGGCCGCGGGCGACCTCGCGCAGGCGCTCGGCCGACGCGGTCAGCCTGTCGCGCTCGTCGAGGGTGAGGGGCAGCTCGAGGCGCCGGCCCGCGCCCTCGCGCCCGACGATCGTCGGAACGGCCATGCACACGTCGGAGATACCGTGCCAGTTGTCAAGCAGCGGGGAGATGGTGAGCACACGCTGCTCGTCGTTGAGGACCGCGGAGATGATGCGCTGGACGGCCAGGCCGACGGCGTAGTTCGTCGCCCCCTTGCCCTCGATGATGCGGTAGGCGGAGCGCACGACGTCGTGGGCGATGCGGTCGCGCTTCTCCTGGTCGAAGACCCCACCGTCCAGGGTCTTGCCCCACTGGGTGATCGGCACGCCGCCGATGCCGGTGGTCGACCACAGGGGAACCTCGGAGTCCCCGTGCTCACCGGCGATGTACCCGTGGATGTTCTGGGTGGCGGTACCGGTCTCCAGCGACACGAGGTAGCGCATCCGAGCGGTGTCGAGCACCGTGCCCGAGCCGAAGACCTGGTTCTCGGGAAGCCCGGTGATCTTCTTGGCGCAGTATGTGACCACGTCGACCGGGTTGGCCACGAGCAGGAAGATCGCGTTGGGGGCGACCTCGACGAGCTTGGGCAGGATCTTCTCCATGATGCCCACCGTCGCCCCGGCCAGCTCGAGGCGGGACTGCCCGGGCTTCTGCTTGGCCCCGGCGGTGATGGCCACGACGTCGGCGTCCCGGCAGATCTCAGGGTCGTCGGACCCCAGGACCGAACCGGCCGAGGTGAACTGGATTCCCTGGGCGATGTCGAGCGCCTCGGCCTCGACCTTCTCCTTGGCGATGTCCTGCAGGACGATCTCGCGTGCGACACCCTTGGTCACACAGGCGTAGGCGAGGGTGGAGCCCACGGCGCCGGCGCCGATGATGGCCACCTTCGAGGGGCGGCCGCCCGCGGCGGTGGGGTAGGAGCCTTGGGCGCTGTTGGTGATCGTGACGTCGGACACTGCATTCCTCCGAATCAGGGTGGGGTGGCAAGGCGTTCTCGCCCCGTCCAGGTCCAAGGCTACGCGTCGCACCACCCTGCTCGCAGGGGCATTGGACCTACCTCGTGAACGGATCGCCTGGACGGGCCCGTCACCGGGTCGCCGTGTCGGTGCGCGCGGGCCGGCCCTCGTCGGCCAGGCGGGCCAACGCCCCCAGGACGACCTCCCTGTCCCGCGTGGGCCACAACGGGGGCATGGAGCGTGCCAGGAAGGCGCCGTAGCGGGCGGTGCGCAGGCGCGGGTCGAGCACGGCGACGACCCCGCGGTCCTCGGCGCGGCGCACGAGCCTGCCCGCGCCCTGGGCCAGGAGGAGGGCGGCGTGAACCGCCGAGACCGCCATGAACCCGTTGCCCCCGGCGGCGGCCACCGCCTCCGAGCGCGCCTGGGCCACCGGGTCGTCCGGCCGGGGAAAGGGGATGCGGTCGATGACCACGAGGCGGCAGGCCCGCCCGGGGACGTCGACCCCCTGCCACAGGGACAGGGTGCCCACGAGACAGGCGTCCTCCCGGGCGGCGAAGGCCTCGACGAGGGTAGGCAGCTGGTCCTCGCCCTGGGCGTACACGGTCAGGTCCGTCGCGCCACGCAGCATCTCAGCGGCCTCCTGGGCGGCACGCCGCGAGGAGAACAGGCCGAGCATGCCGCCCCGGGAGGCCTCGGCCAGGGCCAGGACCTCATCGAGGGTCGCCTCGGAGATGCCCGTGCCGGGCCGTGGCAGGTGGGTGGGGGTGTAGAGGATGCCCTGGCGGGCGTAGTCGAAGGGGGTCCCGACGTCGATACCGCGCCAGCCCCCGCCTGCCAGGCTCAGCCCCAGGGCGTGGGCCATGGGCTCGAAGCCGCCCCCCAGGGACAGTGTGGCCGAGGTGAGCACCGCGGCCCTGTCCGCCAGGAGGGTGTCGGCCACGGCGCCGGCGACGTCGATGGGAGCCAGGGTGAGTCGGGGCGGGTCGGCCCCCATGCGGGGCCGCTCGACCCAGGCCACGTCGCGGCGCTCGGCCACCGAGTCCGAGGTCATCCGCGCGGCGGCCTCGACGAGCTCGTTGAGCGCCGTACGGGCCAGGGCCACTCCCCCGGCCGCCGGGCCCGTGGCACCCTCCGCCGTCTTGGCGGCCTCACGCAGGTCGGCGAGCACCTGGCGCGCAGCGGCCTCGACCAGGACGAGGGCCTCGTGCAGCGGGCCGGGCAGGCCTCCTGCGAGCCGTCCGTCGGGCAGGTCGGCCAGGGCGAGCTGAAGCCCCTGCCCTGCCGACTCCAGGTCGGCGACCAGGACGGAGGCGTGCCTGCGGGCGGTGGCGGCCACCCGCGCCACCGCCGAGGCCGACAGGCTCACCGTCCCCTGTGAGCGGACCCTGTCGGCGAGCTCGTGGGCCTCGTCGACCACGAGGACCGTGTGCTCGGGCAGCACCCCGGTGTTGCCCGAGGCCGCGATGCCCAGCATCGCGTGGTTGGTCACGACGACGTCAGCCTGGGCCGCGGCGGCCCGCGCGAGCTCGGGGAAGCACTCGGCGCGCAGGGGGCACGAGGGCCCCAGGCACTCGGCCCGCGAGACCGAGACCTGCGCCCAGGCGCGGTCCGACACCCCCGGCACGAGGTCGTCACGGTCACCGGTGTCGGTCTGGGCGGCCCACTGGCGCAGGCGCACCACCTGCTCCCCCGTGCTCGTCGTCTCCCCCGTGCCCGGGCGCGGGGCGCGGGCGGCCTGCCCCGCGGAGAACAGGGTGTCCTCCTCGTCCTGCGGGTAGCCGCCCTCGAGGCGGTGACGGCACACGTAGTTCTGCCAGCCCTTGAGCAGCGCGACGACCGGTCGGGTCCCGGTGACGGCCTCGACGGCGTCGGCCGCCAGGGGCGCGTCCTTGGTCAGGACCTGGCGCTGGAGGGCCAGGGTCGCGGTCGACACGACCGCGCGCCGACCGGTGTCGACGGCGTCGACCATGACCGGAACGAGGTAGGCGAGCGACTTTCCCGTGCCGGTGCCCGCCTGGACGAGCAGGTGGTCGCCCTCGAGGGCGGCGACCACCTGCCGCGCCATCTCGGTCTGCCCCTCCCGTGGGCTGCCGCCCAGGCGCGCGACGGCGTCAGCCAGCGCGGCCTCGGTGCGCTCCAGGGGAGAGTCGTCGCCCTCCACGACCGAGCTCACCGGGGCCTCACCCCTCGGCCGGGCCCTGCCCGGCGGGTCCTGCCGCACCGACGTCAGCAGCCGTGAGCTCGGCGGCCAGGGGGGCGTCGACCCGTGCCGTGATCCTCGTGCCGGCCTCGACGTAGTCGATGAGGTCGATCTCACCGTCGGCGTGGACCCGGGAGACGAGGTCGCCACGCGAGTAGGGCACGACGACGTCGACGCCCACGGACGGGCGCGGGAGCCGGGCGTCGACCGCCGCCCGCAGCTGCTCGATGCCCTCGCCGGTGCGGGCCGAGACCGTCACCGCGCCGGGGAAGCGGGTCCGTAGCGCCGCCAGGGTCACCGGGTCGGCGAGATCGGCCTTGTTGAGCACGATGAGCTCGGGGACCTCCAGGGCTCCGGGGATGTCAGCCAGGACCCCCCGCACGGCTGCCACCTGCCCCACCGGGTCGGGGTGGGCGGCGTCGACGACGTGGAGGAGCAGGTCGGCCCCCGCCACCTCCTCGAGGGTGGAGCGGAAGGCCTCGACGAGCTCGTGCGGCAGGTTGCGCACGAAGCCGACGGTGTCGGTGAGGGTGTACAGGCGGCCGTCGGCGGTCTCGGCCTTGCGCACGGTGGGGTCGAGGGTCGCGAACAGGGCGTCCTGGACCATAAGGCCCGCCCCCGTCAGGCGGTTCATGAGCGAGGACTTTCCCGCGTTGGTGTACCCGGCGATGGCCACCGAGGGGATCGGGCCGCGGCGCCGGGCACCGCGCTTGACCTCCCGGGAGGGCGTCATCGCCCGGATGTCGCGGCGCAGCTTGGCCATGCGGTTGCGGATCCGACGCCGGTCGAGCTCGATCTTGGTCTCCCCCGGCCCGCGCGAGCCGATGCCCTGGCCTCCGGCGACCCGACCACCGGCCTGCCGGGACATCGACTCTCCCCACCCGCGCAGGCGCGGCAGGAGGTACTCGAGCTGGGCGAGCTCGACCTGTGCCTTGCCCTCACGGGACTTGGCGTGCTGGGCGAAGATGTCGAGGATGACGGCGGTGCGGTCGACGACCTTGACCTTGACGACGTCCTCGAGGGCCCGGCGCTGGGAGGGGGCGAGCTCGCCGTCGACGATGACCGTGTCGGCTCCGACCGCGGCGACCATCTCGGCGAGCTCCTTGGCCTTGCCGCTGCCCAGGTACGTCGCCGGATCGGGGTGGTCCCGACGCTGGATGAGCGCGTCGAGGACCTCCGATCCCGCCGTCTGGGCCAGGGCGGCGAGCTCACGCAGGGAGGTCTCGGCGTCCTGGGCGCCGCCCCCGGGACCGTGGGGCTCGCGGGCGCCGGCGCTCGGCGTCTCCAGGCCGACGAGCACGACCCTCTCGAGGCGGATCTGGCGGTACTCGACCTCGCTGACGTCCTCGAGCTCGGTGGACAGACCCGCCACACGGCGGGTCCCGGCGCGCGCCTCGCGCTCGAGGGCGCCGTCGTCCAGGTCGGGCGGCACGTGCTCCCCGGCCGTGGAGGCCAGGGCGGTGCCGTGGCGCGACAGGACGCGCGAGACGATGTCCTGGGCCGGGTCAGGGGCGGACCGGGCCGAGGGCGCGGACACGGGGGTACGGTTGGTCATGTCGGTCACAAGGACTCCTTCACGTATGCATGCGGTGGTCCGGAGCGGTGCTCAACGGACCTGCCCGGTCGGGCGTGGTCGGTGGCGGCGCCTGGGACAGGCCACCAGCTCAGCGCATACGGAAGATCCACATGGGCGCATGCTAGCGCCTGACGGGCCGTCTCCGAAACCCGGGGCGCTCGATCCGTCCGAGGTCCGAAGGGGCCACGGCTCGGTAACCGCCTCGTTATAGTTGCCCCATGATTCCCTCGGAAGATCACCCTGCGTCCGAGTTCGACAGCGACGAGTACATCGAAGTCGAGTACATCGACCCTGACGGCGAGTACATCCACCCTGACGACGGGTACATCGACCCTGACACCGCACCACCGCCGGAGCAACCCCTGATCGCGTTGACCCCTGAGCAGCTCAAGCAGCTGATCATGCTCCCCCAGGCTCAGGTACAGGCACAGGTCGAGGCGCAGATGAGGGCTGAGGCCGAGGCGCAGATGCGGGCTGAGGCCGAGGCCGTGAGCTCGGAGATCCAGACGACCGCCCTGACGTCCCTCATCTTCGGAGCCGTTGCCATGGTCATCGGTGCTGCGGCGGGAGTCACGTTGTTCGCGTACCTGTACGAGCCGCCGATCACCGAGGACATCTCGGGCACGATCACCTTCGGACTCTTCGGCCTGGCCCTGCCCTTCGGCTGGCACGCAACGAGACCGCGCGACTCCATCGTCATCGTCTTCCTGCCGGGCCTGACGTGGCTGATCATGACGGTCCTGCGGGCGTGGTTCTCCATCGTCATCGGCCTTCCCGCGATGCTCTTCTACCTCTTGCGGGCGCTAGTGAGGCTTTCCCGTGCGCGACGCCTGCGCGCGGCGGCGACCTCTCCACTGTTCGAGTGACCTCCCCCCCCCCGTCCGAGTCCAGTCAGCCCGGGCCGAGTGCACCGCCTCCTTCGCCACGCGCCCTGCTCACCTCGCCGGTCGGGCACCTGGCGGCGGCCGTCCTCGTCGTCGAGCTGCTCGCGGGCATGCAGACCTACCTCAACCAGACGGTGCTGCCGCTGCTCGCCACCGACCTGGGGGCACGTCGCCACTACGGGCTCATCACGGCGGCGGGAATGGTCCCGACCTTCCTCACCATGCCCCTGGGAGGGTTCATGCTCTCCAGGTGGCGGGCCGACCGGGTCATGAGCGTGCTGACCGGCGCCCTCGTGGCGGGCGCGGTCACCGGAGCCCTCGCCCCCGGGGTCGGCGTCTACGTGCTCGGCGAGGTGCTGCGCGGGCTGGCGGCAGGCGCCCTGGCCACCGTGGGCATGGGCGTGCTCGTCATGGCCCTGCCCGAGGCCTGGCGCCGGCTGTGCCTGGCGGCGGGCTCGGCGATGTGGGTGGTCTCCTCCCTGCTCGGTCCGGCCTACGCGGCCTCGGTCTCCTCGGCGCTCAGCTGGCGCTGGGCCCTCGTGGGCTACCTTCCTCTGCTCGTGGCGGCCCGCGCGGTCATGGCCCGCCAGGTCCGCGACCTCAGGGTCGCCGACGAGCCCCAGAGCCCTCCGGTGCTCCCGGCCCTGGTCATGGCCCTGGGCGTGGGGGCCATCGGCGCCGTCGCCTCCTCCTCCGCCTGGTTCTGGCCGGTGGGCTGCGCGGGGACCGCCGCGGTCGTGTGGGCCTGCGCCAGGGTCTTCCCGCCAGGGGTCATGCGACTGGAGCCGGGACGGCGGGCTGCGGTGGCCGCCCTGGCCTGGCTGTGCTCGGCGTACTTCGCCCTCGACTACCTCATCGCCCCGGCGGCGCACGACGTCCTGGGCCTGGGGCCCGGGCCGATCGGCTGGGCCCTCACGGCCGCCGGCCTGTCCTGGTCGGTCGTCGCCATGTGGTGCGGGGCCCACCCGGCCAGGCTGGCGAGGACCTACCGGCTGCGCACCGGCGCCGGCGCGGCCGCGATGGCTGCGGGAGGCGGCGCCATGGCCGTGACGCTGGCCGGAGGGGCCCCGTGGTGGGTGCTGCACGTGGGCTGCTCCCTGGCGGGGATGGGCATGGGCGCCACCCACCAGGACACGGTCATCCGCTGCGTGACCGCACCCACCGAGCTCGGCGCCCCGCACGACGGGATCGCCCCGACCCAGGCCGCCACCTCGGTGGCGATCGCGGGCAGCGCGGGAGCCGCTGCGCTGGGCACCCTCGTGACCGCCTTCGTCTCCCCCACCGACGCCGGCGTCGATGCCTCACGGGTCGTGCCGGTGTGCCTCGCCCTGGCCGCCGGGCTCGCGGCGACCCCGCTGCTGGCCCGTCGTGCCGCCTAACGGGTTGGTCCTCGGTCCGAGCCGGGACCGCGCCCGGTACCCTGCGGTCGTGACCGAGCACTACTTCAGCGCCTCCCCCGGCGTCGGCTCCCGGGAGCGTGAGCACCGCTTCATGATCCGCGGCGTCGAGCACGAGGTGACGACGGCAGCAGGGGTCTTCAGCGCCGACCGCCTCGACAAGGGCACGCAGGTGCTGCTCGACCACGTCCCCGACCCGCCCGCCACGGGCACCCTCCTCGACCTGGGCTGCGGCTGGGGGCCGATCGCCCTGGCCCTGGCGGACGCCTCCCCCGGGGCCAGCGTGCTGGCCACCGACGTCAACGAGCGCGCCCTGGACCTGACAGCGCGCAACGCCGCGGGGGCAGGGTGCACCAACGTGCGTGCCGTCGAGGCCGGCGTCCTGCTCGACGAGCTGGTCTCGGCCGGCACCCCGGTGGACCTCATCTGGTCCAACCCGCCGGTGCGCGTCGGCAAGGAGGCCCTCCACGACCTGCTCGGAGGCTGGCTGCCGCTGCTCGCCCCGGACGGTGAGGCGTGGCTCGTCGTGGGCAGGAACCTGGGGGCGGACTCCCTGGTCGGCTGGCTGGGGAGGCAGGGCTGGGCCGTTGAGAAAGCCGCCTCGTCCACGGGCTTCCGGGTCCTGCGCGTGCGGCACCGTCCCTGACCCCCAGCCCCAGGCCCTGCGGTCAGGTTGGGCGAGGGTTGACGAGGACGGCGGCAGGACGCCCCTGCCCGACCGGCTACCTGACCTGATACCCGACCGACTACCCGACGGACCAGACCTCTCGGTCGAGCGTGTGGGGATCCACCTGCGCCTCAGCCAGCCCCGCCCAGGTCTCCTCGTCGGAGGGCCAGGCCCCCACGGCCCAGCGATCCGGCCACCACCCCGGGAGGTGCTCGAGGCCCAGGAACGCGGCGGCCCTCGCCCAGGGCACCACCAGCCTGCCCCGCGGCGAGCGCAGATCGAGGTACTCGACCTCAGGCAGGATGAGCTCACCCGCCCCCACCTCGACCTCGACGGCGGTCGGCTGCATCCCCTCCCCCGCCACGGGCAGGATGACCGGCGGCGGGTCGGGCGGGTTCGGGTCGTTCCTCAGAGCGTGGGTGAGCAGCTCGGTCTGTGCGGCGTACTGGCTGCGCACGTAGCGGCGACGCAGCAGCCAGGCGATCGCCCCCAGGCGCGTTCGGGGCTGCCTCCAGGCGCGCAGCCTGCCGTCCTCGACGACCAGCGGGAAGGGGAGCATGGCCCGCGGGTCGTCGAGGTAGACCTCCTCGGCGTAGCACAGAGCCGCGTCGACCGCCTCCTCATCGGACTCGGGCAGGACGAACATCTCGTTACGGGTCACCGGGAAGACGAGCTGGCGGGACAGGCCATAGACGGGGTTGGCCACCGCACCGATCGGCCGGGCGAAGACCTCGGGAAGGACCAACCAGGAGGGGTGGTAGCCGTAGGGGCTGACGACGAAGGCGGCTCCCTGACCGGTAGCGCCGATGGGCTCGATCGAGGTGCGGTACCCGCAGCGGCTGAGGTTCTCGCGCGCCGCGCGGAACAGCGCCTCGGGCGAGGCGCCCCACGAGCCGGCCGTCTCGCGCATCAGGACCTCCGTGGTGTCGGGGTGGTCAACGCCGACGACCTCGACGAGGTGCTCGGCCATGGGCCGCAGGATGGCCTTTCCCGCCACCCTGGGATCGAGGAACAGGGCGGAGGGGCGGACCAGAGGCATGATCCGGTCCCAGGGCGTCTCGGGCTCAGGGGTGTGGTCGGCGGGGAACCGTCTCAGGTAGTCGGCCGTCATGGCCACACGCTCCTCGAAGAGAAGGCCCCGGCTGCTGCGCTCGGGGTCCGAGCACAGGAACTCGCTGCGGTTCCCGTTGGCCTCGGTCAGGCGAAGGGTGATCCCGTCGACGTGGATCTGCGCGTCAGGGAAGACCTCTCGGGCCGCGGCCCGCACAACGTCCTCGTAGGAGTTCGTGCCGTTCATGCCGTCCATGCCATCCATGCCGGGAGCATAGGAGGCCCGCCGCTGCGCCGGGGCGGGTCGATCTGCCCATCGCCCCGGCGCCGGTACCGGGGTAGCCGTCAGGCGAGCGTGAACCTGCCGACGATGACCGCGGGGCCGGTGAGCAGGACGACGGCGTCCTGCCCGAGGGGGTCGGCTCCCACATGCACCCCGAGCTGCCCCCCGGGCACCTCGATGAGGTAGTCCTCGGGCGCGCCCTGGCCCTCCCAGGTGTGGAGGGCCACCGCAGCGGCGCAGCAGCCGGTGCCGCAGGATCGGGTCTCACCGACACCTCGTTCCAGGACACGCATCCGGGCCAGTCCGACGCGCTCACCGGTGCCGGGGTCGAGACGGTCGCCCAGCGGCACGACGAGCTCGAGGTTCGTGCCCTGCGGCGGCTGCGGGTCGTAGAGCACCGGCGCTCCCGACCCGGTCAGGCCGGCCAGCCCCGCGGCGGCGAGCTCGTCGTCGTCAGCCAGGGCCACGACGGCGTGCGGGTTGGGCATGGCGATGCTCAACGCGGCCCGGGGCCCGTCAAGCCCCGGGACCGTCACGGTCGTGTCCCACCCCTCCTCTCGCGGGTCGGCCAGGGCCCCGTCGGCGGGGGCCAGGCGCGCCCGACCCATGTCCACCGTCCACAGGTCGCCGCTGCGGGTGACCGTCCGCGCACCGCCTCGCGTCCCGATCGTGACCGATTCGCCGTCGGACAGCGCCACCAGTCCCTCGGCGTCGAGGACGGCGGCGAACAGGCGCGAGGCGTTGCCGCACATCTCGGCCACCGAGCCGTCAGCGTTGTAGTAGTCCATGAACCACTCGGCCTCGGGGACGGCCTCGAGGAAGGCCTCGGCACCCGGCAGCCGGGCAGTGCGCACCACGCGGACGAACCCGTCGGCGCCCACACCGGCACGCCGGTCGCACACCGCGGCCACGTCGCCGGCGCTCACCTCGACCTCGCGGTCGGGGTCGATGAGCACGAGGAAGTCGTTCTGCGTGCCGTGCCCCTTGATGAGCTCGTGTCCGGCCAGGCCCCAGGCTGCTGTCATGGGCGCAAGCCTAAGCGACCCCGTCGCGGCCCTCGTCCCAGCGCGCGACGAGGCCGACAGCCTCGCCCACGACCCGCTCGCGCTCCCCCGCCAGCCACTGCCCGCTCGCGTCGACCTCGACGTCGAGCCAGTGGACGCGCGGGTCACGCCTGAACCACTTGAGCTGGCGGGAGGCCAGCCGGCGGGTGGCCGCCGCCGTGGAGTCGACCGCCTCCTCGGTGGTCATGAGGCCGTCGAGGACGGACAGGGCCTGGACGTAGCCGATGGCGCGCGAGGCGGTCGGTCCCTCGCGCAGGCCACGGGCGGCCAGAGCCTCGACCTCGGCCAGGAGGCCGGAGGCGAACATGGAGGCGGCACGCACCTCGATCCGGTGGTTGAGCGCCTGCCGGTCGGTGCGCAGGGCGAGGTGGACGGTGGGCACGAGGTCGGCGTAGCGGGGCAGGGAGGCGGAGAAGGGCCGCCCGGTGAGGCGGATGACCTCCAGGGCGCGGACGACCCGGCGCGTGTCACCGGGCTCGATGCGCGCGGCGGCCGCAGGGTCGAGCCCCTCGAGCTCCGCGACAAGCCTCGCGGTCCCCTCCGACCGGGCGCGCTCCTCGAGCTCTTCCCGCAGCCGTGGGTCGGTGCCCGGGAAGTCGAGCGCGTCGGTGACGGCGCGCACGTACAGCCCCGAGCCTCCCACGATGAGGCCCCGGTTCCCACGGTCCTCGATGTCGGCCAGGTCCTGGCGGGCGCGCCGCTGGTAGGCGGCGACCGAGGCCTCCTCGACGACCTCGAGGACGTCGATCTGGTGGTGGGGGTGCCCGCGCCGCTCAGCCACCGGAAGCTTCGCCGTGCCGATGTCCATCCCACGATAGAGCTGGGAGGCGTCGGCGTTGACGACCTCACAGGACGGGCCCGCGGCCCCCAGGGCGTCGGCCAGGTCGAGGGCGAGCTCCGACTTGCCGGTGGCCGTGGGGCCCACGACGGCCAGGCGCACCGGTCCCCCGCTCATGACCGCCCCCTCACAGCTCGGGCAGGAGCGGGCGGATCCTGCTCAGTGCCTGGGTGCAGGAGAACAGCGCCGTGTCCACGTGCAGGCGCAGCTGGTCGCTGGTCACGCCCGCCTCGAGGTCGACGAGGTAGGAGGCCCGCACTGCCGGGCCGCCGGGAGCGTCGTTGATCGTCACCGTGGGGAAGAGCTTGTCGCGGTTCCAGTCGTTGACGGCCGCGGCCAGCTCGTCGCGCAGGGCCGGTCCGGCCGGCTCCTCCCAGCCCCCGGAGATGAGGAGCCAGCCGTCGTGGCCCTCGGGGATCTCGAAGATGAAGGGGTAGGAGCCCCACATCCCGACGAGGCTCGTACGACCGTCCTCGACATGGCGCTGCACCTCGTAGCCCAGGGCACCGGTGATGACCGTCTCGACCCGGTCCAGGGTCAGGGGGGAGGTCATCTCCGGGCGGGGTGGGGTCTGACGGGGCCCGCCGGGAGCCGGGCTCGCGGTGGTGCCCGACTCGACGGGGGGTGCCTCGAACGGCCCGTCGGGGCCCGGCCGCCGGGCCCGCGTCTCGTCCTCGGATCGGGGGATGCCGGCCGCCCTGCCGGAGGGCGGGCCAAGGAGCCGCTCGTCCCAGCGCTTGGCCACGAGTCGGGCGATGAAGTCGGAGATCCTGTCCCCCCGGCGCCTGGCGCTCACGGCTCAAGCCCTCCTCGCAGAGGGTCGGGGAAGAGGACCTCGGCCTCCCGGACGAGGGCGACGATGAGCCTGCAGCCGGTCAGGACGAAGTCCTCGAGCTGGGCGTCGGTCATGCCCGCCTCGAGCGGGTAGGCGATCTCTCCGTGGAGCCGGACGACCCCGCCGTCGGAGACCGTCAGGTACGCCTTGGGCCCGATCCTCGTGGCGTTCCACTCCTCGACAAGGCGTCGCAGGTCGCCCAGGTGCTCGGTGTCAGCGATACGGAACCAGGTGCCGCGCAGCTGGAGGACACCCGCTCCCGGGAACAGGACGCGGACCGTCACGTACCGCCAGGGGATGCCGACATGACCCTCGTCGTCGACGAAGAAACGCAGGTCGAGGCGCTCGACGCAGCTCACGACCCGCTCGTTGTCCACAGGCGTCGGGGCCGCGGGGACGGGGGCGTCGCGGAAGGCGCTGGCGGCTGACGGAGGGGGCACGGCACCACCCTAACGAAGGGACGCCGCCAGCCCCATGCGCCGGGGGCCGCTCTCACGGTGAGCGGAACGGCGGGCGGCGGGTCCGCTCGGCCCGGACCGGCGCCTGCCGGCCGGCACCGCAGCGTCTCGCAGGCGGACGGTCGTCGATGACGGCGCCCCCCGGCAGCGATCTGTGACGTGCCAGATGTCCCGATCTCGAGGTGCCACTTCTCCCGATCTCGAGGTGCCAGATGTCCCGATCTCGCGGTGGAGGGGGGAGCTACCGGCTCCCGGGGGCGCCGAGGCGGATCGTGGGCATGCCGATGGCCACGGGGGCGGTGTCGGGCTCGGGGGCCGCGCAGGCCTCGGCCTGACGGCGCTCCCAGGCGTCCCCGGCCCGGGTCCGGCGCACCTCGAACAGGGCCGGGCCGTCGTCGAGCCACACCCGGTCCCCCGGTGCCAGGGCCGCGTTGACCGCCGCCTGCTGCGCGCTCAGCGGCTCGCCGCACTGGGCGGAGTCGGCGATGAGGTGGTGGGGGGCGCCGTGGGTGACGCGCACGGTCACCATGTCGCCCGGGCGCGGTGCTCCCCCGGCGCGGTCCTGCGCCTCGAGGCCTGCGGGCAGGGCGACGTGGACGAGGCGGTTGTCGGCGGCCCGCCCCGAGACCCGGGCGGTCGCGGCGTCGCGTCGCCCCTCGCCCTCGGCGACGAGCACCTCGACGACCCTGCCCTCCTGGGCGGTGTTCTCCTCGTGGGTGATGCGCCGCACGAGCTCGTCGAGCCTGGCGTAGCGCTCCTTGACCACCTCCTGGGGGACCTGGTCGACGAGGTCGGCGGCCGGGGTCCCGGGTCGCGGGGAGTACTCGAAGGTGAAGGCCGAGGCGAAGCGGGCCCGCTCGACGACCTCGAGGGTCGCGGCGAAGTCCTCCTCGGTCTCCCCGGGGAAGCCGACGATGATGTCGGTCGTGATCGCCGCGCGGGGCATGCGCTCGCGGACCCTCTCCAGGATCCCCAGGAAGCGCTCGGAGCGGTAGGACCGGCGCATGGCCCGCAGGATCCGGTCCGAGCCGGACTGCAGCGGCATGTGCAGGGACTCCATGACCGTCGGGGTGGCGGCCATCGCCTCGATGACGTCGTCGGTGAAGGCCGCCGGGTGGGGGCTGGTGAAGCGAACCCTCTCGATGCCCTCGACGGCGCCCGCGGCCCGCAGCAGCCTGGCGAAGGCTCCCCGGTCCCCGAAGCCCACGCCGTAGGAGTTGACGTTCTGTCCCAGGAGCGTCACCTCGATGGCGCCCTGGGCGGCGACGGCCTCGATCTCGGCCAGGACCTCCCCGGGACGGCGGTCGCGCTGCCGTCCCCGCAGGGACGGCACGATGCAGAAGGTGCACGTGTTGTTGCAGCCCACGGCGATCGACACCCAGGCCGCGTAGGCCGACTCCCGGCGGGTGGGCAGGGTCGAGGGGAAGACCTGGAGGGACTCCTCGATCTCGACGGCGGCCGCCTCGTTGTGGCGGGCCCGCTCGAGCAGGGCCGGCAGCACGTCGAGGTTGTGGGTGCCGAAGACGACGTCGACCCACGGGGCGCGCTCGACGATCCCCTGCCCCATCTGCTGGGCCAGGCAGCCCGCCACGGCGATCTGCATGCCGGGCCGCTCGCGCTTGACGGCTGCGAGCTGACCGAGGTTGCCGAACAGACGGGTGGCCGCGTTCTCGCGCACCGAGCAGGTGTTGACGATGACGACGTCGGCGCCGCCGTCGCCGGCCGGGGTGGCCCGGGCCACGGCCTCGGGCACGTCCTGGGCGCGCCGGTAGCCGGCGGACTCCAGGAGGCCGGCCATGCGCTCGGAGTCGTGGACGTTCATCTGGCAGCCCAGGGTGCGCACGTGGTAGGTGCGCGGCACCCGGCCCTCACCAGAGGATGAGGCGGGCTGGGCGGCGGTCGACGTCGTGGTCGGCGTCGAGGTGGTCGAGGTGGCGGTCATCGCCGGGCAGTCTAAGGGATCGCTTCTCACGGGCCGTCCGGACCCGGGCCCCACCGGCACCGGCACTGCCTCCGCCCGACCAGATTGTGACGTGATTGACACATATCGGATCCATCACGGAAACGCGGCGATGTTGTCATCGCACGCATGACGTCTCCTTCCCCCGGCCCTGAGACCGCATCCGCAGGAGCCCGGACCGCTCCCCGCGGCAGTGCGGGCAAGGACCCCGACGCCGTGCTCGTCGAGCTCATCGGGGTCAACAAGCACTTCGGCGACCTCCACGTCCTCAAGGACGTCAACCTCACGGTCAGCCGAGGAGAGGTCGTCGTCGTCCTGGGACCCTCGGGATCGGGCAAGTCGACGCTGTGCCGCGCCATCAACCGCCTGGAGTCGATCGGCAGCGGGCGCATCGTCATCGACGGCCGGGAGCTGCCCGAGGAGGGCAAGGAGCTGGCCCGGCTGCGCGCGGACGTGGGCATGGTCTTCCAGTCCTTCAACCTCTTCGCCAACAAGACGATCCTCGACAACGTCACCCTCGGCCCGATCAAGGTCAGGGGCATGGCCAAGGACGAGGCCCAGACCCTGGCCCGGGGGCTCCTGTCGAGGGTCGGCGTGGCCGACCAGGCCGCGAAGTACCCCGCTCAGCTCTCCGGCGGCCAGCAGCAGCGCGTGGCCATCGCCCGGGCCCTGGCCATGCGGCCCAAGGTCATGCTCTTCGACGAGCCGACCAGCGCCCTGGACCCCGAGATGGTCAACGAGGTCCTCGACGTCATGACCGAGCTCGCCGCCGAGGGGATGACGATGATCATCGTCACCCACGAGATGGGCTTCGCCCGCAAGGCCGCCGACCGGGTGGTGTTCATGGCCGACGGGGCGGTCGTCGAGCAGGCTCCCCCCGAGGAGTTCTTCTCCCAGCCGCGCACCGAGCGCGCCAAGGACTTCCTGTCCAAGCTCATCTCCCACTGACCTCCCACTGATCCCCACCGACCACCCGTCTCGTCACCCCTCGTCCACGGCAGGAGGCCTGTCATGCACGTGCTCCCACCCGGGGGCCCCGGCGCGTCGGGGCCCCGAGGCCGCTCGGGCCCGAGGCGCCGGCGGCCCGTCCTCGCCTGCGTCCTGGCAGCCCTCCTGGCGCTGAGCGGGGCCCTGGCGGCCTGCTCCTCGGCCCAGGACTCCGGCGACCACACGATCCGGATCGGCATCAAGTTCGACCAGCCGGGCATGGGGCTCAAGGACGGCAACCGCTACACCGGCTTCGACGCCGACATGGGTCGGGCGCTGGCCGCCGAGCTGGGCTACAGCGAGGACGAGATCATCTGGGTCCAGACGGTCTCCGCCCAGCGCGAGACCATGCTCGCCAACGGCCAGGTCGACATGATCCTGGCGACCTACTCGATCACCGAGGCGCGCAGGCAGAAGATCACCTTCGCCGGCCCCTACTTCGTCGCCGGTCAGGACCTCCTCGTGGCCGAGGACTCCGACATCACCGGCCCCGACGACCTCGACGGGCGCATCCTGTGCTCGGTCGAGGGCTCGACCTCGGCCCAGACGATCCGCGAGGACTACTCCGAGACGGTCCAGCTCTTCCCCGTGCGCACCTACGCCCAGTGCGTGGAGTTCCTGGCCGCGGGCACCGTCGACGCCGTGACCACCGACGACATCATCCTGGCCGGCTTCGCCGCCCAGCCCCTGTACTCCGGGACGATGCGCCTGGTAGGCCAGACCTTCACCGAGGAACAGTACGGGGTCGGCCTTCCCAAGGACTCACCGCGGTGCCAGGACATCAGCGCCGCCATCACCAGGCTCATCGAGGACGGCACGTGGGAGCGGCTCCTGGCCGAGAACGTCGGCGCCTCCTTCACGCCGAACCCCGAGCTCAACCCTCCCACCGTGGACCCGGGACTGTGCGAGTAACCGTGCGAGTCACCGTGCGAGCTCCAGCCCGGCGCCCCGCCCGCCCACCACGACCGACCGCGCCAGCCCCGCACCGGCGCCCCGAACCTGACAGGAGGACCCATGGGTGATCTTCTGGCCCAGTACGACGTCCTGGGCGCCTTCGTGGTCAACCTCGAGCTGACCGTCCTGGCAGCCATCGGGTCAGCCCTCATCGGCACCGTCCTCATGGTCATGCGCGTGTGCCCGATGGCCTCCTTGCGCGCAGCGGCCGCCGCCTTCGTCAACGTCGTCATGAACATCCCCTTGACGCTCATCATCCTGGCCTGCTCCCTGGGTCTGTACGGTCAGCTCGGGATCGTGCTCTCCGGGCGCGGGGGCGACCAGTGGCTGGCCAGGAACTCCTTCTGGCTCACGGTGCTGGGGCTGTCGGTCTACACCGCCACCTTCGTGTGCGAGGCCCTGCGCTCGGGGCTCAACACCGTCCCTCCCGGTCAGGCCGAGGCCGCCCGGGCCATCGGCCTGGGCTTCGTGTCGACGATGCGTCTGGTCGTCCTGCCCCAGACCCTGCGCGGATCGGTGGCCCCTCTGGGCAACACCCTCATCGCCCTGGCCAAGAACACGACGGTCGCATCTGCCGCGGGCGTGGCCCAGGCCGCCTCGATCATGTCCGACATGTTCGAGTTCTCCCCGCAGCACGTCGTGTCGATCTTCCTGCTCTTCGCCGTCGGCTGGACCCTCATCGTCCTGCCGATCGGCCTGGTCACGACCTCCCTGTCCCGGAAGCTGGCGGTGGCACGATGAACGACCACTCCGTCCTGTACGACCTGCCCGGTCCGCGGGCCCTGCGTCGCGAGCGCGTGGGCAACGTCATCGGCGTGCTCATCATCGGGGCGCTCATCGCCTGGGTCCTCATCGGCCTGGCCGCCAAGGGCCAGCTCGACGCCGTGCGCTGGAGGCCCTTCCTCACCGCCTCGGCCTGGGTGGACTACCTCCTGCCCGGCCTGTGGGCGACCGTGCGGGCCTCGGCGCTCGCGGTCGTGGCGGCCTTCGCCTTCGGGATCGTCTTCGGCCTGGGGCGTCTGAGCGACCTGCGCGCCGTGCGCTGGGTGTCGACCCTCGTCGTGGAGTTCTTCCGCGCGGTGCCCGTGCTCGTGCTCATGCTGTTCTTCTACTTCCTGGGCTCCCAGTCCTCGCTCATCGCCCCGACCTCGGCGGCCTTCTGGGGGGTCGTCATCGCACTGACCCTGTACAACGGCTCGGTCGTGGCCGAGCTCGTGCGCTCAGGCATCCACTCCCTGCCCTCCGGCCAGCGCGAGGCCGCCCTGGCCATCGGCCTGACACGCTCGCGCTCGAGGCTGCTCATCGAGCTGCCCCAGGCTCTGGCCGCCATGACCCCGGCCCTCGTCAGCCAGCTCATCGTCGCCCTCAAGGACACCGCCCTGGGCTACATCATCACCTACTCCGAGCTCCTGGCGGCCGGCAGCCTGCTGGGCAGCGCCAAGGCGAACCTCATCCCCTCCCTCGTCGTCGTCGCCGCGCTGTTCGTCGTCATCAACATGGGCCTGTCGTGGCTTGCCGATCGCGCTGCCCGCCGCCTGACGACCCGCACGAGCGAGGAGATGACCACCGTCACCGGCATCGCCATGGCCTCCGACGCCCCCTGAACGGCCTGCCGCGGCCCTCGCGCCGCCCTGCCGACCAGCCCCTATGATGTGGGCCTGACCCGTGTCCGACCGGAGGTTGTCATGGCTCGACGTAGCGCCACCCCGGGTGTCCCGACGCACCCTGCCTTCTCCACCCGTCACATCGGCGTCCGCTCCCAGGACCTGGCCACCGTCCTGGAGCAGATCGGTGTCTCCAGCCTCGAGGACCTGGCTTCCCGGGTCGTGCCCGACGGTCTTCCCGTGCTGGGGACCGTGGAACGCACGCCCCCCTCCGCCGAGGACGGCGGCCTGTCCGAGCCTCAGGCCGTCGCCGCCCTGCGCGAGCTCGCCGCGCTCAACGACCCCCACACCGAGATGATCGGTCAGGGCTACCACCCCTGCCACACCCCGGCGGTCATCGTGCGCGACGTGCTGTCCAACCCTGCCTGGACGACCTCGTACACCCCCTACCAGGCCGAGATCAGCCAGGGGCGTCTCGAGGCCCAGCTGCTCTTCCAGACCCTCGTGTCCGACCTGACCGGCCTGCCGGTGGCCTGCGCCTCCCTGCTCGACGAGGCGACCGCCGTGGCCGAGGCGGTCACGCTCATGGCCCGGGCCGCCCGCCGCGGCCGGGACCGGGCCGTCGTGCTCGACTCGGGCCTGCACCCCCAGTGCCTCGAGGTCGCTGTGGCACGCTGCGAGCCTCTGGGGATCCGCACGGTGGTCCTGCCCGCCCAGGAGGTGGCGGAGCCCGGCCTCCTCGACGGCGAGCCGCTGCTGGGCGCGGTCCTGGCCCACACGACCACCCGGGGCGCGGTGCAGGACCTGGCACCCCTCGTGGCCGCCGTGCACGCCCGCGGCGGGCTCGTGGCCGTCGACGCCGACCCCTTGGCCCTGACCGTGCTCACCGAGCCCGGGGCGGTGGGCGCCGACATCGCCGTCGGCTCGGCCCAGCGCCTGGGGGTGCCGCTGTTCTTCGGTGGCCCGCACGCCGGCTTCATGGCGGTCACCGAGGCGCTCCAGCGTCAGGTCCCCGGCCGCCTGGTCGGGGTCTCCCACGACGCCGAGGGCACCGAGGCCCTGCGCCTGGCGCTCCAGACCCGCGAGCAGCACATCCGCCGGGAGAGGGCCACCTCCAACATCTGCACCGCCCAGGCGCTCCTGGCTGTCGTGTCCGCCTTCTACGCGGTCCACCACGGCCCCGAAGGGCTGAGGTCCATCGCCCACGGTGTCCACGCCACGGCCGCGCGCATCGCCGCCGGCCTGCGCGGGGCGGGGATCGGGCTCGAGCACGACGCCTTCTTCGACACCCTGAGCGTGACCCTGCCCGGTGGCGCCGCGGCGGCGGTGGCCCGGGCGGAGCGGGCAGGCTACAACCTGCGTCTGCTCGACGAGGACCACGTCGGGCTGTCGACCAACGAGACGACCACCGAGGCCGACGCCGCGGCGGTCCTCGACGCCCTGGCACCGGGCGCGGTCCTGGGCCGGGCCGAGGCGGCGCAGGCCTTCGCCCTGCCCGATGCCCAGGAGCGCACGAGCCCCTTCCTCACCCACCCGAGCTTCCACCTCCACCGGTCCGAGGCCGCGATGGTGCGCTTCCTGCGTCGGCTGTCCGACCGGGACCTGGCGCTGGACCGCACGATGATCCCCCTGGGGTCGTGCACCCTCAAGCTCAACGCCGCGGTGGAGTCCGCCGTCTGGCTCGATCCAGGCCTGGCCGGGGTCCACCCCTACGCCCCCGCCCCCCAGACCCGCGGCTGGAGGCGCATGTTCTCCCAGCTGGCCGACCGGCTGACGCGCCTGACCGGCTACGACCGGTGCAGCCTCCAGCCCGCCTCCGGGGCGCAGGGCGAGCTCGCCGGGCTCCTGGCGATCCGTGGGTACCTGCGCGCCCGGGGTCAGGGGCACCGGGACCTGTGCCTCGTGCCCGCCTCCGCCCACGGGACGAACGCCGCCTCGGCGGCGGGCGCCGGACTGTCGGTGGCGGTGGTGGCCACGGCGGCCGACGGGTCGATCGACGTGGACGACCTGCGCGCCAAGCTCTCCGAGCACGGTGAGCGGGTGGCGGCCATCATGCTCACCTACCCCTCGACCCACGGCGTCTTCGAGCCCCAGGTCACCCAGGTGGCCGACCTCGTCCACGAGGCCGGCGGGCAGGTCTACATCGACGGGGCCAACCACAACGCGCTGACCGGTCTGCTGCGCCCCGGCGACCTGGGCGGGGACGTCTCCCACCTCAACCTGCACAAGACCTTCGCCATCCCCCACGGGGGCGGTGGCCCGGGGGTGGGTCCCGTCGTGGCCAAGGCCCACCTGGCGGCCTACCTGCCCTCCGGCCCCTCGGGGTCGGCCGCACCGGAGGACGGCGACCCCGACGAGGGCTTCGAGGGGCCCGCGGTCATGGGGACGCGCTTCGGCTCCGCCGGGGTCATGCCCCTGGCCTGGACCTACCTGGCGCTGCTCGACGACGTCGACCTCAGGGAGGTGTCCCTGACCGCCATCGCCAACGCCAACTACGTCTCGCGCGCCCTGGCCGACTCCTACCCGACCCTCTACACCGACGCGGCCGGCTTCGTGGCGCACGAGTGCATCCTCGACCTGCGGCCCGTCACCCAGGCCACCGGCGTGACCGCCGAGGACGTGGCCAAGCGCCTCATCGACTACGGCCTCCACGCCCCGACCCTGTCCTTCCCGGTGGCAGGCACCCTCATGGCCGAGCCCACCGAGTCCGAGCCCCTGGCCGAGCTTGACCGCTTCATCGCCGCGATGCGCTCGATCCGCGCCGAGATCGACGAGGTCGCCTCGGGCTCGGTCGCCGTGGAGGACTCGGTGCTGCGCCGCGCCCCCCACACCCTGGCGCAGGTCGCCGCCGACACCTGGGACCGCCCGTACTCGCGCTCGCAGGCCGCCTTCCCGTTGGCGGGCATGGAGCGGGACAAGTACTTCCCGCCGGTCACGCGCATCGACAACGCCTGGGGGGACCGCAACCTCATGTGCACCTGCCCGGCCCCCTCGGCCTACGAGATCACCGACGAGACCACCAACAGGACCACCGGCGCCGACGTGTCCGTCGACGCCAGGAAGGACGCCCGATGAGCCGCCGACCAGTCTCAGCCCCGCTGCTGCACACGACCGCCCTGCACTCGGTGCACGCCGGTCTGGGGGCGGTCTTCACCGACTTCGGCGGCTGGGAGATGCCCCTGCGCTACACCTCCGACCTCGCCGAGCACCATGCGGTACGCCGCAGCGCCGGGCTGTTCGACCTGTCCCACATGGGCGAGGTCAAGGTGACCGGCCCCGGGGCCGCAGCCGCCCTCGACCACGCCCTCGTGGGCCGGATCTCGGCGGTCACCACGGGCCGGGCCCGCTACACGATGATCGTCGGCCAGGACGGCGGGATCATCGACGACCTCATCGTCTACCACGTGGGGGACGACGAGTACCTCGTCGTCCCCAACGCGGGCAACCGCGAGCGCGTCGCCTCCGCCCTGACTGAGCGCTGCGCGGGCTATGAGTGCACCGTGGAGGACCTGTCGCTGTCGATGGCGCTCATCGCCGTCCAGGGCCCGCGCGCCGAGGAGATCCTGCGTGGGGTCGTGGAGTCCGGTGCCGGGATCCCTGCCGCCCTGCGGCCGGTCAAGAACCCTGCTGACCCTGCTGGCCCTGCTGACCCTGCTCCGACCGAGGACTGCGGCGCGCCGGACGTGCTGTGCGGTCCTGGGATCCTGGCTCGTCTGCGCTACTACGCCGCGGTGCGGGCCACCGCCGCCGGGCACGCGGTGCTCCTGGCTCGCACCGGCTACACCGGTGAGGACGGCTTCGAGCTGTTCTGCGGGGCCGAGGACGCCGTCGACCTGTGGACGATGATCACCTCCCACGCCGCGGGCCTCGCCCCGACTCCCTGCCCCGCCCAGGGGACCGGGGCGGGGCAGGAGACGCTGGCGCCCTTGACCCCCTGCGGCCTGGCCGCGCGCGACTCGCTGCGTCTCGAGGCCGGCATGCCCCTGTACGGCCAGGAGCTGACCGAGGCGATCACGCCCTTCGACGCCTCCCTGGGCGGCGTCGTCGCCCTCGACAAGCCCGGCTTCGTGGGCCGCGACGCCCTGGAGCGCCGGGCCGAGCGCGACGGCGAGCCCGGCACTCAGCAGCTCGTGGCCCTGGCCGGCCAGGGCCGCCGGGCGGCTCGGGCCGGGTGCCCGGTGCGCGACGCCGAGGGCCGGCAGGTCGGCACGGTCACCTCCGGCCTGCTGTCCCCGACGCTGGGGCACCCGATCGCCCTGGCTCTGCTCGGCCCCTCCCACGGCGACCAGGCTCCTGCCTGGCCCGAGGGCACCGAGCTCGTCGTCGACGTGCGGGGCCGGGACTACCCGATGACGGTGGTCGCCTCGCCCTTCTACAGGCGACCCCGTTGAGAACCGCCCCACCTGAGATACCACTGAAGGAGCCCACCATGGCACGTCAGCCCGTCCGTCCCGACCTGCGCTACTCGGCCGAGCACGAGTGGCTCGACTCCTCGACGCCGGCGCGCGTCGGCATCACGGCCGTGGCGGCCGACGCGCTCGGGGAGGTCGTCTTCGTCGAGCTCCCCGAGGTCGGCTCGACCGTCGAGGCAGGCGCCCCCTGCGGGGAGCTGGAGTCGACCAAGTCGGTCTCGGACATCTTCTCCCCGGTCACCGGCACCGTCGTCGCGGTCAACGAGGCGCTGGAGGACGAGCCCGGGACCGTCAACGCCGACCCCTACGGCGCGGGCTGGCTCTTCGCCGTCGAGGTCACGGCGGAGGGCGAGCTGCTCAGCGCCGAGGAGTACGCCGAGAGCTTCGACGCCGAGGTCGCCCCCGCCTGACGCCGAGATCGGGACATATGACACCCCGAGATCGGGAGAAATGACACCCCGAGATCGGGAGAAACAGCCCTGAGATCGCCGCATCTGGTCCGCCGTGCCGACGGCGTGCCAGATGCGGCGATCTCAGGGTGTCATATGTCCCGATCTCGCGGGGACGGGGCGGAGGGCTGGCCGCGGAGGGCTAGCCGTCGTGCGAGGAGGTCTCGAACAGGAGGTTGACCTGGTCGTTGTAGGCCGTGAGCGTCGAGGCCGGCACCCGGTTGGCCCACACGTCCTCCGTGGCGGGCGTCATGATCGCCCGCACGTCGGCGCCGAAGTAGGTCAGCGGGAAGAAGAAGGTCGTCCCGGCCTCGACGTGGGCCGTGAAGGGCTCCGTGCTCAGGCCGGTCTCCTCGAAGACTGAGACGGCCTTGGTCGTCGAGGCGGTGATGGCCGGGAAGACGACGCCGTAGGAGGCGACGACGTCCTGGGCCTCCTGGGTGCCCAGGAAGGCCACCCACTTCGAGGCGTTCTCGACGTTGGCCGACTGCTTGACCACCGAGTCTCCCAGGCCGTTGAACAAGGACTGGCTCGTCCCGTTGGGGCCCACGGGCGTGGGGGCGACCCCGACGTTGATGTCCAGGCCGGCGAAGGTGTTGAACATCCACGAGCCGTGGATCGCCATGGCCACCGAGCCCGAGCCGAGCTGGATGTCCGTGCTCGTGGCGTCGGAGAAGGCCCCGTTGGGGTTCATGTACCCCTTGTCGACCAGCCCGAAGTACCAGTCGAGGGTCTCCTGGAAGACGGGGTCGTCGTAGCGGTAGCGGGTGCCCCAGGTCGGCTCGTCGGTGTAGTACCAGTCCCCCGCCGAGCCGGTGAAGGGGCTCCACTGGGTCTGGCCGTCCATCCCGCCGGCGTCCTGGATGCCGATGCCGTAGACCGCGACGTGCTCGGGGTCGAAGCCCTCCTCGTCCCCCCTCACGCCGTTGCGGTCGACGGTCAGGCGGGCGAGCACCTTCTCGAAGGTCCCCCCGTCCTTGGGGTTCCACTCCAGGGAGGCCATGTCCTCATCGGTCAGGCCCGCCTCGGCGACCATGTCCTTGTTGTAGAAGATCGCCTCGGTGTCCCAGTCCTTGGGGCATCCGTACTGGTGGCCGTCCTCACCCTTCCACAGGTCGAGCAGTCCCTCTTGGAAGGCGGACTCGTCGACGTCGGCCCAGGCGGCCTGCTCGTCGAGGGGGACGAGGACGTCGAGGTCGACGAACTGGGCGAACTTCTGGATGTGGTCGGTGAAGGCGTCCGGACCGGTGCCCGCGATGAAGCCCGCGGTCAGCTTGGTCCAGTAGTCGTCCCAGCCGATCTGGGTGATGTTGACGGTGATGCCGGTGCGCTCCTTGAACAGCTCGGCGCACTTCTCGTAGGCGGGCTGCTGCCCGGCGTCCCACATCCAGTACTCCACCGTTGAGCCGGCCTCGGCCTCGTCGGAGGGGCCGCAGGCCGACACGGCGAGGGCGGCCGCGGAGGCGGTCAGGGCGGCCAGGGCGCCGCGACGAGTGAGCATGAGGTTGTTGAGCATGTCTGGTCCTCACTTGATCCCGGTGAATCCGATGGAGTTGACGATGCGGCGGGCGAAGGCCATGAAGAGCAGCAGCATCGGGAGCGCGGCAACGAGGGTGGCCGCCATGAGCCCGGACCAGTCGGTGCCGGAGGTCGGGGCCTGGGACTTGAAGACGGCCACGGCCACGGTGAGCACCCGCGAGGAGTCGGTGTAGGACACGAGCAGGGGCCAGAAGTAGTCGTTCCAGGCGGTGATGTAGGTGATGATCGCCAGCGTCGTGATCGGCGCCTTGGCCATGGGCAGGATGAGCTGGAAGAAGACGCGCACCTTCGAGGCGCCGTCGAGCAGGGCGGCCTCCTCGAGCTCACGGGGGATGTTCATGAAGAACTGCTTGAGGAAGAACACCGCGAAGGGGGTCATGAACATGGTCGGCAGCGCCACCCCCAGGAGGGTGTCGATGAGGCCGAGCTCCTTGACCAGGACGAAGTTGGGCAGGAGCGTGAAGATGGACGGGACCATGAGCGCGCCCAGGAAGACCGAGAAGACCGCGTCCCGTCCCTTCCAGCGCAGGCGGGAGAAGGAGTAGGCGGCCATGGCCGAGAAGAAGACCTGACCGGCGGTGACCAGCGTGGCCACGACGACGGAGTTGCGCAGGTAGAGCCAGAAGTTGATGGCCGCTCCGGATCCGCCGTCGGCCATCGCCTCCTCGGTGGACTGCATGCCGAAGACCCGGGCGAAGCCGCGCAGGTTGGTCTCCACCGGCAGCAGGCTCGTGGGGTCAGAGGCGAGGCCGGTGTTGGACGACAGCGCCGTGCGCAGCACCCAGTAGAAGGGCAGGACGGTGATGATGATGACCAGGGCCATGAAGGCCCACGCCAGGACGCGCCCGATCCTGGGACGGCGGGCGGGCCGGGGGTCCTGGGAGGCGCGGGAGGACTCAGATGCGATTGCGGTGCTCATGCGGTGGGGTCCTTCCTCAGTCCAGGTCCGTCTGCCCGGCCCGCGTCATGCGGTACTGGAGAATCGTGATGGCGGCGAGCACGAGCAGGAGCCCGACGGCCATCGCCGAGGCGTAGCCGAACTGGAACCGGCTGAACGCCATGTCGTAGATGTAGTACTGCAGGACGCGGGTGGCGTTGACCGGGCCTCCTGCGGTGGTCACCGAGACGGTGTCGAAGACCTGGAACGAGCCGATCATCGTCATGATGAGCACGAGGGCGAGGATCGGGCGCAGCAGGGGCATCGTGATCCGCCAGAACATCGTCCACTCGCTGGCGCCGTCGATCTTGCCCGCCTCGTAGACGGTGCCGGGGATGGACTGGAGACCGGCGAAGATGAGCAGCGCCGTGTATCCCATGTGCCGCCACACGTTGATGAAGGCGATGGTCGGGATGGCCAGGGAGGAGCTGAAGAAGTTGACGCTCTCGCCGGTGAGGGCCTGGATGATCTCGTTGGAGATCCCCAGGGTGTTGTCCAGGATCCACAGCCACAGCATGGCCACGACGACGTTGGACACGAGGTAGGGGGTGAGCACGATCGAGCGCACGAGGGTCGACTGGGTGAGCCGCTGCATGAGCACCGCGATCGCCAGGGCCATGATCGTCTGGACACCGATGTTGATGACGACGTACTCGAGGGTCACGACGACGGCGTTCCAGAAGATGGAGTCGCCCACCATGCGCTCGTAGTTGGACAGGCCCGTGAAGGTCTCGGGGGTCAGCAGGTTGTACTCGGTGAAGGACAGCCAGATGCCCCGGAGAAGCGGCCAGATGTAGAAGGCGACGAGGCCTATCGCGGCGGGGAGGATGAATGCCAGGCCGAGCCGGGCATCTGTGCGGGGCCGACGACGACTGGGTCGTACGGCCGGAGCGGATGTTGACATCGGGTCTCCAAATCGACGGTGATTGCGGGAGGGTTGCTGGGTCGTTGGTCGGTGAGAGGGAAGCGGGTCGGCGCCCGCGCGTGGGGCGACTGGGCCCGGTGCGCCGGGAGCGCACCGGGCCGACACGCCTCAGGGCAGGGCGGTGGCCCGCACGAGGACGAGGTGGTCCGGGTGCAGGACGGGCAGCGCCAGGCCGGTTGAGCTGAGGTAGGAGCCGGGCAGGACGACCCCGGCCTCGTCCATCCACGGCGTGCGCAGCCGCAGCTCGGGGTAGGCCGGCGCGGCCAGGCGCACGTGGTAGCGGCGGTCCGGGTCGAGGCCGGGCAGCGGCCGGGGCGCCGTGGGCCAGGCTGAGAGCTGGCCGAGGCAGGCGATCTGGAACAGGGCGTCGGTGCCGTCGGGAGCCACGACCCCCTCGATGCGCAGCGCCTCGTCCTCGGGCAGGTCGGCGTGGACGGTCAGGCCCGTGTGGATGAGGGGCCGCAGCTCCTTGTACAGGGCGATGGCGGAGGAGAGCCGGCCGCGGGCCGCCGCGTCCGCCTCCCTCAGGTCCCACTCGACGCCCATGTGGCCCCACAGGGCCGTGCCCGTACGGAAGTCGAGGTCGAGCTCGCGCAAGGTCGTGTGCGCCCGGCCCGCGCCCACGTGCGTGCCGACGAGCTCGGGAGGCAGGAGCAGGGTGGTGCCGCGCTGGATGTTCTGCCGGTCGTGGGCGTCGATGCAGTCCGAGGCCCACACGCGCTGGGTGCGCTCGAGGATCCCCAGGTCGACTCGTCCCCCGCCTCCGGCGCAGGACTCGATCTCCAGGGAGGGGAAGCGCTCGTGCAGGGCGTCCAGGAGCCTGTAGAGGGCCAGGGTCTGGTCGTGGACCGCGCCGGCACCGCTGCGCCCGGCCACGGGGTCCTCGGTCACGTGGCCGGTGGCCAGGAGCGGGGAGTTGTGGTCCCACTTGAGGTAGGCGATGTCGTGGGCCTCCACGAGGGAGGAGATGGCGTCGTACAGGTAGTCCCAGGCACCGGGGGCGGTCAGGTCGAGGACCCTCTGGTTGCGGTGCTCGGGGGCGCCCCCCGCCGCGTCGGACAGGACCCAGTCGGGGTGGGCGCGAGCGAGCTCGGAGTCGAGGTTGATCATCTCGGGCTCGAACCACAGGCCGAACTCCATCCCCAGGGCGTGGACGTAGTCGATGATCGGTCCCAGTCCCTGCGGCCACGCGTCGGGTGAGACCTGCCAGTCGCCCAGGCCGGAGGTGTCGTCCCGGCGGGAGCCGAACCAGCCGTCGTCGAGCACGAAGCGCTCGATGCCCACCTCGGCGGCGGCGTCGGCCAGCTCCTTGAGGGTCTCGAGGTCGTGGTCGAAGTAGACGGCCTCCCACGTGTTGAGCAGCACCGGCCGGGGGCGGTCGGGGTGGGAGGGAAGGGAGCGCAGCCACGCGTGGCTGCGGTGGGCCAGGGCGTCCAGGCCCTCGCCCCAGGAGAAGACCGCCCACGGCGAGGTGTAGGTCTGGCCGGGGGCGAGGAGGACCTCACCGGGCAGGAGCAGCTCGCCGGCCCCCAGGAGCTTGCGGCCCGAGGCGGTGTTGAGCGCCAGGCTCCGGGTGTTGCCCGACCAGGCGGGGTGGACGGCGTGGACGACGCCGCCGCGCCACCCGAATCCGCGGGTCCCTGCGGCCAGCCAGGTGGCGGCGTCGTGGCCGGGCCTGCCCTCCCAGGACTCGCGCAGGCGGGTGCCGGGGGTGAAGGGGGTGCGGTGGAGCTGGCGCTCCAGGCAGTGGTGCCCGCTCATGTCGAGCAGCTCCTCCGCGGCCTCGGGCACGGGCAGGACGGGGGTGATCTCGCCGACGACGAGATCGGCGGGACCAGCGGGACCAGCACTGCCGGGGCTGCTCGTCGGGTCGGCCTGGGGGCGGTCGTCACGCACCCAGGCGCGCAGCCGCACGAGGCCTGAGGGCTCGAGGCGCAGCTCGGTGCCCAGGGTCAGACGGTTCTCGGCGTCGGCGCCCGTGGAGCGCAGGACCTGGGTCGTGCCCCCGGGGCCCTGGGCGACCTCGGTGACGTGCTCGACGCGACCGGGATGCGGGGAGAAGGCCGTGCCGTCCGCGCGGGAGAGCTGGACGGAGGGGCGGGCGAGCCACCCGAGGTTGGCCAGGGGAAGCAGGGGCAGGTCGTTGGTGATCCAGTGGGTGTTCGTGCCCAGGGAGGTCGTGGCCGCGCGACCGACGTCGGCCAGGTCCTGCCCGTCGACCTCCCCGAGGTCGGGCCCCCAGTGCCTGACGACGGGGAAGCGGTCGGGAAGCAGGTCGACGACGACGGAGGTGTCCGCGGCACGCAGGTGGATGGTCATCTTTGTCCTTCCAGGGGAAAAGGCGGGGCGCCTTTTCTTGTAAGATGAAAATAACTGACGGATGCCTTCTGTGCAAGGCTGTCGTCGTCCCAGACCGGGCGCCCCGTGACGCGCCGGCACCGCAGGACGAGCGCGAAAGGGGTGGGTGCCGGTGTCGGGCAGCAGACGGAGCCCGGGCTCCCAGGTGCTCGTCGCGCTCGTGGCCGCCGGGCCGCTGAGTCGGGCCGAGCTGGGCCGGAGGCTGGGCATGTCCCCGCCGACGGTCACCCGGGTCGTGCGGCCGCTGCTGCGGTCAGGGGCCGTGGCCGAGCGCCCGCCCCGGGAGCGCTCCGGTCCCGGACGGCCCACGCGCAGGCTCGCGGTCGTCGAGGGCAGCGCCGCCTTCCTGGGCGTCAAGCTCACCGAGAACCGTCTCTACGCCGTCCTCACCGATCCGTTGGGCACGGTGCTCGCCCAGGAGGACCCGCCCCTTGAGTGCACCGAGGCCGAGGCGGTCGTCGCCCTCATCGCCACGGTCATGGCGCGCTTGTCACGCCGGGCCGGCCGTGCGGTCGACGGGATCGGGATCTCCCTGGGCGGGGCCGTCGTCGACCACCGCCTCGTCAAGGTGGCCACCTTCCTGGGCTGGCGGGAGGTGGCCCTGGCCGACCTGGTCTCGGCGGCCACCGGCGCCCCGTGCACGGTCGCCAACGACGTGCGTGCCTTCGCCTACGCCGAGGCCCTGTTCGGGGCGGGGCGGGACAAGGACCCCTTCGCGCTGGTCACCGTGGGCGCGGGCATCGGCTGTGGGATCGTCGTCGGCGGGGAGGTCGTCCCCGGGGCCCGTGGTGCCGCGGGGAGCGTGGGGCACCTGCCCGTCGCCGAGGGCGGACCGGCCTGCGAGGTCGGGCACGCCGGCTGCGCGAGGGCCGTGGCCTCGACCTCGGGGATCCGCGCCGCCCTCACCCAGCGCCTGGGCCGCGAGGTCGGGCTCGCCGAGGCGCTTGGTCCGGGGCTGCGCGACCTGCCGGAGGTCAGGGACGTCCTGCGGCGGGCAGCCGGGGCGACCGGGGTGCTCGTGGGCACCCTCATCGCCTTCCTCGAGCCCGAGCTGACCGTCGTCTCCGGGGAGGGGGTGGGGGTCATCGCGGCCCACCGCGACGCCTTCGACGAGGAGGTGGCCCGGCTGCGGCACTGGGCGGCCAGCCCCGCCCCGATCGTGCTGCGCCCCTTCGAGTTCGATGAGTGGGCGCGAGGCGCGGCCGCCCTGGCGGTCAAGAGGTGGACCGAGACGGTGGACTGGCACTGACGGGCCCTGACGGGCACTGACGGGCCCTGACGGGCACTGACTGACCCTGACGGGCCCTGAGGCAGGTGTCCCAACCTCAGGGCCCTGGCCGTCTAAGGGCTCAGGGGGTCCGACGGCGCGAGGCGATGCGGGCGTCGTTCTGCGCGGCCCGTGCGAAGGCGGCCCCCGGCTGGGCGACGGAGCCGAAGGAGGCCAGGTCCCGGCGGAAGACGACGGCGGCGAACCAGTCCATCATGATCCTCACCTTGCGGTTGACCGTGGGCATCGCGTAGACGTGGTAGCCGCGGTGGGCGGTCCACGCCGCGAAGCCGCGCAGGTTGTGCCCCATGATCCGTGCCACTCCCTTGCCGATGCCCAGGGAGGCGACGGTCCCCAGGTTCTCGTGCTCGTAGGAGCGCAGCCCCTCCCCCGCCTGGCCGTCGGTCAGGACGGTCACGAGGTTGTCGGCCAGGACCCGGGCCTGGCGCACGGCGTGCTGGGCGGTGGGCGCGCAGGTGGCGCCGGGGTCGGGGCTGGTCAGGTCCGGGACGGCGGCGCAGTCCCCGGCGGCCCAGGCGCCCTCGACGACGACGCCGTCGCGGTCGACCTGGAGCGTGGGCAGGGTCGTGACGCGCCCTCGCGGGTCGACGGGTAGGTCCGACTCGGCCAGGACGGGGGCCGCCTTGACACCTGCGGTCCACACGATCGTGTCGGCGTCGAACTCGCTGGAGTCGGACAGCACGACGTGGCCGTCGACGCAGGAGGTGAGGAAGGTGTTGAGGCGCACGTCGATGCCGCGCTCACGCAGCTGCTCCAGGCCGTAGCCGGACAGCTCCTCGGTCAGCTCGGGCAGGATGCGTCGTGAGCCCTCGACCAGGATGAAGCGCAGGTCGTCCTGCTCGATGCTGGGGATGGGGGCCACGGCCGCGCGTGCCATATCCTCGAGCTCGGCGATGGCCTCGACCCCGGCGAAGCCGCCTCCCACGAACACGAATGTGAGCAGCCGCCTGCGCAGCTCGGCGTCCCAGGTCGAGGCGGCGTCCTCGATGCGGGACAGCACGCGGTTGTGCAGCGCCAGGGCCTCCTCGACCTGCTTGAAGCCCATGGCCTGCTCGGCCAGGCCGGGGATCGGCAGGGTGCGCGCCTCGGCGCCCAGGGCCAGGACGAGGTGGTCGTAGGTGAGGTCGTAGGGCTCGGCCGCCTCGCGCGTGGACTCGGGCACCGGCGGTGCGACGGTGACCGTGCGCCGGGCGTGGTCGATGGCCGTGATGGAGCCGGTCAGGATGGTCACGCCCTCCAGTGAGCGCCGGTGGGCGGCGATGACGTGGCGGGGCTGGATGGATCCTGCGGCCACCTCGGGCAGGAAGGGCTGGTAGGTCATGTAGGGCCGAGGGTCGACGACGGCGACCTCGACCTGGTCGGTGTCGAGGCGGGCGCGCAGCGCCCGTGCCGTGCAGAAGCCGACGTAGCCGCCTCCGGCGATGATGACGCGCGGCGGGCGGCTGCGGCCGGTGCCGGCGCCCACCTGGGGCACCTCGCGGCGAGCGCCCCTGGAGGCCAGGAGCAGTGCTGTCCCGACGGCCAGCACTCCGGCGGTCGGCAGGGCGATGGCAGGCAGAGGTCTCATGCGCACAATCTAAGGGTGACCTCACCTTCCACAGGTCTGGGACGTAGGACCCAGGCCATGGTTCGTGTCACACGGGCTCAGCGCAGCCCGATGATCTCGCCGGTGGAGGGGTCGACGTCGATCCGCTCGGCCGCGGGGTGGCTCGGCAGCCCGGGCATGGTCGACACCGACCCGCAGACGGCGTAGACGTAGCCCGCGCCGGCGGCCAGACGGACCTCGCGCACGGGCAGCCGCCACCCGGTCGGGGCGCCGGTCAGGGCCGGGTCGTGGGACAGGGACAGGGGCGTCTTGGCCACGACGACCGCGAGGTGGCCGAACCCGTCTCGCTCACAGTCCTCGAGGAACCGGGCCGCGGACGGCGAGTAGTCGACACCCTGCGCCCCGTACATCGCAGCGACCTTGGCGATCTTCGTGCGCAGGTCGTCCTCAGCCGCGTACAGGCGCCCGGCACCGGCCCCACCGGGCTCCTCCTGCTCGCAGGCCTCGATGACGGCGTCGGCGAGCTCGACGCATCCCCGGCCCCCCTCGGTCACGGGCCGCACGGGCGCGACGCGCGCGCCCGCCCCGCGGGCGATGCGGGCCACCTCGGCGACCTCCGAGGGGTGGTCGGTGGGGAAGACGTTGACGGCCACGACCGGCTCCATCCCGAATCCTCGGACGATAGCCAGGTGCTTGAGCATGTTGGCCGCACCGGCGCGCACGTCCTCGAGGTTCTCCTCGAGCATCTGGGCGGGCAGGTCCTTGCCTCCCACGACGCGGTAGCGCCCGCTGTGGGCCTTGAGCGCCCGCACGGTCACGACGAGGACGGCGGCACGGGGGCGCATCCCCGAGACCGCGCACTTGATGTCGAAGAAGCGCTCCAGGCCCATGTCGGCGCCGAATCCGGCCTCTGTGAGCACGTACCCCGCCGGGAGCGTCTCGGTGCCGGCCAGGCCTCGGGCGGCGACACGGTCGGCGATGACCGACGAGCACCCGGTGGCGATGTTGCCGAAGGGGCCGGTGTGCACGAGGACGGGCGTGCCCTCGGCGGTGCGCAGGAGGTTGGGCTCGAGCGCGTCGCGCAGGACGGCGGTCATCGCGCCGGCCGCCCCGAGGTCCTCGGCGCTCACCCACCTGCCCTCGACGTCCCGGGCGACGACGATCCGGCCCAGGCGGGCACGCAGGTCGGCCAGGGAGGTCGCCAGGGACATGATGACCATGACCTCGCTGGCCGGGGTGATGTCGAAGGACGCCTGCCTGGTCACCCCGTCGCTGCGGGACCCCAGCCCGACGACGACGTGCCGCAGGGCGCGGTCGTTGACGTCGAGGACCCGGGGCCAGGTGATGGTGCGCTCGTCGATGCCCAGGGCGTTGCCGTGGTGGAGGTGGTTGTCGAGGACGGCGCTGAGCAGGTTGTGGGCGGCGGTGACGGCGTGGACGTCGCCGGTGAGGTGGAGGTTCATGCGCTCGGCGGGGACGACGCGCGCCAGCCCCGATCCCCCGGCTCCTCCCTTGATCCCGAAGGTCGGGCCCATCGCCGACTGGCGCAGCGTGAGCGCGCAGCGCTCGCCGCGCGCCGCCAGTCCCTGGGCCAGTCCGATGGCCACGGTCGTCTTGCCCTCCCCGAAGGCGGTGGGCGTCATCGCGGTCACGACGACGTAGCGCGCCGGGTCCTCACCGGCCGCGGCCCCCGGGGCCAGGGCTGCCAGGTCGATCTTGGCGACCTGTCTCCCGTAGGGCACGACGTGCTGGGCGGCGATGCCCGCGCGGGCCGCCAGCACGGTGAGGTCGACGTCCTCGTCACCTCTCACCGAGCCTGTCGGCGCTCCCCCGGTCTCGTGCTGGGCGTGGCTCTCGTGCTGGTCCTGGGTCACGGGCGGGAGCCTACCGGCCTGCGGCGGGGGCCGTCGCCTCGGTCGGGGCCGGGCCCCTCGCTGCGCCCGCCCGGGACGGGGCGGCGCGTGCCTAGAATGCCGGGTGCGAGCGCATGGTGCGCCGTTCCCCTTATCCCGCCCAGGAGGACCACCGTGCCCCGTTTCCCGCGACGTCGTGCTGCCCTTGTCCTCGGGGCGGCTGCCGCGCTCGTCCTGTCGGCCTGCTCGGCAGGCTCGGCCGCGTCCTCGGACTCGGCGAGCGCCTCGGCCGCCGCGCGGCGCGATCTGCATGGCACCGTGACCCCTGTGGCCAACAGCCTCTGGGCCACGGAGGCTGGCCTGACGAGGGCGGCGATGAGCATCGAGGCCGAGGAGAACGCCGTCGTCCTCGACGAGGCGGGCCTCACCTACGTCGAGCCGCGACGCTCCCCGGGTGCGGACCTCGTCGTGCGCCGGGTCCTGTGGGACGGGACCCAGGCGTGGACGGCGACGGTGCCCGTCGAGGTCGACACGACGGGTCTCACCCTCGAGCTGAGCCAGGACCCGGGCCTGGGTGTCGTGGCCCTGTGGTTCTCGGCCGCCGACCCGGACACGGGAGGATCGGCGATCATCCTGCGCTCGACCCGGATCATGGCCAGCGATCTGACCTGGTTCGACCTGGCCACCGGCGAGCAGGGCAACCAGGACCTCAGGGCGGAGGCGCTCACCCTCCGGGCCACCGCGTCGCGCTCCGACGGCGGGCTCATCGGGGCGATGCACACCGACTCCCAGGACTCCAGCGCGGGGCTGACCTACCTCAGTGCGGACCGGACGATGGTGACGAGCCCCTGGTCGGCGCTGACCGACTCCGAGGGCGGGCTCCCGGAGGTCGCCCAGTGGACAGGGTCCCCCCTGTTCGTCGTCGAGACAGCGGACTCCACGGCGTCGCTCCACCTGGGGGGCGTCGAGGTCCTCACCGGGCTGTCGACCTATCCGCGCATCACCGCCGGCGCGACCCGGGTGGCGGTGGCTGACGGGGACCGGCTGTGGCTCGTGGACCAGCAGGGCGTGGCCACCGAGCTCGACACCGGCGGGTGCGACCTGGGCACGGAGCGGATCAACATGTCATCGATCTCCTCGACCCACGCCTACGTGGGCCTGGCGCGGGTCGACCTGCTCAGCGGCGCCGTCGAGTGCCTCGAGGCCCTGGCTCCCGCATCGGGCACCGACATCATGGGAGCCCTGTCCGACGGCAGCCTCCTGCTCTACTCCACCGCCGAGGAGGGCCAGGAGGGCGCCTGGCTCGTGCCCGCCGACCGGTCCGCGCCACGGCCGCTGGGCTCTCTCGATCCGGTTGAGGTCCTGTCCGACCGCATCGTGGACACCGTGCTCACCGAGGAGGGCACGACCGTCGTCAACGCCTTCGACTACCGGGACCTGCTCCCCCAGGACTGAGGCGGGGGGCTGCGGCGGGGCTCACGGCTCCTCGGCCAGGGCCCGGCGCAGGGCCTGCGCGGAGACCTCGGCGTCGTAGCCCTTGCGTCCGAGGTGGGCCAGGGTCCTCCGCCTCCTGACCTCGGGGTCCAGCCCCCGCGTCGCGGCGAGCCTGCGGCGCGCGAGGGCCAGGGCGGCCTCCTGCTCACCCGCCCCATCGACCTGCTCGAGGGCGGAGGCGATGTGCTCCTCCCCCACGCCCTTGGCCCGCAGCTCCTCGGCGATGGCCCTGCGCGCCGCGCCCTTGAGGGCGAAGCGGGTGCGGGCGAGGGCGGCGGCGTAGGAGGCGTCGTCGATGATGCCGACCGCCTCGAGGCGGTCGAGGACCTCCTGAGCGACCTGCGGGTCGACCTCCCGGCGCTCCAGGAGCCCGGCCAGGGCCGCCCGCGGCGCGGGGCAGCGGTCGAGGCGGCGCAGCACGATCTCGCGGGCTGCCTCGACCTGCTCGGCATGGGAGTCGGGTGTCAGCCAGGGCATCAGAAGCCGCCAGCGTCCTCACCGAAGATGTCCTCGACGGGGGCGGTCTTCTTGGCACGGCCCCGTGCGGACTTCACGGCACCGGAGGCGGCCGCGTCAGCGGCGCCCTGAGCGGTCTTGGCCGTCTTCGGCGCCGCCGCTGCGGCCTTGTCCCGGGCCGCGGCAGCCTCCTGCTCGGCCTGGGCCTCCTGCTTGGCCCTGCGCCCCGGCTCACCGATGCCCAGGGCCGCGAGGATCTTGTTCTCGATCTCGTCGGCGAGCTCGGGGTTGTCCTTGAGGAACTGGCGGGCGTTCTCCTTGCCCTGTCCGAGCTGGTCCGAGCCGTAGGTGTACCAGGCACCAGACTTGCGGATGACGTCGTTGTCGACGCCGAGGTCGAGCAGGCCCCCCTCACGGGAGATGCCCTGCCCGTAGAGGATGTCGAACTCGGCCTGCTTGAAGGGCGGGGCCATCTTGTTCTTGACGACCTTGGCCCGCGTCCGGTTGCCCACGGGCTGGTCACCGTCCTTGAGGGTCTGGGTGCGGCGCACGTCGATGCGCACCGAGGCGTAGAACTTGAGGGCCTTGCCGCCCGTGGTCGTCTCCGGGCTGCCGAAGAACACGCCGATCTTCTCGCGCAGCTGGTTGATGAAGATGGCGGTTGTGCCGGTGGCCGACAGGGCGCCGGTGATCTTGCGCAGGGCCTGGCTCATGAGACGGGCCTGGAGCCCGACGTGGGAGTCTCCCATCTCCCCCTCGATCTCGGCCTTGGGCACGAGGGCGGCGACGGAGTCGATGACGATGATGTCCAGCCCTCCGGAGCGGATGAGCATGTCCGCGATCTCGAGGGCCTGCTCCCCGGTGTCGGGCTGGGAGACGAGGAGGTTGTCGATGTCGACGCCCAGGGCCTTGGCGTAGACCGGGTCGAGGGCGTGCTCGGCGTCGATGAAGGCGGCGTTGCCACCCGCCTTCTGGGCGTTGGCCACGGCGTGGAGGGCCACGGTGGTCTTGCCGGAGGACTCGGGACCGTAGACCTCGACGACGCGGCCGCGGGGCAGCCCCCCGATGCCCAGGGCGACGTCGAGGGCGGTCGAGCCGGTGGGGATGACCTCCACGGGCGGGCGGGTGTCGTCGCCCAGGCGCATGACCGAGCCCTTGCCGAAGGACTTGTCGATCTGGGCGAGGGCGGTGGCCAGGGCCTTGGAACGGTCCTGGGTCTGGGTGGCGGCGGGCATCGTCTACCTCGTTTCTCGGGCGGCTCTCGGCCGCGGCGGGCATGGCTGGTCCTCAGGAGCGAGGTCCCCTCACCGGGGCTCGCAGACGACGCTATGCCCGACCACTGACACGTATCGCGGCACCGTGCCGAGCCCTGGGGGCGCGGGGTGCGCGAGCGTCGTCTGTGGAGCACTGTAGACGAACAGGTGTTCGAAGAACAGTCGGGGGGACGGCGTGTCTCCTCATCTCGCGTCCCTCGCGTCCATCGCGGCGCCCCGGCCGGGCGACCGCTCCGGAGCTCCCGGCCGAGGCGGCCGAGCCTCAGCGCCGCTCGTCTGCGTCCCGGCGGTAGACCCAGCGCTGCGTGTCACCGACCTGGGTCTCGTCGCACAGGGCGTGCCAGACCTCGCGAGGCGCGGTCCCCGCGTCCAAGGCCTCGACGCAGGTCGCTCCCAGCCCGGGGAGGACAAGGTCCCGGGCCAGGGACCTGCCGTAGGCGGGACCGAAGACCTCGTCGACGGCGTGCCAGAACTCCGAGTGCCTCATGGGGCAACTGTGGCACACGAAGGCCCCGGTTCCCTGACGGGACCGGGGCCTTGCGGGTGGGTGCCGCCGCGCCTCAGCGCAGCGCGGCGCCCTGCTGACGGATCAGCTCGTCGGGGACGGTGTCGGGGACGACGACGCCCTCGGTCAGGGCGATGCGGTCGGAGACCTCACGCAGCACGGCCGACAGGGGCGCGTCCAGCGCCTGGCAGATCGAGGCGAGCAGCTCGGAGGAGGCCTCCTTCTGGCCACGCTCGACCTCGGAGAGGTAGCCCAGGGACACGCGGGCCTGGCTGGAGACCTCGCGCAGGGTCCGGCCCTGGTGCTGACGCACCGAGCGCAGGACCTCTCCGATCTCACGGCGCAGGAGGACGGTCTCCTGCTTGCTGGTCGTCTCCACTGCGGCACCTGGCCCTGCGACCGAGGCCGCACGCATGGGCGCCCGGCCTGCCGGACGGGAGGAGCGGGTGGGGCGGGGGTGAGTCGCGTTGTTCATCGTGTGGCACAACCATTCACTGCTGAGTTTCATTCCCGCGGCGGCGCTCACCGCCGCGGCGTGGGTTGATCCTGGACGCCGATCCTGAGAGAAGGCTGAGTGCGTCGTCAGTCTAGCCCAAGGATCCGGCCGGGCCGTCCGGCGGCCCCTCCGCGGCCGCGTCGAGCAGGGCGACGGCCAGCGCCAGCACCGCGACCGTGGCGCCCTGTCGGACCTGCTCGCGGTCGCCGGGCAGGTGGAGCTCGCGACCGATCGTGCCCCACGGGGAGCACACCGCGATATGCACCGTACCGGCCTTGTGCCCCTCGCTGTCCCCGGGACCGGCGACCCCGGTGGTGGCCAGCCCGATGTCGGCCCCGAGCAGGCCGGCGACGCCGCGCGCCATCTGGGAGGCGACCTCCGCGTCGACCGGACCGACCGCCTTGAGACGCTCGGGGTCGACCCCCAGCAGCTCGGCCTTGAGCCGGGTGGCGTAGGCGACGACCGCACCGACGACGACCGCCGAGGCGCCCGGCACGCTCACGAGCGCCGAGGCGACCTCGCCGCCGGTCAGCGACTCGGCCACCGCGATCGTCAGCCCCCGCTCCCGGGCGGTCGACAGCAGGAAGCGCGCCGCCTGGGCCTGCGTCGCGACGGCGGCCTCATCGTTGTGGGCGTCCTGGCCCTGCGCCGGGTCCCGGTCGTCCCGGTCGTCCCGGTTGTCACGGTCGTTCCGGCCCTCGGCGGCCCCCTCACCTGCTGCGGGGCTCATCGCGCCTCGTCCCCACCTGCGCCGGTGCGGGAGATCGACAGCGCCTGACGGACGTAGTCGACGCCGGTCACGACGGTGACGACGAGCGCCGCCGCGACGGCTGCGTAGGCCAGGGCGGTCAGCCCGCCCGCCAGCGCCCGGGGCAGGAGCATCGTCCAGGGGGCGAGCAGCCCGATCAGCCCCGTCATCTGCAGGACGGTCTTGAGCTTGCCCCCGCGGGAGGCCGCCATCACCGCTCGGCGCAGCATGAAGAAGCGCATGACCGTGATCCCGAGCTCGCGCACGAGGATGACGACGGTCACCCACCACCACAGGCGCCCGTCGGCCGACAGCATGATGAAGGCCGACAGGGTCAGCGCCTTGTCGGCGATCGGGTCGACGATCTTCCCGAAGTCCGTGACCAGGCCGCGCGAGCGGGCGAGCTGCCCGTCGAGCCGGTCGGTCAGCGCCGCGACGACGAAGACGACGGTCGCCGCCAGGCGCGCAGGGTCCCCGGGCAGCACCATGAGCCAGATGAACACCGGCACGAGCACGAGCCGCAGGACCGTCAGGACGTTGGCGACGTTGAGCAGCGGGACCTGCGCGGGCGCGCCGGGCGCAGAGCCGGGAGGAGAGTCGTTCATCGTGCCCAGCCTAGATGATGCGCCCCCGGGCGGCGGGTGCCCTCCCGGCGATCTCGTGGGCTCGGCGGGCGGCACGGTGCTCAGCCCGACCTCATTCGCTCGCCCGCGGGCGGCAGCGGGCCGGTGATGAAGCGCTGCACGCTCGGTCCCGTGACCGCGACGATCTGCTTGACGCCGGCAGAGGCGAGCGGCTCGAGCCGGAAGACGTAGCGGACCATGGCCAGGCCCATGACCTGCGAGCCGGCCAGGACGGCTCGTTCGCGCGCCTCGTCCCGGCTCGCCCCGACCCGGACCAGCGCCTCGGACAACGGGGCGACGATGACCTCCGAGACGTAGCGCTCGACCGCCTCCGTCGCGTTCTCGTCCGTGGCGGCCCAGCGCAGGAGGCTCGCGAAGGGGACGTCCGGGGAGGAGCCGTCCCAGGTGGTCACCGCCAGGTGCACGAGGCGTGCTCCCGCGCTGCGCAGGTCGCCCTCGAAGATCTCGGCGATCCGGTCCCGGGTGCTGGCGCGCATGTTGGGGTTGATCGCCGCGGCGAACAGGTCCCCCTTGGAGCCGAAGTAGTAGCACACGAGGGCCGGGTCGACCCCCGCCTCCCGGGCCACCCCGCGGATCGTCGTCCTGGCGAAGCCCTGGGACAGGAAGGAGGCCCGGGCCACCCGCAGGATCGACTCCCTCGTCGCGCTCGTCCCGTCGGGGGCCGAGCGGCGAGGGCCGCCCCGGCCCGTCGCGCCGTCCCGGGCGACGGGTTTGCCTGTGCCCGCACTCACGTCCTCGAGACTATGCCCGCCGCCGCGGCCACGATGGTCCCTTGGTCCCTGAGCACTTTTCGCTCAACAGGTCGCACGTTATTCAACAACGTTCAGGCGGCCGTCCCGGAGGAGGTCTTTCGAGGACAGTCGTTTTGCCGTGAGATCACGGGGATGTCACGAGGTGCGGGGAGCGCTCCCCCGGCACCGGAATTCAACACCGTTGAATCCCTGCTGCGTTCGTCGTTACCGTGATCTCGCGCCCCGAGCCGCAGCTCCTCGTCGTTGGTGCACGGTGCTTCGCCCGGGCGCGGAAGGGGGACTCATGAGGCATCCGACCGACCAGCCAGGGCACCGAGGGCAGCCCGGCGGCGACGTCATGCAGATGGGTCTGGACATCGGGTCGACGACGGTCAAGCTCGTCGTGCTCGACGACGCCGGCCTCCCCGTGTTCTCCGAGTACCGGCGCCACCACGCCGACGTGCGCGGCGAGGTCACCCGTCTCCTGGAGGAGGCCCGCCGGGAGCTGGACGGGGTGCGCGTGCGCGGCGCCGTGACCGGCAGTGCGGGGCTCTCCCTGGCACAGCTCATGGGCCTGCCCTTCGTCCAGGAGGTGATCGCCGAGACCGAGACGGTGCGTCGCCGCGACCCCGCCACCGACGTCATCATCGAGCTCGGCGGGGAGGACGCCAAGATCACCTACCTCCACCCCACCCCAGAGCAGCGCATGAACGGGACCTGCGCCGGAGGGACCGGGGCCTTCATCGACCAGATGGCCCAGCTGCTCCACACCGACGTCGCCGGGCTCAACGACCTGGCGGCACGCCACCGGAGCCTGTACCCGATCGCCTCTCGCTGCGGCGTCTTCGCCAAGTCCGACCTCCAGCCGCTCATCAACCAGGGGGCAGAGCCCGCCGACCTGGCGGCCTCCGTCCTCCAGGCGGTCGTCACCCAGACGATCGCCGGCCTGGCCTGCGGGCGGCCGATCCGCGGGAACGTCATGTTCCTCGGCGGCCCGCTGCACTTCCTGCCCGAGCTGCGGGCGGCCTTCGAGCGCAACCTGGCCGACCAGGTCGATGACTTCAGGTGCCCGCCCGAGGCCCAGCTCTACGTGGCGATCGGCGCGGCCCTCCTGGCCACGGGCGAGACCGTGACGCTGGAGGAGCTCGGCACGAGGCTGGCCACCCGCAGGTCCCTGGAGCTGGGCACCTCGCGGATGCGCCCCCTGTTCGCTGACGAGGCCGAGCGCCGGGCCTTCGCCGAGCGTCACGCCCGCGCCACGGTCGCCCGCGCCCCGTGGCCGACCATCGGCGCCCGGGACGAGGACCCGCACGACGACGCGAGGGCGGCCGGGGCACCTGAGGGGGACTTCGACTGCTTCCTGGGGATCGACGCGGGCTCGACGACCATCAAGGCGGTCGTCCTGGACTCGGCCGACCGGATCGTGTGGGAGCACTACGCGGGCAACGAGGGGGACCCGGTCACCGCGGCGGTGGAGATCCTGCGCCGCATCCACCGTGAGGCACCGGAGGGGGTGCGCATCGTGCGCTCCTGCGTGACCGGCTACGGGGAGTCCCTCGTCAAGGCCGCCCTCCACATCGACGAGGGCGTCGTCGAGACGATGGCCCACTACCGGGCCGCCGAGCACCTCAACCCCGGGGTGACCTTGGTCATCGACATCGGCGGGCAGGACATGAAGTACCTGCGCATCCGCGGCGGGGCCATCGACTCCATCTGCGTCAACGAGGCGTGCTCGTCGGGATGCGGCTCCTTCCTGCAGACCTTCGCCCAGACGATGGGGACGACGGTGGAGGACTTCGCGGCCGCGGCGCTCGAGGCCGAGCACCCCGTGGACCTGGGCAGCAGGTGCACGGTGTTCATGAACTCCTCGGTCAAGCAGGCCCAGCGCGAGGCGGCCACGGTCGGTGAGATCAGCGCGGGGCTGAGCTACTCGGTCGTGCGCAACGCCCTGTACAAGGTCATCAAGCTCAAGGACGCCGACCAGCTCGGTGAGCGCGTGAGCGTCCAGGGGGGCACCTTCCTCAACGACGCGGTGCTGCGCGCCTTCGAGCTGCTCACCGGCCGGGAGGTCGTGCGTCCCGACGCGGCCGGGCTCATGGGTGCCCTGGGCGCCGCGCTGACCGCCCACGCCACCTACGACGCCGAGCCCTCCGCCCTTATGGGCCTGGGTGAGCTGTCGCGCTTCTCCCTGAGCACCGAGGCGACCACGTGCCGGCTGTGCCAGAACCACTGCCGCCTGACGATCACGACCTTCAACGACGGCCAGCGCCACGTGTCGGGGAACCGCTGCGAGCGCGGCGCCGCCCAGGAGCGGCGGGCGTCGAAGTCCGAGGTGCCCAACCTCTACGAGTACAAGTACCGGCGCACCTTCTCCTACCGACGCCTGCGCGAGGCCGACGCCCCGCGCGGGGACATCGGGGTGCCGCGCGTGCTGGGCATGTACGAGAACTACCCCTTGTGGTTCACCGTGCTCACGTCGCTGGGCTTCAGGGTCATCATCTCGGGGCGCTCCAGCCACGAGCTGTTCGAGTCAGGGATGGACGCCATCCCCTCGGAGAACGTGTGCTACCCGGCCAAGCTCGCTCACGGCCACGTCGAGTCGCTCGTGGCCAAGGGGGTGCGCACGATCTGGTTCCCCTGCGTCTTCTACGAGCGTGAGCTCGTCGCGGGGGCGGACAACCACTTCAACTGCCCGATCGTGGCCACCTATCCCGAGGTGATCCGGGCCAACACCTCCGCCCTGCGCACCGCCGGGGCCCCCGACGACCCGGCCCGGGCCGCCGGGTCGGCCCGGGCCGGGCAGGACAGGACGGGCGCCAGCGGGCGAGGTGCGCAGCAGGGCGGTGACCGGGCCGCTGGAGGGCAGGGCGACGGGGTCCGCCTCCTGGCCCCCTTCCTCAACCTGGCCGACCCCACGACGCTGGCCAGGCGGCTGGTCGAGGTCTTCGCCGACTGGGGGGTCACGCTGCCCGAGGCGCGCCGCGCCGTGGCCGCGGGCTTCGCGGAGGACGCGGCCTTCAAGGCCGACGTGCGGGCTGAGGGCCGCCGCACCCTGGAGTGGATGGAGGCCAACGGGCGCAAGGGCATCGTCCTGGCGGGACGGCCCTACCACGTCGACCCCGAGATCAACCACGGCATCCCCGACGTCATCAACACCCTGGGCATGGCGGTGCTCTCGGAGGACTCGATCCTGCCTGAGCCTGAGGCGCAGGACGACGACCCCGGTGCCGGTGAGCGCGCCGTGTCCGGCGGGGCGCTGGGGCACGCGGTGGCGCTCGTGCGCCGGGCTCTGGCCGGGTCCTCGGGGTCCGGGGGCGTCGAGCCGGCCGACTGGTCCGACGTCACCTCCGAGGGACTGCCCTCACCTGAGGCGAGCGTGGCCGTCGCGCAGCCGGGGCCGGGAGGCTCCCGGCTGCGCGTGCGCGACCAGTGGGCCTACCACTCCCGGCTGTACCGGGCCGCGGAGCTCGTCATCGCCCGCCCCGACCTCGAGCTCGTCCAGCTCAACTCCTTCGGGTGCGGTGTCGACGCGCTGACCACCGACCAGGTCCAGGAGATCCTCGAGGGGGCCGACGAGGTCTACACCTCCTTGAAGATCGACGAGGTCTCCAACCTGGGCGCCGCCACGATCCGGCTGCGCTCCCTGGCCGCAGCGGCCCAGGAGCGGCGCCGCACCCGCGGGCAGCGCGCGGGCGCCGAGATCGACACGACCGCCGTCCCGCCCGCCGGCGCCCCGGCCCTCGGGGCCGGTGACGGCGCCGAGCCGGCAGTCCCTCACCCCGACCCCGCCGCACCGGTGTTCACCGAGGAGATGCGCCGGACCCACACGATCCTCATGCCTCAGTTCTCCCCGATCCACTTCCGGCCGCTCGTGCCTCTCATGCGCCGCCAGGGCTACAGGGTCGAGCTGCTTGAGCACGCCTCGCGTGAGGACCTCGAGGTCGGCCTGCGCCACGTCAACAACGACGCGTGCTTCCCCGCGATCATGGTGATCGGACAGCTCATCGGCGCGTTCGCCGACGGCTCCCACGACCCCGACAGGTGCGCGGTGGGCATCACCCAGACCGGTGGGATGTGCCGCGCTACCAACTACGCCGCGCTCCTGCGCAAGGGCCTGCGGGAGGCCGGTTACCCCCAGGTGCCGGTCGTGGCGATCTCCCCTCAGGGGCTGGAGTCCAACCCCGGCTTCAGGGTCTCCCCGTCGATGGCTCTGCGCCTCATCCAGGGCGCCGTCATCGGCGACACCCTCCAGACCTGCCTGCTGCGGGTGCGCCCCTACGAGGCGCAGGAGGGCCTGGCCACCGCGCTGTACGAGCGGTGGAACGCGATCACCTGCGAGTTCTTCGAGCACGGAGGGCACTCGGCCACGTGGGGCGGGCGGATCGGCTACCGCCGGCTCGTGCGCGAGATGGTCAGCGAGTTCGACGCCCTGCCCCTGACCGACGCCCCTCGGCGCCCCCGGGTCGGGGTGGTCGGCGAGATCCTCGTGAAGTTCCAGCCCGACGCCAACAACCACGTCGTCGACCTCATCGAGGCCGAGGGCTGCGAGGCCGCCGTCCCCGGTCTGACCGCCTTCCTGCTCAACGGGATGGTCACCGCGCAGTGGAACCTCGACAACCTCGGTGTCGGGGCGCGCAGCGTGCGCACGAAGAAGGCGGCGGTGTGGTTCATCGAGCAGGTCCAGGCACCCGCCCTGGCGGCGCTGGCGGCCTGCGGCGGGAAGTTCGACGTCGAGTCCCCCATCGACGTCATGGCCGACAAGGCCTCCCAGGTCGTGTCTCTGGGAAACCAGGCCGGTGAGGGGTGGCTGCTCACCGCCGAGATGATCGAGCTCATCGAGCACGGGGTGCCCAACATCGTGTGCTGCCAGCCCTTCGCCTGCCTGCCCAACCACGTCGTCGGCAAGGGCATGTTCCGGGAGATGCGCCGTCGCTACCCGCAGGCCAATATCGTCGCGGTGGACTACGACCCGGGCGCCAGCGAGGTCAACCAGCTCAACCGCATCAAGCTCATGGTCTCCACGGCGCTCATGTCCCACGGGGCCCAGGAGGGCGGCGGACCGGGCTCGGCCACCTTCGCCGAGCTGCTGGCCGACCTCGGCCCGGCCCCTGACGGCACCCCGACCTCCCCCGACGGGGCGGCCGCCCCGCCCGAGGCCCTCGCCGGGCTCGGGCTGCGCGCGAGTCGCTGACAGAGCCCTCGCACCGGCGGGCGGCGCGAGGTGGGCAGAACTGTCCGCCGCAGACACGAGACGGCCGGCACGATCACCTCTAACCTGGCCGCATGCATGCTCGGCACTGGTGCGGGCCACAGCACCGCGCACCCTCACGGCGCACACGGGTCATCGGTCTGTGGGCGGCAGCGGTCGCGGTCGTGTGCGCCACGGCGCTCGCACTGACCCTGGCCTACTCCCGGCAGCAGGGCGCGGCCCCCTCCCCCCTGGCGACGCCGGTGTCGGCCGCACCGACGGCACCGTCGCCGTCCCCGAGCCCGGCCGCTGACATCCACCTGAGCATCGGTTACGGCGGTGACGTGCTCATGCACATGCCCGTCATGGAGGACACCGCCGGCGGGCAGGGGGACATCGCCCCCCTCATCGCAGGGGCCCAGCCGTGGTTCTCCGGGGCGGACCTGGCCCTGTGCGGCATGGAGGTCCCCGTGGCCCCTGACGGCGTCGCCACGGGCTACCCGGTCTTCGCCACGCTCCCGGGAGTCGTCACGGCACTGGCCTCCACCGGCTGGGACGGGTGCGCCACGGCCTCCAACCACGCCTGGGACCGAGGACTTGACGGGGTCCTCACGACGGCCGACACCCTGGAGGCCAACGGACTGGGCTTCGCCGGCACGAGCCGCGACGAGCGGGAGGCGGCCACGCCCTACCAGCTCTACGAGCTCACCCGCCAGGGGCGGACGGTCACGATCGCCCAGATCTCGACGACCTACAGCCTTAACGGCTTCGTCGACCACACCGGGTGGGCGGTGGCGACCAACGACGTGGCGTGGGTGGCCGAGCAGGCTCGGGCCGCCAGGAGCGCAGGGGCGGACCTCGTCGTCCTGCACTCCCAGCTCGGCCCGGAGTACTCCGTCGAGCCCTCCGCCGAGCAGCGCCAGTACGCCGCCGATATCGCCGCCACCGGGGAGGTCGACGTGCTCTTCGGCGCCCACCCGCACGTGCCCCAGCCCAATGAGCTCCTCCCGGGAGGCCCGGGGGGCCGCGGCATGTGGGTGTCCTACTCGGCGGGCAACTTCATCTCCAACCAGTCAGCCGAGCAGGGCACCGTCATGGCCGGGATCGGCACCTTCGTGTGGGTGGACGTCACGGTCTCCGACTCCCCCGACGGCACGCGTGCCGTCAGTGTCGACGCCCTGCACTGGCACCCCTTCACCGTCGACCTCGACGGCGGGCACAAGGTCCTGGACCTGGCGGCCCTGGCGCGCGGCGAGGTGCCCGAGGGAACGACCCTGTCCCCCGAGGAGATCGCCCTGCGCTGGGAGACGGTCACCTCGTCCCTTCCTCAGGAGACCTACTCCGAGGCGCCCCCGGTGCCCACGGGGGACCCGCCGGTGGTCCTGCCCCGGCGCTGAGCACCGGCTGGTCGGGTGCTGGCTGGTACCGGCTGCCGGCCGGTTACCAGGAGCCGCCGCGGCCCGTCAGGCTCCAGGCGTCCTCGGAGTCGGGGTCGGCGGAGTCGTCCTCCCACGACGCGGACTCCGGCGTCGCGCTCGAGGCGCCCACCGGGTCCTGGCCGTAGCGGTCGGCGGGCAGGACGGAGGTGGCGGCCGCACCGGCCTGCGGGTCGTTCGCCTGGTCGCCGGCCTGCGGACCGGGGGCCTCATCGGCTGAGCCAGGGGCCGCGCCCTCCCCACGGATCCAGGCCAGGGTCTCCTCGAGCTGCTCGGGGGCGACGAGCACGTCACGGGCCTTGGAGCCCTCCGAGGGCCCGACGACCTCGCGCGACTCGAGCAGGTCCATGAGGCGCCCCGCCTTGGCGAAACCGACGCGCAGCTTGCGCTGAAGCATCGAGGTCGAACCGAACTGGCTCGTGATGATGAGCTCGGCGGCCTGCAGGAGCAGGTCCATGTCGTCGCCGATCTCCTCGTCGATCTGCTTCTTGACCTCCGGGACGACGACGTCCTCGCGGTACTCCGGGGTGAGCTGTGCCTTGACGTGCGCGACGACCGCACGGATCTCCGTCTCGGTCACCCAGGACCCCTGGACGCGCACGGGCGTCGAGGCGCCGGGCCCCAGGTAGAGGGCGTCACCCTGCCCGGTCAGGGTCTCGGCGCCGTTCTGGTCGAGGATGACGCGCGAGTCGAGCTGGGAGGCGGTGGCGAAGGCCAGGCGGGAGGGCACGTTGGACTTGATGAGACCGGTGACCACCTGGGCGACGGGGCGCTGGGTGGCCAGGACGAGGTGGATCCCTGCGGCGCGGGCCAGCTGGGTGATGCGCTGGATCGAGGCCTCGACGTCCTTGGGCGCGGTCATCATGAGGTCGGCGAGCTCGTCGACGACGACGAGCAGGTAGGGGTAGGGGGCGATGACCCGCTGGGAGCCGGGCAGTGGCTCGACCGCCCCCGCGCGCACCGCGGCGTTGAAGTCGTCGATGTGCTTGTAACCGAAGGAGGCCAGGTCGTCGTAGCGGGCGTCCATCTCGCGCACGACCCACTCCAGGGCCTCGGCCGCCTTCTTCGGGCTCGTGATGATGGGGGTGATGAGGTGGGGGATGCCCTCGTAGATCGTCAGCTCGACCCGCTTGGGGTCGATGAGCACCATGCGGACGTCCTCGGGAGTCGCGCGCATCATGATCGAGGTGATCATCGAGTTGACGAAGGAGGACTTGCCCGAGCCCGTCTGCCCGGCCACGAGCATGTGGGGGGTCTTGGCGAGGTTGGTCACGACGTAGTCGCCCTCGACGTTCTTGCCCAGTCCCACGACGAGCGGGTGCGCCTGCTTCTTCGCGGCCTGGGAGCGCAGGACGTCACCGAGCTTGACCATCTCCCTGTCGGCGTTGGGGATCTCCACGCCGATGGCGCTCTTGCCCGGGATGGGGGTCAGGAGGCGGATCTCGTCGCTGCCTACCGCGTAGGCGATGTTCTTCTCCTGGCTGGTGACCCGCGAGACGTTGACCCCTCGCCCGAGGTGGACCTCGTAGCGGGTGACCTGTGGGCCCCTCGTGTAGCCGGTGACCGTGGCCTCGACGTTGAAGTCGGCGAAGACGCTCTGGAGGGTCGACACGATCGTGTCGTTGGCCTCCGTGCGGGTCGCGTGCCCCGGCCCCGGCTCGAGGAGGGAGTCCTCGGGCAGGGAGTAGGTCGTGCCGTCGGGCAGCGCCATGGCCGACATCTCCGACATGGCGATCTGGTCGGCCAGGTCCGGCTCGTCGAGGGAGGGGGTCTCCTCGGTGACCGCGTCGGGCTCGGCGGGGGGCACCGGTCGCGAGGCCGGGGCGCGGCCGGCGCCCTGCCGCGGACGCAGGGCGGGCGGGTCGTCCCGCCCGGCGCCGACCGGCTCGCCGGGCACGGGGTCGGGCAGGACGGAGGTCTGCGAGAAGTCGTCTCCCAGGGGGGCCGAGGCCTCGTCCTGGACGGGCACGACCGAGGTCTCCTGCTTGGGGGTCGTACGCCGCCGCCGGCCGCTGCCGCGCGGCCTGCGCTCGGTCTCCAGGGCGGAGCGGAAGGGCTCGTCGCCGTCGTAGCCCTCCAGGACCGAGGTGTCCGAGGCGTCCGAGTCCTCCTGCCTCCCGCCCAGGCCACGGCGCACCCGGGACAGGGTGCGTGTGGCCAGGGAGTCCCCCTGACCACCCCGCCCGTCCTGGCCGTCGTCGGCCCCGGCACGGCGCTCGGCCAGGAGCTCGCGGATGTCGGCCACCGTCCTGCCCGAGACGACGAGCGAGGAGAAGGCGATGAGCAGGAGGAACAGGAGGACGGCGGCCACCGGGCCGAACAGGAGGGCCAGCGGGTACCCGGCCACCCAGCCCAGCAGTCCGCCGGCGGCCTCCAGCGGTGCGATCCCGTAGGACAGGGAGGGGTTGCCGGAGGTGACCTGGATGATGCCGGTGACCCCCGTGAGCACCCCGAGGGCGCCCACGGCGATCCGGGCGTGGACCCGCCCCATGGAGCGCACCCGCAGCATCGCCACGCCCAGCGCCCCCAGGAGCAGCGGGACGACGAGTCCGAGCACCCCGACGGGCCCGGCGGCGATGTGGTGGAGGACCCCGCCGGCGGCGCCGGAGACGCCGAACCACTCGCGCAGGCCGGTGACCACGGCCAGGGCGAGGATGACGAAGGCCCAGCCGGTGCGCCGGTAGCGGCTCCCCGCCGGGCGGGACTGTGCGGGCATTGACTGGGTCCTGGGCGCGCCCTGGCGTCCAGCGCCGCGGGCGGAGGGTCCGGGTGTTGAGGATCTGGCCATGGTGGTCACGACGCTAGCCGCAGGGAGCGCGCCGTCGCCACTGCCACGCCGCCGCCGGGCGCGGTCGTGCGTCACGTCGTCACGGGGCGGGCGAGCCCTGACGGGCGATGAGGGCGTCGATCTCGTCGCGCCGGGGTGAGCGGGCCGGACCGATCCTGGCCACGGCCTCGCCTGCGGCGGCGTTGGCCCGCCTGGCGGCCGCGACGACGTCGAGCCCGTCCATGAGCCCCGAGACGAGGACGCCGGTGTGGGTGTCCCCCGCACCCGTGGTGTCGACGACCTCACGGGCGAAGCCGGGGACCTCGATCCGCTCGGAGCCCACAGGCCACAGCTCGCAGCCGTGGACACCCGTGCGGCGCACGATGAGCGCTCGCGGGCAGGCCGCGCGCAAGGCGGAGGGACTGCCCAGGCGCGCCACGAGCCGCGTCATCTCGAGGTGGTTGCCGGTCAGCAGCGTCGTGCGCCCGAGCAGGGGCATGAGGACCTCGTCAGGCAGGTCGGGCTCGACGGGCCCCAGGTCGATGACGAGGCCCACGCCCTCGGGCAGGTCGAGGAGCCAGGACAGGAGCACCGCTGAGCTGGTCGGGTGGACGAGGTCGTAGCCGGTGGCGTAGACCCAGTCCCCCTCCTGGAGCTCGAGGCGGTCGAGGTCCTCCTTCTGGGGCTCGGCCTCGACGCCCTCGGTCGTGATGAAGGTGCGTCGGCCTCCGGCCTCGATGAGCGTGGTGCACGTACCGATGTCTCCGACGAGCTCCTCGACGAGCAGCTCGACGCCGTCGTGCATCATCGCGGCGCGCACGAGCGCCGAGTTGGGGCCGGTTCCCAGGGTGGCGGCCAGCGCGGCCGGCAGGCCCTGGCGGGCGACGGCCGACACGACCGTGAACCCTCCTCCGACGGCGGGGCCGGTGGAGGTGGCCGTCACGGCCCCGCCCGAGGGCGGGACGTGGCTGACGTGCAGAGGCAGGTCGATGAGGACCGAGCCGGTGGAGATGAAGCACGCTGGTCTGCGCATGACCGGACCCGCCGCGACCTCAGGCCTCGATGACCACGGGCACGATCATCGGGCGGCGCCGCAGCCGTCGTCCGATCCACCTGCCCACCGTGCGGCGCATGACCTGCTGGAGGGAGTGGGCGTCGGCCTTGCCGGTGGACATCGCCTCGGACAGGGCGGTGGTCACCTCGGGCAGGATCTCGTCGAAGACCGAGTCGTCCTCCGCCACGCCCCGGGCCTGGATGTCCGGGCCGGCCAGGATGGTCCCGGTCTTGGTCTCCACCACCGCGTAGATGGACACGAAGCCCTCCTCAGCCAGGATGCGTCGGTCCTTGAGCTCGGCCTCGTCGATCTCCCCGACCGAGGAGCCGTCGACGTAGACGTAGCCGCAGGGGACCGAGCCGGCGATGGAGGCCCTGCCGTCGAGGAGGTCGACGACGACGCCGTCCTCGCACAGCACGACGCGCGTGGGGTCGATGCCGGTCTTGACCGCCAGTGCGCCGTTGGCCACGAGGTGGCGGATCTCGCCGTGGATGGGCATGACGTTGGAGGGCTGGACGATGTTGTAGACGTGGAGGAGCTCCTCGGAGGAGGCGTGCCCCGAGACGTGGACCTTGGCGTTGCCCTGGTGGACCACGCGCGCGCCCAGGCGCATGAGCTGGTTGATGACGCGGAACACGGAGTTCTCGTTGCCGGGGATGAGCGAGGAGGCGAAGATGACGGTGTCCCCCGGCTCGACGGTCACCGATCGGTGCTCCCCGTGCGCCATCCGGGACAGTGCCGCCATCGGCTCGCCCTGGGAGCCGGTGACCATGAGGACGCGCTCGTCGGCGGGAAGGGACGTGACGTCGCGGGCGTCGACGAGCACGCCGTCAGGCACCTTGAGGTAGCCGCGCTCGGCGGCGATGCCCATGTTGCGGACCATCGACCGGCCGATGAGCGCCACCCGCCTGCCGTGGTAGGAGGCGGCGTCGAGGACCTGCTGGACGCGGTGGACGTGGCTGGCGAAGGAGGCGACGATGATCTGCTGGTCGGACTCGGCGAAGACGGTGTCGAGAACCTGCCCGATCTCGTTCTCGTGCCCCACCATCCCGGGGACCTCGGCGTTGGTGGAGTCGACGCAGAACAGGTCGACCCCCTCCTCACCGAAGCGGGCGAAGGAGCGCAGGTCGGTGATCCTGCCGTCAATGGGCAGGGAGTCCATCTTGAAGTCGCCGGTGGCCAGGACGTTGCCCACCTCGGTGCGCACGAAGACCGCCATCGCGTCGGGGATGGAGTGGTTGACCGCGACGAACTCCAGGTCGAAGGGGCCGTAGGCGACCTCCTCGTGCTCGGAGACGACACGCAGGACCGGACGGATCCTGTGCTCCTTGAGCTTGGCGTCGACGAAGGCCAGGGTGAGCTCGGAGCCGACCAGAGGGATGTCGGGGCGCAGGCGCAGCAGGTAGGGCACCCCGCCGATGTGGTCCTCGTGGCCGTGGGTCAGGACCATGGCGACGACGTCGTCGAGGCGGTCCTCGATGTAGCTGAAGTCCGGGAGGATGAGGTCGACGCCGGGCTGGTCCTCCTCGGGGAACAGGACGCCGCAGTCGATGATGAGCAGCTTGCCGTCGACCTCGTAGACGGTCATGTTGCGACCGACCTCGCCCAGGCCGCCCAGCGGGACGATGCGCATCGCGCCGTCGGGGATCGGTCCGGGAGCCTTGAGCACGGGGAAGTTTGTCACGTCAGTATCCTACCCAGCCGGTGTCGTCGAGTCCGCGCGATCCGTGCGAGGCGCCACGGCGCGCGGGTCATCGCGGGTCATGGGGCGGGCCGTCGCTCGCGGGGATGACGCAGGAGGTCCGGCACGGCGCAGGCCCGGTCTGTCGACCGGGCCCGTGACGCCTCGTGGTACCCCGTACCGGATTTGAACCGGTGCTGCCGCCGTGAGAGGGCGGTGTCCTGGGCCGCTAGACGAACGGGGCCCGTGATCCAGGATCTGTGCAGGTCCTGGTTCGTACCCCGTACCGGATTTGAACCGGTGCTGCCGCCGTGAGAGGGCGGTGTCCTGGGCCGCTAGACGAACGGGGCCCGTGATCCAGGGCCTGTGCAGGTTCTGGTTCGTACCCCGTACCGGATTTGAACCGGTGCTGCCGCCGTGAGAGGGCGGTGTCCTGGGCCGCTAGACGAACGGGGCGAGTGATCCAGTTGTGGTGAAGGGCGACGGGGCGGACCGTACAGGACTCGCTCTCGAATGCTCCTCGCTGGGGTACCAGGACTCGAACCTAGAATGGATGAACCAGAATCACCTGTGTTGCCAATTACACCATACCCCAATATGCATGGCGGCTCCGAGCGGCTGGCGCCCGGGGCAGCGGGAGACAATCTACACGCGGCCCTCCGGGCTGCCAACTCCGGTACACGTGAGTGCAGCCACAGTCGCCCTGTGCTCCCTGTCAGGCCGGAGGCGCCCGGGGCGGGCGGTCCGGCCGCCGGGTCCTGACCGGCACGGGCTGCCGGCCCGCACCGCCCTCGGCAGACTATCGCGCACAGTAGACTTCCATTGGCTCCCTGAGCGATCACCCAGCGATCAACCAGCGACCAGAACTGGACACGCGCCGAACCTCTGGAGGCAACGATGACTCCCCCGCCACCGCACAGGCCCGTACCGCGGGCTCGACGTCGCACCGCACGTACCCTGGCCGCCGGGCTGTGCCTGACCACCGCCCTCGCCCTGGCGGCGTGCTCGGACTCGACAGGCTCCGACTCCGCGGCCTCGGACCCGACCACCACAGGACGCGCGGGGCTGGCGACACGGACCGCGGCCCCGACCATGGACCCGGTCCCGACCGCCTCCCCCACCAGGGCCTCGGGGCTCGCCACGCGCACGGGCGCACCGCCGTCGTTCTCGCCACGCCCCGCCTGGACTCCCCCGTCCCTCAAGTTCTACAACGAGGACTACTCGGTGTGGTACCAGGACGACTCCGTGGTCAACTCCGACGCCGTGACGGAGCACGGCAACATCGAGGGGTACCGCACCCACTCGGGCACCTGCATCGGCTATGAGACCCGCGACATCTCCGAGGCCATCTACCGCATCCAGCTCGACGACGACACGATGAGCGCCTCCCTCGTCCCCGTCAACGAGTCCACCATCTCCGAGTACACGGAGTGGAGCCGCGAGACGCTCGACCTCGTGCGCGACGACGGAGGCACGATGGAGGGCTACTCCATCACGTGGAGCGGCGTCTTCACCTACGACGACGGCACGACCGAGATGGTCGAGGGCTACAAGTTCGCCCGTGCCGTGGGCGCAGCCGGGCTGGAGTTCTCGGTCATGGCGATGTGCAAGGTCGGGAGCAACATCACCCCCGACCAGTGGCAGACCATCCTCAGGGGCATCCGCATCGAGGGGCTGACGGCCGGCAAGATGGTCCAGTAGGGGTCCAGGCCCCGCCGGTCCCGGTCTGGTCCCGGTCTGGTCCCGGTCTGGTCCCGGTCACGAGCGCGCCCCGGTGGGGCGGCGGACGACAGCGCCGTCACCCCACCGGGGCCGAGGATCAAGACCGATACAGGGGCCTGCGGGGGTCCACAGGGGCCGAGGTCGAGGCCGCTCAGGCCAGGCGGCTGCGCAGGGCGCGCAGGCGCTCCAGGCAGGTGCCTCGCCCCAGGATCTCCATGGACTCGAACAGCGGAGGGGACACCTGGCGTCCGGTCACCGCCACGCGCACCGGCCCGAAGGCGAGGCGCGGCTTCATCCCCAGGCCCTCGACGATGGCGGCACGCAGGGCCTCCTCGAGCGCCGCGGCGTCCCACTCGGTGTCGGGCAGCGCCTCCAGGGCGCTGATCGCCGCGTCGAGGACTGCGGGGGCGGAGTCCCTCAGCTTGGCCGCGGCCGTCTCATCGACCGCGAAGGCGTCCTCGGTCACGAGGAGGAACCCGAGCATCTGGCGCGCCTCGCCCAGGAGCTGGACACGGGTCTGGATGAGCGGCGCCGCGGCGGTGAGGATCGTCTGCTCACGCTCGGTCAGGGAGGCGAAGTCGCCGGCCGACACGAGCGGGTCGGGCTCCCAGCCGGGGTCGGTGGGGTCGGGGTAGGAGTCAGCGAGGTAGGGCACGAGCCGGTCACGGAAGTCGGTCGGCTCGAGCCTGCGGATGTGCTCGGCGTTGATCGCCTCGCACTTCTTGGGGTCGAAGCGGGCAGGGTTGGGGTTGACGTCGTGGACGTCGAAGGCAGTGACCATCTCCTCGACCGTGAACACGTCCCGGTCCTTGGCCAGGGACCAGCCGAGCAGCGCCAGGTAGTTGAGCAGCCCCTCGGGGACCATGCCGCGACGACGGTGGATGAGGAGGTTGGACTGCGGGTCGCGCTTGGACAGCTTCCGGTTGCCCTCACCCATGACGTAGGGGAGGTGACCGAACTCGGGCACGGCCTGGGCCCGCCCGATCGCCGCGAGCGCCCGGTACAGGACGATCTGGCGAGGGGTGGAGGACAGAAGGTCCTCGCCGCGCAGGACGTGGGTGATGCCCATGGCGGCGTCGTCGACGGGGTTGACCAGCGTGTACAGGGGCTGCCCGCCGGCCCTCACGACGACGTAGTCAGGCACGGACCCGGCCTTGAAGGTGATGGGGCCGCGCACGAGGTCGGTGAAGGTGATGTCCTCCTCGGGCATCCGCATGCGCAGCACCGGGAGGCGCCCCTGGGCACGGTAGGCCGCCCTCTGCTCCTCGGTGAGCTCCCGGTCGAAGCCGTCGTAGCCGAGCTTGGGGTCCCGCCCCTGGGCGCGGTGCCGCTCCTCGATCTCCTCGGGGGTGGAGTAGGACTCGTAGAGGTAGCCGGCCTCGAGGAGCTCGTCAGCGACCTGCCGGTAGAGCTCCATGCGCTGGGACTGCCGGTAGGGCTCGTGGGGGCCGCCCTTGTCCAGGCCCTCGTCCCAGTCGAGGCCGAGCCAGGCCAGGGAGTCGACGATGGCGTGCAGGGAGTCCTCGGAGTCCCGGGCGGCGTCGGTGTCCTCGATCCGGAACACGAAGGTCCCGCCGGTGTGGCGGGCGTAGGCCCAGTTGAACAGGCAGGTGCGCACGAGGCCCACGTGCGGGGCACCGGTGGGCGAGGGGCAGAAGCGTACGCGGACGGGGCTCGATCCCTGGGGAGGAACGGCGGGCGGGGTGGTCCCGGGGGCCGGCACGGTCGAGGCGGTCGAGGAGGTCTCAGTCATGATGCGCCCAGCCTAGATGATCGGCTCCTGGGAGGTGCCCCCTGCGCTGCGGGCCGGTTCCCCCGCGCAGGCCGGGTCCTGGGGGGTCCTCCCCATGGTTGGTCGAGGCAGGGACCGGTTACCGTTCTCGCAGCACCGCTGACAGTGATGTCAGAGGTCCTCATGGTCCGCTGTTCCCGAGATCGGAGTCCGTCATGGGATCGTCCCTGTCCACCTCCCCCTTCCGTTCCACCCGGCTGCGCCGTCTCGGGGCGCTGACGGCCCTGACCCTCGGGCTCCCCGCCCTGGCCGCCTGCGGCGAGCAGACGCCGGTCACCACCGCCCCCGAGCCCTCGTCCTCGGTGACCCAGGAGCCGAGCGCCTCCCCTGAGGACGACGGCCAGGCCAGCAGCGACCCGACCTGGATCGCCGAGGGCGAGGGCGCCGCCTGGTGGGTGCTGCCGTCCTCGGCGCAGGGGTGGGAGGTCACTGCCTGGGAGGACGAGGGGGTCAACCAGCTCCAGCGCGACGACGGCTGCCAGATCACCTCCCAGCAGAACCTCCTCGACACCGACGCCAGTGACCGCGAGGAGTCCGATGCCTGGCCGGAGGCGGCCGTGGACACCTACGAGCGCGCGGGATTCACCGACATCACGTACACGACGAGTGACGACTCCACCTCCGTGCGAGCCGAGGGCACCTCCGAGCACGTCGAGCTGGTCCGCATGGAGGTCAGCTACACCGGCACCGACGGAGTCAGCTACACCGGCGTGCGCTGGTTCCGGGCCTTCACCCAGATCGACGTACCCGTGATCCTCCAGCTGTCCTACTTCTGCCCGACCGACGCCTACGACGGCGCCGCGCTCGACACCCTCCTCGAGGACATCGCCATCGGCAACCCTGATCCCCTGGACATGGATGAGTGAGACCGGGTGACGAGGCGCCGGCAGCTCGCCGACGGCACACCCGACACACACCGGTCCGCTCCTCCTGGCCCCCTGGGCACACGACATCGACCACCCTCGACCGCTCTCGACCGCCCCGGTCCCGACACGAACGACAGGAACAACGACGATGACACCCTTCTCGCAGATGACGGCACAGCCACGGTCAACGGCCCCCGCCAGGGCGAGCGGCGTCGGGCTGGCGCGCAGGAGCGTCGCGCTCGTGCTCGGCACGGTGCTCACCGCGGGCGGCCTCGCCGCCTGCGGTGAGCAGGTTCCGGTGTCCGGGCCCTCCGGCTCGAGCACGACCGCGCAGGCCCCGCAGGACAGCGGGACGACTCCGCCTGAGCAGGACCCGACCCAGCCCACCGAGACCTCCCAGGACCCGAGCACCGACGGGCAGGACGACTCGCTGGTCCCCGTCTGGACCTTCCCGGTGATGGCCGAGGGCTGGTACCTGACGACCTGGGACACCGACGGCGTCAACCAGCTCGATAACGACGAGGGCTGCTCCTTCACCACCCACCAGAACTACTACTCCGGTGGCGGGACGAACGACCGGGAGGCCACGACCTCGATGGTCGAGCCGGCCATGGCTGCCTGGGAGAACGCCGGCAGCTCGGGCCTGACCTACGAGACCAGTGACGACGTCGACACGATCCGCGACGTCGGCGGCGTGCGCCTGGAGTCCATCCGGATGGACTTCAGCTACGTCGGCGGGGACGGCACCCCGTTCACCGGCGTCGAGTGGGTGCGGGTGTTCACCGGCACCTCGACGCCGGTCGAGATGAGGGTGAGCTACGTGTGCCCGACCGACGCCTACTCGGACACCGACCTGGCCACCTTGATGGAGGACACGACGGTCACCAACCCCGGTGAGCCCGACATGGACGCCTGAGCGTCCCGGTCTCGGGCGGGGGACGAGCCGCCTCGCCCCCCGCCCCGGCGGGGGGCCTAGACTCGGCCCATGACCGGGACCTTTGACGCCGCCAGCACGCTCGTCGACTTCGACGCCCTCACCCCTGCGGTGCTCCGCAGCCGCGGGTCCTTGAAGTGGTCGCAGTACCCCGGTGACGTCATCGCCGCCTGGGTGGCTGAGATGGACCTGGGCACGGCCCCGGCCGTCAGGCAGGCCCTGGAGGGGGCCGTCCAGGACGCCGCCCTGGGCTACATGCCCGCCGGGCTCGCCCTGTCGGCGCGCACGGCGGTCGCACGCTTCCACGAGGAGGCGTTCGGCTGGTCCGTCCCCGTGGAGGACGTGAGCCTCCTGCCCGACGTGCTCTCGGCCCTGGCGGCGCTCATCGACCACCACACCCGGCCCGGATCGGCGGTCATCGTCCCCACACCCGCCTACATGCCGTTCCTGTCGATCCCCGGCGCGCACGGGCGCCGCTGCATCGAGGTGCCTGCCCTGCGCGGCCAGGGCCGGTCCTCCTGGGGCCTGGACCTCGAGGCGATCGAGGCGGCGATGGCGCAGGGGGCCGGCCTGCTCGTGCTGTGCAACCCGTGGAACCCGGTCGGCCGGGTGCTGTCCCCCGCCGAGCTCGACGCCGTGGCGGCGCTGTCCGCCCGCTACGGGGTGGTCGTCCTGTCCGACGAGATCCACTCCTCCCTCGTCATCGAGCCCGGTGCCGTCCACACGCCCTACGCCTCGCGCCCGGGAGCCGATCCTGCTCTCACCTTCACCGCGACCGCCGTGTCCAAGGGCTGGAACGTCCCGGGCCTCAAGTGCGCCCAGCTCATCGCCTCGGGACCGGGCCGCAGGGCCTGGCAGGCCAGCCCGCTGTCGGCCGGGCTGGACGACCAGGCCTCGGCGCTCGGGGCCCGGGCCGTGGTGGCTGCGCTCAGTGCCGAGGGGCTGGCGTGGAACTCGCTCGTGCGGGACTACGTGCGGGCCAATGCTGAGCTCGTGGCCCGGGCGCTGGCACCGGTTGAGGGCGTGGAGGTCACCGTCCCCCAGGGCACGTACCTGGCGTGGCTCGACTGCTCGGGGCTGGCGCTGCCCGAGGGGCTGAGCCCCGCCGCCTTCTTCCGTCGTGAGCCGGGGGTGGCCATGAACGCGGGACGCGCCTTCGGAGCGGGCTACGAGTCCTTCTGCCGGCTCAACCTCGCCACAGGGCGGGCGCTGGAGGAGCAGACCGTCTCCCGCCTCCTTCAGGCCGTCGCCTCCCTGGGCTGAGGACCGCAGGCCGCCCCGCCGGGAGGTCCGCCGGACGGGTCAGCGGCGTAGGACGGGGTTGGACATGGAGCCGATGCCCTCGACGCTGACCTCGACGCGCTGTCCGGCGCGGATCTCCCCGACTCCCGCGGGGGTGCCGGTGAGCACGACGTCGCCGGGAAGGAGGGTGAAGAGGCGCGAGACGAAGGCGATGAGCTCGGGCACGGTGTGGATGAGGTCGCGGGTGCTGCCCTCCTGGACGACCAGCCCGTCCACGCGGGTGCGGATCGTGGCCGCGGCGGGGTCGAAGCCCGCCTCCGTCCCGGGGTCGGGCACCTCGATCCACGGACCCAGCGGACAGGAGGTGTCAAAGGACTTGGCCCGCGTCCATGTGGTGTCCTGGCGCTGGCGGTCGCGGGCGGTCACGTCGTTGGCCACCGTGTACCCCAGGACGACCCGGTGGGCGTCGGCCGGGTCGATGTCCTTGGCCACGGTGCGGATGACGACGGCGAGCTCGGCCTCGTAGTGGACCTCGTCTGACCACTCCGGCAGGACGATGGGAGCGTCGGGACCGATGACGGCGGTGTTGGGCTTGAGGAACACGACCGGTTCCGCGGGTGGCTCGGAGCCCATCTCGGCGGCGTGAGCGGCGTAGTTCTTCCCGATCCCCACCACCTTGGAGCGCGGGATGACCGGCGAGACGAGGCGCGCCTCGCTCAGGGGCACCACCTGCCCGGTCGCCTCGGGCAGGGTGTAGAGAGGGTCGCCCTTGAGGACGATGAGGTGGCCGGCCGACTCCCCCGAGGGACTGGGGTCCTCAGGGTCCAGGCCCTCGACGATGCCGTAGCGGAGCTCGTCGCCGGCGGAGAAGCGTGCGATCTTCATGGCAGCAGCCTAGACGTTTGATTCCACGGGGTAGGGGTAGGGGCACGGGCCAGGACGCCCGAGGCCGGGCCAGGCGACACGAGGCCGGGGCTGATGGCACAAGCCCCGGACTCACCCACCGACGAGCGCAAGGTCCCGCGCGACATGCCCGCCCGACCACCACCATCTCGCCGGCCCTCCTCGACGCCGACGCCCCGCGGGCTCTCGGCCGCGCAGCGGCCCTCAGCGCTCGACGGGACCCGGCTGGTCGGCCGGCTGGTCGGCAGCAGCCTGGCCGACGGGCCTGCCCGCGTTCTGCGCGCTCCACACGTCCCCGGGCAGGTCGCCCGGCAGGTGGGGGTTGTCCTCGGCCACGAAGCGGATCTCCTCGATCTCCCCCGCGGCCAGGCGCCTGCGCTGGTCCTCCCAGTCGGCCAGCGCGCCGAAGGCCCACCTGCCGAGCAGGACGATGGCCACGATGTTGATGATCGCCATGAGCCCCATGACGACGTCGGACAGGTTCCACACGAAGGTGAGCGAGGCCACCGAGCCCACGACCGTGGCCACGACGATCATCGTGCGCAGCCCGTAGTGCTTGTGCCCTGTCCCGCGCAGGAAGTCCATGTTGACCTGGGCGTAGGTGTAGTTGCCCAGCAGGGAGGAGTAGGCGAAGACGAAGATGACGGCGGCCATGAGGTACTCGGCCCAGCCGCCCAGGACATGGCCGATGGACTCCGAGGTGAGGGTCGAGGCGGCGTCCTTGGCGGCCTGGGGGTCGACCTCGGCCAGGGCCATCGTGCCCTCCGGGGTGTAGACGCCGGAGAGCAGCACGATGAGGGCGGTGGCGGTGCACACGATGATCGTGTCGACGAAGACGCCCAGGGACTGGATGAGGCCCTGCTGGACGGGGTGGGCCACGGTTGCGGTCGCCGCCGCGTTGGGCACCGATCCCTCACCGGCCTCGTTGGAGAACAGGCCGCGCTTGATGCCGTTGAGGGCCGCTGCCGTCACGCCCCCGGCGATGCCGGCCACCGCCTCGTTGAGGCCGAAGGCTCCCTCGATGATGCTCCACAGGGCGCCGGGGATCGCGTCGATGTTGAGGGCGAGGACGACCAGCGCCATGAGGGCGTAGACCCCGGCCATGACCGGCGCCATCCACTCGGCGACCTTGGCGACCCCCGTGATGCCCGAGAAGATGACCGGGGCCGTGATGAGGACGAGGACGACGGCGGTCACCCACGGCTCGACGCCGAAGGTGCCCTTCATCACTCCTGCGATCGCGTTGGCCTGGGTGGCCTCGTAGGCGAAGCCGAAGACGAAGGTGATGACGACGGCGAAGACGCAGGCCCAGCGCCGCGAGCCCAGGCCTCGGGTGATGTAGTAGGCGGGACCGCCCCTGAAGGTCCCCTCGGGGTGGCGGATCTTGTACATCTGGGCCAGGGTCGACTCGATGAAGCCGGTGGCCATGCCGACCAGGGCCACGACCCACATCCAGAACACCGCACCCGGGCCGCCCAGGGTGATGGCCAGGGCCACACCGACGATGTTGCCCGTCCCCACGCGCGAGGCCAGGCCGATCGTGAAGGCCTGGAAGGAGGAGATGCCACCCTCTGCCTGACCGCGGGAGCCGGTGATCGCCGAGAGCATCGCCCCGAAGAGGCGGAGCTGGAGCGCGCGGGTGCGCACGGTGAACCAGATCCCGGCGGCGATGAGCAGCCATGCGAGCAGCTGTCCGTACAGGTAGCCCGAGACGGTGTCCAGGAAGGCGGCGGGCCCGTCGAAGAAGCCCGCAGCGGGCATCATCGCAGTGGGCATCGCAGCAGGCATCGCGGTGGACGCCGTGAGCGCTGTGGGGAGCATGGGACCTCCGTGGTCGTGGGGCGTGAGGGAGGGAGAACCGTCAGGGCCGTCAGGGCCGTCAGAGCCGTCAGAGCCGTCAGGGGCTGAGGCCGCGGCGCCGAGCAGGCTAGGACGGCTGTGTTTCAGTGTGGTGTCGTGGGTCGGTCCGACCCGGTGTCGGGGTCCAGCGTCCCGGCCAGGAGTCCGGGTCGAGAGCCCCGGGCAGGTGCGGGTTGCCCTCGGCCACGAAACGCGGCTGTCCGGGCGCCCCCTCGCCCGCGGCGAGAGCGGCCCGCTGCTCCTCCCAGTCCGCCAGCGCCCCACGCACCCAGCCGGTGAGGGCGACCAGGGCGATGAGGTTGAGGACCGCGCCGACGCCCAGCATGATGTCGGCCAGGGTCCACACCGTGCTCAGGGCCATGCCCCCGCCGACGAGGGTGCAGGCGACACCTGCGACCCGCAGGGCGGTGTTCGCCCACGGGCGGCGAGTGAGGTAGTCGAGGCAGACCTCGGCGTAGGAGAAGGCGCCCAGGATCGTGGAGTACGCCAGGACGAGGATGAGCACGGTCATCGGCCAGGCCGTCCAGCTCCCCAGGGTCGAGGTGACGGCCGTCTGGGTGAGCGTGCCTGCGACGTCGGGGTCCTCGGCCCCTGTCACCCCCGCGGTGTACACCCCGGGGTCGGCTGCGCCGGCGATGAGGATCGCCAGCGCCGTCGCCGTGCACACCCCGATCGTGTCGAGGAAGACCCCGAAGGCCTGGATGAGGCCCTGCTGGACCGGGTGGGCGACGGTGGCCGACCCGGCGGCGCAGGCGGCGCCCCCCAGACCGGCCTCGTTGGAGAACAGGCCGCGGCGCACGCCGTTGAGCATGGCGGCGGTCACTCCCCCGGCCACGCCGGCCAGCCCGGCCCGCAGGCCGAATGCGCCCGCGACGATGTCCTCCAGCGCCTCGACGGCCTGGACGGGGTGGAGGACGATGATGACCGCCACGAGCAGGAGGTAGACCCCCGCCATGATGGGGGCCATCCACTCGGTGACCCGGGCGATCGAACGCAGGCCGCCCAGGAGCACGGGTGCCACGAGGAGGGCCACGAGCGCCGCGCCCAGCCACGGGGTCAGGTCGGCGGAGGCCTGGAGCGCCTCCGTCATCGCGTTGGCCTGGACCATCGGCATGGCCAGCCCGTTGGCGAGCATGAAGACGACGGCGAAGACGGCGCCCAGGACGGGGGCGCGCAGGCCCCGGGAGATGTAGTAGGCGGGGCCGCCCCTGAAGGTGCCGTCACCCCGGCTCACCTTGAACAGCTGGCCCAGTGTCGCCTCGGCGAAGGCGGTGGACATGCCGACCAGGGCCACCACCCACATCCAGAACACCGCTCCCGGTCCGCCCAGCACGAGCGCCAGGGCGACCCCGACGATGTTGCCGGTGCCCACCCGGCAGGCCAGGCCGATGGCGAAGGCCTGGAAGGAGGAGACCCCGCCGCCTGCTCCCCTGCGTGAGCCCAGGACGGAGCTCAGGACCGCGCCGGCGTGGCGCACCTGGACGGCCCGCGTCCTGACGGTGCACCACAGCCCGGCACCGAGGAGCAGCCAGATGAGCAGCGAGCCGAACAGCCAGTCCGACACCGCCTTGAGGACCTCGTTGACGGCGGTCATGCCCGACCCCCCTCGGTGGCAGGAGCGGTGGCGTCCTGGCCGGAGGGCGCCTCCCAGATGCCCTCGAGCACGTCCCCGGGCAGATGGGGGTTGGAGTGCCCGACGAAGACGGGGTCCTTGCCGGCTCGCAGCTGGGCGTCGAAGTCACGCAGCGCGCCGACGGCCCAGGGGGCCAGACGGACGATGACGACGAGGTTGAGCAGGCCGAGCAGGCCCAGCGCGATGTCGGTCAGCGCCCACACGATCGGAAGTGACAGGACGGTGCCTGCGAAGGCGGCTGCGGTGAGCAGGACCCCGAAGGCCTGCTCGGCGCGCAGCTGTCCGCCCAGGTAGTTGACGTTGACCTGGGAGTAGGAGTAGCAGCCCAGCACGGTGGAGAAGACGAGCACGAAGATGAGCACGACCATGGGCCAGGTGGTCCAGGCCCCCAGGTGCTCGACCACCGCCTGCTGGGTGAGCACCGCACCGACGAGGTCCTCCCGACCCGGCTGGTAGGTGTCGGTGGCCAGGAGGATGAGCATGCCCGTGGCCGTGCACACGAGGATCGTGTCGATGAAGACCCCGAAGCCCTGGATGAGCCCCTGACGCACCGGGTGGGACACCGTGGCGGTGCCTGCCGCGTTGGGCACGGTGCCCAGGCCCGCCTCGTTGGAGAACAGGCCGCGGCGCACGCCGTTGAGCACGGCGGCCACCGCGCCGCCCGCCGTGCCGAACAGCGCCTCGTCGACGCCGAAGGCGCCGCGCAGCACGGAGGACAGGACCTCGGGCACCTGCCCGAGGTTGAGGACGATGACGACGAGGGTGACCAGGACGTAGACGAGCGCCATGATCGGCGCCATCCACTCGGTGACACGCGCCACCGACCGCAGGCCGCCCAGGACGACGGGTGCGGTGAGCAGGACGAGGGCGACACCCACCATCCAGGGGGCGACCTGGGGCACGGTGGCGTTGAGGACACCGGCCAGGGCGTTGGTCTGCACCATGACGACTGTCACCCCGACGCTGGCGATGCACAGGACGGCGAAGACCGCTCCCCAGGTGCGCGACCCGAGACCGTTCTTGATGTAGTAGGCAGGGCCGCCCCGGAAGGTGAAGTCGCGGCCGCGCTCCTTGAACAGCTGGGCGAGGGTCGACTCGATGAAGCTGGTCGCCATGCCGATGACCGCGACCACCCACATCCAGAACAGGGCACCGGGCCCGCCGGCCACGACGGCCAGGGCCACGCCCGCGACGTTGCCGATGCCGACCCGGGCCGCCAGGCCCACGGCGAAGGCCTGGAAGGAGGAGATGCCTCCCTGCGCCCCTGACCGGGAGACGGCCACGGAGCGCAGCATCGTGCCGAAGTGGCGGAACTGGACCCCTCGGCTGCGGACGGTGAGGTACAGGCCCACGGCCACGAGGAGGGCGGCGAGCACGTAGGTGTAGAAGACGTCGTCGATGGTCTTGAGGGTCTGCTCGACCTCGGCCATCGTGGCCGTCGGGGTCAGGGTCGGGGTCATCATCATGCTCCGGTGGTGACGCTGCCCAGGTGGTCCCGGGCAGTGGTGCGGACGGATCGTGCCGGACGGCTAGGGCTGGGGCTCGGAGGCGGCCCGATCAGCGGCGGGGACTGCGGGGTCCTGGGCCTGCTCGCCGGCAGGCTCGCCACCTCGGGGCGCCCACACCTCGCCGGGCAGGTCGCCGGGAAGGTAGGGGTTCGCGGTGCCGACGAAGACGGGCGAGTCGACACCGGCCCGGCGCTGTGCCTCGTAGTCGCGCAGGGCGCCCAGCCCCCAGCGGGCCAGCGCCAGGAGCGCCACGAGGTTGGTGACCGTCATGACCGCCATGGCGATGTCGACGGTGTTCCACACGAGATCCAGGGTGGCCAGGGATCCGACGACCACGGAGGCCACCGAGATGATGCGCACCGCCCAGGTCGCCCACCTCGCGCGGGTGATGAAGGCCATGTTGGTCGCCGAGTACACGTAGGCGGCGATGATCGAGGAGTAGGCCAGGACGAAGATGAGGACCGCCATCGGCATGATAGTCCACCCGCCGAGCTCGCTGGCCACGGCCAGGGTCGTCAGGTTCGCCGGGTTGACGCCCGGGGCGCCCCAGACCTGGGGACCGGCGATGAGGATGACGAAGGCGGTGGCGGTGCACACGATGATCGTGTCGATGAACACCCCCAGGGACTGGATGAGGCCCTGCTTGACCGGGTGGTCGACGGTGGCGGTCGCCGCCGCGTTGGGGGCGGTGCCCTGACCGGCCTCGTTGGAGAACAGGCCGCGCTTCGTGCCGTTGACGACCGCGGCGAGCACTCCCCCGCCCAGGCCGCCCACGAGCGGCTCGGGGGCGAAGGCGCCCTGGACGATCTGGGTGATGACCGCGCCGAACTGCCCGATGTTGAGCACGACGATGACGGCCACCATGGCGACGTAGATGAGCGCCATGATCGGCGCCATCCACTCCGTGACCCTGGCCACCGACCGGATGCCCCCGAAGATGACCATCGAGGAGAAGACGAACAGGAGCGCGGCGATGACCAGCTGGGCCGGGCTCAGGCCGCCCAGGCCCTCCAGCGGCGAGGCGCCGGTGTCTCCCAGGGCCGCCAGGAGGGTGCCGGCGATCGCGTTGGCCTGCACCGAGGTGATGACGAAGGCGCAGGTGATGACGGTGATGACGGCGAAGACGGAGGCCAGGACCCGGTTGCGCATGCCTGCAGCCATGTAGTAGGCGGGGCCTCCGCGGAAGGTGCCGTCCTGTGCACGCACCTTGAACATCTGGGCGAGCGTGGCCTCGAAGAAGGCGGTCGACATGCCCACGAGGGCCACGACCCACATCCAGAAGATCGCACCGGGGCCACCGAGGAGGAGCGCGGCCGCCACGCCGAAGACGTTGCCCACGCCCACGCGCGCGGCAAGGGAGATCGTGAAGGCCTGGAAGGAGGAGATCCCTCCCCCGGCGCCCTGGCGCGAGCCCAGGACGGTGCGCACCATCGTGGAGAAGTGGCGTACCTGCATGCCGCGTGAGGCGATGGTGAGCACGACGCCGGTGCCCACGAGCACCCACATGGTGACGTGTGCGGTGATCCAGTCGGCGATCGACAGGAGCGAGGCGGATAGAGCTTCCATAGGCGGGAACCTTCGCGCAGGAGGAGGTGGGCAACGGCAGGCATCGTCTCACACCACGCCGCGCCCCGGGGCAAGGGCGGCCTGCCGCGAGACCGGCACAGCACGGCACAGCACGGTGGCGGTGCTGCGGCCCGCGTGCGGCCTCAGCCCGCCTCGGGCACCGGCTCCCACAGCAGGCCGTAGTCGATGACGAGCTGGACGGGCCTGCCCTGCCCGTCCAGGCCCCAGTAGACGCCATAGCCGCCATCGCCCCATCCCGATCGCGTGACGACGCCCACCGGGCCGGTTCCGGGGTCGAGGAGGGCGGCGTCGGTGCTGACCCACGCCCTCATCGCACGGCTCCAGTCCCTGTGGCTCATCGACAGGTAGGACACGGCGTCGACGACGGCGCCCGTGCCGGAGTCGACCCCGATGACGAAGCCGGCGCCTGGTGCCAGGAGAGCACGCTGCCACCGAACCGGACGGGTGTTGTCGAGCACCGCGCGCACCGCCGCGACTCTCTCCTCGCTCCTGACGACCACGGCCTGCCCCGTGGCGGAGCCGGGCTCAACGGTCAGGGCGCACACCTGCATGAGCCCGTCGTGGTAGCCGGGGTCGCCCACGGCCAGCACCCCGCCGTGCGAGAACGTCCCGAGCTCGACGAGCTCGGTGTCAACCACCTCCGCCTCGGCCCTGGCCCTGGCCAGCTCGGCGCGCAGGGCCTCCTCGCTGTCCTCCCTGTCGTCGTCCGGGGGCAGGTCCGCCGCGGTGAGCGCGACCCTGGCGCGCCCCGTGGCGAACACGGCGTCGAGGTCGGGGTTGTCGTCCTCATCCAGGTCGCTCAGGGCCTTGGTCAGCCGCGCCTCCTCGAGCAGGGACCTGAGGGCGGCGGCACTCGTGATCGGCGAACCCGGCTCGTCGTAGAACCCGGTGATCTGCGCGATGCGCCAGTCCCCCTCCACCTCGACGAGCTCCACCTCGTAGACGGCGGGGCCCGACGCCCTACGCCCGTCCTCGAGGCGGAGCCGGGCGGCAGTGCCGTAGACCTCGACCCGCGAGACGACCATGGCGGGGTCGAACTCGGCCCGGGACGAGAAGCCGCCGACCGGCGCGTCGACCGCGGGGTCGGCGAAGTGGGCCCGCTCGAGGGCCGTCAGCCTTGCGCGCCAGGAACCGAAGAGGTCGGCTTCGCGGTCGCCCATCAACGGCAGGACCTCGGCGTGGGCCGCGGCGTAGTCGACGAGGAAGGCCTCGACACGGGCTCTGGGATCCATCGGCCTCTCCTGGTTGTCCTGGTTGTCCTGGTTGTCCTGGCCGGTCGTGCGGGTACGCCGCCATCATCTCATCGTGGTGCTCGTGAGGGGCCGATCGTCTTGCCCCCGTCCCCCGGGGGGCCGCCGCGCCCGTGAGACGATGGCCGCATGGCTCCTTCCTCGGCGGTTCCCTCGCTCAACGCGATGCTCGACTCCCTCATCCCCGCCGACGACCCCGAGCGCGTCCCGGAGCCCGAGGAGCTCTACCTCGCCTTCAGCCAGTGGGCCGAGTCCACGGGCCGCCCCCTCTACCCCCACCAGGACGAGGCCCTGTCCCAGATCCTCGACGGCCGCCACGTCATCGCCGCCACCCCCACCGGGTCGGGCAAGTCGATGATCGCTCTGGCGGCCCACACCGCCTCCCTGGCCCGGGACGGGCGCTCCTACTACACGGCTCCGCTCAAGGCGCTGGTCTCCGAGAAGTTCTTCGAGCTCGTCGGCCTGCTGGGCGCCGAGAACGTCGGCATGGTCACCGGCGACACCGCGATCAACCCCGGGGCCCCGGTCGTGTGCTGCACCGCCGAGATCCTGGCCAACCAGTCCCTGCGCGAGGGCGAGACGATGGACGTCGACACCGTCGTCATGGACGAGTTCCACTACTACGCGGACCCTCAGCGCGGCTGGGCCTGGCAGGTCCCGCTGCTCGAGCTCCCGCAGGCGCAGATGGTCCTGCTCTCGGCGACGCTGGGGGACGTGTCCTTCTTCGTGCGGGACATGCGCGAGCGCACGGGCCGCGAGGTCGCCGTCGTCGACGACGCGGTGCGCCCGGTGCCCCTGGAGATGGACTACGTCGTCGAGCCGATCGGCGAGCTCCTCGAGCGCCTCGTCGGTCAGGGCAGGGCGCCGGTCTACGTCGTCCACTTCTCCCAGAAGGAGGCGATCGAGCGGGCCACCTCCCTGCTCAGCGTCGACCTGGGCGCGAGGTCCCGCAAGGCCGAGATCGCCGCCGCGCTGGGGGACTTCCGCTTCGGGGGCGGGTTCGGGGCGACGCTCTCGCGCCTGCTGCGTTCCGGGATCGGGGTCCACCACGCCGGGATGCTCCCGCGGTACCGCCGGCTCGTCGAGCGCCTGGCCCGTGAGGGGGTCCTGTCGGTCATCTGCGGCACCGACACCCTGGGGGTGGGCATCAACGTCCCGATCCGCTCGGTCGTGCTCACCAGCCTCGTCAAGTTCGACGGCGCCAAGGAGCGCCACCTCACCGCCCGGGAGTTCCACCAGATCGCCGGACGCGCCGGGCGAGCGGGATTCGACACTCGCGGCTACGTCGTCGTCCAGGCTCCCGAGCACGTCATCGACAACGCCAAGGCACTGGCCAAGGCGGGCGACGACCCGCGCAAGATCCGCAGGATCGTGCGCAAGAAGGCACCGGAGGGCCGGGTGAACTGGACGGACAAGACCTTCGAGCGCCTGCGCGAGGCGGCGCCGGAGACCCTGACGAGCCAGTTCCGGGTCACGACGACGATGGTCCTCAACCTCATGGAGCGCGACGCCGACCCCGTGCGGGCGATGGCCGGGCTGCTCGACCGCGTCCACGAGCCGCAGGCCGACAGGCGCCGTCACGTGCGACGCGCCGTGACGATCTACCAGTCCCTGCGCACCGCCGGCGTCGTCGAGCACGTCTCGAGCGCCCAGGCGCAGGCCGACGGGCGCCCCCGCCTGCGCCTGGCGGTCGACCTGCCCGAGGACTTCGCCCTCAACCAGCCCCTGGCCCCCTTCGCCCTGGCCGCCATGGACCTGCTCAACCTCGACTCCCCCGAGCACGCGCTCGACGTCGTCTCGGTGGTCGAGGCGACCCTCGACGACCCCCGCCCCCTCCTCTACGCCCAGCAGCGTGCGGCCCGCGGTGAGGCGGTCGCGGCGATGAAGGCCGAGGGCATGGACTACGACGAGCGCATGGCGGCGCTGGAGGAGATCACCTGGCCCCGGCCGCTGGCCGCGCTGCTCGCCCCCGCCCTGGAGATGTACAAGCAGTCCAACCCGTGGGTGGCCGAGGAGGAGCTGTCCCCCAAGTCGGTCGTGCGCGAGATGGTCGAGAACGCCATGACCTTCTCCGACCTGGTCTCCCGCTACGAGCTCGGCCGCTCCGAGGGGGTGGTGCTGCGCTACCTCTCCGACGCCTACCGGGCGCTGCGCCAGGTCGTGCCCGAGGAGCACCGCACCCCTGAGGTCGGTGAGGTCATCGAGTGGCTCGGTGGGCTCGTCCGGGCGGTGGACTCCTCCCTGCTCGACGAGTGGGAGGCCCTCGGGGCGGCCCAGGCCGGCCGGGTGGAGGCGGGAGCGGCCGTCCTGGCGGGCGACGACCCCGAGCGCGACGACTCGATGGGCGTCGAGCGCGCCTTCGGGGCCGACGCCGACGGACGCGTGGCCCTGACCCGCAACCTCCACGCCTTGCGCACGGCCGTGCGGCGCGAGATGTTCCGCCGTGTCGAGCTCATGGCCCGCGACGACGTCGAGGCCCTGGGGCGCCTGGACGCCTCGGCCGGCTGGGGTCAGGAGCGTTGGGACGAGGTGCTGGGGCGGTACTGGGAGGAGTACGACTGGATCGGCACGGACACCTCCTCCCGCTCGGTGGCGCTGGCGCCCCTGACCGAGGACCCGTCGGAGGCCGAGCTCGCGGCAGCCGGTGTCTCCGAGCGGCTGCGCGAGGCGCTCGAGCGCACGGGACGACGGGTCTGGCTCGCGACGCAGATCCTCCAGGACCCCGAGGAGGACCACGACTGGAGGCTGACGGCGCTGGTCGACCTGGCTGAGTGCGACGCCGCTGACCGGGTCGTCATCCACCTGCTGAGCGTCGGGCCGCAGGCATGACGGGCACGAGGGGCGCGAGGGGCGCGAGGGGCGCGAGGGGCGCGAGGGGCGCGAGGGGCGCGAGGGGCGCGAGGGGCACGGTCCCGGGATGAGCGGACTCGCCTCGGTCCTGGAGCTTCCGGGCCTCAGCCCGCCGGTGCTCGCGCTGCTCATGGGCGCCGCGCTCGTGGCAGGGTGGGTGGACGCGGTGGTCGGAGGCGGCGGACTGGTCCAGGTGCCGGCCCTCCTCCTCGTCCCGGGCCTGCCTGCCACGCACGCGCTGGGCACGAACAAGGTGTCCTCGGTCATGGGGACGACCGCGGCCGCGGCCACCTACAGGCGCCGGGTCGGGTTCCCCTCTCACGTCCTGGGCACCTCGCTGCTGGCCCTCGCCGCGGCGGGCTGTGGCGCCCTGGCGGCCACACGGCTCCCCACGGAGGTCTTCCGGCCGGTCATCATCACCGCGCTGCTCGCCGTCCTGGCCGTCACCGTCCTCAGACCCGACTCCTTCACCCGATCCGCCGGGGGCTCGGGCGCCCCGGGCGCGGCAGGCCCCCCGGCGGCGAGGGCCCGTGCGGGGTCTGGCAGGACGGTGAGGTGCCTGGCCCTGGGCGCGGCCATCGGCTTCTACGACGGCATGCTCGGCCCCGGAACCGGCTCCTTCCTGCTCATCGGTCTCATCCTGCTCGTGGGCATGGAGACGCTCACTGCCGCGGCGATGTCCAAGGCGGTCAACCTGGCCACCAACGTCGGGGCCCTGGCGGTGTTCGCCCTCGTGGGCGCGGTGGAGTGGAGGCTGGGCCTGGTCATGGGCACGGCGAACATGTGCGGCGGGTGGCTCGGGGCCCGCACCGCCTCAAGGCTCGGCCCGCGCTTCGTGCGCGCCGCGCTCGTCGTCGTCGTGCTCGCGCTCCTGGTCAGGCTGCTCAGCCAGCAGCTGCGGTGAGCGGCCACCCGCGGGGCGGTGACCGGGCGGACCGCCGAGCGAGGCCGGCTCACCGCGAGGCGGCCACGATGCCCGCCAGGACGGCGGTGTCCGCCGGTGAGGTGCGGCAGCAGCCTCCCAGGAGGCGGACGCCGGCGTCGATCCACCCCTGGGCGGAGGCGGTGAAGCGCTCGGCGCCCTCGACCGTGCGCCAGGTCTTGGTGACAGGGTCGTAGACGTCCCCGGAGTTGGGGTAGGCGACCAGCGGCTTGCTCGTGGCCGCACTGAGCACGGGCAGCGCCCGGGTGACGACCTGCGGGGCCACGCAGTTGAGCCCGACGGCGCTCACCGCCCCGTTGTCCTGGGCCCAGGCGGCCGCGGCGGCCAGGGCGCTGCCGTCGGCCAGGTGCCGGCCGTCGGGGCGCACCTGGAAGGAGACCCAGCACTGCGCGTCGGGGACGAGCTCGGTGAGCATCTCGACGACCAGCCGGGCCTCGTCGAGGCGGGGCATCGTCTCCAGGGCGAAGAGCCGCAGCCCCTGGGCGGCGAGGACCTCGATGCGCGGGCGGTGGACGAGCTCGAAGTCGGGGGCGTCCACCTGGTAGGCGCCGGTGTACTCCGAGCCGTCCGCGAGGCAGGCGCCGTAGGGGCCCAGCGCCCCGGCGACGAGCACCGGGCCACTCGTCCTGGGAGCCCCGGCGGCTGCGTCGAGGGCCAGCTGAGCCGAGGCCTCCAGCGCCCGCAGGGCCGCCGCCTCCCCCAGGCCGGCCCGCACGAAGGCCGGGACGCTGGCCTGGTATGAGTTCGTCGTGATCACCTGGGCCCCGGCCTCCAGGTAGTCGGCGTGGACGGCGGCGACGGCACCGGGGGCCTCGACCAGGGCCAGGGCGGACCACAGGGTGTGGCGGGTGTCGACGCCGCGGGCGTCGAGCTCGGTGCCCGTCGCGCCGTCGAGGACGAGGACCTCGCTGCGGAGCAGCTCGGCCAGGTCGGGTGCGGGGGACCCGTTCTCGGGCCTCACGGTTCGCATGGTGGCACCGTAGCCAAGGCACCTGAGCGGGGCCACTAGCGTGTCGGCCATGAGCTCTCAGCCCACGGCCGCCCCTGCCGTGACCGGGTCCCCTGCCCAGCCGGCAGCCGTCAACGGCCTCGAGCGGCGCATGTCGCGTCGGCACCTCATGATGATCAGCTTCGGTGGGGTCATCGGCACCGGCCTGTTCCTGTCCAGCGGTTACACGGTGGCCACGGCAGGGCCTGTCGGCACGATCCTGGCCTACTGCGTGGGGGCCGTCATCGTCTACCTCGTCATGCTGTGCCTGGGTGAGCTGAGCGTGGCCATGCCCGAGACCGGAGCCTTCCACGTCTACGCGACGCGGTTCCTGGCGCCGGCCACCGGGACGGTCACGGCGGTCCTGTACTGGCTGACGTGGACGGTCGCCCTGGGCAGCGAGTTCACCGGGGCGGCGATGATCATGAAGGGCTGGTTCCCCTCGACCCCCACCTGGATGTGGGCGGCGCTGTTCATCGCCCTCATCCTGGCGATCAACATCACCTCGGTACGCGTCTTCGCCGAGGCCGAGACCATCCTGTCCTCGCTCAAGGTCGCCGCGATCATCGCCTTCATCGTCCTGGGCAGCCTGGCGATCGTGGGCCTCTACGCCTCGACCAGGATGCTGTGGTCCTTGGCCAACGAGGGCACCGTGCCCAGGGCTCTCGCACGCACCAACCGGTTCGGCGTGCCGGCCCTGGCGATGGGCCTGTCCATGGTCGGCGGGCTGACCGCCCTGGCCACGAGCGTCGTGGCGGCCTCGACCGTCTACCTCGTGCTCGTGTCGGTCTCGGGGCTGGCGGTGGTCCTCGTGTGGGTGGCCATCGCCGCCTCCCACCTGTCCTTCCGCAGACGGTGGGTCGCTCAGGGACGCTCGACCGACGAGCTCGGCTACGCGGCGCCCGGCTACCCGTGGGTGTCGGTCGCCGCCCTGCTCGCCTCGGCGGCCTCCTGCCTGCTCATCGTCGTCGACCCAGCCCAGCGGCCGGCCCTGTGGATGACCGCGGGCTTCGTGGGCGCCTGCTACGTCACCTACTGGGTGGCGGCGCGCCGCATCACCGCCTGAGCGTGCCTGACGCGTCCCTGAGACAGACCGTGCCGCCCGGGGGCAGGGGCACGGACCCCGCCCCCGGGCGGCCCCGGTCTCAGAGGATGCCGCGGCCGGGGACCACCTGCTTGCCGAAGGGGAAGCAGGTCACCGGGATCATCTTGATGTTGGCGATCGCCAGCGGGATCCCGACGATGGTGAGCGCCTGCGCCGCGGCCGTCGTGATGTGCCCGATGGCCAGCCACACTCCGGCGACGAGGAACCAGATGACGTTGCCCAGCGCGCTCATCGCACCCGCGTCGGGCTTGGGCACGACATCACGGCCGAAGGGCCACAGGGCGTAGCCCGCGATGCGGAAGGCGGCGACCCCGGCGGGGATCGTCACGATGAAGACGCAGGCGATCACGCCCACGATCACGTACTCGACGAAGAGCCAGAAGCCCCCGAGGAGCACCCAGATGATGTTGAGAACAGTACGCATGGAAGACGTTGTAGCCGGACGTGCCGGACCCCGCATCAACCGCCAGGACGAACCCGCCTCGCCTCGGCTCCGCCCCGAGGAGCAGCCCCCTGTCCTCGCGGGGTCGGGCGCGGGTCACCAGAAGACGCGCTGCTCGATGGCGTCGGCGAAGCTCTCCAGGGCCTCGGGGGTGGAGCCCAGGTAGAGCCCGGCGTCGATGAGGGAGACCTCCATGAGGTAGAAGCCCCCCTGACCGTCCTCGACGACGTCGACACGGTTGAACAGCAGCTGGCTGTCACGCCCGGAACGCTCCTTGATGACCCTGTGGATGGCCTTGCGGACCTTCTCCCCCCAGAGCCACTCCTGCTCGCTGGGCTCGCGGGCGGTGACGATCTCCTCGTGGACCTCGTCGGTGGAGCGGAAGGAGGGGTGGAGCATCGGGGCCTTCTCCACGGCGTGGGACAGCACGCCGTTGAAGTAGACGAGAGACACCTCCCCCTTACGGTCGACCTCCTCGAGATAGCGCTGGACCATGACCGACCGGGAGCGGCGCAGGTGGTGCATCGTGTCGTTGATGGCGTCCGAGCGGCTGCGCGCGTCGGTGGCGGTGTACCGGCCAGTGCCCCGGCCCCCTGAGGAGATGGCCGGCTTGACGACGAAGTCGCCGTGGGCGGGGAACCGGGTGTGGACCTGGTGCTTGGACAGGCCGTCGGCCGGCTCAATCCAGGTGGTCGGGATCATCGGCACCCCGAGCTCGGCCAGCCGCGTGAGGTAGTGCTTGTCGGCGTTCCAGGCCACGACCTCGGCCGGGTTGGCCACCCGCGGAAGCGAGCGCGTCCAGGACAGGAAGCTGGTGTAGTTGCGCTCCAGTGCGTAGTCGCGCACCGAGCGCAGCACGACGGTGCCAGCCGTGTCCCAGTCGACGGTCGGGTCGTTCCACACGGCGATCCGCGGCTCGATACCGCGCTCGCGCAGCGCGTCGGGCAGGCCGAGCTCGTCGTCGTCCAGGTCGGGGTAGTCGGAGGATGTCGCCAGGGTCACGATCGGAGTGCTCACAGCCCCACGCTACCGTTCCCGGGCGCGTTCGTGGGGGGCCCGCTGTCCCCAGTTCGCCCCTGGAGCGATGAGGCCCCTGCGGCTGAGACTTCCCGCACATTCCTGCGAGGGCCGTTCCCGCGATTGGACACCTCGGCGTCGAGGACGTAGAGTCAGCCTCCGTCGCCCGGACCACCCGGATGACATGCCTCCTTAGCTCAGTTGGTTAGAGCACCTGACTCTTAATCAGGGTGTCCAGGGTTCGAGTCCCTGAGGGGGTACCGCGATCACCGGGTCCTGTCCCCGGGACGCACCCAGCCACGTCGTGGCTGAGCACCGTTAGCTCAATTGGTAGAGCAGCTGACTCTTAATCAGCGGGTTCAGGGTTCGAGTCCCTGGCGGTGTACCACGCATGGACCGTGCCAGAGCACACAGGCCGGGGCTACCTCCCGATGCCTGCGCCGGCACCACGATCCCGCAGGAGCCTTGGCGCGACGCGCCCGCAGGTCCCCGCGCCCCGGCCCACCCGCTCCCCCGTGGAGCGCTGGCGCCTGGGAGGACGGTGGACGGGGCGGCGGGGACGATCCGCGCGTGGGCCCAGGCCAGAGCGCACCGCGCCAGGTCTCCGGCCACCGGGAGCGCGACGAGGCCGACCACGAGTCGGTCGCGCACCCAGCAGACCACCGCCCGCCGGGCCGCAGGAGCCGCCTGCACTCCGCCCGGCACTGAGGGGCCCGCACGAGGGCCACGACGAACACGACGAAGGAGTATCGATATGACGAGCACGACGATGAGCACAACGACCAGGACGACCACCAGCACGACCCGGACCGCGACGATGACGCCGGGGACCGCCGGGGCCGCCGGGAGCACCGGCGTCCTGCGCCCCTGCGGGGCAGGGCGCGAGGCGGCCGAGCGCGAGCTGAGCGCTGCGCGCGCCGAGCTGGCCTCGCTGGGGGCCCAGGCCTCCCCCTCGCGCCTCGAGCGGGCCCTGGAGCGGGTGACCGCCGCACGCCAGGCCCTGGCGCTGGCGGCCTGAGGGCGGGAGAATCCGGGCAACGACCCCGAACCGACACCGGGCGTCTGTCCTCCCCCGCGCAGGGGACGACAGAGGCCACGTCTGAGACGAGGAGGCTGCTGTGCCCCAGCTCGCAGTGGGAGAGACCGCTCCCGACTTCACCCTCCCTGACGCGGCGGGCGCGCCCGTGTCCCTGGCCGACCTGCGCCGGCGCGCCGAGCGCGGCGTCGTCGTCTACTTCTACCCCAAGGCGTCGACCCCCGCGTGCACCCGCCAGGCCTGCGACTTCCGCGACTCCCTGGCCTCCTGGGGCGCGGCGGGATACGAGGTCGTCGGGGTCTCTGCGGACTCCCCCACGGCGCTGGCCCGTTTCGCCTCCCGGGAGGACCTGCCCTTCCCCCTGCTGTCCGACGCCGAGCACGCCGTCATGGAGGCCTGGGGCGCCTGGGGGGAGAAGAAGAACTACGGGCGGACCTACACAGGGGTCATCCGCTCCACGGTCGTCCTCGACACTGACGGCGTGGTCGTGCTGGCCGCCTACAACGTCCGGGCCACGGGGCACGTCGACCGGCTGCGCCGCGACCTCGGCGTCGACTGAGCCCCGGAGGTCCGGCGGGCGGGCTGGCGACGGTCCCGCCCGATGGTCGGCCCCTCCCCCGGGCTCGTCTCCTCGGGGTCACCCCTCCTGCCCGGGGTAGACGACGCCGAGCTGGCGGCGCACCTCGTCGAGCACCTCCATGACCTCAAGGGTCGTCGCCCACGGCATGACCTGCGACTGCGTGCGTCCGGCCGCCAGGCAGCGCGCCACCTCGGCGGCCTCGAACTGGAGGCCGCCGGGCACCCTGGCGTCCCAGGTCACGGCGGGCCGGGACCGATCACTCCAGGTGACCTCGAGGGCCGAGGGGGCGAAGAACACCGAGTCCAGCCGCAGGCAGGCGGTGGCGCCCATGATCTCCGCAGTCTTGGAGGAGACACCGTCCATCCCCGAGGTGGCCACCGCGGTGGCCTGGGGGTAGGACAGCGTGACGACCTCGTCGAGGTCGACGCCGCGGTCGCTCAGGCGCCCCGAGGCGGTCACGCGCTGCGGGGCCCCGAGGAGGCCGTGCACAAGGCTGACCGGATAGACGCCCAGGTCGAGCAGTGCCCCTCCGGCCAGCTCGGGGCGCACGAGCCGCTCGACGTGCGCCAGCGGCTCGTGGAAGTCGGCGCGCACGTGCCGCACCTGGCCCAGGACCCCGGCTGCGGCGAGGGCCCGGGTCAGGACGTGGCCGGGCAGGAAGCGGCTCCACATCGCCTCCATGATGAACAGGCCGCGCCTGGAGGCGACGTCGAGCACCCGGCGCGCCTGGTCGGCGTCGCGTGTGAAGGCCTTCTCGACCAGGACGGGCTTACCGGCCTCGAGGGCGAGCAGGGCGTGCTCGGCGTGGAGGGCGTGCGGGGTGGCGACGTAGACGGCCTCGACCTGCGGGTCGGCGACGAGCTCCTCGTAGGAGCCGTGGGCCCGCACCTCCTGGCCCTTGCCCGCCGCCGCGTGAGCCCTGGCGAAGGAGCGGGCCCGGCTGAGGTCCCGGCTGCCGACGGCCACGACCCGCCCCGAGGAGTAGGCCGGGACCTGGGTGGCGAAGGCGGCAGCGATGCCGCCCGGGCCCAGGACGCCCCACGCCAGGGGCGGGGCGTCCTGGGGCTCGGGGACGGCCTCGTCCAGGTCGAAGGGAGCCCCCGCCTGCGTCATCGCGGCCAGGAGGCTGTCGGGCACCGGGGCGAGGAGCCCGGTGGTCCGGGTCCCGGCAGGAGCGTCGTCGCGTGTCATGCGGTCAGGGTAGGCTGCCGCCGAGCGCGAGTGGCGGAACTGGTAGACGCCCCAGGTTTAGGTCCTGGTGCCTTCGGGCGTGAGGGTTCGAGTCCCTTCTCGCGTACAACGACGCCTCGCGCGAGCCAGCGCCCCGGCTCAGGGCTCGTCGTGCTGGACGACCTCGAAGCCCATGGGCGCCACGCTCATCCCCCGGCGCGTGTCCTCCTCGTGCCCGCCCTCGCCGCGGGAGGCGCGCCAGGTCTCGTAGTGCTCCCTCGTGGCCCACCGGGTCACGACGAAGTACCGGTCCTCCCCCGTCACCGGCCGCAGCAGCTCGAAGCCCTCAAAGCCCTCGGAGGCGTCGACCCGCCTCGAGCGTGCGGCGAAGCGGCGCTCGATCTCCTCCTGCGCTCCGTCGGGGAAGGTCAGTGCGGTGATGTTGACGAAGGTCATGTCGGTCTCCTCATGCTCCGGCGGGCGGCCGCGGCGCGGAGCCACGGACCAGCTGCTGAGGACAGCCTAACCACCAACGCCCCGACCTGCACCGACCCGGCCTCGGACCTCCGAGACGCCGTAGCACGACCGGGCCGCACCGCGCCGGCGTCGCCTCCTCATGTTCCTCACCGTGAGCACGAGGAGGAACATGAGGCCGTAGAGGACCGCCATGCCCGCACTCGTGGCGGCGTCGAGGGCGTAGGCGACCGCGAACCCGGCAAGGGCCCCGAGGGCGGCGATGATCGCGGTGAGCGCCACCATCGCCCTCAGGGTCGTGCTCAGGAGGTACCCGGTTGCCGGAGGGACGACGACCAGCGCGGCGACGAGGATCGCGCCGGCGGCGTTGAAGGCGGCCGTCACCGTCAGCGAGAGCAGGAACATGAACAGCGTTCCCACCGCCGTGGGCCGCAGCCCCAGGCAGGAGGCGTGCTCGTGGTCGATGGTCGCGGCCGTGAGCCTGGGATGGAGCAGCCACAGCGCGAGCGCGTTGACGACGAGCACGCCGAGCATGACCGCCAGGTAGGAAGGCCCCAGGTCCGCCCCCGCGACCCTCAGCTGGTCCCAGGCGGCCAGGTTGAGGTCCCCGACGAGCACCGCGTGGGTGTCGAGGTGGACGTTGGCCAGCCTCGTGCTCACGAGGATGACCCCGATGCTGAACAGCGCGGGGAAGACCAGCGCCTGCGGGGAGTCCCCGGTGAGCAGCCCGGTGCGCGAGAGCCAGTGGGCTCCCAGGACGACGACCAGTCCCGCCAGCGCCGCTCCGATGATGAGCACGGGAGAGTCGAGGTCCCGGGTGAGCAGGTAGCCGACAACGATGCCCGGCAGGACCGCGTGGCCGATGGCGTCGACGAGCATCGAGCTCCTGCGCAGGACGACGAAGACACCGGGCAGGCAGCACGCCAGGGCGGTAACGACCGCGAGCGCGGCGGTTCCCACGACCAGGCTCATCTCCCCTCCCCCCTCGCCGCGAGCTCGCGGGCCAGGGCCCGGCGCGCCCGGGCCCTGGCCACGGCGCGCACCGCGAGGCTGCGCCGCGGGGAGGCCAGCAGGGACACGAGCAGGATCGCTCCCAGGACGAGGACGACGACAGGCCCGCTCGGGACCTTGCCCAAGGCGATCGACAGGTAGGCACCGACCCCGCTGCCCAGGGCGCCGATGAGCCCTGCGAGCACGACCATGCCGCCCAGGGACACCGTCCACTGTCGGGCGGCGGCCGGCGGGGTGACGACGAAGGCCACCGTGAGGACGAGCCCGACGGTCTTGACCCCGATGACGGTGGCGATGGCAATCGCCCCGAACATGAGGGCGTCGAGCGCTCCCGCCCGGAATCCGAGGACGGTGGCGAGCTCGGGGTCGAAGGCACGCAGTGCGAGCTCCTTCCAGAACACGACGAGGGCCGCGACGGCGAGGGCCCCCGCACCCAGGCTGGTGACCAGGTCCGCCACGGTGAAGACCGAGGCGTTGCCGAGCAGGTAGTCCTGGATCCCGCCCTTGCCGGGCAGCCTGCTGTTGGCGATGACGCGCATGAGCAGCGTCCCCGCCCCGAAGAAGAGGGTGAGGACGACGACCATGGCGGTGTCGATGCCCAGGGTGCTGGCCCGCGTGACGGAGTTGGCCACGAGGACCGCCAGGGTGCCCACGACGGCCGCGCCGAGGACCAGGGCGATCATGCCGCGCCCGTCGGCCCCCACCGCGACCGCCGCGAGGAAGGCGAGGAGGCTGCCGGGCAGGGCGGCGTGCGACACGAGGTCGCTGACCAGCGACTGCCGGCGCAGGTAGGCGAAGCAGCCCAGCGCGCCGGCCACCATCCCGATGCTCATCGTGCCCAGGGTCACCATGCGGTAGGTGTGGTCCGTGAGCACCTCCAGGGGGCTCATGAGGCGAACTCCAGGAAGGCGTCGTCGCCGGGCCGGACCTCGTAGGCGGCGCGGATGCTGTCCCTCGTGTAGGCCAGCTCGACCGGCCCCGAGGCGATGACGCGGCGGTTGAGCAGGGTGACGTGGTCGCAGTAGTCCCCGACGGTGGCCAGGTCGTGGTGGACGATGACGACGGTGCGGCCCTGGGCGCGCAGGGCGTGCAGGACCTCGACGAGGGCCTGCTGGCTGTGGGCGTCGACCCCTTGGAAGGGCTCGTCCAGGACGTACAGGTCCGCCTCCTGGACCAGCGCTCGGGACAGCAGGACGCGTTGGCGCTGGCCGCCGGAGAGCTCACCGATCGGACGGCGGGCCAGCGCGGCGGTGCCCGTGCGCTCCAAGGCGCTCAGGGCACGGGCGCGCTCGGCCCGGCCCGGACGGCGCAGCCACCCCAGGGAGCCGTAGGTTCCCATGGTCACGAAGTCGCCGACGGTGGTGGGGAAGTCCCAGTCCACTCCGGCGGACTGCGGCACGTAGCCCACCCGTCCTCGCGCCTGCGCCAGCGGCAGGCCGAAGATCTCCACCGAGCCGGCAAGGGGCCTGACAAGCCCGAGCATCGTCTTGATGAGGGTGGACTTGCCGGCGCCGTTGGGCCCGACGACGCCCATGACCACGCCTTGCGGGACGCTGAGGTCGACGGCACGCAGCACCGGCTCCTCCCGGTAGGCGACCGACAGTCCGGTGACCGTGCAGGCAGGTGGGCACTGCCCCTCATTCGCCACGGTGCAGGTGGCCGGGGTGGTCATGACGCACCGAGCGCGGCCGAGACGGTCCGGGCGTTGTGGAGGAGGACCTCCAGGTAGGTGTCGACCTCGGGTTCGGCACCCAGGGAGTCGGCGTAGAGCTCGGCGTCGGCGATCGTGACCTGCCAGCCCCGGGCCCGCACGGCCTCGCTCAGGCTCGTGATCGCCTGGGGGTTGGCCTGGTTGTCCTGGAAGATCGCCGGCACCCGGTTGTCGGCGATGAGCCGGGCCAGCTCGGAGATCTCCTCAGCGCTCAGGGCGGCCTCGGTCGACACGAAGTCGGTGGCGTGGACCTCAAGGTCGTAGGTCCGGCCGAAGTAGTTGAAGGCGTCGTGCCCGGTGATGAGGATCCGGGGCGCGGGGACCCGAGCGAGCAGCTCGCCGGCCTCGTCCGCCGCCTCGGCGATCCGCCCCTGGTAGGCCTCGGCGTTGACCCGGTACTCCTGGGCCCTGTCCGGGTCGATCCGGCCGAGCCTGTCGGCCACGTGGCCCACGACGAGGGACCAGGCCGAGGGGCTGTTCCACACGTGCGGGTCGTGGAGCGGGTTGCCGTCCTCGTCGGTCTCGGGCCAGTCGAGCAGCATGTCCTCGGGGAGCATCTCGCCCACGGCGAGCTGCCTGTCCCCCAGGCTCTCGAGCTGGTCGACCATCTGGGCCTCGAGGTGCAGGCCGTTCCACAGCACGACGTCGGCGCTTCTCATCTCCTCGACGTCCTTGGTCGAGGGCTGGTAGGTGTGCGGGTCCCCTCCCGGGCCGACCATCGTGGTCACCCTCGCGTCGGGGGCGACGTTGGCCACGAGGTCAGCGAGGTAGCCGGTCGTGGCGTACACGGTCAGGACGTCGTCCTGGGAGCCGGCCGTGGGCGAGACGCATCCCGTCAGCGTGAGGGCGGCGCCGACGACGCCCGCCACGCAGGCCATCAGTCTGTGGTGGGTAGGCATGAGCTTCCTCTCTGCCGGTCCGCACGCAGTCGGAGCGGCACGGTTTCGGGTGTCCGAACTTTCGCGCAGTGTAGTCATCCCTCACAGGTTTTCGGCAAGCCGAAATCGTGTGGCTGGCCCTCCCGTCCCCGCTCCGCCCCCGGGTACCCTGGCCCGGTGACACCATCCCCCGCCCTCCGCAAGGACGGGCGCGCACCCGACGAGCTGCGCCCCGTGACCATCACCCGCAACTGGCTCGACCACGGCGAGGGCTCGGTCCTCATCGAGTTCGGGCGCACACGCGTCCTGTGCGTCGCCTCCTTCACCGAGGGGGTGCCGCGCTGGCGCAAGGGCGGCGGCCAGGGATGGGTGACCGCCGAGTACGCGATGCTCCCGCGCGCCGGGTCCGAGCGCAGCGGCCGGGAGTCGGTGCGGGGCAAGGTCGGTGGCCGCACCCACGAGATCTCCCGCCTCATCGGCCGTGCGCTGCGCGGGGTCGTCGACGTCGCCGCGCTGGGCGAGCACACGATCGCCCTGGACTGCGACGTGCTCCAGTCCGACGGCGGGACCCGCACCGCCGCGATCACGGGGGCCTACGTGGCGCTGGCGGACGCCGTGGCCTGGGGCACCGACCGCGGCCTGGTCAAGGCGCGCTCGGGCGCCCCGGTCCTGTCCGACTCCCTGGCGGCGGTCAGCGTCGGGATCATCGACGGGCGCCCCTGCCTCGACCTCCCCTACGAGGAGGACGTGCGCGCCCACACCGACATGAACGTCGTGCAGACCGGCGCGGGCAAGTTCATCGAGGTCCAGGGCACCGCGGAGATGGCGCCCTTCAACCGCGACGAGCTGGCCGCCCTGCTCGACCTGGCCTCCAAGGGCACCGCGGAGCTGACGGAGCTCCAGGCCAGGGCGCTGGCCGGCCCCTCGGACACGGCCTTCACGGTCTCCACCCTCGACAAGGAGGCGGGAGCATGACCGACCCGGCACAGGTGGTTCCCGAGGGCGCCCGGCTGGTCCTGGCCACCCACAACCCTGGCAAGCTCGCCGAGCTGCGCGCGATCCTGACCCCGGTCGTCCCGGGCCTCGAGGACCACCACGTCGTCTCGGCCGCACAGCTCAACGTTGCCGAGCCGGTTGAGGACGGGCTGAGCTTCGCAGCCAACGCGGAGATCAAGGCGCGTGCCCTGTCGCGGGCCACGGGCCTGCCCGCGGTGGCCGACGACTCGGGCCTGTGCGTCGACGTGCTCGGCGGGGCGCCGGGGATCTTCTCAGCGCGCTGGTCGGGTCGCCACGGAGACGACGCGGCCAACACGCGCCTCCTGCTCGATCAGCTCAGCGACGTCGCCGACGCCCACCGCACGGCACGCTTCACCTGCGCTGCGGTGCTCGTCGTCCCGCAGCGGCCCGAGCCGGTCGTCGTCGAGCGCTCCATGGAGGGCCGGCTGCTGCGCGAGCCCGTGGGCGAGGGCGGTTTCGGCTACGACCCGGTCTTCGTTCCCACCGCCGAGGACGCCGCCGGCACGGGGCGCACGACCGCGCAGATGACTCCCGCGGAGAAGAACGCGATCTCCCACCGGGGCCAGGCCTTCCGCGACCTGCTGCCGGTCCTCGCCGAGCTCCTGGCGCCCTGAGCGGCGGGCTGGGGCCCGCGGCGCCTGAGGCACGGTGCCGTCGCCGCGGTCGCCGCCGTCACCGCTCCGGGGTCGTGCCCTGGGCGGCCTGCGGGTCCTGCGCAGCCTGAAGGTCCTGGGCGTCCCGGGGGTCCTGGCGGCCTTGGAGGTCGCGGGCCGCCTGGGCGTCCAGGCGGCGTTGGACGGGCTTGGGGACCATGGAGTCATGAGCCTTGGCGTAGCCGTACAGGACGCGCCACCCCAGGGTCGTGGCCCCCAGGAGCACGAGGCTCATGAGCGCCCAGTCCAGTGAGAGGCGACCCGTCCAGGTCCGGGAGGCCGCCCAGCCCGCCCACGCGACGACGGTGACGAGGGCCCCGGGCCCGGGGACCTCGAGGTGGTCCTGCCCCCGGGCGACCACGAGAGCGAGCAACCAGCCGAGCCCGAGTCCGGCCAGCGGCCCCCACAGCTGGGACCACCAGAGCGCCGGCGTGTCCGCCAGGGTCTTGGTCGAGGCGGCGGCCAGGGCCACCGACACCGCCACCGACACGAGGTCGGCCGGGACGACGAGCCACCAGCGCGTCCGGCGACCCCGCGTCCAGGGCCGGTCGGGGCCGTCGGGCACGGCCGGGGTGTAGGCGAGGCGAGGGGGGTCCTGCCGTGGCGCAGCGGCCACCTCAGATCTCCCAGGTGGCGTCGCTGGTCGCGACGTGCAGGGGGCCGCTGTAGACGGCGGCCGCCTCCCGCAGGGTGTCCGCGGGGTCGGTCCACGGCTGGATGTGGGTGAGCACGAGGCGCCCGGCGGGACGGCGGCCGCCTGCGCCGCTCGTGCCCGCGGCCAGCTGGCCGGCGCGCCTGCCGGTCAGGTGCATCCCCCGGAAGGTGTCACGGCCCTCGAGGAAGGCGGCCTCGGCCAGGAGCAGGTCGACCCCGTCGGACAGGGCCTCGGCCCCCTCGCACAGGTCGGTGTCGCCGGTGAAGGCCATCGACACGGTGCCCGGCCCGTGCTCGCTGGGGCCCTCGACGCGGTAGCCGTAGGCCTCCACCGGGTGCAGGACGGCGAAGGGGGTGATCGTCATCGGCCCCACGCGCACCGCCTGACCGGGCACGGCCGTGCGGAAGGTGAACTCGGTCGAGTAGTCCTCCTGCGCACCGGTGCCATCGACCCCGCGCAGGCGCTCAAGGAGCTCGGAGGGCCCGAGCGTCATGACCGGGCCCAGCGCTCCGCCGGGGTGCCAGCGGCGGTAGACGTGCATGCCCACGAGGTCGACCATGTGGTCGGCGTGGCAGTGGGAGATCGCCACGGCGTCGACCTCCCCCGGGTCGAGGTGCCGCAGCAGCCTGCCCATGGAGCCCGGTCCCAGGTCGAGCAGGAGGGAGAAGGTCCTCTCCCCCTGCGCACCCGGCCCTCGGGCCTGGAGGAGGTAGGACGACGCCGACGAGCGTGGTCCCGACATGCTCCCGGTGCAGCCGATGATCGTGAGCTTCATACGCTGTCCTCTTGCGGCGCGGTCAGGGACTGGAGGGACTGGTGGCGGCCCCGTCGAGGACGGGGCTCGTGAGGACGGGGGGCGCGGGTGCGCTCTCGATGCTCTCAGCGCTCAGCGGCCCGGGATCCGCCCCGTCACGGGGCTGGTCGTCGGCGTCGGTGCGGGTGACCCGCCTGACCTCCGGGCCCAGGAAGCGGCGCGCCAGGACCGTGAAGGCCTGCGGGTCGCCGGTCGAGCGGAACTCGTGCTCCGGGGCTCCTGCGTGCTCGTCGCGCAGCAGCTCACGGCGGGCCAGCTCGCGGTAGACGTCCTTGGCCGTCTCCTCGCTGGAGGTCACCAGCGTGACCTCCTCCCCCATGACGTAGGAGATCGGGCCCGCGAGCAGCGGGTAGTGGGTGCAGCCCAGGATGAGGGTGTCGACGCCTGCGCGCTTGACCGGAGCGAGGTAGTCCTCCGCCGTCGACAGGACCTCGGGGCCCGTGGTCACCCCGCGCTCGGCGAGCTCGACGAACCGGGGGCAGGCCACCTGCATGAGCTCGACGCCGGGGACGGCTGACAGCGCGTCGGAGTAGGCGCGCGAGTCGACCGTCCCCTGGGTGGCGATGAGGCCGACCCGCCCGTTGCGGGTCACGCGGGCCGCGGCGCGGGCGGCCGGGTGGATGACCTCGACGACGGGGACGCCCCTGCCCAGGGTGTAGCGGCTGCGGGCGTCGTGCAGCACGGCAGCCGACGCGGTGTTGCAGGCGATGACGAGCATCTTGACCCCGGAGTCGACGAGCTCGTCCATGATCCCCAGCGCGAGCTCGCGCACCTCGGCGATGGGGCGGGGCCCGTAGGGGGTGTTGGCCGTGTCCCCGATGTAGAGGATCCGCTCCCCAGGGAGCTGGTTCATCACCGCACGGGCGACGGTCAGACCACCGACTCCCGAGTCGAAGATCCCGATGGCCGCGTCATTCACGTCTGTGAGACTATGCGGCGTCCTCGCCGTCGAGCACGACGGTGACCAGTGATTCGTGCCACCAGGTGAGCATGTCGTAGGACAGCGCGATCGCCCGACGCCACCTGGCGTGGTCCTCCTCCTGCGAGGGCGGGTCCTGCCAGGCGGTGGCGTGGGCGGCGCGGGCGGCCTCGGCGGAGTCGATACCCAGCCGCTCGGCCAGCACGAGGCGGACGTCGTTGAGGGCGCCGAGCCAGGTGGCCTCCTGTCCGCGCGGCACGAGGACCGCGCCGTGGGCGCCGCTGGGCTCGCGCAGCTGAGCCGCGACCTGGAGCAGACGCGCCCGCTTGTCCGAGCGCAGCTGGTCGCGCACCATCCCCGCGATCTCGACGGCGACCCCGGGGTCCTCGCAGGCGTCCGGCAGCAGGACGTCGAGCACCGAGGCCAGCGCGGCCCCCGTCACCGGTCCCGGCCCGGGGTCCTGCGCCTGCGGTGCGGTGACCTGGAAGTCGAGGGCGGCCAGGACCTCGGCGTCGTGCTCGGACTCCCCGGCCCTCGGCACGCCGGGCGCTGCGCTCGGGCGCGCGCCGTGGCCGGGCTCGGCCAGGATGTCGGCGACCTGCTCGAGCAGACCGGCCAGGTACTCCCTCTCCCAGGTCTCCAGGACCGAGGTGTACCCCTGCTCACCGGCGCTGAAGGCGCGCATCAGCCCTCCCCGCCCTCGGGGGACCCGGGGTCCGGACCGCCCATCGGCTCGATCGTGGCACGCAGCCCGTAGGAGTGCATCGAGGTGACGTCGACCTCCATCCTCTCGCGCGTCCCACGGGAGACGACGGCGCGCCCCCGGGTGTGGACCTCCATCATGCGGCGCCTGGCCAGCGGGACCGGGAAGCCGAAGTAGGAGTGGAAGACCCAGGTGACGTAGTCCATCGTGTTGACGGGGTCGTCGTGGACGACGGTGCACCACAGGCGCTGGGCCGCCGTGCGCGCCTCGTCCATGACCTCGGGGTCGGCGGCAGGTGCTGTGCGGGACATGCTGTCAGGGTAGCCGGGCCCGGCCCGCCTGCGGCCCAGGCGGGCCGTGGCGCGGGGCCGCCTGCGCCCGGCCTCCCCTCACCGGCGCCGGAACCGGCCCGAGCGGTAGTAGGTTGACGGCCATGACATCTGCGACGTCCCGGCCTGAGGCCGCCCCCGACGGCACGGCACCCAGCACCTCCCTGCTCACCGACATGTACGAGCTGACGATGCTCCAGGCCTCCCTGCGCGCCGGGACGGCCGAGCGCCCCAGCGTCTTCGAGCTGTTCGGACGGCGGCTACCGTCCTCGCGGCGCTTCGGTGTCGTGGCCGGCACGGGCCGCCTCCTGGACGCCATCGAGGCCTTCACCTTCTCCCCCGCCCAGATCGACTTCCTCCACCGCACCGGGGTGGTCGACGACACGACGCTGGACTACCTGCGCGGCTACCGGTTCACCGGGACCGTCCGCGGCTACGCCGAGGGCGAGTGCTACTTCGCCGGCTCGCCGCTGCTCACCGTCGAGGGGACCTTCGCCGAGGCCTGCATCCTGGAGACCGTGGCGCTGTCGATCTACAACTACGACTGCGCCGTCGCCTCGGCTGCCTCCCGGATGACGATCGCCGCCCACGGCCGGCCCTGCGTCGACTTCGGCGCACGCCGCGCCCACGAGCAGGCTGCGGTGGCCGCTGCCCGCGCGGCCGTCGTCGGCGGTTTCGTGGGCACGAGCTGCCTGGAGGCCGGTATGCGCTACGGCATCCCCACCGTGGGGACCTCGGCGCACTCCTTCACCCTCCTGCACGACTCCGAGGAGGAGGCCTTCGCCGCGCAGGTGGCCAGCCTGGGCCCGGGCACGACGATCCTCGTCGACACCTACGACATCTCCCGGGGGGTCGAGCGCGCGGTGGCGGCGGCGCGCGCGGCCGGCGGTGAGCTCGGAGCGGTGCGTCTGGACTCCGGCGACCTCGTGGCCGAGGCCTTCAAGGTCCGCGCCCAGCTCGACTCGCTGGGCGCCACGACGACGCGGATCACCGTGACCAACGACCTCGACGAGCACGCCATCGCCGCCCTGGGTGCCGCGCCGGTCGACTCCTACGGGGTGGGCACCAAGCTCGTCACCGGCTCGGGCCGCCCGACGGCCGCCCTCGTCTACAAGCTCGTCGAGCGCGCCGACGCCCAGGGCGTCATGCAGGAGGTCGCGAAGTTCTCCGAGGGCGGCAAGTCGACGGTGGGGGGCCGCAAGTGGGCCGGCCGCGTCGCGGACGCCTCCGGCTCGGCGGCCGAGGAGCTCGTCGTGTCGGCCCGCTCGCAGGCCGAGGCCCTCGAGGCCCTCGCGCAGGCCGGTGCCCGTCCGCTTCAGGTCGACCTCATCACCGAGGGCCGGATCATCGAGGAGCACCGGGGCCCGGGGGCGCTGGCCGCCGCCGCCGAGCGGCACCGGGTCTCACGCGCCGAGCTGCCCTATCCGGCCTGGCGCCTGAGCGACGGGGAGCCCGCGGTCCCCACGCGCCACCTCGACCTCGACGGGCGCAGCGCGCAGCGCCGCTGACCCGCGCCCGCGCGGGGCCAGGGCCCGAGGGCCTCAGCGCCGGCCGACGAACCAGCGGCGCAGGGTCTCGACGCGCTTGAGGATCTCCTCGGTCGAGGCCTGGGCGACCTCAGGCCCTCCGCACACCCTGCGCAGGTCGGTGTGGACGACGCCGTGGGGCTGGCCGGAGCGACGCGACCAGGCCGACACGAGCTGGGAGAGCTCCTTGCGCGCCGCCGCCCGCCTGCGCGCGTCGTCGACGCCGGAGTTGTCCCGCCGCCGGGCCGCCGCGGCGGCCTGCCGCTTCTGGGCCAGGATCTGCTTGTCCTGGCGCTGGCGCAGGAGCGCGGTCACCTGCTCGGGCTCGAGGAGACCGGGCAGCCCCAGGTACTCCTGCTCCTCGACACTGCCGACCATCGCCCCCGTGCCGAACTCGCCGCCGTCGAACAGGACGCGGTCGAACTCCGCGGTGGCCTCCATCGCCTCGAAGGCGCCGAAGAGGTCGTCGGAGGCCCGCTCCTGCCTGTTGGCCTGGGCGATGAGCCTGTCCTCCGGGGCGAAGAGCGCGTCCTCGTCGACCGGTCGGGCACCGCCCAGGACGTGGTCGCGCGCCACCTCCATCTCCCCGGCGAGGCCCAGAAGCGGGGTCACCGAGGGCAGGAAGACGCTGGCGGTCTCCCCCCGCGCCCGCGAGCGCACGAAGCGGCCCACCGCCTGGGCGAAGAAGAGCGGCGTGGAGGTCGAGGTGGCGTAGACCCCGACGGCCAGGCGCGGGACGTCGACGCCCTCGGAGACCATCCGCACCGCGACCATCCACCGGTCGGTCGAGGCCGAGAAGGCCTCGATGCGGCTGGAGGCTCCCGAGTCGTCGGACAGCACGACCGTGGGCGCCTCGCCCGTGACCGCCCGGAGCTGGGCGGCGTAGGCCCGCGCCGCGGCCTGGTCGGTGGCGATGACCAGCCCCCCGGCGTCGGGCACCTGGCGGCGGACCTCGGTGAGGCGCTGGTCGGCTGCGGCCAGCACCGCCGGGATCCACTCCCCGCCCGGGTCCAGGGCGGTGCGCCAGGCCTGGGACTCCAGGTCCTTGGTCAGCGGCTCCCCCAGGCGTGCGGCGACCTCGTCACCCGCCTTGGTGCGCCAGCGCATCTCCCCCGAGTAGCTCATGAACATGACCGGGCGCACCACGCCGTCGCGCAGCGCCTCGGCGTAGCCGTAGGTGAAGTCCGCCCGGGACCTGCTGGCGCCCCCCTCCTCCTCGACGTAGCGCACGAAGGGGATCGCGGCCTCGTCGGAGCGGAAGGGGGTTCCGGTCAGCGCCAGGCGGCGCCGGGCGGGGGTGAAGGCCTCGCGGATCGCGTCGCCCCAGGAGCGGGCGTCCCCGCCGTGGTGGATCTCGTCGAGGATGACCAGGGTGCGGGCAGCGTCGGTCCGGGCGCGGTGGAGGTTGGGGTTGGCCGCCACCTGCGCGTAGGTGAGGGCCACGCCGTCGAAGCGCGCCCCGAGCGCGCCCTGGCTGTTGGTGAAGCTGGGGTCGACGCGGATGCCCACGCGCGCCGCGGCCTCGGCCCACTGGTACTTGAGGTGCTCGGTGGGGCACACGACGGTCACCTTGTGGACCTCCCCACGTGAGAGCAGCTCGGCGGCCACCCTCAGGGCGAAGGTGGTCTTGCCCGCCCCGGGGGTCGCCACGGCCAGGAAGTCCTCGGGCATCTCGCTCAGGTAGGCCTCCAGGGCGGCTGCCTGCCAGGCGCGCAGCGGCCGCGTCGTGCCCCAGGCGGCACGCTGCGGGTACGCCGGGGGCAGGTGCTCCGCGGCGAAGATGGAGGGCTGGGTCGGGTGGTGGCGCTGTGCCTGGGTGCCGCGCGCCGGGCTCACCGACCGCCTCGCCCGAAGGGGAAGCGCGGGCGGCGCGGGCCGCCCTGTCCTCCCGACCCCTCCGAGTGCAGCTCGTCGTAGATCTTCTTGCAGGTCGGGCACACCGGGTACTTCGACGGGTCCCGCCCCGGGGTCCAGACCTTCCCGCACAGGGCGACGACGGGGCGCCCCGTGGCGGCCGCGGCCTCGATGCGGTCCTTGCGCACGTAGTGCGCGAAGCGGTCGGCGTCGCCGTCGTCGGTCGACTGGAGCTCCTCGCGCTCGAGGACCGCGGTACCGACCGACTGGCCGGGACCGGCGCCCGGGTCGCTGGGCGAGCCGGGGTCGGCGGGGTCGGCGGAGTCGACGGTGTCGACGGCGGAGCTGGTCTGAGGCATGGGCCCAGTGTAGGCCGCCCGCCGGCGACGACCACGGCACCGTCCTGTGGCGGCGCTCTCCCCCGGCGCCCAGGACCGGGCCGGCGGCGCCCTCAGCGCCTGAGCAGGCTGGCGGCCTGCGGGTCGACCAGGACGAGCGCGTCCGGGTGGTTCTGCATGACCGTGGCCGGCCACTGGGCGCTGACCTCGCCGTCGACGAGGTGGGCCACGGCCTGCGCCTTGTTCTCGCCGGTGGCGATGAGCAGGAGCCTGCGGGCCCGCATGATGGTGCTCAGGCCCTGGGTGAGGCAGTGGGTGGGGACCGCGTCGAGGTCGCCGTCGAAGAAGCGGGCGTTGTCCCGTCGGGTCTGCTCGGCCAGGACACCGACGTGGGTCACCGAGTCCAGGGCGCCTCCCGGCTCGTTGAAGCCGATGTGCCCGTCGGTTCCGATCCCCAGGATCTGAAGGTCGCAGTAGCCGGCACGGGCCATCTGCGCCTCGTAGTCCCGGCAGGCCGCCTCGAGGTCGTCACTCAGGGCGTCGGGGCCGTGGAGGGCGCCGGGCGCCATGTCGATCCGGGAGCGCAGGTGGGTCTCCATGAACGCCGAGTAGCGCTCGGGGTGGTCGGCGGGCAGCCCGACGTACTCGTCGAGCATGAACCCGGTGACGTCCTTGAAGGAGATCCTGCCGGCCTCGTAGCGACGGACGAGCTCGTCGTACAGGGGCAGGGGGCTCGACCCCGTGGCCGTGCCCAGGACAGCGTCCGGTTTGGTGCGCAGGAGGTCCTCGACGACGTCGGCGGCGCGCTGGGCGATGTCCTCGGCACTGTCCAGGATGACGAGCTCCACGGCGGTTTCCCTTCCTCGGTCGGGGCGGCGGCGCCCCGGGCTGACGGCGGGGCGCTGCACCGCGCCCGCCCTCAACGGTAAGGTACCGCACCGGGCGGCGCACCGAGGGAGTGCACCGTGGCGCCCGCCCGGACGACCACCGGCTCACTCGAGCCACCTCGAGGCTCTGCGGGGCTCTGCGGGGCTCAGCGGGGATCGTCGTGCCCCGGCCAGGAGCGGATGGTCGACAGCACCCTGACGTAGCGGCGGTCGAGCAGCCGACCGGCCCACACGATCCCGGCCCACGCCAGCGCGGCTCCCCAGACCACCCCCAGGACCAGGACGGTGACGGACCAGCCCCAGGTGCCTGAGACCATGAGGAAGGCCAGGCCGGCGACGGCCGGGCCCGCCATGACGACGACGAGGAGCATCCCGATCATCTGGATGAGCGCGGCGACCATCACCATGCCGGATCCACGAGACTTCATCGGGTTCTCCCCCGGGGCGTTGGTCTGGTACGGCAGCAGGACGCCCGAGACGCACGACCAGGCGGCCCCCGCCCCGAACAGGCCCAGCGAGGCCCCCAGCACGGCGGGCGCCGCCTGCCAGGTTCCCGTCCAGGCGGCGCACAGCGCGGTGAGCGCCACGAGCACGGGCAGGTGCCACACGGCCAGGGCCAGGACCCGGCCGGCCATGTCGTCGCGCCCGCGCAGCCCGGCCGACACGTGCGTCCACAGCGCGGTGGAGTCGAAGGCCAGGTCGTCGTGCACCGACCAGGCGCACATGAGCGCCAGGACGGGCGGAAGCCACAGGAGCAGCGCGGGGGCCTGCCCCCAGGTCCAGGACACGACCGAGGGCTCACCACCGACCTCGAACCGGATCCCTCCCGTGGACGTCCCCATGGCACCGACCGCCAGGATGAGGACCGGGACGACGACGGCGCTCATCATGGACACGAGGTAACGGGGGTCGGTGCGCCAGTAGCGCAGGCACCTGGCCGCCACGGCGGCCGCAGGGCCCGACAGGACGCGGGCCAGGCGCCGTTGCCAGGGCAGCACGCCGCCGGCGTCCGCCAGCGCCCGGGCCCGGCCGCGGCGGTCGGCCCTCGAGCGGGCCGGTCCGGTCATGACACGGGTGACGACCCTTCCCCACAGGGGAACCAGGACCAGGGGCAGCGCCACCGCCCCCAGGGACATGAGCAGCGCCGCCGTCGTGCGACCCTGGGCCAGGAGCCCCGGGGCGCTGGTCGCCCAGCCCAGCGGCGTCATCCCCGCAAGGCGGGCCGGGCCCACGAGCCTGTCGAGGAGCGATCCCCCACCGACCGCGAGCATGTTGAGCACCGAGGGGATGAAGGCCGCCGTCAGCACGACGACGCCTCCCACGAAGGCCACGAGGTCCCGGCCGTGCCGCGAGGTCGAGACCCCGACGCCGATGACGACGACCCGGGAGGCCAGGACGCAGGTGGCCAGCGCCGCCGGCGCCAGGACGAGGGCGAGCAGGGCGGCGCCCCACTGGCCCGCGAGCGCCCACACGAGCACCGGCAGGCACATGACGACGGCAGTGACCACGCCGGGCAGCCCGAAGGCGGAGGCCATGGCCAGACCGGTGGCCAGCGAGCGCGAGGGGGCGATCCACGCCGCCATGGCGCGCGGGTCGAGCGTCGAGTCGGCCCCGGTGAACAGCAGCGGCACGAGCACCCATCCCAGGACGGTCAGCGCCCCTGAGCCGGCCAGGACGGGGGCGGCTGCCTGCGGGGCCAGCGATCCGAGCGCGACGGCCCCGACGGTCAGGAGGAGGAGGGTCGCTGCGGCCTGGGCGAGGGCCAGGACCGTGCCGACCACCGCCCACGCGTCGGTCCTCAGCGCGTTCAGGGTCAGGCGCCACCTCAGTCGGATGAGGGTCGCAACCATGCCAGTCCCTCCCTCGTGCGCGGCGCGCCCACGAGCTGGGCGAAGCGGTCCTCCAGGTCGGCCCCGGCGGCGACCTGCTCCGTCGTGCCGGCCGCGACGACCTGCCCGCGGTTGATGATGGCCACGTGGCTGCAGAAGCGCTGGACGGTGGCCATGACGTGGCTGGAGATGACGATGGTGCCCCCGGCTGCGGCGAAGTCGGACAGGATGCCCTGGATCGTCTGGGCCGACAGGGGGTCGACGGCCTCGAAGGGCTCGTCGAGCACGAGGACCGCCGGGGAGTGGACGAGCGCGCACGCCAGGTGCACCTTCTTGCGCATGCCCGCCGAGTAGTCCGCCACGAGAGTCCTCCCTGCCTCCCACAGCCCCAGGACGTGGAGGAGCTGGGTGGCCCGGGCGGTGACGACGTCGCGCGCCATGCCCCGCAGGAGCCCGGAGTAGCTGACGAGCTCCAGGCCGTTGAGGCGGTCGAAGGTGCGCAGCCCGTCGGGCAGGACGCCCAGGTGGGACTTGGCGCGCCGCGGCTCCGCCCACACGTCGACGCCGTGGACGAGCGCTCGGCCGGCGTCGGGGACGAGCAGGCCGGTGGCCATCGACAGGGTCGTCGTCTTGCCCGCGCCGTTAGGACCGACGACCCCGTAGATGCTCCCGGTGGGCACCGTCAGGGACAGGCCTCCGACCGCGACGGTGGACCCGAAGCGCTTGACCAGGCCGTCGAGGACCAGGGCCTGGGGGCCGCCCTCGGGCCCCGGTCCGGTGAAGGCAGAGGCCACCGGGGCACCTCGTCCCGTGCGAGGGCGTTCAGGTGGCACCGGTGCGCGCGTCTGCGGGTTGCTCATGGCTCGATCATGCGCAGCCCGTGCGCCTCGTCACATCCTCCGCCAGGAGGAACGCTGCTGGGCGCCGGGTACGACGACGGCGCGCCACCCCGGAGGGGCGGCGCGCCGTGAGGAGCGCTGGACGGGCCTCCTGCGTCGAGGGGCCCGGGCGCTCAGCACGCAGTCACTTGGCGACGGCCTTCTTGAGCGCGGAGCCGACGGTCAGCTTGACGCCGTACCCGGCCGGGATCTGGATCTCCTCACCGGTGCGGGGGTTGCGGCCGGTGCGCGCGGCGCGCTCCACACGCTCGACACCCATGAGACCGGTGATCTTCACGGCCTCGCCCTTGGCGACGTTCTCGACGAGGACGTCCTGGAAGGCTCCGAGGAAGGCGTCGGCGTCGGTCTTGGTCAGACCGGCCTTCTCAGCGATGGCAGCGATGAGCTCGGTGCGGTTGACGGACATGTATCAGCCTCTCAATCGTGGGTTGGCACCTTCCGTACCGGTGCCAATGGCCTCAACGCTATGCACAAACCGGCCGATTTGTCAGATATGACGGTGTTTCCACGGCGTGGCGGCCGAAAATGCAACCCCCACGCGCCCCATCCGTCACACCCGTCACATCCGCCCCACTGCTGGGCCCACCGCGGGCCGACCGGCGCCCGCGGGTCTCAGGCCTTCGCCGAGCCGACGTCGACGAAGGACAGGCCCGGCAGGGCGATCGGCTTGAAGCCCGGGAGGGTCGTGGCGTCGTAGGCGGTCGGGGTCCGTCGGTGGAACAGGGGGTAGAGCGGGACCTGCTCGGAGATGATGTCGAAGGCCCTGCGCCATGCGGTCAGCTGCGGGCCGCCGGTCAGGCCGACGGCCTCGTCGAGGGCCGCCTGCACCTCGTGGTAGGACTCGCTGCCCTTCCAGTGCATGCGGGTGTCGGCCCACAGGTCTGAGGAGTAGAACCAGCGCAGGAGCAGGTCGGCGTCAGCCCCGAAGACCGAGGGGTCCTCAGGGGCGAACAGGACGTCGACCACCTCCGCCCCGGAGTCGATGCCCTCGTAGGCGACGGCCGCCTGCCGCTCGACGAAGGAGACGGGCACGCCCAGCGCCTCGAGGTTGTCCTTGATGATCGGGCGCACCCCCGCCAGCAGCGCGTGGTCGGTGCACATCGCCCGGATGCTCGTGATGCCCGCCTCGGCCAGGAGCGATGCGGCCTTGGCGGGGTCGTACCCGTACACGGTCGACGCCCGCCGGTAGGCGGGGTGGCCCTGCTGGACGTAGCAGGTCGCGGCCGTGGCCAGCCCCGCCATGCCCGTCTCGCAGATCCTCTCGTAGTCCAGGGCGTACATGATCGCCTGACGGGCCCTGGCGTCCGACAGGGTCTGGCAGTTGAACAGGGCGAACACGGGGGCGAAGGCCTGCTCCTGCGCGATCGTGACCGGGTTGACCATCGTCGGCAGGTCGTCCAGGGGGGCGGCGTTGATGACCTGCACGGTCCCCGACATGATGGCGTTGGCGCGGGCGGTGGCGTCGGGCAGGACCTGCCAGGTCATCGACTTGGCCAGCGCGGGCAGGGGGCCGTTGTAGTGGTCGTTGCGCTCGAAGACGACGGTCTGGCTCTGCGCCCCGTTGTCGGTCATCCGGTAGGGCCCCGATCCCACCGGGAGGGAGTCGAAGCCCTCGGGGTCGGCCTCGACGACGGCGCGGGGCACGATCTTGACCACGGAGAGCCGCTCGGACACGAGGGTGTAGGGGGCCTTCGTCGTGATCGTCAGGGTCGTGTCGTCCTTGATCGTCACCGTGTCGAGGAAGCTGATGAGCTGGGCGTACACGGAGCCGTTGGCCGGGTCCCGGACGCGCTCGAAGGAGAAGACGACGTCCTCGACGGTCACCGGGGACCCGTCGGCGAAGACCGCGCCGTCGCGCAGGGTGATCTCGTAGGTCGTGTCGTCGACGGCCGAGGGAAGGTCGTCGGCCAGGGCCGCGTAGACCTTGCGGTCCTCGGGGTGGAGCTCGGTGAGGCCCTCCATCGTGTGCCAGTTGGCGGCCACCGCCAGCGCGCCCGTGGTCGTCATCGGGTCGTAGCCGTGCCCGCCCACCGCCTCGGAGACCCCGGCCGTGATGACGCCGTCGGGGATCGCCGCGGCCACCGTCGGCGTGCTGGTCGCCCGAGACGAGCCGGAGCCCACCGAGCACGCGGCCGGGGTCGCGAGGAGCGCGGCCGCGCCCAGGACCGGGACGACACGCAGCGCCTCTCGCCGTGAGACACCCGGGGTGCTGGGCGAGGCCGATGCCAT